>NZ_VJNO01000030.1 GCF_007096885.1 Streptomyces sp. 130 | reverse complement strand
CGCCGCCGACACCCGGCCCCCGGCGGGGCCGCCCCCGCGCGGGCCCGCCGGGGCGGGGGGGCCCCGGGCGGGCGCCTGGGGCGGCGCACCCGCGGGGGGGGGGGGGGCCGGGGGCCCCCCGCCCCTCCTCGTACGTCCGGCGCGCGCTCAGTCCCGCGGCAGGCCCAGGACCCTGGCCTCCAGATACTGCTCCGGCTGCTCGTACTGGCTGACGGCGGCCGGGTTGTAGCGGGGCGTCTGCCGGGACCAGTCGAGATTGCCGCGCATCCAGCTGCGCATGCCGTCGAGATACGGCTCCAGCATCGGCGCCAGCTGCGGATACGCCTCCAGCAGCTCGCGCTCCGCCGCCAGGAAGCGCTCCGTCTCGACGGCGATCTGCGCGCAGACGTGCTCCAGCGCCCGCTGCTTGCCGTAGCCGCGGTGGTGGCGGACCAGGTGGACGAGGTTGTGGATCTCGCCGAGCACCTGCTCCTTCTCGTACGAGTACACGTCATTGGCCCAGCAGACGTGGTTGCAGGACGCTTCGAGGGCGGTGATGAACCGGCGGTCGTTGTGGATCGAGGAGGGCGCCTCGATGCCCGCGACGATCTCTATCAGGTCCATGCAGACGATGATCGCGCCGGTGTGACGGCGCTTTTCTATGTACAGCTCCTCCGACGGCACCACGCCCGCCGCCCGGTTCCCGGCCTCCCAGGTGGTGGCGGTGGTGAGGTACTTCTTCAGGTGCCAGGCGAACCTGCGCCGCCAGTGCACCGCCGCGGTCGGCGTCGTACGTTGCCACAGGTCGATGAGGGCGACCACGGCGGCGGGCAGCTCCTCGTTCTCCAGGACGCCGGTGCGGGTGCCCTCGATCACCGCCAGCATCACGGCGACGACGTCCCGCACCCGCTCCGGGCTGCGGCCGAGGTGGCCGTCGTCGAGCTGGTCGTCGACGAGGAAGAGCCAGACGAACCAGTCGGCGACCAGGTCCAGATTCTCACTGTCGGCGGTCGGGTAGACCATGCCGACGAACGCGCCGAAGTCGGCCTGCTCGAAGCGCTCCCTGGCCGAATCCCGCTGCACCAGGCCGGTGTTGCGGGTCCAGGTGTCCAGATGCTTCCGTACGTGGCCGACGTGCGGGTTCGTCCGCTGGGGGAACGGGCAGTAAATGTCCGGCAGTTCGTTCTCCACGGGCGGGTCGTGATCCTCTCCGGTCGTACGGGTGACGGAAGTTGAGCATGATCCGTCCGTTCCTCCGGGGCGTTGTGGTGACCCACGGGACCTGCGGGTTTGAAGCTACCTGACCCCCTGTCACCAGGTCCAGGGCAGATGATCGGGAATGGTTGAAAGCCGTTCGGGTAAGGTCTCCGGGTAAGGCAGGTGGCACTTGCCCGGGACTCCCGCAGCGGTTCCTTCGTAGGAACATACGAGCACGGGAGTCATTTGCTGTGTCTTCGTGGAAGCGACCTGCGCCATTTCGTATGAAAAAATGAGTGTTATGCGTTTTCTTGAGCCCGGCACCGGTCGCTATACAGAGTCCCCCTCGGTCCCGTACGACCTCACGTACGACGACGTCTTCATGGTCCCGGGCCGGTCGGCGGTCGGATCGCGCCAGGGTGTCGACCTGGCCTCGCCCGACGGCAGCGGCACCACCATCCCCCTGGTCGTCGCGAACATGACCGCGATCGCGGGGCGCCGGATGGCCGAGACCGTCGCCCGCCGCGGCGGACTCGTGGTCATCCCGCAGGACATCCCGATCGAGGTCGTCACCGACGTCATCTCCTGGGTCAAGACGCGCCACCTGGTGCTCGACACGCCGATCGAGCTGTCGCCGGGCCAGACCGTCGCCGACGCGCTCTCCCTGCTGCACAAGCGCGCGCACGGCGCCGGAATCGTCGTGGACGCCGACCGCCGGCCCGTCGGCGTGGTCACCGACCACGACCTGTCCGGCGTGGACCGCTTCACCCAGCTCTCCGAGGTCATGTCCAAGGACCTGGTCGTCCTGGACGCGGACATCGACCCGCGCGACGCCTTCAACAAGCTGGACGGCGCCAACCGCAAGCTGGCCCCCGCCGTGGACGCGGACGGCCGTCTCGTCGGCATCCTCACCCGCAAGGCCGCCCTGCGCGCCACCCTCTACACCCCGGCCACCGACGCGGCCGGCAAGCTGCGCATCGCCGCCGCCGTCGGCATCAACGGCGACGTGGCCGGCAAGGCGAAGCAGCTCCTCGACGCCGGTGTGGACACCCTCGTCGTGGACACCGCGCACGGCCACCAGGAGTCCATGATCAACGCGGTTCGCGCGGTCCGGGCGCTGGACCCGCGGGTGCCGATCGTGGCGGGCAACATCGTCGCCGCCGAGGGCGTGCGCGACCTCATCGAGGCCGGCGCGGACATCATCAAGGTCGGCGTCGGACCCGGCGCCATGTGCACCACCCGCATGATGACCGGCGTGGGCCGCCCCCAGTTCTCGGCCGTGCTGGAGTGCGCCGCCGAGGCGAAGAAGTACGGCAAGCACGTCTGGGCCGACGGCGGGGTCCGCCACCCGCGCGACGTGGCCATGGCGCTCGCGGCCGGCGCGTCCAACGTGATGATCGGCTCCTGGTTCGCCGGTACGTACGAGTCCCCGGGCGACCTCCAGCAGACCGCCGACGGGCGCTTCTACAAGGAGTCCTTCGGCATGGCGTCCGCGCGCGCCGTGAAGAACCGGACCTCCGACGAGTCCGCGTACGACCGCGCCCGCAAGGCGCTCTTCGAGGAGGGCATCTCCACCTCGCGGATGTTCCTGGACCCGGCGCGCCCCGGCGTCGAGGACCTGATCGACTCGATCATCGCGGGCGTCCGCTCCTCCTGCACGTACGCCGGCGCGGCCTCCCTCGCCGAGTTCGCCGAGAAGGCCGTCGTCGGAGTCCAGAGCGCCGCCGGCTACGCGGAGGGCAAGCCGCTGCACGCCAGCTGGAGCTGACCCGTGGTCTACTGCCGGGGGGCGGCCGGTGCCGCCCCCCGGCACAGTCATGCCCGGCTCCGTCCGTGCCCCGCAGAGAAGTGACCCGTACGACGTGCGACTGAACGACCTCGACGAACGCATCGTCCACGCCCTGGCCGAGGACGCCCGCCGCTCCTACGCCGACATCGGCGCGATCATCGGCCTGTCCGCGCCCGCCGTGAAGCGCCGGGTGGACCGGCTGCGCGCCGAGGGGGCGATCACCGGCTTCACCGTACGGGTCGACCCGGCCGCGGTCGGCTGGGAGACCGAGGGGTACATCGAGATCTACTGCCGCCGCAACACCTCCCCGGACTCCATCAAGCAGGGCCTCGCCCGCTACCCCGAGGTCGCCTCCGCCTCCACGGTCACCGGTGACGCGGACGCGCTGGTCCAGGTCTTCGCGGCGGACATGCGCCATTTCGAGCAGGTGCTCGAGCGGATCGCGGGGGAGCCCTACGTGGAGAGGACGAAGTCCGTGCTGGTCCTCTCGCCGCTGTTGCGGCGGTTCGCTCCGGGGCCCCCGGGGTAGCGGCCGTCCGCCGGGCGGACCGGGGCGGCGGCACGGGCCGGGCCTCGGCCGCGCAACGAATCGCCGCGTACCGCCCGGACCGCGCAACGGATCGGCGGTCGGTGCGCAACGGTCGCGCCTTGTCCGGGCCGAACGGCTGAACGTACCGTTTCCACGTCCCCGCTCCGCCCGTATCGCCCGAGGTCAGCCATGCCGCCGTTGCGCACCGCCCTGCTCCAGAGCTCCGGGCGTCCCGGCTCGGTCGCCGGCTCCGTCGAGCTGCTGGCGGACGCCGCCCGGCGCGCCGCCGCCACCGGGGCCCGGCTCCTGGTCTGCCCCGAGCTGTACCTCACCGGGTACGCGATCGGCGACGACGTCCCCCGGCTCGCCGAGACCGCCGACGGGCCCGCCGCCCGCGCCGTCGCCGGGATCGCCGCACGGCACGGGATCGCCGTGCACTACGGCTACCCCGAGCGCGAGGGCGACACCCTGTACAACTCCGCGCAGCTCATCGGCCCGGACGGCACCGCGCTCGCCAACTACCGCAAGACCCACCTCTTCGGGGACTTCGAGCAGCGCTGGTTCACCCCCGGCGGGCAGCCCGTGGTCCAGGCCGAGCTGGGCGGCGTCCGCATCGGCCTGCTGACCTGCTACGACGTCGAGTTCCCGGAGAACGTACGGGCGCACGCCCTGGCCGGCACCGACCTGCTGCTGGTCCCGACCGCGCTGATGCACCCCTTCTCCTTCGTCGCCGAATCCCTCGTCCCGGTCCGTGCCTTCGAGAGCCAGCTGTACATCGCGTACGTCAACCGCACCGGCCCGGAAGGCGCGTTCGACTTCACCGGGCTGAGCTGTCTGGCCGGTCCCGACGGCACGGTCCGCGCCCGTGCGGGGCGCGGCGAGGAACTGGTCACCGCCGATGTCGACCCCGGCCTGCTCGCGGACTCCCGGGCCGCCAACCCGTATCTCCGCGACCGCCGCCCCGGCCTGTACGGCTCCCTCGTCTGAGCCCGCACACCCCTTCCTTCGTCTCCGCCCTTCCGTCCGAGGAGTCCCCGCCCCATGACCGCCGTGCCCCCCGCCGTCCAGCACACCGAGGAAGCGGCCCCGCCGATCACCATGTTCGGGCCGGACTTCCCGTACGCGTACGACGACTTCCTCGCCCACCCGGCGGGGCTCGGCCAGATACCGGCGACCGAGCACGGCACGGAGGTGGCCGTCATCGGCGGCGGGCTCTCCGGCATCATCACCGCGTACGAGCTGATGAAGATGGGCCTGAGGCCCGTCGTCTACGAGGCCGACCGCATCGGCGGACGGCTGCGCACCGTCGAGTTCGAGGGCTGCGCCACCGACGGCGAACCGCTCACCGCCGAGATGGGCGCGATGCGCTTCCCGCCCTCCTCGACCGCCCTCCAGCACTACATCGATCTGGTGGGCCTGGAGACGAAGCCGTTCCCCAACCCGCTCTGCCCGGCCACCCCGTCGACCGTGGTCGACCTCAAGGGCGAGTCGCACTACGCCAGGACCATTGATGAACTCCCGCAGGTCTACCGCGATGTGATGGACGCCTGGAACCGGTGTCTGGAGGAGGGCGCCGACTTCTCCGACATGAACCGGGCGATGCGCGAGCGCGATGTGCACCGGATCAGGGAGATCTGGTCCCGGCTGGTCGAGAAGCTGGACAACCAGACCTTCTACGGCTTCCTCTGCGACTCCGACGCCTTCAGGTCCTTCCGGCACCGCGAGATCTTCGGCCAGGTCGGCTTCGGCACCGGCGGCTGGGACACCGACTTCCCCAACTCCATCCTGGAGATCCTGCGCGTCGTCTACACCGAGGCGGACGACCACCACCGCTCCATCGTCGGGGGCAGCCAGCAGCTTCCGCTGCGCCTGTGGGAGCGCGAGCCGCGGAAGATCACGCACTGGCCGCTGGGGACCTCGCTGTCCTCGCTGCACGGCGGCGAGCCGCGCGGGGCCGTCACCCGGCTGAACCGTACGGCCGGCAACCGGATCACCGTCACCGACGCCTCCGGGGACATCCGCACCTTCCGGGCGGCCGTCTTCACCGGGCAGTCCTGGCTGCTGCTCTCCAAGATCGACTGCGACGACGCGCTCTTCCCGATCGACCACTGGACGGCGATGGAGCGCACCCACTACATGGAGTCGTCCAAGCTGTTCGTGCCCGTCGACCGGCCGTTCTGGCTGGACGAGGACGAGGCCACCGGCCGCGACACCATGTCGATGACGCTGACCGACCGGATGACCCGGGGCACGTACCTCCTGGACGACGGGCCGGACCGGCCCGCGAGCATCTGCCTCTCCTACACCTGGTGCGACGACAGCCTGAAGTGGCTGCCGCTCTCGGCGGCCGAGCGGATGGACGTCATGCTGAAGTCGCTCGGCGAGATCTACCCGAACGTCGACATCCGCGGCCACATCATCGGCAACCCGGTCACCGTCTCCTGGGAGAACGAGCCGTGGTTCATGGGCGCCTTCAAGGCCAACCTGCCCGGCCACTACCGCTACCAGCGGCGCCTGTTCACCCACTTCATGCAGGACCGGCTGCCCGCCGACAAGCGGGGCCTGTTCCTGGCCGGTGACGACATCTCCTGGACGGCCGGCTGGGCCGAGGGCGCCGTGCAGACCGCGCTGAACGCCGTGTGGGGCGTGATGACCCACTTCGGCGGCGCGACCGACGCGACCAATCCCGGGCCCGGCGACCTCTTCGACGAGCTGGCCCCGGTCGAGCTCCCGGAGGACTGAGCGGGCGGGGGCCCCGGTCACGCGTCCGTGGCCGGGGGCTCCTTGTCGTAGGCCGACGTGCCCGAGTCGAGCAGCGGCTCCTGGGTCTTGAGGTGCGCCGGGGCGAAGGCGCGCAGCACGTGGTAGCCGGTGATCACGACGATGGTGCCGAGGGCGATCCCGCTCAGTTCGAAGTTGTCCGTGATCTTCAGGCTGACCCCGCCGACGCCGATGATGATGCCCGCCGCCGCCGGCACCAGGTTCAGCGGGTTGCGCAGGTCCACCTCGGCGTTCAGCCAGATCTGGGCGCCGAGCAGCCCGATCATGCCGTACAGGATGACCGTGATGCCGCCGAGCACCCCGCCCGGGATCGCCGCCACGACCGCGCCGAACTTCGGGCAGAGGCCGAAGAGCAGGGCGAAGCAGGCGGCGGCCCAGTAGGCGGCGGTGGAGTACACCCGGGTCGCGGCCATCACGCCGATGTTCTCGGAGTACGTGGTGTTGGGCGGGCCGCCCACCGCCGTCGACAGCATCGAGGCGGCGCCGTCCGCGGCGATCGCCGTGCCCAGCTTGCCGTCCAGCGAGCGGCCGGTCATCTCGCCGACCGCCTTCACATGGCCGGCGTTCTCCGCGATCAGGGCGATCACGACGGGCAGGGCGACCAGGATCGCCGACCACTCGAAGCTCGGCGCGTGGAACGAGGGCAGCCCGATCCAGTCCGCCTTCCCGACACCCGAGAGGTCCAGGCGCCAGTGGTCGACCGACTCGGTGCCGCCGGCGGGGGAGTGGATCTTGCCGAAGACCCGGTCGAGCAGCCAGGACAGGACGTAACCGAAGACCAGCCCCAGGAAGATCGCGATCCGCGAGAAGAAGCCGCGCAGGCACACCACGGCCAGACCGGTGAACAGCATCACGAGCAGGGCCGTCCACTGGTCCTGCGGCCAGTACGTCGAAGCGGTCACCGGCGCCAGGTTGAACCCGATGAGCATGACCACCGCGCCGGTCACCACCGGCGGCATCGCCGCGTGGATGATCCGCGCGCCGAACCGCTGCACCGCGAGACCGGCCAGGAAGAGCACCACGCCGACCACGAAGACCGCGCCGGTCACCACCGCGCTGTCGCCGCCGCTCGCCCGGATCGTCGCGGCGACCCCGACGAACGAGAGCGAGCAGCCCAGATAGCTCGGCACCTGGCCGCGCGTGGCCAGCAGGAAGACGGCCGTCGCGATGCCCGACATCATGATCGCCAGGTTGGGGTCGAGCCCCATCAGGACCGGCGAGACGAACGACGCGCCGAACATGGCGACCACGTGCTGGGCGCCGAGCCCGAAGGTGCGGGGCCAGGAGAGCCGCTCGTCGGGGCGGACCACCGCTCCCGGTGCGGGCGTCTTCCCGTCGCCGTGCAAGGTCCAGCGCACGCCGAGGCCCATGGTTGCTCCCTGTGTGTAGGTGCGTGAGCCCGTGCCCGCCGGGCACGGCGCTCGTCGCGGAAAAGATCAGCGCCATGGTAGTGCCGCCCGGCCCGCGCGCCCCGGCCGGACCCACCCGTTCCGGTTCGCCGGTTCCGCGGCGCCCGGGAGCGGGGTCAGACGCGGGGCTCGGCCGCCGCCGCGTCCCGCACCGCGCCCCCGGCCGCCGGCTTGCGGTCCCCGGCCCGCCGCCCCCCGGCCCCCCGCACCAGGCCGAACGCCAGCACCGTCACCAGGCCGAACGACGCCACCAGCGAGGTCGCCTCGGCCAGCGAACCGATCGCCGACGGGGCGATGAGGCCGGAGGTGTACGTGATCGTCGCGACGCCCGCGATCGCCTGGGCCGGCTTGGGCCCGCTGCGCCCGGCCGCCGCGAAGGCGAGCGGGACCACCACGGCGATGCCGAGCCCCATCAGCCCGAACCCGCACATCGCGAGCGCCACGTGCGGGGCGGTGACCACCAGGACCCCGCCGGCCGTGGCCAGGACGCCTCCGGCCCGTACGGTGCGCACCGCGCCGAAGCGGTCGACCACCCGGTCCCCGGCGATCCGGGCGACCGCCATCGTCAGCGCGAACGCGGTGGTGGCCACCGCCGCGACACCGGCCGAGCTGTCCAGCGTGTCCTGGAGGTAGACCGCCGACCAGTCGAGGCTGGCCCCTTCGGCGAACACCGCGCAGAAGCCCACCGCACCGATGATCAGGGCCGACCTGGGCGGCAGCGCGAAGCGCGGCGGCGGCTCCTCGTCCGGCTCGCTGCGCAGGTCGAACACCCACTGGCAGGCGGCCAGGCCGAGCAGGGTCAGCACCACGGCGGCTGTCACGTGGTGCAGCCGGGCGTCCGTGCCCGCGTGGGCGGCGACCGTGCCCGCCGCCGACCCCAGCAGGGCGCCCACGCTCCACATGCCGTGCAGCCCGGACATGATCGACTTGTCGAGCCGGTTCTCCACCTCGACCCCGAGCGCGTTCATCGCCACGTCGGACATGCCGGACGAGGCCCCGTACACGAACAGCCCCGCGCACAGCGTGAGCAGGTTGGGGGCCAGGGCGGGCAGGGCCAGCGACAGCGTCCACAGGGCCAGCAGCCCGCGCAGCGCGGTCCGCGCGCCGAAGCGGTGGCTCACCGCGCCGGCCAGCGGCATCGCGACCGAGGCGCCGATCGCGGGGAAGGCCAGCGCGAGGCCCAGCTGGCCCGCGCTCACGCCCGCGTGGTCCTGGATCCAGGGCACCCGGGTGGCGAAACTGCCGGTCACCGACCCGTGCACGGTGAAGACCGCCGCGATGGCGTACCTGGCCCGCCGCACCTCCTTGGTGCCGAAGACCGTAGCCGTGGATGTGGTTGTCATACCGCCGTGCCCTCCCCTGAAGTCCTGTTCCACGATGCGGGTGATGATGCGGGCGTTAAACTATCAGGAACCCTGCCTGATAAATAGACCGACCGCACGCCTCCGGTTCGGCGGTGATCTGGAAGGATTCCGGCATGCCCGCATCACCGAGCACCGCCCGGGCCATCAACGACCGGCTCGCCCTGCGGCTCCTCCAGCAGGACGGTCCCCTCACGGCCACGCAGTTGAAGACCCTGACCGGGCTCTCCCGGCCCACCGTCGCGGACCTCGTGGAGCGCCTCCGGGGCGCGGGTCTGATCCACGTCGTCGGCGAGACCGGGGCCGACCGCCGGGGCCCCAACGCCCGGCTCTACGGCATCGTCGCGGACCGCGCGCTGCTGGCCGGGCTCGACGTGCGCACCGCCGGCGTCGCCGTCGTCGTCGCCGATCTGCTGGGCGCGACCCTGGCCGAGGCGACGTTGCCGGTCGGCGAGGCGGAGGGGGACGACGCCGTGGAGCGGGCCGTCGCGCTCCTGGCGGACACCGTCCGCAACGCGGGGAGCGCACCCCTGCACAGCGTGGGCATCGGCGCGCCCGGGCTGATCGACCCCGTCACGGGGGAGCTGCGGGACAGCAACGGGCTGCCGTCGTGGCACCGCAGCCTGGTCCGGGCGCTCCAGGAGCGGCTGCCGGCGACGGTGCTGGTCGAGAACGAGACGAACCTCGCCGCCGTCGCCGAGCACCGCGCCGGCGCGGCCCGCGACCACGACACGTTCGTCCTGATCTGGCTCGGCCACGGGGTGGGGGCGGCGGTCATGCTCGACGGAAAGGTGCGCCGGGGGGCCTCGGGCGGCGCGGGCGAACTCGGTTTCCTGCCGGTCCCGGGCACGGCCGGCACGCCCTCGGCCGTCAACTGCGAGGGGGGTCTGCACTCGCTGGCCGCCTCGGCGCCGCTGTGCGAACTGGCCGCCGAGCACGGGATCGCCGTCACGGGGGAGGGGCAGGAACCCGGTGCGGCGGCGGCCGTCCGGGCGGCGCTCGCGGGGGAGGGCGACGGCGAGGGCTTCCTCGGCGCCCTGGCCGACCGGATCGCGCTGGGCGCCGCCGCGGTGGCCTCGGTCCTCGACCCCGGGCTCGTCCTGCTCTCCGGCGAGGTGGGCCACGCGGGGGGCGGCGCGCTGGCCGCGCTGGTCGAGGAGCGGCTGGCCGCGATGTCCCCGCTGCGCACCGGGGTGCGGGCGGGTCTGCTGGGCGGCACGGCGGTCCGCCGGGGGGCGCTGCTCGCGGCGCGGGACGCGGCGCAGGACGCGCTGTTCGCGCCCGGCGCCTGATCCCGGACCGGGGCGGGCCGGCGCCTGACCCCGGACCGGGGCGGGCCGGCGACCGGGCCCGCGGCCGGGGCGGAACCCGCGCGCGGGCCCGCCCCGGAGGGGTTCAGCAGGCGCCCAGGTCCTGCCAGACGCCCCACTGACCGGTGGAGCCGGGCTTCTCGCCCTTCGTCCACCACTTCGCCTTCCACTGGTGGCCGTCCTGGCTCACCGTCGTACCGGCGCCGTACTCGGTGCTCGCGCTCCACGCCGCGGCCGTGCAGGTGCCGCCCGACGGGTCGGGGCTCGGGCCGGTGGAGCCGGACGGGCCGGGCGTCGGCGTCGAGCCGGTGTCCGGCTCGACCACCGTCGTGCCCCGGGCCAGGTCCGCCGCCAGCGCGTAGGACCTGCCGCCGAACGTCACGGTCCAGTTGGACGGCGTGGACGTCGGCAGGTAGTACACGAAGTCGACCTGGACCGACGCGCCCGGCGCCAGGGTCTGCCAGGACGGCAGCTTCAGCGAGACGCGGTTGTAGTCGCCCTTCAGCCCGCCGACGTTGTTCGCGGCGGTGTGGTCACTGCGCACGATCGTCGTGCCGAAGCCCGACTGGTCCTTGGCGTTGGCGGGCGCCGAGGTGGAGTAGTCGAACTGGAACTCCGTGCCGCCGGGCAGCGTCGCCTTCGTGTGGTTGGTGATCGTCAGCTTCGGGCTGATCGGGTAGTTGGAGTCGCCCAGCGGGAACTGGCCGAAGGAGACGTCGATGTCCAGCGCCTGCGTCGGCAGGTCGATCGTGGAGCGCTTCGCCCCGTACGGCGCGGCCTTCCTGAAGGTGTCGTACATGGTCGAGGTGAGCGTGGAGCCGGGCTCGTACTGGCCCTTCTCCGCGTTCCAGCCGTAGTCGCCGGCCAGCTCCCAGATCATCGTGCCGCCGATGCCCTTGTCGGCCACGTAGTCGGCCTTGGCCCGCACGGACTGCTCGTCCTCGGTGGAGAGGAAGACCTTCTTCTCGGCGTTCCAGAGCCACGGCGCGACCAGCGTCGAGTCGTAGTTGCGGACGTAGGTGCCGGTCAGCTTCGTGTCCGCGGGGAACCCGTAGTCCGTGACGTAGTCACCGACGACGCCCTTCTCCAGGTTCTTGGCGTGCCACATCGGGTTGGACCCGGCCGGCGACTCCTTGCCGTTGGTGTCCAGGTCGTGCCAGAGGTTGTCGATGCCGACGGCACCGTCACCGCACTTGGTCAGCCCCGCGCCGGCCGGGCAGTCGGTCGAGGCCGCCCTGCCCCACAGGCCGTTGGTGCCGCCCTGCACGTTCTTGAAGCCGCGGGTGTAGTACGGCAGGCCGATGTTGATACGGCCGGACGGCATCGAGCCGCGGAAGTAGTGGTAGGCCCAGTCCGTGTTGAGGTAGCCGGTGCCGCCGTACTGCGAGGTGGAGTAGACGCTCGCCTGGGCGAGCTCCGCGTCCTTGCCGTCGTCGAAGAGCGCGGCGTTGGGGCCGACGTACTCGTTCCAGGCGCCGTGCAGGTCGTACGACATGATGTTGACGTAGTCCAGGTACTTCTGGACCTGGAACGTCTCCATGCCGCGCAGCAGGTAGCCCGACGAGGGGGCGGCGACGCTGAGCAGGTAGTGGTGGCCGTCGGCGGCGGAGGCCCGGTCCAGCTTCTCGCGCAGGGTCTTCATCAGCGCGGCGTAGCCCTTGACCAGGCCGGCGCGGCGGGCGTTGGACAGCGTCCAGTCCAGCGGGTTGCCCGCGTCCTTCATCGTCGTCGGGTACTCGTAGTCGATGTCGACGCCGTTGAATCCGTACTTCCGGACGAAGTCGACCGCCGAGTCGGCGAAGGTGTCGATCCCGGCCTGGTTGACCGAGCCGTCGGCGTTGGTGGCCATCGAGTAGAAGCCGCCCGACGCGACCCGCTCGCCGTCGTCGCCGAAGTAGCCGCCGGTCTCGGCCCAGCCGCCGACGGAGACCATCGTCTTCACGTTCGGGTACTGCTTCTTGAACTTGTTCAGCAGGTTGAAATGGCCCTTGTAGGGGAGGTCCGGGTCCATCTCGGCGCCCTTGACGCCCGGCCAGGTCATGCCGGTGGAGGCGTTTTCCGGCCCATCCGCGCCGACCGAGAGCTTGTTGGCCCCGTCGACGTGGGCGAAGGCGTAGTTGAGGTGGGTGACCTTGTCCCAGGGGATGTCGGAGGCCAGGTAGGCGGGCTTGCCGTCCTTGCCGGTCCGCCAGTTGGTGAAGTAGCCGATGACGCGCCGGGGGTGGTCGGCGCCCATCTTCTCGCGGCCCTCGGAGTCGTACACGGAGCAGTAGGGGACGGAGACGCCGGGCGTCTCGTAGAGCCCGTCGGGGCGGCAGGACTCCTGGTCGGCGGCTTGCGAGGGGGCCGCGGAGAGCGAGCCGATCAGCAGCGCGGCGACGCCCGCGCCGGCGGCGAGGAGCGAGGCTCTCGCACGGGTGGGGGACAGCACGTTCGGTTCCTCCTGGGGAGGTCGGCAGAACACAACTGAACAAAGGGGGGTGGGTCGTGCCTGGTCCCGGGCGTGCGCACACCGCGGAACCGCTCCTCGGAGGTGACGCAGAGATTAAGAGGACTAGACCAGTGCGTCAATAGGTCTGGACCAATCGCGGTTCATTCCTGCACGGATGTCCGAAAGAGGTCTTGTCACATGCTGTCTGTGAGCCACCCCACAGCGTTCACCCGGTTGGCCCCCGCCGGGTCGTGGCACACTGATCGTGTACCAGCAGCAGCGCACTCCGGGGTCGGTGCAATTCCGAACCGGCGGTTACAGTCCGCGACCCGTCCGCATCCAGCGGCCGGTTGACCAGGTGAAATTCCTGGACCGACGGTTAAAGTCCGGATGGGAGGCAGTGCGCGGCGGGCCGTTTCGCGGGTACGCCGCCGTTGGCGGAGGTTCCGGATCACCGGACCCCTCCGTGCTTTTCCGGCATCAGGCGTCCCTGTCGTGCGTTCCGCTTCTTCTGTCGTCATCGACAGGCCCCGGAGTCCGTGCCCGAAGAGGCAGGAGGACCCGGTGGACACCGCAGCCGACACCGCCGCCATGCGCCGAGCCATCGCGCTCGCCGCCCGCGGCCTCGGCTCCACCAGCCCCAACCCGGTCGTCGGATGCGTCGTCCTCGACGCCGCCGGCGAGACCGCGGGCGAGGGCTTCCACCAGCGCGCCGGCGGCCCGCACGCCGAGATCCACGCCCTGCGCGCGGCGGGCGGGCGGGCCCGGGGCGGGACCGCCTACGTCACCCTCGAACCGTGCAACCACACCGGCCGCACCGGCCCCTGCGCCCAGGCGCTCGTCGAGGCAGGGATCGCCCGTGTCGTCTACGCGGTGGGCGACCCGGACCCGCAGGCCACCGGCGGCGCCGAAACGCTCCGCGCCGCCGGGGTCCGGGCCGAGGCGGGCCTCCTCGCCGACGAGGCCGAGGCGGGCAACGCCGCCTGGCTCACCTCCGTGCGCCGGGGCCGCCCGCACGTCACCTGGAAGTACGCGGCGAGCCTGGACGGCCGGGTCGCCGCGGCCGACGGCACCAGCCGCTGGATCAGCTCCGCCGAGTCCCGCGCCGACGTGCACCGGCTGCGCGCCGAGGCCGACGCGGTCCTCGTCGGCTCCGGCACCGCCCGCGCCGACGACCCCCAGCTCGGGGCGCGCGGCATCGACGGCGCCGTCCAGCCCCTGCGCGTCGTCATGGACACCCGCGCCACCGCCGTACGGCCCGGCGCCCGGGTCCTCGACGCCACCGCGCCCACCCTGATCGCGGTCGCCGAGGACGCGGACGCCGGCCACCTGCCCGACGAGGCGGTCCTGCGGCTGCCCCGCACGGCCGACGGGCCCGGCCTCGACCCGGCAGCCCTGCTCGCCGCCCTCCACGAGCGCGGTGTGCGCTCCGTACTCCTCGAAGGCGGCCCGGTCCTGGCCGGCGCCTTCGTCGCCGCGGGACTCGTCGACAAGGTCGTCGGCTATCTCGCCCCCGTCCTCATCGGCGCGGGCCCCGCCGCCCTCGCCGACGCCGGAATCTCCACGATCACCGAGGCGTTGCGCCTCGACGTGACGGAGACCGTCCGCATCGGCCCCGATCTGCGCGTCACCGCCGTCCCCGGCCCCGCCCGGAAGGAGAACTGAATGTTCACCGGAATCGTCGAAGAACTGGGCGAGGTCACCGCCGTCGAGCAACTGGCCGACGCCTCCCGCTTCCGCCTGCGCGGACCCGTCGTCACCGAGGGCGCCAAGCACGGGGACTCGATCGCCGTGAACGGCGTCTGCCTGACCGTCGTGGAACTCGGCGAGCACGAGTTCACCGCCGACGTCATGGCCGAGACGCTGAACCGCTCCAGCCTCGGCGCCCTGACGACCGGCTCCCGCGTCAACCTCGAACGCCCCATGGCGCTCGGCGGACGGCTCGGCGGCCACATCGTCCAGGGGCACGTCGACGGCACCGGCCGCATCCTGGAGCGCCGGCCCTCCGAGCACTGGGAGATCGTCAAGATCTCGCTCCCGGCCGCCCTCACCCGGTACGTGGTCGAGAAGGGCTCGATCACCGTCGACGGCGTCAGCCTGACCGTGGTGGACGCCGGACCGGACTACTTCACCATCAGCCTCATCCCCACCACCCTGGCGCTGACCACGCTCGGCATCAAGGGGCCCGGCGACCCGGTCAACCTCGAAGTGGACGTCATCGCGAAGTACGTCGAGCGGCTGCTCGGCCACGAGGCGCCGGAGACCGGGGAGGACCCGAAGTGAGCGCCCTGCACTGGCTGAACTCCGAGGCGTTCACCGTCCTCGACCAGCACATCATCTGGTCCGACATGATCGGCAACACCGTCGGCCTGATCGCCCTCGCGCTCGGCTGGCTGCGCTCCATCTGGACCTGGCCCGCCCAGCTCCTGTCCGGCGTCGTGCTGGTCGCCGCCAACGTCTCCGTCCAGCAGGCGGGCAGCGTCGGCAAGCAGGTCATCGTCATCGCGGTCGCCGTCTGGGGCTGGCAGCAGTGGACCCGGGGCCGGCAGCAGGCCCAGGACGGCTCCATAGCGGTCCGGTTCGCCACCTGGCGCGAACGCGGCTACCTGGTCGGCGGGGCGGCCCTCGGCACCCTCGCGGTCGGCGGCCTGTTCACCGCCTTCCCCTCGCTCTCCTGGAGCCCGTGGGCGGACGCCTACATCTTCGCCGGCACGCTGGCCGCGATGCTCGCCCAGGCGCGCGGCATGGTCGAGTTCTGGTTCGCCTGGCTCCTGGTCGACCTCGTCGGCGTCCCGCTGAACTTCCACAGCGGGCTCGCCTTCTCCGGTCTCATCTACGTCGTCTACGGCGCCCTCGTCCTGTGGGGCATGCGCGACTGGTGGCTGCGTACGCGGACACCCGCTCTGGAAGGAGCCACGGCATGACTGCCCAGCCCGCCTGGTTGCACCGGGAACACGACGTGCCCCTCGACGACCTGGCCCTCGACCCCGTCGAGCAGGCCATCCGCGACATCGCGGCGGGCCGGCCCGTCGTGGTCGTGGACGACGAGGACCGCGAGAACGAGGGCGACCTCGTCGTCGCCGCCGAGAAGGCCACGCCCGAGATCGTCGCGTTCATGATGAGCGAGTGCCGCGGACTGATCTGCGCGCCCATGGAGAGCGACGAGCTGGAACGGCTCGAACTGCCCCAGATGGTGGACCGCAACACCGAGTCGATGAAGACCGCCTTCACCGTCTCCGTCGACGCCACGGCCGCCCACGGCGTCTCCACCGGCATCTCCGCCGCCGACCGCGCCACCACGCTCCGCCTGCTCGCGGGCGGCGCGGCCGGCCCCGGCGACTTCGTGCGCCCCGGCCACGTCTTCCCGCTGCGCGCCCGCTCCGGCGGGGTCCTCGTGCGCAACGGCCACACCGAGGCCGCCGTGGACCTCGCCCGGCTCGCCGGACTCCGGCCCGCCGGGGCGATCGTCGAGATCGCCGGTGAGGACGGCGTCATGCTGCGGCTGCCCCAGCTGGTGCCCTTCGCCCGCAAGCACGGGCTCACGATCATCTCCATCGAGGACCTGATCGCCTACCGGCGCACCAGCGAGCCGACCGTCCGCCGCGAGGCCGAGGTCCGGCTCCCCACCCGCTTCGGCGCGTTCACCGCGTACGGCTACCGCTCCACCGTGGACGGCGTCGAACACGTCGCGCTGGTCCACGGCGACCTCGGGGACGGCGACGACGTCCTCGTACGGGTCCACTCCGAGTGCCTGACCGGCGACATCTTCGCGTCCGAGCGCTGCGACTGCGGGCCCCAGCTGCACGCCTCCATGGAGCGCATCACGGACGAGGGGCGCGGCGTCGTCGTCTATCTCCGCGGCCACGAGGGCCGGGGCATCGGCCTGCTCTCCAAGCTCCGCGCGTACGAACTCCAGGAGCGCGGCGTCGACACGCTCGACGCCAACCTGGAGCTCGGCCTGCCCGCCGACGCGCGGGACTACGCGGCGGGCGCGCGCATCCTCGCCGACCTCGGCGTGCGCAGCCTGCGCCTGATGACGAACAACCCGGACAAGACCGCCGCGCTCGGCCGGCACGGCCTGACCGTCACCGGGCGCGAGCCGATGCCCGTCCAGGCCGGCGAGCACAATCTGCGCTACCTGCGCACCAAGCGCGACCGCATGGGACACGACCTGCCCTGGCTCGACGCGGTCCCCGCGTCGGCCTGCGGCAACCAGTAGCACGACCTGCAGACACCCGTACAGAAAGCACAGGAGAGACATGAGCGGCAAGGGCGCACCCGAACTGTCCGTACGCAACTGCGGTGACCTCCGTGTGGCGGTCGTCGCCGCGCAGTGGCACGAGAAGGTCATGGACGGGCTCGTCGACGGCGCCCTGCGCGCCCTGCACGAGCTGGGCATCGACGAGCCGACCCTGCTGCGGGTCCCGGGCAGCTTCGAGCTCCCCGTCGTCGCGAAGGTGCTGGCCGGCCGCGGGTACGACGCGATCGTCGCCCTCGGCGTGATCATCCGCGGCGGCACCCCGCACTTCGAATACGTGTCCCACGGCGTCACCAACGGCCTGACCCAGGTCGCCGTCGACACCGGCGTCCCGGTCGGCTTCGGCGTACTCACGTGCGACAACGAGGAGCAGGCGCTCGACCGCGCCGGTCTCGAAGGGTCCAACGAGGACAAGGGGCACGAAGCGGTCACCGCCGCGGTCGCCACCGCCGCCACACTGCGCTCGGTCAGCGAACCCTGGCGCTGAGTGCGGGCCGGGCACCCCGTATTCTGAGCACATCATGGCGAACAAAACCTTCGAAGAGCTCTTCGCCGAGCTGCAGCTCAAGGCCGCCAACGGCGACCCCTCCACCTCCCGCACCGCCGAACTGGTGGAGAAGGGGGTCCATGCCATCGGCAAGAAGGTCGTCGAGGAGGCCGCCGAAGTCTGGATGGCCGCCGAGCACGAGAGCAAGGACGCCGCCGCCGAGGAGATCTCGCAGCTGCTGTACCACGTCCAGGTGATGATGGTCGCGCGCGGGATCTCCCTGGACGACGTCTACGCCCACCTCTGAGCCAGGCCCCGCACCCTCCCGTACGTCATCCCGCCACACCTGTCGCAAAGGAAACCCGACCTCATGCTGCGCATCGCCGTCCCCAACAAGGGTGCTATCTCCGGGCCTGCGATGGCGATGCTCCATGAGGCGGGCTACAAGCAGCGCAAGGAGTCCAAGGAACTCGTCCTGGTGGACCCCGCCAACGAGGTCGAGTTCTTCTACCTGCGCCCCCGCGACATCGCGATCTACGTCAGCTCGGGCCGCCTCGACATCGGCATCACCGGCCGCGACCTGCTGCTGGACTCCGGCGCCGAGGCCGAGGAGATCCTCCAGCTCGGCTTCGCCCGCTCCACCTTCCGCTACGCCACCAAGCCCGGGACCGTCGCCGGACCCGAGGACTTCGACGGCCTGACCATCGCCACCTCCTACGAGGGCATCGTCGCCAAGCACCTCGCCGAGGCCGGTGTCAACGCCTCCGTCGTCCACCTCGACGGCGCCGTCGAGACCGCCATCGAACTCGGCGTCGCCCAGGTCATCGCGGACGTCGTGGAGACCGGCACCAGCCTGCGCAACGCCGGCCTCGACGTCATCGGCGAGCCCATCATGACCTCCGAGGCCGTCGTCATCCGGCGCACCGGCGCCCCCGCCGACGAGCCCAAGGTCCAGCAGTTCCTGCGCCGCCTCCAGGGCGTCCTGGTGGCCCGCAGCTACGTGATGATGGACTACGACTGCCGCGTCGAGCACCTGGAGCGCGCCGTGGCCCTCACCCCGGGCCTGGAGTCGCCGACCATCTCCCCGCTGCACCACGAGGGCTGGGTCGCCGTCCGCTCCATGGTCGCCGCCGCCGAGGCGCAGCGGATCATGGACGACCTGTACGACCTCGGCGCCCGCGCCATCCTCACCACCGCGATCCACGCCTGCCGTCTCTGACGGCGGGAGACGGAAGAAGAGCACGATGTCAGCCCCCGCACCCCCGCCCGGCCCGCCGGCCCTGCCGGTCACCTTCCGGCCGACCCGCACCCGGGTGGTCCTGCTGACCGTCGGCGCGGTGATGTTCGCCGTCATCACCGTCGTCGCCTTCACACTCGAACAGCTCAGCGGAGGGGAGCGGGTCAGCTTTGTCTTCACCGCGCTGCTCTTCTTCGGTGTCCTGGCGCTGCTCAGCCGCCCCAAGGTCGTCGCGGACGAGGAGGGCGTGACGGTGGTCAACCTCACGCGCAGCCGCCGTCTCTCCTGGGCCCAGATCGTCCGCGTCAACCTGCGGGTGGGCGACCCGTGGGTCTTCCTCGACCTCAGCGACGGCACCAGCATGCCCGCCCTCGGCATCCAGCCCGGGATCGCCAAGCAGCGGGCCATCCAGGACGCCCGGGCCCTGCGGGCGCTCGCCGAGAGCCGCGGCACCGGTACGGACGAGCGCTGAGCCCCCTGCCCCGTACGGCCCCTCGTTGATTACTCTGGAGGGCGGCGGCGCCCCGTGCGCGCCCCGCCCCGCCCGAAGGCCCACGCGGCCGGCGGGGATTTTCCTGCGACCCGAGGAGTGACTCCCTCCAGCAATGGACGGATCGTCCGGTAGTACCCGCGCCGCCTTCTCTGTGGAGGCGGCGGCATGACAACCCCCCTGCTGCTGCTCTGCGCGGCATTCCTTCTCATCCTCGCCAACGGATTCTTCGTGGCGGCCGAATTCGGTCTCGTCACCGTGGAACGCGCGGACGCCGAGCGCGCCGCCGCCGAGGGCGACCGGCGGGCCCGCTCGGTCACCGACGCCCTGCGCGAGCTCTCCTTCCAGCTGTCCGGCACCCAGCTCGGCATCACCATCACCTCCCTGGTGGTCGGCATGCTCGCCGAGCCGGCGCTCGCCCAGCTGCTGGACGGCCCCCTCGCCCTGACCGGACTGCCCGACGGCGCCGTGCCCACCATCAGCGTGGTGACCGGCATGCTGCTCGCGGCGGCCGTCCAGATGGTCATCGGCGAACTCGTCCCGAAGAACTGGGCGGTCTCCCGCCCGCTCACCGTCGCCCGGTTCGTCGCCGGACCGCAGGCCCGCTTCACCCGCCTCTTCCGGCCGGTCATCGGCGCCCTGAACACCGCGGCCAACCGGCTCGTACGCCTCCTCGGCGTCGAGCCCACCGAGGAGCTGGCCTCCGCCCGCACCCCCGGCGAGCTGGTCTCCCTCGCCCGGCACTCCGCCGAGGCGGGCACCCTCGAACAGGACACCGCCGACCTCTTCGTACGGACCCTGTCGCTCGCCGGGCTCACCGCCCAGCACGTCATGACCCCGCGCGTGAAGGTCAGCGCCCTGCAGACCTCCGCCACCGCGGAGGACGTCCTCAACCTCACCCGCGCCACCGGCCTGTCCCGCTTCCCCGTCTACCGGGAGCGCATCGACGAGGTCGTCGGCATGATCCACCTCAAGGACGCCCTGGCCGTCCCGGCCCCCGAACGGCTGCGCACCACGGCCGGCCGGATCGCCGTACCGCCGCTCCTGGTGCCCGAGACGCTGCCCGTCGAGCAGCTCCTCCAGCGGCTGCGCAAGGAGCAGCCGATCGCCGTCGTGGTGGACGAGTACGGCGGCACCGCCGGCGTCGTCACCCTGGAGGACATCATCGAGGAGCTGGTCGGCGAGGTCCGCGACGAGCACGACGCCGAGGGTGCCGACCGCCCCGAGCTGGCCCCCGCCCCGCCCGAGGACGGCAGCCCCGCCTGGGACGCCGAGGGCAGCTGCCGGGTCCTCACCCTGCGCCGCATAGGGCTCGACGTGCCCGACGGCCCGTACGAGACGGTCGCCGGGCTCGTCGCCGATCTGCTGGGCCGCATCCCCGCCCCCGGCGACCGGGCCGAACTCCCCGGCTGGCGGCTCGCGGTCCGCCAGGTCGGCCACTACCGGGCCGAGAAGGTCCGCTTCGTCCGCGTGGCCGATGCCACCGCCGCGGACGCCTCGCAGCCGGCGGTCCTGGAGGCGGCGCGATGAGCCTCGTCCAGCTGGTCTTCGCCGGACTCCTGGTCCTCGCGAACGGCTTCTTCGTCGGCGCGGAGTTCTCCCTCGTCTCCGTGCGCCGCAGCCAGGTCGAACCCCTCGCCGCGGCCGGTTCCGGCCGCGCCCGCCAGGTGCTGTACGGCCTGGAGAACCTGCCGCAGATGATGGCGGCGGCCCAGTTCGGCATCACCGTCTGCTCCCTGACCCTCGGAGCCGTCGCCGAACCCACCGTCGCCCACCTCCTGGAACCGGTGTTCACCGCCGTGCACCTGCCCGAGGGGCTGATCCACCCGCTCGGATACGTCCTCGCGCTCGTCCTCGTCGTCTTCCTCCACCTCGTCATCGGCGAGATGGTCCCGAAGAACCTGGCGATGGCCGCGCCCGAGAAGACCGCGCTCTGGCTCAGCCCCGGCCTCGTCGGCTTCGCCCGGCTCTGCCGCCCGGTCACCGCGGCGCTCGGCGCCTGCGCCCGGCTGGTGCTCCGCCTCTTCGGCGTCGAACCGAAGGACGAGGTGGAGGCCGTCTTCACCAGCGAGCAGCTCAACCGCCTCGTGGAGGACTCCGGGCAGGCCGGTCTCATCGAGCCCGAGGCCCAGGAACGCCTGGAGGACGCCCTGGAGCTGGGCAGCCGCCCGGTCACCGACGTCCTGCTGCGCCGGGCCACCCTGGTGACCGTGGACCCCTCGGTCACTCCGCGCCGCATCGAGGAGCTGACGGTCCGCACGGGCTTCTCGCGCTTCCCGGTCTGCGCCGAGGGCGGCGGCCCGTTCATGGGCTACCTGCACGTCAAGGACGTCCTGGACCTGGAGGACCGGGAGCGCGCGGTGCCGCAGCAGCTCTGGCGGCCGATGGCCACCGTACGGGCCGAACTCCCGCTGGACGACGCCCTCACCGTGATGCGCCGCGCCGCCACGCACCTCGCCCAGGTCGCGGACGCCTCCGGCCGGGTGCTCGGCCTGGTCGCGATGGAGGACGTCCTGGAGACGCTGGTCGGCGAGGTCCGCGACCCGGCGCACCGGGTGGCGGAGCCGCGCCGCACCGAGGAGCGGACGACGGACCCGGACGGGGCCCTGGTGGGCTAGGGCGTCTTCGCGGGCCCGCGACGCCCGGCACGCACACGACCTCCCAGGACGGAGCAGCCGGGGCCGGCCACCGGGGAACGCCCCGGTGGCCGGCCCTCCCGGCTCACAGCGCCGGCGGCTCCTGCTGCCCCCGGCCCACCGCGCCGCGCCCCGACAGGACCTCGCCGTAGGCCTGCATCAGGTCCGGCAGCCGCAGCGTCGCCAGGTCCTCCCGGGTCGGCAGCGTCGTACAGCCGGAGAGCCGCAGATCGCGGTAGGCGCAGCTCTTCTCGTACAGCGTCCGCAGGAAGCGGCCGTTGCCCAGCTCGTCCAGCCAGCCCTGGTCCACCACATGACCGCTGATCGAGCGCAGCTCCTCCAGTGACTCCTCGTCCCACACATCGCCGTTCTCGGCGGCCAGCACCTCGCCGATCGCGGTGAGTTCCAGCGGGCGGTAGCTGGGGAAGTCCACCCGGGTGGTGAAGCGGGAGGAGAGCCCGGGGTTGGCGGACAGCAGCCGGTCCATGCCCTCCGGATAGCCGGCCAGGATGACGACGAGGTGGTCGCGGTTGTCCTCGGCGCGCTTGAGCAGCACCTGAAGGGCCTCGTCGCCGTACGCGTCGCCCTTGCTGTAGCCGGTGTTGGACAGGCTGTACGCCTCGTCCACGAACAGCACCCCGCCCAGCGCCGAATCGATCAGCTCGTTCGCCTTCACGGCGGTCTGGCCCAGGAACTCGCCGACCAGATCCGCCCGTTGCGCCTCCACGAGGTGGTCGCCGCCGAGCAGGCCCAGCGCGTAGAAGACGCGGCCCAGGATGCGGGCCACGGTCGTCTTGCCGGTGCCGGACGGCCCGGAGAACACGAAGTGCCGCTTCGGCGGCTGTACGGGCAGCCCCTGGCCCGCCCGGAGGCGCGCCATGTTGAGCTGCGCCGAGAGGGCCCTGACCTGGCGCTTGACCGGTTCCAGGCCGACCATCCGCTCCAGCTCGGCCAGTGCCTCGGCCAGCAGCGCCGGGTCGCTGGGCCCGGCCGGGAACGGCTGCGGCGCCGGAGCCTTCGCCCGCACCCCGCCGGGCGACGGGACGCCCCCGGCACCGGACACGTCCGGCGGTTCACCGCCGGGCGGCAGCTCCCGGCCGTCCGCCTGGTCGGCTCCCGGCGGCGGGGCGCCCTCCGCGTAGAACGCGTCCGCCTCCATGCCGGTCAGGGACACGGTCGCGAGGCCGGCCACGTCGTCGGGGCCGTCGAGTCCGTCGTAGTCCGCGATGGCCGCGAGCCGGGCGGAGGTGTCCATGAAGGCCGGGTCGATGCGGTGCACGGCGCGGTAGAGGGGGAGGGCGGCGGCGCTGCGGCCGGTGCCCTCGTGGGCGCGGGCCAGCCAGTAGCGGAGCTCCTTGCGCTGCGGCTGCTCGCTGCGGCACCGCATCAGTGCCGTCGCGAGCATCGGCTCCGCCTGCCCGTACATCTCCAGCCGCACCCGGGCCATCCCGCCGAACAGCCCCGCCTCGATGCCCAGCAGGGGGTCGTCGATCAGCTGCTCGGTGTGGCGCACGAGCTGTTCCCAGTCCTTGACCAGGTAGGAACGGCAGGCGTGCAGGAAGCGGACCTGGGGGTCGGTCTCCACCGGCGGCAGGGCGGCCAGCGCCCGGTCGAGCTCCGCGACATGGCGGCCGTCCAGCCAGTGCGAGGCGTGCGCGAGCAGCAGATCGCGCGGGCTCTCCAGGACCGGCTGCACCCACCAGCCCAGCCAGTACCAGGAATTGAGGGTGCGCCGGTAGCGGGTCCGCTGCTCGCCGAAGCGGTCGCGGTGGCGGTGCATGTGCAGCAGCGCCGAGGCGGTGTCGACGCGCAGCGCGTGCAGTCCGAGCCAGGCGTCCGCCATGCCGGGGTCCAGGCCCACGGCCGCCCGGAACTCCTCCTCGGCCTGCGGATACGCGCCCATCGTGTAGGCGTCCACGCCCCGCAGCCAGGCGAGGTCGGCCGGGGCCTGCGCGCCCTGCGTACCGAAGTCCATCAGGTCCCCCACAAACGTGCCCCCAGGATGTCCCGCCGCCCGCGAGCCCGCCGGGCCGAGGCGCGCCGTATCGCTGTGCCGTGGACGGGAATTGACCGCACCGAGAGGCATCGTACCTGTGCGGTGCGTATCCGACGAAGGGTGCCGCAGGCCGAAGAGGCGCCGTGACCCAGGGTGAGAAAGAGGGCGCCGGAGTGCGCCGGGAGCACAGGACGAAGCCCCCGGTCACGGGGGAACAACCGGGGGCTTCGCGTCTGTGGGGGCTCCTGAAAGCCTCACATTGAGAACGTAAGACCTGTACCGCCCCCCGGTCAAGCCGAGTTGAGGTACTTCCGAGCCGTTTTCCGGCGGCGCGAGAGGACGGTGAGACCCGGTCACAACGGGTGACGGAACGGTTCAGCACCGCTCCCGCACGGGTCCTTCCAGCCACTCGTACCCCACAGGCAACTGCCTTACCAGAACGTCCGCCCAGGGGCGCGAGGGGTCGGCCGCGAAGTGCGCCGTCTCGGCCGCCGTCCAGCCGTCCCAGAAGGAGCGCAGCGCCGGCCCGTCGCGCCGCCGGCCGCGCGCCCAGGACTCCTCGGCGGGCAGGTCCATCCACAACAGCCGCGCCAGCAGCGGCCGCAGGGCGCGCCGGCCGGCGCCGACGCCCTCGACCAGGACGACGGGGGCGGGCTCCAGGGTCCTGGCGGGCCCGAAAGCCCGTGCCGTCCAGTCGTACGGGGCGTAGCGCGCGGGCTCGCCGCGCGAGAGCGGCCCCGTGACCTGCTCCCGCAGCCGGTCCGTCCAGGCGAACAGCTCCTCGTGGCTGGCCAGATCGTCCAGGTGCAGCACGGGCGCCCCGCCGAGCGCCGCCGCGAGCCGGCCGGTGAAGGTGCTCTTGCCCGATCCGGCGTGCCCGTCGACGGCGACCAGCCGTACCGGCCCGCAGGACGGCGGGAGGGCGGTGAGCCGCGCGGCCCGGAGCGCGAGATCGTTCATGCGCCCAGCCTACGAGCCGGGGTGGCCGTAGGCCGTTCGGCCCAGCCGCAGGTCACGCCAGTGGTGGAGACCAATATTGGTTGTTCGGCGCGGGTCGAATCGCTGGCCGAACCGGCACGCGACCCGCGATAGTTGGCGCACTGTCGTGCACCGCAGCCCCATTCCGCAGACGACGACCGGGGGTCTCGCCCATGCCCAGTCCCACCTCACGCCGCACCGTGCTCGCCGCCGCCGCCGTCGTGGCGGCCGGTGCCGGAACGCTGTCGTCCGCCGCCTCGGCGGCAGCCGCCCCGCGCCGCCCCGGCCGGACCGAGCCGCCCTCGGTGGACAACCACGCCTGGACCACGTACACCGACTGGCGCTGCGGCGACCGCGCCGGAACCCGCGCGGTCGCCGGCCGCCGTGCCGGACTCGTCATCGCCCACCCGCAGGGCCGTACGGACTACACCGACCCGCACACCGGCACCACCGCCGCCTGGGAGTACGCGACCTGGACCTCGCCGGTGCACCGCTCCCGCGTCCCCGCCACCGAGGTGATCGCCTCCTGGAACGCGGACACCCCGGCCGGCACCTGGATCGGGATCGAGCTGTCCGGCCGCTACTCGGACGGCACCGAGACCCCGTGGTACGTGATGGGGCGCTGGGCCGCCGGCGACGCGGACATCCGCCGCACCTCGGTGGACGACCAGAGCGACGGCAAGAGCTCCATCTGGACCGACACCTTCTCGGTGGACGACGCGGCGAGCGGCCTGCGCCTGCTCACGTACCGCCTCCGGCTGACCCTGTACCGCACCCCGGGCAGCCGCCTCACCCCGACGGTGTGGCGGGTGGGCGCGATGGCCTCGGACATCCCGGACCGCTTCACGGTGCCCGCGAGCACCCCGGGC
Source organism: Streptomyces sp. 130 (assembly GCF_007096885.1). Taxonomy (GTDB): domain Bacteria; phylum Actinomycetota; class Actinomycetes; order Streptomycetales; family Streptomycetaceae; genus Streptomyces. The sequence continues at coordinate 61,620 of NZ_VJNO01000030.1, read as the reverse complement.
CTGGTCCGCGAGCTGCCGGTGCCGCGCTACTCGCAGAACGTGCACGTGGGCCAGTACCCGGAGTACGACAACGGCGGCGAGGCGTGGTGCAGCCCGACCTCCTCGCAGATGATCATCGAGTACTGGGGCCGCGAGCCCTCCGCCGAGGACCTGGCGTGGGTGGAGCCCGGCATCCCGGACCCCTCGGTCTGCCACGCCGCCCGCTTCACCTACGACTACCAGTACGAGGGCTGCGGCAACTGGCCGTTCAACGCCGCCTACGCGGCCACGTACGACGGCATGAGCGCCGCCGTGACCCGCCTCGGCTCGCTGAACGACGTGGAGACCCTGGTCCGCGCGGGCATTCCCGTCATCACCTCGCAGTCCTTCCTCAAGGAGGAGCTGACCGGCGCGGGCTACGGCACGTCGGGCCACCTGATGACGGTGATCGGCTTCACCGCCGACGGCGACGTGATCGCCAACGACCCCGCCTCCCCGGACGACGACGCGGTCCGCCACGTCTACCGGCGCCGCGAGTGGGAGAACATCTGGCTGCGCACGAAGCGGTACGACGCGAACGGCAAGGTCAGGAGCGGGACCGGCGGGGTCTGCTACGTCTACTGGCCGGCCCTTCCGACGCCGGCGCAGCGGTCGGCGCTGCGGTCGTTCGGGCTGGTGTGAGCCGCCGGGTCCGCCGGTCGGCGCAATCCGCGGGCGTACCCGCCGCCGGGGCGCGGGATCGGCGGGCGATCGGGTAAACGGGCAGCGGGTGAGCGGCCGGGAGAGGCCGACGCCGCTGCCCGCGTGTTCGAAAGGGGTACCGATGCGTGCCGTTACCGTGCGGCCTTCGGCCGGCAAGAGCCTTGAGGTGTGCGAGGTGCCCGACCCGGTGCCGGGCCCGGGCGAGCTCCTGGTGGACGGGCTCGGCGTGGGGGTCTGCGGCACGGACAAGGAGATCGCGGCCGGCGACTACGGCCGGGCGCCGGGCGGCGAGGACCGGCTGATCATCGGTCACGAGTCGCTGGGCCGGGTGCGGCAGGCGCCGCCGGCGAGCGGCTTCGGGGCCGGGGACCTGGTCGTGGGCGTGGTGCGTCGGCCCGATCCGGAACCGTGCGGCGCCTGCGTCCGGGGCGAGTTCGACATGTGCCGCAACGGGCGTTACACGGAGCGCGGGATCAAGGAACGGCACGGTTACGCCAGCCAGTCCTGGACCGTCGAGAGCGACTACGCGGTCCGGCTCGACCCGTCCCTGGAGCGCGTCGGCGTCCTGCTCGAACCGACCACCGTGGTGGCCAAGGCGTGGGAGCAGGTCGAACGGATCGGCGCGCGGTCCTGGTTCGCGCCGGAGCGGGTCCTGGTCACCGGCGCCGGGCCGATCGGCCTGCTCGCGGCGCTGCTCGGCCACCAGCGCGGGCTGGACGTCCACGTGCTGGACCGGGTGCCCTCGGGGCCGAAGCCCGCTCTGGTGGCCGGCCTGGGCGCCACGTACCACAGCGGCCCCGTCGACGAGGTGGCATCCGCCCTCCGGCCCGACGTGGTGATCGAGGCGACGGGCGTCGGAGACGTGGTCCTCGGGGCGATGCGGGGGACCGCGAGCTACGGGATCGTCTGCCTGATCGGTGTGTCGCCCGGGGCCCGCCGGCTGCCGGTGGAGGCGGGCACGCTCAACAACGCGCTGGTGCGGGGGAACGTCGCAGTGGTGGGGTCGGTCAACGCCAATCTGCGCCACTACCGCGCGGGCGCCGACGCCCTCCGGCGCGCCGATCCGGACTGGCTGGAGCGGATGATCACCCGGCGGGTGCCGCTGCGGAACGCCGCCGAGGCGTTCACCGCGCGGGAGGACGACATCAAGGTCGTCATCGATCTCGACGGCTGACGACCCGGGGCGCGGCGCGCCCCGTCACTCGACGCCGTAGGCCGCCGCGACGCCCGCGATCACCAGGTCGAGCGCTTCCGCGTAATGCCGCTCGTAGTCCGCGAAGATCTCCGCGCCCGCCGCGGCGGTCAGCGGGTAGGCGGCCAGCATCCGTGCCCGCTCGGCGACGTCGAACCCCTCCCGGCGCTGCCCGGGCAGGGGTTCGGCGCCCTGCTGCTCGATGACCGAGCCGAGCGTGAACATGTACGTCGCCGTGGCCGCCCGCACCGCCTGGGCCAGGGTGAAGCCGGCGGCGGTGAGCAGTCGCAGGCTCTCCTCCATCTGCTCGGCGTGCACCCCGCCCGTGAAGCGTGAACCGCTGAACACCTTGGCGCCGTCCCGGTAGCCGAGCAGCGAGGTCCGCAGGGCGTGGTTGGTCTTCCGCAGCCGCTCCCGCCAGGTGTCGGCGGGGTCGAGGGGGGCATCGGCGACCATCCGCCGGTACATCTCGGTCGCCATCTCGTCCAGCAGCGCCTGCTTGTCCTTGAAGTGCCAGTACAGGGCGGGCGCCTTGACGTCGAGCTCCCTCGCGATGGCGCGCAGGGTCAGCCCGTCCAGGCCCACCTCGTTCAGCAGCGTCAACGCCGTGTCCGCGACCCGTCGGCGGTCGAGGGGGGCGCGTCGTCCGGTATCCACGCTTGACAGTTTAACGCCGTTAAGGACATCCTCGGACCCACCGAGCACTTAACAGCGTTAAGGAGAATCGTCATGGACACGGATGTCCTGATCGTCGGCGCCGGCCCCACCGGTCTCGCCCTCGCGGTGGACCTGGCCCGGCGCGGCGTGGACGCGCTCGTCCTGGAACGCGGGCAGGCGCTGTTCCCGGGCTCCCGGGGCAAGGGCCTCCAGCCCCGCACCATGGAGGTCTTCGACGACCTCGGGGTCATCGACGCGATCCACGCGGCGGGCGGCACCTACCCGGTCGGCATGGTCTGGCGCGACGGTGAACGGCTCGGCGAGCACCACATGTTCGACCCGGTCGAGCCGAGCGAGGACTCGCCGTACGACAAGCCCTGGATGGTGCCGCAGTGGCGCACCCAGGAGATCCTGGCGGAGCGGCTGGCGGAGCTGGGCGGCGAGATCGCCTTCGGCCGCGAGGCCGCCGGTCTCACGCAGGACGCCGAGGGCGTCACCGCCCGCCTCGCCGACGGCACTGCGGTGCGCGGCCGGTATCTGGTCGCCGCCGACGGCGGCCGGTCCGCGGTGCGGCGCGCGCTGGGCATCGGGATGACCGGCGAGACCGTCGACCCGAATCCGACCCTCGTCGCGGACGTCCGCATCACCGGCCTGGACCGCGACAACTGGCACATCTTCCCGCCGCGCGACGGCGCCGACTTCCTCGCCGTCTGCCCGCTGGCCGGCACCGAGGACTTCCAGCTGACCGCCCGCTTCCCGGAAGGGACCGACGTCGACCTCACCCCGGACGGCGTCCGCGAGGTCCTCGCCGCGCGCTCGCACATCCCCGCCGAGGCCGTGACCGAGGTGCGCTGGGCCTCCGACTTCCGCCCCCGCGCCGCCCTGGCCGACCGCTTCCGGTCGGGCCGGGTCCTGCTCGCCGGGGACGCCGCGCACGTGCACTCCCCGGCGGGCGGGCAGGGCCTGAACACCAGCGTCCAGGACGCCTACAACCTGGGCTGGAAGCTGGCCGCGGTGCTGGCCGGCGGCGCCCCGGCCGCGCTCCTGGACAGCTACGAGGAGGAACGGCGCCCGGTCGCCGCCCAGATGCTCGACCTGTCCACCGGCGTCCACCGGGGCGAGGTCCGCCGAGGCGGCGCGACCCGCCAGCTGGGCCTCGGATACCGGGAGTCGTCGCTCACCGAGGAGACCCGGGACGCGGTGCCGGAGGGCGCGCCCCGGGCCGGCGACCGCGCCCCGGACGCGACCGTGGACGGCGTGCGGCTCTTCGACGCCTTCCGGGGCCCGCACTGGACGCTGCTCGCGCTGGGGACCGGCGCACCCGGCGGCGCGGGCGGACCCGTGGCACGGGTGGTGAGCGGGAGCGCCCCCGGCGCGTACGGCACCGGGCTCTTCCTCGTACGGCCGGACGGGTACATCGGATGGGCCGGGACCACGCCGGACGGGCTCGACGGCTACCTGCGCCGCTTCGGCCCGACCGGCTGAGGCCGCGCGCCGCGGGTCCAGGACGTTCGTGATCAGTGCATCCGGGGCCGGTCCGACGCCGGCCACACGTACGGCAGGTCGTCCGGCACGCCGGGGAACCGGTCCCGGTAGTGCTCCGGGTCCTTGCGGAGCAGCGCCGACTGGTGGCTCCGGTGGAATTCCGGGTCGCCCAGCCACGGCGGCAGCTCACCCTCCGCCGCCAGTTCGGGCTGCGGGCGGACCGGCGCGCCGCCCGTGTGGGCCCGGAAGTCGTGGACGAGGGTGCCGGCGCAGGTGTCGGCGCGCCCCCCGGCCGTCCAGAGCGCGCACATGTCGAGGCCGTACCGGACGAGCGCTTCCTCGTACCCCGCCCACATCCGGACCGCCGGGTGCCTGCGCCAGCCGTAACCCGGCACGGTCAGGCCGCGGAACACCTGCAGGGCCTCCACCCGCTGCTTGCCGAGCCGCCTGGCGTCCAGGACGGCGGCCGACTCGGTGAAGCCGGGAAAGGGGAGGAAGGTCTGCATGCGACCTGTCTACCCGTACGGCCGCCGTTCCGCCTTTCACGAACGCCCGCCGTGCCCCCGCTTGGCTATCGAGAAACGATAGATTAGGATCGCTTCTCGATAGGTTGAGGGAGGCGTTGATGGGAAAACTGACCGACGTCGCGCTGCGTTGCGTGATCGTGGCGCTGCTCGCCGGGGCCCTGTTCCTGCAGGTGCTGATGCTGGTCCTGCTCTTCCGCGACCCGGGGAGCACAGGCGACGGGGAACTGCCCCGGGTCCCGGTCGCGCTGATTGTCGTCCTGGGCATCGGCTGCGCCGAGACCGTGCTGGTGTGCGTCTGGCGACTGGCCGCGATGGCCCGCCGGGGAACGGTGTTCTCCAGCCCCGCCTTCCGGTACGTGGACGTGGTGACCGGCGCCTTCGCCGGTGCCGCGCTCCTGCTCTGGACGCTCGGGGCAGTCCTGGCGCCGGGCGAGGCCGTCGCGCCGGGCGTCGTCCTGTTGATCGGCGTGGTCGGCCTGGCGGTGTTCGGCGTCGCGCTCGTCGTGCTCGTGCTGCGCACGCTGCTCGCCCAGGCGGTCGCCCGCGACGTCCAGGCGACGCGGATGCAGGCCGAGCTGGACGAGGTGATCTGATGCCGATCGTCGTGGACATCGACGTGATGCTCGCCCGGCGGAAGATGTCCGTGGGCGAGCTCGCCGAACGGGTCGGCATCACCCCGGCCAACCTGGCGGTCCTCAAGAACGGCCGGGCGAAGGCCGTGCGCTTCGCGACGCTCGCCGCGCTCTGCGAAGCGCTCGACTGCCAGCCGGGGGACCTGCTGCGCTGGGAGGCGGCGGGCGAACCGGACCGCCTACCCGGCCAGGACGCGCCGGTCTCCGGGTAGGGCCTGTCCGGTGCGTGCCGGGCGTCGCCGGTCCGCGAAGATCCGCCGGACAGGCCCGAGCGCGGGCCGGCCCCTCCCCGCCACCGGGCTTCCGGCGGCGGGGAGGGGCCGGTCACGCGATCAGGAAGGCAGCTGGGCCACGACCACCTTCGTCGAGCCCCCGCCCTCCCGGTCCATGGCGTAGTACGCCACCTCGCCGCGGTTGTTGACGCTGATGCCCTCCAGCGGAACGAAGCGCGAGGAGCCGGTCATCGCCGACAGCTCGTACATACGCCCCTGGGGGTCCCAGACGACCGCGGTCTCCGAGTCCGGCGCGGTCTCCGCCGTGCCCACGATCCAGCCGGCGTCGTTCACCGCGAGCGCCTGCGCGTCGAAGCCGAAGTCGGGCAGCCGGGTCATCGTGCCGCCGGGCTTCAGGACGAACGCGTCGTCACCGCTGGAGCCGACCACCGTGCCGGAGGCGTTGATGCCCTGGGCGTAGCTGTCGGCCATGCCCGGCAGGGTGCCGAGGTCGGTGATCTTCCCGTCGGCGTCCCACTCGACGGCGCGGCGCCGGCCGTCCTTGGCGGAGTGGCCGACCACCACACCGGCGTCGTTGATGGCGACCGGCTCGGTCAGGCCGCGGGCGTCCGTGAGATGCGGCAGCTTGCGCATGCCGTCCTCGGCGCTCCACACGAAGCCCTCGTTCACCTCGACGGAGCGTCCCGTGGCCGGGTCGGTGACGTTGCCCGTGGCGTTGCCGACGACCGTACCCGAGTCGTTGACGGCGAAGCCGCGCGCGAAGCGGTAGGACTCCCAGTCGGGCAGCGGCAGCGTGGTGAGCTTGCCGTCCGCGTCCCAGAGCCCCGCCCGGGTGCCCTCGGCGAGCGTCAGCTGACCGGTGGCGTACCCCTTGGACCGGCTCTGGCTGAGGACGTGGCCGTCGCGGGCGCCGGCGTCGTCGAGCAGGGTCATGCCGTTCTCCGCGTCCCAGCGCATCGGCCGGCCGTGGCCGGAGACCTGCTTCGACCCGGCCACGCGGCCCTGGTCGTCCAGGCTGAAGGCGAGGACCGGACCGAACGAGGAGGTGATCTCCGCGTGCGGGGTGGACACCTCGCCGATCAGCACGTCGGCGCTGCCCAGCGTGGCGCCGGTGTCGCTCGCCAGCGAGAACCGGCCCACCAGACGGCGGCCCGCGGGCGGCCGGGTGTCGGCGACCAGACGCCCGCTGACCTTCGTCGACCGGCCCGAGGCGAGCCGCACCGGCTCGTCCTGGTCCACGGTCACCGAGCCGAGCGACGAGGAGAACATCGTGTCCTGGATGTCGAACTCGGTGCTGCCCGACGGCACGTCCGTACCCGCGATGAACAGCAGGTAGTAGCCGGGATCCGGCTCGTCCACCACGATCGACTCGCGGGAGCCGCCGTTGGTGGAGGAGGCGACGAGCGCCCCCGACTGCGCGACCAGGTACAGGTCCAGGTCCGCGTCCGGGTCGGAGGCGTTGCCCATCGACACCTCGAAGCGCGTCGCGTCCCGGGGGACCGTGACCTGCTTGCCGGTCATGTCCTGGTCGGCGACGGTCGGGTGCGCCTCGGAGAGCGCGCCGAGGGCGCCGCCCACCGCGTGCGCGGTCACCGGCGCGAACCGGTTGACGGCCGTGAAGCTCTTCTCGGACGCCGCGTGCAGCCCCGCCTGGTCGATCACCGAGGACGCCGGGTCGAGCGTGGCGCCCTGCACGGTGGCGGTCAGCCGGTACGGGTTGCCGAGCGCGGGCGAGGTGCGGCGCGCCTCCACCTCGAACTCCCAGACGCCGGGCATCGGCTGCTCGTACGTGCGCGAGCCGGAGGCGCAGTCCTTCTCGTCCGAGAAGTGGGTGTAGCAGCGGCTCACGGCGGTGTCCTCGACCGGCATGCCCTGCGGGTCGACCGCCAGGAACCGGGTCTGGCTGTCCTCGGCTACGCCGGACAGGTCCACCTTCAGCGCCGCCGCGCCCTTGGGCACGGAGACGAAGAAGGAGCGGGTGGCGTTGCGGTCGACGGTGCCCGCGGTGGACACCGCGTACGACGGCTTCGCCGGGTCGGCGGCGGCCACGACGGTGACCGGGACCAGCCGGTCGACGCCGGGCGTGGCCGGGTCGTCCACCCGCAGCAGCGCCGAGTGGGCGCCGGCGGACTTGGCCTGGGCGCGGACGGTGATGCCGGTCGCCTTGCCCCGGTCCAGCTTCACCGAGCGCGGGGCGCTGAACGTACCGTCGTTCCCGAGCCAGGAGAGGCGGGCCTCACGGCTGCCGGAGCCGGTCCGGGTGAGCTCCACCGTGTAGTTCTTCGGGCGGTGGAGCGGCTGCCCGCCGTCCTCGGGGGAGCAGCGGTTGTAGATGCCGGTGCCCGACCCGGGCGCGGCCAGCATCCCGGCGAGGGCACCGCAGACCGGCGCCTTCGCGGAGTACGCCGTCGGCTTCATGCCCTTCGCCAGCAGCTTCCACGCCGCCGGTACGGAGACGAGGCCGGCGCCCTGCGCGTACGCGGGCTGCTCCGGCAGGTACGTCGCCGAGCTGGTCAGCGCGGACCGCATCCCGGCCGGCGACACCTTCACGTGCGAGGCGGACGCGGCGGAGAGCAGGACGGCGACGGCACCGGCGGCCTGCGGCGAGGCCATCGACGTACCGTTGAACATGCCGTAGCCCGGGGGGAGTTCGTAACCGGCCTGGGGGACGCCCTCGCCGGGCATCCAGGTCGGGATGGAGGAGACGGCGGCGCCCGGGGCGACGATCTCCGGCTTCATCCCGCCGTCCTCACGCGGACCGCGCGCGGAGAACGGGAACAGCGACTGCCGGTCCTTCACCTCGGAGCCGTAATCCGCCCACCAGGTGTCCTTGCTGACGGAGGCGCCCACCGCGATGACCTGGTCGGCGACCGCCGGGTCGGAGACGGTGTTCATGCCCGGACCGTCGTTGCCGGCCGACGAGACGATGTGCACGCCGTACTCGTCGATCAGCCGGTTGTAGAGGACCGAGCGGACGCTGGCGCCGTCGTTGAGCGCGGGCAGCCCGCCGATCGAGAGGTTGACGACGTCGGCGCCCTTGTCCACGACGACGTCGATCATGCCCTCGGTGAGGGCGTACGAGGTGCAGCCGGCGGCGAAGAGGCAGACGCGCTCGGAGACGATGCGGGCGCCGGGGGCGGCGCCGTCCATCTTCCCGCCGAACAGCCCGTGGCCGGCGGTGATGCCGGCGACATGGGTGGCGTGGGCGCCGGAGACGATGCCGATGCTGACGAAGTCGGCCTTCTTGCCGGCGCTCGTGCCGCCCCGCGCGGACAGGTCCACGTCGTCGCGGTACTCCACGGTGAACGGCATGGACTCGGCGACGGCCGTCGCGGGGTCGTCCTCGCCGAACGCGGCCCACGTGCCGGACTTCGCGTACGGCTCCACCACGTCGGCGTCGCCGAAGGCCTGGTCGAGGTTCGCGTCGACCCACACCCGGTGGTCCGCCTCGCGGTACAGGACACCGAACTTGTCCCTGGTGTCACCGTCCCGGTTGAGGTCCCCGCCCAGCTCGCCGCCCCAGGTGTCCGCCTCGGAGAAGAGCTGGAACTCGTAGTCGCCGTCGGGCGCCTTGTAGTCGACCCCGCCGTAGCGGAAGGTGCCGTCCTTCGCGGTGACCTTCAGCCGCATCTCCAGCCACGTCGGGTCGCTGTCGGTCACCGGGTCGGTCGCGGTGACCCAGTCCTTGATCTTCGGCTGCCCGGTCGTGGTGGTGCGCAGCGCCGGGTGGGCCAGGTCGACACCGGTGTCCAGGATGCCGACGGTGACGCCCCGCCCGTCCCAGGTGCGGTGGTCGGCGGTGAAGCCGGTCGCCCCCGTCTCGGCCACCGGCAGGTACGGGTTGTCGGCCGGGGTGGTGCGGCCGGGACCCTCCGGCGGGGTGGGACCGTCGTGGCCGCCGCCCTTCCCGCCCTTCTTCCGGTCCTCGGTGGTGACCGGCGACGGGTCGGGGATCTTGTACGTCTCGTTGAGGTCGACGGCCCGGACCGAGGCGAGCGCGGCGAGCGCGGTGACCTTGCCGGTGGGCACGGTCGCGCGGACATAGCCCAGCTTGTCGTCGGCCCTGGCGACCTGGCCGCCGAGGTCCGCGACCTTCTCGCGCAGCGCCTCGGTGTCGCCCTCGCCGGTGGCCAGCAGGACGGTGACCGTCCTGGCCTTCTTGCTCTCGGCCTTCTGGAGCAGCGTACGGTCGTGGGCGCCCAGCTTGTCGCGCTGGGAGGCCAGGGCCTTCTTGGGCGCGTCCGGGACGGCCGTGCCCAAGGGGTGCGGCACGTCGGCGGCTTGCGCGGGCAGCGCCGACAGGCTCATCAGCGAGCCGGTCAGCCCGGCCGCGAGGACGGCGGCGGTGAACCGGCGTCTGCGGCGCGTGGTGGTGGGGCGGGACATGAGTGCCCTTTCGCATGGCGGGGGCCTCGGCAGGACCGGGACCACGTCGGGGATCTCCCGCCGGAGCGCCGGGCGCCGGGCGGAAGGTCGTGGCACGGGTCTACCGAGCCCTGCCGGGGCGCCGCAGCACACCGGGGTGGCGGGTCTATGACACGACGTGTTGTCGCCAGTTCCCGAACTCACCGGGCCGCAATGGCGACTTGACGACAGGCGGGATCTCGCCACCGGCTGCCCTTTCCAACCGGAGGCCCACGCACCCACGATCATGCGATGCCCGTCCCCCCAGCTCATGAGACGAGGGGGACCCCGTCCGTCCCTGCCCAGAGCGGAGCCCACGAATCATGACGCAAGCCCCGGGGCGCAGACACCTGGCCCTGGCCGCGGCGGCAACCGTGCTCGCCACCCTCGCGGCCACCGCCCCCGCCGCCTTCGCCGCACCCTCCCCGTCCGGCACGTCGGACGCCGCCGGCCTGCTCGCCTCCCTGGACGACCAGGAGCTGGCGGCCCTGCACCGCATGGCCTCCCTCGACATCGGCGGCCTCCACCTCACCGACGAGGCCGCGCTCCGCAGCAGCAAGCCCGTCGACGTCATCGTCCAGCTGAAGACCCCGCCCGCCCGCACCGCCCGCCTGATCGCCGCCGCCGAGGGCCGCACGGTCAGCGAGGCGGCGGCCGAGGACGCCGTGACGAAGGCGCACCAGCGCTTCCGCACCGCGCTGGACGACATGTTCGCGCAGCCCGCCGCGGACGGGAGCAAGGGGAAGAAGGCGGCGGCCCCGAAGCCCGGGCGCACCTACACCCACGGCTTCGACGGGGTCAGCCTCCGGCTCCCCGGCGACCGCGTCGCCGGACTCCTCGACAACGACGAGGTCGCCGCCGTCTGGCCGGACACCACCGTGAAGGCGCTCGACCGCCCCGCCCCCGCCGACGGCGGCGGTACCTCCGGCGCCACCGGGGGAGGCGACGACGGGGTGGCCCGGCTGCACGCCGAGGGCCTCACCGGCAAGGGCGTCAAGGTCGGCATCATCGACACCGGGATCGACTACCGCCACCCCGACCTCAAGGGCGCCTACAAGGGCGGCTACGACTTCATCGACGAGGACTCCGACCCGATGGAGACGACGTACGCCGAGTGGAAGGCGTCCGGGCAGGTCGAGACCAGCCAGGGCTCGACCTATTACACCGAGCACGGCACCCACGTCGCCGGGATCGTCGCCGGACGGGGCGCCGAGTCCGAGGAGCGCGCCGCCCACGGCGTGGCCCCCGGCGCCTCCGTGTACGCCTACCGGGTGCTCGGCCCGTACGGGCGCGGGCGCACCAGCGACATCATGGCCGCGATGGACCGGGCGGCCGACGACGGCATGGACGTCGTCAACATGTCGCTCGGCGCGTCCGTCAACGACCCGATGAGCCCGCAGGCGATAGCCGCGGACAACCTGGTGCTCGCCGGCATCACCACCGTCATCGCCGCCGGCAACAGCGGCCCGGGCGCGGGCACCCTCGGCACCCCGGGCGCCGCCGCGCTGCCGCTCACCGTGGGCGCGCACGACGAACCGATGACCCTGCCGCAGTACCGCATCGGCGCGGGCGCCACCACCGCCACCGGCCGGCTGCTGGCCCGCCCGTTCGGCGACGCGCTCTCCCGCCTCACCTCCGGGACCCACCCCGTCGCCGACGTCGCCACCGGCACCGCGGCCGGCTACAGCGGCAAGGACGTCAAGGGCAAGGCCGTCCTGGTGAAGCGCGGTGGCATCCCCCTGGACGAGAAGGTGCGCCGCGCCGCGTCCATGGGCGCCGTCGCCGTCCTCCTCGTCAACGACAACGCGGCCGAGGGGCACATCCCGAACTACATCGGCGAGAGCCCCGCCTACGTCCCGGCCTTCTCGCTCACCGCCGCCGAGGGCGCCGCACTGGCCGCCGGTACCGCGGGCGGCACCGCACGCGTCACGTTCACGCAGGCCGGCACCTTCGTGCTCGGTAACGGCGCCCTCGCGGACTTCAGCTCGCGCGGCCCGGTGTACGGCACCGGCGCCATCAAGCCCGAGATCACCGCGCCCGGCGTCAGCGTCCTGTCGTCCGTCCCGGCCGACACCGTCGCCCCGGGGACCGGCGACTACTCCGCCGCGTACGCCCGGCTCAGCGGCACCTCGATGGCCTCGCCGTACGTCGCGGGCGCCGCCGCGCTGCTCCTCCAGCACGACCCCCGGCTCACCCCGGCGGCCGTCAAGGTGTCCCTCATGAACACCGCCCGCCCGATGCCCGGCGAGGCGAGCGTCTTCGACTCGGGCGCCGGCGCGATCGACCCGTACGCCGCCGTGCACACCGAGACCTCCCTCCAGGTGTCCGCGAAGACCCCGTACACCGCCCTGGACGGCACCCGCTCCGAGCTCGGCCACCTGACCGGCGCCCTCGATCTCGGGGTGCTCCCGGTCGGCCGGTCCACCCGCGTCGAGAAGCGGCTGGACCTGGTCAACGACACCGGCCGCAAGGCCCGTTACGAGGTGGCCGCCGCATTCACCCGGGGCAACGGGGCCTCCGGCGACGCCCGCGCCGCCGGCATCACCCTGACCGCCGACGACCACGTCACCAGCAAGCCCCACGGCAGCACGCCCGTCAGCGTCGCCCTGCGGGTCCCGGCCGACGCGCCGGCCGGCTACTACGAGGGCTTCGTCACCCTGACCCCCGTACAGGGCAAGGGACTTCACGCGCTGCGGATGCCGTTCGGGCTGCGCGTCGCCGAGTCCGGCTTCGCCGAGGTCGACATGACGAAGCCGGTCATCTCGACCAACCAGTTCTCCGACGCCGGGTCCGTCGGCGGCGGGGCCGCCACGTTCGACCTGCGCATGGCCGGGCAGCTGACGAGCGTCGACATCTTCCTCGCCGACGCCCGGGGCAAGGACCTCGGCTACATCGGCGGGATCAACACGACCGGCCTCACCGAGGGCGTCCTGTACGGCCCGGCGACGGTCGGCGGCTGGTACCACCCGGTGACCGGGCGCGCGGCCACCCCCTTCGACCCGCGGGGCCGCTGGATCGACGAGGGCCACTACAAGCTGCGCATCGTGGGCACCGACGGTTTCGGCGGCACCGACTCGGTGCTGCGCGACATCTACGTCGACTCGCACGCCCCGGCCTACGAGGACACGTACGGCGCCTGGGACCCCTCCCGCCCCACGGTCGTCGAGATCCCCGCCGGCGCCAAGTCGTTCTCCTTCTCGGGCCGGCTGCGCGACGGCGAGACCGACGCGATCCACGCGGCCGGGCTCGACATCGGCCAGCAGGACAACGCGCTGTACTACTCGACGTACAGCCCCAACGCGCCCACCGGCCACGTCAACGCCGACGCCGACGGCCAGGTGACCGCCCAGGTGCCGCTGTCCGTCGGGCCGCCGACCGCCTACGTGAAGATGTGGCCCGCGGACGCCGCCGGGAACATCGGTGACGTGCGCTCCCTCAACCTCATCAGGGAGGGCGTCCCGTACGTCGTCGGAGCCGCCGGCGCCCCCGTGGCGCGGGCCGGAGACAGCGTCACGTACACCCTGACGGCCCACGACCTGAAGCACTGGAAGTCCTTCAGCTCCCAGATCCGCTACGACGACCGCAACGTGCGGATCACCTCCGTCGAGCCGACCGCCGAACTGGCCGCCCACGGCCCGTCGAAGATCACCACCACGGACGTGTCGGCCGGCGCTTCCTCGTACACCACCCTCGGCTTCGACGTTTCGGACCCGGAGGGCCTGAGCGGTGACGCGATGCCGCTGCTCAAGGTGACGTACGAGGTGACGGGCGAGCACTGGACCTCGGTGGCGGGGCTCACCACGGGCACCACCAGCGCCACGGACACCACCGGCACCAAGGTGCCGCTGAACATCCAGTTCTACGGCGCGGTCCGGATGCTCAACCCGGAGTCCACCTTCGGCGCCCGGCCCGCCGCCGAGGCGCTGCTGACCAAGGACTACGGCTACGACACCGGGCGTGACTACAGCCTCGACGGCTTCCGGGCCGAGCTGACCGCCCCGGACGGCACCCGGACCCCGATGACCGCCGACGCGACCGCCCGGATCTCCGCCGCCGGACTGAAGCCCGCCGAGAAGCCGTACCGCCTGGAGATCCGGGTGCCCGGCCACTTCGCCTGGACCGAGGACATCGACCTCGGCCTGGACGGCTACGGGGCCGTCGCCGGGACGAGCGGTTCGTCCGTGGCCTCCCTGGTCGCGGGCGACGTCAACGGGGACGACGTCATCGACGTACGCGACGCCGCCGCCGTGTACGACGCCCGGGGCACCGCGAAGCGCTCCGCCGACATCAACCACGACGGAACGGTCGACGGGAAGGACCTGACCTGGGTGGTGACCAACTACCTCCGGCAGAACACCATGTCCGACCGCGTCACCGACCCGGTGAAGCGCCTGCGCGGCCGGACGCTGGAGTACTACACCGCCCGGATGTGACGACCGGGATGCGACGGTCCGCCGTCCGGGTGCCCTACGCGCCCGGGCGGCGGGCCGCTCACACCCAGTTGTTGCGCATCGCGTACCAGCCGAGCTGGACGCGCGAGGAGACCGAGGCCGCGTCCATCAGGGCGCGCAGCCTGCGCTGGACCGTACGGGGCGACGTGCCGAGCTGGTGGGCCGTCGCCGCGTCCGTCAGCCCGGACAGCATGAGCTGGAGCAGCCGCCGGTCGGCCGGGTCCAGGTCGCCGTCCTCCCGCAGATACGGCCGCGAGCGCTGCCACACGGACTCGAACAGCTCGACCGCCAGCCGGACCAGGGGCGGCCCGAGAATCACCGAACGGCCCGCCTCCAGCTGGACCATGGCGGTCTCCTCGTCCGCGATGAGGAGCTTGATCAGGGGCTGGTCCACCACCCGCACCTGATGACCGGCCGCCAGCCGTTCGTCCAGCGCGCGCAACGCCTCCGGCTCGGTGAGGAAGGCCCGGTCCACGACGACGCGGTACGCGGCGTGGGGGTTGCCGTCCTTGCGCAGCGCGGGCTCCTCGCCGGCGTCCCGCGTCTCCTCCTCGTCCACCTCTTCATCCTGCGGCTCCACGCCGGCCGGGCCCGCCAGCGTGGACGGGACCGGAGCGACCGTGTTGGCCCCCGACTGGAACCCCTGCAGCGACGACCGGGCCCCGTACTCCAGCTCGTACAGGCGGCGGGCCTGGGCCTCGCGCCCCTCCCAGAACTCCACGAACTGCCCCGGCTCAGCACGGCCGTCGGACCGCCACGCCCCCAGCAGCCGCACCAGTGAGTCATCGGCCCGGCGCAGGTCCTCCTGCAGCCGGATCAGGGAGGAGCGCACGGAGGCGGGCGGGCCGGGGGACGGCTCGGCAGGCGGGGACCAGGGCACTTCCGGGTGGGACGACATGGCCCAAGTGTCGCCACCTGCGGATCGTCCTGGCAACGGACCCCCGTTCCGCGGCGGCGCCCGGCCTGACGGGAATGCGCCATGGCAGCCTCTCGCCAGCCCCAAGCCCCCCATCGGGCAACGGAATTGGCCAATCTGCTGACCACCGGGTCCCTCCCCCCGAGGCCGCCGGACACCTTCCCTCCTGGAGACGCACGATGAGAAGTACGAGGCCATGGCGCCGGACAGCCGCCGGGCTCGCCGCCGCCGCCCTGCTCGCGGCGGCAGCCCCCGCCGCGTCGGCCGGCACCCCGGCGGACGCCGCCCGGCCGCTCGCCGCCGAACCCGGCCGCGCGGTCACCGTCACCCTGATCACCGGTGACGTGGTCGAGGCCCGCGTGGACGGCGCCGGCCGGGTCCTCTCGGCCGCACTGCGCGGCGACGCCGGACAGGGCACCGACCACGCCGCCGCGACCTGGCAGGACGGCAGGCGGACCTACGTGTTCCCGCAGGGCGTCGAGCGCCTGGTGGACGCCGGTCTCGTGGACGCCGCGCTCTTCGACATCGGCCGGCTCGTCGCGGACGGCTACGACGACGCGCACACGGACACCCTGCCCGTCGTCGTGGAGTACGCCGACGGCGCCGCCCGGGGCCTGCGCGGCGCCGCCGTCCCCGGCACCCGGACCACCGCCACCCTGGAGTCCATCGGCGGCGCCGGACTGGCGGTCAGCAAGGAATCCGCCGCCGACGCCTGGCAGAAGCTCGCACCGAGCACCACGCGCACCGCCGCCCGCGCCGCCACGGCCGCGGGCGTCAGCAGGATCTGGCTCGACGCCAAGGTCAGGGGCACCGCCGTCAGCGGTCTCGGCACCCCGACCGTGCCCCTCACCGGTGCGGCCACCGCGCACCGGGCCGGCCTCGACGGCTCCGGCGTCAAGGTCGCCGTCCTCGACACCGGGGTCGACGCCGGCCACCCCGACCTCGCCGGACGCGTCGCCGCGAGCGAGACCTTCGTCTCCACCCCGGCCACCAGCGACCGCACCGGCCACGGCACCCACACCGCGTCCACCGTCGCCGGCACCGGGGCCGCCTCCCACGGCACCTACGCGGGCATGGCGCCCGAGGCGGACCTGCTCATCGGCAAGGTGCTCGACGACGACGGCTCCGGCTCGATCAGCGGCATCGTCAACGGCATGGAATGGGCGGTCGACCAGGGCGCCCGGGTCGTCTCCATGTCGCTCGGCTCCGACGGCGACACCGCCTGCGCCGGACCCGGCGTCGACGCGGTGGAACGCCTCAGCGACAAGGCCCTGTTCGTCATAGCCGCCGGCAACGCCTCGCTGCACGGCACCGTCTCCACGCCCGGCTGCGCGCCCAGCGCCCTCACCGTCGGCGCGGTGGACCGCAAGAACGCCACCGCCTCCTTCTCCAGCCGGGGCCCCTCGGTCGACGGCGTGAGCGCCAAGCCGGACATCGCCTCCCAGGGCGTCGGCGTCGTCGCCGCCAACTCCGGTGGCCGGGGCGCCCAGGCGTACCAGGAGATGTCCGGCACCTCGATGGCCACCCCGCACGTCGCGGGCGGCGCCGCGCTGCTCCTCCAGCAGCACCCAGAGCTGACCCCGGCCGGGCTCAAGGCGCTGCTCACCTCGTCGGCCCGGTCCACCGACGCGCCCGTCCTGGAGCAGGGCGCCGGCCCGATGGACGTGGCCCGCGCGGTCTCCCAGCCGGTCACCGCCCCGCCCGTGCCGCTCCTGGGCGACTTCGCGTATCCGCAGCGCGGCCTCGACCCGGTCGACAGGACGGTCACCCTGACCAACCTCACCGGCAAGGACGTCCGCCTCAGCCTGCGCGTCGAGGACGTCCGGGGCGACGACGGCAGCCGCGTCTCCGGCTTCGCGCGCCCCGGGCGCACCACGGTCACCGTCCCGGCGCGCGGGACCGCGGATGTGCCGGTCCGCGTCGACCCGGGCGCCCGGCTCTCCGCCGGGGCGTACGGCACGGTCACGGGCCGCCTCGTCGCGACCGGGTCGCACGGGGTCCGCGTCACCGTCCCGTTCGGCGTGCACATGGAGGTCCCGTCGGCCGACCTCACCGTCAAGGGCCTCGACCGCCACGGCGACCCCGCGTCCTCCCCGTCCGCCTTCCAGCTCTTCGACGACCACCGCGACACGGCGAAGCGCTACACCCTCGGCTACTCCGCGCCCGGCAGCACCACGATCCGGGTGCCCCTCGGCACGTACGCGCTGAGCGGCCTCGTCATGACCCGCGACGAACCCGGCGACATCGGCAGCGTGGAGTCGGTCAGCCAGCTGTACCGCGAGAAGCTGACGGTCTCCGGCGACACCGAGGTCACCCTCGACGCCCGCGACGCACGGCGCATCGCCTGGGACACCGAACGCCCCAGCCAGAGCGCCGGCTTCGCGATCGGCCTCGCCCTGGGCCTGGACGACTCGCGCCGCCTCCAGGCCGGTTACCTCACCACCGTCCCGTCGTACGCCAAGGCGGTCTACGCCCAGCCGGTGCGCGGTGACGACCGGCTGACCTTCCTCGCCTCGGCCCGGCAGACCGCGCCGCGCGCCGCGCTCACGATCACCGGCGGCCGGGTCCTGGACTCGCTCCCGGTGCAGAAGGGGACCGAGTTCGACGGCAAGGGCTCGGCGCCGGTGACGTACATCGGCAAGGGCACCGACGCGAACTTCGCCGCCCACGACCTCAAGGGCCGTATCGCCCTCGTGGACGCGGGCACCGGCGGCGGCAACCCCTACACCTGGGACGCCGCCGCCGAGCGGGCGGGTGCCGTGGGCGTGCTGGCGGCCAACCCGGACAGCGGGGGCCGGTTCCAGACCACCGGTCCGGAAGGCGTCCCGCAGGCCACCGTCACCGCGGCCGACTCCCTGGCGGTCCAGGCGGCCCTGGACAAGGGCGACGTCCGCCTGTCCTGGTCCGGCACCGCGACCGACCGCAGCCCGTACGTCTACAACCTCGCCCTCACCGGCCACGGTTCGATCCCCACCGGAACGCGGCGCGTCCGCGACCGCGACCTCGCGGCCGACGAGGCCCGCTACCACGTACAGGGCCCCGACGACACCACCTACTGGTCCGACGTCAAGGTCGGCCTGCCGGGCATCCCCGCCGTCTGGGCGGGCGGCACCACCCTGCCGCTGCACGCGCCCCAGCAGCGCACCGAGTACTTCACCCCCGCCGGCCGCGACGGGCTGACGTGGACCACGCTGATGCGCCGCGATCTGAGTCCGTACGGCAGCACCTCCTACGACGGGCCGCGCGAGAGGGACAAGGGCCGCACGACGTCCCAGTGGTACAAGTCGCCCTACGGGCCGGTCCGGAACACCTACGGCCCGGCGCTGATGAACCGCGAGAGCAACCGGCTCGCCTTCACGATCGCCCCGTTCGGCGACGCGGGCGGGCACGACTCCACCCTCGCGATGAACGACTACGGCACCCGCCAACTGCTGCTCGACGGCGAGCCGCGGAACCTGGTCTCCGGCACCTACGACCTTCCGCGGGAGAAGGCCGAAGTGACGTTCCGGCAGCAGTGGCAGCGCCGGGCCGGCGCCGTGGACCGCACGGGCCTCGCCTACGCCACCGAGTGGGTCTTCACCACCGACGCCTCGCGCCAGGGCGCCCAGCACCTGCTGGTCCCGGTCCTCGACGTACCGTCCGACCTGCGCAACTCCCGCCCGGCGGGGGAGCCGACCACGATCGGCCTGAGCGCCGTCACCGACGACTCGCCCCGGCCGGCCACGCTGCGGAAGGTGAGCCTGGAGTACGCGTACGGGACCGAGGCCACCGTGGACGCGGTCACCGGCTGGCACCAGGCGCGTGCCACGTCCACCCGTGAGGGATGGCAGGTCCGCCTCCCGGGCGACGCGCCCGCCGGAACGTTCGTCCACCTGAAGGTCACGCTCACGGACGAGGAGGGCGCCCGGGTCAGCCAGACCATGATCAGGGCCTACGAGGTGCGCTGACCGCCCCGTGTGGTCTGCGGCACACCCGGCGCCGCCCCGCGCACGGTTTCCGCACGTCGTGGGGGCGGTGGCCGGGCCGGCCGCCCGGGGGCAGTGACGGACGTCTCTACCCCCGGGCCCGCCGGGGTGGCACTGTGGTCGGGTCCCGGCCGGGTGCTGGGCTCCCCCTGCCGGCCGACCGAACGAGATGCCATGACCGCGACCGCCGCCTCCTTCACCGCCGCCCGCCACCGTGCCCGCACCGGCGGCCCCGACGACGGCCCCAAGCTGCTGGAGCACGTCCTGGGCTGGACCCTCGTGGTCGTGGTCGCCATGCTCGTCACGCAGCTCGGCCTGCTCTAGCACGTACGCGGAAGGGGCGGGGCGCCCGACCGGCTCCCCGCCCCCGGCGTGCACCGCCTCACGAGCTTGACATGAACGCGTAAGGCTGAAGTGCCGGGAACGCCGGACGGACCGGGCCGGCCGGGCCGCGCCCCCGCTTCGGACCGACACCGATGATCTCCGGGGCGGGCCGGGGCCGGGCCTCCGAGTCCGTTCATTCGTATGTTCGGTCAACCGGTGACGGATGCCATCCGATCGGGCATACTCGTCCCGCCACAGCCACCTGCCTGCGCCTCTCGTAATCCGGGAGGGCAACATCGGCTGGGCAGCAGTGACTTCGGGCATCGCCCGGAGATCCCCGGCGGCGCCGCTCACACCCCGCGCGCGTGACCGCCGCAACGCCCGACAGGGAGGAGAGCGCCGTCATGTCCGACCGATCCCCGCAGTGGGTCGAACGCCGTCTGCCCACCGAGGAAGCAGGCCAGTTGATCGACCTCGTACGGGACATCGCCCAGCGGGAGATCGCGCCGAAGGCGGCCGAGGAGGAGGAAGCGGGCCGCTTCCCCCGCGAGGTCTTCACCCTGCTCTCCGAGTCAGGCCTGCTCGGCCTGCCCTACGACTCCGAACACGGCGGCGGCGACCAGCCGTACGAGGTCTACCTCCAGGTCCTCGAAGAGCTCAGCGCGGCGCGGCTCACCGTCGGCCTCGGTGTCAGCGTCCACTCCCTCGCCTGCCACGGCCTCGCCGGCTACGGCACCAAGGAACAGCGCGCCGAACACCTCCCGTCGATGCTCTCCGGCGGCCTGCTCGGCGCCTACTGCCTCTCCGAACCCGCCTCCGGCTCCGACGCCGCCTCGCTGCGCACCAAGGCCGTACGGGACGGCGACGACTGGGTGATCACCGGTACCAAGGCATGGATCACGCACGGCGGCATCGCCGACTTCTACACCGTGCTGGCCCGCACCGGCGTCGAAGGCTCCCGGGGCATCACCGCCTTCCTCGTTCCCGGTGACGCCGCCGGACTGAGCGCGGCCGTCCCCGAGAAGAAGATGGGCATGAAGGGCTCGCCCACCGCCCAGCTCCACTTCGACGGCGTCCGCATCCCCGACGCACGCCGGATCGGCGAGGAGGGCCAGGGCTTCGCGATCGCCCTCTCCGCCCTCGACTCCGGCCGTCTCGGCATCGCCGCCTGCGCCATCGGCGTCGCCCAGGCCGCACTGGACGGGGCCCTCGGCTACGCCACCGGCCGCAAGCAGTTCGGCCGCCCCATCGCGGACTTCCAGGGCCTGCGGTTCATGCTGGCCGACATGGCGACCCGCATCGAGGCCGGCCGCGCGCTCTATCTGGAGGCCGCCCGGCTGCGGGACGCCGGCCGCCCCTTCTCGCGCCAGGCCGCCATGGCGAAGCTCTTCTGCACGGACGCCGCGATGCAGGTGACCACCGACGCCGTCCAGGTGCTCGGCGGCTACGGCTACACGCAGGACTTCCCCGTCGAACGCCTCATGCGCGAGGCCAAGGTGCTCCAGATCGTCGAGGGCACCAACCAGATTCAGCGGATGGTCATCGCGCGCCACCTAGCGGGCCCTGAGTCCCGCTGACCCGCAGCGGCCGCTCCGACCACACGGGCGTCGTCATGATCCGGTTCCAGTCCTGGTCATGACGGCCCGGCAGGGTCCGGCCCGTGCTCTCCCAGTGCCGCAGCAGTGCCCGGTAGATCGGCGGATCGCTCGAATGGGGCACCGCGCGCGGCGCCGACCGGGGCGGTTCGGACTGGGACGCCGGTACGGAACCGGGCTGCGGAACCGATTCTTCGGTGGGTGGAGCGGCGAGCCTGCGGCGCCCGGGGCCGGCCGTGGAATGCAGCGGGGTCATACCGGGGCAACGCCGTGGGACGCGGCGGGGTCACTGGCTGTTCGATTCGGGCGAATGTTCACCCGGTTCTCCCCGGCCGCCGGGTTGCTCACGCACCCCGGCCGCGCGTTCGGGAGAGGGGAGGCTCAGGCGGCCTCGCGCCGGAGCGGGCGGGCCACCCGGATCGGGCGGGAGCCGGCACCGCCGGCGTGCGAGAAGGGCTGCGTCCGCCAGTCGAGCCCCTGGGGGAGCGTCAGCAGCAGCGCCGTCTCCTGCTCCTGCACCCCCTCCGCCTCGGCGGGCCGGGCCCCGGCGGCACGCCCCGTCCCGGGGCACACGGTCAGCACGAACGGATTCCACGGGGACGGGCACAGCGCGTGCTCCGGGAGCACGTCCTCGTCCGCCAGGAGCGCGATGGGCTGCGCGCAGTCCGGGCAGACGACCCGGTACATCTCGAAGGTGTCGTACGCGTCGGGAGCGGTGTCCTCGAACGGATCAACGGGCTCCGGTTCGGTACGTCCGGTGAGCTTCAGGTGTGACATGGGAAATCCCCCCTCGGATGGGCCGGCATGACGCTGTGGCCTCGGCCACAGCAAGCACTTCCCGCCGCCGATCGGCCGTAACCGTTTCGTGTCCCACTACTGCCGCGTAAACATGTGGCGTTGGTCACATGCCCGGCGCAGGTGACGTCCCAAGGGCCGGGCGGCTGTGCCGGGAACGACTCATGGCCATAGATTGATCCATATGGAGGAGCTGGACCGTCACATCGTGGAGTTGCTCGTCAAGGACGGGCGGATGAGCTACACCGACCTGGGCAAGGCCACTGGCCTGTCCACCTCGGCCGTTCATCAGCGCGTCCGCAGGCTGGAGCAGCGCGGGGTGATCCGCGGCTACGCCGCGGTCGTGGACCCGGAGGCGGTCGGCCTGCCCCTGACCGCGTTCATCTCGGTCAAGCCGTTCGACCCCAGCGCCCCGGACGACATCGCCGAACGGCTCGCCGGAGTCCCCGAACTGGAGGCGTGCCACAGCGTCGCCGGCGACGAGAACTACATCCTCAAGGTCCGCGTGGCGACCCCGCTGGAGCTGGAGAACCTGCTCACCCGCATCCGCTCCCTCGCCGGAGTGTCCACCCGCACCACGGTCGTCCTGTCGACCCCGTACGAGGCGCGCCCGCCGCAGATCTGAGGGGGCGCGAACCACGCAGGTCCCGGCAGGCGGGAGACTGGTGCCCATGACCGAGAGCACCGCCCCCCAGAGCGAACACCGCACCGTGCTGCTGCGCGGTGGAGACGTCCACAGCCCCGCCGACCCCTTCGCCACCGCCATGGTGGTCGAACGGGGCCATGTCGCCTGGGTGGGCTCCGAAGGCGCCGCCGACGCCTTCGCGAGCGGCGTCGACGAGGTGATCGACCTCGACGGGGCGCTGGTCACCCCCGCGTTCACCGACGCCCACGTCCACACCACCTCGACCGGCCTGGCCCTCACCGGGCTCGACCTCTCCGGCGCCCGCACCCTCGGCGACGCCCTCGGCCGCGTCCGCGCCCACGTCGCCGCCCACCCCGCCGACCGGGTCGTCCTCGGACACGGCTGGGACGCCACCCGCTGGCCCGAGCAGCGCCCGCCCTCCCGCGCCGAGCTGGACGAGGCGGCGGCCGGCCGGCCCGTCTACCTGCCCCGGGTCGACGTGCACTCGGCGGCCGTCAGCACCGCCCTGCTCGACCTCGTCCCCGGCGTCACCGCGATGGCCGGATACCACCCGGACGGCCCGCTGACCGCCGCCGCCCACCACGCCGTGCGCGCGGCCGCCCACGACGCCGTCACGCCCGCCCAGCGCGCCGGGGCCCAGCGGGCCGCCCTGCGCCACGCCGCCTCCCTCGGCATCGGCTCCGTCCACGAGTGCGGCGGCCCCGACATCTCCGACGAGGACGACTTCACCGGGCTGCTGAAGGTGGCCGCCGAGGAGCCCGGGCCCCGGGTCTTCGGCTACTGGGCCCAGGAGGTGGCCGACGAGAAGGACGCCCGGCGCGTGCGCGAGCTCGGCGCCGTCGGCGCGGCCGGCGACCTCTTCGTGGACGGCTCGCTCGGCTCGCACACCGCCTGCCTGCACGAGCCGTACGCCGACGCCCCGCACACCGGCACCGCCCACCTGGACGCCGCCCGGATCGCCGCCCACGTCGCCGCCTGCACCGAGGCGGGGCTCCAGGCGGGCTTCCACGCCATCGGGGACGCCGCGCTCTCGGCGGTCGTCGAGGGCGTCAGGGCCGCGGCCGGGAAGGTGGGCCTCGCCCGCATCCGTGCCGCCCGGCACCGCGTCGAGCACGCGGAGATGCTCACCCCCCAGACCGTCGCGGCCTTCGCGGAGCTGGGCCTCACCGCCTCCGTCCAGCCCGCCTTCGACGCGGCGTGGGGCGGCGAGGAGGGCATGTACGCCCAGCGCCTCGGCGCCGGACGGGCCGCCACCCTCAACCCGTACGCGGCGCTCCTGCGGGCCGGCGTGCCGCTCGCCTTCGGCTCGGACAGCCCGGTGACCCCGCTGGACCCCTGGGGGACCGTACGGGCCGCCGCGTTCCACCGGACCCTGGAGCACCGCGTCTCGGTCCGGGCGGCCTTCACCGCGCACACCCGGGGCGGCTGGCGGGCCCTCGGGCGGGACGACGCGGGGACCCTGGTGCCCGGCGCCCCGGCCGACTACGCGGTCTGGCGCACCGACGAGCTGGTGGTCCAGGCGCCGGACGACCGGGTGGCGCGCTGGTCGACCGACCCCCGGTCCGGGACGCCGGGGCTGCCCGACCTCCGGCCCGGCGCCGACCTGCCGGTCTGCCTGCGCACCGTGGTCCTCGGACAAACTGTCTACGTAAGGCCGAACGAGTGACGTGCGGACGTTCCGGCCCGCCGACCGGAGGCGGGCCGGCTCTTCCGCTACCTGGGGATCTTCGGGACTGACCAGGCGATTTCGGTAATCGTTGCAGGTCAGACGAGTATTGACAGAATGCGGCCATCGGCCGGTAGGTTCGGCCGAGTCCACCACAGGACGTCCGACCGGTGAAACCTCCACGCAGTCGTCGAACGCCGCTGGGTCACGGGGTGGTGTGCCGCACCGGCGCACCACCACTGACAGCCAGGTTCAGCGCCCGCGCCTCGGGGGCGAGGGAAGGCTTCAGCCGGACGGAGGGTGCGACCCGGGTGGGGCCCGGACGTTCAGTAGACAACGGCTCTAGGTCGACCCGCAGCCAGCGGGTCCCAGGTCGGCCCGAAGGACACCGGGCCCCGATCCGCACTTCTGTCCCCGATTCCGCTCTTCTGTCCGCCGCGGCTCCGGCGCCACCCCGACCGGGTCGGCGTCGCGCGCCGCCGCGCTCGATATGGTGTGCACCTGCGTACGGACGTGAGGGGCAGTAAGTGAACGACGGCGGTCAGCGGCGATTCGGCCCGCTCGGCAGTGTCCTGGTGATCATCCCGACCTACAACGAGGCCGAGAACATCAAGCCGATCGTGAGCCGGGTGCGCGCCGCCGTGCCGGAGGCCCACATCCTCGTCGCCGACGACAACAGCCCCGACGGGACCGGCAAGCTGGCCGACGAGCTCGCGGCGGACGACGACCACGTCCACGTCCTGCACCGCAAGGGCAAGGAAGGGCTCGGCGCGGCCTATCTCGCCGGCTTCCGCTGGGGCATGGACCACGACTACGGCGTCCTGGTCGAGATGGACGCCGACGGCTCCCACCAGCCCGAGGAGCTGCCCCGGCTGCTCACCGCGCTCAAGGGCGCGGACCTGGTCCTGGGCTCCCGCTGGGTGCCCGGCGGCCGGGTGGTGAACTGGCCCAAGTCCCGCGAGTTCATCTCGCGCGGCGGCAGCACGTACTCCCGCCTGATGCTGGGCCTGCGCACCCGGGACGTCACCGGCGGCTACCGCGCCTTCCGCGCCGAGACCCTGAAGGGCATCGGGCTCGACGCGGTCGCCTCGCAGGGCTACTGCTTCCAGGTCGACCTGGCCCGCCGCGCGGTCGAGGCCGGCTTCCACGTGGTCGAGGTGCCGATCACCTTCGTGGACCGCGAGGTCGGCGACTCCAAGATGAGCAAGGACATCCTGGTCGAGGCGCTGTGGCGGGTGACCGCCTGGGGCGTCACCAGCCGGACGAACAAGGCGCTCGGCCGCCGCACCCCCTGAGCCCGTCCGTCACCCCCTTACGGCGTACGGACGGGCGGCCAGGCACACTGGTGGCATGACGACCGGCACCCCGCCCCCGACCGCCCGAAGGCGCTCGCGCGCCCGGACCTTCGTACCGCTCGCCGTCGCCGCGTGGGCGGTGCTGGAGATCTGGCTGCTGATCCTGGTGGCGGACGCCGCGGGCGGGCTGGCCGTCGTGATCCTGCTGGCCGCCGGGATCGTGCTCGGCGCCGCGGTGATCAAGAGCGCGGGCCGCCGGGCCTTCCGCAATCTCACCGAGACGCTCCAGCGGATGCCGGGGCAGCCGGGCGCGGACGGCTCCTCGCCGGCCGCCCCCGAGAGCGGCCGGGGCAACGGCTTCCTGATGCTCGGCGGGCTGCTGATCATGATCCCCGGCCTGATCTCGGACGTGGCCGGGCTGCTGCTCCTGGTCCCGCCGGTGCGCACGGCACTCAGCCGTTACGCGGAGCGCTCGCTCGACCGGCGCATGCGGACGGCCGCCCCCGGCGGCTTCTCGGACGCCTTCCAGCAGGCCCGCATCCACCGCCCCGACGGCAAGGTCGTCCAGGGCGAGGTCATCCGCGACGAGCCGCCCCGCGACGGCCCGGGCCCGGACGACGAGCCCCGCCCCCCGCTGACGCGGTGACCCTTTCGGGCCCGACCGGCCACCGAGGGCATCTCCGGCCCCCGGCCCGGACGGGCCGTCGCGACACGACGAAGCCGCGGGCCCGGCACGCATCGCGCACCGGACCCGCGGCCTGTCGCAAAGCCGTACTAGCGGGTCACGCGGACTTCCTGCTGTCCCGAGGATGCACGGCGATGTTCATCGCCCCGGAGCGCAGGACGGCCAGCCGCTCGGCCAGCACCTCCTCCAGCTCCTCCCGCGTGCGCCGCTCCATGAGCATGTCCCAGTGCGTACGCGCGGGCTTGCCCTTCTTCTCCTCGGGGCCGTCCCCGTCCACCAGGAGTGCCTGGGCGCCGCACGCCTTGCACTCCCACTCCGGCGGAATTTCCGCCTCTACCGAGAACGGCATCTCGAATCGATGTCCGTTCTGGCATGCGTACTCCACCGCCTGGCGCGGGGCCAGATCGATGCCGCGGTCCGTCTCGTAGCTGGTAACCACGAGTCGCGTGCCGCGGAGAGCTCGCTCACTCATGAATCGTGCCTCCCGGGCTTGTCGCCCACAGGACAGGTGTCGCTGTCGTCGTCAATCGGTCAACGTCCGGTCGGCGGCAAAGATTCCCGTTGCCGGTCATGCGTCGCCCGTCGAACCGCTGATTTTCAGGTTTCCCAGGGTTCAAGTACCCGCCCATACCCGGTTTGTCACCTTTGACGGAAGTTGTCACCCAACGGTTCGCCAAGTTCCACTCGCCGTTACGGTCACCCGGGGCAGGCCAAAGGCGTACACTACCGGCCTTTTACTTCAACGTCTAAATCCGCTCGGGCACGGGGTTTCCCGCCGCAGCCACCGCCCGCCTGAGCGGGACGCGCGCGAGCAGCACCGAACCCACGACGAAGAAGACCACCAGCGAGATGATCGCGTCCCGGTAGCTGCCGGTCAGCTGGTAGGCGAGACCGAACACCAGGGGCCCCAGCCAGCTCAGGCCGCGGTCGCTCATCTCGTACGCCGAGAAGTACTCGGCCTCCTTGCCGCGCGGCACCAGGTGCGAGAACAGGGAGCGCGACAGCGCCTGGCTGCCGCCCAGCACCAGGCCGATCGCCGCCGCCAGCACATAGAAGAAGACGGGCGACCCGGCCGGCAGGAAGTACCCGGCGACCAGGATCAGCGTCCACACCGCCAGCGAGCCCAGGATCGTGCGCTTCGCGCCGTACACCCGCGCCGTGCGGCCCATCGCCAGCGCCCCGGCCACCGCGAGCACCTGCACCAGCAGCACGGCCGTGATCAGCGTCGACTGGCCGAGGCCCAGCTCCTCGGAGCCGTACACCGAAGCCTGCGAGATCACGGTCTGCACGCCGTCGTTGTAGACGAGGTAGGCGAGCAGGAAGGACAGGGTCAGCGGATGGCGCCGCATGTCCGCCAGCGTCGCCCGCAGCTGCCGCCACCCCGAGCCCGGCGCGGCACCCCGGACGCCCGGCGCCACCCGGCGGTCGCGCAGCCGGCGCAGCGGGATGACGGTGAAGACGCCCCACCACACGCCCGCCGACGCCAGGCAGATCCGTACCGCCTCGGACTCGGAGAGCCCGAAGGAGTCGTGGCCCGAGTACAGGACCAGATTCAGCACGAGGACCAGCGCCCCGGAGGTGTAGCCGAAGGCCCACCCCCGCGAGGAGACGTCGTCGCGCTCCCCGGGCTCCGCGATCTGCGGCAGGTAGGAGTTGTAGACCATCATCGCGACCGCCGTGGCGGCGTTCGCCACGATGAGCAGGAAGGCGCCGAGCAGATAGCGGTGCCCGTCCAGGAAGAACATGGCGGTCGTCGCCGCGGCGCCGGGGTACGCCGTCGCCGCGAGGAGCGGCGTCTTGCGGCCCGGACGGTCGGCCGCCGCGCCCACCACGGGCATCAGGACGATCGCCAGCACGAGCGAGGCCGACACCGCGTACGCGAACAGCGATCCGGCGCGCACCGGGATGCCGAGCGGGTGGACGAAGCCGTCGGGGTCCGCGGCGGCCTTGGCGACCGAGGTCAGATACGGGCCGAGGAAGACCGTGACGACGCTCGTCGAGTAGACGGAGCACGCGAAGTCGTAGAAATACCAGCCGCGCTGCTCCCTGCGCCGCGCGGCCGGCCCGGCCGCGTCCTCGGCCGGCCCGGCGGTGTCTGTGGTCCCGGCCGTCATGGCGCCCCCTGGAAATCTCCCCGTGAAGACGCCCGTCCGGCCGGTGGCGGGTCAGGCCCAGGCCCCCCGCTCGCTCAGCACCGTGCGCAGCGTCTCGATGTGATCGGTCATGATGCCATCCACCCCGAGGTCCAGCAGAGCGGCCATCCGCTCCGGTTCGTTCACCGTCCACACATGCACCTGGAGCCCCCGCGCGTGGGCCTCGCGCACGAAGCGGCGGTCGACGACCCTGATGCCGTTCCGGCTCTCCGGCACCTGCGCGCACACCGCTCCGGCGCGCAGCGCGGCCGGGATGCCGTACGAGCGCAGCCGCAGGCCGAGCACCCCGCGCACGCCGTACGAGGTCGCCAGGCGCGGGCCGGCCAGCCGGTGCGCCCTGGCGACCCGGGCCTCGGAGAACGAGCCGACGCACACCCGGTCCCAGGCGCCCGTCGCCCGGATCAGCTCCAGGAGCGGTCCGAGTGCGGCCTCCGCCTTGACGTCCACGTTCCACCGGGCCTCGGGGAACGTCTCCAGCAGCTCCTCGAAGAGCGGCAGCGGCTCGCGCCCGGCGACCCGGGCCCGGCGTATCTCGCTCCACGGCAGCTCCGCCAGGCGGCCCCGGGCGTCCGTCACCCGGTCCAGCGTGGCGTCGTGGAAGGCGATGAGCCGGCCGTCCGCCGACGCGTGCACATCGGTCTCGAAGTAGCGGTACCCGGCGTCGGCGGCGCGGCGGAAGGCGGCCGTCGTGTTCTCGGTGCCGTCCGCCGCCCCGCCCCGGTGGGCGAACGCGAGCGGAGCGGGATGGTCCAGATAGGGGTGGCGTTCGGAAGTCACCGCCGCAGTATGGACCGCCGGGACGCGGACGTCCCGGCCGCGGGGGCCCCTTCCCCGGGGATCGCGAAGACCCGCAGGAAGACCTGGGCCAGCGGACCGATGGCCAGGGCGTACAGGACCGTGCCCGCGCCGAGGGAACCGCCCAGCAGGAACCCGGTGACCACGACGGCGATCTCGATCGCCGTGCGCACCAGCCGGATCGACCAGCCGGTCCGCCCGTGCAGCCCGGTCATCAGGCCGTCCCGGGGCCCCGGGCCGAACCGGGCGCTGATGTAGAGCCCCGTCGCCACGCCGTTCAGCACGATCCCCGCCGCCATCAGCCCGGCCCGTGCCACCGGGCCGTGCGCCTCGGGGACCACGGCGAGCGTGCCGTCCATCGCGATGCCCACGGCGAACACGTTGGACACCGTGCCCAGCCCCGGCCGCTGCCGCAGCGGAATCCACAGCAGCAGCACGATCGCGCCGACGATGATCGAGACCACGCCGATGCTGATCCCGGTGCGCTCGGCGAGGCCCTGGTGCAGCACTCCCCACGGCTCCAGGCCGAGGCCGGCGACGACCAGCAGGGCCGAGCTCGCCCCGTACAGCGCGAGACCCGCGTACAGCTGGACCAGCCGGCGCGTGAGGGTCTTGGACAAGGGGTGCCCCCTGAGGTGGTGGTGTTGGACCGCTCCGTGTCACCCTGTGGCAGGGGATCGGCCGCCAACCATGGCCAATCCGAGGAAGGTGGACTGATTTTCATGGCGCAGTGGACTTCGGCGGTCGGCGCGGCCCAGCTGGCCCGGCAGCTCCAGGCCCAGCAGCGCCGGCCGGCCGGCCCGGGCACCCGCCGCCCGCCCGCCTACCGCGCCCTCGCCGACGGCATCCGGCTGCTCGTCCTGGAGGGCCGGGTCGCGGTCGCCGCCCGCCTCCCCGCCGAACGCGAGCTCGCCCTCGCCCTCGCCGTCAGCCGCACCACGGTCGCCGCCGCCTACGAGGCGCTGCGGTCCGAGGGCTTCCTGGAGTCCCGGCGCGGCGCGGGCAGCTGGACGGCGGTCCCGGCGGGCAACCCGCTGCCCGCCCGGGGCCTGGAACCCCTGCCGCCCGAGGCCCTGGGCTCCATGATCGACCTGGGCTGCGCCTCGCTGCCGGCCCCCGAGCCCTGGCTGACCAAGGCCGTCCAGGGCGCCCTGGAGGAGCTGCCCCCGTACGCCCACACGCACGGCGACTACCCCGCCGGGCTGCCCGCGCTCCGCCGGATGATCGCCGACCGCTACACCGCCGACGGCATCCCGACCATGCCCGAGCAGATCATGGTCACCACCGGCGCGATGGGCGCCATCGACGCCATCTGCCACCTCTTCGCCGGACGCGGCGAACGCATCGCGGTGGAGTCCCCGAGCTACGCCAACATCCTCCAGCTGATGCGCGAGGCGGGCGCCCGGCTGGTGCCGGTGGCCATGGAGGAGGGGCTCGGCGGCTGGGACCTGAACCGGTGGCGCCAGGTCCTGCGGGACGCCGCGCCCCGGCTGGGATACGTCGTCGCGGACTTCCACAACCCGACCGGGGCGCTGGCCGACGAGGGGCGCCGCCGCGCGCTGGTGGACGCCGCCCGCTCGGCCGGCACGGTCCTGGTGGTCGACGAGACGATGCGGGAACTGCACCTCGACGAGGACGTGGTGATGCCGCGCCCGGTCTGCGCGTTCGACCCGGCCGGCAGCACGGTCCTGACCGTGGGCTCGGCCAGCAAGGCGTTCTGGGCCGGTATGCGGATCGGCTGGGTGCGGGCGGCGCCCGACGTGATCCGCAGTCTGGTGGCCGCCCGCGCGTACGCCGACATGGGCACCCCCGTCCTCGAACAGCTCGCGGTGAACTGGCTGATGCGCACCGGCGGCTGGGAGGAGGCCGTGCGGCTGCGGCGGGAACAGGCCCGGGAGAACCGCGACGCGCTCGTCGCCGCCGTGCGCCGGGAGCTGCCGGAGTGGGAGTTCTCCGTGCCCGGCGGCGGGCTCACGCTCTGGGTGCGCACCGGCGGCCTCTCCGGCTCCCGGCTCGCGGTCGCCGGGGAAGGTGTCGGGGTGCGCGTGCCGTCCGGGCCCCGCTTCGGGGTGGACGGCGCCTTCGAGGGCTACGTACGGCTGCCGTTCACGGTCGGCGGCCCGGTCGCGGACGAGGCGGCCCAGCGGCTGGCCCGGGCCGCGCGGCTGGTCGGCGCGGGCGCGGGGGCGGGCTCGGAGGCGCCGCGCACCTTCGTGGCGTGAACGGCGCGGGGGCCCGGCACCCGAGCGGGCCCGGCGCGCTGCCGGGCCCGCCTCTGCCGCCGCCACGCGTTCAGTCGCCGACGGCCACGGCCTCCAGCCCGGCCGGCGCCGCCACCGCCTCCACCGGCGCCGGCTGCGGTGCCCCCGCCTCCACCGCGGTGCGCCGCTCCGGCAGCAGGCTCAGCACCGCCGCGCGCTGCGCCTCGCTGGTGGCGTCGTCGTACGGGTCGGGGGTGGCCGGGACCTGGATGCGCAGGACCGGACCGGCGCCGAACCGGGCGTAGCCGCGGCCGGCCGGCACATCCGGCGGCGGGGTGGTGTGCGGTCCGGTGCCGAGCACCGACTCGATCTGCCCGGCCGTGCAGTCGCCGAGCACCACCCGGGCCCTGGTGTGGGTCCGGACGGTGTCGCCGAGGCCGTCGAGGTGGTCGAACGCCTCGGCCAGCACCACGACGACGCCCGCGGCGCGGCCGTGCCGCAGCGGGATCTGGAGCAGTTCACGCGCGTCGGGCGTCCCGTCGCCGGCCGGCCGGGCGAGCGCGCTCGGCCGGTCCAGCAGAATCCAGAGCGGGCGCGTCAGGTCCTCGGGGACCGGGTCCCCGGCCTGCCGGGCGCGGTTCGCCTCGATCAGCCGGCGCTCCGTCTCGTTGGCCGCCCACTCCAGGGTGGAGAGCGCGCCGGCGGGGCCGCACTCGACGGCCAGGACGCCCTCGCGCCCGGTGAAGCAGGCGTACTCGCCGGTCCCGCTGCCCTCCACGATGAGGATGTCGCCCTGCTGGAGCGCCTGGAGGGCGATGGACCGCAGCAGGGTGGTGGTGCCGCTGCCGGGCTGCCCGGCGACGAGCAGGTGCGGTTCGGTGGAGCGGGGGCCGGTGCGCCAGACGACGCCGGGCGCGTCCCGGGTGCCGGCGTCGTCGCTCACCGGGAGGGTGCGCCGGACGGCGTCCTCGTCCGTGAAGCCGAGGACGGTCTCCCCGGGGGCGGTGACGAAGCGCTGGGCGGTGAGCGAGGTCGGCAGGGCGTCGAGGACGCTCATCCCGAGCCGGTTGCCCTCCTCGTCCCAGCTGAACCGGTACTCCCGGCCACGCCCCGACTTGGCGTGCAGCAGCTGTTCGATCCGGGCCCGGGACTCGGGCTCGCTGTCGGTGAAGTACGCCGGATAGGCGACCTGGAGGCGCGAGACGCGGCCGTCGCCGTCGAACTCGTAGCCGCTGAAGGCCTTCTCCCACTCGCCGCCGTGGCTGTACAGCGGGCTGGGGTCGTCGGCCGTCGCGAAGTACGGCACGAGGGCCTCGTACAGGGCCCGCAGCCGGGCGGTCTCCGCCTCGTCCGGGCCGGTCCTGACGGGGGTGCGGTCCCGTCCCTTCCACGCGGCTGCGCCCATCACCGTGACGAGGGCCAGCAGCGGCCCGTACGGGATGAGCGCGACCACGAGTACGCAGGCCGCGACGAGGAACAGCGTGGGTCCACGCCGGTCCTTGGGCGTCGCGGCCCACCTCTGCCGTCCTGCGCCGGCCAGCAGCCGCAGACCACGTGTGAGCGTGATCAGCGGATGAAGCACATCGGTGGCGCTGTCGGCGGCCGTGCGCGCGAACTCTCGACTGCGAGTGATCGAAGCGCTGCCGCTGCTCAGAATGCGGGGGAGTGGTCGCCTGGCCACGTCTGTCTCCTGAAGGGGTCGGTGCGGAGGCGGAGGGTCAGAACTTGATCCCGCCCAGCAGTCCGGCCAGGCTCGCTCCGCCCGCGGTGATGCTCGGTGCGATGGCGGTCCCGGCCAGGTAGAAGCCGAACAGGGCGGTGACGAGGGCGTGCGACGCCTTGAGGCCGTCCTTCCTGAAGAACAGGAAGACGATGATGCCGAGGATGACGACGCCGGACATGGAAAGGATCATGAGTGTTCTCCTGGTTGGAGGGGACGGTCACCATGAGTCCTTCCAGGCTCACCCCAAGTATCCGTAGGATAAAAGGCGCAACCGGGTGAAAAGGGTGATTATCCACTCGATCGGCCGAGGCGAAGCCCGGGCCTGATCATGCGCCCGTAGGGGCAGTACCCTGTCGGTTCACTCGCACGGCCCCCGCCGTGCACGTCCCGGCCGCCGACGCGGCCCGAACGGTCAAGGAAGGCGGAACCCCGATGAGCGACGTCCCCGATCCCGAGGTCGTGGAGCTGGCCTCCAAGGTGTTCGACCTGGCACGCGCCGGCGACGCCGACGCGCTGGCCGCCTACGTGGACGCCGGAGTGCCCGCCAACCTCACCAACGACCGGGGCGACTCGCTGCTGATGCTCGCCGCCTACCACGGTCACGCCCCCGCGGTCGCCGCGCTCGCCGCCCGCGGCGCCGACCCGGGCCGGGCCAACGACCGCGGCCAGACCCCCCTCGCCGGAGCCGTCTTCAAGGGCGAGGAAACGGTGATCCGCGCCCTCCTCGACGCGGGCGCCGATCCGGCCGCCGGAACGCCCTCCGCGATCGACACCGCCCGCATGTTCGGCAAGGACGACCTGCTGGAACTCTTCGGAGCCCGTTGAACGGGTACGCCGTAAATGTGGTCGCGGTGGCGAAATGGCTGGGTCATCATGACGTCGCGGGCCCGATCCGGGCCAACCGACGAGAGGCAGAGGAAGATGCTCTACACCAGGCAGAAGACGGCGATCGGCGCGTCATGTTGCTGCGCGGCCTGAGACAGCCCCCAGGGCTCGCCCCAGTGCTCGCCCCGGAGCACATGGAACTGCACAGTCCGGTCGCGTCGACAGCTTGATGTGAGGCTTTCCCCATGTTCGATCCGTTCATAGCGCCGAGCGGCACCCTGCTCGGCCTGCTCCAGAGAGGCCGCGGCGACGGCACGCTCCACGCGCTCGCCGCACCGCGCCCCGAGGCCCTGGCCGCGCTCAACCACTGCGTCCTGAGCGACCCCCGCCACGACTGGCAGGTGGAGAACCGCTCCCTCTACTACGCGCGCCTCTACCTCGACCTCGACGGCGGTGTCGAGGAGATCGAGCGGCACCTGACCGACCCCGAGGACCACCTCGACACCGAGGACTCGCGGACCGGCCTCGCCCTGTCCGTCCTCGGCCACC
This sequence comes from Streptomyces sp. 130, assembly GCF_007096885.1. Taxonomy (GTDB): domain Bacteria; phylum Actinomycetota; class Actinomycetes; order Streptomycetales; family Streptomycetaceae; genus Streptomyces. The sequence continues at coordinate 27,225 of NZ_VJNO01000030.1, read as the reverse complement.
TCGCCTCCTACGGGCGCGGCGACGCCCTCGCCCTGCTGCGGCGCTACGCCGCGACCGGCTCCAACTGGGCCTGGGCCCTGGACGAGCTGGCCCTGCGCGACGACGACGCCGGACTCCGCTCCCTCGCCGAGCCCGTGCTCGCCCGTTTCCCCGACGACCCCGAAGGCCGCGCCGAGCTGGCCGCGACCGTACGGGACGCCTACGAGCCCCGCCCCTGGCGCCTGTGGGCCGACGACCCGCGCGAGGCGGTCGGCGCCCGCGTCCGGGCCGCCTCCGAGCAGGGCTCCTTCGACCGCTGGCAGCGCCAGATGCGCCCCGGCGGCCCCCGGCCCGGCTGGAGCGTCCAGGCGGTCTTCGACTGGGCCCGGCAGGGTCTTGAGCGCGGCAGCCTCCTCCACGTGCCCGCCGCCCGCTGCCTCGCCGCCGTCGCGGGCCCCGAGGACCGGGCCGAGATCGTCGAGGCCGCCCGCAGCGGACCCGACGCCGCCCGCTGCGCCGCCCTCCACTATCTGGCCGCCGAGGTCCGCGACCCCGCCGTGCTCGACCTGATCGAGACCGCGGCCACCGAACCCCGGGGCACCGTCGCCGACGCCGCCGTCGCCGCCTTCGAGCGCATGTGCGGCGAGGACGCCGTGGAGCGCGCCCGGCGCTGGGCCCGCCGGCCCGACGCCCTCGGAGCGTCCGCCGCCGGCGTGCTGGCCGGACGCGGCGGCCCGCAGGACGCCCCCGCGGTGCTCGGCGCGCTGCGCGACGCCGTACGCGGCGACGGACCGGACGCGCCACGGCTCCGGGCACTCGTGGACGGCGCCGGGCGGCTCGGCATCACCTGCGCCGCACCCGTACTGCGCCACGTCTACCGGGAGACCTCCTCCTCGCACCTGCGCGGCAGGACCGCCCGGGCCCTCGCCGCCACCGACCCCTCCTTCGCCACCGGGTTCGCCGTCGAGTGCCTGTGGGACTGCGAGGAGACGACCCGCGAGGTCGCGGCCCGCCACGCCGAGACCGGTGACCTGCGCGTCGCCGAGCGGTTGCGCCGCCTCGCCGCCGACCCCGCCGAGGAGGCCGAGGTCCAGTCGGCGGTACGCAGCAGGATCGGCCCGGACCCGGCGGTCTGAACCGCCGGACACCCCGGGAGCACAGCGCGTCGGGGGCGCGCCGCTCCCCGCCCTGTTCCGCGATCACCCGACGGCGGGCCAGTATGGGGGCATGACCGGGCGCTGGGAGTTCTGGATCGACCGTGGCGGCACCTTCACCGACGTGGTGGGCAGGCGCCCCGACGGACGGCTCGTCACCCGCAAACTCCTCTCGCACGACCCGGACCGCTACCGCGACGCCGCCGTCGCCGGCATCCGGCTGATGCTCGGGCTCGGACCCGGCGAGCCGGTCCCCGCCGACCGGGTCGCCGCCGTCAAGATGGGCACCACCGTCGCCACCAACGCCCTGCTGGAACGGCGCGGCGAACCCACCGTCCTGGTCATCACCGAAGGCTTCCGGGACGCCCTGCGCATCGCGTACCAGAACCGCCCACGCCTCTTCGACCGCCGCATCCTGCTCCCCGAAGCGGTCTACGACCGGGTCATCGAGGTCCCCGAGCGCATCGACGCCCACGGCCGCACCGTCACCCCGCTCGACCGCGAGGCCGTCGCCCGCCTCCTGCGCGAAGCCCGCGCCGACGGGCTGAACAGCGCGGCCGTCGTCCTGATGCACGGCTACCGCCACCCGGCCCACGAGCAGGCGGTCGCCGCCGAGGCCCGGGCCGCTGGCTTCACCCAGATCAGCTGCTCCCACGAGGTCAGCCCGCTGATCAAGCTCGTCCCGCGCGGCGACACCACCGTCGTGGACGCCTACCTCTCACCGATCCTGCGCCGGTACGTCGACTCGGTCGCCGCCGAACTCCCCGGCATCCGGCTGATGTTCATGCAGTCCAACGGCGGCCTGCGGGAGGCCGCCCACTTCCGGGGCAAGGACGCCGTGCTCTCCGGACCCGCCGGCGGCGTCGTCGGTATGGTCCGCACCTCCGCCCAGGCCGGTCACGACCGGGTCATCGGCTTCGACATGGGCGGCACCTCCACCGACGTCTCCCACTACGCGGGCGAGTTCGAACGCGAACTGGGCACCGAGGTCGCCGGCGCCCGGATGCGCGTCCCCATGATGAACATCCACACCGTCGCGGCCGGCGGCGGCTCCGTCCTCCACTTCGACGGCCGGCGCTACCGGGTCGGCCCCGACTCCGCCGGCGCGGACCCGGGCCCCGCCTGCTACCGCCGGGGCGGCCCGCTGACCGTCACCGACGCCCAGGTCATGCTGGGCCGCATCCGCCCCGCCCACTTCCCCGCCGTCTTCGGGCCGGACGGCGACCAGCCCCTCGACGCGGACATCGTGCGCGAGCGCTTCGAGGAGCTGGCCGAGGAGGTCGCCCGGGCCACCGGCACCAAGCGGACGGCGGCCGAGACCGCGGCCGGCTTCCTGGAGATCGCGGTCCTCGCCATGGCCGGCGCCGTCAAGAAGATCTCCGTACAGCGCGGCCACGACATCACCCGCTACGCCCTCACCGGCTTCGGGGGCGCCGGCGGACAGGCCGTCTGCGCCGTCGCCGACGCCCTAGGCATCGACACCGTCCTCGTCCCGCCGCTGGCCGGTGTGCTGTCCGCGTACGGCATCGGGCTCGCCGACGCCACCGCCATGCGCGAGCAGTCCTTCGAAGCCGCCCTGGACACGGACTCCGAGGCCAGGGTGCGCGAACTGTGCGACGAACTCGCCGCCCGCACGCGGGCCGACCTGCGCGCGGACGGAGTGCCCGCCGACGCCATCACCACCCGCGCCCGGGTCCTGCTGCGCTACGAGGGCACCGACGCGAGCCTGCCCGTCGCCCTGGACACGGCCGCCGCCATGGCCGACGCCTTCACCCGCGAACACCGCGCCCGCTACGGATTCACGGCCGACCGGGGGCTCGTCGTGGAGACCGTCTCCGTCGAGGCCACCGGGACCGCCGGCGGCCACGCCGCGATCCGGCCGGCCGCCCGCGACGGGGGCGCCCCCACCGCACCCCGCCCGCACGACACCGCCCGCATGTTCGCGGAGGGGCACTGGCAGGACGCCCCGCTCCACCGCCGGGACGACCTGCGGGCCACCGACGTCGTCACCGGCCCCGCCGTCGTCGCGGAGGCCGACGCCACCACCGTCGTGGACCCCGGATGGCAGGCCGAACTCGCCGCCACCGGGCACCTCGTCCTCACCCGCGCCCGCCCGCGCCCCGCCCGGCAGGCCGTCGGCACCCGGGTCGACCCGGTGATGCTGGAGGTCTTCAACAACCTCTTCATGTCCATCGCCGAGCAGATGGGCGTGACCCTGGAGAACACCGCCCGCTCCGTCAACATCAAGGAACGCCTCGACTTCTCCTGCGCCCTGTTCGACGCCGCCGGCAACCTGATCGCCAACGCCCCCCACATCCCCGTCCACCTCGGCTCCATGGGCGAGTCGATCAAGGAAGTGCTCCGCCGCAACGCCGGCACCCTGCGCCCCGGCGACGTCTACGCCGTCAACGACCCGTACCACGGCGGCACCCACCTGCCCGACGTCACCGTCGTGACACCCGTGTTCGACGAGACCGAGGACGGGCCCGAGCTGCGGTTCCTGGTGGCCTCGCGCGGCCACCACGCCGAGATCGGCGGCATCACCCCCGGCTCCATGCCCGCCTTCAGCCGGACCGTGGACGAGGAGGGCGTCCTCTTCGACAACTGGCTCCTGGTCCGGGACGGCGCCTTCCGCGAGGACGCCACCCGCGAGCACCTCACCGCCGCCCCGTACCCCTCCCGCGACCCGGACACCAACCTCGCCGACCTGCGCGCCCAGATCGCCGCCAACGAGAAGGGGATCGCCGAACTGCGCGCCGTGACGGCACAGTTCGGCACCGAGGTCGTGGACGCCTACATGGGCCACGTGCAGGACAACGCCGAGGAGTCGGTGCGCCGCATCGTCGCCGGACTCGGTGACGGCCACTACCGCTACGAGACGGACAACGGCGCCGTCATCGAGGTGACCGTCACCGTCGACCGCGAGGCCCGCGGCGCCGTCATCGACTTCACCGGTACGTCCCCGCAGCAGGAGGGCAATCTCAACGCCCCGAAGTCCGTGGTCATGGCCGCCGTGCTGTACGTCTTCCGGACCCTGGTCGCCGACGACATCCCGCTCAACAGCGGCTGCCTGAAACCGCTGGAGATCCGGGTCCCGGAGGGCTCCATGCTGGCGCCCGTCCCGCCCGCCGCCACCGTCGCCGGCAACGTCGAGACCTCGCAGGCGGTGACCGGCGCGCTGTACGCGGCCCTCGGAATCCAGGCCGAGGGGTCCGGCACCATGAACAACCTGACCTTCGGCAACGACCGGGTGCAGTACTACGAGACCGTCGCCAGCGGCTCCGGCGCGGGCGAGGACTTCGACGGCACCGACGCCGTCCAGACCCACATGACCAACTCCCGGCTCACCGACCCCGAGATCCTGGAATGGCGCTACCCGGTCCTGCTGGAGAGCTTCCGGGTGCGCGAGGGCAGCGGGGGAGCGGGCCGGCACCGGGGCGGCTGCGGAGTCGAGCGCCGCATCCGCTTCCTCGAACCGGTCACCCTCGCCCTGCTCACCGGACACCGCCGGGTGCCCCCGTACGGCATGGCGGGCGGTGAACCGGGCGCCCTCGGCAGCCAGCACATCGAACGCGCCGGCGGTGGCCGCACCGAGCTGGCCGCCTGCGACAGCGCGGACGCCGGAGCGGGCGACGTGCTGGTGCTGCGTACGCCCGGGGGCGGCGGCCACGGGGCGCCGGGCGGGGGGAGCGCGGGGGCCTGACCGGTCCGCCGGGAGCGGCCCTTCTGCGCCGTTTCGACCGTTGTCAGTGCGAGGACCTAATCTGTGCACCGTGACTTCGCCTGCCTACACGGACAACGCCGCGCCCCAGCTCAGCGCGGGGCCGCGGCCCGCACCGGGCCCGGCCGCCGACGAGGGGCTGTCGCGGCGGCTGCGCGCGCTCGCCTGCACGGCGCCGCTGCACGACCTGGACGTGCGCAAGGCGAACCTCGCCGGTGAGTACGGCGGCTACGCGATGGCCGAGGTCGCGCTCGCCGCGATCGACCACGTCACGCTCAACATGGACTTCGACACCGGCGCGGACCACGACCAGATAGTGACCAGGCTCCTCCCGCGCGTCGCCGCCCAGGCCCCCTCCCGCCCCGCCGCCGAGCACGAACGGGTCGCCCGCTGGGTCCTGGAGAACCTGATCAACGTCGGCAGCGTGGACCGAGGCTTCCGCGCGGTCTACGGGACCTTCGGGCCCGACGGCGTCTACGTCCGCCGCGACTACGACTTCAAGCTGATCGAGGAGGTCCCCGGGCACGGCGGCACCGTCTACCTCAGGGCCACCGACGAAGCGGTCAACGTCCTGGTCGGCGCCCTCGACACGGACGTCACCAGCGCCCAGATCGCCGCCGAGGTCAAGCTGGAGGTCCTGATCAGCCGGGGCCGCCTCGCCGACGCCCAGCTCGCCGCCGAACAGGCCCGCTACCGGACCGTGCAGTACGCGGAGACGCTGCGCAAGACCCTCGACGCCACCCGGCGCAACGTCCGCGCGGTCGACTGGCTCAACGCCGTGCCCGACATGATCGCCGAGGCCCTGGACCACGTCGCCGACCGCTACCGCCACGAGAACGCGATCCTCACCAACATCCGCAAGGCCCGCGACGAGGCCGAGGACCCCGAGCACAAGCGCCGCGCCGCCGAGCTGGTCGACATCGTCAAGGACTGCATCCGCCGCCACACCCAGCTCCAGTCCCGGCTCCTGGAGGCCGGCCCGCTCTTCCGCGCCGAGCAGGACCGCCAGGCCTTCGCCGCGCCCGCCGCCCGCACCGGACTCGACCTCTACGGGCAGCTCCTCGGCCCGCTGCTGCCGCTCCCGGTCGAGCAGGCGAGCCGCGCCACCGACGCCTTCTTCGCCCACGGCACCGGCCTGCGCACCCCGGTCTCCGTCCGCGTGGGCGACCTGGTCGACCTGCTCCTGAGCCCGCCCCCGGCCCGCGAACACCTCGGCGCCGAGATGCCCGAGCCGGACCTGATCGCCACACCGGACGACAGCCGCTTCAGCGAGGAGCAGCTGGCCGCCGCCATGGAGCTGCTCGACCTGGAGCACGACGCGCCGCGCCGGCTCTCCGGCCTCCTCGCCGACGCCCGCCGCCGCGACCCCGACCTCCCCTACCTGGTCGCCCTGCTCGCCGTGCACGCCGCGAGCCCCCCGGTCGGCACCGCCTACCGCCAGGGCGAACGCCGCCTGCTCTTCTCCGTGGACGACGGCACCCCGCTCGACGACGAGGAGTTCGGCGGCGCCGACCTCATCGTCGGCACCGCCCTCCTCGACGCGGCCGGCATGGCGGCCGACCGCACGGAGGCGCCGTGACAGCCCGGCCGCCCGCAGCCCCCTTCCGTATCTTCCGCAGCACCTTCCGCACCGAGGAGCCAGTGTCGTGAGCGACCCCCGCGCAGAGCACGCCGACGCGTGGAGCGAGCCCGCCGACCGGCCCGCCCCCGCCTACGAGCCCGACCGCCCGGCGCCCGCACCCGCCGCCGTCACCCCGGCCGACGCGGCCGACGCCGCCCGGCTCGTCGCCTTCGGCCTCCAGCCCAAGCTGCTCCCCGCCCGCGACGCGGAGTACGCCGAACTGCTGCGCCGCTACCGGGAGGACCCCGCCTTCGCCCGGCTCGCCGACGCCGTCGCCACCGGGCTCGGCCTCATCGTCCTGGAGGTGTCCCCCCGGGCCGGCATGGCCGTCACGGCGGGCGAGGACTCCGTCTTCGCCGTCCGCATGGGCGACTACGCGCGCCGCGCCTCCTCGGACAGCGCCGACCGCTTCCTGCACGGCCTCGCCCACCTCGCCGTCGCCGCCATGGCCTTCCCGCGCCCCGAGGACCTCGCCGACGACGCCTACATCGGCCGGATCACGGTCAACGGCGTCGACGCCTTCGTACGCCAGGCGTGCGACCGCCTGGAGGAGCGCGCCGAGGAGCAGGGCGACAACACCGACCCGGCCAGCGACGCCCCGGGCCTGGAGGCCGGCTGGCGCGTCTACGCCCGGCGCAGCGCCACCGGGGCCACCAAGGACGCCCGCCGACTCGCCGGATCCACCACCGGCATCATCGGCAAGGCCGTCGCCTTCCTCACCGACTCCGGCTTCCTCCAGCGCACCGGCGACGACGCCGGGGGCACGTACCGCACCACCGCCCGCTACCAGCTCCAGGTCCGCGACATGGCCGGCAGCGCCGCCATGGCGGAGCTCCTGGAGCTGGGCGTCGTCCCCGTCACCGACGGAAGCGCCACGCTGCTGCCGCCCCCGGACCCCGACGACCTGGAACTCGTGGCCGACGCCGGCCTGCCGTTCCACGGCTGACCGCCGCCCGCCACCGCCGCCTCCCCCCCGCTCCCAGAACGACGAGAGTCCGCCGCCATGTACGAGCTGTCCCGGGTCCGCCTCTACTCCATCGGACCGGCCGGCGCACGCTACGCCGACACCGTGCTCGACCTGCGCGGAGTCGGCGAGCCCGTGCCCCGCCCCGCCCCGGCGCAGGCGGAGTTCTTCGAGGAGGAGCCGGTCGGCCCGCCGCGCCGGCCCGCCCCCGCCGGTGTCCTCTTCCTGGAGAACGGCGGCGGCAAGTCCGTCCTGCTCAAGCTGATCTTCTCGGTGATGCTCCCCGGCCACCGCAACACCCTCGGCGGCGCCAGCTCCGGGGTGCTGCGCAAGTTCCTGCTCGCCGACGACTGCGGCCACGTCGCCCTGGAGTGGCAGCACACACTGACCGGCGAGTGCGTGGTCGTCGGCAAGGTCAGCGAGTGGCGCGGACGCCAGGTCTCCAACGACCCCCGCAAGTTCGCCGAGGCGTGGTATTCGTTCCGGCCCGGCCCCGGACTCGGCCTCGACTCGCTGCCCGTCGCCGAGTCCACCGCGGTCGGCCGCCCGGCCGAAGGGGTCTCCGGCGCCCGCGGCCGCCGCCGCACCATGAAGGGCTTCCGCGACGCGCTCACCGAGGCCGGGAAGTTCTACCAGCACCTCGACGTGCACTGGGAGGAGATCCACGACCGCTGGAACGAGCACCTGGGCGACCTGGGCCTCGACCCCGAACTCTTCCGCTACCAGCGCGAGATGAACGCCGACGAGGGCGAGGCGGCCGGCCTCTTCGCGGTCAAGAAGGACTCCGACTTCACCGACCTGCTGCTGCGCGCCGTCACCGACACCCGCGACACGGACGGCCTCGCCGACCTCGTCAGCGGCTTCGGCAACAAGCTCGGCCGCCGCGCCGAGCTCACCGCCGAACGCGACTTCACCGCCGGCTCCGCGGACCTCCTCGGCCGCATCGTCGAGGCCGCCCAGGCCCGCGCCCGCGCCCGCGACATCCACGCCGGCTCCGAGCGCCGCACCCGCACCCTCGCCCGCCGCCTCTCCGCCCGCGCAGGCGAGGAGCGCGGCCGGGCCGCCGAGCTCGCCCACCAGGTCACCGCCGCCGCCCACACCGTCACCGGCGCCGAGGAGACCCGCGGGCGCCGCGCCCTCATCGCCGCCGAACTCGCCTACCGGCACGCCTCGCTGGCGCTCACCGCCGCCGAGAAGAGCGCCGCCGCCCAGCGCCGCGAACTGGCCGACGCCCGCACCCTGCACGCCGCCTGGCAGGCCGCCGAGGCCGTCCTGCGCCACCGCGCGGCCGCCGACCGCTCCGCCCGCGTCGCCGCCGCGATCCGGGAGGCCGAGCGCGACGCCGCCCCCGCCCTCGCCGCCCGCGCGAGCGCCGCCGCCGACCTCGTACGCGCCCTGCACACCGCCGCCGAGGCGGGCGAGAGCCGGGCCAACGAGGAGGAGGAGCGCTCCGTCGCCCTGCAGAGCGCCGGAGAGGCCGCGCACCGGGACGCCACCACCGCCGCCACCGAGGCCCAGCGCGCCCGCAGCGAGGCCGGCCACCTGCGCCAGCGCCTGGCCGAGGTCGAGCAGGAGACCGCCGAAGCCGTCCGGGCCGGCTGGCTGGACGACACCGCGCCGCACGCCGACCCCGCCAGGGCCGCCCTCGCCGCCAACGACGCCGAACAGGCCGCCGTGGCCGCCTGGGACACCGCGCGCGAGGCCGCCGGGGCCGCCGCCGACCGGGCCCGCCAGGCCACCGCCGACGAGTCCCGCGCCGAACTGGCCGCCGCCCGCGCCGCCGACGCCGCCCGCGCCGCCGAGCAGGCGTACGAGGCGGAGCTGAGGGCCGCCGAGGCGATCGCCGCCGAACCGCGCCTCGCCGAGCTGCTGGGGCTGCCCGGCGCCCGGACCGGCGCCGTCCCCCGGCCCCGCCAGTCCGCCGCGCCCGACCCGGAGCCCGCGTCCGACGACCGGCAGCGGCCCGACGACAGCACCGGCCCGGACCCCACCGCCCACCCCGGCGGACAGCCCCTCACCGCCGACGAGTTCGACCGCGGCGCCGACGAACTGCGCGACCTGCTCGACCGGAACGTCGCCACCGCCGAACGCCGCCTGTTCGAACTGCGCACCGCCGCCGCCGACGACGCCCGCATCCTGGGCGCCCTCGGCGACGGCGGCCTCCTCCCGCCGAGCCCGGACGTCCTGGCCACCGTGGAATACCTCGGCGAACAGGGCATCCCCGCCCTCCCCGGCTGGCGCTACCTCGCCCAGGCCGTCGACCCCGCCGACCACGCCGCCGTCCTCGCCGCCCGGCCCGAGCTCGTCGACGGCGTCGTCATCACCGACCCCGACGCGCACGCCCGCGCCCGCGACGTCCTCGGCGCCGCCGCCCTGCTGCCCCGGTCCGCCGTCGCCGTCGGCACCGCCGCCGCCCTCCTCGCCCCCGTGCCCGGCCCCGGTGCGCCCGGCGCCACCGAAGACGTCTTCCTCGTACCGCCGAACCCGGCCATGCACGACGAACACGCCGCCGACGAGGAGCGCCAGGCCCTGCGCAGCCGCGCCGCCGCCCGCGACGAGGACATCCGGGTGCTCGCCGCCCGCCTCGGCGCCGACCGCGCCCTCGCCGCCCGCATCGGCTCCTGGCGCGCCGACTGCCCGCCCGGCATGCTCGCCGAGCTCGCCGAAGCGGCCGGCACCGCCCGCGCCGCCGCCGAGACCGCCGAGGCCGTCCTCGCCGAGGCCCGCACGGTCCGCGCCGAGGCCGACGAGGCCGCCGCCGACACCGCCCGCGTCCGCGAGGAGCGCCAGGAGGCCGCCCAGCGCGCCCGCCGGGCCGCCGACGCGCTCGCCGGACTCGCCTTCCGGCTGCGCGAACGGGCCGGCTGGCAGGCCAAGCTGCGCGAACTGACCGACGAGGCGGCGGAGAGCGAGGCCCGCGCCACCGTTTACCTGGAGCGCGCCCGGGCCGCCGACGAGGACCGCCGCGCCGCCCAGCGCGCCGCCGACGACGCCCGCCGCACCGCCCGAGCCCTGCGCGCCGAACGCGCCGAGATCGCCGGCGCCCCCGAACACCTCCCCGACCTCGGCGAGGACGCCCCCCGCCAGGCGCTGCCCGCCCTGCGCGAGGCGTACCGGGCGGCGTCCCAGCTGTACGAGAAGGTGGGCGTCGGCGCCGACCTGCGCGCCGAGCAGGCCCGCGCCGAGAGCGACGAGAGCGCCGCCCTCGCCGAACTGGACCGCCTCACCAACAAGGTCCGCACCCGGGCCGCCCAGCTCCTGGAGGGCACCGACGGCGCCGACGGCCCGTCCCGGCAGGCCGCGGCCGCCCGCGCCGAATCACTCGTCCAGCTCCTGGAGACCCGGGCCTCCGCCGCCAGCGAGCAGCTGGGCCGGCTGCGCGGCGAGGCCGAACGCCTGGCACCCGCCGACGGCGAGAGCCTGCACACCGAACTGCCCGACGACCAGGTGCCCGCCGACGCCGAGCAGGCCCAGGCCCTGCTGCGTACCGCCACCGCCGAGCTGGCCGCGGCCACCGCCGCGCTGGACACCGCCCGGGCCGCCCACGCCGAGCTGCTGCACGCCCACCGCGCCGCCGAGGACGCGGCCGGCGGATTCGACGAGACGGCCGCCCTGCTGCGCGACCTGCTCAGGGACCACGGCGCCGAGGACGACCCGGAGGCCCCCGAGCCGTACCCGGGCAGCCTGGAGGAGGCCCGGCAGTCCGCCGCCGAGGCGCGCCGCTCCCTGCGCGGCTGCGCCGCCGACCTCTCCGCCGCCGAAGCCGCCGTCCGGGAGGCGAGCGACGTCCTCGTACGGCACGCCAACTCCACCCGCTACGAACAGGTCCGCACCCCGGCCCGGCAGCAGATCCGTGAGCTGCCCGCCGCCGCGCTCCCCGAGCACGCCGAGAAGTGGGCCGCGGCCTTCGCGCCCCGGCTGCGCGTCCTCACCGACGAGCTGGCCCAGCTGGAACGCAACCGCGACTCCATCGTGGACCGGCTGCGCGGCCTGGTCGAGTCAGCGCTCACCACCCTCCGCTCGGCCCAGCGGCTCTCCCGGCTCCCCGAGGGCCTGGGGGAGTGGTCCGGGCAGGAATTCCTCCGCATCCGCTTCGAAGAGCCCGACCAGACCACCCTCACCGAACGGCTCGGCGAGGTCATCGACGAGGCGACGAGAGCGGCCCTCCGGAAGAACTCCGACCTGCGACGCGACGGCATGTCCCTGCTCCTGCGCGGGGTCCGGGCGGCCCTGGAACCCAAGGGCGTCGCCGTCGAGATCCTCAAGCCGGACGCCGTGCTGCGCGCCGAGCGCGTGCCGGTCGGACAGATGGGCGACGTCTTCTCCGGCGGACAGCTGCTCACCGCCGCCATCGCCCTGTACTGCACGATGGCCGCCCTGCGCAGCAACGACCGGGGGCGCGACCGCGCACAGCACCGGCACGCGGGCACGCTCTTCCTGGACAACCCGATCGGCCGCGCCAACGCCACGTATCTGCTGGAGCTCCAGCGGGCGGTGGCCGACGCGCTCGGCGTACAACTGCTGTACACCACCGGCCTGTTCGACACGACGGCCCTCGCGGAGTTCCCGCTCGTCATCCGACTGCGCAACGACGCGGACCTGCGCGCCGGGCTGAAGTACATCAGCGTCGAGGAGCACCTGCGCCCCGGGCTGCCCCAGCAGGACCCCGGCAGCGAGACGGTGCACGGCGAGATCACCGCGACCCGCATGTTCAAGCGCGGCGCCCCGGCGCCCCGGACGCCGGACGCGTCCGAGACGGCCGAGGAGACGCGCAGCCGCTGAGGCCGCCGGGCGCCGTCAGGCCCGGGACAGGCGGTCGGCGCCCCGGCGGCCTATCCGCGCCGCGTCGCGTCGCGCGGCGCGGGCCTCACGCCGTGCCCTGCGCCGCTCGCGGCGCAGCTGCCGCGCCGAGCTGCTGGGCTCGGAGACCACACCGTTGCGCTGGTTCCACACCTGACGGGTGATCCAGACGTCCAGCACCGCCCAGGTCGCGACCACCGTGCTCGCCACCCCGCTCAGCACCATCGGGAACGAGAGCCAGGACCCGGCCAGCGCGGTGAGGAACGCCACCATCGCCAGAATCATCGTCAACGACATGACCAGCACCGCCCGCACCGCCGCCGTGCGCACCGGATCGGGCATGCGCCGGCGCGTGGCCGGCTCCTCCACCCACAGTGGCGGCCGCCCCGGCGCGCCCGCTTCCCCCGTCGGCTCCACCGCGCCCCCACGCTCCTGTGTGTCCAAGGCCGTTCACTCCCACCGCTGTCCGACTTCAGGGTTGCTGCCCGGCATACACCCTTTCCACACGGCCGGTCCGTCCCGTCCGCCCGAGCGTGTCCCGCCAGCCCTCATACCCCCGTACAGACAGACGAGTGGTCAGGGGTGAAGATTCCTCACAGCCGTCACGAAACGAAGAATTCCAGCCAACCGGGACGTGAAGGAACCTGCCACGCCCCAGGGCCTCTTCTGTCACTTTCGTGAATTCCATCTCCCGGAATACCGGAACATGACATCGTCAACTACCGGCAAGGCGGCCGAAAATCGTCCGGACACCCCTTCGAGTTGCCTGTCTGTCGGTAGTAGGCTCGCGCCGTTTGTTGACGAAACCCGTCCCCGGTCCCGCGGGGATGACCTGGGGGAGGCCATGCGCTTTCGCGGAAAGTCCATCCGCAGGAAGATCGTGGCCTTGCTCGTGGTGCCCCTCGTATCGCTCACCGCCCTCTGGGGATTCGCCACCTATCTCACCGGGCGCGAAGCCGGGAAACTGCTCGGTGCGAGCACCGTGGTGGAAAAGGTGGGCCATCCCCTGGAGGACACCGTCCGGGTCATCCAGGACGAACGCCGTCAGACCCTCGTCTTCCTCGCCGATCCACGCGCGTCCGACGCCCTGCCCATACTGCGCCGGCAGCGTGCCGTCACCGACCGCGTCGTGGCCCGGGTCCGCGAGAACGCCGGGCAGAAGGACATCCGCGACGCCCTCGGCGCGACCGCGGAAACCCAGCTCGGTTCGATACTCGGCGCCGTCGACGGACTCGACGCCCTGCGCGAGTCCGTCGACAAGCGCACCATCGGGCGGCTCAAGGCGATGGCCTACTACAACCGCCTGATCGACCCCTGCTACCGATTCCTGGCCGGCCTGCACACCATGGAGAACGTCTCCATGGACCGCCAGGTCCGCGCGCTGACCGGCCTGTCCCGCGCCCGCGAAATGCTCTCCCGGGAAGACGCCCTGCTCGCCTCCGGACTCCTGGCCGGCCGCCTCACCGCCCCCGAACTCCGCCAGATATCCGACCTCGTCGCCCAGCGCGGCCTCCTCTACGAGACCAATCTCGACCTCCTCCCCGCCGCCGAACGCCGCCGCGTCCAGGAGTACTGGCAGGGCCCGGACAGCGAACCCCTGCGCTCCGCCGAGGACCGGATCATCGCCCGGGGCCCCACCACCGGCCCGCGCACCGCCGACGCCGCCCGCTGGCAGGAGGTCGCCCCGGCCGCCCTGGAACGGCTGGCCAACGACTCGACGGAGATGAACAACCGCTTCAAGGACCGCGGCAAACCCGCCGGCTACGGCATCCTGATCAAGGCGGGCATCGCCGGCGTCCTCGGCTTCCTCGCCCTCGTCGTCTCCGTCTTCGTCTCCGTGCGCATCGGCCGCGAACTCGTCCGCGACCTCACCCAGCTCCGCAAGGACGCCCACGAGGTCGCCGGCGTCCGCCTGCCGAGCGTGATGCGCCGCCTCGCCGCCGGCGAACCGGTCGACGTGGAGACCGAGTCCCCGCACCTCCAGTACGAGCGCGACGAGATCGGCCAGGTCGGCCAGGCCCTCAACACCCTTCAACGCGCCGCCGTCGAGGCCGCCGTGAAACAGGCCGACATGCGCCGCGGCGTCTCCGAGGTCTTCGTCAACCTCGCCCGCCGCAACCAGGTCCTGCTCCACCGCCAGCTCACGCTCCTGGACACCATGGAGCGCCGCACCGAGAACACCGACGAACTCGCCGACCTCTTCCGCCTCGACCACCTCACCACCCGCATGCGCCGGCACGCCGAGGGCCTGGTGATCCTCTCCGGGGCGGCCCCCTCCCGGCAGTGGCGCAAGCCGATCCAGCTGATGGACGTGGTCCGGGCCGCCGTCGCCGAGGTCGAGGACTACGAACGCATCGAGGTCCGCCGGCTGCCCCGGATCGGGGTGGGCGGCCCGGCCGTCGCCGACCTCACCCACCTGATCGCCGAGCTCCTGGAGAACGCCACGGTGTTCTCGCCGCCGCACACCGCGGTCCAGGTGCACGGCGAGCGCGTCGTCAACGGCTTCACCCTGGAGATCCACGACCGGGGCCTCGGCATGCCCCCGGACGCCCTGCTCGACGCCAACCTCCGGCTCGCCGAGACCCCCGAGTTCGAGCTGTCCGACACCGACCGCCTCGGCCTCTTCGTGGTCAGCCGGCTCGCCCAGCGGCAGAACGTCCGGGTCTCCCTCCAGACCTCCCCGTACGGCGGCACCACCGCCGTCGTGTTCATCCCGGCAGCCCTCCTCACCGACGCCCCCGAGTCGCACGGCACCGGCTTCCGCCTCGACCGCAGGGCCGAGAAGGCCATCGACGGCAGCACGCCGGACGGCGACACCCGGCGGCCCGGGTCCGACGACCCGGCGACCGGCCGGCCGGGCGGCCTCTCACCGGTCCCCACCGGTCTGGCCGGCCCGGTCCTGCGGAACGGCCCCGTCGAGCTGGAGGGCGACGAACCGCTGGACTTCACCCGCGACCCGGTCCTCGAAGCGGTGGCCGGGCCCGGGCTCGACGCCGTGCTCGACGGCGTACGCGACCTGGAGGACACCGAGAGCGAACGCGGCGGCATCTTCCGCGCCCGCGCCCTGCGCCGCGACGGCGACCGCGAACAGCACCAGCAGGCCCCCGACGACGGCGTGCGGGCGCTGCACCCCGAGGGCGTCCGGCCACTGCCCCGCCGGCGCCGCCCGCCCAGGCCGGTCACCGACCTGGGCCGCCGGACCGACGCGGCGGGCCGCGCGGAGAACGGGGCGGGAGGCCGCGCCCACCCCGGGTCCGAGGACCGCGACCCGTTCGGTCTCGTGGACACCCCCGCCGTGCCCGCGCCGCGTACGCCCGAACCGGCCCCCGACACCGTGGGCGGACTGCCCCGCCGCGTCCGGCAGGCCAGCCTCGCGCCGCGGCTGCGCGAGGCACCGGACAGCCGCACGACGAGGCCCGCCCCGGTGGAGAGCGGTGACGACACCGAGCGGGACGCCGAAGAGGTACGCAGCCGTATGGCTTCGCTCCAGCGCGGCTGGCAGCGCGGCCGCCGGGAGAACGCCGAGGACCCGACGGGCCCCGGCGACATCGCACCAGGAACCACTCCGGGAGGGGACGGTCCATGACCGCACCGAACGCCGCCGCGATCGACTCCGCAGGCCAGGGGTCCGGCGAACTCAACTGGCTCCTCGACGAACTCGTCGCGCGCGTCGCCAGCATCCGCAAGGCGCTGGTGCTCTCCAGCGACGGGCTGCCCACCGGCGCGTCCAAGGACCTGACGCGGGAGGACGGCGAGCACCTGGCCGCCGTCGCCTCCGGCTTCCACAGCCTGGCCAAGGGCGTCGGCCGCCACTTCGACGCGGGCGGGGTCCGCCAGACCGTCGTGGAGCTCGACGAGGCGTTCCTCTTCGTCACGGCGGCCGGCGACGGCAGCTGCCTCGCCGTCCTCGCCGAATCCGACTCGGACGTGGGGCAGGTGGCGTACGAGATGACGCTCATGGTCAAGCGCGTGGGGAGCCACCTGGCCAACGCGCCCCGGACGGCCGGCCGGCCCTCCGGGGGGTGAGCGGACGCCATGAGCGCCGTATCGCCCGCCTCCCCGGAGACCCCGGAAGGACCGCGGACCCCACGCTGGTACGACGACGAAGCGGGACCCGTCGTCCGCCCCTACGCGATGACGCGCGGACGCACCGGCAGCGCGTCCCGCCACCGCCTCGACCTGATCGCGATCGTCGTGCCCGAGCCCGCGGCCGACGATCTGGACAGCGACCAGACGCTCTCCCCGGAACACGTCGAGATCCTCGAACTCTGCGGTGAGCTGCCCCAGTCGATCGCCGAGCTCGCCTCGTCCCTGGACCTGCCCGTGGGCGTGGTACGGGTGCTGGTGGGCGACCTCGTGGACGACGAGCTGGTACACGTGACCCGACCCGTTCCGCCGGCCGAGCTGCCGGACGTGAACATTCTCCGTGAGGTGATCAATGGCCTTCGGGCGCTCTAGCCGCAGCAGGCGGCCCGTGGAGCCCGTCACCCTCAAGATCCTGGTGGCGGGCGGCTTCGGAGTGGGCAAGACGACGCTCGTGGGCGCGGTCAGCGAGATCCGGCCGCTGCGCACGGAGGAACGGCTGACCGAGGCCGGCCGCCCGGTGGACGATCTGGAGGGCGTCGAGGCGAAGACGACGACGACCGTGGCCATGGACTTCGGGCGGATCACGCTCCGCGAGGACCTGGTGCTGTACCTCTTCGGCACACCGGGGCAGGACCGGTTCTGGTTCCTCTGGGACGAGCTGGCACAGGGCGCCCTGGGCGCGGTCGTGCTCGCGGACACCCGCCGCCTGGCCGACTGCTTCGCGGCCGTCGACTACTTCGAGCGCCGCGAGATCCCGTTCGCCGTCGCCGTCAACTGCTTCGAGGGCGCGGAAGTCTTCCCGGAGGCGACGGTACGCGCGGCGCTCGACCTGGACCCGCGGGTGCCGCTCCTGATGTGCGACGCGCGGGACCGGGCCTCGGCACGTGATGTGCTGGTGGCCGTGGTCGAACACGCCCTGGCCCACACGGACCGCCCGCGCGAGCCGGTGTCGACCTAGCTAGATGTGCCGGCCGTTCTCCGCCAGCCACTTCTCGGCGGTCCGCGCCAGCTCGTGGTCGCGCCCGGCCAGCATCATGCGGATCATCTGCGCGTCACCGCGCAGCGACCAGGCCGGGTGGCCGAAGGTGGCCGGGTTGTTCTTCTCGATCAGGAAGTGCGCGGGCCAGGCCGTGCCGTAGCCGATGAGCGGCAGGGCCGCCAGATACCGCTTCCGGCCGCGCGCCAGTCCGTACGCGCTGATGGCGAGGCCCGTCAGGGTGCCGGTGAGATGCACCCAGCGGGTCGCCGCCCGGGAGTGCATCGCGACGTAGTACGGCCAGAACTCTTCATACGAATCGAACGTCTGCTGTGGCATACGGGCACCGTAACGGCTGATCCCGCAACCGGGAACGGCTGCGCCGCGTCCGTAGAGGAGGACGGGCGGCCGGGAGCCACGGGGGTGCTCCCGGTCGCCCGTTACGCCGCGCCGGCCGGCTCAGTGCCCGGCGACCGACCTGCGGGCCACCGGGAAGTCGAAGTAGGTGTCCGGGAACGCCTCGGGCCGGAAGGTGTAGTGCCACCATTCCTCGGCCAGGTTCACGAAACCGGCCTCGGTGAGCGTCTTCTTCAGGAACTGCCGGTTGGCGCGCTGCACCCCCTGGATACGGGGGTCATCGGTGTGCGAGAGCGTGTCGAAGCAGTCGAAACCCGTGCCCATGTCCACCGAGTTGTCGGGGAAACGGTCGCCCTGCGGCGCGTAGCACGGCACCAGTTCCTCGCCCGGGCGGTACGGCCTGGCCGGCAGGGCAGGCAGCCGCACGAGCGTCAGGTCCACGGTGCTTCCCCGGCTGTGCCCGGACTTCTCCGCGATGTAACCGTCGGCGAAGAGGCGGGACTTGTCGACCCGGGGATAGAACTCGCCCTTCATCGCCTCGTCGTCCGGATCCTTCGCCCACCGCACGAAGTGGTCGACGGCCCGCTGCGGGCGGTAGCAGTCGTACACCTTCAGCGAGTAACCCAGCCGCAGCAGCCGGAGCTGCGCGCGGTGCAGGGCCTCGGCGGCCAGCCGGGTCAGGATGCACAGGGGCTGCCGGTAGCCGTCCACGGGCTCACCCATGAAGTCGTGGGCGGTGGCGTAGCGCATCTCCTGGATGATCGTGGGATCAACCGAACGCAGCGAGACGAACTCCCGGGGCGCCTTGGGCTCGGACTCCGCCCGCGCCACCGGGGCGGTCAGGGTCACGGCGAGCAGGGCGGCGGCGGTGGACGCCAGGGCACGGAAAGCGGTCGCGAGGGCTGTCATGAGCACATCCTCCATGGTCCGTGCCCGCCGCGAAGGCGATCCGGTACAGTCCGCGCGGGTCCGCCACCGGTTCCACGCCCGGTCACCACGAGCGCCGGCCCGGCCCCGCGAGAAACGGAGCAGCCCGTGACGTTCTCCCACTGCCCCGCCTGCGGAGCCGCCTACACCGGCCTCCCGGCCCCCGACACCTGGCCCCGCACCTGCGCCGCCTGCGGCGAGACCGCCTACCGCAATCCGCTCCCGGTCGCCGTCGCCCTGCTCCCCGTCACCGACGACGGCCCCACCGGCCTCGTCGTCACCACCCGCACCATCGAACCCGCACGCGGCGGCCTCGCCCTCCCCGGCGGCTTCATCGACCACGCCGAGGACTGGCGGCACGCCGTCGTACGCGAACTGCGCGAGGAGACCCGCATCGAGGCACGCCCCGAGGACGTCCGCCTCGCCGACGCCCTCAGCTCACCCGCCGGACACCTGCTCCTCTTCGGACTGCTCCCCGCCCGCCCGGCCGCCGCGCTCCCCCCGTCCGCCCCCACCGCCGAGACGTCCGGCCACACCCTGCTCACGTCCCCCGCCACGCTCGCCTTCCCCCTCCACACCGAGGCCGTCCACCGCTGGTTCGCCGGCCGCTACCGCTGATCCTGCGTACCCCATACCAGGGCCGGGCAGTTCGCCGCCCCGCTGTCGGCTCCCACCGACGAGACGTCCGGTCATACCGAGGCCGTTCACCGCTGGTTCGCCGGCCGCTACTGCTGATCGTGCGCACCCCGCACCCGGACCGGGCCGTCCACGGCCTCGCTGTCGGCCCTCACCGGTGTGACGTCCGGCCACACCTTGCTCACGGCTCCGGTCACGCTCGCCTTCCCCCTCCGCACCGAGGCCGTTCACCGCTGGTTCGTCGGCCGCTATCGCTGATCGTGCGCGCCCCGTACCCGGACCGGGCTGTTCACGGCCTCGCTGTCGGCCCTCACCGGTGTGACGTCCGGCCACACCCTGCTCACGGCCCCGGCCACGCTCGCCTTCCCCCTCCGCACCGAGGCCGTTCACCGCTGGTTCGCCGGCCGCTATCGCTGATCGTGCGCACCCCGTACCCGGACCGGGCAGTTCACCGCCCCGCCGTCCCGCTCCACCACGACGCGCCCGTCCTCCAGCCGGGACGTGTACCGCTCGACCTCCACCGGCGCCCGGCCGTCCCCCGCCTCCCGGACCACCGTCCCGCCACCCGGGCGCCCCGCCACCGGCGCCCACACCTCCAGCTCCGGGCCGCCGCCCGCACCCCGCACCGGAATCACCGCCCCCGCCCGGGCCAGCACCGGCACCCGGGACAGCGGCGCCTCCACCACCACCCGCCCCGGTCCCTGGTACACCGCCCCGCTCACCGTGTCGTACCAGCGCCCCGGCGGCAGCCGCACCGCCCGCCGCACCACCCCAGGCTCCAGCACGGGCGCCACCAGCAAGGCGTCACCGAGCAGGAAGGCGTCCTCGCAGTCCCGCAGCGCCCGGTCCCCGGGCCAGGCCCACCACAGGGGCCGTACGCACGGCGCGCCGGTCAGAGCCGCCAGCCGCTCCAGGGTCACCCAGTACGGCCGCAACCGCTCCCGCTCCAGCAACACCTCACGCGCGGCCGCCAGCACCTCGGCCCCGGACTCCCACGGCTCACGGCGCCCGGCGTCGATCGCCGCGTGCGTACGGAACAGCGGCAGATACGCCCCCAGCTGCAACCACCGCAGATACAGCTCGGGCGACGGCGACCCGTCGAACCCGCCCACGTCGGACCCCGAGTACGGCACCCCGCACAGCCCGAGCCCCAGTACCCGCGCCAACGACGCCCGCAGCCCCGGCCAGCCCGTCGCCGCCGGGCCCCTCCCGCCCCGGACACCCCGGGCCCAGGCCGGCGCAGGGGCCGCCCCCGTCAGCGACGACCACCCGGCCAGCACCCGGGCCGGCGTACCGGCCACCGCCCAGCAGCGCAGCGGCCCGCCGTCCACCCGCACCTCCGAAGCGCCCCGCCGGTCGTGCCCGGACCCCGCGCCCTCCTGCCCCTCCCGCAACGAGACCCGGCCCGGCCGGCAGTTGTCGTAGAAGACCAGGTGCGTCCCCGCGTCCGCCACCACCAGCTGCACCGGCATCGTCGGATACGGCGGACCGTCCACCGGTCCGGAGCGCCCGCCCGGGACCGTGTTCCCCAGCGCGTACACCCCGTCCCGCAGCCGAGGCCCCGCCGCCGGACCGCCCAGCCCGAAGAACCGCGCGTCCGCCGGAACCTCCGAACGCTGCACCCACCGCGCGTCCCCGCCCGCCACCGGCTCCCACCAGCGCGGCGGCAGCTCCCGGCGCAGCACCACCCCGCCCGGCGTCCGCAGCTCCACCGCCCCGTGGCGCGACACCGTGACGGTCAGCCGCTCCGCCACCACCTGCCAGCCCCCATCCGTACCCGGCTCCAGCACCACCCGCGAATCCGCGGCGGGCGCCTCCCCTTCCAGCGCGGACGAATGCCCCGGCTCCGCCCCGTCCCACCCCCAGAACACCGCCCCGCCGACCGCCACCCGAATCCGCAGCTCCGAACGGGCGAACCGCACCACCCCGCCCCCGGGCCCCGGCTCCGCCCCCGTCACCGGACCCGGCACCCGCGCCCGCTCCGGCCCGCGCCCCGGCAGCGCCCGCGCGTCCTCGCGTGCCCGGCGCCAGGCCGAGCCCACCGCGCGAAGCCCCCGCCTCGAACCCACCAGCTTCACCGAGCCCACCAGGTCACGACCGTTCATGCAGCTCAGCCTGCCACCCGCCCGGCCGCGAGCAAGGGCCGTTCAACTTCCGTTCACCCGGCACCGGACGCGGCGGGAGCACATAACCGGACAGGGAACCATGTCCGGACAACCCTGGTGCGAAAGACGATCACATGGCATCGTCCGTGACGTCGCCTCACGCGCACACCCCCGCACGTGCGCGCGACCTGCGCACACTCCGCGTACCCGCTACAGCCAGGGAGCCGCCCCCATGACCTCAGCAGCCGACGAAGCCCCCCTGTGGCAGCCCGGCCCCGACCGCGTCGCGGCCGCCGCAGTCACCCGATTCCAGAGCTGGGCGGCCGAACACCACAAAGCCCCCGCCGAGGGCGGCTACGCCAGTCTGCACCGCTGGTCCGTCGACGAGCTCGACACCTTCTGGAAGGCCGTCGCCGAATGGTTCGACGTGCGCTTCTCCACCCCGTACGAGCAGGTCGTCGGCGACCGTTCGATGCCCGGCGCCACCTGGTTCCCCGGCGCCACGCTCAACTACGCCGAGCACGCCCTGCGCGCGGCCGAGGACCCCCTGCGCGCCGATGTGCCCGCCCTGCTCCACGTGGACGAGAGCCACACGCAGGTCCCGACGTCCTGGTCCGAGCTCCGCCGCCAGGTCGGCTCGCTCGCCGCCGAGCTCCGCGCCCTCGGCGTCACCCCCGGCGACCGCGTCAGCGGCTACCTCCCCAACATCCCGCAGGCCGTCGTCGCCTTCCTCGCCACCGCGGCCGTCGGCGGGATCTGGACCTCCTGCGCCCCCGACTTCGGCGCCCGCAGCGTCCTCGACCGCTTCCAGCAGGTCGAACCCGTCGTCCTGTTCACCGTCGACGGCTACCGCTACGGCGGCAAGGAACACCACCGCGCCGACACCGTCGCCGAGCTCCGCCGCGAACTCCCCACCCTGCGCGCCGTCGTGCACATCCCGCTGCTCGGCACCGACGCCCCCGAGGGCGCCCTCGACTGGGCCTCCCTCACGGCCGCCGACACGGAACCGGTCTTCGAGCAGGTCCCCTTCGGCCACCCGCTCTGGGTGCTCTACTCCTCGGGCACCACAGGACTGCCCAAGGCCATCGTCCAGTCCCAGGGCGGCATCCTGGTCGAACACCTCAAGCAACTCGGCCTCCACTGCGACCTCGGCCCCGAGGACCGCTTCTTCTGGTACACCTCCACCGGCTGGATGATGTGGAACTTCCTCGTCTCCGGTCTCCTCACCGGCACCACCCTCGTGCTGTACGACGGAAGCCCGGGCTACCCGGACGTCAGCGCCCAGTGGCGCGTCGCCGAACAGACCGGCGCCACCCTCTTCGGCACCTCCGCCGCCTACGTCATGGCCTGCCGCAAGGCCGGCATCCACCCGGGACGCGACTTCGACCTCTCCCGCGTCCAGTGCGTCGCCACCACCGGCTCCCCGCTCCCCCCGGACGGCTTCCGCTGGCTCCACGACGAGGTCGCCGACGACCTGTGGATCGCCTCCGTCAGCGGCGGCACCGACGTGTGCAGCTGCTTCGCCGGCGCGGTGCCCACCCTGCCCGTCCACATCGGCGAACTCCAGGCCCCGTCCCTCGGCACGGACCTCCAGTCCTGGGACCCCGCGGGGCAGCCGCTGACCGGCGAGGTCGGCGAGCTCGTCGTCACCAAGCCGATGCCCTCCATGCCGGTCCGCTTCTGGAACGACCCCGACGGCAGCCGCTACCACGACAGCTACTTCGACGTGTACCCCGGCGTCTGGCGCCACGGCGACTGGATCACCCTCACCGACCGCGGCTCCGTCGTCATCCACGGCCGCTCCGACTCCACCCTCAACCGGCAGGGCGTCCGCATGGGGTCCGCCGACATCTACGAGGCCGTCGAACGGCTGCCCGAGATCCGCGAATCCCTCGTCATCGGCCTGGAGGAACCGGACGGCGGCTACTGGATGCCGCTCTTCGTCCACCTCGCCGAAGGCGCCACCCTGGACGACGCCCTCCGCGACAGCATCAAGCGGACCATCCGCGAAAACCTCTCGCCCCGCCACGTCCCCGACGAGGTCATCGAGGTCCCCGGCATCCCGCACACCCTCACCGGCAAACGCATCGAGGTTCCGGTCAAGCGCCTGCTCCAGGGAACGGCCCTGGAGAAGGCCGTCAACCCGGGCTCGATCGACAACCTGGAACTCCTCCACTTCTACGAGAAGCTGGCCCGCGAACGCCGGTGACCGCACCATTGTCAGTGCCCGTGGTTACGCTGAGTGAGCAATGATCGACAGCGCACTGGGGGACATCATGGCGCAGACAAGGAAGAAGCGGACCACCGTCCACGGACGGGCCGTGACCACCACCATGCGACGCACGCTGCGCCGCGAAGCACCCACCACCATCGGCCTGCTGGCCGATGAGGAGGACTTCGCGGCGATGCGCCGCTTCCGCACCTTCACCTTCAAGGACCACGGCGTCTACCTGGAACAGGTGGAGGCCCTGCTCAAGGCCCTCACCGCGCAGGGCGTGCACACCACGGTCGCCCTCTTCGACCCGCTGGAGTACGTGCGCTACTGCGCGGAGGCCGGCATCGCCCCCGACACCCCGGCAGGCCGCAGCCGCTTCACCGCGGAGATCGCCGCCTGCGGAGCCACCGTCACCTACGAAGGGCAGCCCCTGGAGGCCCTGATCCAGGTGCTCGTCGGCCGCGCGGTCCGCCGGGCCACCTGGGAGTACGCCACCCTGCTCCTGGCCGGCCTCGGGGAGTGCGCGGACTGCGGCCGGGACATCGGAGGCGCCGCTTTCGACCGCGCCTCCCACCTCTTGGAGCGCATCCTGGAAGCGGCCGGACCCGGCACCCATCACCTCGTGTGCAGCACCCCCACGGAGAACGACCAGCTGCTCGCCGCCCTGCACACCGAGCTGCCCGCCTCGGGCTCCGTCCTGCTCGACACCTCCGAGGGCGCCGAGTTCGTGAGCGTCCTCGCCGTCGCCATTGCCCTGGAGAGCCACGGCGGCGTCGTCCTGCGTACGAGCACACCCGGTGCCCCGGACCGCGTGCACGGCTGGCGGCTGAGCCGGGGCAATCTCGACCCGCTCACCGCCGGCGAGGTCTTCAGCGCCTACTGCACCGACGCCGACACGGGTGAGCCGGTAGCCCCCGAGTCCGGCGTGGAGTACTGCGCGGGCTTCGACATCGGCGCCGACGAACCGGAGGAGCACCGCTGACATGACGAAGGGGCTTCCCGCCGGTCCCCGGCGGGAAGCCCCTTCACTGATCGTCGCGTCGTCCGGTCCCGGACTACTCGCCCGACAGCACCGCCTGCGCCGCCCGGCGCGCGTCCTCGGCGGAGTCCGCCGCGCGCGCGGCCGACGCCGCCCGCTCGCACTGCGCGAGCGTGTACTTGGCCAGTGTGGCGCGGACATAGGGGATGGAGGCCGCACCCATCGACAGGGACGTCACACCCAGACCCGTCAGCACACAGGCGAGCAGCGGATCGGAGGCCGCCTCACCGCAGACACCACAGCTCTTGCCCTCGGCCTTCGCCGCCTCGGCGGACAGCGCGACCAGATCGAGCAGGGCCGGCTGCCACGGGTCCTGGAGCCGGGAGACGGCACCGACCTGACGGTCGGCGGCGAAGGTGTACTGCGCCAGGTCGTTGGTGCCCAGCGACAGGAACTCCACCTCCTGCAGCACCGAGCGCGCCCGCAGCGCGGCGGACGGGATCTCGACCATCGCACCGAACTTCGCGTTCAGCCCGGCCTCCCGGCAGGCGTCGGCGAACGCCTTGGCGTCCGCGCGGTCGGCCACCATGGGCGCCATGACCTCGAGGTAGACGGGCAGCCCCTCCGCGGCCTTCGACAGGGCGGTCAGCTGGGTACGCAGCACGTCCGGGTGGTCCAGCAGGCTTCGCAGCCCGCGCACGCCCAGCGCCGGGTTCGGTTCGTCCGCCGGGGTCAGGAAGTCGAGCGGCTTGTCCGCGCCCGCGTCCAGCACGCGCACCACGACGCGGCCCTCGGGGAACGCCTCGAGAACCGCACGGTACGCGGCGACCTGCTTCTCCTCGGACGGCGCCTGCTTGCTGTCGTCCAGGAAGAGGAACTCCGTCCGGAACAGGCCGACGCCCTCCGCACCCGCCTCCACGGCCGCCGGCACGTCACCGGGACCGCCGACGTTGGCGAGCAGCGGCACCTTGTGACCGTCCGACGTGGCGCCGGGACCGGTCGCGGCGGTGAGCGCGGCCTTGCGCGCGGCGGCGGCGCTCTCCAGCTCCGCCCGCTTCGCGTCGCTCGGGTCGACGAAGATCTCGCCGGTGCTGCCGTCCACGGCGATGAGCGTGCCTTCGGCCAGCTCGCCGGCCCCGGGCAGGGCCACCACGGCGGGGACACCGAGCGCCCGGGCCAGGATGGCGCTGTGGCTGGTCGGCCCGCCCTCCTCGGTGACGAAGCCGAGGACCAGCGCGGGGTCCAGCAGCGCCGTGTCGGCGGGGGCGAGGTCCCGGGCGATCAGGACGTACGGCTCGTCGCTGTCCGGCACGCCGGGCATCGGCACACCGAGCAGCCGCGCCACGATGCGGTTGCGGACGTCGTCGAGGTCGGCGACCCGGCCCGCCAGGTACTCGCCGGCACCCGCGAGGAGCGCCCGGTACGAGGCGAACGCGTCGTACACGCCGCGCTCGGCGGTGCTTCCGACGGCGATGCGGCGTTCGACATCGGCCATGAGCTCGGGGTCCTGGGCCATCATGGCCTGGGCCTCCAGCACGTGCTGGGCCTCACCACCGGCCAGGTTGCCGCGCGCGATGAGGTCGGCGGCCACGGCCTCCACGGCCTGCCGGGCCCGCCCCTGCTCGCGCTCCGCCTCCTCGGCCGGGATCTGCTTGGCCGGCGGTTCGAGCACCGCGGTGCCCATGTGCCGTACCTCGCCGATCGCCACACCGTGGCTCACGCCTACGCCTCGCAGCGTTGTCTCCATTTCACCCGTCTCCGGTCGTGCGGCGGCCGTTGCCTCCGCGATGGTGGATATCCAGTCGGCTGTCACTGCGCCGATCGCGTTACTGCCAGCCGAACAGGGAGTCGCCGACTCGCACGTCGCCGGTCTCGGCCACGTCGGAGAGGGATTCGGCGGTCGCCTCCAGAGCCACGACCGGGCAGACCGGCGACTTGCCGGCCTTCTCCACCTCGGCGGGGTTCCACCGGACGATGCCCTGGCCGCGGGTGACGGTGTCGCCCTTGCTCACGAGCAGCTCGAAGCCTTCTCCATTGAGCTGGACCGTGTCGATGCCCAGGTGCGTGAGCACCCCGTGCCCCTCGCTGTCGACCACTACGAAGGCGTGCGGGTGGAGGGAGACGACGATGCCGTCGACGGGCGAGACCGCCTCGGCGGGCTCGCGCACAGGGTCGATAGCGGTGCCCGGACCGACCATCGCGCCGGAGAAGACGGGGTCGGGTACGGCAGCGAGCCCAATGGCACGTCCGGCAAGAGGGGACGTCACGGTGGTCATGGGGGGCCTCCCAGTGGAGCTTCGAAGGTGCCGCCACGGCTTGATAGGAGGACGGCGTACTGCTCAGCAGAGTAAGTCATAAGAAGTCCCGGTTCCGCCCGAGTCCTGGTGGTTCAAGGACCTAGGGGGGCACCGGAAACGATTTGCCTCGACTCCCGGCAGCCTGTACTGTCGTACTCCTGCCTGGCCCCAACGCGACTTTGAGTCGGGGGTCGGCGGCGGCTATTGAGCCCAAACCCTAACCCGAAATCGGGCACCCGCATGCCTGCGGGGGGCCGGTCAGGGGGACCGGAAAGGTTTGATAGTGTCGGACTCGCCGGAAAGGGAAACGCGAAAGCGAAGAACTGGAAAGCGAAAACTGCTTGACCCGCTTCGACCGGGAATCGGACACGAAAGAGTCTGATAGAGTCGGAAACGCAAGACCGAAGG
>NZ_VJNO01000002.1 GCF_007096885.1 Streptomyces sp. 130 | reverse complement strand
GAAGCCCGGTAACGGGTGGAGCTGACTGGTACTAATAGGCCGAGGGCTTGTCCTCAGTTGCTCGCGTCCACTGTGTTAGTTCTGAAATAACGAACGGCTGTGTTGTTGTCCGGTGTTCGTAATTTCATAGTGTTTCGGTGGTCATTGCGTTAGGGAAACGCCCGGTTACATTCCGAACCCGGAAGCTAAGCCTTTCAGCGCCGATGGTACTGCAGGGGGGACCCTGTGGGAGAGTAGGACGCCGCCGAACTCCTTTTAGGAAGAGCCCCGTGCCCTTGTGGCACGGGGCTCTTTCGCGTTTTGGGCCAGAGCGGAACGGGGTATCGGCCGTGAGCCTTCCCGTGCAGCTCGGGGCCACGATGCGTACTGAGGGGCCCGTCCGGTGAGGGCTGCGGTGCATCGCCTCACCGGGCTACGGGGACTTGGGCGGGCACAGCGGCGGTTCGGGGCGCGGTTGGACGCGTGTTGGAGCGGTGGGAGAGCCTGGGTCTTCACACTGTCCCGGGGCCACGTAGTCGCGGCCGGTGAGCCAAGCCCAGGCGTGGGCTGTGGTTAGCGGGGCGGTGGCTCCACGGGGTCGTGGTCTGCGCTCCTGGACAGTGCACGTCTGGCCGCCTCCCGGGTGGGAGGCGGCCAGTGTCCACGGGGGCGCCGCCGGTCGCTCGGACCAGCAGCCGTGCTGCCGTGCCGGCCGCCCCCCGGCAGTGTCAGTTCCTGTTGTCGAAGCCGGGCAGACCCGCTGCTCTGGCCAGGTCGAGGTCGAGCGCTTCGCGGCGGATGCGCTGGTCCACGTAGAGGAGGGCCATGACTCCGGCGGAGAGCGGGTATGTGATGGTGGCGGCGACCACGTCACCGATGGCGGACACGATCAGGAACGGCCAGCCGAATTCGGTGGTTTCCCCGGAGAGGAACGAGCTCAGGCTGCCGTCGTCCACGCCTACCGCGACGGCACCGAAGGGGATGCCGATCACCAGCCCCACGATGAGCGTCAGCAGCCACGTCAGGGCGAGAATGCCGAACGTTCGCCACCAGGCGCCACGGACCAGCTTCGCGGAGCGCCGCATGGCGGTGGCCACCGGCTGCCGCTCCAGCATCAGAGCGGGGGCGGCCAGACTGAATCGGACCGACAGCCAGAGGAAGACGACTGTCGCGGCGAGCAGCCCGAGGAACGCGAGGCCGGCTCCCGCAGCGTCGCCGATCAGGAACGCGGGGAGGAAACCGGCGGTCATGATCGCTCCGCCCATGACGGCGAGCAGGAGAGTCAGGCCCAGCAGGGGAAACAATCTGGGGCGGGCCTCGGCCCAGGCTTCGGACAGGGTGACCTGGCGGCCCAGCACCGAGCGGCTGATCACCACGGTCATCACCGACGTGGTGAAGATCGTGGCCAGCATCGAGATGAGCAGGGGCGGGGCCAGCTCGAGGAGGCTGTAGCGGAGCGATTCGGTGGCCTGGCGCAGCGCCTCGGAGCCGGTGGCGTCGCTGTCGACCGCAGGAGGGTCGGGCAGCAGATAGTGCTGGATGAGAACGATCGCGGCCTGGGCGATCACGGAGACCGCGAGCGTGATGCCGAGGACCGTGCGCCAGTGGGCGCGCATGGTGGAGACGGCGCCGTCAAGGATTTCGCCGATGCCGAGCGGCCGGAGCGGGATGACGCCGGGCTTCGCCGCCGGAGGCGGGCCGCCCCAGCCGGATCCTTGCGGCGCGGTGTTCCAGCCGGGGCCGTGTGCCGGGGCGCCCCAGCCCGGGTGGGGCTGCGGGGCGGCGGGGCCGGTTCCGGTGGGGCTGGGAGGGGACCACTGGCCGGCGGGCGGTTGTCGGGCGGCCCAGGTGCCCGAGTGGGTGGCGTCGTCGGCCGGTTCGGAGGGGCGGGGGATGCCTGTGTCCAGGCGGTCCGTCGCCAGGTCGGCCGTCTCCTGCCCGTCGGTCTGCCGGCCGTCGGTCTGCTGGCTGTCCGGCTCCCGGGGGGCCGTTTCGCGGCCGTTCGATTGCTGGTCGTCGGAGGGGGCGGATCCGGGCGAGGCCCAGCCCGGAGTGTCGTTCATTGTCGCTCCTTCGCGGTCCTGCCCGCGCGTCGCGGCGTCAGGCTGGCAGCCATCGTGCCACGCGTCGGCGTTGGCCGGGCCCGGCCCTGTGACCGGCTCTCGCCTTCAAGTCGGGGCGGGGCACCGGGCAGACTGGGCGGATGGCTGATCAGGACGCGCAATCGCCGGTGGGTTACGAGCCCACCGGGCTGCCCTCAATTCGCTGGGACGAACCTCCGGAAGGCCCCATGCTGGTGCTCCTCGACCAGAGGCGGCTGCCCGCGGAGGAGACGGAGCTGGTGTGCACCGATGTGCCGGCTCTGGTGGACGCGATCAGGACGCTCGCGGTACGGGGCGCGCCCCTGCTGGGGATCGCCGGTGCCTACGGTGTGGCCCTGGCCGCGGCGCGGGGCTATGACGTGGCGGAGGCCACCGGGCTCCTGGAGCGGGCGCGGCCCACCGCCGTGAACCTGGGGTACGGCGTACGCCGGGCCGCTGCGGCGTACTGGACGGCGCTCGACAAGGGGGCCGGTCAGGAGCGGGCGGCGGCGGCCGCGCTGGCGGAGGCCAAGGCGCTGCACCGGGAGGACGCCGAGGCCAGCGTGCGGATGGCCGGGCACGGGCTCGCCCTGCTGGACGAGCTGGTTCCGGGCGGGGGCCACCGGCTGCTGACCCATTGCAACACGGGGGCGCTCGTCTCCGGGGGTGAGGGCACCGCCTTCGCGGTGGCGCTCGGGGCCCACCGGAAGGGCCGGCTGAGGCGGCTGTGGGTGGACGAGACCCGCCCGCTGTTGCAGGGTGCCCGGCTGACCGCGTACGAGGCGGCGCGCAACGGGATGCCGTACAGCCTGCTCACGGACAACGCGGCGGGGTCGCTGTTCGCCGCGGGGGAGGTGGACGCCGTGCTGATCGGGGCGGACCGCATCGCCGCGGACGGGTCGGTGGCCAACAAGGTGGGGAGTTACCCGCTGGCGGTGCTGGCCAAGTACCACCACGTACCGTTCATCGTCGTGGCGCCGACGACGACCGTGGACCTGCTCACCGCGGACGGGGCGTCGATCACCGTGGAGCAGCGTTCCGGTCGGGAAGTGACAGAGCTCACAGTCGGGCCGCGCGGAGTGGGGGACGAGGAGGCGGGCGGGGTGCTCGTCGCCCCGGTGGGGACTCAGTCCTACAACCCCGCCTTCGATGTCACGCCGCCGGAGCTGGTCACGGCGATCGTCACGGAAGAGGGCGTAATCTCGCCGGTCACGGGGGCCGGGCTGGCAGAGCTGTGTGCCAGATCATCGCAGGTAACGATTAGCTAATGGGATGATGTCGTTTATGAAGGGACGCGTCCTTGTCGTCGACGACGACACCGCACTGGCCGAGATGCTCGGGATTGTGCTGCGTGGTGAGGGTTTCGAGCCGTCGTTCGTAGCGGACGGCGACAAGGCACTTGCTGCATTTCGAGAGGCGAAGCCGGACCTGGTCCTGCTCGACCTCATGCTGCCCGGCAGGGACGGCATCGAGGTCTGCAGGCTGATCCGGGCCGAGTCGGGTGTGCCGATCGTCATGCTCACTGCCAAGAGCGACACGGTTGACGTGGTGGTGGGCCTGGAGTCCGGGGCCGACGACTACATCGTCAAGCCGTTCAAACCGAAGGAGTTGGTGGCCCGGATCAGGGCACGTCTGCGCAGGTCCGAAGAGCCGGCCCCGGAGCAGCTGACCATCGGGGACCTGGTCATAGACGTCGCCGGTCACTCGGTGAAGCGGGACGGGCAGTCCATCGCCCTGACGCCGCTGGAGTTCGACCTGCTGGTCGCGCTCGCGCGCAAGCCGTGGCAGGTCTTCACCCGGGAGGTGCTCCTGGAGCAGGTCTGGGGTTACCGGCACGCGGCGGACACCCGCCTGGTCAACGTGCATGTACAGCGGCTCCGCTCCAAGGTCGAGAAGGACCCGGAGCGTCCGGAGATCGTGGTGACCGTCCGGGGCGTCGGGTACAAGGCCGGACCGAGCTGACATGTCCCTGGGTAGCACTGCTCCGAAGCCCGGGGAGCCGGGAGTCCGTGCGGAGCGGGCTGCCGGTACGGGGCACTCCTCGTCCCCCGTCGGGCGCTTCCTGGAGGGCGGCCGGTTGTTCCAGGACCGGGCGCCCGGCGGGCCGGTGCCGCGCCTGCTGATGCGCTGGGTGCGGCGCCCGCTGCTGCCCGCCGTGCGGCTGTGGCGGCGCAATCTGCAGCTGCGGGTCGTCGCGGGCACGCTGCTGATGTCGCTCGGAGTGGTGCTGCTGCTCGGCCTCGTCGTGATCGGGCAGGTGCGCAACGGCCTGCTCGACGCGAAGGGCAAGGCGGCCCAGACACAGGCGGCGGGCGGGTTCGCCGCCGCCCAGGAGAAGGCCAACGCGCCGCTCACCCCCGTCGCCGGCCAGGGCGACGACGTGGCGGACGGCACGATCGAGAACAACTCCTGGCGCACCGAGCTCGTCGACCAGCTCGCCAGCGGCGGCAAGAACGCCTTCAACGTGATGGCGCTCAGTGCCGACGATGGGGCCCGTGCGCCCCGTGGTTCGGGGCACGTCAAGGCGGCGAGCATTCCGCAGAGCCTGCGGGACGCGGTGAACAAGGGGCCCGGCGCCTTCCAGACGTACTCGCTGATCCAGTACGAGAACGGGCAGGAGTCCCAGCCCGGTCTCATCGTCGGCAAGCGCCTCTACGACATCGACCGCGACCCGTACCAGCTGTACTACGTCTTCCCGCTCACGCAGGAGGAGAAGTCCCTGAACCTGGTCAAGGGCACGCTGGCGACCGCCGGCCTGTTCGTGGTGGTGCTGCTGGGCGCCATCGCCTGGTTCGTGGTGCGTCAGGTCGTCACCCCCGTACGCATGGCCGCGGGCATCGCCGAACGGCTCTCGGCCGGGCGGCTCCAGGAACGGATGAAGGTCACCGGCGAGGACGACATCGCCCGGCTCGGCGAGGCGTTCAACAAGATGGCGCAGAACCTCCAGCTGAAGATCCAGCAACTGGAGGAGCTGTCCCGGATGCAGCGGCGGTTCGTCTCGGACGTCTCGCACGAGCTGCGTACGCCCCTGACGACGGTACGGATGGCCGCCGACGTCATCCATGAGGCGCGGGCCGACTTCGACCCCATAACGGCCCGGTCCGCGGAGCTGCTGGGCGACCAGCTCGACCGCTTCGAGTCGCTGCTCTCCGACCTGCTGGAGATCAGCCGCTTCGACGCGGGCGCCGCCGCGCTGGAGGCGGAGCCGATAGACCTGCGGCAGGTGGTGCGCCGGGTGATCGGCGGCGCCGAGCCGCTCGCCGAACGCAAGGGCACCCGCATCCGGGTCGTCGGCGACGAGCAGCCGGTGATCGCCGAGGCCGACGCGCGGCGCGTCGAGCGGGTCCTGCGCAACCTCGTGGTCAACGCCGTGGAGCACGGCGAAGGGCGCGATGTGGTCGTGCGCATGGGCGCGGCCGGCGGAGCGGTCGCCGTCGCCGTCCGGGACTACGGCGTGGGGCTGAAGCCCGGCGAGGCGACCCGGGTCTTCAACCGTTTCTGGCGGGCCGACCCGGCCCGGGCCCGCACCACCGGCGGCACCGGCCTGGGCCTCTCCATCGCGGTGGAGGACGCCCGGCTGCACGGCGGCTGGCTCCAG
This sequence comes from Streptomyces sp. 130, assembly GCF_007096885.1. Lineage (GTDB taxonomy): Bacteria > Actinomycetota > Actinomycetes > Streptomycetales > Streptomycetaceae > Streptomyces. The sequence continues at coordinate 382,686 of NZ_VJNO01000002.1, read as the reverse complement.
GCGTGGGGCGAGCCCGGTGGCGGCTCCCAGTTCCGGCTGACGCTGCCGCGTACGGCGGACGAGCCGCTGCGGGGCTCGCCGATACCGCTGGAGCCGGAGGACTCGCGGCGCAACCGGGAGAGCCGGGAGCGGGCCGAGGGCGCCTCCGCCACGGACACCTCCGCCACGGGGCACCGGCTGCTGGCCGTGCCCTCGCAGCACGCCGGTACGGGCCGCGCCCCGCTGCCGGTCCCCGGCCGGTCCGCGGTGCCGGCCAGGACCGCACCCGCATCGGTGCATCCAGCGGCCCTGCCGGGCAACGGGGCGCGGGTGGTGCCGCGTCCTTCGGAGGAGCGGCAGGCCGGCCACAACGACTCTCCGGGGCGTGCACCGGGGCGGGAGGACACGATCCGTGAGGACTGACCGTCGTCAGGGCGTCCGTGGGCGGGTGGCGGGAGCCACCGTGCTGGCCGGGTGCGGCGCGCTCGTGCTGTCGGCGTGCGGCTCGATGCCCGTGTCCGGGGACATCAAGGCCGTCGACGCCTCGCAGCCCGGCGACTCCCAGGTGCAGGTGTACGCGGTCGCTCCACGGGACGGCGCCACCCCCAACGAGGTGGTGGACGGCTTCCTGGAGTCGATGACCAGCGATGACTCCGACTTCCGGATGACGCGCAAGTACCTCACCAAGGAGGCGTCGCGGCGGTGGAAGCCGAGTGCGGAGACCATCGTGCTGGCCAAGGCGCCCAACCGGAGCGACCGCCCGGTCCGCGACCACGACCGCAGCACGACGGAGGTCACCTTCACCCTGACCGGAGAGCAGGTCGCGACGGTCGACGCGCAGAACGCGTACCAGCCGCTCGTCCCGACGGACTACTCCGGCAGGGTCCACCTGGTGCGGGAGAAGACGCCGGAGGGCAAGGAATGGCGCATCGACTCCGTCTCGGACGGCCTGGTGCTCGGCCAGTCCGACTTCAAGCGGCTGTACCGCTCGGTCAATAAGTACTACTTCGCGACCGGGCGGTCCGACGCGGACGCCACCCTCGTCGCCGACCCCGTCTACCTCCGCAACCGGACCGACCCCGCGACGGGGATGGACACGGTGACGCAGGCGGTCCGCAGCCTTCTGCGGGGCCCGACCGACTGGCTGCGGCCGGTCGTCGCCTCGCGCTTCCCCAAGGGGACGGACCTCAGGAAGGGGGTCGCCTCGCTGACGCCGGACGACCGCAACGTCCTGAAGGTCCCGCTCAACAAGAACGCGGACGGGACCGGGCAGCGGGTCTGCCGGATGATGGCCTCGCAGGTCCTCTTCACCCTGAGGGACCTGACGTCCGCGCGGGTCGAGCAGGTGGAGTTGCAGCGCTCCGACGGTTCGCCGCTGTGCGTGCTCGACGCGGACCAGGCCGAGGAGTACGCCCCCGACGGCTCCTCGGGCGGACCGGACAGCCAGTACTTCGTCGATGCCAAGGGCCGGGTGGAGCGCATCCCGGGCAGCACCAGGGGCAGCGGCGAGCCCGAGGCGGTGGCCGGCCCCTTCGGCGACGGCTCGCTGAAGGTGAGCGCGGTCGGTGTGGCCCGGGACGAGCAGTCGGCGGCGGCGCTCTCCCAGCACAACGGGTCGCTCTACGTGGCGTCCATCGCCGTGGACGGGGAGCTCCCGGTACCGGCCGTGACGAGCAAGGCGGCCGACCCCGAGGACCGGCTGACGGCGCCCAGCTGGGACGGCCGGGGTGATCTCTGGGTCGCCGACCGGGACCCGGACGACCCCCGGCTGCTGAGGCTGCCGCACGGCACGGACAAGCCGCAGGAAGTGGCCGTACCCAGCCTGGGCGGCAGCCGTATCGCCGGGCTGCGGCTCTCCTCGGACGGGGTGCGCATAGCGCTGCTGCTGACGAAGGACGGCCACACGACGCTCAAGATCGGCCGGATCGAACGGCTCGGTCCGCAGGACGACGCCCGGGTGTCCGTGGTCGACCTGCGCCAGGCCGCCCCGCAGTTCGCGGATGTGACGGCGGTGTCCTGGTCCGGGCGCAGCCGCCTCGTGGTCGTCGGCAAGGAGCAGGGCGGCGTGCAGCAGGTCCGCTATGTGCAGGCGGACGGCTCGACCCCCTCCTCGGGCGTCCTGCCCGGGGTGAACCAGGTGCTGGCCATCGCCGCCGCCGACGACGAACAGCTGCCGCTCATGGCGGACACCTTCGGCGACGGGATAGTGAAGCTGCTTCCCGGGGACAACTGGCAGACCGTCCTCAAGGAGGGCTCGGCGCTGGTCTACCCGGGCTGACACCACCCGCCCGGCCGGGTTTTCCACAGGGGTGGCCCGCCGGCCCCGCGAGGGGCACAGTTGAGGTGTGCGGGGGTGGTGGCGGGAGATCAGCGGGCTCGTTCTTCCGGTGTCCTGCGGTGGCTGCGGCAGGGCGCGGACGGAGCTGTGCGAGGCGTGCGGAACGCAGCTGCACGGCGGGGCGCCGCGCCGGGTGCGGCCGTCGCCGGAGCCGCCCGGGCTGCCCGTGGTGCATGCCGCCGCAGGGTACGAGGGCGCGGCGCGGGCGGTGCTGCTGGCCCACAAGGAGCGCGGCGTGCTGGCGATGGCGCGCCCCCTCGGCCGGGCCCTGGCGGGTGCGGTACGGGCCGGAGCGGGGCGGGAAGCGGACGGGCGGCCGCTGCTGCTCGTACCGGTGCCTTCCGCGCGCCGGGCCGTCGCGGCGCGCGGGCATGATCCGGCGCTCCGGATCGCGCTGGCGGCGGCCGGCTGGCTGCGGCGGACGGGCGTCCCGGCGACCGTCGCCGCGGTGCTGCGCCAGCGGCGGGCGGTGGCCGACCAGTCGGGGCTGACCGCGGCGGAGCGGCGGGCCAACCTGGCCGGTGCGCTGGTGGTGGCGGCCGGGGGCGGGCGGCTGCTCACCGCCGGTCGGGTGGTGCTGGTGGACGACCTGCTCACCACGGGGGCCACGCTGGCGGAGGCGGCCCGGGCGCTCGACGCCGCGCGCGGGCCCGGGCAGCCCGGCGTGCGCGACGCGGCCGTGGTCGCGGCGTCCCCGCCGGCCTTCGACGCAGCATGTCCCGTTGGCCGGAAAATAAACCGGAACTGGAAATGAACTTGCATCGTTGCAGGTAGTGAGTGGGTAAAGAGACCTGAACGGAGGTACGTGCGAGTAGCGGGTGCCGACATCCGTCCGGGCAGGCTATGTTCGGTTGTGAGGAATGGTGAATGCCGGCCCTCGACGAATGCACCATCAGGTTTCGGGCAGGCGACCCGCCAGTGGTTCGGAAACCGGGAATCCGGTGGGGTGGAAACCTTGCCGGCTGGGGAGGAGGAGGTGGAAGTCACCGAGTCCGCGGTCCCGGCCATCACCGGGGCCTGGTGCAAAAGGGAGATGCTCCGCCGCCGAGCGGAGCGATCCGGGAACGGAGTTCTGCGTGGACATCGTCGTCAAGGGCCGCAAGACCGAGGTGCCCGAGCGGTTCCGCAAGCACGTGGCCGAGAAGCTGAAGCTGGACAAGATCCAGAAGTTCGACGGCAAAGTGATCAGCCTCGACGTGGAGGTGTCCAAGGAGCCGAACCCTCGTCAGGCAGACCGCTCCGACCGGGTGGAGATCACCCTCCGCTCGCGTGGACCGGTCATCAGGGCAGAAGCGGCCGCAGGCGACCCGTACGCAGCGCTGGACCTGGCCACCGGCAAGCTGGAGGCCCGGCTGCGCAAGCAGCACGACAAGCGCTACAGCCGCCGGGGCACGGGGCGCATCCCCGCTGCCGAGGTCGGCGAAATGGTGCCGGACGCGGCATCCTTCAACGGTGACGGCGAGCTGATCCCCGACGAGACGGCACAGTCCGTCCCCACCACCAGGGTCGGTTCGCTGGAGGTGCAGGGCGAAGGACCGCTGGTGATGCGCGAGAAGACGCACGTCGCGGCGCCCATGTCGCTCGACCAGGCCCTCTACGAGATGGAACTGGTCGGACACGACTTCTATCTGTTCGTGGACAACGAGACGAAGGAACCCAGTGTCGTCTACCGGCGGCACGCCTACGACTACGGTGTCATTCATCTGAGGACCGACCCGCTGGCCGCCGACGAGGCGGGCGGCGCGGGCGGCGCGCTCGGCGGCTGACGCCGTCCTCGAGTGGTGCCCCTGGGGCGTCCGCGCGCCCCCAGGGGCACCCGTCTGTCACCAAGTCATCACCGCACTGACGTCCCGGCATGGAATCATGGCGGCGCAAGCCAATCGGTGCTCTGTGAACTGCCGTTGGCGGACCGTTCGTGAATCTCAGGCCGTGGCCTTCAGGGGGAGGAAACGATGGCGGACACCTTCGGGCCCGTGCGCGACGCGAGTGATGCCGACGACGCCGTACGCGGCCTCGGCGGTGCGGACCGGGACGGTGGCTACCGCAAGGAGCCCATCCGGGTCCTGGTGGTCGACGACCACGCGCTCTTCCGCAGAGGTCTGGAGATCGTCCTCGCGCACGAGGAGGACATCGAGGTCGTGGGCGAGGCCGGGGACGGCGCCGAAGCGGTCGACAAGGCGGCCGACCTGCTCCCCGACATCGTGCTGATGGATGTCCGGATGCCCCGGCGCGGCGGGATCGAGGCCTGCACGTCCATCAAGGAAGTGGCCCCCAGCGCGAAGATCATCATGCTGACGATCAGCGACGAGGAGGCCGATCTCTACGAAGCGATCAAGGCCGGGGCGACGGGATATCTCCTCAAGGAGATCTCCACGGACGAGGTGTCCACCGCGATTCGCGCGGTCGCCGACGGGCAGTCCCAGATCAGCCCGTCCATGGCGTCGAAACTGCTCACCGAGTTCAAGTCGATGATCCAGCGCACCGACGAACGCCGGCTGGTACCGGCACCCCGGCTCACCGAACGGGAACTGGAAGTCCTCAAACTGGTCGCGACCGGCATGAACAATCGCGATATCGCGAAGGAACTGTTCATTTCCGAGAACACCGTGAAGAACCACGTGCGCAACATTCTGGAGAAGCTGCAGCTCCACTCCCGGATGGAAGCGGTCGTCTACGCCATGCGCGAGAAGATCCTGGAGATCCGCTGACCCGGCGCGACGCCGGACGCACCGGGCGGGGTCAGGCGAGGAGGCGGCCGATTTCCGCCGCGAGCGGACCGCGCAGTTCCGGCGCGTCCACCCGTTCCAGCCGGACATCGGTGCAGCCGACCCAGGAGGCCGCCTCCACCAGTGCCTGGGCCATCGGTGCCACGGTCTTGGCGCCCGCCAGGGACACCTGCCGGGCGATCAGTGTCGTCCCCTCGCGCGCGGGGTCGACCCGGCCCTGAAGCCGCCCGCCGGCCAGCAGCGGCATCGCGAAGTAGCCGTGGACCCGCTTCTGCTTGGGCACGTACGCCTCGAGGCGGTGGGCGAAACCGAAGATCCGCTCGGTCCGCGCCCGTTCCCAGACCAGCGAGTCGAACGGCGAGAGCAGCGTCGTCCGGTGCCGGCCGCGGGGCTCGGAGGCGAGCGCCGCCGGGTCCGCCCAGGCCGGCTTCGACCAGCCCTCCACGGCCACCGGCACCAGCCCGGAATCCGCCACCACGGCGTCGAACTGCTCGCCCTTGAGACGGTGGTAGTCGGCGATGTCCGCCCTGGTGCCGACGCCCAGCGACTGCCCGGCGAGCGCCACGAGCCGGCGCAGGCACTCCGCGTCGTCCAGGTCGTCGTGCAGCACGGTGTCGGGCAGGGCGCGCTCCGCGAGGTCGTAGACCCGCTTCCAGCCGCGCCGCTCGGTGCACACCACCTCGCCGTACATCAGGGCCCGTTCGACGGCGACCTTGGAGGCGGACCAGTCCCACCACTCGCCGCCGTTCTTCGCGCCGCCCAGCTCCGTCGCCGTCAGCGGGCCCTCGGCGGTCAACTGCTTGATGACGGTGTCGTACGCGCCTGCCGGCAGGTCGTGGGACCACTGCGGCCGGGACCGGTAGGCCCGCCGCCGGAACGCGAAGTGCGGCCACTCCTCGACGGGCAGGATGCACGCCGCGTGCGACCAGTACTCGAAGGCGCGTCCGCCCGACCAGTACGCCTCTTCGACCGTGCGCCGCCCGACCGCGCCCAGGCGCGCGTACGGGATCAGCTCGTGCGAGCGGGCCAGCACCGAGATCGTGTCCAGCTGGACGGCCCCGAGGTGGCGCAGCACCCCGGGCACCCCCGACCGGCGGTCCGGGGCGCCCAGGAAGCCCTGGGCACGCAGGGCGATCCTGCGGGCCTGGTCGGCGGAGAGTTCGACTGCGGGGGGCTGCACAGACGTCATGCTCCGCACTCTAGGGGGCGGCACTGACACCGTTCGCCGGAACGTAGGCGGCGGTGCCCGGCAGGCCGAGGTCCGCGGGGAGCAGCGCGCCCACCCATGCATCGCGGCGCACGCCCTTGTTGACCAGCCCCGAGCGCTGCTCGCCCTCCATGCGGAAGCCCGCACGCAGGGCGACGGCCCGCGACGGGACGTTGCCCGTCTCGGCCTTCCACTCCAGCCGGTCGCAGCCGAGCGCGGTGAAGGACCAGTGGGCGGCGCACCGGACGGCCTCGGTCATGAAGCCGCGGCCGCGCTGCTCCTTGGCGGTCCAGAAGCCGACCTCGTACAGGCCCGGGTCGGTCCGGCGGCTGATGCCGAGCGCGCCTATCAGGGGTGCGCCCTCGCGGGGCACCACGGCGAAGTTGTACATCGAGCCGTCCCGCCAGCCGTCGGGCGAGAGGCGTGCGGTGAAGAACTCCGCGTCGGAGCGCGCGTACGGCGAGGGGACGACCGTCCAGCGCTGGATGTCGGGGTCCTGGCACGCCTCGTACACCGCGTCGGTGTCGTCGGGGGTGAAGGGACGCAGCAGCAGGCGGTCGGTGGTGAGGGTGATCGGTGTGTGCGGTTCCATGAAGGGATTCTGGTGAGGCGCGGGTGAGGACGCGAGTACTTTTCGTGGTTCCCCGGCACCTTCGGTGCCCTTCGTCCGTTGACTCTGAAGGGCACCGCGGGGACAACGCGGTGGCAGCCCTCCCGGCGCGGCGGGGTCCTCGCTTACGATGACCGTTGCGGTGGGGCCCACCTGCCGTGCCCGTGCCAGAGTCCATCACACGACCCAGTGCCCAGGCCCGACCGGCAAGGAGACCAGCCTCAGTGTCCGTCTTCAACAAGCTCATGCGTGCAGGCGAAGGCAAGATCCTGCGCAAACTGCACCGCATCGCGGACCAGGTCAGCTCCATCGAAGAGGACTTCGTCAACCTCTCCGACGCCGAGCTGCGGGCGCTCACCGACGAGTACAAGGAACGGTACGCGGACGGCGAGAGCCTGGACGACCTGCTCCCCGAGGCGTTCGCCACCGTCCGTGAGGCGGCCAAGCGCGTTCTCGGCCAGCGCCACTACGACGTCCAGATCATGGGCGGCGCCGCGCTGCACCTCGGCTATGTGGCCGAGATGAAGACCGGTGAGGGCAAGACGCTCGTCGGCACGCTGCCCGCGTATCTGAACGCCCTGTCCGGCGACGGCGTCCACCTGATCACGGTGAACGACTACCTGGCCTCGCGCGACTCCGAGATGATGGGCCGGGTCCACAAGTTCCTCGGTCTCACCGTCGGCTGCATCATCGCGAACATGACGCCGGCGCAGCGCCGCGAGCAGTACGCCTGCGACATCACGTACGGCACGAACAACGAGTTCGGCTTCGACTACCTCCGCGACAACATGGCGTGGTCGAAGGACGAGCTGGTCCAGCGCGGCCACAACTTCGCGATCGTGGACGAGGTCGACTCGATCCTGGTGGACGAGGCCCGTACGCCGCTGATCATCTCCGGCCCCGCCGACCAGGCCACCAAGTGGTACGGCGACTTCGCCAAGCTGGTCACGCGCCTCACCAAGGGCGAGGCGGGCAACCCGCTCAAGGGCATCGAGGAGACCGGCGACTACGAGGTCGACGAGAAGAAGCGGACCGTGGCGATCCACGAGTCCGGCGTCTCCAAGGTGGAGGACTGGCTCGGGATCGACAATCTGTACGAGTCGGTGAACACCCCCCTCGTCGGGTACCTCAACAACGCCATCAAGGCCAAGGAACTCTTCAAGAAGGACAAGGACTACGTCGTCATCGACGGCGAAGTCATGATCGTCGACGAGCACACCGGCCGTATCCTCGCCGGCCGCCGCTACAACGAGGGCATGCACCAGGCGATCGAGGCGAAGGAAGGGGTGGACATCAAGGACGAGAACCAGACGCTCGCCACGATCACCCTGCAGAACTTCTTCCGCCTGTACAACAAGCTCTCCGGCATGACCGGTACGGCGATGACCGAGGCCGCCGAGTTCCACCAGATCTACAAGCTGGGCGTCGTGCCGATCCCGACGAACCGGCCGATGCAGCGCGTCGACCAGTCGGACCTGATCTACCGCACCGAGGTCGCGAAGTTCGCCGCCGTCGTCGACGACATCGCCGAGAAGCACGAGAAGGGGCAGCCGATCCTCGTCGGCACCACCTCGGTCGAGAAGTCGGAGTACCTCTCGCAGCAGCTCTCCAAGCGCGGTGTCCAGCACGAGGTGCTCAACGCCAAGCAGCACGACCGGGAGGCGACGATCGTCGCCCAGGCCGGCCGCAAGGGCGCGGTGACCGTCGCGACGAACATGGCCGGACGAGGCACCGACATCAAGCTCGGCGGCAATCCGGACGACCTCGCCGAGGCGGAGCTCCGCCAGCGCGGTCTCGACCCCGTCGAGCACGTCGAGGAGTGGGCCGCCGCCCTTCCCGCCGCGCTGGAGAAGGCCGAGGAGTCCGTGCGGGCGGAGTTCGAGGAGGTCAAGGAGCTCGGCGGGCTGTACGTCCTGGGCACCGAGCGCCACGAGTCACGGCGCATCGACAACCAGCTGCGCGGTCGTTCCGGCCGTCAGGGCGACCCGGGCGAGTCCCGCTTCTACCTGTCGCTCGGCGACGACCTGATGCGGCTGTTCAAGGCGCAGATGGTCGAGCGCGTCATGTCGATGGCCAACGTGCCGGACGACGTGCCGATCGAGAACAAGATGGTCACGCGGGCCATCGCGTCCGCGCAGTCGCAGGTCGAGCAGCAGAACTTCGAGACGCGTAAGAACGTCCTGAAGTATGACGAGGTGCTCAACCGGCAGCGTGAGGTCATCTACGGCGAGCGGCGCCGGGTCCTGGAGGGCGAGGACCTCCAGGAGCAGATCCGCCACTTCATGGACGACACGATCGACGACTACATCCGCCAGGAGACGGCGGAGGGCTTCGCCGAGGAATGGGACCTCGACCGGCTGTGGGGCGCGTTCAAGCAGCTCTACCCGGTGAAGGTCACCGTCGCCGAGCTGGAGGAGACCGCGGGGGACCTGGCCGGGGTCACCGCCGAGTTCATCGCCGAGTCGGTCAAGGAAGACATCCACGAGCAGTACGACGAGCGTGAGAAGACGCTCGGCTCCGAGATCATGCGTGAGCTGGAGCGACGTGTGGTGCTGTCCGTCCTGGACCGCAAGTGGCGTGAACACCTCTACGAGATGGACTACCTCCAGGAGGGCATCGGCCTGCGGGCCATGGCGCAGAAGGACCCGCTGGTCGAGTACCAGCGCGAGGGCTTCGACATGTTCAACGCCATGATGGAGGGCATCAAGGAGGAGTCCGTCGGCTACCTGTTCAACCTGGAGGTCCAGGTCGAGCAGCAGGTCGAGGAGGTGCCGGTGGAGGACGCGGCGACCTCGCTATCCAAGGAGGACGCGGTGCCGGCCTCGCGGCCGGAGATCCGGGCCAAGGGGCTGGACGCTCCGCAGCGGCCGGACCGGCTGCACTTCTCCGCCCCCACGGTCGACGGGGAGGGCGGGGTCGTCGAGGGCGACTTCGCGAATGTGGACAGTGGGGCCGGGGGTGCGTCCGACGGGCTCACTCGGGCGGAGCGGCGCAAGGCGCAGAAGTCTTCCGGCGGGCGGCGGCGTAAGAAGTAGCGTGCGCTGACGTTGTGGGTTGTGGCTGGGCCGGGCACCGGGTGGTGTCCGGCCCGGTTGTGTTGAAGAACTGATGACCCGGCTGATCACCCCCGTCCAGGAGGGCACGGCATGACTACGGTGACAGACATCGACGCCCGCGGCACCCAGCACTGCGAGACGACGGCCCTGGGGGTGCTGCTGCGGCACCAAGGACTTGATCTGTCCGAGCCCATGCTGTTCGGCCTCGGCTCCGGCCTGTCGTTCATCTACTGGGACGGCAAGAACATGGACTTCCCCTTCCTCGGGGGACGGGTCAAGCCTTTCGCCCTCACCGGCAGCCTGGCCACCACACTCGGGCTGGAACTCCTGACCCGGGAGACCACCTCACCGCGCAAAGCATGGGACAACGTGGCGGCCTCCATCGATGCCGGCCACCCCGTCGGACTCCAGCTCGACAGCTACTACCTGGACTACTTCGGCTCGAAGATCCACTTCGGTGGCCACGTCGTTGCCATGTACGGCTACGACGACGACAACGCCTACCTGGTGGACACCGACCAGCAAGGCGGAGCCGTCTCCACCAGCCTTACCAGCCTCGCCCAGGCCAGGGCCGCGCGCGGCCCGATGACCGCCAAGCACCGGTCGTTCACCCTCACCGCTCCGGGAGACCTGCCCGCCCCACACGGACGCATCGTCCCCGCCATCACCGCCTGCGCCGACGCCTTCCTCAACCCACCCATCGCCAACCTCGGCCACCGCGGTATCGAGAAGGCCGGCAAGTTGGTACGCACCTGGCTCCAGCGCACCGACAACCCGCAGCGAGACCTGCCACAGACCGCCCTGTTGATGGAGAAGGCCGGCACCGGTGGCGCCCTGTTCCGCAACTTCTACCGCGACTTCCTCGCCGAATGCACCGATCTGCTCGACAGCAGCCACCTACGCACCGGCCACACGCTGTACGCCGAAGCCGCCACCCTGTGGCCGGAGGTGGCAGCACTGATCAGGGAGGCTGGTGAATCGGGCGATGCGCAGTGCCTCGTCCAGGCCGGCTCAATCCTCGGCGATCTCTCCCGTATGGAACGCGAGGCCATGCAAGCACTGAGCCGCCTGGGGAACGAGACCCGAGCATGATCCGGCCCTGACAGCCTTCAAGGAACCTCAGTTCCCGATCCTCCGGCCCTTTCGGGCCCCCCGGGCCCCCGGGCTCCCGGGCCCCGCCGCCCGGTGGGGCCCGGGAGCGGTTCTCATGGGGCCTCACCGGGTCCGCATCGGGGTGTTGCCCAGTTCCACCGCCGCGCAGCGCCAGCGGAGGTCCGGGCCCTGTTCCAGGCGGAAGGCCATGGCCCGGATCTCCTCGCCCGCGGCGATGCTCGCGCAGGCCTCCACCACGCCGGGGGCCGGCTGGGCGCCCCGGCACATGCGGATGACCGGGCGGGTGCCCCGGGTGCGCAAGGGGGTCGTGGGGGCGAGTTCGGCCAGTTGGTCGTAGGCGTCGCCGATGGTGTGGCCCAGCATCCAGTGGACCGGGCGCTGGCCGCTCAGGACCGCCAGCAGGCGTTCCGCGAACCAGTGGTGGGGACGCATGCGCCTCGGGACGCGGTGGCGCTGGGCGGGTACGGCTTCGGGCCTGCGGGTGTCCTGGCGTCCTGCGGGCCGGGTCCTGTGCGTGGTCATCTGTCGCCCCCGTGCTCCAGAGGCCCGGCTCTACCGGGCGGTAACTTCTGTTGGGGATCTTCTACGGGGGAGTCGGATTTGTCGCAAGTGTCGGGGAGGGGGAGCGGGGCGCGGGGGGATTCACCTGTCCGGGTGGTCGGAGGGCAAGGGGGCCGGGCGCGGTGCGGGGCGCGGGGGTGAGGGGGGCGTCGCCGGGTGGACGGGGGCCGGGGCGTACGCGTAACCCCAAAGGGGGACGTCGCACGTATCCTGAGGGCGTCTCCGACTACGAAAGCGGCCGAGCCATGCGCGTATACGTACCCCTGACCCTCGCCGGGCTCGCCGCCGCGCACCGGGCCGGTGAGCTGGGGCCCGGTCCGCTCACCGCCTACGCCGTCACGCCGGCGCTGCGCGAGTGGTACGTCTCCGACGACATCGAGGAGCTGGAGTACGCGGCGCTCAACCGGGCCGCCTCCGCCTCGCTGCGCCTCATCGCCGGGGACCCGAAGGCGGCCAGGCGCCGCGTCGTCGTCGCGGTCGACGTGGCCGACGGGGACGCGGTCGCCGACCCGGACCACATCCTGGACGCCTCCTCGCTCGGCGAGGTCACGATCGCCTCCGCCGTCCCGCTGGCCAAGGCCGCCGCGGTGCACGTCGACTCCGACGACGCGGACGCGGACGTCACCGCCGCGGCGGCCGCGCTCGGGGCGGCGGACCTCGGGGACGACGACGCGCAGTTCACCGTCGACGGCGCCGAGGACCACGAACTTCTGTGGTTCGGGGTGCAGGAGATCCCCGGCCTGATCGGGTAGGCGGGGGCGTTGTCAGTGGGGGCGAGTACCGTTTCCGGCATGGGGATCGCACCGGGGGAACACCGCACACATCTGGTCTGGGACTGGAACGGCACGCTGCTCGACGACAACACCGCCGTCGTCGGCGCGACCAACGCCGCCTTCGGCGAGGTCGGCCTGGCGCCGATCACCTTGGAGCAGTACCGGGAGATGTACTGCATCCCGATACCCCGGTTCTACGAGCGGCTGATGGGCCGGCTCCCCACCGACGCCGAGTGGGAGCGGATGGACGGCGTGTTCCACCGCCACTACACCGAGCAGCGTGACGCCTGCGGGCTGACCGCCGGGGCCGCCGACCTGCTGGCCCGGTGGCAGCTGACCGGCGGCAGCCAGTCGATCATGAGCATGTACCGGCACGAGGAGCTGGTCCCCGTCGTGCGCGGATTCGGCATCGAGCGGCACTTCGTACGTGTGGACGGGCGCACCGGTCCGTCCGGCGGCAGCAAGTCCGCGTACATGGAGCGGCATCTCGCCGCCATGGACGGGATATCCCCGCAGCGCACGGTCGTCATAGGTGACGCGGTGGACGACGCCGTGGCCGCCGCGCACGCCGGGGCCAAGGCCGTCCTCTACACAGGTGGTTCGCACAGCCGTGCCAGCCTGGAGAAGGCCGGGGTGCCCGTCGTGGACACGCTGACCGAGGCCATCACGCTGGCCGAGCAGCTGACCCGGTAGCGGGAGAGGGCTTCGTCCGGCACGTCCGCGCTGTCCAGAGTGTCAAATTTCGCGGCGTTCTTTTGTACACATCCGGATCGTGACGGTCACCGGTGCGGGCGAGATAGCCTGGTCCCGTGATCAGCGCGATATGCCTCGGGGGCAGCGAAGCCCCCGGCCCGCGCCCGGAGCGCCACCGCGCCCGGGCTGCCTCGGCTGATCCCTCCCGCCCGGACCGGCCGCTGGAAATGGCCGATACGGTCCCGGCGGTCTCTCATCGCGGCATAGCGTCGACCCCGACCGGAAACCCCGCGTCGTGGCGTTACGCCGACCTTTTCACCTACGTCACGCAACGGCGCGCGACAGGAGCCAGAGGACATGCAGACCAAGCTGGACGAAGCCAAGGCCGAGCTGCTCGTACGGGCCGCCAAGGTAGCTGACAACAGCCCGGGCGGTGGTGTCGGCGGGCCGGGCGGTGCCCCCCGGGTACACGTCGCGGCCGCCGGGGCCGACGGCTCGGGGGCCGGGCAGGAGCACTCCCGCCAGGACGTCCTGCTCTCCTACCTCCAGCGCTACTACCTGCACACCGCCCCCGAGGACATCGTGGGCCGGGACCCGATCGACGTCTTCGGTGCCGCCTCCTCCCACTACCGGCTGGCCGAGGAGCGCCCCCAGGGCAAGGCGAACGTCCGGGTGCACACCCCGACCGTCGAGGAGAACGGCTGGACCTGCAGCCACTCCGTGGTCGAGGTCGTCACCGACGACATGCCGTTCCTGGTCGACTCCGTCACCAACGAGCTCTCCCGCCAGGGCCGCGGCATCCACGTCGTGATCCACCCGCAGGTCGCCGTCCGCCGCGATGTGACCGGCAAGCTGGTCGAGGTCCTGACCGACGGCACCCGCCGGAAGGGCGGCAAGGGGCCCAAGGACGCCAAGGCGGGGCTGCCGCACGACGCGCTGATCGAGTCCTGGATCCACGTCGAGATCGACCGCGAGACCGACCGCGCGGACCTCAAGCAGATCCAGGCGGACCTGCTGCGCGTCCTGTCCGACGTGAGGGAGACCGTCGAGGACTGGGAGAAGATGCGGAGCGCAGCGCTCCGCATCGCCGACGACCTGCCCGGCGAGCCGCTGGACGACCTCGCCGACGACGAGGTCAACGAAGCCCGGGAGCTGCTGCGCTGGCTCGCCGCCGACCACTTCACGTTCCTCGGCTACCGCGAGTACGAGCTGAAGGACTCCGACGCGCTGGCCGCCGTCCCCGGCACCGGGCTCGGCATCCTGCGCTCCGACCCGCACCACACCGAGGACGAGGCGCACCCCGTCAGCCCGTCGTTCGACCGGCTGCCCGCCGACGCCCGGGCCAAGGCCCGCGAGCACAAGCTCCTCGTCCTGACCAAGGCCAACAGCCGGGCGACCGTGCACCGCCCCAGCTACCTCGACTACGTCGGCGTGAAGAAGTTCGACGCCGAGGGCAACGTCATCGGTGAGCGCCGCTTCCTCGGCCTCTTCTCGTCCGCCGCCTACACCGAGTCCGTGCGCCGGGTCCCCGTCATCCGCCGCAAGGTCGCCGAGGTGCTGGAGGGCGCCGGGTTCACCCCCAACAGCCACGACGGCCGCGACCTGCTCCAGATCCTGGAGACCTACCCCCGCGACGAGCTGTTCCAGACCCCCGTCGACCAGCTGCGCTCGATCGTCACCTCGGTGCTCTACCTCCAGGAGCGGCGCCGGCTGCGCCTCTACCTGCGCCAGGACGAGTACGGCCGCTACTACTCCGCGATCGTCTACCTGCCGCGCGACCGCTACACCACCGGTGTGCGGCTGCGGCTGATCGACATCCTCAAGGAGGAACTGAACGGCACCAGCGTCGACTTCACGGCCTGGAACACCGAGTCGATCCTCTCCCGGCTCCACTTCGTCGTCCGCGTCGCGCCCGGCAGCGAGCTGCCCAGCCTCACCGACGCCGAGGCCGACCGCATCGAGGCCCGCCTCGTCGAGGCCGCCCGCTCCTGGGCCGACGGCTTCCAGGAGGCGCTGAACGCCGAGTGCGGCGAGGAGCGCGCCGCCGAACTGCTCCGCCAGTACGGGCACTCCTTCCCCGAGGGCTACAAGGCCGATCACTCGGCGCGCGCCGCCGTCGCCGACCTCGTCCACCTCGAAGCGCTGAAGGAGAACGAGCGGAGCTTCTCCCTCAGCCTGTACGAGCCCGTCGGCGCCGCCCCCGGCGAGCGCCGCTTCAAGATCTACCGCACCGGTGAGCAGGTCTCGCTGTCCGCCGTGCTGCCCGCCCTCCAGCGGCTCGGCGTCGAGGTCGTGGACGAGCGCCCGTACGAGCTGCGCTGCGCCGACCGTACGCACGCCTGGATCTACGACTTCGGGCTGCGGATGCCCCGGACCACCGCCAACGACGGCTATCTGGCCGACGGCGCGCGCGAGCGGTTCCAGGACGCCTTCGCCGCCGTGTGGACCGGCGAGGCGGAGAACGACGGCTTCAACGCGCTGGTGCTGAGCGCGGGGCTCGACTGGCGCCAGGCCATGGTGCTGCGCGCCTACGCGAAGTACCTGCGCCAGGCCGGTTCCACGTTCAGCCAGGACTACATGGAGTCCACCCTCCAGAACAACGTCCACACCACCCGGCTGCTCGTCTCGCTCTTCGAGGCCCGGATGTCGCCCGGCCGCCAGAACGCGGGCACGGAGCTGACGGACGGGCTCCTCGAAGAGCTCGACGGGGCCCTCGACCAGGTCGCCTCGCTCGACGAGGACCGCATCCTGCGCTCCTTCCTCACCGTCATCAAGGCCACCCTGCGCACCAACTTCTTCCAGCACGCGGACAACGGCGAGCCGCACGCGTACGTCTCGATGAAGTTCGACCCGCAGTCCATCCCGGACCTGCCCGCGCCGCGCCCGGCGTTCGAGATCTGGGTCTACTCGCCCCGGGTGGAGGGCGTCCACCTGCGCTTCGGCAAGGTCGCCCGCGGTGGCCTGCGCTGGTCGGACCGGCGCGAGGACTTCCGTACGGAGATCCTGGGCCTGGTCAAGGCGCAGATGGTGAAGAACACCGTCATCGTGCCGGTCGGCGCGAAGGGCGGCTTCGTCGCCAAGCAGCTGCCCGACCCGTCCGACCGGGACGCCTGGATGGCCGAGGGCATCGCCGCGTACCGCACCTTCATCTCGGCGCTCCTCGACATCACCGACAACATGGTGGCCGGCGAGGTCGTCCCGCCGAAGGACGTCGTCCGGCACGACGAGGACGACACCTACCTCGTCGTCGCCGCCGACAAGGGCACCGCGAAGTTCTCCGACATCGCCAACGAGGTCGCCGTCGCGTACGGCTTCTGGCTCGGGGACGCCTTCGCCTCCGGCGGCTCGGCCGGTTACGACCACAAGGGCATGGGCATCACCGCCCGGGGCGCCTGGGAGTCCGTCAAGCGGCACTTCCGCGAGCTCGGCCACGACACCCAGACCGAGGACTTCACCGTCGTCGGCGTCGGCGACATGTCCGGTGACGTGTTCGGCAACGGCATGCTGCTCTCCGAACACATCCGGCTCGTCGCCGCGTTCGACCACCGGCACATCTTCATCGACCCGAACCCGGACGCCGCCACCTCCTACGCCGAGCGGCGCCGCCTCTTCGACCTGCCGCGCAGCTCCTGGGCCGACTACGACAAGGCCCTGATCTCCGCGGGCGGCGGCGTCCACCCGCGCAGCGCCAAGTCCATCCCGGTCAACGCCCACATGCGCGAGGCGCTGGGCATCGAGGCGGGGGTCAGCAAGATGACGCCGGCCGAGCTGATGCAGGCCGTCCTCAAGGCCCCCGTCGACCTCCTCTGGAACGGCGGCATCGGCACGTACATCAAGTCCACCGCCGAGTCGAACACGGACGTCGGCGACAAGGGCAACGACGCGATCCGCGTCAACGGCGCCGACCTGCGCGCCAAGGTCGTCGGTGAGGGCGGCAACCTCGGTGCGACCCAGCTCGGCCGGATCGAGTTCGCCCGGGACGGCGGCCGGATCAACACCGACGCGATCGACAACAGCGCCGGGGTGGACACCTCCGACCACGAGGTCAACATCAAGATCCTGCTCAACGGCCTGGTGCGGGACGGCGACATGACCGTCAAGCAGCGCAACAAGCTGCTCGCCGAGATGACCGACGAGATCGGGCGCCTGGTGCTGCGCAACAACTACGCGCAGAACACGGCCCTGGCCAACTCCGTGGCCCAGGCGCCCTCCCTGCTCCACGCCCAGCAGCGCTTCATGCGGCGGCTCGGGCGCGACGGCCACCTCGACCGGGCGCTGGAGTTCCTGCCCAACGACCGGCAGATCCGCGAGCTGCTGAACGCCGGCAAGGGGCTGACGCAGCCCGAGCTGGCCGTGCTGCTCGCCTACACGAAGATCACGGCGGCGCAGGAGCTGATCGGGACCAGCCTGCCGGACGACCCGCACCTGCAGAAGCTGCTGCACGCCTACTTCCCGGAGCAGCTGCGCGCGCGCTACCCCGAGGCGGTCGACGGGCACGCCCTGCGGCGCGAGATCATCACCACGGTGCTGGTCAACGACACGGTCAACAGCGGTGGTTCGACCTTCCTGCACCGGCTGCGGGAGGAGACCGGGGCCTCCATCGAGGAGATCGTGCGGGCGCAGTTCGCGGCCCGCGAGATCTTCGGGCTCGGTGAGGTCTGGGACGCGGTGGAAGCCCTCGACAACGAGGTCGCCGCCGATGTCCAGACCCGGGTGCGGCTGCACTCGCGGCGGCTGGTCGAGCGCGGCTCGCGCTGGCTGCTGGGCAACCGGCCGCAGCCGCTGGCGATCTCCGAGACGGTCGACTTCTTCCGCGAGGGCGTCGAGCAGGTCTGGGCGGCGCTGCCGAAGATGCTGAGGGGCGCCGACCAGGAGTGGTACCAGGGCATCCTGGACGAGCTGACCGGGGCGGGCGTCCCCGACGAGCTGGCGCAGCGCGTCGCCGGCTTCTCCTCCGTGTTCCCCGCGCTCGACATCGTGGCGATCGCGGACCGAACGGGCAAGGAGCCGCTGGCCGTCGCCGAGGTGTACTACGACCTCGCGGACCGGCTGGGGATCACGCAGCTGATGGACCGGATCATCGAGCTGCCGCGGGCGGACCGGTGGCAGTCGATGGCGCGGGCGTCCATCCGCGAGGACCTGTACGCGGCGCATGCGGCGCTGACGGCCGACGTGCTGAGCGTGGGCGACGGGGCGTCGTCGCCGCAGGAGCGGTTCGGGGCGTGGGAGGAGAAGAACGCGGCGATCCTGGCCCGGTCGCGGTCGACGCTGGAGGAGATCCAGGGGTCGGACGCGTTCGATCTGGCCAATCTCTCGGTGGCCATGCGGACGATGCGGACGCTGTTGCGTACGCACGTCTAGGCGGCGCCGCGGTGGGGTGGGCGGCTGCGGGTTCGTGGCCGCCCGGCCCTTGTCCTCAAGCGCCGGACGGGCTGAAAGGGATGCCCCCGGTCGCCGGGGCGGGCTCCGTGGAGTCCGCCCCGGCGACCGGGGGCTGCCGCCCCGGCGACCGGGGGCTGCCGCCCGGCGACCGGGGGCTACCGCTTCTTCGTGAACCGTTCGTACTCCGCCATGACTTCCTTCGCCGGGCCGTCCATGCGGAGGGTCCCGGACTCCAGCCACAGCGCCCGGTCGCAGGTCTCCGTGATCGACTTGTTGTGGTGGCTGACCAGGAACACCGTGCCGGCCTGTTCGCGCAGTTCGAGGATGCGGGCCTTGCTGCGTTGCTGGAAGCGGGCGTCGCCGGTGGAGAGGGCCTCGTCGATCAGCAGGACGTCGTGGTTCTTCGCGGCGGCGATCGAGAAGCGGAGGCGGGCGCCCATGCCGGAGGAGTACGTGCGCATCGGCAGGGTGATGAAGTCGCCCTTCTCGTTGATGCCGGAGAAGTCCACGATGTCGTCGTAGCGCTCGCGGATCTCCGCGCGCGTCATGCCCATCGCGAGACCGCCGAGCACCACGTTGCGCTCGCCGGTCAGGTCGCTCATCAGGGCGGCGTTGACGCCGAGCAGCGAGGGCTGGCCGTGGGTGTGGACGCGGCCCTTCGCGGTGGGGAGCAGGCCCGCGATCGCCTTCAGCAGGGTGGACTTGCCCGAGCCGTTGGAGCCGATCAGCCCGATCGCCTCCCCCTTGTACGCGGCGAAGCTGACGCCCCTGACGGCGTGCACCTCGCGCACGCCCGGGGCCTGCCGGCGCGAGGCGATCCGGCTCAGCGCGGAGGTGGCGCTGCCCCGGCCGGTGCGGGCGCCGTTGACCTTGTACGTGATGTGGACGTCGTCCACGACGACGGTGGGCGTCCGGGAATCAGCCACGTCCGTAACTCTCCTCGGCCTTCCAGAAGTAGATGAAGCCGCCCGCGCCGCACACCAGCGCCCAGCCGGCGGCGACCGCCCAGGCGTGCGGGGGCAGCTGGTTCGCGCCGAAGCTGTCGATGAGCGCGAAGCGCACCAGGTCGATGAAGACGGCCGCCGGGTTCAGTTCGAGCGCCAGCTTCACCCAGTCCGGCACCCGGTCGCCGCGCAGCATCGTCTCCATGCTCCACATCACGCCCGAGGCGTACATCCAGGTGCGCAGCACGAACGGGGTGAGCTGGGCGATGTCCGGGGTGCGCGCGGCGAGGCGGGCCATGGCCATCGAGATCCCCGTGTTGAAGACGGCCTGCAGGGCCAGGGCCGGCACCGCGAGCAGCCAGGACGGCTGCGGGTACTGCCCGAAGGCCAGCAGGATCAGGACGAGCGCGCCCAGCGAGAACAGCAACTGCTGGAGCTGTTGCAAAGCGAGCGCGATCGGCAGCGAGGCGCGCGGGAAGTGCAGGGCCCGCACGAGGCCGATGTTGCCGCTGATCGCGCGGGTGCCGGCGGTGATCGAGGAGCTGGTGAAGGTCCAGATGAAGACGCCCGTGACCAGGAACGGCACGAAGTCCGGCACACCGTGCTTGGTCTTCATCAGGATGCCGAAGATGAAGTAGTAGACCGTCGCGTTGAGCAGCGGGGTCATGATCTGCCAGATCTGGCCGAGCTTCGCCTGGCTGTACTGGGCGGTGAGCTTCGCCGTGGCGAAGGCCGTGATGAAGTGGCGCCGCCCCCACAGCTGCCGTACGTACGCGGGCAGCGAGGGCCGCGCCCCGCTCACGGTCAGTCCGTGGCGCGCGGCGAGCGCGGCGAGCTCGCCGGGGCCGTACACGGGCGGGGAGAGGGGCGGCGGGCTGTCCGCCGGGGCCGGGGCTGTTGTCTGGCTCACCACGATCGCTTTCCACGGGAGGCGGGCAGGCGGGGGGCACGGCGTGCGGGCGGAGAAAGACGCGCCCGGCGACGGGACGGGACCGTATCGTCGCAACGCCGAGGGTAGGACGTACTTACGCCGGAACGCAACCGTTTCGTCGTCGCGGACTATGATTCGGCCATGACCACCGACCCCGGAAGCCGCCGCCGAGCCCCGGCGGGAGCCGCCGTCCTGCGCGAGGACGTGACCGACGCCATCCGCAGCGCGGTGTTCGCGGAGCTCGCCGCGGTCGGGTTCGCCCGGATGTCCATCGAGGGCATCGCCCGCCGGGCCGGCGTCGGCAAGACCGCCGTCTACCGGCGCTGGAAGTCCAAGCTGCACCTGGTCCTGGACCTGGTCTCGGCCGTCGCCGCCCAGGGCATGCCCGCCCCCGCCACCGGCTCCCTGTACGGGGATGTGCGCGCCGTCCTCGAACTGGCCGCGTACGCCCTGCGCCACCCGCTGGCCTCCCAGGTCATCCCGGACCTGCTGGTCGAGGCGGCCAGGAACCCGGAGATCTCCGACGCCATCAAGGCCGCCCTGCTCGACCCGCAGCAGGGCGTCGCCGCCGTGGTCGTCCGGGACGCCGTCGCACGCGGCGAGCTGCCGCCCGGCAGCGACCCCGACCGCGCCCTCGACCTGATCGTCGGCCCGCTCTACTGGCGGCTCGCGGTGGTCCGGGGCGAGGTGCCCCCCGGGTATCTGGACGACCTCGCGGCGTCCGCCGTGGCGGCGCTCACACACGCCCCGGACCCCGCCGGATGACGGCCCGCGGGGGTGTGCCAGCGTGCTTGTAGGGGTCACCCTTCGATCGGTTAATCTGGTGGGCGGGCCGCCCACCGGGCCTTCCGGAGCATGTGCACGGGGCGAGCACGGTGCAGGCGCAGTCACTCGTTCGGGACCGTAACCGGTGACCCCCGACCGCCCCTGCGGTTGAGCCCTACGGATAGCCAGGCCCTTGATGAACGGACGTGCTCAACATGCCGCCACGGCTCAGTGTCGTTGTCCCCGTCTACAACGTGGAACTCTTCCTGACGGACTGTCTGAAGTCCCTCGCGGAGCAGACCATGACCGACCTCGAGGTGGTGATGGTCGACGACGGGTCCACCGACGGCAGCGCCGCGCTGGCCGCCGAGTTCGCCGCGAGCGACGACCGCTTCAAGCTGGTCAGGCAGGAGAACGGCGGACTGGGGCACGCCCGTAACACCGGCTTCCGCAACGCCCACCCGGAGAGCCGTTACCTGGCCTTCTGCGACAGCGACGACATCATCCCGCCGAACGCCTACCAGATGCTGGTCGAGTCGCTGGAGGAGACCGGCTCGGACCTGGCGTCCGGCAACGTCCTGCGGCTGCGCGCCGGCGGCAAGCTGGTGCAGTCGCCGATGTTCCGCAAGCCCATGGCCACCACCCGCAAGCGCACCCACGTCTCGCGCGACCTGGAACTCCTCGGCGACCGCATCGCCTGCAACAAGGTCTTCCGCCGCTCCTTCTGGGACAAGCACGAGTTCGCCTTCCCGGTCGGCGCGCTGTACGAGGACATCCCCGTCGTACTGCCCGCCCACTTCCTGGCCGGCTCGGTCGACATCGTCAAGGACCCCGTCTACTACTGGCGCGACCGCCCCGGCTCCATCACCACCAGCCGGGCCGTCGTCCGCGGCATCCACGACCGCGTCGCGCACGTCCAGGGCGTCTCGGAGTTCCTGGCCGAGAAGCGGACCCCCGCCGACAAGAACCACTACGAGGCCCACGCCCTGGCCAACGACCTCTGGTACTTCATGGAGGTCCTGCCGGACGGCGACCAGGAGTACCGGGACGCGTTCCTGAAGTACACCAACAAGTTCATCGACCAGGTCGACCCCTCGGTGCTCGACGGGCTGCCGCTGCGCCTGCGCGTGATGTGGTACCTGGTGCGCGAGCACCGCATGGACGAGCTGCTGGCGCTGCTCCTCCAGGAGAAGCGGGAGCCCGGCGCCTTCGAGGTCAGCGGCATGCGCCGGCGCGTGGCCCACTACCCCGTGCTCACCCGGCCCGTGCCCGCGCCCGTGGCTCGCGTCGCCGACCGCGACCTGCCGCTCGCCGCCCGGCTGCGCGACGCCCGCTGGCACGACGGCAAGCTGCACCTCAGCGGCTACGCGTACATCCGCAACCTGCCGGCCTCCTCCGGGGCCAGTGAGTTCCGCGTCGGCTGGCTGCGCGCCGGCCGGCGCCACGTCGTCCCGCTCCGGCTGCGCCGCACCGACGAGCCCGAGGCCACCGCCCGCTCGCGGCAGAGCCTGCACGACTACCACCGCGCCGGCTTCGAGACCTCCGTCGACGCCTCCAAGCTCCGCGTCCAGGCGGACAGCGGCCCCAAGCAGCTCACCTTCCAGTTCCAGGTCGGCATCGCCCGGGGCGGGCTGCTGCGCCGCGCCTTCCCCTCGGTCCGCGAGGCATCCGTCGCGCCGCCCGTCCACCGCCCCGACGGCGACCACCGCATCGTCTCCGCCTTCGAGGGCGACAAGCTGGTGCTGCACTCCGAGCGCGTCGACGCCCGCTTCGAGACCCACGGCCCGGGCGAGCAGCCCGGCACCGTCAAGGTGACCGGCGTGGTCCGCGCCCGCCTCGTCAAGGGCGAGCTGAAGCTGGTCCTGACGCACGGCGCCACCAAGACCACCGTCGAGGTCCCCGTCACCGTGGGCTCCGGCTCCGGTGCCGGCTGGAACCGCTTCACCGCCGAGCTGCCGCTCACGCGGGTCGAGGAGAACCGTCCCGCCGGCGAGGAGACCCCGAAGAGCGTCGCGTACAGCGTCCATCTCGTCGGCAAGGGCCTGAAGGCGTCGCTCGACGCGCCCGGCTCGGTCCACCCCGGCCGCTACCCGCTCGCCGAAGGGCCGGACGGCGGCCGCCGCGAGCTGGCCCTCGTCGCCAGCACGCGCGGCAACCTGGTGATCAGCGACCGGCCCGTGCAGCCCGCCGTCGAGCTGGCCAGCTGGACCGACGACGGCCGGCTCTTCCTGGAGGGCACCTTCCCCGAGGACCCGGAACACCCGGTCGAGCTGGTCGTGCAGAACAGCGCCCACCGCGAGGAGCAGCTCTTCCCGGTCGACTTCACCGGACCCGAGGGCGCCCGCCGCTTCCGCGCCGAGCTGCGGCCGGACGCCGTGGAGGGACCGGGCGGCGCCCTGCCGCTCGGCGAGGGCAACTGGTACTTCTTCTTCCGGGACCGGGGCGCCGCCGACGAGAGCGGCGACCGCGCGCTGCGGCTCCCCGCCTCCGCCTTCCACACCCTGCCCGCCACCCGCAGGCTCGGTGGCCGCGACTACACCCTGGAGCGCCGCTTCGGGGACCAGCTCCTCGTGGTCTCCGGCTCCGTGCTCAGCGCCGCCGAGCGCGGCCCGCGCGCCAAGCGCCTGCTGAGCGAGGCGTACGCGGCACAGCGCTCCGAGCCGCTGCGCGCCGCCGCGTTCTACAGCACCTTCGACGGCCGCCAGTACTCGGACTCGCCGCGCGCCGTCTACGAGGAGCTGGTGCGCCGGGGCACCGAGGTGGAGCACATCTGGGTGGTCCGCGACCAGCAGGCGATCGTCCCCGAGGGCGCCACCGCCGTCGAGCACGGCTCGGCCGCCTGGCACGAGGCGCTGGCCCGCAGCCGCTACATCGTCACCAACACGCAGCTGCCCGAGTGGTTCGTGCGCCGCGAGGACCAGACCGTCGTCCAGACCTGGCACGGCACCCCGCTCAAGCGCATCGGCCTCGAACTCGCGGGCACCGCCCAGGCGAACGCCGGGTACATCGCGACCCTCGCCGAGCGGGCCAAGCAGTGGAACTTCCTGGTCTCGCCGAACACGTACTCCACGCCCGTCCTGCGCCGCTCCTTCGGCTTCGAGGGCGAGGTGCTGGAGTGCGGCTACCCGCGCAACGACATCTTCCACGCCCCGGACCGCGCCAAGGTCGCCGCCGGGGTACGGGAGAAGCTGGGCATCCCGGCCGGCAAGCGTGTCGTCCTGTACGCACCGACGTGGCGCGAGGACCAGCGCCTCGGCGGCGGGCGCTACTCGCTCGGCCTCCAGCTCGACCTGGCCGCCGCCGAACGCGAACTCGGCGAGGACACCGTGCTCCTGGTGCGCCGGCACTACATGGTCACCGACCGGCTCCCGGACAGCGGTACGGGCTTCGTCAAGGACGTCTCGCGCTACCCGGACGTCGGCGAACTCATGCTCATCAGCGACGCCCTGGTCACCGACTACTCCTCGCTGATGTTCGACTTCGCCCAGACCGGGCGGCCGATGCTCTTCCACACGTACGACCTGGAGCACTACCGCGACACGCTGCGCGGGTTCAGCTTCGACTTCGAGAAGCGGGCGCCCGGGCCCCTGATCCCGGACTCCGACGACCTGATCGCCGCGCTGAAGGACCCCGAGCAGGCGATCGCCGGACACGCCAAGGCGTACGAGCAGTTCCGGCACGACTTCTGCGACCTCGACGACGGCCGGGCCACCGCCCGCGTGGTCGACCGCATGCTGTAACCGTCACTGAGCACCGATGCCCGGCCGGTCCGCACCGGCCGGGCACCGGCGTTTCCGGGGCCGCTGTTTACGCCACAGTGACGATTCGCTGCGTCGCATCGCGTCGCCGCCTTGCTACGTTCTGCTCTCATGGGTATCCGAATGTGGGGCGAAACGGACGTACGGCGGGCCAGGGCCGCCGTACTCGTCGCGGCGACCGCGGGCCTCCTCACCCGCCTGATCATCGCGGCCAACTCGCCCGGCCCCGCCGATGTGCGGATCTTCGCGGGGTTCGCCAAGGCCATCACCGGGTACGGCCCCGTCCGCGTCTACGCGCACCCGCTGCCCGGGCTC
This sequence comes from Streptomyces sp. 130, assembly GCF_007096885.1. GTDB lineage: Bacteria > Actinomycetota > Actinomycetes > Streptomycetales > Streptomycetaceae > Streptomyces. The sequence goes on along the minus strand of NZ_VJNO01000002.1, from coordinate 357,535 downwards.
CCCGTCTACAACCACCCGCCGCTGGCCGGGTGGATGCTGCTGGGCCTGGACCGCCTCACCGAACTCGGCCTCTCCTTCGCCACGCTGATCCGCGTCCCCGCGTCGGCCGCGGACTTCGCCTGCGCGCTCCTGGTGTTCGAGATCGTCCGCCGCCGCGCCACCCCGCGCACCGCGATGCTCTGCGGGACCGGGGTCGCCGTCAGCCCGGTGCTCATCGCGACCTCCGGCTATCACGGCAACACCGACGCCGTCGCCGTCGCCTTCGCGCTGGCCGCCGCCCACCTCCTGGCCGACCGGAAGGCGCCGCTCGCGGCCGGTGTCGCGGCGGCGCTCTCGATCAGCGTCAAGTTCATCCCGGTCGTGGTGATCCCGGCCCTCCTCGTGGCCGCGCTGCGCGGCGGGCGGCCGGTCCTGGTCCGCTTCGCCGCCGGGTTCGCCGGTGTCACCGCGCTCGTGTGGGGGCCGGCGCTGCTGACCGTGCCCATGGACCTGGTGCACAACGTCCTGGAGTACGCGGGCGGCAGCTACCGGCTGTGGGGGCTGGTGCGCTTCGCGGTCGTCCTCGGACTGCCCGAGCCGGTCATCGCCTTCATGCAGGGCGGCGGCCACTTCCTCTTCGTCCTCGTGTGCGTGGCCGCGGGCGCCCGGCTCGCCTGGCTGCGGCCGGCCCAGGCCCCCGGGGTCGTCGCCGCCACGCTGGGGCTGCTGCTGCTCCTGTCCACCGCGTCCGGACTCCAGTACCTGACCTGGGCCGCCGCCGGGATGTTCGTGCTCGGCCCGGCCGAAGGGTTCGCCTACAGCGCCGTCGCCGGCCTGGTCGCCGTCCTCGGCTACAGCGGGCGGTCCGCCGTGCGCTGGAGCGAGCCCGTGCTGTACCTGGGCGCCGCCGGCTGGCTCGTCCTGGCGGCGGGCCTGTTCACCGGCGTACGCCGCATCCTCGCCGCGCCCCCGGACGCCCTCCCCACCGAGCGGGCACCGATCACCGCACCCCGTACGGAATTCCGTTCCTGCTCGACCGTCGACTGATCCCGCACCCCCCGTCCCCGAGCGCAACTGGAGAACGCCCCGTGAAGGAAAGCCCGAGCCCCAGGATCGGCATCCTGGTGGTCGCGTACAACGCGGAGACAACGCTGGAGAAGACCCTCGACCGGATTCCGGAGGACTTCCGGTCGCGGATCGACGAGATCCTCATCCTCGACGACGCGAGTCACGACGCCACCTTCACGGCGGGCTGCCGCTGGTCGCAGGCCGAGGGCATGCCCCGCACCGTCGTGATGCGGCACACCAAGAACCTCGGCTACGGCGGCAACCAGAAGGCCGGATACGCGCTGGCCGCCGAGCACGGACTCGACATCATCGTGCTGCTGCACGGCGACGGGCAGTACGCCCCCGAGCTGCTCCCCGAGATGGTCGCGCCCATCGAACGCGGTGAGTGCGAAGCCGTGTTCGGGTCCCGGATGATGACGTCCGGCAGCGCGCTCAAGGGCGGCATGCCGATGTACAAGTGGCTCGGCAACCGCATCCTCACCCGGCTGGAGAACGGCCTCCTGGGCTCGGACCTCACCGAATTCCACTCCGGCTACCGGGCGTACAGCGTCGCGGCCCTCAAGCGGCTGCCCATCGACCGCAACACCGACGCCTTCGACTTCGACACCCAGATCATCGTGCAGCTGCTGCACGCGGGCATGCGGATCAAGGAGATCCCCGTCCCCACCTACTACGGCGACGAGATCTGCTACGTCAACGGCATGAAGTACGCCAGGGACGTCGTCAAGGACGTCCTCGAATACCGGCTGGCCGTCAAAGGGTTCGGGACCTGCCGGTGGATTCCCAAGCCCGTCGAGTACGCCTTCAAGGAGGGCGACGGCTCCTCGCACGCGGTCATCCTGGAGAAGATGCGCGCCCTGCCCCCCGGCCGCGTCCTGGACCTCGGCTGTTCCGGCGGGCTGTTCGCCGAGCGGCTGGAGTCCCTGGGCCACGAGGTGACCGGCGTCGACCACGTCGAGGTGCCCGGCGTCCGCGACCGGTGCAGCCACTTCCACCTCGCCAACCTGGAGCAGGGGCTGCCCGCCGCGGCCGGGACCGGCTTCGACTACGTGGTCGCCGGTGACGTCATCGAGCACCTGTCCCGGCCCGAACGCGTCCTCGCCGAGGCGGCGTCCGTGCTGCGGCCGGGCGGACGGATGCTGCTGTCCGTGCCCAACTTCAGCCACTGGTACTCCCGGCTGCGGGTCGCCGTCGGCGCCTTCGACTACGACCGCCGGGGCATCCTCGACGAAACGCATCTGCGCTTCTTCACCCGGGCCAGCCTGCGCCGGACCGTGCGCGCCGCCGGCTACGACGTCCTCGAACTCTCCTCCACCGGCGCGCCGTTCTGGTCGCTGCTCGGCCGGGGGCCGCTCGCCGCCGTGCTCGGCGGGGCGTCGAGGCTGCTGACCCGCGTCCGGCCGACGCTGTTCGGCTATCAGCACGTCGCCCTGCTCACCCCGCACGCGGCCGAGACGATCATCGCTGGAGAGCACGTCGATGTACAGGACATCCTCAACCGACAGTACGTCCCCGCCGACCGGGTCGGTGTCTGAGGCGCCCCGCCCCGGACCCCCGCCCGCCCGGACACCCGAGCCGTCCGCCCCCGCAGTCAGGAGCAAGTCCTTGACCCTCCCCAGTGTGCTGCTCCTGCTGTTCGCCGTGTTCTCGTCGGCGGGCGGCCAGATCATGCTCAAGCACGGGATGAAGGGCGCCGCGGCAGCCGCCGGGCGCGACGGCGGTTCCGTCGCCCTGCGGGCCGCGGGCAGCCCCTGGGTCGTGTTCGGGCTGCTGGTGTTCGCGGTGTCCGCGCTCGCCTGGATGACGACGCTGGCCAAGGTGCCGCTCTCCGTCGCGTACCCCTTCAACGCGCTCGGCTACCTGCTGATCGTGCTGGCCGGGGCGACCGTGCTGCACGAGCGGACCTCGCTGTGGACCTGGGGCGGCTCGCTGCTCGTGGTGGTCGGCCTGATCACGGTCATGGCCGGCCAGCAACGCTAGGGGCGGCACGCCGAGGGGCCCGCACCGGAACACTCCGGCGCGGGCCCCTCGGCGTCGTACGGGCTAGGACTCCTCGCCCAGCAGCACGCGGCGCACCACGCGCTCGGCGGCGCGGCCGTCGTCGTACGGGCAGAACCGCTCCTTGAACGCCTTCAGCAGCGCCTCGTTCTCCGGGCTGTTCCAGCTGCCGTCGGTGAAGATCGCCGCCAGCTCGTCCGTGTTCGTGGCCACCGCGCCCGGCGTCTCGCCCGGCTGCCCGGACAGCAGGTCGAAGACGACACCGCGGACCGTGCGGTACGTCTCCCAGTCCGGGGCGAGGATCACGATCGGGCGGTTCAGGTGGGCGTAGTCGAACATCACCGAGGAGTAGTCGGTGACCAGCGCGTCCGCCGCCAGGCACAGGTCCTCGACGCGCGGGTACGTGGAGACGTCGATGACCGACGCGTTCTCCGGGAGGCCCGAGCCGCCGTAGAAGTAGTGCGCGCGCATGAGGACCACGGTGTCCGGGCCGACGGCCGCGCAGAACCGGTCGAGGTCCAGGCGGTTGGTGAAGCCCGACTCGTAGTCGCGGTGCGTCGGCGCGTAGAGCACGGCGCGCTGGCCGGGGCGGATGCCCAGGTCCTCGCGGATCTTGGCGATCTGCTCCTCGGTGGCCGTCGCGAAGACGTCGTTGCGCGGGTAGCCCGTCTCCAGCGGGCGGGCCGCGCTCGGGTAGGCGCGGGCCCACACCTCGGTGGAGTGCGGATTGGCGGAGACGCTCCAGTCCCAGCGGTCCACGCGCTTGAGCAGCCGGTCGAAGTTGAGCCCCTGGGCGGCGGCCGGGTAGTTCTGCTGGTCCATGCCCATGATCTTCAGCGGGGTGCCGTGGTGGGTCATGACATGGATCTGGCCGGGGCGCTTGACCAGGTGGTCCGGGAAGTTCACGTTGTTGAAGAAGTACGTGGCACGGGCCAGCACCGACCAGTAGCGGCGGGTCCCGGGCACCACGTAGTCGATGCCCTTGGGCACCGAGTCCACGTTCTTCTTCGACACCACCCAGACACCGTGGATGTCGGGTGCCAGCTCCTTCGCCTTGCGGTAGATCGCCTCGGGGTTGCAGCTCACGCCGCGGTTCCAGTAGGCGGCGTACACGGCCAGCTTGGGATCGAGCGGCAGCTTGCGCTGCGCCTTGTAGTACCGCTTGGTGAACTGCTTCTTCGCCTTCGCGCGGGCCGTGCTGGGCGCGGCGCGCAGGCTGCGGCGGGTGGCGAGCGCGGTGTCCAGGGCGCCGAGCGCCGTGTACTTGCCGCCGCCCATCAGCTGCGGGCGCAGCCCCTTGGTCCCGCCGGGGAACTTGAAGCCCTCGGGGCGGTGCGCGCCGTGGAACGCGCCGACCGCGCCCACGTACTGCCGGCGGCGCTTGGTCACCGTCGGGTACGCGGCCAGCAGCTCCTGCACGGCGCGGTCGAAGAGGAGGCCGCGTACGTCCTTCAGGGCCGGGCGCGCCTCCACGAAGGTCATGAGCGCGTCGTACGCCTCGACCAGCTCCAGCGGGGTCGAGCCGGTCCGGGGCTCCACGTCGTCCACGAGCCCGGGCAGGTAGCGCTGCTGGCGGTGCTCGACGCAGGCGGTGCCCAGCGTGGCCACCGAGGCGGCGACGGCGACGGTCGCCAGCGCGTACATCCGCTCGCCGTGCGGACCCGGGCCGAAGGTCACGGTCTCGCGCTCCAGGAGCGCGCGGCGCACCGCGCGGTTCCAGGAGACCGGGGCGATGTCCAGGAGGTCCGGACGCTTCGCCAGGGTGAACGGGCCCTCGGGCATGCCGTCCAGCTTCTGCAGGGACCGCGTCGGGCGGACCTTGCCGCGGAAGGGGCGCTTCTGGTGGCCGAACAGCAGCACGTCCGGGTCGCCGGTGGCGTCCAGCCGGTCCGCGACGGCCTGGAGCGCGCCGGGCAGGAAGACGTAGTAGCCCTCCAGGAAGAGGACGTACTCCCCGGCGGCCTCCTCGATCCCGGCGTTGCGCCGGCCGTGCGCCCCGGCGCCCGGCTCCAGGTGCACGGCCCGGACGCGGCTGTCGCGCGCGGCGAACTCGTCCAGGACCAGGCCCGAGCCGTCCGGCGCGCCGTCGTCGACCCCGATGACCTCGATGTCCGTGAACGACTGGGAGAGCACCGACTCCAGGCACTCGCGCAGACTTCCTCGGGCGCGGCGGACGGGGATGATGACACTCAGCCGGGGCATACGGACTCTTTCTCGGACTGTGCGTACTGGGAGACCACACAGCGTACTGGGGCGGGCTCCACAGGACGGGTCAGGGGGCGGGCGGGCGTACGAAGGCCGAAGAGACGGGCGCGTCGGGCCCGTGAGCGGTCGACCGCGCGGCTGATGAAGGCCCCACTTATCATACTACCCAGGACAGTAAGTGAACCTTGGGCGATACGTGGCGTGCGGCCCCATGACGGACGCCCCCGGGGCCCGTGATTCCGGGCGCCGCACGGCCGCGGGGCGCCCCCGCCGGCCGGCCGGAGCGCCCCGCTCTGTCACGTATCCGCTACTTGACCGCCCCCGCCATCACGCCGGAGACGAACTGGCGCTGGAAGGCGAAGAACACCGCGAGCGGGATCACCATCGAGACGAAGGCGCCGGGCGCCAGCACGTCGATGTTGTTGCCGAACTGGCGCACCTGCTGCTGGAGCGCCACCGTGATCGGCGGCGACCCGGAGTCCGCGAAGATCAGCGCGACCAGCATGTCGTTCCAGACCCACAGGAACTGGAAGATCCCGAGCGAGGCGATCGCCGGGCCGCCCAGCGGCATCACGACCCGGGTGAAGAGGCGTATCTCACCCGCCCCGTCCAGCCGCGCCGCCTCCAGGAGCTCCCGGGGGATCTCCGCGAAGAAGTTGCGCAGCAGGAAGATCGCGAACGGGAGCCCGAACGCGGTGTGGAAGAGGACCACACCGAGCGTCGTCTCGAAGATGCCGATCTCGCCGAACAGCTTCGACACCGGGATCAGCGCCACCTGTACGGGGACCACCAGCAGCCCCACGACCAGCAGGAACCACCAGTCGCGGCCGGGGAATTCCATCCAGGCGAACGCGTATCCCGCGAACGAGCCGATCACCACGACCAGGACCGTGGACGGCACGGTGATCATGACCGTGGAGAGCAGTGAGTCCGTGATCGCCGAATTGTCGAGCAGCCGGGAGTAGTTGTCCACGGTCAGCTCGGAGGGGGCGGTGAAGACCTGCCACCAGCCGGTGGACGCGATCTTGTCCGGGCTGCGCAGCGAGGACAGCAGCAGCCCGACCGTCGGCATCAGCCAGAACAGGGCCACCAGGACCAGGAAGACCCGCATCGCGCCGCCGGCGGCCCGCGCCGCGATCCGCGCGCCGAGCGGCCGGGTCGCCTTCACCGTGCTGTCCGGGGCGGTGGTGGCCGGGGGTGTCGTCATCGGCGCCCCTCCTTCCGTATCCGCCTGATGTTGAAGAGCATCACCGGGACCACCAGCAGCAGCAGGAGTACGGCGATGGCGCTGCCGACCCCGAGGTCCGCGTCCGTGCCGAACGAGGACCGGTACAGCTGGAACGCCAGCACGTTGGCGTCGTCCTGGGTCGAGCCGGGCGCGATGATGAACACCAGGTCGAAGATCTTCAGCACGTTGATCATCAGCGTGACCAGCACCACCGCGAGGACCGGGGCGAGCATCGGCACGGTGATCCGGCGGAACACCTGCCACTCGTTGGCCCCGTCCACCCGGGCCGCTTCGAGGAGTTCACGCGGCAGCCCGGCCAGGCCGGCCGCGATCAGCACCATCGCGAAGCCCGCCCACATCCACACGTAGCTCCCGATGATCCCGGGCGTCACGAGCGTCGGGCCGAGCCAGTTCACGCCGTTGTACGGCTCCCGGAAGTTGGTGGCCGGGAGCCGCAGTTCGGCGCCGTCCGCGGAGGCGGGCAGCGTGAACGTGCCGTCCGCACCCGCCTTGGCGGTCGCGACCACCTCGCCGTTCCTGACGGCCTCCACCTTCAGGCCCTTGAGCCCGAGCTCCTCGGCGTCGATCACATTGGGTTTGCCGCCGCCGCCCTTGGTGAAGTCGAGCCACGCGGTGCCGGTGATCCCGCCGTCCCCGGCCGCCGCCGGGGCCTTCGCCGGTTTCGCGTCGCCCGGCATCTTCGCCGGGAGTACCCCGACCAGGGGGAGCCGGACCGGCTGCCCGGCGTGCACGGCCGTCTTCGTCACGAAGGCCCCGCCGCCCGCCGCCTTCAGCGGGGCCGCGGGCAGCGGGTGCGCCTTCGGGAAGCCCGAGGACTCGGCGAACGTGTCGTGCACGCCCACCCACACCGCGTTGGCGACCCCGCGCTCCGGCGCCGCGTCGTACACCAGCCGGAAGATGATGCCCGCCGCCAGCATGGAGATCGCCATCGGCATGAAGACGACCAGCTTGAAGGCCGTGCCCCAGCGGATGCGCTCGGTCAGCACCGCGAAGATCAGCCCGAGCGCGGTGGAGATCGTCGGCGCGAAGACGACCCAGATCGCGTTGTTCTTCACCGCCGTACGGATGGTGTCGTCCGTGAACAGCGTCTTGTAGTTGTCGATGCCGGCGAAGCCGGTACCCGCCTGGTCGAAGAACGACCGGTAGACGGAGTACACGATCGGGTAGACCACCAGTGCCCCGAGCAGCACCAGCGCCGGCAGCAGGAAGAGCGCCGCGATCGCCTTGCGGGTGCCGGTCACGCTCCGGCCGCCGCCGGGAGCGCCGGGGGAGCCCGCCGGGGCGGCCTTCCTGGGGGCGGGCACGCGGGGCCCGCCGGACCGTTGCCTGTCGGCGGGGAGCGCCTCGTCGGCGCCCCCCGCTGCCGCTGTCGTCATGCCGTCAGCTCTTGTACGCCTTGGCCGCTTCGGACTCCAGCTTCGCTTGAGTCCCCGCGATGTCCTTCGGGTTCTTCAGGAAGTCCTGGAGGATCTTCCACTCGCCCTTGCCGGGCGTCCCGCCGAACGACTGCGGCGCCTGGTCGGACATGTCGAACCGGACGGCGTCACCGGCCGCGATCAGCGCCTTCGCCATCGTGCGCTGCACCTCGTTCGGGTACGCGGCGGTGTCCAGGCCCTTGTTCGGCGAGATGAACCCGCCCTGCGAGGCCGCGATCTTCGCCGCGTCCGTGGAGGCGAGCCAGGTCAGCAGCGCCTGCGCGCCCTTGCCGTCCTTCAGGGCGATCGCCGCGTCGCCACCGGTGACCACGGGCGACTCGGCGCCGACCGCGGGGAACGGGAAGACCTTGGCGTCCGTGCCGATCTTCGCCTTCGTCTGCGCGATGTTGACGCCGACGAAGTCGCCCTCGTAGACCATGGCGGCCTTCGGCTGGTCGCCACCGGTGAAGGTCTGCGTGACCGACGCGGGGAACTCGGTCTGGAGCGCGCCGTCCGCGCCGCCCGCGATCAGGGAGGGCTTGCCGAACAGCTGGGCCAGCGTGGTCAGCGCGTCCTTGACGGACGGGTCCGTCCACTTGATCTTGTGCTGGGCGAGCTGGTCGTACTTCTCCGGGCCCGCCTGCGACAGGTAGACGTTCTCGAACCAGTCGGTCAGCGTCCAGCCGTCCGCGCCGCCGACCGAGACCGGGGTGACACCCGAGGCGGACACCGTCTCGGCGGTCGACATGAAGTCCTGCCAGGTCTTCGGCTCACTCGCGCCGGCGTTCTCGAACGCCTTGGTGTTGTACCAGACCAGCGACTTGTTGGCGGCCTTGAAATACACCCCGTACTGGGTGCCGTCCACCGCGCCGAGGTCCTGCCAGACCTGCGCGTAGTTCTTGCTCAGCTGCGCCTTGGCCTCGGCGCCGACCGGCTTGGCCCACTTCTTCGCCACGGCCTGCTGGACCGCCCCCACCTGCGGGATCATCGCGACGTCCGGCGGCTGCCCGCCCGCGATCTTCGTACCGAGGAAGTTGACGATCGGGTCCTGCGCCGGGACGAACGTCACCGTCGCGCCGGTCCGCTTCTCGAACTCCTTGAGGACCTTGACGAAGTTGGCCTGTTCCGGACCCGTCCAGACCGCGGCGACAGAGAGCTTCTCACCGTCCAGTTTCGGTAAGGCGACACTCGGCGTGGAGTTCTTGCCCGTCGTGGAGCCGCCTTCGTCCGTCTTCTTGTCCCCGCCGTCACCGTCGCCGCCGCAGCCGGTGAGGGCCAGTGCGCCGATGGCGGTGAACACCACGGCCGCCCTGCGAATCCGTAGGGTTGTGCGCATCCCTGCCCCGTCTCTCTGTCCGCGTGCGCCCACCGGGCGCCGGGTCTAGGAAGCCAGCGCTGCCGGTCGAGCGTCACGTCGTCGTGTGCGCACAGTCCTATGCCCGGCGTCCCGGGGCCGCAATACCGTCCTCGGCCCCAAACCCTTGATCGTGATGGCCTCGTGACGTGAGGTCAGTACCGGTATCCGGCCATTGGGGGACGATCGGGCCGCCCCGTTCCGGCCCCGGGCGGGGGGTGGTTCGAGGGCGGCTCCGGCGTGATTCGGGCGGGACCGGCCGGGCTCTCAGGTGGACAGGGGCGCGAGGGGTTGCGCGTTCACCGAACGCGCCGCCCGTTCCAGGGCGCTGGCGAGCAGCGCGAGGTCCGTCGGCCCGTTGCCCAGCTCGCGGACCGGGCGGCGGGTGGGCGGGTCGCCCATCCGCTCCCACTCCAGCGGGACGACCGTCGGCCGCAGCGTCGCCGTACGCGGGATGCGGCCGGTCACCCGGCCGCCCTGGAACGGCGTCACCCGCCCGTCCGGGTGCCCCAGCCGCCCCCGGCCCGGCGCCGGTTCGTCCGGCGAGGGCGGGACCGCGGGCGGATCGAGCACGATGCGCAGCCGCGCGCCGCGGGCCAGCTCCGTGTCCTCGGTGCGGTCGGGGCGGGCCGAGGCGGCGACCAGGTGGATGCCCAGCCGGCCGCCGTCCCGGGCCACCGCCTCCAGCGCCCGCACCACCGAACCGGCCGCCGGCCGGCCCGGGCTGCCGAGCGCCGGGGCTATGAGCGCGTCGTAGTCGTCCACGAGCACCACCAGCCGGGGCAGCGGCGAGGGTCCCGGGTCCACGGGGCGGCCCGCCCCCGGGCGCAGGCGCAGGGTGCCGCTGAGGGGGGCCTCCACGTCGCCGCGCTGCTCGGGGACCGGCACGGTCGCGGGCCCGTCCTCGTGACGGCTGTGCCACTCGGCGAAGTCGAGCTCGCCGAGCAGTTCGGCCCGCCGCTTCACCTCGCCGCCCAGCGCCTGGGCGAACTCCCGCATCCGGACCGGGTCCGAGGCCACCAGGTGCGTGAACGCGTGCGGCAGCTCCGTGCAGGGCCGCAGCGACTCGCCGCGTTCGCCGCCGGCCCCGTCGACCAGCACGATGCCCAGCCGGTCCGGCCGGGCCGCCGCCGCCAGCGACGCCGCGACGGCCCGCAGCAGCTCGGTCCGCCCGCTGCCGCCGGGCCCCTCGATGAGCAGGTGCGGCCCCTCGTCCGCGAGATCGACGCTCACCGGCCCGTGCGGCCCGGCCCCGAGCACGACGACGGGCCGCCCGGCGCGGACGCCCGGCCGCACGGCGGTCCGCGTCCCCCCGGCCGTGCCGGCACCACGCGCGGCGACCTGAGGCCCCCCGGCCTGCCGGGGCCCGCCGACCCGGGCAGCGCGGCCGGAGCCCGTCGCGGTGGCGTCGGGGTACGGGGTGCGGCCGGAGCCGCCGGTGCCGGCGCGGGGGTACGGGACGCGGCCGGAGCCTGACGTGGTGGTGTCGGGGTACGGGGTGCGGCCCGAGCCGCCCGTGCCGCCGGGGTATGCCGTGCGTCCCGGGTCCGGCGCCTGAGCCGCCGTGCGGCCCGAGTCGCCCGTGTCGGTGCGGGGGTACGGGGTGCGGCCTGAGCCCGTCGTGGTGGTGTCGGGGTACGGGGTGCGGCCCGAGCCGTCCGTGCCGCCCCCGGGGTACGCGGTGCGTCCCGGGTCCGGCGCCTGCGCCGCCGTGCGGCCCGAGTCGCCCGTGTTGGTGCGGGGGTATGGGATGCGGCCGGAGCCCGTCGCGGTGGTGTCGGGGTACGCCGTGCGCCCCGAGTCGCCCGTCCCCGGGTACGCCGTGCGGCCCGAGTCCGGCGCCTGCGCCGCCGCCGCGTGGCCCGGGGCGTCCGTCCCCGGGCACGCCCCGGGTCCGGCGCCCGTGCGGGGCGTCGGGTGGTCGTCCGCCGTCGAGGCCCAGCGGGCCATCAGGGAGGCCGGGGTGGCCCGGGCCAGGCCCAGTTCGTCCAGGAGGCGGGCGGACGGGGGGAGGGCCACCGGCACCTGGCGGCCCGGGAGCGCGGCCGAGCCCTCCGCGCGGAGGGGGGCCAGCGCGCGGGCGAACCGCTCGGCCCAGTGCGCCGACACCGCGTCCACCGAGGCCACCGTGCCGTGGCCCGCCGCCCGGCCGCCCGCCGTGCGCAGCAGCCGCAGGGCCGTCGCCACATCACCGCTGAGCATCCCGACCGCCCCGCACTCGCGGAAGGCGATCGACGCGTGGCACGCGGCCTCGTACGTCGCGGCGACCGGTGAGGTGGGCGTCGCGGCCGGCGTCTCGGCCAGGCAGATCAGATGGACGCCCGCCGCCGCACCGGCCGCGGCCAGCCGGGCGGTGTTCTCACGGAGGACCGCCGCGCCGGGGTCGCCGTCGAGGATCACCACCGTGAACGGGCCTTCGTGGCCGCGGGCGGCCTCGGTGACCGTCGCCGGGTCCTGGCTCGCCCAGCCGGGGCCGAGCGGTCCGTCGTCCAGCCGGCGGACCAGCTCGGCGGTGCGGGCGAGCGCCTGGTCGCGGTCGTACGCGAGGAGCAGCCGGCAGTCCTGGCCGTGCATCGGGCGCAAATGGGGCAGCCAGCCCAGCCAGGCCCACTCGCGCCGCCGCTCCTCCGCGGACCGCGCCCGGTCCGTGCTGATCAGCACGATCTCCAGGTCGGCGGGGGAGTGCAGCGCGGCCAGCTGGGCCACGGCGGACCGGGCGAGCCCGGACAGCCGCTCCCGGGGACCGGCGAGCCCCAGCGAACCGGCCTCCCGCAGGCTCACGGTCACCGGCACGGCGGGCAGGTCGGCCCGGTCGGTGGTGCCCAGCCGGACCACCAGCGCCTCCGGGTGCGCGGGGTCGCGCTCCCACAGCCGGGGGCCCGGGCCGAGCGCGGTCAGCAGCACGGCGGCCGGATCGGGCCAGGTGCCCTCGGGGGCGGCGGGCGGCGAGGCGAAGGCGCCCGGGTCGGCGGGGGCCGGCTCGGCGGGGGCGCTCGGGGGCACCGTCTCGGTGCGGGCGCCCTTGAGCCGGCGGGCCCAGGCCCCTATGCCGCCGCGCCGGGGCGCCTCCTGCTCCGGGAAGCGGCCCGGGTGCCCGGCGGAGGACCCGGGCCGGGCCCCGGCCTCCGGCTCGTCGGGCGCGGGCCGGGCGTGGTCCGGCCGGGCGGCCTCGGGCGCGGGGGCGGCCGGCGGGGCCGGGACCCGGGCCACCCGGAGATGGCCCTCGCCGTCCGGCGTCGTCGGCAGCACCGGCGGACGCGTGCCGGAGGCGAGCCGGAGCGTCGACTCGCCGAGCCGCAGCAGCGCCCCCGGGGCGAGCCGGACCGGACGGTCGCGGACCTCGGCCCCGTCCAGCGAGGTGCCGTTGGTGGAGCCCAGGTCGGCCACGGAGACCCGGCCGTCCTCGGACACCGTCACCTCGCAGTGCAGCCGGGAGACGTCGGGGTCGTCCAGCGGCACGTCGGCCTCGGCCGAGCGGCCGACGCGGACCGAGCCGCCGTGCAGCAGATGGACCCCGCCCGCGTCGGGGCCGGCGACCACCTGGAGCTGGGCGGGGACCGCTTCGTCCGCGGTCTCGTCCTCGCCCGGGACCTGGAGCGACAGCACCGCGCCGTCGATCAGGGGCGGCTCGCCGAGGGCGCAGCGCTGCGCGTCCAGCCGCTCCCGGCCCGCGAAGAGGACCACCGCCCCGCTGCCCAGGGAGCCGTCGGGGCCGGCGACGGACATGGCCAGGCCCGACGCGACGGAGGCCAGCGCCGTCCCCGCGGGGGCGGTGACCAGCACATCGCAGGCGCGCGCCGGGGTCTGGCCGCTGGGCGGCGCGAGGACGGTCAGCCGGATCTGCATCGCCGTCAGCGGTCCCTTCTGCGCGCGGCACCGGCCGGGGAAACGCCCTGTGATTCCCCCCACCCGGCACGGACGCGTCGTCCGGTACAGGATCGTCACGCACCGCGAGGCTCCCGACCGCGCAGGCGTGCTCCAGGCATCCTCGCACCTGCCACTGACAACACGCCCGGCGGTCATCAGTAAGTGATCTTGAAACGTCTGCAGTGGCCCCAAAAGTGCGGCATGACCGGTTTCCCGGTCTGCGGCCGCGGCAACCATCAGGCCCGGGCGGACGTCTTCCCCCGGGACCCTTCCGTACGGGAGCGGAGCGCGCCCGCCCGCGAGCGGCGAGCGCGCGTCTGGGGCCCACGGACCGGTGAAGTCACCTCGCGGACCCGGCCGGTCTCCCCCGTACAGCCTCTAGAGTGGGCCGGAAACTCCGGGGGTGCCCGGGGGATCGACCCACCACGACCAGCAGGGAGCGCATGACGTGCGGCCGGTAGGCAGCAAGTACCTGCTCGAGGAGCCGCTGGGGCGCGGCGCCACGGGCACCGTCTGGCGCGCCAGCCAGCGAGAGACGGCGGGCGCCGAGGCGGCCGTGGCCGGCCGGCCCGGCGAGACCGTGGCGATCAAGGTCCTCAAGGAGGAGCTGGCCAACGACGCGGACGTGGTGATGCGGTTCCTGCGGGAACGCTCCGTCCTGCTGCGGCTGACCCACCCCAACATCGTGCGGACCCGCGACCTCGTGGTCGAGGGCGACCTCCTCGCCCTCGTCATGGACCTGATCGACGGCCCCGACCTGCACCACTACCTGCGCGACAACGGCCCGCTCACCCCGGTCGCCGCCGCGCTGCTCACCGCGCAGATCGCCGACGCGCTCGCCGCCAGCCACGCCGACGGCGTCGTGCACCGCGACCTCAAGCCCGCCAACGTGCTGCTCGCCGACCCCGACGGCGCGATGCGCCCGATGCTCACCGACTTCGGGATCGCGCGCCTCGCCGACTCGCCGGGCCTGACCCGGACCCACGAGTTCGTCGGCACCCCCGCCTACGTGGCGCCGGAGTCCGCCGAGGGCCGCCCGCAGACCTCCGCCGTCGACATCTACGGCGCCGGCATCCTGCTCTACGAGCTGGTCACCGGCCGCCCGCCGTTCGCCGGCGGCACCGCGCTCGAAGTCCTGCACCGGCACCTCAGCGAGGAGCCCCGCCGCCCCAGCACCGTGCCCGAGCCCCTGTGGACGGTCATCGAGCGCTGCCTGAGCAAGGACCCGGACCGCAGGCCGAGCGCCGAGAACCTGGCCCGCGCCCTGCGTACCGTCGCCGACGGCATCGGGGTCCACGCGAGCTCCGCGCAGATCGCCGCCGCCGACGGGGTCGCCGCCCTCCTCGCGCCCGACCCGGCGCCCACCGCCGTCCCCGAGATCCCCGGCGCGGCCGACCCGACGCAGGTGCTGCCGAGCAACGCCGGCTCGTACGACCCCAACGGGGTCACCAGCGTCCTGCCGCACGGCGGCGGACCCGGCGGAGGCCCCCAGGCCGATCCGACCGCCGTCCTGCCGCCCGTGCCGCCGCGCCCCGACGGCGGCCCGCGCCCCGAGGACCCGCACCCCTGGCAGTCCCAGCTCCGGGCCGCCCGCGACCGCAACGAGCAGACGCAGGTCCAGTACCTCGACCCGAGCCAGGACCCGCTGCGCCGCCGCCCGCAGCGCCGGCAGCAGCCGCCCCCGCAGCAGCCCGGGTACCAGCAGCCCCAGCCCCAGCCGTACCCGCAGCAACAGCGGCAGCAGCAGTACCAGCCGCAACCGCAGCAGCAGTACCAGCCGCCGCAGCGCCAGCAGTACCAGCCCCAGCCGCAGCCGTACGCGCCCCCGCAGCAGCCCCAGCAGCCGCAGCGCGCGCCCCGCGAACCGCGCGAGCCGCGGCGGCGCAGCGCCAACCCGATGAAGATCCCCGGGCTCGGCTGCCTCAAGGGCTGCCTCTTCACGCTGGTGCTCCTCGTCGTGGCGAGCTGGCTGATCTGGGAGCTGACCCCGCTCAAGGACTGGATCGGGCAGGGCCAGAGCTACTGGAACGCGATCACCGACGCCGTCTCCACGGTGACGGACTGGGTCTCCGGACTGGGCGGCGGCAGCGGCGGCTGACCGCACCGCAGGCGCACAGCTCTGTAGCCATATCGACTTCCGCGGGCCGATTCCGAGGCGATTCGCCCGCAGAAGCGAAGGTTGGCGCCAACCGCGGCACGCGGGCCCCCGATCGCCGCGTAGCTTTGTCGACCGGGGGTTGTTGGGTCCATCGCCAGCCGCTGAGGGAGCAGTCTTGGCACGGAAAATCGGCAGCCGGTACACCGCCCACCAGATACTGGGGCGCGGCAGCGCCGGCACGGTGTGGCTCGGGGAAGGCCCCGAGGGCCCCGTGGCCATCAAACTGCTCCGCGAGGACCTGGCGTCCGACCAGGAGCTCGTCGGCCGGTTCGTCCAGGAGCGCACCGCGCTGCTCGGACTCGACCACCCGCACGTCGTCGCCGTCCGCGACCTCGTGGTCGACGGCAACGACCTCGCCCTCGTCATGGACCTGGTCCGGGGCACCGACCTGCGCACCCGGCTCGACCGCGAACGCCGGCTGGCCCCCGAGGCGGCCGTCTCCGTCGTCGCGGACGTCGCCGACGGCCTCGCCGCCGCGCACGCCGCCGGGATCGTCCACCGCGACGTCAAGCCCGAGAACATCCTGCTGGACATGGAGGGGCCGCTCGGTCCCGGCAACGCCCACCCCGCGCTGCTCACCGACTTCGGCGTCGCCAAGCTCATCGACACCCCGCGCCGGACCCGCACCACCAAAATCATCGGCACCCCGGACTACCTGGCCCCCGAGATCGTCGAGGGGCTGCCGCCGCGCGCCGCCGTGGACATCTACGCCCTGGCCACGGTGCTGTACGAGCTCCTCGCCGGCTTCACGCCCTTCGGCGGCGGCCACCCCGGCGCCGTCCTGCGCCGCCATGTCACCGAGACCGTGGTCCCGCTCCCCGGCATCCCCGACGAGCTGTGGCGGCTGCTCGTCCAGTGCCTCGCCAAGGCCCCCGCCTCCCGGCTGCGCGCCTCGGAGCTGGCCGCCCGGCTGCGCGAGCAGCTGCCGCACCTGGCCGGCATCCCGCCCCTGGAGGTGGACGAGCCGGACGAGGAGCCGGAGGCCCCGCAGGGCTACGACGAGCAGCAGTACACGCCGGCCGGCGAGGAGCCGCGCAAGCGCGGCGCGGTCCCGCTGGTGCCCGGCTCCACCCCGGACTCCAACCGCGACACCCACACGAGCATGCGCGTCCCGGCCCCCGACGAGCTGTCCGGCGGCCCCCGGGGCACCGCCCGCGCCCCGCGCGCCCCCGGCCGGCCCCGCCCCGGCTCGGCCCGCAACAAGTCGGCGGCCGTCCGCAAGCGCCGCCTGACGCTGGGGGCCGCGGCCCTGGTGCTGGTGGCCGGGATCGGCGCGGCCGGCTGGCTCGCCCTGAGCGGCGACGGCGCGGACCCGGGCCCCCAGGAGACCGGGAACTCGGCCCCGGCGGCCCCGTAGCCGCCTCCCGGGGACGGTGATCCGGCAGCCCGAGGAACGTACGCGCCGACAGCCGTTACGCTGGACCCGTGGCAGTCGTCGATATTTCCGAAGAGCTGAAGTCCCTCTCCTCGACCATGGGGTCGATCGAGGCCGTCCTGGACCTGGATGCGCTGAGGGGGGACATCGCCGTGCTCGAGGAGCAGGCGGCCGCCCCGTCCCTGTGGGACGACCCCGAGGCGGCGCAGAAGATCACCAGCAAGCTTTCCCACCTCCAGGCCGAGGTCCGCAAGGCCGAGGGCCTGCGCGGCCGGATCGACGACCTCGAAGTCCTCTTCGAGCTCGCCGAGGCCGAGGGCGACGCCGACGCGCTCGCCGAGGCGGAGGCCGAGCTGGAGTCCGTCCGCAAGGCGCTGGACGAGATGGAGGTCCGCACCCTCCTCTCCGGCGAGTACGACGCCCGGGAGGCGCTGGTCACCATCCGCGCCGAGGCCGGCGGCGTCGACGCGGCGGACTTCGCCGAGCGGCTCCAGCGGATGTACCTGCGCTGGGCCGAGCGGCACAACTACAAGACCGAGGTCTACGAGACGGCCTACGCGGAAGAGGCCGGCATCAAGTCGACCACCTTCGCCGTCGAGGTGCCGTACGCCTACGGCACGCTCTCCGTCGAGCAGGGCACCCACCGCCTGGTGCGCGTCTCGCCGTTCGACAACCAGGGCCGCCGCCAGACCTCCTTCGCGGGCGTCGAGGTGCTGCCCGTGGTCGAGCAGACGGACCACGTCGAGATCGACGAGTCCGACCTGCGCGTCGACGTGTACCGCTCCTCCGGCCCCGGCGGCCAGGGCGTCAACACCACGGACTCCGCGGTGCGTCTGACCCACCTGCCGACCGGCATCGTCGTCTCCTGCCAGAACGAGCGCTCGCAGATCCAGAACAAGGCGTCCGCGATGAACGTCCTCCAGGCGAAGCTCCTCGAACGCCGCCGCCAGGAGGAGCAGGCCAAGATGAACGCCCTCAAGGGCGACGGCGGCAACTCCTGGGGCAACCAGATGCGCTCCTACGTCCTGCACCCGTACCAGATGGTCAAGGACCTGCGTACGGAGTTCGAGATGGGCAACCCGGACGCGGTCTTCAACGGCGAGATCGACGGCTTCATCGAGGCCGGCATCCGCTGGCGCAAGCAGAACGAGAAGTAGTCCGAGAATCGCCGCAACCACCCCCGCGGCAAGGCATCCTGGCCCGGAACGGCCTTGACGTACCCGGAACCCCCGGCAAGGGTGCTGGGGCAGCCTGAAGCGAACGGCTACTGGGGGTAGCGGTACATGACGAAGAAGACGCGCGTACGCCTCGCACGGACGGCGGCGGGCGCGGTGATCGCGGCCGGCGCCTCGCTGACCGCCGCGGGCGCGGCCCAGGCCGTGGGCATCGGCGTCGATGTCGCCGGCGTGGAGATCGGCGCGCGGACCACCGCCGAGCCGGGGGACGGGGAGCCGGGCGAGGACGGTGACCCGTGCAGCCCGCTCGACCCGCGCTGCGAGCCGTCCGGTCCGCCGGCCACCCCCGCGCACCCTTCCACCCCGCCGACCGGCCCGGCGCAGCCGAGCGAGCCGCCCACCGGGCCCACGGACCCGGAGGAGCCGGAGGACCCGCCCTCGACGCCCGCGAAGCCCTCGGCCACGCCCACCAAGGGCCCGACCAGGTCCGCGGACCCGGGCAACGGGCCGAGCGACAGCGGGGACCAGGGCAGTGGCGTCGGCCAGATCGGGGTCTCGGGCGGTGGCGGCGGCCACACCGACACGGACTCGGTCGGCAACCAGCCCGTCGAGCAGGGCAAGGGCAAGGACGAGCTCGCCGAGACCGGAGCGGGCGAGACGGCGTTCCTGCTGGCCGGCGCCGCGACGATGATCGCCGGCGGCATCGGCTTCCGGGTGCTGCCGCGCCTGATGGGCAACCGCACGGCCGCGTGAAGCCATGGGAAGGGGCCCGGACCGCGCGCGGCGGTCCGGGCCCCTTCCGTACGCCGGCCGGTGGCGGGCGCTACACGGTCTGGTGGGCCAGCAGGGCCAGGGCGGCCAGGAGCACCACCAGCAGCGCGGCCAGCGCCGCCGGGCTGATCCCGGCGAAGGGGCCCTGCTCCTGCTCCCGCAGCCGCTCGCGGCTCGCCCGGCACACGGGGCAGCGACCCTCGGTGACGGGCGCCGCGCAGTTCGCGCACACCAGTCGGTCGTAGGTCATGCGCTTTCCTCCTCCCGCGCGGCGGAGCCGCACAAGCCATCTCTCCGCCCAACGCTCACGGAAACGCGACCGTTCCCTCGGGGGTCTGTCAGGCACCCCCTACCACTGTGCCAGCTCGTGGCCCATTCGGCCCGCCCCGCCGTCACACCCGGGCCCCTTCCCCGCCGCACCGCCCCGGAATCGGGGCCGTTTCACCGTAAATCACCCATCCCGGTACGGGTGCATGCACGGCTCAGCCCGGTTCGCGTATGGTCACGCTCACCTACTCCCGGCCGACCGTGGTGCATCCGTGATCCGATTCGACAACGTCTCCAAGACCTACCCGAAGCAGAGCCGTCCCGCTCTCCGGGATGTGTCGCTCGACATCGAGAAGGGCGAGTTCGTCTTCCTGGTCGGCTCGTCCGGCTCCGGCAAGTCCACCTTCATGCGGCTCATCCTGCGCGAGGAGCGCGCCAGTACGGGCGCCGTCCACGTCCTGGGCAAGGACCTCGCGCGCATGTCCAACTGGAAGGTGCCGCACATGCGCCGCCAGCTGGGCACCGTCTTCCAGGACTTCCGCCTCCTGCCCAACAAGACCGTCGCGCAGAACGTGGCCTTCGCGCAGGAAGTGATCGGCAAGCCGCGCGGCGAGATCCGCAAGGCGGTGCCGCAGGTCCTCGACCTCGTCGGTCTCGGCGGCAAGGAGGACCGGATGCCCGGCGAGCTGTCCGGTGGTGAGCAGCAGCGCGTGGCGATCGCGCGGGCCTTCGTCAACCGGCCCATGCTGCTGATCGCGGACGAGCCGACCGGCAACCTCGACCCGCAGACCTCCGTCGGCATCATGAAGCTGCTGGACCGGATCAACCGGACCGGCACGACCGTGATCATGGCGACCCACGACCAGAACATCGTCGACCAGATGCGCAAACGCGTCATCGAGCTCGAGAAGGGCCGTCTCGTGCGCGACCAGGCGCGCGGCGTCTACGGCTACCAGCACTGAGCACCCAGCACTGAAAGGACGCCATGCGCGCCCAGTTCGTCCTGTCGGAGATCGGCGTCGGCCTCCGTCGCAACCTCACGATGACCTTCGCCGTCGTCGTCTCCGTCGCCCTCTCGCTCGCCCTGTTCGGCGGCGCGCTGCTCATGCGCGAGCAGGTCAGCACGATGAAGGACTACTGGTACGACAAGGTCAACGTCTCCATCTACCTCTGCGGCAAGGGCGACGCGGAGACGGTGGTCCAGTGCGCCAAGGGTGCGGTCACCAAGCAGCAGAAGGAAGAGATCGAGAGCGATCTCAAGAAGATGGACGTCGTGGAGAAGGTGATCTACGAGTCCAGCGACCAGGCGTACAAGCACTACCAGGACGAGTTCGGCGACTCCCCGATGGCCGGCAACATCACGCCGGACCAGATGCCGGAGTCCTTCCGGGTCAAGCTCCACGACCCCACCAAGTACAAGGTCGTCGCGACCGCCTTCGCCGGGCGGGACGGCGTCCAGTCGGTCCAGGACCAGAGAAGCATCCTGGACAACCTCTTCGGTCTGATGAACGGCATGAACGTCGCCGCGCTGTTCGTCATGGCGCTGATGCTCGTCATCGCGCTGATGCTGATCGTCAACACCGTGCGCGTCTCCGCGTTCAGCCGGCGCCGGGAGACCGGCATCATGCGGCTCGTCGGCGCCTCCGGCTTCTACATCCAGGCCCCGTTCATCATGGAGGCAGCCTTCGCCGGTCTGATCGGCGGTGTGCTGGCCTGCGTCATGCTGCTGGCCGGGCGCTACTTCCTGATCGACGGCGGTCTCGCGCTCCAGGACAAGCTCAACCTGATCGACTTCATCGGCTGGGACGCGGTCCTCACCAAGCTGCCGCTGGTCCTGGCGATCGGCCTGCTGATGCCCGCCGTTGCCGCTCTCTTCGCGCTGCGCAAGTACCTGAAGGTGTGATGTGCGCCCTGTGAGGCGCACCCCCAACGGCCCCTGCGCCTCCGGGGCGTTGTCCTAGAATCACCGCCATGTCGGACCCCGAATGTCGCGTCGGGCCCCGCGGTCTGCGCCGCGGGGCCGCCCTGACGCTGGTCTTCGCCGGCGTCCTCGCCACCGGGGCCGCGACCGGCGCGCTGCCCCACGGCCAGGCGTCGCAACCCCCGGTGCACCCCCGGTCCGTGGCCGCCACCGCCGACCGCGACGAGGTCGCCGAGGCCGCGGCCGACGCGGTCGCCGACGGCAAGTCCGGTACGGAGGCGGCCGAGGAGGTCGTCAGCCGCAGCGGCGACCGCTGGGGCGCGGTCTACGACGAGCGCGAGTACCAGGAGTTCGAGGACTCCCTCGGCGGCACGTACACCGGGGTCGGCCTCGCCGCCCGGCGCTCCGCCGACGGCCAGGTCGCCGTCGCCCGCGTCCAGCCCGGCAGCCCCGCCGACCGCGCGGGCATCCGCTCCGGCGACCTGCTCCGCACCGTGGACGGCCGCCGCGTCGACCGGCTGCCCGTCTCCGACGTGGTGGCCATGCTGCGCGGCGACCGCACCGGGGCGAAGGCCGGGAGCACGGTCAGCCTCGGCGTCCGCCGGGGGGCCGCCACCCGGACCGAGACCCTGCGCCGGGCCCGGCTCACGGTCGAGTCGGTGACCGTGAGCCGGATCGGGGAGCGGCGCTCGGGCCCCACCGGGGCGGTGCGCATCGCGGTCGCCTCGTTCACCAGGGGCTCGGGAGCCGCCGTGCGCGACGCGGTCCGGGACGCGCCCCCGGGCGCCGGGGTGCTGCTGGACCTGCGGGGCAATCCGGGCGGCCTGATCAGCGAGGCGGTCACCGCGGCCTCCGCCTTCCTGGACGGCGGCCTGGTCGCCACGTACGACGTGCACGGAGAGCAGCGCGCCCTGTACGCGCGGTCCGGCGGCGACACCGAGCGCCCCGTCGTCGTGCTGGTCGACGGGGGGACGATGAGCGCGGCCGAGCTGGTGACGGGGGCGCTCCAGGACCGGGGCCGGGCGGTCACGGTCGGCTCGCGGACCTTCGGCAAGGGGTCCGTGCAGATGCCGAGCGAGCTGCCGGGCGGCTCGGTGGCCGAGCTGACCGTGGGCCACTACCGCACCCCGGCGGGCCACGGGGTCGACGGCAAGGGCATCACACCGGACCTCGCGGTGAGCGCGCGGGCCCAGGAACGGGCCGAGACGGTATTGAGTGGCCTCGGGGGCGGGTCGTAGTGCGAAAATGGCCGCACTATGGCTAAGGAAAAGGACACCGGGCGCAAGCTCATCGCGCAGAACAAGAAGGCGCGCCACGACTACACCATCCTCGACACCTACGAGTGCGGGCTCGTGCTCATGGGCACCGAGGTCAAATCGCTCCGCCTGGGCCGGGCCTCCCTGGTCGACGGCTTCGTCCAGATCGACGGCGGCGAGGCGTGGCTGCACAACATCCACGTCCCGGAGTACGTCCAGGGCACCTGGACCAACCACTCCGCCAAGCGCAAGCGCAAGCTGCTGATGCACCGGGCCGAGATCGACAAGCTGGAGTCGAAGTCGCAGGAGACCGGCCACACCATCGTGCCGCTCTCGCTGTACTTCGTGAACGGCCGGGTCAAGGCCGAGATCGCGCTCGCGAAGGGCAAGAAGGAGTACGACAAGCGGCAGGCGCTGCGCGAGAAGCAGGACACCAGGGAGACGAACCGCGCCATCGCGGCGGCCCGCCGCCGCCAGCGGAGCGCCTGATCCCGAGGCCGGCACCCGCCGCCGGCCCCTCCGGGAGGAATACGCTGGCATCGGCCCGCGTTGGTCACGTACGATGGCGGCACACCCCGTCGAGGGTGTGGCACCACCTTGAAAACACAACATGGGGATGATCGGTTTCGACAGCGGATGTCGAAGCAGGGGAAGCGAGTCGAGGAAGCGGCAATGATCTCGTAAACCATATGTCGCAACCAATAATCGCCAATTCCAAGCGCGATTCCTCCGCCTTCGCCCTCGCTGCCTAATTAGCAGCTAAGCGAAGACTCTGCGGAGTGTCAGCCCGGGGGTGATCCCGACCCGGATCCTGGCATCATCAAGGGATCTAAACTTCTGAGTCCGGTCACGGGGCTCAGAAGGAAATCAAACAGTGACTGGGCCTGTCGGAGGCTTGTCCGTGTGACCTCCGAGGCCGAGAAAAGCGTAGCGGACTGCACTCGGAGAAGCCCTGGTTCCGCACCGTTGGACGCGGGTTCGATTCCCGCCATCTCCACAATTCCCATGTGAGCGAGGACCCCGCTGCCACCGGCAGCGGGGTCCTCGCTGTTTGTGCCTCCGGGTGTGCCCGGAGGCCGGGCGTGCGCTACATTCATGGCCCGGGTGCACTGTGGTAGGGGGCGCGTGGACGAGGTGGGGGCCCGTCCGGCGACACACGACAGGGGCAGTTGCGCGCACCCGTTCCTGAGTGGGGGAAGTGCGTACACCAGTGGAAACTTGGCGTGAAGGTGCCCATGCGGGGCACACACACGAGCCGAACGAAGTCACCATCCAGCTGGACGGAATCGGACGGCAGCTCTCCGAGCTGCTGCCGGAACCATCTGCTCCGGACGACTCCGACGGCCCCGTCTTCGTGGACGAGAGCGGCCGGCGCGGCAAGACGCTGCGACGGTTCGGCTGGGTCCTGGCCGCGGTCTTCGTCTGTTACGCGGTGACCCTGGTCGTCGCCGTGCTCGGCGGCAACTCCAGCGCCCCCTTCCTCCCGCTCTCGAACCAGGAACAGCAGGACACGGGCAGCACCGATCCAACGGTTCCGGACGCCGGCCTCCCCACCGGCGTGTCCCCGGCCCCCGCGCAAGGACAAGAAGGCGCCAACTAGATGACCACCCCTGCCCCCCGGGGCAGGCGCAACTCCCACCGGAAGAAGCAGACCCGCCGGCGCAGACTCCCCATGCGCTACATGCTGCCGCTCCTCTTCCTCGTTGCCCTGCTCGCCATGCTGATGCTGCGTGGCTACGTGCACAGCGAAATCCTCGCCGACTTCCGCGTCCGGCCCCCCGTCGCGACCGACCGGGTGCCCGAGCAGGTGCTGGAGGGCGGACCGGTCATCGACGCGCGGTCCACCACCGAGCCCGCGAAGACCCTGCGCATCCCGGACCACCGGATCGTGCTGACCTTCGACGACGGCCCGGACCCGGAGTGGACGCCGAAGGTGCTGGACGAGCTGAAGAAGTACGACGCCCACGGGGTCTTCTTCGTCACCGGCACCATGGCCTCGCGCTACCCGGACCTGGTCGAGCGCATGGTCAAGGAGGGGCACGAGGTCGGGCTGCACACCTTCAACCACCCCGACCTCTCCTACCAGTCCACCGGCCGCATCGACTGGGAGCTGTCCCAGAACCAGCTGGTGCTGGCCGGGGCGGCGGGCATCCGCACCTCGCTCTTCCGGCCGCCCTACTCCTCGTTCGCCGACGCCATGGACAACAAGTCCTGGCCGGTCACGCAGTACATCGGCAGCCGCGGATACCTCACCGTCGTCAACAACACGGACAGCGAGGACTGGAAGCGGCCGGGCGTCAAGGCGATCATCGACCGGGCCACGCCCAAGCACGGCAAGGGCGCGATCATCCTGATGCACGACTCCGGAGGGGACCGGTCCCAGACCGTCACCGCCCTGGGGAAGTTCCTGCCGCAGATGCAGAAGCGGGGGTACGAGTTCGCCAACCTCACCGACGCGCTCGGCGCACCCAGCGCGCACACCCCGGTCACCGGCTTCGACCTGTGGAAGGGCAAGGCGTTCGTCTGGGCGGTGGGCGTCTCGGAGCACATCACCGATGTGATGGTGGCCGGGCTCGCCGTGATCGGGGTGCTGGTCTTCGCCCGCTTCGGGCTGATGCTGGTGCTCTCCTTCATCCACGCCCGCCGGGTCCGCGGACGCGGCTTCCGCTGGGGCGAACCCGTCACCCGCCCGGTGACCGTCCTGGTGCCCGCGTACAACGAGAAGAAGTGCATCGCGAACACGGTCCGTTCGCTCCTGGCAAGTGACTATCCGGTCGAAGTCATCGTGATCGACGACGGCTCCACGGACGGCACCGCGGACATCGTCCAGCGGATGCGGCTGCCCAACGTCCGGGTGGTCCGCCAGCGCAACGCCGGCAAGCCCGCCGCCCTGAACAACGGCATCGCGCACGCCCGCAACGACATCATCGTGATGATGGACGGCGACACGGTCTTCGAGCCGACCACCGTCCGCGAGCTGGTGCAGCCCTTCGGCGACCCGCGCGTCGGGGCCGTCGCCGGCAACGCCAAGGTCGGCAACCGCGACTCGCTGATCGGCGCCTGGCAGCACATCGAGTACGTGATGGGCTTCAACCTCGACCGCCGCATGTACGACGTGCTGCGCTGCATGCCCACCATCCCCGGCGCGGTCGGGGCCTTCAGGCGCGAGGCACTGGAGCGGGTCGGCGGCATCAGCGAGGACACCCTCGCCGAGGACACCGACGTCACGATGGCCCTGCACCGGGACGGCTGGCGCGTCGTCTACGCGGAGAACGCCCGCGCCTGGACCGAGGCGCCGGAGACCGTGCAGCAGCTCTGGTCGCAGCGCTACCGGTGGTCGTACGGCACCATGCAGGCGATCTGGAAGCACCGCCGGGCGGTCGTCGAGCGCGGGCCCTCGGGCCGGTTCGGCCGGGTCGGACTGCCGTTCGTCTCGCTGTTCATGGTCGTCGCCCCGCTGCTCGCCCCGCTCATCGACGTCTTCCTGCTGTACGGGCTCGTGTTCGGGCCCACCGAGAAGACCGTCGGCGCGTGGCTCGGGGTCCTCGCGGTCCAGGGCGTGTGCGCCGCGTACGCCTTCCGGCTCGACCGGGAGCGCATGACGCATCTGCTCTCGCTGCCCCTCCAGCAGGTCCTGTACCGGCAGCTCATGTACGTGGTGCTGCTCCAGTCCTGGATCACCGCGCTCACCGGCGGCCGGCTGCGCTGGCAGAAACTGCGTCGTACCGGGGTGGTGGACGCGCCCGGCGCGATGCCGTCCCAGCGGGCGCGCACCCACGAGCGGAGGCCCGTCGCATGACGCACCCACAGCAGTCGTACGGGGAGCCGCGCCCGGACGAGCAGACCATGGCGCTGCGCGTGGTGGTGCCCGCCCCCGCCGGGCCCGCCCCGGCCGACGCGCCGGCCCCCGCGCCCGCCAAGGCCGGCCGGGACCGCTACCTCGACCTGCTGCGGGCCGTCGCGCTCGTCCGGGTCGTCGTCTTCCACCTCTTCGGCTGGGCCTGGCTGACCGTCGTGTTCCCGTCCATGGGCGTCATGTTCGCCCTGGCCGGATCGCTGATGGCCCGGTCGCTGGCCCGGCCCGCGTGGAGCGTGATCCGCTCCCGCGTACGCAGGCTGCTGCCGCCCATGTGGGCGTTCGCGGCCGTCGTCGTGCCCGTGGTCTTCGCGCTCGGCTGGAAGCCGGTGCGCGAGGAGGGCGTCTGGTGGTTCCTCAAGCTGGGCTGCTACATCCTGCCGGTCGGCGCCCCGCCCTTCCCCTGGGAGAACGGCTCCGAGGGCGGCTGGCTGGAGACCTCCTGGGCCGAGCAGGGCATCGGGCCGCTCTGGTACATCCGCGCCTACCTGTGGTTCGTGCTGGCCTCGCCGCTGCTGCTCAAGGCGTTCCGGAAGCTGCCCTGGGTCACCCTGCTCGCCCCCGTCGGGCTCACCGCCGTCATCGGCACCGGCCTGGTCACCGTGCCGGGCGCGACCGGTGAGGGCCTGGTGGACTTCGCGGTCTTCGGCTCCTGCTGGATTCTCGGCTTCGCGCACCACGACGGGCTGCTGAAGACCGTCCCGCGCTACCTCGCCGTGTCGCTGGCCGCGATGCTGATGGCCTTCGGGCTGTGGTGGGGCGCCCACCACCTCACCGAGGAGGGCTGGAACCTGGACGAGATCCCGCTCGCCCAGGCCACCTGGTCGCTCGGGTTCTGCATGATCCTGCTCCAGTACGCCCCCTCCTGGCGGGAGCTGCCGGGCCGGCTGGCCGGGTGGGACAGCCTGGTCACCCTCGCCAACAACCGGGCGGTCACCATCTACCTGTGGCACAACATGCTGCTGATGGCCACCTTCCCGATCATCGACCTGCTGTGGGACGTGCCCTGGGTCGGCGACCACCTCGGCACCTACATCGACCGCGCGGACAACGCGCTCGCGCTGATCATCGTCTGGCCGCTGATCGGGCTGATGATCCTCGCCGTCGGCTGGGTCGAGGACCTCGCCGCCAGGCGCCGCCCCAGGCTCTGGCCCAACGGTGCCGCCCGCGCCCGTACGTGACCGGCCGCTCACCGGGCCCGGCCCGGCCCGGTGAGCGCAAGGTTGCCCACCGGTCCACCTCGCGGCACGGCACCGAAACGCGCGCTTCCTAGGTTCGGGACGACACCCCGACCACCCGTGGAGGCGCGTGATGGCAGGCCGTTGGATCGAGCACTGGGACCCGGAGGACGAGACCTTCTGGCGGGAGACCGGCGAGCGCGTCGCCCGCCGCAACCTCTGGTTCTCCGTCCTCTCCGAACACATCGGCTTCTCCGTCTGGACCCTGTGGTCGGTGATGGTGCTCTTCATGGGGCCCGAGTACGGGGTCGACCCGGCCGGGAAGTTCTTCCTGATCTCCACCGCGACCCTGGTCGGGGCCGTCGTCCGGGTGCCGTACACCTTCGCGGTCGCCCGGTTCGGCGGCCGGAACTGGACGGTGTTCAGCGCGCTCACCCTGCTCGTCCCGACGATCGCCGCCCTCGTCGTGATGGAGCCGGGCACCTCCTACGGCACCTTCCTCGCCGTCTCCGCGCTGACCGGCATCGGGGGCGGCAACTTCGCCTCGTCCATGACGAACATCAACGCCTTCTTCCCGCTGCGCCGGAAGGGCTGGGCGCTCGGGCTCAACGCGGGCGGCGGCAACATCGGCGTGCCCGTGGTCCAGCTGGCCGGGCTCCTGGTCATCGGGACGGCCGGAGCCACGCACCCGAGGATCGTGCTCGCCGCGTACATCCCGCTGATCCTGCTCGCCGCCGGGTGCGCCGCGCGCTTCATGGACAACCTGGCGCCGGTGCGCAACGACACCGGGGCCGCGCGGGAGGCGGTGCGCGACCGGCACACCTGGATCATGGCGGTCCTCTACATCGGCACCTTCGGCTCCTTCATCGGCTACAGCTTCGCCTTCGGGCTGGTCCTCCAGACCCAGTTCGGCCGGACCCCGCTGCAGGCGGCCTCGCTCACCTTCATCGGCCCGCTGCTCGGCTCGCTGATCCGCCCCGTCGGCGGATGGCTCGCCGACCGGTACGGCGGGGCGCGCATCACCCTCGTCAACTTCGCCGCCATGGCCGCCGCGACCGGAGTCGTCGTGTACGCCTCCCGGATCGCCTCGCTGACCGTCTTCCTCGTCGGCTTCACCGCCCTGTTCGCGCTGTCCGGGCTCGGCAACGGGTCGACGTACAAGATGATCCCGGGCGTCTTCCACGCCCGGGCCGTCGCCCAGGGGCTGCGCGGCGAGGAGGCGGTGGCCCGGGGGCGGCGGATCTCCGGCGCCGCGATGGGACTGATCGGCGCGGTCGGCGCGCTCGGCGGTCTCGGCGTCAACCTGGCCTTCCGGCAGTCCTTCCAGACCTCGGGCACGGGCACGGCGGCCTTCTGGTCCTTCCTCGCCTTCTACGCGGTGTGCTCGGCGCTCACCTGGGCGGTATACCTTCGCCGCGCCGCGGCCGTACCGGCGAAGCCCCGGCTCGGTCATGCCGGGGTGTGATGATGGACGGGCGGTGCCGGGCGACGTAACGAGCGGGAAATACGGCTGAACCGGGTCTGTCACGCGGCGTTGGCAGGCTCGGACCTCCGCACCATCGAGCAGCAGCGGGACGAGAGCCGGGTAGACCTCATGCACGACGGACAGCACGACGACCGACAGCACGACGACGCACCGCACGGGCCCCTCGCGGGTTTCACGGTCGGGGTCACCGCCGCACGCCGGGCGGAGGAGCTGGGCGCCCTGCTGCGGCGCCGGGGTGCCACGGTGGTGCACGCGCCGGCCCTGCGGATCGTGCCGCTCGCCGACGACGGCGAACTGCTCGCCGCGACCGAGCGGCTGGTCACCGAGAAGCCCGACGTGGTCGTCGCCACCACCGCGATCGGCTTCCGCGGCTGGATCGAGGCGGCCGACGGCTGGGGCATCGGCGACCGGCTCCTGGACACCCTGCGCGGGGTCGAACTCCTGGCGCGCGGCCCCAAGGTGAAGGGCGCGGTCCGCGCCGCCGGGCTGACCGAGGCATGGTCCCCGGCCTCCGAATCCATGGCCGAGGTCCTGGAACGGCTCCTGGAGGAGGGGGTCGAGGGCCGCCGCGTCGCGCTCCAGCTGCACGGCGAACCCCTCCCCGGCTTCGTGGAGGCGCTGCGCGAGGCCGGCGCCGAGGTGGTCGGCGTCCCCGTCTACCGCTGGATGCCGCCGGAGGACATCGCGCCCCTGGACCGGCTCCTCGACCTGACAGCCGCCCGCGCCCTGGACGCGCTGACCTTCACCAGCGCCCCGGCCGCGGCCTCGCTGCTCGGCCGCGCCGAGGAACGCGGACTGCTCACCGAGGTCGTCACGGCGCTGCGCGGCGGCATCGTGCCGGCCTGCGTCGGACCGGTCACCGCCGTGCCGTTGCAGGCGCGCGGGATCGACACCGTCCAGCCGGAGCGCTTCCGGCTCGGCCCGCTCGTCCAGCTCATCTGCCGCGAGCTGCCCGCCCGCGCCCGCAGGCTGCCCGTCGCCGGCCACCGCGTCGAGATCCGGGGCCACGCCGTCCTGGTGGACGACGAGCTGCGCGCGGTCCCGCCCGCCGGGATGGCCCTGCTGCACACCCTGGCCCGGCGCCCCGGCTGGGTGGTCTCGCGTGCCGACCTGCTGCGCGCCCTGCCCGGCAGCGGCACCGACGAGCACGCGGTCGAGACCGCGATGGCCAGGCTCCGCACCGCGCTCGGGGCGCCCCGGCTGATCCAGACGGTCGTCAAGCGCGGCTACCGGCTGGCGCTGGACCCGGCGGCGGACGCCGCACACGCGGGCGCCTAGGGCCCGTCCGGCGGCGGCGGACGCCGCGCACGCCGGCGTCCAGGGCCCGTCCGGCGGCGGCGGACGCCGCGCACGCCGGCGTCCAGGGCCCGTCCGGCGGACCTTCGCGGGCCCGCGGCGCCTGGCCCGCACGCTCGGCGTGCGCCCGCGTCGCCCCTGTACGTCCGGTACGAGGGCGATCCGGGCGCACGCCGAGAAGTGGGGTCTCCCCTGTTCGAGCGGAGCCGAGAAGTGGGGTCTCGGGGGTGCACCAGACGCCGCGGGCCGGTCCACGAAGATCCGCCGGACAGGCATCGGCGGCCTTCTGCCGATCCGGGCCGCGATAGCGTGCTGGGCATGATCGACGATGCCCACCCGCTCGACGCGGGCATACGGTTGCGCCCCGCGACCATGGCCGACGCCGCCTCCCGCGCCGAGGCGCTGATCCGCAGCCGGGCGTACATGCGGCCCTGGGAGCCGGTGCGCCCCGATTCCTTCTACACCGAGGAGGCCCAGCGCGAGCGGCTGGCCGGGCTGCTCGCCGACCGGGACGCGGGGCGTGCGATGCCCTGGGTGCTGAGCGACGCCGAGGACCGGGTGGTCGGCGCGTTCGACCTCAACACGATCGTGCTCGGCCCGTTCCGCAGCGCCTCCCTGGGCTACTGGGTGGATGTGGAGCACGCGGGCCGGGGCCTGGCGACGGCGGCGGTGCGCCGGATCTGCGAGCTGGCCCGCGACGAGCTGCGGCTGCACCGGATCGAGGCGAGCGTTCTGCCGGACAACGCCGCGTCCCAGCGGGTCCTCGCCAAGTGCGGGTTCGAGCGGTTCGGCCTGGCGCCGCGCTACCTCCACATCGCCGGTGAGTGGCGCGACCACCACCTCTTCCAGCGCATCCTGCACGACGGCCCGGTGACCGGGGCGGTTTGAGGGCCTGTCCGGCGGGTCCTCGCGGGGCCGCGCCGCCTGGCCCGCACGCTCGCCGCACGCCCGCAGCGCGGAGCCGAGAACCCGGGGATACACCGGACGCCGCGGGCCGATCCACGGAGATCCGCCGGACAGCTCTAGAGCCGGCGCGTGTGGCGGTGGCCCTCGCGCGGCCACGGCGGGGACGGCGGCAGCACCTCGGTGAGCGCGTACCCGGCCTTCTCCGCGACCCGGCAGGACGCCGCGTTGTCCACCTGGTGCAGCAGTTCGAGCCGTACGAGACCGGCGTCGGCGAACGCCTCGGACGCCCAGCCGGAGAGCGCTTCGAGGGCGCGCGGGGCGATGCCCCGGCCCCGGGCGGGCGCGACCGTCCAGTACCCCACCTCCGCCGAGGGCGCGCCGGGCTCCGGGAAGGACAGGGCGACATTGCCCACCGGGCCCGCCCCGAGCTCCGTGTCCACCACCGCGAAGCTGTGCCGCAGCCCGGTCGCCCGGCCCTCCTCCTGGGCCCGCAGCCAATGCGCGGCCGCCGCCTCGTCCGCCACCGGTGCCCGCGAACCGGCCAGGACGGCGGGGTCGCGGTAGGCGTCCAGGAGCACTCCGAGGTCGCCCGGCCGCCAGGGACGCAGCACCAGGGAACCGGCCGACAGACGAGTGTCACGCGCGCGGGCGTTCATCCGCCCATCGTACGAGTGGGGTTCGGGCGGCCCCCAGCAGGTGCGCGAAGGGTCCCCGTCGCATAAGGTTGACGGCTGCCCAATGCACGTCAGAAGGGGGCCTCGGTGGCCGCGCAGGATGCCGCTGTCGATTCGTTGCGGGACCGGGAAATCGGTGTCGAGCAGGAACATCTCGACCGGGTGTACCACCGCCTCGAGGAGAAGATCCACGAGGCGGAATTTCTCATGGACGACGCCGTCAAGCGCGGCCAGGTCGGGACGCCGGGGGCCCTCGCCGAGCGCGACGCCCAGGTGTTCCGCGCCGGAATCCACCTCAACCGGCTGAACAGCGAGTTCGAGGACTTCCTCTTCGGGAGGATCGACCTCCTGCTCGGCAAGGACGGCGAACGCGGCCCGGACGGCGCCTACACCTCCGTCGAGCCCGCCGACGACGTCGTGCGCGAGGACAACTCCGCGGACATCGCCGAGACGCTGCACATCGGCCGGATCGGGGTCCTCGACTCCGACTACGCGCCGCTCGTCATCGACTGGCGGGCCCCGGCCGCGGCCCCGTTCTACCGCTCCACGCCCAAGGAACCGGGCCGGGTGGTCCGCCGCCGCGTCATCCGCTCCAAGGGCCGCCGGGTCCTCGGCGTCGAGGACGACCTGATGCGCCCCGAGCTGACCGCCCGCCTGGACGGCGAGAAGCTCCCGGTCGTCGGCGACGGCGCCCTGATGGCCGCGCTCGGACAGGCCCGCAGCCACACCATGCGGGACATCGTCTCGTCCATCCAGGCCGAGCAGGACCTCGTCATCCGGGCCCCCGCCGCCTCCGTCACCGAGGTCTCCGGCGGCCCCGGCACCGGCAAGACCGCGGTCGCCCTGCACCGCGCCGCGTACCTGCTCTACCAGGACCGGCGGCGGTACGCGGGCGGCATCCTCGTCGTCTCCCCGACGCCCCTGCTGGTGGCGTACACCGAGGGCGTGCTGCCCTCGCTCGGCGAGGAGGGCCAGGTCGCGATCCGCGCGGTCGGCTCGCTCTCCGACGACGCGGCGGGGCCCGAGGGCGCCACCGCGTACGACGAGCCCGCCGTCGCCCGGATCAAGGGCTCCTCGCGGATGCTCCCCGTGCTCCGCAGGGCGGCGCGCGGCGCGCTGGAACAGCCCGCGCCCCGGACCGCCCCCGCCGCCGGCGGGCAGCTGGAATTCGGTGAGGCCGAGGAGGCCCCGCGGCCCGCCGGCACGCCGACCCGGCTGCGGGTGGTCGCCTTCGGCGCCCGGATCGAGCTCCAGGAGGACGAGCTGCGGCGCATCCGCAACAACGTCCTCGGCGGCACCGCCCCGGTCAACCTGCTGCGCCCGCGCGCCCGCCGGCTGCTGCTCGACGCGCTGTGGAACCGCTCCTCCGGCCGGGGCCGCTACACCGACCCGGAGCTGGCCGCGGAGCTGCGTACGTCGTTCGACGAGGACGTGTCCACGGAGACCCCGTTCATCGAGTTCCTGGACGCCTGGTGGCCCGAGCTGACCCCGCGCGGGGTGCTCGCCGCGATGGCCGACGAGAAGCGGCTCGCCCGGTGGGCGCGGCGCACGCTCAACCAGGGCGAGGTGCGCCGGCTCGCGCGCTCCCTCAAGCGTCTGGACGCCGCCGGCCAGGGGCCGCTGTCCGTGCACGACGTGGCGCTCCTGGACGAGCTGCACACCCTGCTCGGCACCCCGAGCCGCCCCAGGCGCAAGCGCGAGGCGGACCCGCTGGACCAGCTCACCGGTCTGGAGGAGCTGATGCCCCGCCGCGAGGAGACCCAGTGGGAGCGCGCCGAACGGCTCGCCGCCGAGCGCACCGAGTACGCCCACGTCATCGTGGACGAGGCGCAGGACCTCACGCCCATGCAGTGGCGGATGGTCGGCCGGCGCGGCCGGCACGCCACCTGGACGATCGTCGGGGACCCGGCGCAGTCCTCCTGGTCCGACCCGGACGAGGCGGCGGCCGCCCGCGACGAGGCCCTGGGCAGCCGTCCGCGCCGGAACTTCACGCTGACCGTCAACTACCGCAACCCGGCGGAGATCGCGGAGCTGGCCGCGAAGGTGCTGGCCCTGGCCATGCCCGGGATGGAGGCCCCGGCCGCCGTCCGCTCCACCGGCGTGGTCCCGCGCTTCGAGACCGTACGCGGCGACGACCTGGCCGGGACCGTGCGCGAGGAGGCGCGGCGGCTGCTCGCCGAGGTGGACGGCACGGTCGGGGTGGTCGTGGCGATGAACCGGCGCGCCCAGGCCCGCGAGTGGCTGGCGGAGCTGGGTGACCGGGTGGTGGCGCTCGGCAGCCTGGAGGCCAAGGGGCTGGAGTACGACGCCACGGTGGTCGTCTCGCCGGCCGAGATCGCGGACGAGTCCCCGGCCGGGCTGCGCGTGCTGTACGTGGCGCTGACCCGGGCGACCCAGCAGCTGACCGTGGTGTCGGGGGAGCGGGACCTGCCGGACGAGGACGGGGTGCCGGACCTGCTCAGGGACTGAGGGAGCGGGGCGTGCGGGCGCCGATTCTGGTCAACCCGCGCTTCGGGAATCACTTTTCCAGGTGGTTTGTTAGGCTGGATGTGGCACCGGCTCGATCCAAGCCCCCGGGCCCAACCTTAGTCGCTTCGAGCGACCACTTGCCGCGAGGCGAGCATGGCGGGCCGGTGTCGTCAACTGAAGAAGAGGCCCGCGTCACCTTCCGGTGGCGCGGGCCTCTTCGCGTTCCCGGGGAGGGGTTCCGTTGCGCCACCCTCTCTCGTATGGTGGAAAAAACTTTCCGCGCTGCGACAGTCATTAACGGCTACTCGTCGGTAGGTGCGAATATCGGAAGGCGTGTCCGCTGCCGGGCCTGCTCGGAGCTCGGACGCGCGTAGCAATGAAGCTAAGGAAAGCGAAGGACTCGGCCATGGCAACGGCGCCCAGCGTCTCGTACTCGATGACGGTCAGGCTGGAGGTGCCCGCGAGCGGCACCGCGGTCTCCCAGCTCACCACGGCCGTGGAGTCCTCCGGCGGTTCGGTCACCGGCCTCGACGTGACCGCCTCCGGCCACGAAAAGCTGCGGATCGACGTCACGATCGCCGCCTCCTCCACCGCGCACGCCGACGAGATCGTCGAGGGGCTGCGCGGCATCGAGGGCGTCGTGCTCGGCAAGGTCTCCGACCGTACGTTCCTCATGCACCTCGGCGGCAAGATCGAGATGGCGTCCAAGCACCCCATCCGCAACCGCGACGACCTCTCGATGATCTACACCCCCGGCGTGGCCCGGGTCTGCATGGCGATCGCCGAGAACCCCGAGGACGCCCGCCGCCTCACCATCAAGCGCAACTCCGTCGCAGTCGTGACGGACGGCTCCGCGGTGCTCGGCCTCGGCAACATCGGCCCGAAGGCCGCGCTGCCCGTCATGGAGGGCAAGGCGGCCCTCTTCAAGCGCTTCGCCGGCATCGACGCGTGGCCGATCTGCCTGGACACCCAGGACACCGACGCCATCGTCGAGATCGTCAAGGCCATCGCGCCCGGCTTCGCGGGGATCAACCTGGAGGACATCTCCGCGCCGCGCTGCTTCGAGATCGAGGCCCGGCTGCGCGAGGCCCTGGACATCCCCGTCTTCCACGACGACCAGCACGGCACGGCGATCGTCGTCCTGGCCTCGCTGACCAACGCGCTGCGCGTGGTGGGCAAGGCGATCGGGGACGTGCGGGTCGTCATGTCCGGCGCCGGAGCCGCCGGTACGGCCATCCTGAAGCTCCTCATCGCCGCGGGCGTCAAGCACGCCGTCGTCGCCGACATCCACGGCGTGGTGCACTCCGGCCGCGAGGACCTGCGGTCCGCCGACCCGGACTCGCCGCTGTGCTGGATCGCCGACAACACCAACCCGGAGAACATCACCGGCACCCTCAAGGAGGCCGTGGTCGGCGCCGACGTCTTCATCGGCGTCTCCGCCCCCAACGTGCTGGACGGGGACGACGTGGCGGCCATGGCGGACGGCGCGATCGTGTTCGCGCTCGCGAATCCGGACCCGGAGGTGGACCCGGCGATCGCCCGCCGCACCGCCGCCGTCGTGGCCACCGGCCGCTCGGACTTCCCGAACCAGATCAACAACGTGCTGGTCTTCCCCGGCGTCTTCCGGGGCCTGCTCGACGCCCAGTCCCGCACGGTCAACACGGACATGATGCTCGCCGCCGCGCGCGCCCTGGCCGGCGTGGTCGCCGAGGACGAGGTGAACGCGAACTACATCATCCCGTCGGTCTTCAACGACAAGGTCGCCGGTGCGGTCGCCGGCGCCGTCCGGGACGCCGCGCGGGCCGCCGGAGCCACTGTGACGGCGCCCACGTCGGTCTGACTACGGCGCGTCGCGGGTCGCGGCGCCCCAAACGCCCCTTTAGGGTGGGCGGGCGACGCGTCCCGCAGAGCCCCGCACCCCTCGCGGACGGCTCTGGGGTAGTCGACGGGACGTCACCACGACGAGGCGGTGGTGCTGTTCGCGCGGCTCCCGGAGGGTGCCGGATTGGCTTTCCCGCCGCAGGTGGGGGCAGGATGCTTCCTCAAGGACTACGTCCAGGGGAGACCCCACAGGGCGCGAGGTCTACCGGACCCTCTCAAGGGCGGACCCGGCTTAGGGGACTGTCCGAGGGCCCTGGCAGCATCGGCTTCGATCTCACGCCTCACAGGCAAGAAGAACACGGGAGTAACAAAATGAACCGCAGTGAGCTGGTGGCCGCCCTGGCCGACCGTGCCGAGGTGACCCGCAAGGACGCCGACGCCGTGCTGGCCGCTCTCGCCGAGACCGTCGGTGAGGTCGTCGCCAAGGGCGACGAGAAGGTCACCATCCCCGGTTTCCTGACCTTCGAGCGCACCCACCGTGCCGCTCGCACCGCTCGTAACCCGCAGACCGGCGACCCGATCAACATCCCGGCCGGCTACAGCGTGAAGGTCTCCGCGGGCTCCAAGCTCAAGGAAGCCGCCAAGGGCAAGTAAGACCCCTGGGCACGACGAAGGGCGGCCACCCCGCACCCGGGGTGGCCGCCCTTCGGCATTCGGCCCTCCAGCGGCCGCTCAGACCAGCGAGCCGCCCGGCAGCTCCACCTTCGCGCCCAGCTTCTCCAGCTTGTCCATGAAGTTCTCGTAGCCCCGGTTGATCAGGTCGATGCCGTGCACCCGGGAGGTGCCCTGGGCCGCCAGAGCGGCGATCAGGTACGAGAAGCCGCCGCGCAGGTCCGGGATGACCAGGTCCGCGCCCTGGAGCTTCGTGGGGCCCGACACGACCGCGGAGTGCAGGAAGTTGCGCTGCCCGAAGCGGCAGTCCGAGCCGCCCAGGCACTCCCGGTAGAGCTGGATGTGCGCGCCCATCTGGTTGAGCGCGGAGGTGAAGCCGAGCCGGGACTCGTACACCGTCTCGTGGACGATGGACAGGCCCGCGGCCTGCGTCAGCGCGACCACCAGCGGCTGCTGCCAGTCCGTCTGGAATCCGGGGTGCACGTCCGTCTCCAGCGCGATGGCGTTGAGCGCGCCGCCCGGGTGCCAGAAGCGGATGCCCTCGTCGTCGATCTCGAAGGCGCCGCCCACCTTGCGGTAGGTGTTCAGGAACGTCATCATCGAGCGCTGCTGGGCGCCCCGGACGTAGATGTTCCCCTCGGTCGCCAGCGCGGCGGACGCCCAGGACGCGGCCTCCAGGCGGTCCGGGATGGCGCGGTGGGTGTAGCCGTCGAGGCGGTCCACACCGGTGATCCGGATGGTCCGGTCGGTGTCCATCGAGATGATCGCGCCCATCTTCTGCAGGACGCAGATCAGGTCCTCGATCTCCGGCTCCACGGCCGCGTTGGACAGCTCCGTGACGCCCTCGGCGAGCACCGCGGTCAGCAGCACCTGCTCGGTGGAGCCCACCGAGGGGTACGGCAGCCGGATCTTGGTGCCGCGCAGCCGCTGCGGGGCCTCCAGGTACTGCCCGTCCGCCCGCTTCTCGATCGTCGCGCCGAACCGGCGCAGCACGTCGAAGTGGAAGTCGATCGGCCGGCCGCCGATGTCGCAGCCGCCGAGCCCCGGGATGAACGCGTGGCCCAGGCGGTGCAGCAGCGGCCCGCAGAACAGGATCGGGATGCGCGAGGAGCCCGCGTGGGCGTCGATGTCGGCGACGTTGGCGCTCTCGACGTGCGTGGGGTCCAGGACCAGCTCGCCCGGCTCCTCGCCGGGGCGGACGGTCACCCCGTGCAGCTGGAGCAGCCCGCGCACCACGCGTACGTCACGGATGTCGGGCACGTTGCGCAGCCGGCTGGGCCCGCTGCCGAGCAGCGCGGCGACCATCGCCTTGGGCACCAGGTTCTTGGCGCCTCGGACGCGGATCTCGCCCTCCAGCGGGGTTCCGCCGTGGACAAGCAGGACATCGTCTGTGCCGGTCATGAATCTCGCGTTCCGGAGTGGTCGGGCAGGGGGCCAAACGAAAGGGTAATGGCCCCGCACCCCCGTTCCGTAGGGGAACGGGTGGTGTACGAACGTCATGAATCCGCCACAACACACTCTGCTGTACGGGACTTGCGGAGGGTCACCGTCCGGATCGGCGGTCCGGCCGTGCGCTCCGCGTGCACCCGTGCGCCCTGAGCTGCGCTCGGGCACCGAGCGCGACGAGCACGTCACTTGGCCCCCGCCGCGGCCGGAGATGCGGGATCATTTCTGCCATGACCGAGGTGTCCTCGCTCACAGGGCGGCTGCTCGTGGCCGCGCCCGCCCTGGCGGACCCGAACTTCGACCGTGCGGTCGTGCTGCTCCTCGACCACGACGAGGAGGGCTCCCTCGGCGTGGTCCTCAACCGGCCCACCCCGGTGGGCGTCGTGGACATCCTGGCGCCCTGGGCCGGGCTGACCGGTGAGCCGGAGGTCGTCTTCCAGGGCGGACCGGTCTCGCTGGACTCCGCCCTCGGGGTCGCGGTGATCCCGGGCGGCGAGGGCCCCCTCGGCTGGCGCCGGGTGTACGGGGCGATCGGCCTGGTCGACCTGGAGGCACCGCCCGAGCTGCTGGCGGCGGCCGTGGGCTCGCTGCGGATCTTCGCGGGGTACGCGGGTTGGGGGCCCGGACAGCTGGAGCGCGAGCTGTCCGAGGGCGCCTGGTACGTGGTGGAATCGGAGCCCGGTGACGTGTCCTCGCCGCGCCCGGAGGGCCTGTGGCGTGCGGTCCTGCGGCGGCAGCGCAGCGAACTGGCCATGATCGCCACGTATCCGGACGACCCTTCGCTGAACTGATGTCCCGTTCTTCAGTACGCTTGGCGGTTATGAGCACTCTTGAGCCCGAGCGCGGGGCAGGTACCGGAACCCTCGTGGAGCCGACGCCGCAGGTGTCGAACGGCGACGGCGACCACGAGCGCTACGCCCATTACGTCCAGAAGGACAAGATCATGGCGAGCGCCCTGGAGGGCACCCCCGTGGTCGCACTGTGCGGCAAGGTCTGGGTACCGGGGCGCGACCCCAAGAAGTACCCGGTCTGCCCGATGTGCAAGGAGATCTACGAGTCCATGGGCGCCGGCGGCGACAAGGGCAAGGGCGGCAAGGACAAGAAGTAGCGGCCACCGGTACGGCCCAGAGCTGAAGGCCCGGGAGACCCCCGGGGCGCGCGTCCGCGTGCCCCGGGGGTCTTTCGCGTGCCGTTGCACGGGCTGCTCCGCCAGGTCACGGAGTGGTGCAGAGGTGGTGCAGACCACTTGTCGCCGTCCCCGACCCCACCTACTCTCCTGCCTGTTGTGCAGAACGAAACATGCGTTGCGTATGCTGCAACACTGACCGGTAGGGGTTCCCGGATGAAGTTCTCTGCCCGAATCGCCGCCCCGGCCGCGGCGCTCGTCCTGGCGGGCCTCACCGCCACCGCCTGCGCGCCGCAGACCTCCGACAACGGAGCCAAGGGCGACGAGAAGACCGGCACACTGCGGGTCTGGCTGTTCCAGGAGGTCGGCAACGAGCCGAAGGAGAAGGTCGTCGACACCGCGGTCGCCGCCTTCGAGAAGGCCCACAAGGGCGCCGAGGTCACGATCGAGTACATCCCGGTCGAGACCCGCGCCCAGCGCGTCAAGGCCGCCTTCAACGATCCGGAGAGCGCCCCCGACCTCATCGAGTACGGCAACACCGACACCGCCGGGTACGTCAAGGACGGCGGGCTCGCCGACATCACGTCCGAGTTCGGGGCCTGGGCGGACGCCGAGGACACCGACCCGGCCGCCAAGCAGTCCGTGACGGTCGACGGCAAGGTCTACGGGGCCCCGCTCTTCGTCGGCGTACGCGCGTTGTACTACCGCACCGACGTCTTCGCGGACCTGGGCATCGAACCGCCCAAGTCACAGGCCGAACTGATCTCCACCGCCAAGAAGATCCACCGGAAGAAGCCGGACCTGTACGGGCTCGCCGTCGGCGGCGCCTACACCTACGGGGCGATGCCGTTCATCTGGGCCAACGGCGGCGAACTGGCCGACCGGGACGGCTCCTCGTACAAGTCGGCCATCAACAGCGCGAAGGCCCGCAAGGGCATCGAGGCCTACACCTCGCTGTTCGGCGCCGCCAACTGCCCGCCCGCCAAGTGCGCCGCGATGGGCGGCAACGCGACCGTCACCGCCTTCGCGTCCGGCAAGGCCGCCATGGCCATCGGCGGCGACTTCAGCCACGCGGCCGTCGAAGCCGGCGCCGTCAAGGGCAAGTACGCGGTCGTCCCGCTGCCCGGCGTGGCCGAGGGCTCCATCGCCCCGGCGTTCGCGGGCGGCAACAACATCGGCGTGCTGAGGAGCAGCGGGCACCGCAGCCTGGCCGTCGACCTGATGAAGGAGCTGACCGGCAAGGCCTCCCAGGCCCGCATGTTCGACGCGATGGGCTTCCTGCCGACCTACACCGACGTCCGCGCCGCCGCCGCGGAGCGCGAGCCGTTCGTCGAGCCCTTCGTCAGGACGCTCGGCGCCGGCGCCAAGTTCGTCCCCGCCTCCCCGGCCTGGGGGCAGATCGACTCCTCGCTGATCCTGCCCACCATGTTCCAGGAGATCGTCAGCGGCCGTAAGGACGTGGCCGAGGCGGCCGACGACGCCGCGGAGAAGATGGACGCGGCGTTCGCCGAAGCGGGCTGACGATGACCGCGAACAGCACGGCGTACAAAGCGCCCCCCACACCCGCCCCCGCGCCCGCCCCGCGCCGCCGGTCCGCCTCCCCGGCCCGGCGGCCGGGCTGGACCCCGTGGCTCTATCTGCTGCCCGCGCTAGTCCTGCTCGGCGGGCTGCTGGTCTACCCGATCTACCAGCTCGGCCTGATCTCCTTCCTGGAGTACACCCAGGCCCAGGTCAGCGGCGGCGAACCGGCCCGCTTCCAGGGGTTCGGCAACTACGCCGCCCTCTTCGGGGACCGCCAGTTCTGGCAGGTCCTCCTCGCCACCGTGGTCTTCGCCGCCGCCTGCGTCCTGGCCACCCTGCTCACCGGCTGCGCGCTGGCCGTCCTGCTGACCCGGATACGGGCCGTGCCCCGGCTCGCCCTCATGCTGGCCGCGCTCGGCGCCTGGGCGACGCCCGCGATCACCGGGTCGACCGTCTGGGTCTTCCTCTTCGACGCGGACTTCGGCCCGGTCAACCGGGTCCTGGGGCTCGGCGACCACTCGTGGACGTACGGGCGCTACAGCGCCTTCGCGCTGGTGCTCCTCGAAGTCCTGTGGTGCTCCTTCCCGTTCGTGATGGTCACCGTGTACGCGGGCATCCGGGCGATCCCCGCCGAGGTGCTGGAGGCGGCGGCGCTGGACGGGGCCTCGCAGTGGCGGACCTGGCGGTCCGTCACGGCCCCGATGCTGCGGCCGATCCTCACCGTCGTCACCATCCAGTCGGTCATCTGGGACTTCAAGGTGTTCACCCAGATCTACGTCATGACCAACGGCGGCGGGATCGCCGGGCAGAACCTGGTGCTCAACGTGTACGCGTACCAGAAGGCGTTCGCCTCCTCGCAGTACGGCCTCGGCTCGGCGATCGGCGTCGTGATGCTGCTCATCCTGCTCGCCGTGACGCTGGTCCACCTGCGTCTCGTACGCCGGCAGGGGGAGGAACTGTGAGGCTGCCCGTCCGCCGGCCCGGCCGGCTCGCCGCCGAGGCCGCGGCCCTGCTCATCGCCGCCGCCGTCGCCTTCCCGCTGTACTGGATGGTGCTCTCCGCCCTCAAACCGGCGGGCGAGGTCCAGTCCACGCACCCCAGGCCCTGGACCCTGTCGCCGTCCCTGGACTCCTTCCGGCGGGTCTTCCAGCAGCAGGACTTCGGGCGCTACTTCCTCAACAGCCTGCTCGTCGCCGGGACGGTCGTCGTCGCCTCCGCGCTCATCGCGTTCCTGGCGGCCACGGCGGTCACCCGGTTCCGGTTCCGCTTCCGGACCACACTGCTGATCATGTTCCTGGTCGCGCAGATGGTGCCGGTCGAGGCGCTGACGATCCCGCTGTTCTTCCTGATGCGGGACTTCGGCCAGCTGAACACCCTCGGTTCGCTGATCCTGCCGCACCTGGCGTTCTCGCTGCCGTTCGCGATCTGGATGCTGCGCGGCTTCGTACGGGCCGTGCCGGAGGCGCTGGAGGAGGCCGCGTACATCGACGGGGCGAGCCGCACCCGTTTCCTGTGGCAGATCCTCTTCCCGCTGGTCCTCCCCGGACTCGTGGCGACGAGCGTCTTCTCGTTCATCTCCACCTGGAACGACTTCCTGTTCGCGAAGTCGTTCATCATCAGCGACACCTCCCAGTCGACGCTCCCGATGGCGTTGCTGGTCTTCTTCAAACCCGACGAGAACGACTGGGGCGGGATCATGGCAGCCTCCACGGTGATGACCGTGCCCGTGCTGGTCTTCTTCGTACTCGTACAGCGACGCCTGGTCTCCGGACTCGGCGGAGCGGTTAAGGACTGACGTCATGAACATGGATCTGATCCCGGCCCCCGCGCGCGCCGGTGACCAGGGGCGCTGCGGATTCCTGCTGGACGAGTCCACCACCCTCGCGGCGGCTCCCGGCACCGGGACCACCGAGCGCTGGCTGCGCACCACCCTCGGCGCGGCCTTCGGCGTGCCGCTCGCACCGGGCGCCGAGGACGCGGAGCGGTCCATCCGGCTGCTGACCGATCCGGCCCTGGAGCCGGAGGCGTACCGGCTGACCACGCTGCCCGGCAACCGCCTGTCGATCACCGGCGGCGGCCCCGCCGGGGTGTTCTGGGGCGCCCAGACCCTGCGCCAGCTGCTGGGCCCCCGGGCTTTCCGGAAGGCGCCGACGGGGGACGGCACGGCCGCGTTCGGGTTCACCGACATCGAGGACGCGCCCCGCTTCGGCTGGCGCGGCCTGATGCTCGACGTGGCGCGGCACTTCATGCCCAAGGACGACGTCCTGCGCTACCTCGACCTGCTCGCCGCCCACAAGCTGAACGTCTTCCACTTCCACCTCAGCGACGACCAGGGCTGGCGCGTCGAGATCAAGCGGTACCCGCGCCTCACCGAGGCCGGCGCCTGGCGCCCGCGCACCAAGTACGGGCACCGGGCCTCCGAACTCTGGGACGAGACCCCGCACGGCGGTTACTACACCCAGGACGACATCCGCGAGATCGTCGCCTACGCCGCCGCCCGGCACATCCGGGTCGTCCCCGAGATCGACATCCCCGGCCACTCGCAGGCCGCCATCAGCGCCTACCCGGAGCTCGGCAACACCGACGTCATCGACACCTCGGCGCTCGGCGTCTGGGACAACTGGGGCATCACACCGAACGTCCTGGCCCCCTCCGACCACGTCCTGCGGTTCTACGAGGGCGTCTTCGAGGAACTCCTCGAACTCTTCCCGCCGGAGACCTCGCCGTTCGTCCACGTCGGCGGCGACGAGTGCCCCAAGGACCAGTGGAAGCGGTCACCCGCCGCGCAGGCCCGCATGAAGGAACTCGGCCTGGCGGACGAGGACGAGCTCCAGTCCTGGTTCATCCGCCACTTCGACACCTGGCTGACCGCCCGCGGCCGGCGCCTCATCGGCTGGGACGAGATCCTGGAGGGCGGCCTCGCCCCCGGCGCCGCCGTCTCCTCCTGGCGCGGCTACGCGGGCGGCATCGCGGCGGCCGAGGCGGGCCACGACGTGGTCATGTGCCCGGAGCAGCAGATCTATCTGGACCACCGTCAGCACGGCGGCCCCGACGAGCCGATGCCCATCGGGTACGTCCGCACCCTGGAGGACGTCTACCGCTTCGAACCCGTGCCGCCGTCCCTGAGCGCGGAGGCGGCCCGGCACGTCATCGGCACCCAGGCCAACGCCTGGTCCGAGGTCATGCAGAACCGGGCCCGCGTCGACTACCAGGTCTTCCCCCGCCTCGCCGCGTTCGCCGAGGTCGCCTGGTCGGCCCTGCCCGCCCCGGCGGAACGGGACTTCGCCGATTTCGAGCGCCGCATGACCGCCCACTACGCCCGGCTCGACGCCCTCGGCGTCGGCTACCGGCCGCCGACCGGACCGCTCCCCTGGCAGAAGCGCCCCGGCGTCCTCGGACGCCCGATCGAGGGGGCACCCCCGAACGTGTGAGCCCGGCCCCGGCCCGCTCTCCCGCCACCACGGCCGCTGCGACCGTGGTGGCGGCGGCGTTTCCCGGGCCGGGCCGCCGCCTTGGGGGCAATCCGTACGGAGAAGCACACGACCGGCAAAGGGCGCTCACCGCCGAACCGGCGTGAAACCGGGACCATTACCCTGGCCATGGACGGATACACCCTTCGCGGACCTGCGCGTCGGGCCGGTCCGAAGATGTGCCAGAGTTGCCACGTCCGGGCTTCGAGCACGTACCGTACGGCGAAACAGGCGGGAGCGCCGGGACACCGGGAAGGGGCAGCTGGGTTGACCACGCACG
This sequence comes from Streptomyces sp. 130, assembly GCF_007096885.1. GTDB lineage: Bacteria > Actinomycetota > Actinomycetes > Streptomycetales > Streptomycetaceae > Streptomyces. The sequence goes on along the minus strand of NZ_VJNO01000002.1, from coordinate 313,276 downwards.
CACCGCAGGCGACGCAGTCCGTGACGCTGCCTGCCTCGCTGGACGAGGCGGTGGCGGCACTCGGCGCCATGCCGGCCGCCGTCCCCGTGGCAGGCGGCACGGACCTGATGTCGGCCGTCAACAAAGGGCTCCTGCGCCCCTCCGGCCTGGTCGGACTCGGCCGCATCAGCGAGCTGCGCGGCTGGCACTACCAGGACGGACACGCCCTGCTGGGCGCCGGCCTGACCCACGCCCGCATGGGGCGGCCCGACTTCGCCGCCCTCATCCCCGCGCTCGCCGCCTCCGCCCGCGCCGCCGGCCCCCCGCAGATCCGCAACGCCGGCACGCTCGGCGGCAACATCGCGACCGCCGCCCCGACCGGGGACGCGCTGCCGGTGCTCGCCGCCCTGGAGGCCGAACTCGTCATCGCCGGACCCGGCGGCGCCCGCCGCGAGATCCCCGTCTCCCACCTGCTGGCCGGCCGCGAGATGCTGGAACCCGCCGAGCTGATCGGCTTCGTCCGGGTGCCCCTGCTGCACGCCCCGCAGGTGTTCCTCAAGGCCACCGGCCGCACCGGCCCCGGCCGCGCCACCGCCTCCGTCGCGATCGTCCTCGACCCGGCCAGGCGCGGGGTGCGCTGCGCGGTCGGCGCCATCGCCCCGATGCCGCTGCGCCCGTTGGAGGCGGAGCGCTGGATCGCCTCGCTGATCGACTGGGACGGGGCGCGCGGCCTGGCCCCCGACGCGCTGGCCGCCTTCGGCGAGTACGTCGCGGCCGCCTGCATCCCGGACCAGGAACCACCCGCGGACGGGGGAGAGGCGCCACCGCTGCCCCCCGCCGTACTGCACCTGCGGCGCACCGTCGCCGCGCTCGCCCGACGCGCGCTGGGGAGGGCACTGTCGTGAGCAAGGAGAACCCCGCCGAGCAGCAGCAGCACGGCGGCTGGCAGCCGACCCCGCAGGGCGACTACGACGGCGACGCGACGGCCTTCGTCCAGCTGCCGCCCGAGGACCTGGCGGACATCCCGCTGGCCGCGCCCGGCCACGGCTACACCCCGCCGATGATCCTGCCGCTGACCCCGGCCGCCGGCCTCGACCCGGCGGCCACCGGCAACTGGACCGTCCAGACCCCGGACCAGCAGCCCGCGCCGGACCCGGTGCACTGGCCCGACCCGAACCAGCAGTCCGGCTACGGCCACCCGCACCCCGGCTCGTACCAGGAGCCGTACGGTACGGACCCGGCCGCCACCGCCCAGTGGCCGGTGGACACCTCGTCCTGGCCGGACCCGGCCGCCGCGCTCTCGGACGACTCCGGCGAGCTGTACACCCCGCCCCCCGCCGCCGACTGGTACGCGGACCGCCCGGCCACCCTGCCGGGCGGCGCCCCGGCACCCTGGGCGGTGCCGGACGCGGCCGGGGCCGCGGAGCCGTCGCCGGGTGATCTTGCCGGTGCCTCGGGTGAGGCGCGGGCGGACGGTTCGGCGGGTGTGTCGGCGTCCTGGGCGGTGCCGGGCGCGGGCGGGGCGGGGGAGCCGTCGGCGGGTGATCTTGCCGGTGCCTCGGGTGAGGCGCGGGGGGACGGTTCGGCGGGTGTGTCGGCGTCCTGGTCGGTGCCGGACGCGGCCGGGGCTGCGGAGCCGTCGGCGGGTGGTCCGGCCGATGCCTCGGGTGACGTGCGGGGGGACGGTTCGGCGGGTGTTCCGGCGTCCTGGGCGGTGTCGGGCGCGGGCGGGGCTGCGGAGCCGGTGGCGGGTGATCTTGCCGGTGCCGCGGGTGCGGCGCGGGGGGACGGTTCGGCGGGTGTGTCGGCGTCCTGGGCGGTGTCGGATGCGGGCGGGGCTGCGGAGCCGGTGGCGGGTGATCTTGCCGGTGCCCCGGGTGGCGTGCGGGCCGACGGGCCGACGGGCGCCCCGGCCGCAGGCGACGCCGATGGGCTGACGGGTGCCCCGGCCGCAGGCGACCCCGACGCGTCGGCCGCCGCCCCCGCCGCAGGCGACGCCGATGGGCTGACGGGTGCCCCCTCCGCAGGCGATGCCGACGCGTCGGACGCCGCCCCCGCCGAGAGCGCTCCCGAGGCGGCGGAGCCGGTCGGCGGCGAGCGGCCCGAGCCGGCGGCCGACGCCCTCGCGGACGCCCCCGGCGCCGTCCCGGACCCGGTCGCGCAGGCGCCCGCCGGGGAAGCGCCGCCGGACGCCACGGCGCCCGAGGCGGCGGACACCCTCCAGCCCGCCGAGGTGCCCGAGGCCCCGGCCCCGGAGGGGCCCCCGCCGCCCAGCGAGCACCCCGCCGCCTCGTACACGCTGCACGTCAACGGCGTCGACCGGCCCGTCACGGACGCCTGGATCGGCGAGTCCCTGCTCTACGTGCTGCGCGAACGCCTCGGCCTCGCCGGCGCCAAGGACGGCTGCTCGCAGGGCGAGTGCGGGGCGTGCAACGTCCAGGTGGACGGCCGGCTCGTCGCCTCCTGCCTCGTCCCCGCCGCCACGACCGCCGGCAGCGAGGTCCGTACGGTCGAGGGCCTGGCCGTCGACGGGGAACCGTCCGACGTGCAGCGGGCGCTGGCGGACTGCGGCGCCGTCCAGTGCGGCTTCTGCATCCCCGGCATGGCGATGACCGTCCACGACCTCCTGGAGGGCAACCACCGCCCCAGCGAACTGGAGACCCGCCGGGCGCTGTGCGGCAACCTCTGCCGCTGCTCCGGCTACCGGGGCGTCCTGAACGCGGTCAACGAGGTCATCGCGGCCCGCGCGGCCGCCGCCGAGGCCGCCGAAGCCGCCGGGGAGACCGGGACCGGCGAGCCGGAGAAGCCCCGCGTCCCACACCAGGCGGCGCCCGGCGCCGGTAGTGTGCAGGCCCACCAGCAGGACGGAGACATGGCGTGAGCAACGACGCGGCCGGCGCCTCCCCCACGACGATCAGCATCCCGTCGCCGGCCGGTCCGGGCGGACCCGAGGCCGAGCGGCCGCGGCTCGGCCTCGGCGCCTCGCTGCCCCCGGCCGACGCCCGCGCCAAGACCCAGGGCACCTTCCCGTACGCCGCCGACCTGTGGGCCGAGGGCCTGCTCTGGGCGGCCGTCCTGCGCTCCCCGCACGCCCACGCCCGCATCCTCTCCATCGACACCTCGGCCGCCGCCGAGATGCCCGGGGTGCGCGCGGTCGTCACCCACCGGGACGTCCCGGGCGAGGCCCTGTACGGCCGCAAGGTCGTGGACCGCCCCGTCTTCGCCTCCGACCTGGTCCGCCACCACGGCGAGCCGATCGCCGCCGTCGCCGCCGACCACCCCGACACCGCCCGGCTCGCCGCCGCCGCGATCGCCGTCGAGTACGAGGTGCTGGACCCGGTCACCGACCCGGAGAAGGCGTTCGAGGCCGAGCCCCTGCATCCCGACGGCAACCTCATCCGCCACATCCCGCTGCGCTACGGCGACCCGGAGGCGGTCGGCGAGGTCGTCGTGGACGGGCTGTACCGCATCGGCCGCCAGGACCCCGCCCCGATCGGCGCGGAGGCCGGGCTCGCCGTGCCCCGCCCGGACGGCGGCGTCGAGCTGTACACCGCGTCCACGGACCCGCACACCGACCGCGACCTCGCCGCCGCCTGCTTCGGCCTCGAACCGGAGCGGGTCAAGATCGTCGTCACCGGCGTGCCCGGCGCCACCGGAGACCGCGAGGACCCCGCCTTCCAGCTGCCGCTCGGCCTGCTCGCCCTGCGCACCGGATGCCCGGTCAAGCTGGCCGCCACCCGCGAGGAGTCGTTCCTCGGCCACGCCCACCGCCACCCGACCCTGCTGCGCTACCGCCACCACGCGGACGCGGAGGGCCGCCTGGTCAAGGTGGAGGCCCAGATCCTGCTGGACGCGGGCGCCTACGCGGACGCCTCGTCGGAGTCGCTGGCCGCCGCGGTCGCCTTCGCCTGCGGCCCGTACGTCGTCCCGCACGCCTTCATCGAGGGCTGGGCCGTCCGTACGAACAACCCGCCCTCCGGCCATGTCCGGGGCGAGGGCGCGATGCAGGTCTGCGCCGCCTACGAGGGCCAGATGGACAAGCTGGCCGCGAAGCTGGGGATCGACCCGGCCGAGCTGCGCATGCGCAACGTGCTGGCCACCGGCGACATCCTGCCGACCGGGCAGACCGTGACCTGCCCCGCGCCCGTCGCCGAACTGCTCACCGCCGTCCGCGACCACCCGCTGCCCGCCCTGCCCAAGGACGCCCCGGAGGACGACTGGCTGCTGCCGGGCGGCCCCGAGGGCGCGGGCGAACCGGGCGCGGTGCGGCGCGGCGTCGGGTACGCGCTGGGCATGGTCCACATGCTCGGCGCGGAGGGAGCCGACGAGGTGTCCACGGCCACGGTCCGGGTCCACGACTCGGTCGCCACCGTCATCTGCGCGGCCGTCGAGACCGGACAGGGCTTCTCCACGCTGGCCCGGCAGGTCGTCCAGGAGACCCTGGGCGTCGAGGAGGTGCACGTCGCCTCCGTCGACACCGACCAGCCCCCGGCGGGCGCGGCCACGCACGGCCGCCACACCTGGGTCTCCGCCGGAGCGGTCGAACGCGCCGCGAAGATGGTCCGCACCCAGCTCCTCCAGCCCCTGGCGCACAAGTTCGGGATGTCCACGGAGCTGCTCCAGATCACGGACGGCAAGATCACCTCGTACGACGGGGTGCTCTCCACGACCGTGTCGGAGGCGCTGGACGGCAAGGAGCTGTGGGCCACCGCGCAGTGCCGCCCGCACCCCACCGAACCGCTGGACGAGTCCGGGCAGGGCGACGCCTTCGTGGGCATGGCCTTCTGCGCGGTCCGCGCGGTGGTGGACGTCGACATCGAGCTGGGCTCGGTCCGGGTCGTCGAGATGGCCGTCGCCCAGGACGTCGGCCGCGTCCTCAACCCGTCCCAGCTGGCGACCCGTATCGAGGCGGGCGTCACCCAGGGCATCGGCGCCGCCCTCACCGAGAACCTCCGCACCGCCCGCGGCCTGGTCCGGCACCCCGACCTCACCGGCTACGCCCTGCCGACCTCGCTGGACGCGCCGGAGATCCACATCGTGAAGCTGGTCGAGGAGCGGGACGTGGTCGCGCCGTTCGGCGCGAAGCCCGCTTCGGCGGTGCCGGTCGTGACCTCGCCGGCCGCGGTGGCCGCCGCGGTCCGCGCGGCGACCGGCCGCCCGGTCAGCCGCCTCCCGATCCGCCCGCAGGCGGCGGTCGCGGCACCGAAGGGCTGAGCGGCCCGCACACGGAAACCGCCCGCCCCCCTGGACCAGGGGGCGGGCGGTGACGTGGAGACCGTGACCGGATTCGAACCGGTGTAACTCGAGTTGCAGTCGAGCCCCTGAGCCTCTCGGGCACACGGTCCTGCGCGGTGTCGCTGAACCGACCGTAGGCCCGGCCGCGCGGGCCGTTCAAGGGCTGCGGCGGGCGTGCAACGCGACCGCCACACGCCGTTCACGTACGGCCCGCGGACGTAGGACCAACGGCTGAGGCCGGGGCCGACCACCGACAGGGTTCACCAGGCGTTTCACCCCTTACCCTTGGCTCATGACCGCCCTGGAACCGCGCGACGCCGATGTCCCGCGCCTCATCGAAGACGTCGACGCCCCCGCCCCGGCGGGGCCCGGTTCGCCGGAGGGCATTCTCGGGCGCACCTACCGGGCGCTCAGCATCGGCATCGTCTCCGTGGTGTTCCTGATCGCCTTCGAGGCCACCGCCGTGGGGACCGCGATGCCGGTCGCCGCGCGTGAGCTGCACGGCATCCCGCTGTACGCGTACGCGTTCTCGGCGTACTTCACCACCAGCCTCTTCGCCATGGTGCTGTCCGGGCAGTGGGCCGACCGGCGCGGCCCGCTCGCCCCGCTGGCCGCCGGGATCAGCGCCTTCGCGGCCGGGCTCCTGCTGTCCGGGACCGCGGGCACCATGTGGATGTTCATCGCGGGCCGCGCCGTGCAGGGGCTCGGCGGCGGACTGGTCATCGTCGCGCTGTACGTGGTGATCAGCCGCGCCTACCCGGAGCACCTGCGGCCGGCGATCCTGGCCGCGTTCGCCGCGAGCTGGGTGATCCCCTCGGTCGTCGGGCCGCTCGCCGCCGGCAGCGTCACCGAGCACCTGGGCTGGCGCTGGGTGTTCATCGGCATCCCGGTCCTGATCGTCTTCCCCCTCGCGCTCGCGCTGCCCGAGATCCGGCGCATGGCGTCCGGCCCGGCCGACCCGGAGGCGCCGGTGGCGGCGTACGACCGCCGGCGCATCGCGCTCGCCCTGGGCATCTCGCTGGGCGCCGGGCTGCTCCAGTACGCCGGCCAGGAGCGGAACTGGCTCTCGCTGCTGCCGGCCGCCGCCGGGGCCGCGCTGCTCGTCCCCGCGATCCGGGGCCTGCTGCCCCACGGCACGTGGCGGGCGGCGCGCGGGCTGCCCGCGGTGGTCCTGCTGCGCGGGGTCGCGGCCGGGTCCTTCATCGCCGCCGAATCGTTCGTCCCGCTGATGCTGGTCACCCAGCGAGGCCTGTCCCCGACCCTGGCGGGCCTCTCCCTGGCGGCGGGCGGCGGCACCTGGGCGCTGGGCTCCTACGTGCAGTCCCGGCCCCGTCTCGAACCACACCGCGAACCACTGATGGTCGGCGCCATGATCCTGGTCGCCCTCTCCATCGCGGCGGCCCCCGCCGTGCTGATCACCTCCGTGCCGGTCTGGACCGTGGCCGTCGCCTGGGCCTTCGGCTGCTTCGGCATGGGCGTGGTGATCGCCTCCACCAGCGTGCTGCTCCTGAAGCTGTCCGCCCCCGAGGAGGCCGGCGCCAACTCGGCCGCCCTCCAGATCTCCGACGGCCTCTCCAACGTCCTCCTGCTGGCCGCGGGCGGCGCCGCCTTCGCGGCCCTGGGCGGCGGCACGATGGACGCCACGGAGACGGCCGCCACCACCTCCCACCCGGCCGCCTTCGCGGTCGTCTTCTTCCCGATGGCGGCGGTGGCCCTGGCGGGGGCGTGGGTGGCGGGGCGGGTACGGGAACGGTGAGTGGTACCAAACTGACCCCACTGGTGGTACCGTTTTGGTATGGCTATGAACCTGCGTCTCCGCGATGACCAGACCGAAGCCCTCAAGCAGCGTGCCGAGCAGGAGGGCACGAGCATGCACGCCATACTGCTCAAGGCCGTGGACGACTACCTGGCCCGAACCGCCCAGCAGGCCATCGTGCGCCGGACGGCGCAGGAGCAGGCGGCCAAGTGGAGTGAGCTCATGGAGCGGCTGAAGTGAGCTGTGTCTACCTGAGCTCCGAGGATGTTCTCGTCATCGCCGAGCACGCCTGCCCCGACATGCGGGTCGTGCTTCGCGACGCAGGACTTCTGGAGTCGGCCGCGCACCGGCCGTCGGCGTCCATGTTCGGGCAGGAGGCGTACCCGGACGTCCTCGACAAGGCGGCCGCGCTCCTGCAGTCGCTGGCGGTCAACCACCCGTTCTTCGACGGCAACAAACGCACCGCCTGGCTGTCCTGCGTCACCTTTCTCGCCATGAACGGGATCGACCTCCGGCCCGACATCGACGCGGCGGAACGCCTGGTCATCGCGGTCGCGACGGGAGAGGCCGATGAGGTCGCGGTCATCGCGAAGGGGTTGCGCGAGCTGGTGGCCGGCCCCGTGTGAGAGCCGTCGCACTTCCGTGCGGGGTGGCGCGGAAGACGGCGGTACGGGGCAGCCGCCCCGGTAGGGTGGCCCGGTTGTCGTATCGCGTGCGGAGCCGGTCCGGCCCGCGCGGACAGCGCCCACGTACCCGAGAGACCCGAACCGGAGACCGTGACTACTACCGCCTCCCACCACCTCTCACCCGCCTTCCCCGGCCGCGCCCCCTGGGGCACGGCCGGAAAGCTGCGAGCCTGGCAGCAGGGCGCCATGGAGAAGTACATCCAGGAACAGCCGCGCGACTTCCTCGCCGTCGCCACCCCCGGCGCCGGGAAGACCACCTTCGCGCTGACCCTCGCGTCCTGGCTGCTGCACCACCACGTCGTGCAGCAGGTCACCGTCGTCGCGCCCACCGAGCACCTGAAGAAGCAGTGGGCCGAGGCGGCCGCCCGGATAGGGATCAAGCTGGACCCCGACTACAGCGCCGGTCCGCTGAGCAAGGAGTACCACGGGGTCGCCGTCACCTACGCGGGCGTCGGCGTCCGCCCGATGCTGCACCGCAACCGGTGCGAGCAGCGCAAGACCCTCGTCATCCTCGACGAGATCCATCACGCCGGTGACTCCAAGTCCTGGGGCGAGGCGTGCCAGGAGGCGTTCGACCCCGCGACCCGGCGGCTCGCGCTCACCGGCACCCCCTTCCGCTCGGACACCAACCCGATCCCGTTCGTCGTGTACGAGGAGGGCGACGACGGCATCCGGCGCTCCTCCGCCGACTACACCTACGGCTACGGCAACGCCCTGGCGGACGGCGTCGTGCGCCCCGTGATCTTCCTCAGCTACAGCGGCAACATGCGCTGGCGCACCAAGGCGGGCGACGAGATCGAGGCCCGGCTCGGCGAGCCGATGACCAAGGACGCCATCGGGCAGGCCTGGCGCACCGCCCTGTCGCCCACCGGCGACTGGATTCCCAATGTGCTGAGCGCCGCCGACAAGCGCCTCACCGAGGTCCGCAAGGGCATCCCGGACGCGGGCGGGCTCGTCATCGCCACGGACCAGGAGTCGGCGCGCGCGTACGCCAAGATCCTGAAGAAGGTCACCGGCGAGTCGGCCACCGTGGTGCTCTCCGACGAGAAGGCCGCGTCGAAGAAGATCGACAAGTTCAGCCAGGACGACTCGCGCTGGATGGTCGCCGTCCGCATGGTGTCCGAAGGCGTCGACGTGCCGCGCCTGGCCGTCGGGGTGTACGCGACCACCATCTCCACCCCGCTCTTCTTCGCCCAGGCCGTCGGCCGCTTCGTGCGCTCCCGCAGGCGCGGCGAGACCGCGTCCGTCTTCGTGCCCACCATCCCGATGCTCCTGGAGTTCGCCAACGAGATGGAGGTCGAGCGGGACCACGTCCTCGACAAGCCCAAGAAGGGCGGCGACGAGGAGAACCCGTTCGCCGAGGAGGACAAGCTCCTCGCCGACGCCGAGAGGCTGGAGGACGAGGAGACCGAGGAGCAACTGCCCTTCGAGGCCCTGGAGTCCGACGCGGTCTTCGACCGGGTGCTCTACGACGGCGCCGAGTTCGGCATGCAGGCCCACCCGGGCAGCGAGGAGGAGCAGGACTACCTCGGCATCCCCGGGCTCCTCGAACCCGACCAGGTCCAGCTGCTGCTCCAGAAGCGGCAGACCCGGCAGATCGCGCACAGCCGCCAGAAGCCCGCGTCCGAGGCCGACCTCCTGGAGAAGCCCGCCCAGGACCGCCCGGTCGTCACCCACAAGCAACTCCTCAGCCTGCGCAAGCAGTTGAACACCATGGTCTCCGCCTACACCCACCAGAGCGGCAAACCGCACGGCGTGATCCACACCGAGCTGCGCCGGGTCTGCGGCGGACCCCCGAGCGCGGAGGCCACCGCCGGGCAGATCGAGCAGCGGATCAAGAAGGTCCAGGAGTGGGCCACCCGGATGCGCTGATCCGCGTACGGCGACACGCTCACGGCGTCAACAGGCCCCGGAACCCCGGCACATGGGTCCCGGGGCCTTGTCGATCAATGAATCGGCCGAAAAAATTTTCACGGTGAGTTAACCGTGGTTCACATCCGGTCTACGGAGCGTCGCGGGAGAGTCGGCCGACATGGACGCGCGTAGACCCGCGGTGAACCGCCCGCGCGCCGCTGACCGGCGCTTATGTTCGTACGCCGCAACCGGGCTCCGGACGGAGACCGGATTCTGGACGAGGGCTTCCGCTGAGCGGACTCGCTCGCTACTGTCCAAAAAATGTGAACGCCCCGTGGCAACGCCGCCGCGGAGCGCAGCCGGTGCCTTGGCCAGGCCGGCGGCCTCTCCGTGCGTCGCCCCGGGACCGGTGGCGCACATCCCACGGGACGGCCGCGGCCGCTCACCACGGAGGAGAGGGCGTCGTGACCGCGGAGACCTCCCAGACGCTCGACAGAGGACTGCGTGTCCTCAAACTGCTCGCCGACACCGACCACGGCCTGACGGTCACCGAGTTGTCCAACAAACTCGGCGTCAACCGCACCGTGGTCTACCGTCTGCTCGCCACGCTGGAGCAACACGCCCTGATCCGCCGCGACTTGGGCGGCCGGGCGCGGGTCGGCCTCGGCGTCCTGCGCCTCGGCCGCCAGGTCCACCCCCTCGTGAGGGAGGCGGCGCTTCCGGCGCTGCGCTCGCTGGCCGAGGACATCGGGGCCACCGCCCACCTCACCCTGGTCGACGGCTCCGACGCGCTGGCGGTGGCCGTGGTGGAACCGACCTGGACCGACTACCACGTCGCCTACCGGGCGGGCTTCCGCCACCCGCTGGACCGGGGCGCCGCCGGCCGGGCGATCCTCGCCGCCCGCCAGAGGCCGGTGGGCGAGACCGCCTACACCCTCACCCACGGCGAACTCGAAGCGGGCGCGAGCGGTGCGGCGGCGGCGCTCATCGGCGTGACGGGGGTGGAGGGCAGCGTCGGCGTCGTCATGCTGGCGGACTCCGTCCCGGAGCGGGTGGGGCCCCGGGTGGTGGACGCGGCCCGTGAGGTGGCGGACGCGCTCCGCTGACGCGGGTACGTCGCGCCGGGGCCCCGGATCGCCCGGGCGGCCCGGCCCGGAGCGCCGGACGTTAGATTGGACCGGTGTCCACACAACGCCTCGCCCTGGCCGCCCTCCCCGTCGTCGCCCTCCTCGGCACAGCCGCCTTCGCGCCGCTGCCGTTCACGCTGGCGCAGCCCGGGACGACCGCGGACGTGCTCGGGGACGACCACGGCACCCCGGTGATCAGCATCGAGGGCGCGCCCACCCGCCCCACCCGGGGCGAGCTGCGGATGACGACGATCGTGGCGACGGGCCCGAAGGCGGACGTCGGCATCGGGGACGTCGTGGACGGCTGGTTCCGTACGGACCGGGCCGTGATGCCCCGCGACTCCGTCTACCCGACCGGCGGCTCCGAGAAGGAGATCGAGAAGCACAACCTGGACGACATGGCCAAGTCCCAGGACGCCGCCGTCGACGCCGCCCTGAACTACCTGGGCCGGAAGCCCGGATCGGTCGACGTCACCCTGCACCTGGCGGACATCGGCGGCCCCAGCGCCGGACTGTTCTTCGCGCTCGGCATCGTGGACAAGCTGGACGGCGACGGCTCGGGCGGCGACCTCACCGGCGGACGCACCATCGCGGGCACGGGCACGATCGACGCGAAGGGCGAGGTCGGCGCGGTCGGCGGGGTCTCGCTCAAGACCCAGGCGGCCCGGCGGGACGGGGCGACCGTCTTCCTCGTACCGAAGGCGGAGTGCTCGGAGGCGAAGTCCGAGCTGCCGAAGGGCCTGCGGCTGATCCCGGTCAGGACGCTGAAGGACGCGGTGAACTCGCTGCGGGCCCTGGAGCACGGCGGCGAGATCCCCGGCTGCTGAGCTCCGGACGGCAGGGCCCGGACCGGCCCTAGACGGGGCGCGGGGCGCGGGCCGGGCGGCCGGCGCCGGCCGGGAGCACGCGCAGGCCCATCCTCACGATGGTCCAGCCCAGCCTGCTCCGCAGCTTCCGGCGCAGGGCGGCGCGGCGGGCGACGCGGAGGTCCCGGAGGTGGAGGCGCATCTCGGGGGAGTGGACGCGGTAGGGGGCGAGGTAGGTCTCGGGGTCCATGGCGGTCGGTCCCTTCAGTCGGTGCGGCGCGGGAAGACGTGCAGGTGGGTGCGGACGACGGCGGAACCCTCGGTGCCCTCGGGCACGCGGCCGCGGTAGGTGTCGATCAGCTCGTGGACCTTCTCGGCGAGTTCGCGGGAGAGCTCGGGCGTGAGCCGGATCTTGAAGTCGCTGAGGCTCGAGCCCTCGTACCACTCGCGGGACCACTCGTGCATCGTGCCGAGCCAGGTGCTCAGCTCCTGGGCGTGGATCGTCGCCACCTCGTGGAGGACGACGCCCATGGCACCGCGCACCTCGGGGTCGGCGTCGTGCATCAGTTCGGAGTCGAAGGCGGTGCCGGCGTGGGACGCCCGCCACCAGCGCTCGCGGCCCTTGCCGAGCGTCGGGTCGTCCTCGACGAAGCCGTACGAGGCCAGTTGCCGCAAGTGGTAGCTGGTGGCGCCGCTGGACTCGCCGAGCCGTTCGGCGACGCCGGAGGCGGTGGCCGGGCCGTGCTCCCGAAGGGCGTTGAGCAGGCGGATGCGCAGCGGGTGGGCGAGGCCGCGCAGGGCGCGGGAGTCGATGCGGAGGAAGTCCAGCTCGGCCGCCGTCGCGCTGTGGTCGTCGTTCGGTTCGGTGGGTGCCATGGTTCCACCGTAGAGTTGCAAAGGATGTTTTGCAACGGGTCTTTGCAAAGAACCTTTGTAACTTCGCCTGCCCGTTCCCGCCCGTTCTCTCCCGGTCTCACCCCTCCTTGATGAACCCCTCCTCGATCAGCCAGTCCTTCGCCACCTCGTGCGGGTCCTGGCCCTCGACGTCCACCTTGGCGTTCAGCACCTGGGCGACCTCCGTGTTCAGCCGCTTGCTGAGCGGGTCGAGGAGGCCGGCGATCTCCGGGTACTTCTCCAGCGTCGGGGTGTGCACCACGGGCGCCGCGTTGTAGTTGGGGAAGAAGTGCTTGTCGTCCTCCAGGACTTCCAGGTCCATCGCCTTGATGCGGCCGTCCGTGGTGAAGACCTCGCCGAGCAGGCAGGAGTCGGACTTGGAGACCTGGGTGTAGATGATCCCGGCGTCCATCTTGCGGATGCTGGAGGCCGGCAGGGACATCCCGTACGCCTTCTCCATGCCGGGCAGCCCGTCGTCGCGCGAGGCGAACTCGTTCTCGACGCACACCGTCACCGCCGACGGGTTCTTCTTCGCCAGGGCGGCCACGTCGGACAGCGTCTTCAGGTGGTACCTGGCGTTGTTCCGGCGGCTGATGGCGAGCGCGTACGTGTTGTTGAGGGTGGACGGCCGCAGCCAGGTCACCCCGTTCCTCAGGTCCGCGTCGCGCACCGCCTTCCACTGCTCCATCGGGTCGGCGATCGGCTTCGCGTGCCCGAGGTACGTGATCCAGCCGGTGCCCGTGTACTCGTACTCGGCGTCCGCGTCGCCCTGGATGACCGCCTCGCGGGCGCTGATCGAGCTGGGCAGATTCGTCCGGTCCAGGACCTCGGCCCCGGCCGCCTTGAAGATCAGCCCGATCATCTGGCCCAGGATGATGTTCTCGCTGAAGTTCTTCGAGGTGACCGTCAGCGACGCGCCGTCCAGCGGCTGCCCCTGCCCGACCGACCCCGGCACCACGTCGTCCACCATCGGCGACCCGCTCTTCAGCCCGCACCCCGCCAGCACCAGGGACAGTGCGGCCCCCGCCGCCAGAGCCCCGCGCATCCGCCGCGTCCTCATCGCCCCACCTCCAGGCCGCGCGGGGTCAGGGCCACCTCGGCCAGCGAGGCCAGCCAGTCCACCAGGAGCGCCAGCACCACCGTCAGGACCGAGCCGAGCACCAGGACCGGCATGCGCTGGGTCTGGATGCCCGAGGTGATCAGGTCGCCGAGCCCGCCGCCGCCCCCGAAGGTCGCCAGGGTCGCCGTGCCCACGTTCAGGACGAGCGCGGTCCTGACCCCGGCCAGGATCAGCGGCACGGCGAGGGGGAGTTCGACCTTGGTCAGGGTGCCCATCGCCGACATGCCGATGCCGCGCGCGGCCTCCACCATGTTCGGCTCGATCGCCTTGAGGCCGGCGACCGTGTTGGACAGCACCGGCAGCACCGCGTAGATCACCATGCCGGTGATGGCGGTCGACGGGCCGATGCCGAGCCAGATCACCAGCAGCGCCAGCAGACCGATCGCCGGGGTCGCCTGCCCGATGTTGGCGATCGCCGTGACCACGGGCGCTGCCCTGGTCAGGCCGCGCCGGGTCAGCGCGATGCCCAGCGGAATGGCGATGACCAGCACCCAGAAGGTGGAGATCGCGGTCAGTTTCACGTGCTGCCACCAGCGCACCTCGACCGTGTCGCCGGCGATGGAGTTCTCCGCGATCGAGTCCAGGTGGACGTTCTCGATCCAGACGTACGTGAGGACCAGCACGACCGCGAGGATCGCCGGCAGCACCACCAGCTTGCGCCAGGTGATCCGGCGCGCCGGTTTCGCCGGCCGCGGGACGGGCTCGGCCTCCTCCTCGTCCCGGAAGGCGTGCCCCTGCACCTCGTGCTCGCCCGGCGGCCGTTCGCGGCCCGGCGCGCGGGAGGAGCCGGAGGGGGAGTCGGGGGTCATGCGCCCGCACCGCCCTCCAGCTCCTCGGCGGTCTGGTGGACCCGCAGCTCCTCCAGATCGTGCTGGTGCTCGATGGCGGCGAGCCGGTCCGCCTCCAGGAGCTCGTGCACCGAGTTCATCAGGGTGTGCATGTCCACCACCCCGGTGAACTCACCGCGCCGCCCGGTCACCGCGACCCGCCCGCCGCTGTCGGTGAGCACCGCCTCCAGCGCGTCGTGCAGGGTCGCGTCCCGGGTCACCGTGTCGTGGACCAGCTGCCCGGCGCGCGCCAGGGAGCCCCGGGCCCGCATCAGGTCGCCGCGCCGCAGCCACTTGTAGGGGCGGCCCCGGCGGTCCAGCATCAGCAGCTCGTTGTGCGAGCCGCTGCGCAGCTTGTTGAAGATCGACTGGAGCGGGTCGTCCACCGTCACGGTCGGGAAGTCGGCGATCTCCACCTCCCGCACCCGGGTCAGGTTGAGCCGCTTCAGCGCCGCACCCGCGCCGACGAAGCCGGAGACGAAGTCGTCCGTCGGATTGGTGAGGATGGCCTCCGGGGTGTCGAACTGCGCGATGTGCGAGCGCTCGCGCAGCACCGCGATCCGGTCGCCCAGCTTGATCGCCTCGTCGAAGTCGTGGGTGACGAAGACGATCGTCTTGTGCAGCTCGTGCTGGAGCCGGATCAGCTCGTCCTGGAGGTGGTCGCGGGTGATCGGGTCGACCGCGCCGAACGGCTCGTCCATCAGCAGCACCGGCGGGTCGGCGGCCAGCGCCCGGGCCACGCCCACGCGCTGCTGCTGCCCGCCGGACAGGGCGCGCGGATAGCGGCCGTGGAACTCGCGCGGATCGAGCCCGACCAGGTCCAGCATCTCCTCGACCCGGTCCTTCACCCGGGACTTGGACCAGCCCACCATCTTCGGGACCAGGGCGATGTTCTCGGCGACCGTCATGTGCGGGAAGAGCCCGGAGGACTGGATGGCGTATCCGATCTTCCGGCGCAGCTTCACCGGGTCGATGTCGGTGACGTCCTCGTCGTCGATCCGGATGCGGCCCGAGGTGGGCTCGATCAGCCGGTTGATCATCTTCAGCGTGGTGGACTTCCCGCAGCCGGACGGGCCCACGAAGATCACGGTCTCGCCGGCCTTGATCTCCATGGAGACGTTCTCCACGGCGGGGCTCGGGTTGCCCGGGTAGCGCTTGGACAGGTTCTCCAGCTGGATGGCGGCGCCGGAGGTGGCCACCGGCTCCGACGCGGTCTCGGTCGAGGTCTCAGACACGGATGCCCCTCGGGATGGTGAGCCGGCCCAGCAGGACGTACGCGGCGTCGAAGAGCAGGGCGAGGATGACGATGCCGAGCGTGCCCGCGAGCACCTGGTTGATCGCGTTGGCGCTGCCCAGCGAGGCGATGCCCCGGAAGATCTCGTTGCCGAGGCCGGGCCCGGAGGCGTACGCGGCGATGGCGGCGATCCCCATCAGCATCTGCGTGGAGACCCGGATGCCGGTCAGGATCGGCGGCCAGGCCAGCGGCAGCTCCACCTTGAACAGCCGCGTGGTCCGCGACATCCCGATGCCCTTCGCCGCGTCCACCAGGGCCGGATCGACGCCGCGCAGGCCCACGATCGCGTTGCGGACGACGGGGAGCAGCCCGTACAGCGTCAGCGTGATCACCGTGGGTGCGACGCCGAGGCCGACCAGCGGGATGAGCAGACCGATGGCGGCCAGGGACGGGATGGTGAGCACGGTCGCCGTCGAGGTGATCGCCACCGAGGAGCCCCAGCCGCTGCGGTAGCTGACGACCCCGATCAGGACACCGAGCACGGTGGCGATGACCATGCACTGGAAGACCGCGCTGACGTGCTGGAAGGCGTCGGTGAGCAACTGCTGATGACGGTTGGCCACGTACTCCCAGAAGCTCACCCGTCCTCCTCGGCTCAGTCGGTGTCCCGTGCCGCCTGTTCCACCAGCGGGATGACGCGCAGCGGCACGGCGTTCTCCATGACGATGGCCGTGGAGGCCCGGACGATGCCATCAAATCCGACAACGCGGTCGATCACCCGCTGGAGATCCGCGTTGGACCGGGCCACGAGCCGGCACAGCATGTCCCCGTGCCCGGTGGTGGTGTGCAGTTCGAGGACCTCCGGTACGCCGCTCAAGTGCGCCCGTACGTCGGCCCCTTGACCCTGTTTGATCTCCAGCGTCGCGAACGCGGTGACCGGATAGCCGAGGGCCGCCGGATCGACGTCCGGACCGAAACCGCGGATGACGCCATTGGACTGAAGGCGGTCCAGCCGCGCCTGCACCGTCCCGCGTGCCACGCCCAGCCTGCGCGACGCCTCCAGGACCCCGATCCTGGGTTCACGCGCGAGCAGCACGATGAGCCGCCCGTCGAGTCGGTCGATCGCCATGTCCCGGCCTCCGTCGGTGTGATGGGCACATGTGATGGGCACCATGTACAGATAGTCCGGTCATCATGGCCAACCGCTATACAGGTTGACCAGTGATCACGCGAACTGTTGCGCACCTTGCAAAGTGGCGGGAACCTCTGGGCATGACAGAGACGATGCACAGCACCCCCGAGACGTCCCGGCAGGCCGACCCCTTCCCCGTCAAGGGGATGGACGCCGTCGTCTTCGCCGTGGGCAACGCCAAGCAGGCCGCGCACTACTACTCGACCGCCTTCGGCATGAAGCTGGTGGCCTACTCCGGCCCCGAGACCGGCAGCCGCGAGACCGCCAGCTACGTGCTCACCAGCGGCTCCGCCCGCTTCGTCCTCACCTCCGTCGTGAAGGCGTCCACCGACTGGGGCCACTTCCTGGAGGACCACGTCGCGGCCCACGGCGACGGCGTGATCGACCTCGCCATCGAGGTCCCGGACGCCCGCGCGGCGTACGCCTACGCCGTCGAGCACGGCGCCACCGGCATCGAGGAGCCCTACGAGACGAAGGACGAGCACGGCACCGTCGTGCGCGCCGCCATCGCCACGTACGGCAAGACCCGCCACACCCTGGTCGAGCGCTCCGGCTACGACGGCCCGTACCTGCCCGGCTACGTCGCCGCCAGCCCGATCGTCGAGCCGCCGGCCAAGCGCTTCTTCCAGGCCATCGACCACTGCGTCGGCAACGTCGAGCTCGGCAAGATGGACGAGTGGGTCGGGTTCTACAACAAGGTCATGGGCTTCACGAACATGAAGGAGTTCATCGGCGACGACATCGCCACCGAGTACTCCGCGCTCATGTCCAAGGTCGTCGCCGACGGCACGCTCAAGGTCAAGTTCCCGATCAACGAGCCGGCCATCGCGAAGAAGAAGTCGCAGATCGACGAGTACCTGGAGTTCTACGGCGCCGCCGGTGTCCAGCACATGGCGCTCGCCACGAACGACATCGTCGCCTCGGTCAAGGCGATGCGCGCCGCCGGTGTGCAGTTCCTGGACACCCCGGACTCGTACTACGACACGCTCGGCGAGTGGGCCGGCGAGACCCGGGTGCCGGTCGAGACCCTGCGCGAGCTGAAGATCCTCGTGGACCGCGACGAGGACGGCTACCTGCTGCAGATCTTCACCAAGCCGGTCCAGGACCGCCCGACCGTCTTCTTCGAGATGATCGAGCGCCACGGCTCCATGGGCTTCGGCAAGGGCAACTTCAAGGCCCTGTTCGAGGCGATCGAGCGCGAGCAGGAGAAGCGCGGCAACCTCTGACCCGCGGGGCGTGAGTGAGGGGCGGGCCGCTCTCCGGCCCGCCCCTCCTCCGCCGCGCCGGCCGGTACGTCAGCGAACGGCCGCCGCCGGCGCCGGTGACGGCTGTACGGGGGCCTGCGCGACGGCCGCCGCGGGCGCCGGGCCGGCCGGGCCGGGCGCCGGACCGCCGCCGGGCGCGGGCTGCCGCTGCGGTGCCGGGGCCTGCGGCGCGGGGGGCTGCGGGGCCGGGGCCTGGGGCGCCGGGGCCTGCGGGGCCTGCGGCTCCGGGGCCGGCGGCCGCATGTCCGCCGGGCCGCCCGCCGGCGGCTCGCCCAGGTCGTCCAGCGCCTCCCGGGCCAGTGGCGCGTCCAGCGGCGAGAACTCCGGGTTGGTCCGCAGCGCCCCCTCCAGCCGGCGGCGCGCCGAGCCGTAGTCGCCCAGCGCCCGCTGCACCATGCCCAGGTGATACGCGTACGAGGCGTTCTGCCCGCCCGAGTCCACGGCCCGCTGCGCGTACTCCAGCGCCCCGTCCGAGTCGCCCGACCGGTGCAGCGCCCAGCCCAGCGCGTCCGCCACCGCCGCGCTGCGGTGCCCCCGCTCCCACTCCGCCCGCAGCAGCTCCACCGCCGCGTCCGCGTCGCCGTGCGCGGCCTCGAAACGGCCCAGGAGCAGCGACTCGTCCACACCGCGCGCCTTGCCCCGGTCCAGGGCCGCCCGCAGCTTCTCGTACTGGCCCACCGAGTCGCCGTCGAGCCCCAGCGACTCGTACAGCTCGCCCAGTTCGAGCAGGTAGCCCGGGCGCGGCGACTTCGCCAGGGCGGCCTGGTAGTCCCGCACCGCCTCGTCGGTGCGCCCGAGGGCGGCCAGTGCCCGGGCCCGCCCGGCGAGCGCCGGATGGTGGCCCTTCTCCACGCGCAGCGCCGACCCGTACTGCGCCACGGCCTCCTTCGGCTCGCCCCGCTCCCAGGCCAGGTCCCCGAGCCTGGTCAGGCAGGCGGCCTTCTCGGCGGGCGTCCCCGCCCGGTTCGCCGCGTCCTGCGCGGTGGCCAGCGCGTCCTCGCGCCAGCCCCGGTCGCGGTACATCTCGGCGGCCCGGCCCAGCGCCGGGACCCCGGCCCGCAGCTCGGTGAACCGCTCCACGGCGGTGATCGCGGACTTCTGGTCGCCGAGGCCGTTGTAGGCGTCGATCAGCTGGGGGTAGACCGTCCACTCCTTCGGCGCGCGCTTGCGGACCGTCTCGCCCCACTTCCTGGCGGTCACGAAGTCGCGGCGGGCGTTGGCCAGGGAGGCGAGGCCCACCCAGGCGGCCGTGTTGCCGCTCTCGCCGGGGCGCACGTCCAGCGACCGCTTCAGCGCCTGCTCGGCCCGGGTGTAGTACGCCGGGTCGGCGGCCCGCCGCCCCACCTCCACGTACGCCGAACCCAGCACCGCCCAGGAGTCCGCGTCCGAGGGGTGCGTGCCCACCCACTTCTGCCGGTCCCCGACGAGCGCCCTCAGATCGGCGAGCGCGGCGGGGGAGCCGGCGGCCGTCGCGCTCATCGCCCGCGAGACCGGGCCGGCCACGGGCGGGGCCGCTTCCTTGTCGTCGTCGGGCACCGCGACCACCGCGCCGGTCACCAGGACGGCGCCCGCCACCATGCCGAAGGCGGCCCGCCGCAGCGTTGTCCGCATCGTGGGGGGCGGCGGCTCTGCCAGGGACGCGGGGTCCGGCCGTGCCGCGTCCGGGGCGGGCCAGTCGGTGTCGAAGGAGTACTCGGGCCCGGAGGCCCCCGGGGGCTGCTGAGGCGTGAGATCCATGCCGCTCACTGTGCGTCAGTATGAAGATCACACCGAGCCTTGGGATCGTCACCGCAGACGGGTTCACACCAATGGGCCCGGGTGTCACGCTTGGATCATGGACGATCTCCTCGAACAGCTGCGGGCGGGTCTTCCCGCCGGGGCCGTGCTCACCGACCCGGACGTCACCGCCTCCTACGCCCACGACATGGCGAGCTTCTGCGAGGCCGGCACCCCCGCCGCGGTCGTGCTCCCGCGCACCGTGGAACAGGTCCAGCACGTCATGCGCACCGCCACCGCACTGCGCGTCCCCGTCGTCCCGCAGGGGGCCCGCACGGGCCTGTCGGGCGCCGCCAACGCCACGGACGGCTGCATCGTGCTCTCCCTGGTGAAGATGGACCGCATCCTGGAGATCAGCCCCGTCGACCGGATCGCCGTGGTCGAGCCCGGGGTGGTCAACGCCGTGCTGTCCCGCGCGGTGGACGAGCACGGCCTGTACTACCCGCCGGACCCCTCCAGCTGGGAGATGTGCACCATCGGCGGCAACATCGGCACCGCGTCCGGCGGCCTGTGCTGCGTCAAGTACGGGGTCACCGCCGAATACGTCCTCGGCCTCGACGTCGTCCTCGCGGACGGGCGCCTGCTCAGCACCGGCCGCCGCACCGCCAAGGGCGTCGCCGGATACGACCTCACCCGCCTCTTCGTGGGCTCCGAGGGCAGCCTCGGCGTCGTCGTGAAGGCCGTCCTCGCGCTGAAGCCCCGGCCGCCCCGGCAACTCGCCCTGGCCGCCGAGTTCGCCGACGCGGCGGACGCCTGCGACGCGGTCTGCCGGATCATGGAGGGCGGCCACACCCCGTCACTCCTCGAACTGATGGACCGTACGACCGTCCAGGCGGTCAACCGGATGGCGGGCATGGGCCTCCCCGAGACCACGGAGGCCCTGCTGCTCGCCGCCTTCGACACCCCGGACCCGGCCGCCGACCTCGCCGCCGTCGCCGCCCTGTGCACCGCCGCCGGCGCCACCGACGTGGTCCCCGCCGAGGACGCGGCCGAGTCCGAGATGCTGCTCCAGGCCCGGCGGATGTCGCTGACCGCGCTGGAGACCGTCAAGCCGGCGACGATGATCGACGACGTGTGCGTACCGCGCTCGCGGCTCGGCGCGATGCTGGCGGGCACGGCGCGGATCGCCGGGAAGTACGGCCTGACCATCGGCGTCTGCGCCCACGCGGGGGACGGCAACACCCACCCCGTCGTCTGCTTCGACCCCGCCGACGCCGACGAGTCCCGGCGGGCCCGGGAGTCCTTCGACGAGATCATGGCGCTCGGCCTCGCGCTCGGCGGCACGATCACCGGCGAGCACGGGGTGGGCGTGCTGAAGAAGGAGTGGCTGGCCCGGGAGCTCGGCGAGACCGGCGTGGAACTGCACCGGAGCATCAAGCAGGCGTTCGACCCGCTCGGGCTGCTCAACCCGGGCAAGGTCTTCTGACCGGCCCCGGCCCGGGCCCCCGCTCCTCAACTCTCCCCGTCCTGCGACTCGTCCGACGGCCACGGGTCGCTCATCCACAGATCGTCGGCCGGCAGCGGCGCGAGGAGTTCGGCCAGCCCCTCGTCGATGCCGAGCCGTTCGGTCTCCGTACCCGGCGGCACCACGCGCAGCGTCCGCTCCACCCAGACCGCCACGGCGGCGGCCGGCATCTCCAGCAGCGCGTTGCCGTCCGGCGACGTCAGCGCCACGCAGATGACGCCGTTCCCGTCCACCTTGGTCGGCCAGATCCGCACATCCCCCTGCCCGCACGGCCGGAACACCCCCTCCACCAGCAGATCGCGGGCGAACGTCCAGTACACCGGCGAGTCCGAGGTGATGTGGAAGGTGATGTGCACCGCGTACGGGTCCTCCGCGCGGTAGGTCAGCCTGGCCGGTACGGGGATGCTGCGCTCGGGCGACAGGACCAGCTTGAGCTCCAGCTCGCGTTCCACGACGGTGTGCATGACGGCGTCCTTCCGTTCTCCGGGGCCGGTCCCACGACCGGCCCGCACAGGTGAGAGCGCCCCGCACGCCATCCATTACGCGACTTCCCGGAAAAAGTTCGCGTGACCGGAAAGTGGGCCAAACATCCGGACCGGCCCGGCGGTACGCACCCGTCTGGTAGATGTGGAGCCCCTGATTGAGGCCGCGAAGAGATACGGGACCAGGTGATGAGCGCCCCAACCCCGGCACCCGGTGACGAGAGCCCCCGCGAGGGCTATTACCCCGACCCGTCCATCCCCGGTTACGTCCGCTACTGGAACGGCGCCTCCTGGGTGCCCGGCACGAGCCGCCCGGCCCCGAAGCCGGGGCCGGAGGAACCGGCGGCGGTCGAGGAGACCGGCCCCGTCTTCCTCGACGAGGAGGGTTACGGGGACGGCCGCCCCGAACCCGCCATCGCCTGGCAGGCCGATGCCTCCCGCCAGTCCGGCTTCGCCGGCGCGCGGCAGGTGGCGTGGCCGGAGGCCCCGGACGAGCCGGCCCCCGAGGACGCGAAGCCGCCCGCGCAGAGGGTTCCGTCCTCGAACGCCGGACGGGCCGGGTTTCAACGGGCTGAGGCTGACGAGCCCGGCCGGCCGGACCAAGCCCGTCCGGCGCTTGAGGACGGAACCGGCACGCCGGAGCCGGCTGAAGGCACTCTGACCCTCCGCACGCTCAACGCCCACCCCGCGCCGCAGGCGCCCATCGCGCCGCAGGCGCGTCCCGCGCCGCAGCCTCAGCCGCATCCCGCGTCGCAGGCGCCCGTCCCGTCGCAGCCGCATCCCGCGCCTCAGCCGCGTCCCGTGCCCCAGGCGCCCGTCCCGCCGCAGGCGCACCCCGTGCCCCAGGCGCCCGTCCCGTCGCAGCCGCACCCCGCGCCGCAGGCGCCCGTCACGCCCTGGAAGCCTCCCGCCAACGACCCCTTCCGGGACCTCGTCGCGGCGCGGACGTCCGGTCGCCCCGCGCCGCTCGGCAAGCGGTTCGCCGCCCGGCTCATCGACACCGTGCTGCTGGGCGCGCTCACCGCCGTGGCCGCCGTGCCGCTGGCCGGCCGGGCCGTGGACCACATCGACGGGAAGATCGACGCGGCGAAGCAGACCGGCGAGACGGTCACCGTATGGCTGCTGGACACCACCACGGCCGCGCTGGGCGGCGCGGCGCTGGGGGTGTTCCTGGTGCTGGGCGTACTCCTCGACGCGCTGCCGACCGCGAAGTGGGGCCGTACGCCCGGCAAGAAACTGTGCGGGCTCGACGTACGGGACATCGAGTCCCACGAGATCCCCGGCTTCGGCGCCGCGCTGCGCCGGTGGCTGGTCTACGGCGTGCTGGGCGTCCTGGTCGTGGGGGCCGCCGGTGTGCTGTGGTGCCTGGTGGACCGGCCGTGGCGCCAGTGCTGGCACGACAAGGCGGCCCGGACCTTCGTCGCGGGCTGACGCCGTCCGCCGAACGGCGTCCCCCGAACGCACCTGAGCCGTTGCGGGGCCCCGGACCCCGCGATGCACTGCCCCCATGAGCAACGATCAGCCGCCGCCCGGTCAGCCGCCCGAGGACGACCCGTTCAGGAAGCGGCCGCCCGGGGACCAGCCGCCGCCGTCGTCCGGCTCGCCCTACGGCGGCAGCGCCCCGCCGCCCCCGCCCCCGCCGTACGGCCCGGGACCCTACGGCGGCGGCCCGTACGGCGGCGCGGACCCGCTGGCGGGGATGCCGCCGCTCGCGGAGCCGGGCAAGCGCATCCTGGCCCGGCTGATCGACTTCCTGATCATCTCGATCCCGCTGTACCTGATCTCGCTGCCCTGGGGCGGCGCGGTCGGGATGTCGGACGGCAACGGCAACGACGACGACGTCAGCGACGTCTTCGCCCAGACCTACAGCGGGCATCAGCTGCTCTGGTCGCTGATCGGGCTCGTCTGCTACGTCGCGTACGACACGTACTTCACGCACAAGGACGGCCGCACGCTCGGCAAGCGGCTGCTGAAGATGCGGGTCGCGATGCTCAACGACGGCAGGGTGCCGGACACCGGCGCGGCGTTCCTGCGGGCCGTGGTGCTGTGGCTGCCGGCGCTGCTGTGCTGCCCGTGCCTGTGGTGGCTGATCAACATCGTGCTGATGTTCACGGACAAGCCCTACCGCCAGGGGCTCCAGGACAAGGCGGCCAAGACGGTGGTGGTCACCGTCAACTGACCCCGGGTCCGGGCCCGGCCGGCACTCAGCGCGGGCTTCGCGCCGAGACGGGCGCGCGCTCCTCGTCACGGGCGGCGGGCGCGGCGCCGCGGTGCGCGGCGACCGGACGGCCCGTCCCCGCCGCCCCTGCCGCGTACCGGCGCGGCCTCGCGGGTACGGAGACGGACACCACGAGCCCGAGGGCGAGCGCGACCGTGCCGACGGCGGCGATGCCGATGCCCGAACTGGTGCGGAACAGCAGCAGCATGACCAGGGTCGAGAAGACGACGGTGACCGAACCGTAGGAGAGCTGTGCGGCAGTAGGACGCGGCATGGCGTTTTCCGTCCTCGGGACGTCGGATGGGCGGTCTCTCAACACGGTCGCGCTGTCAAGCGACTCTATGACGGTGGATGCCCTGGAGGAACGGGTGGTAAGCGTAACCTAACCCACAGTGCCGGTGCATGGGGGGCGCACGGAGTCATACCCCGCGCCCCTGTGGGGGGTTGACGCACCGGCGGGTGGCGAACGTCTCGTCCGCATTCCGGAACGGTGCTCCTGCATAGTGCACTTGTTCCATTCAAGTCAAGGTCTGTCTTTTCTTCCGTAACTCCGGTCGAATGGCGTCACTTGTGACGCGTTCCGCGCGCGGCCTCTCCACACTCCCGGGCCGTCGCCGCGGGCGCCGGGGAGGACTGCATCACGTGATCAATAAGAGACGGGCGCTTCGGACCGGGGCGGTTGTCGTGGCCATGGCCGCGACCGCCGCGACCGCATCCGCCTTCGCCACCGCTCAGGCAGATGACCAGGCGTCGGGCACCGCTGCCTCCATCGACCGCCGGGACCCGGGGTCGGCCAAGGGCAACAACCACGACCTGGAGGGCCCGTTCAGCAAGCAGCAGGCCGCTCAGCGCCAGGCTGCCCTGGAACAGGTCATATCCGGCGACAAGAAGGTCTCGTCGCGCGGAGGCTCCAAGGTCGTCAAGCTCGACAGCAACAAGTACGTCGAGCTCGGCCGTGAGAAGACCGACAAGATCTTCACCGTCCTGGTGGAGTTCGGTGACCAGGTCGACAACACGACCATGTACGACCCGGACGGCGCCGGCCCCAAGCCCGCCGTCAAGAAGTACGGCGGCACGCCGGGCCCGCTGCACAACCAGATCGCGCAGCCGGACCCGAAGAAGGACAACAGCACCGCCTGGCAGGCCGATTACAACCAGGCCCACTTCCAGGAGATGTACTTCGGCGAGGGCGCCGGCAAGCACTCCCTGAAGACGTACTACGAGAAGACCTCGTCCGGCCGCTACTCGGTCGACGGAGAGGTCTCCGACTGGGTCAAGGTCCCCTACAACGAGGCGCGCTACGGCTCGAACTACTGCGGTTCGACCAACTGCGCCAACGCCTGGGACATGATCAAGGACGGCGTCAACGCCTGGGCCGAGGACCAGAAGGCCAAGGGCCGCACGTCCGAGCAGATCAAGGCGGACCTCGCCCAGTACGACCAGTGGGACCGCTACGACTACGACAACGACGGCGACTTCAACGAGCCCGACGGCTACATCGATCACTTCCAGATCGTGCACGCGGGTGAGGACGAGTCGGCCGGCGGCGGCGTCGAGGGCACCAACGCCATCTGGGCGCACCGCTGGTACGCGTACGGCACCAACGCCGGCGCCACCGGCCCGGCCAACAACAAGGCCGGCGGCACCGAGATCGGCGACACCGGCATCTGGGTCGGCGACTACACCGCGCAGCCCGAGAACGGCGGCCTGGGCGTCTTCGCCCACGAGTACGGCCACGACCTCGGTCTTCCGGACCTGTACGACACGACCAACACCGCCGAGAACTCGGTCGGCTTCTGGTCGCTGATGTCGGCGGGCTCCTGGCTCGGCACCGGCCAGGGCAGCATCGGGGACATGCCCGGTGACATGACCGCCTGGGACAAGCTCCAGCTGGGCTGGCTGAACTACGCCGAGGCCAAGGCCGCGACGAAGTCCACCCACAAGCTGGGCGTGTCCGAGTACAACACCAAGGACAAGCAGGCGCTCGTCGTCGAGCTGCCGGCGAAGGCCGTCACCACCGCCGTCACGACGCCCGCCGAGGGCGCCAAGCAGTGGTGGAGCGACATGGGCGACAACCTCAGCAACACGCTGTCGCGCTCCGTCGACCTCACCGGCAAGTCCAAGGCGTCCCTGGACCTCCAGGGCTGGTGGGACATCGAGAAGGACTACGACTACCTCTACACCGAGGTGTCCACCAACGGCGGCACCAGCTGGACCGCGATCGACGGCACCGCCGACGGTCAGCCGATCCCGCGCGACGCCAGTGACAAGCCGGCCCTGACCGACGTCTCCGGCAAGTACCAGAAGCTGTCGTACTCGCTGGACGCCTACGCGGGCCAGAAGATCGACATCCGCTTCCGCTACGCCACCGACGGCGGCGCGGGCGGCGTGGGCTTCGCGGCCGACACCATCTCGGTGACCGCCGACGGCACCGCGCTCTTCACGGACAACGCCGAGGGCGACGACAACGGCTGGACCAGCAAGGGCTTCTCGCGGGTCGGCAAGTCGTTCGAGAAGGACTACCCGCAGTACTACATCGCGGAGAACCGTCAGTACGTCAGCTACGACGAGACGCTCAAGACGGGCCCGTACAACTTCGGGTTCTCCACCACCCGTCCGGACTGGGTCGAGCACTTCCCGTACCAGAACGGTCTGATGGTCTGGCTCTGGGACACCTCCCAGAAGGACAACAACGTCTCCCAGCACCCGGGCCAGGGCCTGATCCTGCCGGTGGACGCGCACGCCAAGCCGCTGAAGTGGGCGAACGGCGCGGTCATCCGCAACAAGATCCAGCCCTTCGACGCGCCGTTCAGCTGGTACCCGACCGACGGCTTCACGCTGCACCTGGCCGACCAGGCCGTGAAGATCAAGCCGCAGCTCGGCGTCCCGTCCTTCGACGACCACAAGGGCACCTATTGGTACGCGGAGAACCCGACCGGAAGCGTCAAGGTTCCTGACACCAACACCAAGATCACGATCGTCAACGAGCCGCTCAACGGCGACACGATGACCGTCCAGGTCGGTGCCTCGAAGAAGTAGACCCGCATCACCGCAGGTCACAGCATGATCGGCCGTCGCCCTCTAGCGGGCGGCGGCCGATCGTGTTTAGGTGCCCCTGTTCACTTTCTTATTGACACGATGTCTCACGGGGGAGCTCGTACGCATGGCAGGCGGAGGATTCAGCAAGTTGCCGAACGGCAGTGTGGTCGTCGCGATCACCCTGCCGGCCCCGGCGGAGGGCCCCGGCCCGGGCACCCCCGTCCGGGTCCTGGTGCACGCGGCGAACCGGGCCCGCGCCCTGACCCGGCTGCGCAACCTCGGCCTGCGCGCCGTCTACCTGCGGGGCAACGCCGAGCCGCCCACCCCGGACGAGATCACCGCCGTCCTGCACCACCCGGACGGCGTCCTGTGGCGCGCGAGACCCGGCTGCGCCCAGGAGCTCTGGCACCCCATCCGTGCCCTGCTGCGGCCCGCCGCGCCGACGGTCCCGGCAGGCAGGGGCTGAGCCCGGGCCCGCGCGCTCAGACGACCGGCGCGCCGGTCAGCGTCACGCCCGCGCCGCGCAGCTCGGCCAGCGCCCGCCGCGTCGTCGCCTCGGCGACGCCCGCGGTCAGGTCCAGCAGCACCTTCGTGGCGAAGCCCTCGCGCGCGGCGTCCAGCGCGGTCGCGCGCACGCAGTGGTCGGTCGCGATGCCGACCACGTCGACCTCGCGGACGTCCCGCTCGCGCAGCCAGTCGGCGAGCCCGGTGCCGTTCTCGTCCAGCCCCTCGAAGCCGCTGTACGCCGCCGCGTGGGCGCCCTTGTCGAACACCGTGTCGATGGCCCCGGAGGCGACCGCGGGGGCGAAATTGGGGTGGAAGCCCACGCCCTCGGTCCCGGCCACGCAGTGCGGCGGCCAGGAGTGCTCGAAGTCGGGCGTCGCCGAGAAGTGGTCCCCGGGATCGATGTGGTGGTCCCGGGTGGCCACGACGTACCGGTAGGCGGGCCGGCTCTCGCCGATCAGGTCGGTGATGGCGGCGGCGACATCGGCACCCCCCGCCACGGCGAGGCTCCCGCCCTCACAGAAGTCGTTCTGAACGTCCACGACGATCAAGGCGCGGTGCATGGTGGGTGTCCTTCGGGGAGTGGGGGAGCGGTACGGGGGACGGTCCGAGCCTAGAGATTCCAGCGGTCCAATCAAGCGCGCCCTCGCCACGAATCGGGCCCGTCGCGCGAATGAAGCCGGTCCGGCGGCCGAGGGCAGGACGTCACCCCGGAACCCCCGGGGCTGCACGGCGCGCCGTCACACGTACTCCGTGGGGATGACCGCCTCGCCGCGCGACAACTGCATCGCCGACAACGGCAGCCCCGCCCGCGCCGCGATGTGCCGCTCACGCGCCGCGTCCAGCGGCTCACGCGCCACCACCTCACCGCCCCGGACCAGCTCCACCAGCAGCTGCCGGCCGGCCAGCTCCTCCGGCACCGGGCCGGTGCCGATCACCTCGGCCTCGGCCACGCCCTCCTCGTCCAGCCGGCGCGCCGCCCACTTGCGGCCGCCCTTGGACGACTTCGCGCCCATCGACTTCTTCGCGACCGGCCGCAGCTCGTCGGCCGGGTCGCCGGAGTCCGCACGGGCGACGAGCTTGTAGACCATCGAGCACGTGGGGTGCCCGCTGCCCGTGACGAGCTGCGTGCCCACCCCGTACGCGTCCACCGGCGCGGCGGCCAGCGAGGCGATGGCGTACTCGTCCAGGTCCGAGGTCACCACGATCTTCGTCTCCGTGGCGCCCAGCTCGTCCAGCTGCTGGCGCACCCGGTGGGCGACGAGCAGCAGGTCGCCCGAGTCGATCCGGACCGCACCCAGCTCAGGCCCGGCGATCTCGACCGCCGTGCGGACCGCCTCGGCCACGTCGTACGTGTCCACCAGCAGCGTCGTACCGCGCCCCAGCGAGTCCACCTGGGCCCGGAACGCGTCCCGCTCCGAGTCGTGCAGCAGGGTGAACGCATGGGCGCTCGTGCCGACCGTCGGGATGTTGTAGCGGAAGCCGGCCGCCAGGTCGGAGGTGGTGTCGAAGCCGCCGACGTACGCGGCACGCGCCGAGGCGACCGCCGACAGCTCGTGCGTGCGCCGCGCGCCCATCTCGATCAGCCGCCGCCCGCCCGCCGCCGCGGACATCCGGGAGGCCGCCGCGGCGATGGCCGAGTCGTGGTTGAGGATCGACAGGATCACCGTCTCCAGCAGCACGCACTCGGCGAACGAGCCCTCCACCCGCAGGACCGGCGAGCCCGGGAAGTAGACCTCACCCTCCGGGTAGCCCCAGATGTCGCCGCCGAACCGGTAGTCCGCCAGGTAGTCCAGCGTCGGACCGTCCACGACCGCCTGGTCGCGCAGGAAGCCCAGCATCTCCTCGTCGAAGTGGAAGTTCTCCACCGCGTCCAGGACCCGCCCGGTGCCCGCGACGACGCCGTAGCGCCGCCCCTCCGGCAGCCGGCGGGTGAACGCCTCGAAGACCGAGCGCCGCCCGGCCGTCCCGGCCTTCAGCGCGGCCTGCACCATCGTGAGCTCGTACTGGTCGGTGAAGAGCGCTGTCGACGGCACACCGACCCGTCGCCCAAGGTCCGCAGAGTTCATGCAGGGGATGCTACCCCTATTTCGTCAAAGTGACGAGATGGGGGTGTCGGGGCGGGGCCGTTTGTGCGCCGGGCCCCCGCGAGTGGCAGCATGGGACAGGTGAGCGTCGCCCCTACAGAGATCGAACGTCCCGAATCGGCCGAGGACCACCTCGTCGTCCCCGAGCCCGACGTCCCCTGGGTGACGCTGGTCCACAACGACCCGGTCAACCTCATGAGCTACGTGACCTATGTCTTCCAGGCGTACTTCGGCTACTCCAAGGACAAGGCGCACAAGCTGATGCTCGACGTCCACCAGAAGGGCCGCGCCGTCGTCTCCAGCGGCAGCCGCGAGGAGATGGAACGCGACGTCCAGGCCATGCACGGCTACGGGCTGTGGGCCACGCTCACCCAGGACCGCAACTAGCACCGCACCGCACCGCACGGCCCACCCGCACCGCCCGACCATCATCGGAGAGAACCCATGGCCGGCCACTTCGAGGCCACTCCCGGCGGCGGCGCGGCCGTCGCGCTCGACGAGGTGGAGATCGCGATCCTGCGTTCCCTCGCCGTCCAGCTGCTCGAACTCATCGGCCCCGGCGACGAGCCCGCCGAGGACGAGGACCCGCTCGCCGCGCTCTTCGCCGAGGGCCCCAGCGAGCCGCCCGCCGACCCCGCCCTGGCCCGCCTCTTCCCCGAGGCCTACGGCGACGAGGACGACGAACTGCGCGCCGCGTCCGCCGAATTCCGCCGGTACACCGAGAACGACCTGCGCACCCGCAAGCGCGAGGACGCGCTCGCCGTCGTACGGACACTGGACGCGCTGACCCCGGCCGGCGACAGGGCGGCCGTCCTCACGCTCACCGCCGACGAGTGCCGCCACTGGCTCGGCTCGCTCAACGACCTCCGGCTCACCATCGGCACCCGCCTGGAGGTCGGCGACGAGGACGAGGGCGAGGAGAGCCCGCTCTACCGGCTCCCGGACAGCGACCCCCGCAAGCCCATGGTCATGGCCTACCTCTGGCTCGGCGCCCTCCAGGAGACCCTGGTCGAGACCATGATGCCGTGACCCCGGGCACCCGCCCCGGGGCGGTGTTCGCTCAACGGACGCTCAAATCCGAATAACGATCACGTCACCTGAACGGTCTTCTTTGCAGCGCCCGTTCCGCCTTGTCCGCTTTTACTTGTGGTGTGCGCCACAAAACTTCCGCCGGACCGCCGTCACGCCCGTGATAAATCTTCACGACCACCCGGGAACGACACCCCTGTTCCCGGGTAGGCGCTATCAGCCGGTGACCACCGGCGGCACTCCATCCGTATCCGGGGGGATCAGGACCTGATCCGCGGCCGAAAGGCGCGGATCGGCGTGGAGAAAGGCGCATTCACATGACATCGGCGCAGATAGACGACAAGGGGCCCGACGGCCCGCACGCCGCGGCCGTGGACGCCGCTCCCTCGGCCGAGGGCTATCAAAGAGCACTCGGCGCCCGCCAGATCCAGATGATCGCGATCGGCGGAGCCATCGGCACCGGGCTCTTCCTCGGCGCCGGCAAGGCCATCGCCAAAGCCGGACCCAGCCTCATCCTGGCCTACGCCATCGCGGGCCTGGTCATCTTCTTCATCATGCGCGCACTCGGCGAACTCCTCATGTACCGCCCGGTCTCGGGCTCCTTCTCGGAGTACGCACGCGAATTCATCGGCCCCTTCGCGGGCTTCGTCACCGGCTGGACGTACTGGCTGTTCTGGGTCGTCACCGGAATCACCGAAGTCACCGCGGCGGCCCAGTACATGACGTTCTGGTTCGACATCCCGCAATGGGTGTCGGCCCTGGTCTTCACGATCATTCTCTACGGCGTGAACCTCATCTCCGTGAAGCTCTTCGGCGAGCTGGAGTTCTGGTTCTCGATGGTCAAGGTCACCGCCATCGTCGGCATGATCCTCATCTGCGCCGGAATCCTCACCCTCGGCTTCTCCGACGCCGGGGACACCGCGACCGTCACCCACCTGTGGTCCGACGGCGGCTTCTTCCCGCACGGCGTCAAGGGCACCCTGATGACCCTGCAGATCGTGATGTTCGCCTTCCTCGCCGTCGAACTCGTCGGCGTCACCGCCGGCGAGTCCAAGGACCCCAAGACCGTCCTGCCCAAGGCCATCAACACCGTGCCCTGGCGCATCGCCGTCTTCTACGTCGGCGCCCTGATCATGATCCTCTCGGTGGTGCCCTGGACCGAGTTCTCGCCCGGCGTCTCCCCGTTCGTGGAAGCCTTCAAGAAGATGGGCCTCGGCGTCGGCGCCGGCATCGTCAACTTCGTCGTCCTCACCGCCGCGCTCTCCTCCTGCAACTCCGGCATGTACTCCACCGGCCGCATGCTGCGCGACCTCGCGCTCAACGGCCAGGGACCGAAGCTCTTCACCCGGCTTACCCGCAGCGGCACCCCGCTCATCGGCACCACCTTCTCCGCGGCCCTCATGCTCGTCGGGGTGTGGGTCAACTACCAGTGGCCCGGCGACGCCTTCACCTACGTCGTCTCCTTCGCCACCATCTCCGGAATGTGGGCCTGGATCATGATCCTGATCAGCCAGATCCGCTACCGCCGCCTCGCCGACCGCGGACTGCTCCCGCAGTCCTCCTTCCGGGCCCCCGGAGCCCCGTACACCAGCGGCTTCGCGCTCGCGTTCCTCGCCCTGGTCGTCGTCATGATGGGCATCGACGAGGACGCCAGGATCTCGCTCTACTGCGCCCCGCTCTGGGCCCTCATCCTCGGCGTCTCCTACCTGGTCCTGAAGTCCAGGAACCCGGAGGGCAAGGCCTTCGCGGAACGCGTCAAGCGCTGAACCGCACGCCCCCGACCCGGGCCGTCCCACGATGCGGGCTCCCGCGTACCACTCCTCGGTACGCGGGGGCCCGCCGTCCTATCCTGGGCGCCATGCTGACCATCACCCAGACGCTGTACGACCAGATCGTCGCGCACGCCCGCGCCGACCACCCCGACGAGGCGTGCGGCGTCGTCGCCGGACCCGCCGGCAGCGGCCGCCCCGAGCGCTTCATCCCCATGCTCAACGCCGCGCGCTCGCCCACCTTCTACGAGTTCGACTCCGCCGACCTGCTCAAGCTCTACCGCGAGATGGACGACCGCGACGAGGAGCCGGTGATCGTCTACCACTCGCACACCGCGACCGAGGCGTACCCCTCGCGCACCGACGTCACGTACGCCAACGAGCCCGGCGCCCACTACGTCCTCGTGTCCACCGCGGACACCGACGACGAGGGCCCCTTCCAGTTCCGCTCGTACCGCATCGTGGACGGCGAGATCACCGAGGAGGAGGTCCGGGTGGTGGAGGCGTACCCGGCCGCCTGAACACCCCACCGGTGCGACAGGGCCGCGCGGACACGGCCCTGTCCGCCCACCGAACGTCAAACATCCACCAGGTGAGATCACACTCCGAATCCCGGACCGGGAATCGATACGATGACCGCATGGTTCCCCATGACGTGAGTGACAAGACGCCGGGCTCGCTGCTCGTGGCGCGCCTGCACGTCGACCTGTGCCGCCTCTCCAGCGCGATCTGTACGAACCACCGGTCCGCCGGCCGCGCGGTCTGAGCCGGGCCACCCCGGGCTCCGCCGACCGGCCGGGCGCCCACCGCACCACGTACCGACCCCCGCGCGGGGGCAGAGCCGCACGCCCCACGCCCACCGCCACCACTCCGCTTCGACAGGAGCCCACGCCATGGCCATCGAGGTCCGCATCCCGACCATCCTCCGCACCTACACCGACGGCGCCAAGGCCGTCGAGGGCCAGGGCGACACCCTCGCCGACCTCTTCACGGACCTGGAGACCCGCCACACCGGCATCCGCGAGCGGATCGTGGACGGCGACCAGCTGCGCCGCTTCGTCAACGTCTACCTGAACGACGAGGACGTCCGCTTCCTGGACGGAATCTCCACCAAGCTCAGCGACGGCGACAGCATCACCATCCTCCCGGCCGTCGCCGGCGGCATGAACTGATGCGCTTCGACAGCCCGCTCGCCGCAGTGGGCAACACCCCGCTCGTCCGCCTGCCGCGGCTGTCACCCTCGGACGACGTCCGCATCTGGGCCAAGCTGGAGGACCGCAACCCCACCGGCTCCGTCAAGGACCGCCCCGCGCTCCACATGGTCGAACAGGCCGAGAAGGACGGCCGGCTCACCCCCGGCTGCACGATCCTGGAGCCCACCAGCGGCAACACCGGCATCTCGCTCGCCATGGCGGCCAAGCTCAAGGGCTACCGCATCGTGTGCGTGATGCCCGAGAACACCTCCCAGGAACGCCGCGACCTCCTCGCCATGTGGGGCGCCGAGATCATCTCCTCGCCGGCGGCCGGCGGCTCCAACACCGCGGTCCGCGTCGCCAAGGAGCTCTCGGCCGAGCACCCGGACTGGGTGATGCTCTACCAGTACGGCAACCCCGACAACGCGGGCGCGCACTACGCGACGACCGGCCCGGAGATCCTCGCCGACCTCCCCTCGGTCACCCACTTCGTCGCGGGGCTCGGCACGACCGGCACCCTGATGGGCGTCGGCCGGTACCTGCGGGAGCACGTCGAGGGCGTCAGGATCGTGGCCGCCGAGCCGCGCTACGACGACCTCGTCTACGGCCTGCGCAACCTCGACGAGGGCTTCGTCCCCGAGCTGTACGACGCGTCGGTGCTGACCACGCGCTACTCGGTCGGCTCCGCCGACGCGGTCACCCGCACCCGCGAACTCCTCCAGCAGGAGGGGATCTTCGCGGGCATCTCCACGGGAGCGGCGCTGCACGCCGCGATCGGCGTCGGCAACAAGGCGGTGAAGGCGGGGGAGACCGCTGACATCGTCTTCGTCGTGGCCGACGGAGGCTGGAAGTACCTGTCCACGGGCGTGTACACCGCGCCGACCACGGAGGCGGCGATCGCCACGCTGCAGGGCCAGCTCTGGGCGTAACCCGTGCCCGAAGGGGCTGGATCCGGCTGCTGCCGGATCCAGCCCCTCCGGCGTTCGAGGAGCGGGGTCCGGGGCGGCGCCCCGGTCACGGGAAGGGGCGGGCAGGGGAAGGCCACCCGAACCGGTGACAGCGCAGGTGAGTTCCCCCACAACGAGCCACCCCGAAGGAGCGACCCGCACTTTCGCGCCTTACGCTCAACGAACCCGCACCGCGAGAACCGCACGAACCCTCCCCGTTCCCACGTCTCGGAGGTTCACGCTCCATGAAGCTCACCGTCGTCGGCTGCTCCGGCTCCTTCCCCTCCGCGGGATCGGCATGCTCGAGCTACCTCGTAGAGGCCGACGGCTTCCGGCTGCTCCTCGACATGGGCAACGGCGCCCTCGGCGAGCTGCAGCGCCACATCGGTCTCTACGACCTCGACGCCATTTTCCTCAGCCACCTGCACGCCGACCACTGCATCGACATGTGCGCGTACTTCGTCGTCCGCTACTACCCGCACGGCGGCGACCGCCCCGCCCGCCTCCCGGTCTACGGCCCCGAGGGCACGGAGCAGCGGCTCACCACCGCGCACGCCGACACCCCGTCCGACCACGCGATGAGCGAGGTCTTCGACTTCCACACGCTGAAGCCGGGCTGGTTCGAGCTCGGCCCCTTCTCGGTGCGTACGGAGAAGCTCCGGCACCCCGTGGACACGTTCGGCATCCGCATCGAGCACGGCGGCTCCTCGCTCACGTACTCCGGCGACACCGGCATCTGCGAGGCCCTGGACGAGCTGGCCGAGGGCACGGACCTCTTCCTCTGCGAGGCGTCCTTCGTGCACGGCAAGGAGGACATCCCGGACCTCCACCTCAACGGCCGCGAGGCCGGCGAGCTGGCGGCCCGGGCGGGCGCCGGACGCCTCGTGCTCACGCACATCCCGCCGTGGACCGACGCCGAGCGCAACCTCGCCGACGCCCGCGAGGTCTTCACCGGCCCGACGGAGCTCGCGGCGCCGGGCGCGGTGTACGAAATCTGAGCGACGCGCCCGTACGCGTACGACGAAGCCCTCACCTTCCGCCGGGAGGGTGAGGGCTTCGAGCTGCCGGGCCGGACCTACTTGGTCAGGTCCTCGACCTCCTCCTCGGGCTCGCGGCCCGGGGTGGTGAGGTTGAACTTGACGATCGCGAAGCGGAAGGTCACGTAGTAGATCACCGCGAAGACCAGACCGATCGGGATGATCATCCACGGCTTCGTGGCGTGGGTCCAGTTCAGTGCGTAGTCGATGAACCCGGCCGAGAAGTTGAAGCCCGCGTGGACGCCCAGGCCCCAGGTGATGGCCATCGAGGCGGCCGTCAGCACGGCGTGCAGGACGTACAGCACCGGCGCGATGAACATGAACGAGAACTCGATCGGCTCGGTCACACCGGTGACGAACGAGGTCAGCGCGAGCGAGACCATCATGCCCATCACGGCCTTGCGGCGCTCGGGGCGGGCGCAGTGCGCGATGGCGATCGCGGCGGCCGGGAGGCCGAACATCATGATCGGGAAGAAGCCGGACTGGAACATACCGGCGCTCGGGTCGCCGGCCAGGAAGCGCGTGATGTCACCGTGGACGACCTCGCCGGCCGAGTTGGTGAAGTCACCGAGCTGGAACCAGGCGACGGTGTTGACGAACTGGTGCATGCCGATCGGGATCAGCGCGCGGTTGACGCCACCGAACAGGGCGGCGCCGCCGGAGCCGAGACCGGTCATCCACTCGCCGAAGTTGGAGATGCCGTCACCGATCGGCTCCCAGACCAGGCCGAAGAAGACACCGACGATGACGCCGACGAAGGCCATGATGATCGGGACCAGGCGGCGGCCGTTGAAGAAGCCGAGCCAGTCGACCAGCTTGGTGCGGTGGAACCGCTGCCACAGGACCGCGGCGAGCAGACCCATGATGATGCCGCCCAGGACACCGGGGTCGTTGTACGTCGCGGCGGTGTCCGCGCCCTTCTGGATCACGGCCTCGGTGACCGGGAAGGCCTGCAGGACCTTGCTGTAGACGAGGAAGCCGACGAGCGCGGCGAGCGCGGTCGAGCCATCGGACTTCTTGGCGAAACCGATGGCCACGCCTATGCAGAACAGGATCGGGAGGCTGCCGGTGATGGCACCGCCCGCGTTGTTGAAGACGGCGGCGACCTTGTCCCAGCCAAGACCGTCCTTGCCGAAGATGTCGTCCTGGCCCAGGCGCACCATGATGCCGGCGGCCGGCAGCACCGCGATCGGCAGCTGCAGGCTGCGACCCACCTTCTGCAGGCCCTGGAACAGGCCGGAGCCCCGCTTCTTCGCGGGGGCCGCCGTAGCGGTGGCCGTACTCATCAACTTCCTCCAGTAAGCAAGGCGCCGCCGGGGACAGGGGGTTTTGGGTGGGCGACGACTCGAGAAACGTGTCGCGCGAAGCTTCACGTGGTCTGGACCACTGAGTGGTGTAGACCAGTTGTAGCACGGTGAGGGTTAGATAAGGAACCTGCAATTTGCGACTACTTCGCAGCAGCTGACGCATACGCACCGTGACATGCGAAAAGCCCCCGGACCGCATGGTCCGGGGGCCCCGCTCACAAGATCAGAGACCTTGCGTAATGGCTATTTCGTGAGGTTCCTCTCGATGTCCTCCTCCACCTCCTCGGGCTCGCGCCCGGGGGTCGGCAGATTGAACTTGGTGATCGCGAACCGGAAGATCACGTAATAGACCACCGCGAAGCAGAGCCCGATCGGGATGATCAGCCACGGCTTCGTATCCAGGTGCCAGTTGACGACGTAGTCGATCAGCCCGGCCGAGAAGCTGAACCCCGCGTGCACCCCGAACGCCCAGGTCACGCCCATGGACACACCGGTCAGGATCGCGTGCACCCCGTACAGCAGAGGCGCGACGAACAGGAACGAGAACTCCAGCGGCTCCGTCACACCCGTCACGAACGACGTCAGCGCGACGGACAGCATCAGCCCCGCCACCTCCTTGCGCCGCTCCGGCCGCGCGGTGTGCGCGATGGCCAGCGCCGCCGCGGGCAGCCCGAACATCATGATCGGGAAGAAGCCCGAGGTGAACTGCCCGGCCGACGGGTCCCCGGCGAAGAACCGGGAGATGTCGCCCTGGACCGTCCCGCCGTCGCCGGTGAACTCGCCCGCCTGGAACCAGAAGAACGTGTTCAGGAACTGGTGCATGCCGATCGGGATCAGCAACCGGTTGGCGAAACCGAAGATCGCCGCGCCCCAGGCGCCCAGATCGATCAGCTGCTTGGCGAACCAGGTCAGCGCGTCCCCCACCGGCTGCCACAGCAGTCCGAACAGCACGCCCAGGACCGCGCAGAGGAAGGCCATCAGGATCGGGACCAGCCGGCGGCCGTTGAAGAAGCCGAGCCAGTCGACCAGCTTGGTGCGGTGGTAGCGCTGCCAGACCACGGCGGTCAGCAGCCCGATGATGATCCCGCCCAGCACCCCCGGATTCTGCGGCACCCCCTCCGGGACGTCCTTGGTCACCGAACCGTCCACCGGGAACGCCGTCAGCACCCCCCGGTAGACCAGGAAACCGGCCACCGCGGCGAGCGCCGTCGAGCCGTCCGCCTTCTTCGCGAAGCCGATCGCGACCCCGATGCAGAAGAGCAGCGGCAGGCCCAGCTCACCGTCGAGGATCGCGCTCCCGCCGTTGAGGAGGACCTTCGCGGTCTTGTCCCAGAAGCGGCCGTGCAACGAGGAGTCGAAGAGGTTGCCCAGGCTCACCAGCAGGCCCGCCGCGGGCAGGACCGCCACCGGGAGCTGCAGGCTGCGGCCGACCTTCTGCAGGCCCTGGACCGGCCCGTTCCACCACTTCCGCTGCGGTAGCGCGGCCGCGTTCGAACTCATCGGCATCCTCCCGGAACACGCCTGGTTTGGCGGTCGTCGCATACTGGTGTAGACCAGTCGCGATACGGTGCGGAGCCCGGCCCGGAAGGCGGGGCACCGGTGATCGTCATCATTGGGGACCGTGCGGTTGCCCGCCCGAGAAGTTGGGCCAACCGTGCGTTACCGTGACGAAACGGACCCATGGTGGGCCGTCGCACGCACATGAGGAACCAGGGAGAAGGCCATGGCCAGCAAGGCTGAGAAGATCGTCGCCGGGCTCGGCGGACTCGAGAACATCGAAGAGGTCGAGGGCTGCATCACGCGCCTCCGCACCGACGTCGTCGACCCCAGCAAGGTCGACGAAGCCGCGCTCAAGGCCGCCGGCGCGCACGGCGTCGTCAAGATGGGCAACGCGATCCAGGTCGTCATCGGCACCGACGCGGACCCGATCGCGGCGGAGATCGAAGACATGATGTGACCGCCTGAACCCACCCCCGCAGGCCCCGCCCACCCCGGACGGGGCCTGCGGCGCACCCGGAAACCGGGCCCCCCGCCACCCGATAGGCTCGGCGCCATGTCTCGTATCGACGGCCGCACCGCCGACCAGCTCCGACCCGTCACCATCGAACGCGGATGGAGCAAGCACGCCGAAGGTTCCGTGCTCATCTCCTTCGGCGACACCAAAGTCTTCTGCACCGCCTCCGTCACCGAAGGCGTCCCCCGCTGGCGCAAGGGCAGCGGCGAAGGCTGGGTCACCGCCGAATACTCGATGCTGCCCCGCTCCACCAACACCCGCGGCGACCGCGAATCCGTACGCGGCAAGATCGGCGGCCGGACCCACGAGATCAGCCGGCTCATCGGCCGCTCCCTGCGCGCCGTCATCGACTACAAGGCCCTCGGCGAGAACACCATCGTCCTGGACTGCGACGTCCTCCAGGCCGACGGCGGCACCCGCACCGCCGCCATCACCGGCGCCTACGTCGCCCTCGCCGACGCCGTCGCCTGGGCCCAGGGCAAGAAGATCATCAAGCCCGGCCGCAAGCCGCTGACCGGCACCGTCGCCGCCATCAGCGTCGGCATCGTGGACGGCACCCCGCTCCTCGACCTCTGCTACGAGGAAGACGTCCGCGCCGAGACCGACATGAACGTCGTCTGCACCGGCGACGGCCGCTTCGTGGAAGTCCAGGGCACCGCCGAGGCCCAGCCCTTCGACCGCACCGAGCTGGGCGCCCTGCTCGACCTCGCCACCGCCGGCTGCGTCGACCTCGCCAAGCTCCAGACCGAGGCACTGGCCACCACCCTGGGCGCCTGAAAAAGGCAGACCGAAAAGGTAAAGAGGCAACCAAGCCCCACCCAGCGGCGTCGATACGCATACGGGCGCACGGGTCGAACCGTGCGCCCGTCCGCGCATCCGCACCCGGGGAGGGACCACACCATGGCCGCGCGCCACCGGCTCCACCGCACCGCACTGGCCGTCACCGCCGTACTCGTCACCGCCACCGCCGCGGCCGGCTGCGGCGCCCTCGACAAGACGCTCGACTGCGTCCGCACCGCCGACGC
The DNA here is from genome assembly GCF_007096885.1 of Streptomyces sp. 130. Taxonomy (GTDB): domain Bacteria; phylum Actinomycetota; class Actinomycetes; order Streptomycetales; family Streptomycetaceae; genus Streptomyces. Next base: position 273,409 of record NZ_VJNO01000002.1, on the reverse strand, counting down.
CATCGCCACCAGCGTCGACAACCTCCGCCAGGCCGTGACCAACGCCTCCAACGACCCCACCCAGGCATCCGAAGCCCTGGACCAGATCCAGGACGAGCTCGGCAACCTCGGCGACAAGACGGACGACGCCGACCTCTCCAAGGCCGTGGACGACCTCCGCTCCGGCGTCACCAACGTCCGCGACGCCATCGACAAGGGCGACGCCACCCCCGACATCACGCCGGTCACCGACGCCGCCGGCGAGATCGCCAAGGTCTGCACCCCCTGACGCACGGATGCCCCCGGCGGCACCCAGACCGCCGGGGACACCCGGACCCGGCTCAGCTCAACCCGGTTCGGCTCGGCTCAGCTCAACTCGGCTCGGCTCAGCCCGGTTCGGCTCACGACGAGGCGAGACCCTTCCAGAACGCGTAGTGGTGGTCCGCCGCGAAATCCGTCCGGCCGACGCGCCCCGACGCCAGACGCTGCACATACGCGTCGCCGTCCGTGAACCGCCGCCACGCCGGCAGCCCCGGACCGTCCATCCGACCGGTGCTCGCGAACCGGCTCCAATAACCCACCACCGTCTCCGACAGCCCCGCCTGCGCCGCGTCCAACGGCTCGAACAGCTCGTTCTCGAACAGGTACGCCAGATCCGTCATGTGACCCGTACCCAGCGAGAAGCTCGCCGGACGCGGCACGTTCCGGAAATACGGCGCCGACGCCTCGGCGAACTCGTACGCGTACACCGACGTGTGCCGCGCCAGCGCCCGCTGGGTGTCCAGTGCCGCCGTCGACCACTCCGCATCCGTCAGCACCGCCGACAGCGCCGCCCCCGGAGCCGCGTACCGCTCCACCGGATACTCCGCCAGCACCGCCGCCGCGTCCGCCCCGAACCGCGCCGCCACCTTCTCCGCGTACCCCTCCGCGGTCAGCGGCCTCCCCGTCATGAGCTCGTCCATACCGGCCAGCCCGCTCATCTCGTCGCGCGTCGAACCGTGCAGCACCGGCACCCGCGCGAACCGCCCCGCCGCGATCGCCCGCGCCGGCGCCTCCGGCACCACCTCACCGTCCACCACCGGCCGGTACCCGTCATGACCGGACACCGACGCGGCGACCAGGTCGGCCGTCGACAGGGCCCGCATACGGGCGTCGACATCCCCCACGCCCCCGCCCAGGGCCGCCGCGACGACCGCCTCGCCCTGCTCCTCCGCCCGCGCCCGGGTGAACGAACCGTCCGGCCCGACACACCCCGCACTCTGCAGAATCGCCTTGTGGAACAGCCCCCGCGCCCCCGGTGACACCAGCTGGGCGCACACGCTGTACGCCCCGCCCGACTGGCCCATGAGCGTCACATTGCCCGCATCCCCGCCGAACGCACCCGCGTTGCGCGCCACCCACCGCAGCGCCGCCTGCTGGTCGAGCAGCCCCAGATTCGCCGGAGCCCGCAGACCGGGCGCCGACAGGAACCCGAACGCCCCCAGCCGGTAATTCACCGTCACCACCACCGCGCCCTGCCGCGCCGCCGCCAGCTTCGCCGCGCCGTAGCTCGCCCCGTCCCCGTACGCGAAGCTCCCGCCGTGAATCCACACGATCACCGGCCGGGGCCTCGCCGACCGGCCGGCCGGCGTCGTCACGTTCAGATACAGGCAGTCCTCGCTGCCCCCGCCCGCGATCGCGATCGGCTGGTCCGTGGGCTGCGCGCACGCGTTCCCCGGCGTCCGGGCATCCAGCGTGCCGGACCACGGCCGGACCGGCTGCGGCTTCCTCCACCGCAGCTCGCCGGTCGGCGCAGCCGCGTACGGGATGCCCTGGAACGTGCGCACCGCGCCGGTGACCGCCCCCTGCACGGGGCCTTCGGCGGTCACCACCCGGGCGGGGAGGGGGCGCTCCGAGGCCTCGGCGACCGGTGCCGCGACCGCTGCGGTCAGCGCCGAGCCGACGACGGCCGCGGCGAGGGCGGTGACACGGGACTTCAGGGGACTCATACGGACTCCAGAGCTCGACGTGGTCTTCGGTGCGCCTGCGGGACCAACGTAGCGGCGCATTGGGCGATCGTGCAAGACGTATGTATGAGGCGGTCGCGCAAGACGTGCGCGTCAGGCGTTCGCCCCACCCCCTCGGGCCGCCCTAGGATGCGGCGCATGGGAATGGGAAACCGCGAGAAGCTGCTGGAAGCGGCCAGGAAGTGCCTCTTCGAGAAGGGGTACGAACGCACCACGGTCCGCGACCTCGCCTCGGCGGCGGGCGTCAGCATGGCGGCCATCGGCTACCACTTCGGCTCCAAGGAGGCCCTGCTCAACCAGGCCCTCTTCGAAGCGCTCGACTCGGGCGGGCAGGCCCTCGGGCCGGCCGGGCGCGACGGCGATGTCCAGGCCCTCTGGCACCGCCTGATCGAGGCGTTCTCGGCCGACAGGACCTTCTGGCTGGCCAACCTGGAGACGATCCTGCGCGCCCAGCGCGACCCGGAGCTCCGCGAGCAGGTCGCCTCAGGACTGCGGCAGGGGCGCAGCGGCATGGCCCACGAGGTCACCGGGACGCCCGAGGACGAACTCTCCGAGGAGACCGTGCGCACCCTCGGCTCGGTGCAGCTCGCCCTGGTCGGCGGTCTGATGATGCAGCACATCACCGACCCGGAGTCGGCCCCCACCGCCGACGAGGTGCTGGCCGGCATCCGCGCCCTGGCCGCCGCCCTGCCCGACGAAACGTGACACCGGACCGGGCGATACTGGGCGCATGACCCGCCTCATCCTCGCCACCCGCAACGCCGGGAAGATCACCGAACTCCACGCGATCCTCGCCGACGCGGGCCTTGACCACGAGCTCGTCGGCGCCGACGCCTATCCGGAGGTGCCCGACGTCAAGGAGACCGGCGTCACCTTCGCCGAGAACGCCCTGCTCAAGGCCCATGCCCTAGCCCAGGCCACCGGTCACCCGGCGATCGCCGACGACTCCGGCCTCTGCGTGGACGTCCTCGGCGGCGCCCCCGGCATCTTCTCGGCCCGCTGGTCCGGCACCCACGGCAACGACCGCGCCAACCTGGACCTGCTCCTCGCCCAGCTCGGTGACATCTCCGACCCCCATCGCGGGGCCCACTTCGCCTGCGCCGCCGCCCTGGCCCTCCCGGACGGCACGGAGCGCGTGGTCGAGGGCCGCCTGACGGGCACCCTCCGCCACACCCCCGCCGGCGGCTACGGCTTCGGCTACGACCCGATCCTCCAGCCGGACGGCGAGACGCGCACCTGCGCGGAACTGACCCCGGCGGAAAAAAACGCGATCAGCCACCGGGGCAAGGCGTTCCGCGCCCTGGCCCCGGTGGTGCGGGAGCTGGTGGGGTGAGACGCCGATGGGCCGCCCCGGAGGGCGGCCCATCACGGTGTGCGGCCGGTGGGATTCGAACCCACACAGGATTTCTCCCAGATGCCCCTAAAACACCCGCCGATACCAGTTTGGCTACGGCCGCGCAGCTGGTCTCAGCTTACTGCCCTCTGCGGAGGGAGTGCAGTGGGTATCAGCCCTCTTTCAACGCCGCGCGCGGGTGCCGCCCCTGCACCACGTGCTGGTCACCGCATGGCAGTTCGGGCACAGGAGCCGCAGATTCTCTCTGCGATCGTCTCCCCAGTCTCCGTTGATGTGATCAACCTCCAACGTCATCGGCTTACCCCGCCAGATCGTGCCTGTTCCGCACTCGGCGCATTCTTCGGGGACGCCGACCTCGCGGAGAGCGCGTCGCAACAGCGCGGCCTTCGTGCGGTGACGGCCATCGTGCCGCACCAAGATGCGGTCAGCGGGCTTCAGCGGGGTGGTTCCGGCACGCCCCCGTTGATGTCCTTGCCCCAGGAAGTGGCTGATGGTGAGCCCCTCCTCCGCGAGCCAGGCGCGCAACTGCTTCCGCTGGCTCGCGTTGTCGGTGCGGCCCAGTCGCCTCAAGGTGTCGGCGATGGAAACGGCTGAGGCCACGGCAGCTGCGAGTTCCGCTGGTGAGGGACGGTCCCCTGCTCCGCGGCAGCCGCGGCGTGGAAAGTGGGACACGTCGATCCCGAAATGCTCGAAGCGGCGAAATATATGGCGTCCGAGTTGCCCGTAGGGGCGGGTGCCCAGAAAGTCGATGACCTCCTGGATGTTGGCGCACTTCTCCGCAGCTTCGACCAGCAGTTCCCGTGTGTAGCGGATTCCCGAACTCACTGGCCCTCACTCCGCGCCAGTGTGCGCCTCTTCTTGCCGCGACCTCGGTATGTGTCGGTTGTCGAGTGACAGTTCGGGCAGAGAAGTCTCAGATTCTGAGGCTGGTTGTTCCGCCAGTTGCCGTCAACGTGATCGACCTCAAGAGGCAGAGGCTGGTGCCGCCAGACGGGTTCAGTGCCGCACTGGGCGCAACACTCGGGGACACCCATGGCGATCATGGCTCGCTTCAGTCGCTCGCCGGGGACGCGGTGAGCGAGTGTCTGAGTCCGGTCGACGAGTAGTTCCTCCGGGCGCCGGCGGCGCGTCTCGCCCTTCCTTGACGGTGCCGCGAAGTGCGATGTGTCGAGGCCATACGCCTTGATCCTCCGACTGATGTTCGTGTGGTGTCCGCCGACCAGGTCGAGTCCGAGGCGCCGCAGTACCTCCTGCACGCTTTTTGACGCAGCGACCACGGGCTCGAGGATTTCTTTGGTCCAGCGAGTCCCCTCGCGCTCGAAGTGCTTGGTGTCCAGCCCCATCTTCCGAATCCGTTCGCGGAGGTAGGCCCGGGTGCTGCTCTTCGGATCGACCTCGAGTTTCGTCAATGCTTCGGACAGCGTTCGCGACGATGAGACGGCCTCCGAGAGCCGCTCGCGTGTATAAGGGCTGGCTGGCATATTCCCCTCCGCATCCGGCCGCGCGTTCGCGGCCCCGTACGGAGTAACGAACCGACTATCGGAGTGTCACGTCCGATATCCGACAAGATGCGGAACGGCCCGTACCGCTTCGAGGGGAAGCCGTACGGGCCGTGGCCGGGGGCGGGGGTCAGAACTTCGGGTCCGGGGTCTGGGCCGCGACCAGTTCTTCCGCCTCCTCCGTCGTCTCCACCGACGGCGGGGAGCCCGCCAGCGGGCGGTTCGCGGTTTCCTTCATGCAGGCCACCGCGATCACGCCCACCAGGGCCGCCGCCATCGAGTAGTACGCCGGCATCAGGTTGGTGCCGGAGACGCTGATCAGGGCCGTGATCACCAGCGGAGTCGTACCGCCGAAGATCGACGCCGAGAGGTTGTAGCCCACCGAGAGCGAGCCGTAGCGGACGTTCGTCGGGAACAGGGCCGGGAGCGCCGCCGACATCGTGCCGAGCATGCAGACCAGGGAGAGGCCCAGCATCAGCATGCCGATGATGATCGCGGCGATGCTGCCCTGGCGGATCAGGAGGAACGCCGGGAGGGAGAAGACCAGGAAGCCGAGCATGCCGGTCATCAGGAGGGGCTTGCGGCCGAAGCGGTCGGAGAGCTTGCCGACCTGGTTGATGATCAGCATCAGGAACACCATGACGCCGAGCAGGATCAGCAGGCCGTGCGTCTCGCTGTAGCCGAGCTCGTCGGAGAGGTACGTCGGCATGTACGACAGCAGCATGTAGTCGGTGATGTTGTACGCGCCGACCAGGCAGATGCAGAGGATCAGCGTCGGCCAGTAGTCGCGGAAGATCTTCGCGAGGTCGCCCTTCGCCGTCGTCTCGACGCTGTCCGCCGCCTCCGTGGCGTGTGCCGTGCCGCCCTCCAGCTTCTGGAAGGCCGGGGTCTCGTCCAGGCGCAGTCGCAGGTAGAGGCCGACGAGGCCGAGCGGGCCGGCGACGAGGAACGGTACGCGCCAGCCCCAGGACTCCATCTGGGCGTCGTTGAGGACCGCGTACAGCAGGGTCACCAGGCCCGCGGCGCCCACGTAACCGGCGAGCGTGCCGAACTCCAGGAAGCTGCCGAAGAAGCCGCGTCGCTTGTCGGGGGCGTACTCCGCGATGAAGGTCGAGGCGCCGCCGTACTCGCCGCCCGTCGAGAAGCCCTGGAGCATGCGGAAGAAGATCAGCAGGACCGCGGCCCAGACGCCGATGGACTCGTGGGAGGGGATCACGCCGATCGCGAAGGTGCCGATCGCCATCATGATCATCGTGAGGGCGAGGACCTTCTTGCGGCCGATCTTGTCGCCCATCGGGCCGAAGAACATGCCGCCGAGGGGCCGTACGAGGAAGGCGACCGCGAAGGTGGCGAACGAGGAGAGGAGCTCGGTGGTGTCGTTCCCGGACGGGAAGAAGACGTCGCCGATGGTGCCGGCCAGGTAGGAGTAGATGCCGAAGTCGAACCACTCCATGGCGTTGCCGAGGGAGGCCGCCTTGACCGCGCGCTTGACCGCCTGGTCGTCCGTGACCGTGATGTCGGTGCGCCGCAGCTTGGGGTTCTGGCGCTTCCGGATGGCACGGAACAGCGCGGGGTGGCGTTTGACCGCTTCCGGGTCGGCCACCTGGTGGGGGTCGGAGGCCGCCATGGCCGGTTCCTTTCCTCGGCAACTGTTACAGGAAAGGCTTCTGCGCGGACATGGCGGCCGCAAACCGGTTCGACGGAGGAATGGGATGTCCGTCACATGATTTCGGCCATTCAGCCCAGTGAATGGCCTGTTTCGGTCCGTTCCGTGCGGCTCGCGGACCGTCCCCGCCGTACCTCAGATCTTGAGGTCCTTGATGATCTTGGCGACATGGCCGGTGGCCTTGACGTTGTAGAAGGCGTGGGCGACCTTGCCCTCCTCGTCCACCACGACGGTGGACCGGATGACGCCCGTCACCGTTTTGCCGTAGAGCTTCTTCTCGCCGTACGCGCCGTACGCCTCAAGGGTCTCCTTGGCCGGATCGCCCACCAGTGTGACCTTGAGGTTCTCCTTCTCGCGGAACTTCGCGAGCTTCTCCGGCTTGTCCGGGGAGACCCCGATGACGTCGTAGCCGGCCTCGGCGAGCAGGTCGAGGTTGTCCGTGAAGTCGCACGCCTGCTTGGTGCAGCCGGGGGTAAGCGCCGCGGGGTAGAAGTAGACGATGACCTTGCGGCCCTTGTGGTCCGCGAGCGAGACGTCGTTGCCGTCGGCGTCGGGGAGGGTGAAGGCGGGGGCGGTGTCGCCGGGAGTGAGGCGCTCGCTCATGGTTCTCCTCGTTGGTACGTGGGGTCTAAGGGACCGAGCGTAATGGGGGTGCCGCCGGGTGCGGATGCGGCGGAACTGACAGACTGTCGATGAAGGTTTACCGGACGAGGACCACGGAGGCGGCGCGGTGTCGGATGCCAGGACCCCTGCGCAGATCGAGGCGGACATCATCAGCAGGCGCGAGCGGCTTGCGGTGGTACTCGATGAGATCGGGGTGCGGGTGCACCCGAAGACGATCATGGGTGACGCGAAGGCGAAGGTCGCCGGGACGGTGGACCGGACGGCCGGCCGGGCGTACGTGGCGGTGAACCGGGCGGTGTCGGACGTGAAGGCACAGTTCGTCTCGGAGACCGGCAGCCCCCGGCTGGAGCGGGTGATCCCGGCGGCGCTGCTCACGGTGGGCGTGGTCGGACTGGTGGTCGTCTCCTCGCGGCGCGGCAAGCGCTGACCCCTCGCGCGTGGCGGGCGCGCCGCCCGGTAGGTTGCGGGGCGTGAGCGAGAACACCGACGACAAGCTGCCCATCCGGATGCTGCACGACCGAGTGCTGGTCCGGTCCGAGTCGCCCGAGGGCGAGCGGCGTTCCGGCGGCGGCATTCTGATTCCCGCGACGGCCGCGGTCGGCCGTCGGCTGGCGTGGGCCGTGGTGGTGGCGGTGGGGCAGAACGTGCGGACGGTCGAGCCGGGTGACCGGGTGCTGTTCGATCCGGAGGACCGGGCGGAGGTCGAGGTGCGGGGTGTGGCGTACGTGCTGATGCGCGAGCGCGACCTGCACGCGGTGGCCGCGGACCGGTTCGAGGGTTCGGAGGACTCGACCGGGCTGTATCTGTAGATCCGCATCCGTGGAGACGTATCCCTAACGACGTATCCGTGGAGACGTATCCCTAGCGTCGTATTCGTTTCGTGGGCGAAGGGCCCGGTGACGGTTGTCACCGGGCCCTTCGGCTGTCCTTTGCTACGGTGGTGGGACCCGACGAGACGCGCCGTACCGGGTTTCGCAAAGACGACGCATCCGTGTTGTTGGCGTGTTCTGTCTCGTCGGAGGTGCTGTCGTGGCGTGGGTTCTGCTGGTGGTCGCCGGTCTGCTGGAGGTGGCCTGGTCGATCGGGATGAAGTACACCGAGGGGTTCACCCGGCTGTGGCCGAGTGTGTTCACGGGTCTGGGGATCGTGGCGAGCATGATGCTGCTGTCGCACGCGGCCCGGACGCTGCCGATCGGTACGGCGTACGGGGTGTGGGTCGGGATCGGCGCGGCGGGTGCCGCGGTCCTGGGCATGGTGGTGCTGCACGAGCCGGTGACGGCGGCCCGGATCTTCTTCGTGTGTCTGTTGCTGGTGTCCGTGGTGGGGCTGAAGGCCACTTCGGGGCACTGACGCCCGCGCCGGGCCCGGTTCAGGGGCGGGTGCTGGGGGCCCGCGTGCCTTTGGGTCCGTCGAGGGGGCCGCCGGTGTCGCCGCCCCCGCCCCCGGTGTCCCCGCCGTCGCCGCCCGTGTCCGTCCCGCCGTCCGTGGTGCCTCCGTCGCCGGTGCCTCCGGCCGGGTTGTCCGTGGTGCCGGGGGTGGTGCGCGGGGCGGAGGGGGGCTGGGACGGGGTGGTGGACCGGGTGCGGCGGGGGGTGGCCGAGGGGGTGCGGCGGCCGGTGTCGCCGGGGGCGGTGGACTGGGCGGTGGGCAGCGCGGTGTCGTCGGTGCCCTCCTCCACGTCGAGGTCGAAGCTGTGGGCGGGGGTGCCCTTGAGGGCTGCCGCGGTGTACTGGGCCCAGGTTTCGGCGGGGGCGCCGCCGCCGTTGATGCGGGGGAGTCCGAGTGCGCCGTAGAGGGGTTTCTGGGCGCCGGTGTCGGGGTTCTGGCCCATGACGGCGATGACGGTGGCGAGGTCGGGGGTGTAGCCGGCGAACCAGGCGGCCCGGTCCTCCTCGGCGGTTCCGGTCTTTCCGGCGGCGGGGCGGCCCGCGCCCTTGGCGGCGGTTCCGGTGCCGCCCTCGACGACGCTCCGCAGGATCGAGGTGGTGGTGTCGGCGGCCTCGCGGCTGACGGCCTGCTTCACCGTGCGGCCGGGCAGGGTGACCTTCTCGCCGTCCTTGGTGACCTCGCTGACCAGGACGTGGGCGCCGTGCTTGCCGTGGGCGGCGAGGGTGGCGTACGCCTCGGTCATGTCGAGGACGCTGGCGGTGGCGACGCCGAGGGCGATGGAGGGGGGGGGGGGGAGGGCGGAGGTGTCCTTGGGGATGCCGAGGTCGATGGCGGTCTGCCGGACCTTCTCGGGGCCGACGTCCTCGGCCATCTGGGCGTAGACGGCGTTGACGGACTTGTCGGTGGCTTCGGTCACCGTGATGGGGCCGTAGCTGCGGTCGTCCTCGTTGGCGGGGTCGTAGCCGGTGGGGCCGTCGGGGCCTTCGACCATGCGCTTGTTGGTGCCGTCGTAGATGGTGCTGGGGGTGATGCGGCGGCCGTCCTGGGTGGTGGAGCCGTTGGCGACGGCGGAGGTGAAGACGAACGGTTTGAAGGTGGAGCCGACCTGGTAGTCGCGACGGGTGGCGTTGTTGACGTACTGGCGGGTGTAGTCGATGCCGCCGTACATGGCGACGACGTGGCCGTTGGCGGGGTCGATGGAGGCGCCGCCGACCCGGACGTTGCGGTCGGGTGCGCGGTCGTCGTCGGTCTTGGACATGACCTTGTCCTCGACGGCTTCGACGAGGGCGTTCTGCTTCTCGCGCTGGAGTGTGGTGGTGATGCGGTAGCCGCGGGCGGCGAGGGTCTTCTCGTCGAGGATGTCGTTGCCGACGAGGTAGTCCTCGACGGCCTTGACGATGTAGCCGCGCTGTCCGGAGAGGCTGTTGGCGGGCTTGACGGGGCCGGGGACGGGGAAGGTCATCGCCTCGCGCTCGGCGGGGTCGAGCCACTTCTCCTTGACCATGCCGTCCAGTACGTAGTTCCAGCGGGCGACGGCGGCGGACTTGTTCTCGGGGAGGGCGACGACGTCGTAGGCGCTGGGGGCGTTGAGGAGGGAGGCGAGGTACGCGCCCTGGGCGGTGGTGACGTCGCCGATGTCCTTGCCGTAGTACGCCTGGGCGGCGGCCTGGATGCCGTAGGCGTTGCGGCCGAAGTAGCTGGTGTTGAGGTAGCCCTCCAGGATCTGGTCCTTGGACTGTTCGCGGTTGAGCTTGATGGCGATGAAGAATTCCTTGACCTTGCGGACGACGGTCCGTTCCTGGCCGAGGTAGTAGTTCTTGACGTACTGCTGGGTGATGGTCGAGCCGCCCTGTTTGCCCTTGCCGGTGAGGGTGTTCCAGCCGGCCCGGAACATCGCCTTCACGTCGACGGCGCGTTCGGAGTAGAAGTCGCGGTCCTCAGCGGCGAGGACGGCGTGCTGGACGCTGCGGGGGACCTGGGCGAGCTTGATGTTCTCGCGGTTGACGTCGCCGTCGCGGGCGATGACGGTGCCGTCGGCGTACAGGTAGACGTTGGACTGGGCGGTGGCGCTGGCGTTGGCGGCGGGGATGTCGACCAGTTGGTAGCCGGCGATGAAGCCGCCGATCAGGAGCAGGGCGATGAGGAGTACGCCGCCGAGGACCATGCGCCAGGTGGGGATGAGCCGCCGCCAGCCGGTGCGCTTGGGGCGTTTGGCCTTGCCGGGTTTCTTGCCGCCGGTGTTCTCGCCTGCCGGCGGGCCTTCACCGGTGGGGGCGGCGGCGTCGGCAGGCAGGTCCCTGGGGGCCCAGCCCGGGGGGTCGGTGTCCCCGTTCTGCTGCTGTGGCTCGTCGCTCATGTCGGTGCAGACTCCTCGGCCGCGGTCAGTTCCCCCATAGTGCCCTTTTCTGGCGCATATCCCTTGGATCGACGGCCGAAAAGCGCTCGCGGCGGCTGTCCCGGCCGGGCTAGGGTTCTGCGCTTTGGTGTCCACGCGCGGTGCGGCACCCGTTGACGGGGAGGCGGTTGCTGTGCGGGTCTACGCGGTGGTGGCGGCGGGTGGTTTCCGCCGGTACGCCACCTATCGGATGGAGACGGTGGCGGGCGTGTTCACCAACACCGTCTTCGGTTTCATCCTCGCCTACACGTACATGGCGTTGTGGGACGAGCGGCCGCGGCTCGGTGGCTACGACATGCCGCAGGCGCTCACCTTCGTCTGGCTGGGCCAGGCGCTGCTGATGACCTGCGTGATGATGGGCGGCGGTTTCGAGGACGAGCTGATCGAGCGCATCCGTACGGGCGACATCGCGGTGGACCTGTACCGGCCGGTCGACCTCCAGCTGTGGTGGCTGGCGCAGGACTTGGGGCGGGCGGCCTTCCATCTGCTGGGGCGCGGCATCGTGCCGATGGTGCTCGGCGGGCTGGCGTTCGACCTGGCGCTGCCGGGGTCGGCGGGGCCGTGGCTGGCGTTCCTGGTGGCGGTGGCGCTGGGGGTGGTGGTGAGCTTCGCGATCCGCTATCTGGTGGCGCTGTCCGCCTTCTGGCTGATGGACGGGGCGGGCGCGGCGCAGATCGCCTTCCTGGCGGGGCTGTTCTTCTCGGGGATGCTGCTGCCGCTGAGCCTGTTCCCGGGGCTGCTGGGTGAGGTGGCGCGGCTGATGCCGTGGTCGGCGCTGCTCCAGGTGCCGGCGGATGTGTTCCTGGGCAAGCACACGGGCTGGGGTCTGGTGCGGGTGTACGTGTTCCAGGCGGCCTGGGCCGTGGTGTTGCTGCTGGTGGGGCGGATGGTGCAGTCGGTGGCGACGCGGAGGGTGGTGGTCCAGGGTGGCTGAGGTGGCGGAGGCGGCCGCGCCGGGGGTGCGGGAGGAGGCGGTGTTCGCGCCGCGCCCGCGGCTGGTCGAGGGGGTGCGGGCGTACGGGCTGATCGTGTCGATGTGGCTGCGCTCCACGATGGCGTACCGGGCGTCGTTCCTGATGACGGCGGTCGGCAACTTCACGGCGACGGCGTTCGACTTCGTGACGATCATGCTGATGTTCGCGCACGTCGACGCGCTGGGCGGCTACTCGCTCCAGGAGATCGCACTGCTGTACGGGGCTTCGGGGACGGCCTTCGGTCTGGCGGATCTGCTGATGGGGTCGATGGACCGGCTCGGCCGCCGGGTGCGCGACGGCACGCTGGACACGTTGCTGGTGCGGCCCGTGCCGGTCCTCGCGCAGGTGGCGGCCGACCGTTTCGCGCTGCGCAGGCTGGGGCGGATCACGCAGGGGGTGCTGGTGCTGGGTTACGGGCTGGTGGCGTCGGACATCGACTGGACGGTGGCGCGGGCGGTCGTGCTGCCGCTGATGCTGCTGAGCGGGGCGGTGATCTTCGGGGCGGTGTTCGTGGCGGGCGGGGCGTTCCAGTTCGTCGCGCAGGACGCCTCGCAGGTGCAGAACTCGTTCACGTACGGGGGGAACACGCTGCTCCAGTATCCGCCGACGATCTTCGCGAAGGACCTGGTGCGCGGGGTGACGTTCGTGGTGCCGCTGGCCTTCGTGAACTGGCTTCCGGCGCTGTACGTGCTGGGGCGGGAGCTGCCGTTGGGGCTGCCGTCGTGGGTGGCGTTCCTGCCGCCGGTGGTGGCCGGGGGGGGCGCGGCCGGGGCGGGTCTGGCGTGGCGGGCGGGGCTGCGGTCGTACCGGAGCACGGGAAGTTGAGACGGGACGGGAGAGGGAGCGGCATGGGTGGTACGGAGACGGGCGGCGGGGCGGCCTTCATCGAGCTGGACCGGCTGGAGAAGGTCTTCGACGTCCGGCGCAGGACGGGCTTCCTGCGCGGTGAGCGGCGTCAGGTGCGGGCGGTCGACGGGATCAGCTTCCGGGTGCAGCGCGGGGAGATGGTCGGTTACATCGGGCCGAACGGGGCCGGGAAGTCGACCACGATCAAGATGCTGACGGGCATCCTGACGCCGAGCGGTGGTTCGCTGCGCGTCGCGGGCATCGATCCTTCGCGGGAGCGCACGCGGCTGGCGCACCGGATCGGGGTGGTCTTCGGGCAGCGTACGACGTTGTGGTGGGACCTGCCGCTGCGCGACTCGTACCGGCTGATGCACCGCATGTACCGGGTGCCGGACGCGCGCTTCCGGGCCAATCTGGAGCGTTGTGTCGAACTCCTGGACCTGGGTGACCTGTTGGACGTGCCGGTGCGTCAGCTGTCGCTCGGGCAGCGGATGCGGGGGGACATCGCGGCGGCGCTGCTGCACGATCCGGAGGTGCTGTATCTGGACGAGCCGACGATCGGCCTCGATGTGGTGTCGAAGGCCAGGGTGCGGCAGTTCCTGCGGGACCTGAACGCGGAGCGCGGGACGACGGTGCTGCTGACGACGCATGACCTCACGGACATCGAGCAGTTGTGCGGCCGGGTGATGGTGATCGACCGCGGCCGGCTGATGTACGACGGTGCGCCGGCCGGGCTGCACGAGGTGGGGGAGAGCGAGCGGACGCTCGTGGTCGATCTGGAGCGCGAACTCCCGCCGATCCGCTTGGAGTCGGAGCCCTCGGTGCGGACGGTGAAGGTGGAGGGGCCGCGCCAGTGGCTGGCCTTCCCGGCGTCCGCGTCGGCGGCTCCGCTGGTGGCGCGGATCGCCGCGGAGTACCCGTTGGCGGACCTTTCGGTGCGGGAGCCCGACATCGAGGCGGTGATCGCGAAGATGTACGCGTCCGGGACGGCCGGGGGAGCCGGTGACGTGGGCGCGGCGGTTCAATAGGCTGCGTGCCATGACGAGCGAACTCCCCGACATGCGTGCCTCCGACGCCGAACGTGAACGGGTGGCCGAGATCCTGCGTGAGGCGGTCGCCGAAGGGCGCCTGGAGATGGAGGAGTTCGAGCAGCGCCTCGACAGCGCCTACAAGGCGCGGACGCACGGCGAGTTGGAGCCGCTCGTCCGTGATCTGCCGGCCGCCGGCTCCGCCTCGTCGTCGCCGGCCGTGCGGCCCCGGCCGGGTTCGGCGGCGCGTTGGCCGGAGCGGATCGGGAAGCCGGCCACGTCGAGCGGCGCGTTCGCGTTCTGGGGCGGGTTCGGCCGCCGGGGCAGATGGACGGTCGGCCGGGTCTTCACCGCGTTCGCGATGTGGGGCGGCGGCAGCATCGACCTGCGCGAGGCGAATTTCGAGGCCCGCGAGACCGTGATCCGCTGCTTCACGATCATGGGCGGTATCCATGTGACGGTTCCGCCGGATCTCAATGTGGAGGTCCGGGGCATCGGCATCATGGGTGGTTTCGGGGAGGACGTCAAGGACGAGTCGGCGCCCGCGCCCGACGCGCCCCGGGTCCGGATCACCGGTTTCGCGCTCATGGGCGGCGTAGGGGTGGAGCACAAGCGCAGCAAGGCGGAGAAGCAGCGGCTGCGGGAGGCCGCGCGCGAGCGGGGCCGGCTGGAGAAGGGCGAGGGGCGCTGAGGGCGCGCGTTCCGGGAGTGGCGCCGTCCGCCGGCGGGGCGGGCCGGGGCGTCGGGAGTGCCTGCCGGGTGCCGCCCGGCGGGCGGGACGTTCCGGCTGCCCGGGGTGAGGCGCCGGCGGATCGTGGGCCGGCTGCCGCCCAGGTGCCTTCGGCCGCCGGTGTGTGGGGTGGTCACGGACCGACGTGGATGTGGGCCGCCCACAGTGACGGCATCCGGGGGTAGCGGTCCCGCTGGGTCCTGACCGCGTCGTGCAACGCCCGCGCCGCCGCCGTGAAATCGATGCCTTCCGAGGCGTCGGCGCGCATCCCGGCGTAGAAGTCCTGGGCCATCTCGGCGGCGGCCTCGTCATCGATGGACCACAGGGTGCCGACCACGTGGGAGTAGCCGGCGGCCTGGAAGGCCGAGGCCATGTGGATCGCCTCGTCGAGCAGTCCGGTGGCGGTGTTCAGCGCGGTCTCACAGGCGGACAGATAGGCGAGCCGTGCCTGCCAGAGGTCGATCGGTGCCAGGGCGGCGACCGTGAAGGGGGACTGTTCGTGGTCGTGCAGGAGCAGGCGGCTGCGGGAGGGGTCGGCGGGATCGTGCGCACCATGGCAGGCGAAGTGCGCGATCGTGTGCCGGGCCAGCTCCTTCAGGACCCGGTCGCGGGTCGGGAGGGTGTGCGCGGACCCGGTGAGGACCAGCGGGTCCGGCAGTGTCGAGGTCAGCATGTCGACCTCGGTGGGGACGTGCGCGAGTCCCGGCAGCCCCGGCGTGGTCGGCATGGCGACGATCAGCGAGCTCTGGCGGCCGGGCGGCGCCGTCTGGCGCCTGCGGGCGTGGCTCAGGGCCCGGATCGTCGGTGTGTAGGAGGAGACGACGCGCTCCATGACCGCCTGCCCGTGGCGGACGCCTCGCTCGTCGTAGCGGCCGGCGGCGTGCAGTGGCAGCAGGCTCAGCAGCCCGCCGGGCGCCCACCACATCCGTGGCGGGGCGGAGCCGTCCGGGGGTGCCTCGCGGTATCCGAGTTCGTCGAGGACTGGTTCGGCCACGGTCTCCCACAGCCATTCCAGCGTCCCGGTCAGCGACGCCTGGGCGGCGAAGCGGTCCTGTCCGGGGTCGGTGCTCGCCTCCAGCGCCGCGTGGAAGGCTTCGACCCGGGCGGTGAGCGTCGCGCGGTTCAGGCCGGGAAGCGGTAGCGCTACGACTCCGGCGGTGGTCAGCAGCAGTGCGTCGCTGCGGCGCTCCGCGACGTTGACGGTGACCACGGGGCCGTGGGCGGCTTCGGGCAGGAGCTCATCGAGGCGGGGCGGCAGGCCGAACGAGGCGAAACCGTCCTGCGCGCGGATCTCGGCGAGAGTGGCGGCCATCGCGCGGGCGAGGTCGACCCGGTCGTCGTTGGTGGCCGCCCCGCCGGGCAGGAGGGCGGACAACGGATCGGCGCCCCGGCTTCCTTCGAGTGCTTCCCGCAGCGAGGTGAACCGGGCCGCGAGAGCGGGGGGCAGGCCGTCCAGACTGCCGCGGCCGTCGAGGAGTTGGCCGATCAAGATCGTGCGCCCGCTCTCCAGCAGGGACAGGGCGCGCTGGGCGGCCCGGTCCGGCCGGGCCGAGGCGGCGTCCAGCGCCAGGGCCGCGGCGTCGCCGGCCAGTCCGGTGACGGCGACGAGCGCGGACTGCTGGTCGGTTCGCCCGAGGCGGCGCGGTGCGACCTCGGGCAGCAGGCGTACGGCCTGTTCCAGGAGGTCGGCTGCCCGGGACGGATCGATCAGGGCGAGCAGCCTGGCCGCGCTGGTGGCGAACTTGATCCGCTCGTGCGGCGGGGCGGCCGGGGCCGCCACCGCGGCGGCGAACGCCTCGGCGGCTTGGAACGCGTCGTCGAGATGACGGGACAGTTTGAACCGGGCCACCAGCGCGAGACCCACGGCCTGCTGTCTCCCCGCCCAGGCCGCGTCGCTTTCGGCAGTGGCCCGCAGGGCCCTGACCGCGACCCGGACCGCCTCGTCGCCGTCCGCGGGGGCGCCGTTGGCCGTGCAGCGGTTGCGGAGCGCCATTCCGAGGACCGACAGCCGGGTGGTCCACTCGCGGTGGCTCTCGGGGGTGGTGGCGACCGCCAGCCGGCCGGCCTCGACGGCCTCGTCGAGGCCGGCGGAGTCCGCTGTCCCCGCGAAGCGGTTCTGGAGCGCGAGGCTCAGGTTCGACAGCCGTGCGGCGCGATCGGGGTTTTCGGGCTGGGTGAGGGCGACGGCTCGGCGGCCGAGCCGGATCGCGTCGTCCAGGTCCGCCGAGTCGGACGTGCGGCCGTGGCGCAGGAGCAGCATCGTGCACAGGTTCGACAGGTATCCGGGCATGTCCTCCTCGTCCGGGCGGGCGGCCCGGACGGCGCGCCGCCCCGTCTCGATGGCTTCGTCCAGGTCGCCGATGGCCTGCGCGAAGCCGTATCTGTCGCGTAACGCGGTCGCGAGCGCGGACAGGGCGCTTGCCGCGTCCGTGCCACGGCTGAGCGCGACCGCCTCGCGGCCCAGGCGGACCGCCTCGTCCACGTCCTCGACGCCGCCTCCCAGCCAGCTCCGGATCTGCAGCATCGTGCTGAGACAAGTCAGGCAGTGCGCCCGCAGGGAGTCGTCCGGCTCCAGTGCCTCGATGACGCGCGTCCACAGCCGGACCGCCACGTCCACCGACAATCCGTCGGGCGCGAGCACGGTGCGGCTGTGGTGCGCGAGCGCGCTCGGGATCGCCATGAGGGCGATGGTCGCCGCCAGCGGCTCGGGGATCGCTCCGGAACCGTCGGTGATGAAGTGGTGGAGGAGGAAGTCCCGCGCGCGTTCCAGGTCCTGCTCGTCCTCGCCTTCGGGAAGTCCCTGGGCGCGGTACCAGTGGAACCATCCCAGGAGGTACCGCGCCACACCCGGCTCGGGGTGGGTGTCCAGGTTCGCCGCCAAGCGCTGGGCGTGTTCGAGCACACCGGGCCCGAATACCGGATCGAGGCTCTCGGTCGCGGCGGCTTCCCTGACGCAGGACATGACCACTTCGAGTGATTCCACGGCTCCCCCAGGTACTTCCCGCCCCGATGCGGCTCAGCTTACGATCGCACCGGCCGGCGGGGCGGCGGATTCGAAGGACTGACGGGGCGGGGTGGGGCAGTGGAACGGTCGACCGCGGAGATCGCCGACGCGGTGGGGTACGTGTGCCGGCGGCAGCTCCAGCTTCGCCAGGTCCTGGCCTCCGGGCCGGGCGTCGCCGCGCTCGACGCCGTCATCGGCGTCCTGCGGGCCGGCGGCGATCCGCGGCAGTCCTTGGACGACCTGCACCGGGCGCTGCGCGAGGCGGGCGACGCGCTCGGTGTGTTCGGCCGCTCGCGAGGCCTCTTCGACCTGGCCGGCTCCGACCGGTACGCGCGTCAGGAGCCGGTGCTCCTGTGCCCGCAGGGGGGAGCGCACTACCCCTGTGCGCGATTCGCCTTCCCCGCCCCGGGCGTGACCCCGCGGTGCGAGGTCAGCGGTGAGCCCCTGCGCCGGGACGTGATCGGCTGATGCCGGCGTTCTTCACCCGGCTCGGCGAGCAACTCGCGGAGCGCTGGCTCACTTTCCTGGCTCTGCCGGGCGCCCTGTACCTGGCAGTCGCCCAGGCCGCCCACATCCTCGGGCACGCCCACTCGTTCGACCTCGCCCGGCTGACCCGCCGGCTCACCGCCTGGGCCGAGGCCCCGCAGGTCCATTCGTTCGGCGGGCAGGTCGTCCTGCTCGCGGGAGTGCTGGCGGCCTCGGCCGCCGTGGGCATCGCAGCCCGCGCTCTGGGCGCGGGCATCGAACGCCTCGTGCTCGCCGCGGACTGGGACACGTGGCCCAACCCGCTGCGATACCTCGCCGGCACCCGGGTGGCCGCCCGCCGCCGGCGCTGGGACACCGCCAGGCAGGTGCTCGACGCGCAGCGAAGGGCGGCCGCCCGTGCGGCGGCACTGCGCGGGCCGCACGACCCCGAAGCCCTGCACGAGGCGCGCCGCTCCCTGGAGCAGATCGCGCTGGAACGCCCCTGCCGGCCGACGTGGGCGGGCGACCGGGTCCGTGCCGCCACCACCCGCGTCCGCCGCGACCACCACCTGGACCTCGCCGTCCTGTGGCCTCACCTGTGGCTCAGCCTCCCCGACACCGACCGTGCCGAGCTCTCCGGCACCCGACGGGAACTCACCGCCTCCACCGCCCTGGCCGCGTGGTCTCTCCTGTACGCACCGCTGGCCGCCATGTGGTGGCCCGCGGCGGGGATCAGCCTCCTGCTCGCACTGACGGCTCGGCACCGGACCCGCGCCGCCGCGGAGAGCTACGCCCAGCTCGTGGAAGCGACGGTCCGGCTCCGCACCGTCGAACTGCTCGGTCTGCTGGGTGTGGACCACAGCGGACCGCTGTCGCAAGAGGCCGGCGACACGCTCAACGACCTGCTGGAGTCACGTCTCCCGGTATCGGACGGTCCCGGCCTCGATCCCGCACCGTGACGTCCGGGCGCCGCCGGCGAACCCTCCCGCCCGCGCACCCGAGACGCCGCTGTCCAGCGGGTGTGCCCGCGATGCCTTCTCTCCCCGGCCGCCGTGCGGCCGGGGAGACGGGCTCCGGTTCAGAGCGCGTCGACCTTCGGCCTGTCCCCGGTCAGGGCGTCCACGTCCGGCAGCGCCGCCAGGCGGGCGTACCCGGCGTCGTTGAGGTGCAGGTGGTCGCCGGAGTCGTACGGGGCGCGCAACTGCTGGGGGTGGGCCGGGTCGCGGAGGGACAGGTCGAAGTCGAGGACCTCGTCGAAGATCCCGTCCGCCCGGATCTCCGCGTTGACCTGCCGGCGCACCTGCTCCCCGCCGGCCGTCCAGACCGCCGAGCCCCGGTAGGGCATGAGGGTCGCGCCGATGACCTTCAGGCCGCGGGCGTGGGCCCGCCGGGTGAGGTCGCGCAGGGCGTCGGTGATCCGCCCGGGGTCGGTCTCCCTCGGGAGCGCCTGGATGTCGTTGATGCCGAGCGCGATGACGACGGTCTTCGCGCCGGAGGCGCCGAGGACGTCGCGCTCGAAGCGGTCGAGGGCGCGCGGGCCGACGCCGTCGCGCAGGAGGCGGTTGCCGCCGATGCCCTCGTTGACCACGGCGTAGCGGCCGTGCAGCCGGTCGGCGAGGGCGTCCGGCCAGCGGGTGTTGGCGTCGGTGGTGGAGCCGGAGCCGGCGGTGAGCGAGTCGCCGAACGCGACGAGCGTCCCGGCCGCCTGCGTGCCGCCGCCCCGCACGTCGACGGCGGTGAGGTAGCGCCACTGCGTGGTGGCCCAGGTGCCCCGGTCGTCCTCGGTGTACGAGGTCTGGTGGCTGTTGGGGTGGGCGGTGACCGGTCCGTCGGCGGTCGGGGTGCGCAGGGTGACCACGAGGTCGGCGTCGGCGGCGACCGGGACGGCGACGGCGTCGCTGACGGTCTGCCCGCCGGCGGCGACGGTGACGGAGGAGGCCCCGCGGAACGTCACGGGGCGGGTGTTCACGGTGACGCGGTCGATGAGCAGGGGCTGCGTGCCGAACAGGTTGGACAGCGTCACGCGGGCCTCGGTGCCGCCGATGCTGGTGTGCACGACGTTGCGGATGACGCGGCGGCTCTGGTCCTCGGCCTGTGCCGGGTCGGCCACGCCCGCGACGGGGGCCGCCGCCCAGGTGGCGAGCCAGTGCCCGGAGGAGTGCGCCGGGGCCGCCGGGCTGTGGGCCACGCCCTGCGGGGCCGTGGTGGCGGCGGCCGTCGCCCGTTCCCCGGCGAACAGCAGGGAACCGGCGAACGCCACGGCTGCGGCGAGCGCGGCGGTGCCCGCCACGAGGGCGATGAGCAGGGCGTACCCCTGGCGCCTGGGCATGGGCGGTGTGTCTCCTTGCGGGGGCGGGGAAGCGGGGGGAGTGGACCGGTTCCCATGATGCGGCAGGGCGCGGGGAACTCGACGTGCGGCCCGGGAGTAGGTCAGGTAGGCACAATGCGTAGCGGAGGCCTGGGGCTGTGCGTACGCGGACGGGTGGAGCGGATGGAACGGATCGACGGAACCGGGCGGACCGAGCCGGGCGCGCTGCCCCCGGGGCCCGGTGGGAGGGCGAGACCCGGGGGGCTCGCCTCGTTCGCGTACACCGCGGCGGACGAGGAGAAGCGTCGTGGCGTACGCCGTATGAAGACCACGGCCACCGGCCTCCTTCTGCTGGTCGCGCTGGTGTACGTCCTCGCCACCTGGGCGAAGAACGAGGGGGTGAGCGGCTGGCCGGGCTTCGTCGCGGCGGCTGCCGAGGCGGGCATGGTGGGCGCGCTGGCCGACTGGTTCGCCGTCACGGCCCTCTTCAAGCGTCCGCTCGGTCTGCCGATCCCGCACACTGCCATCATTCCCACCAAGAAGGACCAGCTCGGGGCCTCCCTCGGTTCCTTCGTCGGCGAGAACTTTCTCTCCGGGGACGTCGTACGTGACCGGATTCACTCGCTGGGCATCGGCAGCCGGGTCGGGGCGTGGCTCGCGGAGCCGGCCCACGCGGACCGGGTCACGGCCGAGCTGGCGACCGCGCTGCGCGGGGCGCTCACCGTCCTGCGGGACGCGGACGTCCAGGCCGTCGTCGGCGAGGCGATCACCCGGCGGGCGAACGCGGCGGAGGTGGGCCCCGGTCTCGGCCGGATGCTGGAGAAGGTCGTCGCGGACGGCGGCCACCGCAAGCTCGTCGACCTGGTGTGCGCGCGGGCGCACGACTGGCTGGTGCTGCACGGCGACTCGGTGATGGACGCGGTGCAGGGCGGGGCGCCGGGCTGGACGCCCCGGTTCGTGGACAAGCGGGTCGGGGAGCGGGTCTACAAGGAGCTCCTGCGCTTCGTCACGGAGATGCGGGACATGCCGGGGCACCCGGCGCGCGGCTCCATCGACACGTTCCTCGCGGACTTCGCGGCCGACCTCCAGACCGACTCGGAGACCCGGGACCGGGTGGAGCGCCTGAAGTCGGAGATCCTGGGGCGCGGCGAGGTCCAGGACGTCATCGCCTCGGCCTGGGCGGCGGTGCGCGCGATGGTGATCGCGGCGGCGGAGGACGAGCAGAGCGAGCTGCGGCTGCGCGCCCGGGCCTCGCTGATGTCGCTGGGCGCCCGGCTGGCCACGGACGACCGTCTCCAGGGGAAGCTGGAGGGCTGGCTGGAGGACGCGGCGGCCTATGTCGTGACGACGTACCGGGCCGAGATCACGTCGCTGATCAGCGACACGGTGGCCGGCTGGGACGCGGACCAGACATCCCGCAAGATCGAGGCCCACATCGGCCGCGACCTGCAGTTCATCCGCATCAACGGCACGGTGGTGGGGGCGCTGGCGGGCCTGGCGATCCACACGGTGTCGTGGGCGCTCTGGGGGTGAGGGGGCCCCGGGGCGGGGCCGCGTGCGGGGGCCCCGGAGCGGGGCCGTTGGGGCCCGGGCCGCCCGGCCGCGGCGCCCGGACGGCCCGCGGGCCCGGGCCGCCCGCGGGAAGGTGCCAGGGCCCAGGACGCCCTGCGGCTGCGCCCGGGCACTGGGTGCGGGGGCTCGGCGCGCCCTGGGCTGAGGGTGCGGGGGCTCAGCGCGCCCCGGCTGGCGGTGCGACGGGCCGGCGCGCTCCGGGTGGCGCCTCGGCCCCAGCCCGTCCCCGGCTCTGCGCGGTCCGGGAGGCGCCCCGGGCTCAGGGCAAGGTCCCAGGGCGCCCCGGGCGGCGCCTCGGCCGTCTAGGCAAGCGGGGCCAGCCCGCCCCAGGGCGCGGGGGTCCAGCGCTTCCCGCGTCCGGAGTGCGGCCCGTTTCGCGTCGGCGTCCGGAGGACGCCTCGGGTACGGGGTGCGGGGGCTCAGCCCGCCCCGGGGCGTGGCACCCCGGGGCCAGCGCTTCCCGCGTCCGGAGTGCGCTCGTTTCGCGTCGGCGTCCGGAGTGCACCCCGGGTCCAGCGCGTCCCGCGTCCGGAGGGCGCCCCCGTTCCGCGTCCGCGTCCGCAGGGCGCACCGGATCAGATCAGGATGCTCGGCGGGTGACCGCCCAGGACGCGGCGGCCACCGTGCCTGCGACGGTGAAGACCGCGGGCCAGGCGCCGACCTTCTTGGCCAGTGGGTGGGAGCCCGCGAACGCGGCCACGTAGGCGGTGGTCAGCGCGACGGCCGCGCGCGGGCCGGCCTGCCGGTTCCACTCGTACGCGGCGACGCCGCCCGCCGCCGCGAGCGCGACCCCGCCCAGCGGACGCTTGCGGGTCCACCGCGCGACGGCGTAACCGCCGACCAGTCCGCCCGCCGCCACCGCCGCTGCCGGCACCTTCGCCATCGCGGTCACCTCCGCCTTCGTCCACGTCATGGTTGTGCGCCCAGCGCACTCGTACGCGCTTCGCGCCGGGCGCCGCACCGGCGCCCGGACCGAGGCTAACCCGCGCTTCCGCCCTCCCGTCGCCGAGGGGGTGCACAGGCGTTTACCCTGGGGGTGAACATCTGTGCACCCCCGAGTCGGCAACGGAGAACCATGCCCGCGGACATACCCGCCCCCACCGCCCCGACGCCCCCGGAGGCCCAGGCCCCGCACCCGCGCTTCGCGGTCGGCGTGCTGGCCTTCTGCGGGGTCGTCGTCGCGGTGATGCAGACCATCGTCGTCCCCCTGCTCCCGCACATCCCCGAGCTGACCGGCGCCACCCCGGCCGCCGCGAGCTGGCTGGTCACCGTCACGCTGCTGACCGGCGCGGTGTTCACGCCCGTGCTCGGCCGGGTCGGCGACATGTACGGCAAGCGGCGGGTGCTCGTGGCCTCGCTCGGCGTGCTCGTGGTGGGCTCGGTGCTCTGCGGGATCAGCTCCCACATCGGCGTGCTGATCACCGGCCGCGCACTCCAGGGCGCCGCGATCGCCGTCGTACCGCTGGGCATCAGCATCCTGCGCGACGAACTGCCGCCCGAGCGCGTGCTGTCCGCCGTCGCGCTGATGAGCTCGACGCTCGGCATCGGCGCCGCGGTGGGCCTGCCGATCGCCGCGCTGGTGGTCGAGAACTTCGACTGGCACACGATGTTCTGGGTCTCCGGCGTCATCGGCGTCATCGACATCGTGCTCGTCCTCGTCTTCGTACCGGAGTCCCCGCTCCGCAGCCGCGGCCGTTTCGACGCGCTCGGCGCCCTCGGCCTGTCCGGCGCGCTGGTCTGCCTGCTGCTCGCGGTGACGCAGGGCGGCGACTGGGGCTGGACCTCCGGCCGGACGGTCGGCCTGCTCGTGGCGGCCGTCGTGGTGGCGCTGGTGTGGGGGGCGTACGAGCTCCGCGTCGCGACGCCCATGGTCGACCTGCGGATCTCCGCCCGCCCGGCCGTCCTGCTCACCAATGTCGCCGCTCTCCTCATCGGCTTCGCGTTCTACGCGAACTCCCTGGTCACGGCCCAGATGGTGCAGGAGCCGAAGGCGACCGGCTACGGGCTCGGCGCCTCGCTCGTCGTCAGCGGTCTGTGCCTGCTGCCGGGCGGGGTGTCGATGGTGGCGCTCTCGCCGGTGTCCGCGCGGATCTCCGCCAAGTACGGCCCGAAGGTCAGCCTCGCCCTGGCGGCGGGGATCATCGCGGCCGGTTACGGGGTGCGGTACTTCACCAGCCACAGCCTGTGGCTCATCATCGCGGGCGCCACGGTCGTCGCCTCCGGCACGGCCATCGCGTACTCGGCGCTGCCCGCCCTCGTGATGCGCGGGGTCCCGGTCAGCGAGACCGGCGCGGCGAACGGCCTGAACACCCTGATGCGCTCGATCGGCCAGGCGTTCTGCAGCGCCACGGTGGCCGCCGTCCTGGCCAACCTCACCTTCCGGGTGGGCGGCCGGACCGCGCCGACCCTGCACGCGTACCAGCTGGTCTTCGTCATCGCGGCGGGCGCGGCGCTGCTGGCCCTGCTGGTCACGCTCATGCTGCGGGGCCGCAGGCCCGCCGGGGCGGGTACGGTCGAGGAGAAGCGCACGGCGCCGGTCACCCCGACGGGGGGTGCGCGGCCGGCGGGAATCCAGGAGGGCGCATGACCGGCGGCCAGGCCATCGCCGCGACCCCGGCCACGGACACCGGCACGGGCCGGGACGCGATCCTGCGCGCGGCCCGGCGGGCGTTCACGCAGCGCCCGTACGCGGAGGTGACGATCCGGGGGATCGCGGCGGACGCCGGGGTCAGCGCGTCCCTGGTGGTCAAGCACTTCGGCCGCAAGGAGGAGCTGTTCAACACGGTGGCCGACTTCGGACCGGCCGCCGCCGAACTCTTCGACGCGCCGCTCGACGTGCTGGGCCGCCACCTGGTGGTCACCCTGGTCGCCCGCCGCCGCGCGGACCAGTCGGACCCGCTGCTGCGCGTCGTCTTCTCCCTGGGCAACCAGGACGAACGGTCCCTGCTCCGCGACCGCTTCCACGAACAGGTCACCGACGTGCTGACCGCCCGCCTGCCCGGCGAGGACGCCGCCCTGCGCGCCGAGCTCCTGGCCGGACACCTGCTGGGCCTGGGCGCGACGCTGAGCCTGCACCGGGAGGGCGCGGGGGCGTCCGCGACGCCGGAACGCATCGCGGACCTGTACGCGCCGGCGCTGCAGCGGCTGATCACGGGCGCGTCGTAGCCCCGCCCGCGCTCACCGCGCCGCGTTCCGCCACACCGTCACGTCGAGCGTGACGTAGTCACTGGGGGAGTCCTCCGGCGAGTTCCCCTCGTACGTCACCAGCGCCATGTGCCCCGTGCCCGTGGTCACGCACACCTGCCGCCCCTTCGACAGCTGCTCCACGGGGATGGTGTCGGCGAACCGGGTCTCCGCCCGGCACACGTCCAGCGACCCGGCCTGCCCCGGGTCGAGCAGGGTGAGCCGGCCGCCGTCGCTCTCCGCTTCGAGGTATCCGGATTCGTACGTCAGGTCGTACCCGCCGTCCGTGCCGTCCTGCGGCCGGACCTCCGAGTCCCCGAACGTCAGGTGGTACCCGCGCGTGAGGTCGATGCCCGCGAAGTCCTCGGGCGTCGGGCTCGACGTGGCGGTGGGCATCGGGTTCGGCTCGTCCGACGCGCCGTCGTCCCCCGACTCCGTCGGCTCCGCGCTCGGCTGCGTACTCGCCTTCGCCGCGGGCGGGTTCTTGTCCTGGGCGGTGGTGTCGCTCCGCGACCCCTTGTCGTCGTCCTTCTGCGACAGGAAGTACGCCGTCCCCCCGCCGGCCACACCGACGACCAGTGCGGCCACGACCGCGATCGCCGCCGCCCGCCCCCGCCGCTTCCTGGGCCCGGGCGTCTGCGGCGTCTGCGGCGGCACACCCCCGCCGGCATACGCGGGCCCCGGCTGCGGATAACCGTACGAAGGCTGCTGGGCGGCCGGATACCCGTACGCCGGGGTCTGCGCGGAGGGCGCCGTGGGCGCACCGTAAGCCCCGGGCCCCACTGGTGCGGGCCCCTGTCCCGGAGGCGGCGTGACCGGCGGCCCGTATCCCGGCGGCGGGGTGCTCGGCGCCGGCGTCGTGGGCGAGTAGGCGGCGGGCGCGGCGGCCACCGGCGGCGTGGCCGGGGCGGTCGACGGGGGCGGCGGCGTCTGCACGGGCGCCGGCGCGGCGGCCCGTACGGTGATGTCGGCGGCGACCGGCTTCGGCAGCCAGTCCTCGGGCCGCCGCAGCACCGTCTCCGCGTTCGCGGTCTGGCAGAGCCGGATCACCTCGGCGACCGACGGCCGGTCCTGCGGGTCCTTCGCCAGGCAGCGCTCCACGAGCTCCGTCAGCCGCTCCGGCACACCCGTGAGGTCCGGCTCCTCGTGCACGATCCGGTAGAGCACCCCGTGCGAGGTCCCCTCGCCGAACGCGGGCGTCCCGGTCGACGCGAACACCGCGACCTGGCCGAGCGCGAAGATGTCCGTCGCGGCGGTCACCCGGCGCCCGGCGGCCTGCTCGGGCGCCATGAACGACGGGGTGCCGATGGTGACCCCGCTCCCCGTGAGCGACGTCGCGTCGGCCGCGTAGGCGATGCCGAAGTCGATGACGCGCGGCCCGTCCGCCGCGAGCAGCACGTTCGACGGCTTGAGGTCGCGGTGGACGATCCCTGCCCCGTGGATGACGTGCAGCGCCTCGGCCATGCCCGCGATCAGCAGCAGCACCGCCTCGACCGGCAGCGCGCCGTGCTCCACGACCGCGTCGGCGAGCGAGGGGCCCGGCACGTAGGCGGTGGCGAGCCACGGCTGCGCGCCCTCGGTGTCGGCGTCGATCACGGGCGCGGTGAACAGCCCCTGCACGCGCTGCGCGGACTGCACCTCCTGCGCGAACCGCCGCCGGAACTCCGCGTCCTCGCCGAACTCCGGCCGGATCACCTTGATCGCGACGGGCCGCCCGCCGGGCGTGTACGACAGGTACACCTTGCCCATGCCGCCCGCGCCGAGCTTGGCGGCCAGCCGGTAGCCGGCGATGGTGGTGGGGTCGTCAGCCGCGAGGGGCTGGAAGACCTGCGAGGCGCCGCCTCTGCGTGGCTGCTGACCGCTCATGTACTCGTAACTCCCCCGGAGAGCGCTGCTGTAGACACGGCACCCTATCCAAATCCCGGGTCTGCGCGGAGTGGTGGGAGCGCGCTGGTTCAGCCGGCCGGAGGGCCGCGAACCGCACGCCCGTGGCCTCCTCCGGCACCTCCACGGCCGCCGCCCCGTCGCGGCGCCGGCCGCCCCGGCGGACAGCCGCACCGGGTGGCCGCACCGCGCGGCCCGCCCCTGCCGCCCGGCCCGATGAAGTCGCCTGCCGCCGCGTCCGGCCCGGCCGCCGCGTACAGCTGCGGCCCAGGCCCCGGCGGACCTCGCGGACCGGGCGTTCGCGGTGGTCGCCCCGGCGCCGGACCGGTCCCGAGACTGCCGGAGGCCGTCATTCCCGTTGCCTGCCACGGGCTTCCGTTCGATCATGAACGGCCGACGGCCCCCGCGTACCGGAGGCCGCCCCCGGACGGAAGGGTCCCTGTGCGCAAGCTGGTGTACTTCATCGCCACCACCCTCGACGGCTTCATCGCCGGCCCGGACGGAGCCGATCCCACCGGCCCGGACGGCTTCTGGCCCATCCCGGAGGACTACCTCAAGCATCTGATCGCCGAATACCCGGAGACCTTGCCCGGCCCGGCGCGTGCCGCGCTCGGGGTGACGGCGGAGGGCACGCGCTTCGACACGGTGGTCGAGGGCAGGCGCTCGTACCAGATCGGCCTCGACGCCGGACTCACCGACGCCTACCCGCATCTGCGCCACCTGGTGTTCTCCCGCACCCTGGGCGAGAGCCCCGACCCGGCCGTGGAGCTCGTCGCGGGCGATCCGGCCGCGCGGATACGGGAGTTGAAGCAGGAGGACGGCAAGGACATCTGGCTCGTCGGCGGCGGCGAACTGGCCGCCTCGCTCTACGCGGAGATCGACACGCTGATCCTGAAGCTCAGCCCGACGACCATCGGAGCGGGCATCCCGCTGTTCGGCGGCCGGGCCGCGTTCGAACCGGCCGCCTGGACCCTCACCGACCACACGGTCCTGGGCAGCGGAGCGGCGTATCTGACGTACCGACGTGCCCCGGTGGCCGGCTGAGTCGGCGAGACCGGCCGGCGGGAGCGGCGAGCCCCCGCCGGCCGGTGCCGCGTCACGCGGCGGCGCAGGCCGCGCCGTTGAGGGTGAAGGCGGCCGGGGCGGCGTTCGTACCGCTCTGGCTGCCCGTGAAGCCCACGGTCACCGAGGAGTTCGGGGCGATCGTGGAGGTGTACGAGGCCGCCGCGACGCTCACCGAACCGCCGGACTGCGTGGGCGTCCCGCCCCACATGTTGGTGACGGTCTGCCCGTTGGCGAAGGCGAACCCGAGCGTCCAGCCGTCGATCGCGGCGGTGCCCGTGTTGCGGATGGTGATCTCGCCCTGGAAGCCGCCCGGCCACTGGCCGACCACCTTGTACCCGACCGAGCAGCTGCCCGCCGGGGTGGCCGGGCCCTCGTCCGTGGTCACGCTCACGGCGGCCGAGCGCGCCGACCGGTTGCCGGCCGCGTCCCGCGCGTAGACCGCGAAGGAGTACGCGGTGTCGGCGCTCAGGCCCGTGACCGTCACGCCCGGCGTGGCGGAGGAGGCGACCTTGGTCTCCGTACCG
This sequence comes from Streptomyces sp. 130, assembly GCF_007096885.1. GTDB lineage: Bacteria > Actinomycetota > Actinomycetes > Streptomycetales > Streptomycetaceae > Streptomyces. The sequence continues at coordinate 244,914 of NZ_VJNO01000002.1, read as the reverse complement.
CCGCTGACGCGGACCACGTCGTAGCCCGCGACGGCAACGTTGTCCGAGGACGCGGCCCAGGTCAGCGCGGCCGAGGTGGCGGTCACGGCGGAGGCGGCCGGGGTGCCCGGGGCGGTCGGCGCCTCGGTGTCCTCCTCGGCGGGACCGCCGTAGACCGTGGCCTCGACGGAGGTCTCCGCGATGCCGTCCGCGCCGTGGAAGATCCGCTCGCCCCAGGAGCTGAGCCGCGCCGGGTCGAAGCCGATGGCCAGGTCGAGGATCGGGTCGGTGTTGCCGCTCCACGACCAGGCGATCCAGCCGAGCCCGAGCCGCTGCGCCTCGGACATCATGGTGTCCTCGTCCGGGTCCCCGTACTGGTCGGCGGGTCCGCCGAACTCGCCGATGACCAGGGGCAGTCCGGCGTCCACGAAGGCGTTCAGATAGTCGGTGACCTTCTGGGCGGTGTTGTAGACGCTGTACATGTGGATCGAGAACAGCAGATTGCCCGTGGTGTCGGCGTCGTACACCGCCTGCGCGTTGTCCCGCATGACGTTCTGCCAGTCCTGGCCCCAGTTGGGCGCGTCCACCATGATCGTGTGCGCGAACCCGGCGGCGCGCAGCTTCTTGATCGCGGCGGTGGTGGGGGCGGTCCAGCCGGCCGGATCGGTGTTGCCCCAGGGCTCGTTGCCGATGTTGATGACGACGTAGTCCTCCTGGCCCTGGAGGACGTCCTTCAGGGAGATCCAGTAGTCGGCCGCGTGGTCCAGCGTGCCGGCGGCGGAGTCCTCGCCGTATCCGGTGGTGTCGTGCACCTCCAGCACGCAGATGAGCCGGTTCGCCTTGCAGTCGGCGATGACGGCGGCGACGTCGTCCGGCCCGTTCCTGCTCCAGCGGTAGCCGTCGGACAGCACCACGCGGACGGTGTTGGCACCGGTCGCCTTGATGTCGGCCAGGGACTGGGTTTCGCCGGGGTACCAGGTGTGCGCGTGGTTGACGCCGCGCATGATGAAGTCGTTGCCGTTGCCCTCGACCAGCCGGCCGTCGCTGATGTGCAGCCCGGTTCCGGCGGCGGTGGCGGCCCGCGCGGGGGCGAGGGCGCCGAGGGAGAGGAACCCGAGGAGGGTGGCCAGGACGGTGAGGATGACGGCGGCGGGGCGCTGTGCCGGATGTCTCGCTGTTCTCACTGCGGCTCCAGAGGGGGAGGAGGGGACGGACCGTCGGTGTGTGGGAGCGCGCCCCCCCCACGCGAACCCATGAAGCCATTCGGTCAGGGGCACGTCAATAGATCGGACGAATCCGGTAGGCGGAGGCCGGCTTCGAACTTTTTCTCATCGGACTGTCGGATTCGGCGGACACCGTTCGTCGTCCTCATGAAACGTTCGGCACGGCAGCAAGGAGAACGCTCATGAAGTACGTGTTGTTCATCGCCACGGACCCCGCCGGGGAGCCCGCCGACGAGAACCCGCAGGCGTGGGCCGAGAAGTGGAACGGCCGGGGCGTCCGGCTGGAGGGCATGCCGCTCAAGCCCGTCGAGGAGACGAGCACGGTCCGGGTCCGCGGGAGCGACATCCTGGTCACCGACGGCCCGTTCGCCGAGACGGCCGAGTGGATCGCCGGGTACGACCTCCTGGAGGCCGCTGACCTGGACGAGGCGATCGAGGTCGCCGCCTCGCACCCGATGGCGACCGCCGGCCGCATCGAGGTCCGCCCCGTCGCGCCGATCGACCACGGCCCGGGCACGGACAACGTCCCGCACGAGGGCGACGCCCCCGCGTCCCGCTTCCTCGCCCTCATGCGGACCGACCCGGCCGCGCCGCCGTACACCCCGGACCCGGCCGAGGTGGCCGCATGGGTACGGGACGGCCTGGCGTCCGGCCGCTACCTGGGCGGCGAGCACCTGAGCCCGGTCGAGGACGCCACGCTCGTACGGCGGCGCGGGGGCGAACTCCTGATCGCGGACGGGGCGTACGCGGACGTGCCGGAGTGGGTCACGGGCATCGTCTTCGTCGACGGGGACCGGGAGCAGGCGCTGGAGTACGTGGGGCGGTGCCCGATGGCCCGGTCGGGGCTGGTGGAACTGCGGGAGTTCTGGCAGGACCTCGGATGAGTGCGGGGGCGGGGGGCTCTGGTGGGACGGGGCCGGTGGGGGCCGGGGTTGGCGGTGGCACCGCCCCGGCGGCGGCCGTCCGTGCGGCCGTTGGGGCGGCGGGGACCTCCGCTGGCGCGGCGGCGGAGGGGGCAGGGGCCTCCGGTGGGACGGGGGCGGCGGCGGGGGCCTCCGGTGACACCGCCCCGGCGGCCGTCCGTGCGGCCCTCGCCGCCGCCCACCGGGCCGAGTGGGGCGCCGTGTTCGGCACGCTCGTCCGCCTCACCGGTGACTGGGAGCTGGCCGAGGACTGCGCGCAGGACGCGTTCGCCCGCGCCCTGCCGGCCTGGGAGCGCGACGGCGTGCCGCGCAGCCCGGGGGCGTGGCTGGTGACGGCCGCCCGGCGCCGCGCCGTGGACGTCCTGCGCCGCCGTACGACGGAGCGCGACAAGATCGCCGAAGCGGCGGCGCTGCAGGAGGCGTACGAACCGGCGCCGCCCGGCGACGAGCGGCTGAGGCTGATCTTCACCTGCTGCCACCCCGCGCTCCCGCTCGAAGCCCGGGTGGCCCTCACCCTGCGCGCGGTCGGCGGCCTCACCACGCGCGAGATCGCCCGCGCGTTCCTGGTCGGCGAGGACACCGTGTCGCAGCGCGTCCTGCGTGCCAAGCGGAAGATCGCCGCCGCAGGCATCCCGTACCGCGTACCGCCGCCCGGCGCACGCGCCGAACGCCTCGGCGGGGTCCTGGCCGTGCTCTACCTGATCTTCACCGAGGGGTACGCGCCCAGCGACGGCAGCACCCTCCGCGACCAGCCGGCCGAGGAGGCCGTCCGCCTGGCCCGCCTCGTGGTGGCCGAGGCTCCGGACGAGCCGGAGGCCCGTGGCCTGCTGGCCCTGCTCCTGCTCCAGCACTCCCGCCGCGCCGCCCGGCTCGACGCGGTCGGCGGCCTGGTCAGGCTGGAGCACCAGGACCGCTCGCTGTGGGACCGCGCGCTGATCACCGAGGGCGCCGCGCTGGCCCGCGAGGCGCTCGTGGCGGGCGGTCCCTACGCGCTCCAGGCGGCGATCGCGGCCCAGCACGCCCTGGCACCGGACGCCGCCGCCACCGACTGGGCGGCCGTCGTGGCGCTGTACGACCGCCTCCTCGCCCTGCGCGCCAACCCGGTCGTGGCCCTCAACCGCGCGGTGGCCGTGGGCATGCGGGACGGACCGCGGGCCCAGCTGGCGGCCGTCGACGCGCTGGGCACACCGAAGGAACTCGCCGGCCACCACGCCCTCCCCGCCGTCCGGGCGGACGCGCTGCACCGCCTCGGCCGTACGGAGGAGGCGGCGCGGATGTACGAGGCCGCGAGGGCGGCGGCGCCCAATGAGGCGATCGCCGCGCAATACGCGCTCCGGCTCACCGGCCTGGGGCACCCGACGAAGGGAACACCGCACGATGGCTGAAACCAACCGGAACGAGATACGGGCCCGCATCGCGAAGGGGCTCGTCTACACGGAGACCGAGGCGGCCTTCCTGGCCCCGGCCCGCCGCGCGGACGAGATCTTCGCGTACAACCGGACGCCCCCGGGCGACACGCGGAGGCGGCGTGCGCTGCTGACCGAGATCTTCGCCTCGGTGGGCGAACGCACGGTCCTCCAGGCGCCGTTCCACGCCGCGTTCGGCAGCAACGTCCACATCGGCGACGACTTCTTCGGCAACGTGAACCTGACGTTCGTGGACGATGTGGAGATCCGCATCGGCGACGACGTCATGATCGCCCCGAGCGTGACCCTGACGACGACGGGCCACCCGGTGCACCCCGCGCGCCGGGCGGATTTCGGCCGCTTCTCGGAGCCGATCGTCATCGAGGACAAGGTGTGGATCGGCAGCAACGTGGTGGTCCTGCCGGGCGTCCGCATCGGCTACGGCTCGGTCATCGGCGCGGGCAGCGTCGTGAGCCGCGACATTCCTCCGATGAGCGTCGCGGTCGGTACGCCGTGCCGGGTGGTCCGGCCGATCACGGACGACGACCTCACCACGCGCATGTAGGGGGCCCGCTCACCAGGCCCCGTGGTACCGCACGCCCAGGGTCGGAGCGGCGACCGCCGTCGCCAGGAACACGATCCCGCCGACGATGTCGTGGGAGCCCACCCGCAGGTGGGCGATGATCGCGCCGATGAAGTAAGAGGATGAGCCCGCACGCGGCGAGCGTGCCGAGCGCGGGCACGGCGAACCCGGCGAGCAGTCCCAGGGTGCCCGCGGCCAGGCACATCCCGAGCCATGGGACGTATCTGCGGGGGATGCCCTTCATATCGGCCTGGGTCTTGGGGTATTCGTGGCCGATGAGGTAGGTCAGGCGGCGGCGCCGTTGAAGAGGACGCCGAGGACGGTGACCGTGAGATATGCGGTGCGCACGCTTCTTTTCTCCGCTCCGAGGGAAGGGCCGCCGGCCGCCCCGAGGAGGGGCGGCCCGCTCTTCGAGCCCGACGATCGACGGCCCGGTTTCGTGAGGCCGCGACGGCTTCGAGCGGTTCAGCGCGCCGAAGGCCCGGCGGAGGGCTCGGTCAGCGATTCCGCCAGCCGGTCCGCGAAGGCGGTGATCCACTCCAGCTCGGGCCCGCCCCTGGCGACCCGGAACCCGTGCCGCCGGGCCCAGAACGCCGCCTGCACGGCGTGCAACTGCGCCCACCGCCGCACCCGTTCACGTTCCAGCCCGGCGGCGTCCGCGAAGACGTCCACGATGCGGTGGGCGGCGCGGCGGAGGTCGTGGGCGCCAGGTTCGGCCTTCGCGAGGGCGTAGGCGCGGGACTTCATCAGTGCCCCGACGTCGTACGCCGGATCACCCACGTACCCCTTGGGATCGACGGCGAGCCACGGCTCGCGCCCGGCCCGCAGGATGTTCCGCCCGTGCAGGTCGCCGTGGACGAGCGTGCCGGGCTGAGCACGCCCCAACTCCCTTACGGTGGCGAGCGCGGCGCCGATGACGGGGCGCGGCAGGGCGTGCGCGAACTCGGCGTCGTCCCCGCGCAGCCCGTCCTCCCACTCCCCGGCCCGCTCGCTGAGCCGGGGCAGCCCGGTGGGCGCGGGCACGGCGAGCCGCCGCCCGAGCCGCGCGGCGACGGCCACCACCTCGTCCCCGTCGACCGCCTCGGCGAGCGTCACCGGCGAGACCCGCTCCAGCAGCATCGCGTACCGGACGTCGTCCCGCTCGTACAGCGCGACGGCCCCGCGCCCGCCCCAGGCGGCGAAGGCGTCGGGCTCGTGGTCGTTGCCGGGATGCGGGAAGGAGACCTTGAGCACGGCGGGGGGCGTGCCGTCGCGGCGTACGGGGAGGATGACCCCGACGCCGCCGTGCATGACGTCGCCGTCGGGCGTGCAGCGCCAGTCGTCGGCCAAGCCCGAGACGATGCCGGGCAGTTCGGCGATCCACTTCGCCCCGGTGGCTCCTTCGCGCGCGATGGTGGTCCGCGCGAACTCCTCGGGAACGGTGATCATCCGGGCACCTTACGCGGACCAGGCCCGGGCTCACCCCTGAGATACCGCCCCCAGACCTGGGCCTTGCGGAAGGGCCCGTCCCCGTCGCTGGTGTACTGCGGCGAGTCAAAGGCGACCATGTACACCAACTCGCCGTCGAGTGCCTGGGGATGGGCGTTGGGCTCGGGGGCAATCGCGGCATCGACCGTCCCGGTGAACTCGACAGCCTGCCAGGGGCCGTCCCAGTCCGCGTCGCGTACGACGACGACCCGAGTGCCGGGGGCCATCGCGCCGGGGGCCGGCGCGCCGGGTGGCCGGGCCCGGCTCAGCACCGGGAAGTGGGACCGCCGGCCGGAGCGCCCGTACGGCACCGGCCCGGAGCACACCTCGCGGTGGCGCCGCCCCTCGTGGTTGGCGTTGCGGGGGAGGTAGCCCTGGAGGAGGTCGGCCGCCCGCAGATCCGCGTGGAGGTGCCCGGCACACTCGGCGACGGGGTCGGCGGAGGCGGGGTCGGTGGGCCGGAAGCCGCCGTCGGCCAGCCGGAACGCCCGGCCCTCGTCGTGGTCGACGCCGCCGGCCGCGACGAGCCTGCCCGAGCGGAAGGCGGCCGCGTAGGCATGGACGCCGATGCCGGCCACGACCACGGGCGCGGCGAGGCTGAGAAACGATCCCAGCAGAAGATCCTCGTCATCGAACGCGTCGAGCGGATCGGGCCCCGCAGGCACCCCCGCCGCGACGCGCCACGCGCGCACGTCGTGCGGCGTCAGCCCGCCCCGCTCGTAGACGAGCTCTTCGACGGTGTGCTCCAACTCCCACGGCGCGGGAAGCACCCACCCCACCGGCAGGCCGGGGCCCTCACCGGTACGCGGGACGTAGGCGGAACCGCCGGGTATCACGAGCTCGTACATCGGCAACACCCGTGCGTCGAGGGTGAGTACGCAGTTGAGGTGGAATCCCATGAACAGCATCCTCGCGCACGCCCCCGAAGGAGCCCCCTCCGATGACCGCGACCATCCGCCCCGCCCGGACCTGATCGAGGGCAGCGAACGCCTCTACGGAGCCCCGGAGCTCCAGCCCCGCACGAAACGTCGCACGTACGTGAGTGAACCGTGGCGCGGGAACGGCCTCGGGGCGCGCTCGACGGCGGAACTTCGCGCGGTGGCGCTGGGCCGGGAGGGGTGCGGCCGGGTGGAGTGGACGGCGGATGCGGAAGACCCGGGGCGGGGTGAGGTGGAGCGAACGGGACGCGGAAGTGAGGGCGTTGGCCTACGCTGGGCGCGTATGCCTGCTGTGTGAGCGTTGAGGCGGTTATGCCGGAGTGAGCGAAAGTGGTCAGAAATCACGCCGACACGAGATAAAGCCGCAGGTCACAAAGTGCTCCCCGCACGCGCGGGGATGGTCCCCGCGCGTACCGTGCGCTCAAGCAGCAAGGCCTGTGCTCCCCGCACGCGCGGGGATGGTCCCACCCCAGGCTGCTGGACGGCTACCTGTACATCGTGCTTCCCGCACGCGCGGGGATGGTCCCTGCGGGCGGAGGCTGAGCCCGCGTAGGGCGAGGTGCTTCCCGCACGCGCGGGGATGGTCCCTGGACCGGGATGCCGCGCCGGGTGAGGTGGTGGTGCTCCCCGCACGCGCGGGGATGGTCCCTCGCCGCCGCCGTTCACCACATCGCCACCGGGGCGCTCCCCGCACGCGCGGGGATGGTCCCCGTCCGGGACCGTCACCCTGGACGACGAACCGCGCTCCCCGCACGCGCGGGGATGGTCCCCAGGACGACGAGCAGCTGCACGACGACGAGCAGCGCTCCCCGCACGCGCGGGGATGGTCCCGACGGGTCGAGGCGCTGCAGCAGGCGGCGCTCGCGCTCCCCGCACGCGCGGGGATGGTCCCCCCTAGACATGCAGACTCGGAGTCTGCATCATGCGCTCCCCGCACGCGCGGGGATGGTCCCCATCGCGATGGCGCTCTGGACCCGGAACAGCAGCGCTCCCCGCACGCGCGGGGATGGTCCCAGGCCGACGGCGTACAGGCCGTCGCCGGAGTCGCGCTCCCCGCACGCGCGGGGATGGTCCCGGCCAGGCATCGGGCGTACGACGGCGGGTGGGGCGCTCCCCGCACGCGCGGGGATGGTCCCACGTCCGCCTGGAGCACCTGACACCCCCGGTCGCGCTCCCCGCACGCGCAGCCGTCGCGATCTGCTCCCCGCACGCGCGGGGATGGTCCCGCACCGGGTGGAGGTGCGGCCCCACTCCCGTCCTGCTCCCCGCACGCGCGGGGATGGTCCCGGGGTGGTCGGCGGCCTGGTGCAGCAGGCCCGCTGCTTCCCGCACGCGCGGGGATGGTCCCAGCTCCGAGATGAAGTGCACGCGCCCTCCTAGCTGCTCCCCGCACGCGCGGGGATGGTCCCCACGCGAGCAAGTACGGCGGGGCGTTGGCCAGCTGCTCCCCGCACGCGCGGGGATGGTCCCGCTCGAACTGCTGCGCCGCATGGCATGGATGACTGCTCCCCGCACGCGCGGGGATGGTCCCTGCACCTCAGCCACCAGCTCCGGCACGTCCGTCTGCTCCCCGCACGCGCGGGGATGGTCCCCCCGGTGCCCGACTTGCTACGCCGTGACGCCCATCGCTCCCCGCGCTCCGTGAGGACGGTCAGCGACCAACGCGCAGGCCTCGCCAGGCCTCACCATGGAGGCCCCACGTACCCTGGCCGCCATGTTCGCCCGCCCTGATACCCACCCCACGCCACCCCTCACCCTCCACCCCCTCACCTTCGCCCCCGACGAGATCGGCGAGGTCGTCGCCCTTTACGCCAGTAACCCCGCCTACTGGCGCGCGGCAGGCGAGTACGACCCCCGGGACATCCAGGCGGCGAAGGTTGAAGCGGATCTCAGAGGGGAAGCCGCCACGGAGGGCGGTGAGGTGTTGCTTGCCCGGGACGGGGAAGGGCGCCTCGCGGGGGTCGTCTGTCTGCTCGACCGGCATCCGAAGGACGGCCTGCCGTGGATCGGGCTGCTCATGGTGGACGGACACTCCCGCCGTACGGGGCTCGGGCGGCGGCTCGCCGGGCTGGTCGAGGAGCGGTTTCGGGCCGAGCAACGGAGCGGCATCCGGCTCGCCGTACTTGAGAACAACCCGGACGCCCTCGCCTTTTGGAGCTCCCTCGGATGGCAGGAGATCGACCGTCGTCAGGACCTGGCCCACGACCGGCCGTGCATCGTCATGCACAAGCACCTGGCCTGAAGGGGGCGGCGCCCACCACCCCTCGTACCCCACCCACCGCCGAGCGGCGATGGGTGGCCCGGCCCTCGGACAGCGGCCGGTTGGTCGCTCAGACCGTGTCGAACTCTCCCGCTCTGACACCTTCCACGAACAACGAGAACGCCTCAGTGGAGAACGACACCCTCGGGCCGCCGGTCTGCTTGGAGTCGCGGAGGGGAACGGCCCCGGTTGTGGCAGCGAGGTTGGTGGCCACCTCGACACAGTCGCCACCGTTCGAGCTGTACGAGGACTTGTGCCAACGGGGGGATTCGTTCGTCACGGGGTGCCCTTTCGCAACTGGCTGATCATGGCCACCGACGCCGCCTGCGACATGGTCTCGGCCTGCAGTTGATGGTAGGCCGTGAGCATGGGCACCACGGTTGACGGTTCCCGGTCGACGTACCCCTGCAACTGCGATTCGGCGTACCCGACTACAGACCGGTCGGGGAGGGTGAGCAGGTTGACCGGCATGTCGAACGCCCGCCGAGCGCCTATGGCGAACGGTGATACGTGAATGATCCAGTTGGGGAGTGCGGCGAGTTTCTCCAGCCGTTCGAGCTGGGCATGCATGACCTTCGGGCCGCCGACGGCCTGAAGAAGACAGCTCTCGTCCATCACAACAAACACCATGGGCGGCCGGGGCCTGACCAGTGCCGCTTGCCGCTCCAACAAGAACGAGACGCGTTCGTCGGCCTGTTCAGGGGTGATAGAACCACGTTGCAGCTCACCTTCGGCTACCGCTCGCGCGTACTCAGACGTCTGCATCAGGCCAGGGATGAGCCCGATACGGAACAACCGGATCTCCACCGCACGCGCCTCGTAACCCACGTACTCCGGGAAGCCCTCCAGCAGGCTGCCGTGCCTCATCTCGCGCCACTCACGCTCGAACGACTCCGGCGTGCCGACGAGTTCGAGCGCGACGTCCAATCTCCGCGAGAACGGCAGGGTTGCGGATTTACGACCAGTTTCGATCGCGGAGATGTGTCGGCCCGTGCAGCCGACCATCGTGGCGATGTGATCCTGAATCCAGCCACGAGCCTCGCGCATCCTGCGTAAACGCGCGCCGTACGCCGCCTGAGGTGACGCGTCCGGATTCAGCTCCTTGATGTTGACCAATATGCCCTCCGTGGCTGCCACGTTGATGACTTTGCGAGGCTAGGTCACGCTGAGCGCGTCTGGTAGTGAAACCGCTACGGAGGGACACGAAAGCGTGCCTATTGAAGAGCATGGAACCGCGCCGGCCCCAGGCCCACTCCCCACCCGAACCCACGACGAAGTCCTCCCGCGCCGCGAGCTGCGGCGGGACCCGGACCTCTCGCGTTACGCCTCGCTCGCCGCGTTTCCGCCCTGCCGGTGCGGGGCGTCCATCTGCCCGGACGGCCCGCCGAAGGCCGGGGCGTCGTCGGACGACATCCGCGCCCGCGTACGGGAGACGAACGCGATGCACGCGAAGTACCGCCTGTGACGGCGACGGCGACGGCGACGGCGACGGCGACGGCAACGGCGCGGGCCCCACGCCGTCGCGCCGTCAACACGCACACCGGAAGGAGCGGAAGGAAATGAACGAGGTCATGAGGGAAACGACGGCGCACGGCATCGCGGTACGCGTGGACGGCGGCGGGGACGGCCTGCCCGGGACCCCGTGGCCCGGCCCCCAGGACCCGCCCTCGCCGGACGGCGGACCGGGCGTGCCGAACCCGCCGAAGGGTGCGGCGGCGGCATGAGCGAGCAGGCGGTGACGGCGTACCCCACCCGCGCGGACGTGGCGCACGCCCTCACGAGCGGCGGCGTCCTGAAGACGGGCTGGCTGGACGCGTATGCGCGGGTGCCCCGGCAGGCGTTCCTGCCGGACACGATCTGGCCGTACGACATGGCGACCGGGCGGACGGTTCACGCATCGCGGACGGAGGACGCGCAGGCGTGGCGCGGGTACGCGGACGCGGACGTGCCGATCGTGACGCAGTGGGACGACGGGGCGCACGCCGGCCGCGTACCGGGCCGGCTGCCGACGTCGTCGGCCTCGATGCCGAGCGTCGTGTTCCGGATGCTGGACGAGCTCACGGTGGACGACTACTGCTGCGTCCTGGAAATCGGCACGGGAACGGGCTGGAACGCGGCGCTGCTGGCCCACAAGGTGGGCGAGGAGAACGTCGTCAGCGTGGAGGTGGACGAGGCGGTGGCGAACCGGGCACGCGAGGCCCTGGCCCACTTCTTCGGCGCCCCGGTGGACGTGGTGCACGGCGACGGGCGCGCGGGGGCGCCGGGGCGGGGCGGGTTCGACCGGGTCATCGCCACGTGCGGGGTCCGTGAGATCCCGTACGCGTGGGTGGAGCAGACGCGGCCCGGGGGTGTGATCGTGGCGCCGTGGGGAACGGGCTTCACGAACGCGGACGCGGTTCTGCGGTTGGTGGTGGACGCGGAGGGGAAGGGCGCGAGCGGGCGGTTCACGGGCCCGGTCGAGTTCATGAAGCTCAGGGCGCACCGGTCGGCCCCGGTCGACCATGAGGCGTACGCGTCGGGACTCCCCTCCGCTCCGGCATCGACGACCACCTCCGACGCGGCGAGGGCCCTGTCCGCGACCGACCGCTTCAGCCCGCTGGTCTTCGCGCTGGGCCTCCGCGTCCCCGCCTGCGCGTACGTCGCCGCCGAGAAGGTGCGCGGTACGCAGCCCCACTGGTTCTACGGCCGTAAGGACCGGTCCTGGGCGTGCGTGCTGGTGGAGGACGGTGAGGCGGCGGCCCGCGTGTGGCAGTGGGGCCGGCGTCGGTTGTGGGACGAGGTGGAGGGCGCGTACGCGTGGTGGGTGGAGCGGGGACGGCCGGGGTGGGAGCGGTTCGGGGTGTCCGTGCGGGGGGAGGGGGAGCGGGTCTGGGTGGATGAGGTGGGGGAGTGGGTGTGACGGGGTGGTGTCCGGCCGGTCGGACGGCCGGCCGGACGGCTGGCGGGAACGGGTCTGCTCGACCAGATGATCGCTCCGAGGGGGCGCCGGGAGGCGTCATCCGCAGCTCGCTCAGGCACTCCGGCAATGCCCGGATCTTGTGCGAAGCTGTTCCCGCTGGCACTTTCCGATCAAGGCGCCTGTTCTCAAAATGGGTTTCCCGACTTCGTCCGGCGCCCGCCCGCACCCGGGCTATGGGGACGTGAACTTCTCAGGAGAGTCATGGCACTGGAGATGCGTGAACGCTGCGAACGCTGTGAAGCGGCGTTGCTGCCGGACTCGTCCGCCCGGATATGTTCGTACGAGTGCACGTTCTGCGTGTCCTGCAGCGACGAACTGCGGCACACCTGCCCCAACTGCGGCGGTGAACTCGTCGTCCGCCCCCGCCGGGCGTAGGCACCGCTGCCGAGCAGACGGTCAGCTCAGCCGCCCAGGTCAGTGACCGTACGCGGTGGGTGAGCGCGTGGCGGGTTCGGGGCGGCCGATGGACCAGCCGCGCCGGACGAAGTGCTCGCTTGGTACGTCGGCGAACGCGGCCAGTCACCGGCTCGAACATGCCCCCTCACCGAGGGACGCGGGCGGACGGCGGTTCAGCGGCGAAAGTGCGATGACCGAGTGGCTAGGTTGCTACGCGTGCCCGCTATAGCCCTTTAGAGCGAAAGGTCGGAATGCTTGAAAGTGGTCGAGAATGGCGTGACCGCGGAGTAAAGTCGCAGGTCACGAAGACTGCTCCCCGCACGCGCGGGGATGGTCCCGGTCTGGGTGCTCATGCGGTGCTCCGGTTTCGCTGCTCCCCGCACGCGCGGGGATGGTCCCTCCCACGTCGCGGTGGCACCGGACCGGGACAGCTGCTCCCCGCACGCGCGGGGATGGTCCCGAGATGTCGGCGCCGTCGCGGGGGTCGGTACCCTGCTCCCCGCACGCGCGGGGATGGTCCGCAGGACGCCCACTCGATGGCCGGCCAGGCCGTCTGCTCCCCGCACGCGCGGGGATGGTCCCGGCAACAACCTGACCGTCGGCGACGACCTTGGCTGCTCCCCGCACGCGCGGGGATGGTCCCCACGTGTTGGAGGAGGTCACCTCCCGCTTCGCCTGCTCCCCGCACGCGCGGGGATGGTCCCTCCCGGCGGGCGGACAGGGCGGGAATCCCGTCCTGCTCCCCGCACGCGCGGGGATGGTCCCGTAACCAACGTTCGCCGCAGCCCGTGCGCACTGCTCCCCGCACGCGCGGGGATGGTCCCAGCGCCGCGATGGAGGGCTACTTCGAGGACGGCTGCTCCCCGCACGCGCGGGGATGGTCCCGCAGCGACCGCGCCCAGGCGCCACCCTGAGTACTGCTCCCCGCACGCGCGGGGATGGTCCCCCCCCAGTCGGTCGCCGCAGCGCGCAGAGCGCCCTGCTCCCCGCACGCGCGGGGATGGTCCTTTTCATTCACGCACCAAAAACAGGCGACGTGGTCAAGGACTGCTCCCCGCACGCGCGGGGATGGTCCCCGGTCGGCGTCCCACGTACCAAGCGGCGTCCTCTGCTCCCCGCACGCGCGGGGATGGTCCCTCGGATGCCATGTCCCTGGTACGCGAGGCGGACTGCTCCCCGCACGCGCGGGGATGGTCCCAGGACCGCCACCGCGCCACTCAGGAGAACCTGGCTGCTCCCCGCACGCGCGGGGATGGTCCCGAGCGGTACAACACGTGCCGCCCCAGCATCTACTGCTCCCCGCACGCGCGGGGATGGTCCCTCCCGGGACCGTCGGCAAGGGCGCCTTGTTCTCTGCTCCCCGCACGCGCGGGGATGGTCCCTCGCGCTGGAACTGGAGCACGGCGGAGAGCACCTGCTCCCCGCACGCGCGGGGATGGTCCCGACGCGGTCGCGGACACATCGGCGGCCAGTACCTGCTCCCCGCACGCGCGGGGATGGTCCCCGGTCATACAGTCCGTCGTCCCCGAGCCGGCGCTGCTCCCCGCACGCGCGGGGATGGTCCTTCGCGAAGCGAATTCTTTCACTGCCCCATGGACTGCTCCCCGCACGCGCGGGGATGGTCCCAAGTTCCAGGAGCGGAGCGTGGACCCCCGATCCTGCTCCTCGCACGCGCGGGGATGGTCCCACGGACTGCTCCGGCCGGCCGCGCTCCGGAGATCCTGCTCCCCGCACGCGCGGGGATGGTCCCATCGGCTCCCGGATCGTCTCGAAGATCAAGAGCTGCTCCCCGCACGCGCGGGGATGGCCCCGCCGCCGACCGTGAACTCCTCGCCCACCCCGTCTGCATCCCCGACGCGCCGGGATGCACCCGCGCCCGCACCCGCCCCGTGCGTCGTCTCAGGCGTTCGCCGCGCCTGCCCGAACGGGTGGGCACCAAGCCCCCGCAGGCCCCAGGGTCACCGCGCGGCCATATGGTTGAACGTGTTCAACGCGCAACGCGGTTGGCGGGAGGGGAGGTTCAGTGGCAGGCGGGTGCTACGTGCGTGTCGGGGTGGTGGCGTTCGGTTGGCTTCTGGTGGCGTGTGCCGGGCCCGCCCAGTACTACGGCGGGACCGGCGTCCATGACGTCACAGCCACCGAGGTCACCGGCGGCTGGGTGAACGCCGAGGGCGCCCGTGTCGAGTTGCGCGAGGACGGGACGGCGGCGGTCAGGAAGCTCGACGGGCAGGACTTCGCCTACGACGAGGGCTGGCGCCTCTCCGGTACGGGGGCCTGGCGGCTGGCCGACAGCGAGGGCGGGCAGGTCGTCCGGCTCGCGCTGAAGGCGCCGGCACGGGTGGACAGGCGCGCCCCTGGGACCGCCGAGGACACCCAGCCGCCGTCCTCGTACAACTGGTACCTCTACGTGGACCGTTCGCAGCGCGAAAAGGAGGTGAAGCTGTTCTCCTTCTACGGGGACCCCGACGTCGGCCATACGTACGTCCTCACGCGCACGGGTAGCAAATAGCCCGGGACGCACCGGAGTCCGCGTGACTACGGTGGTTCGCATGACCCACGCCCCCACCTCCCTCACCCCCGACCTCATCCGCGCCCTCCTCCGCGACCAGCACCCCGACCTCGCCGATCTCCCCCTCAGCCTCGCCGCACGTGGCTGGGACAACCAGCTGTGGCGGCTGGGGGACGAGCTCGCCGTACGGTTGCCGTGGGCGACGGAGTCCGCCGACGAGCTGCTGTTGAAGGAGCACGCCTGGGTCCCCGGGCTGGCCCCGGACCTTCCTCTGCCCGTCCCCGTGCCGCAGCGCCTCGGCGTACCGTCCGCACGCTTCCCGCGGCCCTGGCTGATCACCACCTGGGTGCCCGGGGAGCCGGCCGACCGGGTCCCGGCGACGCACGCGGAGGACGCGGCCGACACGTTGGCCCGGTTTCTCAGCGCCCTGCACCGGCCTGCCCCGGCCGAAGCGCCCGTCGGGCGGGGGCGGGGCGGGCCCCTCGGGCCCTACGGGGACCACTTCGCCCAGGCGCTCGCCGCAGTCACCGGGCGGGGCCTGATCCCCGATCCCGACGGCGTCCGCAGCGTGTGGCAGGACGCGGTCGCCGCTCCCGACTGGGGCGGGCCCGCGCTGTGGCTCCACGGCGACCTGCATCCCGCCAACGTGTTGACGGCCAACGGCACGTTCTGCGGGGTCGTCGACTTCGGCGACCTCTTCGCGGGCGACCCCGCCTGCGACCTCTCCGCCGCCTGGAACCTGCTCCCGGACAACGCCGCCGACCGCTTCCACGCCGCCTACTGCCCCACCCCGGACGTGGCGACTCTTCGCCGCGCGCGTGGGTGGGCGGTCCTGCGCGCACTCAGCGCCCTGCTCATCGCGGACGACGGCGACCGGGGGCTGCCCAACGGCAAGTCGACGTGGGGGCCGCCCGCTCGGAGGTCACTGGAGCGGCTGGTCGCGTCCCTGGGGCAGTGAAGCGACCGGCCGGCGTTGCGGAGCCCGTAAAAAATCACTCGGCTGGGACGCGGGGCGCGCCTTCGGGCCGCGGCCACCGCCGCACCGCCGGCCCGCGCTCAGCCCCCGTACGGTCCCATGTTCTGGCTCTGCGCGTGCCCGTGCGCCAGGCCCTGCGCCTGCCCCTGCCCGGCCGCCCCGCGCTCCCAGGCCCCGCGCGCGCCGGAGCCGCCGCGCATCCGCAGGGCCACGAGGCATGCGCCGAGGACCACGACGAGACCGACTACCACCGCGATGACCAGAACCATGACTTCCCCCGCTCCGCCGGAGGGGCCGCGGACTGCGGGCCCTCGCTGATGGGGTCCATGGTCGCGCGTGGGGCGCTCCGGGGAAAGCGGGATTCCGGCCCGGTCCGCCGGCGCTTCCGCTCAGGCGGCATGGGGGAGGGACGCGGCGAAGGAGGCCAGGGCGGTGAAGTCGTCGTCCCGCAGCCCGATGCGCGGGTTGACGTGGTGGAGGAGCGCCGGGGCCGGGTGATGGGCGCTCACGTGGGCGTGGTCGGCGTCGCTCTGCTCGTCGTCGACCCAGGCGAAGGGGCGCCCGCCGGCGTACGCGAGCAACGCCTCGCACTTCCAGTGCACCCCGTCGGGACGCTCACGGAACAACCCGTCCCCGAAGTCGACGAACGGCAGCTCGGGGAGGCCGAGGACGGGCCCGATCCAGGTGTTCGCGTCGTTCATCCAGGTGGTGGCCCAGCACAGCTCGTACCCGAGCGCCGCCAGCGCGGCGCCGTGACCGGGGTTGAGCCACACCCGCAACGGCCTCGCGGGGGACTGGAGCACCCCGTGCGCTGTAGCGGCGACGGCGTCCCGGGGGACGCGGACGGTGGTGTAGCCCGCCGGGCGGCGTTCGGGCTGCGCGGCGTACGGGTTGAGCGGTCCGTCGATGTCCAGGAAGAGAAGGGGCGGGGCCGCCATGAGACTCCCTCGGGTGCGGGCGGGCGGGGCGGGACGTGGCGTGAGCGTAACGCCCGGGCGGAGCCCTTGACCTCAAGCTTGGTCGAGGTCGCACGATCGGGCCATGAACGAGACGAGCACCGCCCCGGACCCGCAGGACCACGTCGAGATCGCCGCCCTCATCAGCGGATTCTTCCGCGCGCTGGACGAGCGCCGCTTCGAAGAGGGCTGGGCCGACGCCTACTTCACCGGCGACCTCCATGTGACGACCCCGGTCGGCGCGGCCACCAGCGCCGCAGCGGTCCGCCTCGCGGAAGAAGCAGTTAACCGCTTCGCAGCCACGCTCCACACCTCCTCCGACGTCCTCGTCCGCCCCGCCCCGGACGCCCGCACGGCCGACGTCACCTGGAACGCCCACATGACCCACGTACACCGCGAGTCCACCCTCCGCGCCCGCGGCGAGGGAGCCGACCCGCTCTTCACGGTGGGCGGGGTGTACGAGGGCCGGTTCCGGCGTACGGACGAGGGGTGGCGGATGAGCCGGATGGAGGTGCGGGCGGTGTGGACGGTGGGGGAGGCGCCGGGATTGGGGGCACCCGCGGCAGTCTGTGAGACGGAGTTGGCGGGCTGAGGGTGGCGGAACCGCTACGAGGCGCGCATCGCAGCCGACAGCACGAACGCCACATCCTCGTGCCGGCCGGCGTCGACCAAGGCCGCGGCGACGTTCAACACCGCCTGGCGGTCGGCGCGTTCTGCGACGTTGATCAGTATGGCTTCGGCGGCGTCGCGCAGCCCAGCGGCATGGCACGACGCCACGGCTTTGACGATGTCCGCAGCGGCGTAGGACATGCCCGCCCGCCAGAGCAGAAAGCCAGCATCGTGCTTTCGGTCAGCGGCGAGGTATCCAGCCACCAGTTTCGTCTCTGGCCAGGTGAGCTCCGCGGCATCTACGGGGTGCCGGTCCCCCTCTGGCAGGGGGACCGGCACCCCGCTCTGCTTTGGCGCCAGCGGGATCTCGCGCCGCAGGGTGCGGCGGCGCAGGCGCCGGGCCCGTGCCAGCCCGGGATTTTCGACGGTGGGTGAAGCCGGCTGCTCTCGTCCTGCGTCTTCGGACGTCGTCGGGTAGCCGACTGTGCAGCACGCGCAGTGCTTCTTCCTGGCGTGAACGCGGAGTCCGTAGAGAGCGTCCAAGGTGTGGGGCAGTGGTCCGTGTCCTGCCGCTGAGGCGTCCTTCTCTACCACCGCGTAGAAGTCCCGCAGAAGCCTTATGTCCGGGATGCGGCCACCGTTTAGGTGGTTTGAGAGGGTTGTCGGTTCCTGATGGGCGTCCCTAGCGATGTCTGCCTGTGTGCGCGGGCTGCATTCCCTTACCTCTCGCAGCGCTGTTACCAGGGCCCGGTGGGCGGCGGTGATCCGGGGCGGCAGTTCCTTCCAGGACTTTCGATTGGAGGTCACGCACACCTTCTGTTCATTCGGGGGCGGCAGATGGGCATCAATTGTGGCTGAGGCAGTGGCCTTTCGGGAAGGTGTGGATGTTTTCCGTAAGGCCTCGAAACCTTGCGGAACCTGGCGTAGTGACCGTCAGGCAGTCAGAGTGGTGATGCCCGGAAAGGGAGGTCGGCCACCCGGCGCTCCCGGGCATTGCTATGCACCTGACAGCTATGCATCTGACATAAGGGGGTCCGGATGACTCTGCCGTCGTGGCAGGACGGAAAGCTCGGAACGATGAAGCGCGCGGCGCTCTGGCTGCTGACCGTGGTGGGGGAGGGCAACGTCTTCACCAAGGAGGACGTCAAGAAGGCTTTTCCTGGCATCGCCCAGGCGGATCGCCGCGTCCGCGACCTGCGTGGCTACGGGTGGCAGATCGTGACCCACAGGGAGGACCCCGGCCTGGGGCAGAGTGAACAGCGGTTCGTCGCGCAGGGGCAGCCTGTCTGGGAACCGGGCAAGGCCACCAAGGACAGCTCGTCCCTTACGGACACCCAGCGCCGGAAGATCCTGGCCCGTGACGGCAACCGCTGCCGGTCGTGCGGAATCACGCCCGGACAGGAGTATGCCGGCACCTTCGAGACCGCCCAGCTCGACATCGCCCGGCGGAAGGTGAAGCTCCCCACTGGCACCTCAGTGGTGCAGCCCATCGCCGAGTGCCACCGCTGCCGCGTGGGGGGCCGTTTCCACGAGGCCGACCTGGGGGCTGTTCTGGAGGAGATTTCCAAGCTCGGCGGGTTGCAGCGGCAGACGCTTACGGCCTGGGTCGCCGCCGACGAACGTGAGTTCAGCCCCGTGGAGCGCGCCTGGGCCGACTTCCGTACGCTGCCGGCGGACTCCCGCGACGAGGTGCGCAAGGCCCTCGGACTTCCGCCCGCCTGAGACCGGCTCTCAGCTCATGGCGGGGCCGCCCGCCCCGGCGGCCCCGCCATGAGCTGAGATGAACCTTTCAAGTAAGAGGAGAACGGACCGTGAGCAACAACGCCGGGGACTTCGGTCTGCCGCCGCATGCTGAGAAGAACAAGGTGACCGTTGAGCAGCGTCTCAGGGAAGTGGCCGCCGGCGGAGGGCTGCAGGAGACGCTGACCATCGAGTGGCGGACGAAGCCGCAGGTGGTGCAAGTCATCGATATGCCGGTGGACTCGCTGTACTACAACCCCGGCACACACCGCATCCGTGCACAGCGCAGCTACGATCCGCAGTTGGACCGCCGGCTGGATGAAGACCCGTGGAGCGACGAGAGCCAGAACTATCTCGATCACCTTCTGAAGGCTGAGCCCTCTGACCCCTCGAAGCGGGACAAGGACTTCGATGCGCTGAAGGAGAGCCTCGCAGACTTCCGGCAGAACGAACCCGGGCTGATCACCCGCGAGGGCATTCTGGTCAACGGCAACACGAGGGCGGCGGCGCTGCGAGAGCTTGCCGTAGCTGAGATCCGGGTGGCTGTCCTGCCGGACTCATGCACCTGGGCGGACATTAACCGTGTCGAGCTGTCCCTCCAGTTGCGCCATGACACCCGTCGCCCGTACTCGTACATCAACCGGCTGCTCACCATCGACGAGCAGGTCGAGGCCGGCCGCCCGCTTAAGGAGGTCGCCCGGGACTTCCGCATCCGGGAATCGACCGCTGAGCAGGACCTGTGGGTACTTTCCTGCCTCCGGGATCTGAGCGACAGGTCGGCGGCTGAGGGCGTACAGCTGAGGCTCCTTGACTTCGAGGACGCTCAGGAGCGGCTCCGTGAGGTGCACCGCGCTTATGCCAAGGAGTCCAAGTCTGATGTGCAGAAGGCCGAGCTGCTGAAGGAGAACCGTCTCGCGGCCATCGTGATGAACTTCTCCAAGACCGATGTCCGTCTCATCGAAGCGGACTTCCGTAATCGGTACTTGGAGCACCGACTTCCGGACGCGCTGAAGCCCGCCCCCGCAGCCGCTCCCGGGCGTGTCATCCCCGGCATCAACCGGTCGGTGAAGGCCGAAGCGCCGCAGGTTGCCGCGGCCCGCGCCTTCACTGACTCCGTGCTCCGGGCCAAAGCGGTGGTCCGGGCCCAGGCGAAGGTACCCGCTGCCCAGGTGGAGGCGGCGTCGTCTGTCTTCGAGGCGGCGCACAAAGCGGTGGAGGCCGCGCTTGAGCCCGCCGGAAAGGACGCCCGCGTCCGCAAGCGTAAGCAGGCTGCTCCCGACCGTCTCAACGACGCCTGTCAGGACATCGAGCAGTGCATCACCGACATGGTGCTGGCGAGCGGGGCCCGCAGCCTGGACGAGGAGGCGCTGGACGAGGCGGTGCTCAAGCTCAGGGCTACGCTGAAGAAGCTGGCCCAGGCCACGGCTCGGACCATTGAGGTGCCGGGTGAGGGCGTCGAATGGCTGCGTGAGGCCGTACGGCAGGAGCCCTCGTGACCATGACTGCTGACGAATCGTCCCTGCACATCGGCTTCGATGTCACGCGGACCAAGGCCCTCCTGCGTGTCGCCGAGCCATACCGCAGCGATCTCACGCGGCTCTCAGCCAAGTTTCCCAGCGGCAGTCCGCGTGGCCGCCTCGCCCTGGAGCTGGACCTCGATGACTTCCTGGTAGGTATCGACGCCCTGGCGGACTGGCCCCACCCGGAAGGCGTGGTGTGGTCGGACGAACTCAGCGCCCTGGTCGGGGAAGTACTCGATGACGCCGACCGTGCCGAGGAGCAGCTCCAGTCGCCCCAGACGGCTGGGATGTGGGACGAAGGTGCTGCGTATACGGCGCTCGGTGCAGGCTGGTGTGCCGCCCTCACGGAGTTTCAGCGCAGGGACCTCGCACGGCTGCTGTCCCTCCGGCACGGTGCCAACTTCAGCGTCCCCGGTGCCGGGAAGACCCGCGTCGGCCTGGCGGTATACGCGGCGATGCGCGAGCGCGGAGAGGTCCACCGACTTCTGGTAGTCAGCCCTAAGTCCGCTTACGAGTCGTGGCTCTCCGAGAGTGAGCTGTGTTTCAACGAACCGCCGCGTACGGTTGTTATGGGGAAGAGCCCTGATCACAGGGCCGAGATCCTGATCATCAACTATGAGCGCCTTGACCGGTCGCTGGCGGCCTTGGCGGACTGGCTGCGGGGCACGCCGTCCATGATGATCCTGGATGAAGCGCACCGGATGAAGCTGGGAGCGCGGGGGACGTATGGCAGCGCCTGCATGGCGCTTGGCCCGCTCACCCGCCGGCGCCTCATCCTGACAGGTACTCCGGCTCCGAACGGGGCCCGGGACCTGGAGAATCTGCTGTCGTTCGTCTGGCCCGGCCATGGGCGCAGGGTGGTGACCGAGGCGGTCGCGGGCGGCGATCTAGCGTACGCGAGTTCCGTGCTGAGGCCGCTGTTCACGCGGACGACGAAGAAGGAGCTGGGGCTGCCGCCCTTCGAGACCCGGATCCGGCGCCTCAAGATGCCGGAACTGCACCGTGAGGTGTACGACGCGCTGGTGGGCCGGTTCACAGCGAGGGCGGAAGCATCGCGGGATGAGTTCGATGCCCTGGGGAAGGCCATGCTCCGGCTTCTGATGGCGGCCACCAGCCCGGCGCTGCTTATCGAGGGCGAGAGTCGCCACGAGCCTCTGGTTTATCAAGTTCCGCCGCTCAAAGTGCCAGAAGGCGAATCCTTGTATGCGTTGATGCGCAACCTGCCGGCGCACGAGCTGTCGCCTAAGTACAAAGAGGCTCTCAATATTGTCGCGGCCAATGCCGCGATGGGACGCAAAACCCTTGTGTGGACCACCTTTGTCCGCAGCATCACCACCATGGAAACTCTGTTCAGTGCGTACCGGCCGGCAGTCGTCCACGGCGGTACGCCAGACCGTGAAGAGCAGATCAGGCGGTTCCGCGAGGATCCCGACTGCCACGTACTCCTGTCCAACCCGGCAACTCTCGGTGAGGGCATCAGCCTCCACCACATCTGCCATGACGCGGTGTATGTCGACCGCGACTTCATGGCGGGCCGTTTCCTGCAGAGTCTGGACCGCATTCACCGTCTCGGACTGGCCCCCGGTACGCAGACGCGCGTCACCGTGCTCGCCGTCGAAGGCACGATCGATGAGGTGGTCGCCATGCGGCTTGAGGAGAAACTTGAATTCATGGGGCGCATTCTGGACGATCCCGCCGTCCAGCAGTTGGCCGACCTGGAAGACGAGCCCTCCGGCGCGGCGGGGATGGACATGGCTGACGTCCGCGCTCTGCTGAATCACGTCAGTGCTGTCGCCGCCCACTGAAGCGACGCGCCGTGCGGCGCGCCGCTGGCTGGCTGAGCTGCGCGTCGCCGGGGTGCCACGGGTACGGGCGCTTCTCACCCATCACCCGGATTACGCGGATCTCACCCCTGCCCAGTACGCGGAGGGCCTTGCCTGGCTCAGGCGTACAGGCATGGTGACCACCGCGGGACGGCCCGTCGTGGACATCGGAGAGAGTGAGGCGACGGACGGCGAGCCCCCGGTGGTGTGGAGCAGGGCCGGAGAGGAAGCGCGCCGGGCCGTGGGTGCCGCCGGTGAGCAGGCGCTGCTCCGGTTACTCCGCGAAGGGGGAGTGCCGCACGTGAGGCATGTGGCTGCGGAGTCCGACGCGTACGGATACGACATACAGGCAGCCCGGTTCGCCTCTGAGCGGGCGCACATCGAGGTCAAGTCGACCACTGACCCGACTCGCCTCGTGATCCACCTGACGCGTCACGAGTACGAGGTGATGGCGAAGGACGACTGCTGGTGCCTCGCCGCTGTCCTCGTCGGCAGCGACGGGCGCCCGCTGAACGTCGCGACGGTCGACCGGGCCTGGCTTCGCTCGTCCGTGCCCGCCGACCAGTCGGGGCACGGCCGCTGGGAGTCCGTTCGGCTGGAGGTACCGGGTCATGCCGTGACGGCAGGGCTGTGCACGGACGTGTGGCGGTTGCTCCCGGAGGCGCTGCTGCCCCTGTGCCCTGTCTGGCACGGGGCCTGCGGCAGACAAATGGGATCAGGCCAGCACTAGCTCGTTTGTTCGAATATGCTGGGCTCCGTGCCGGAGGTGAAGCCCTGCTTCGTCTGCCGAGGCTGCCGCAGGGCACGTCTCGGGGGAAGCCTCCGGCCGGTGGGGGCAGGTAGGCTCTTCCAGTCTTGCCTGTCAATATTGGCCTGTTCTGGCCCGGCGAGGCTCGAACGCTGAACGTGCGAATGAGGAGACCGGAGCCGATGGGTCCCAGTGACGACGTGCTGACCTCGATCGAGATCTGCGCGGGGGCTGGAGGGCAGGCCATCGGTCTGCACCAGGCCGGTTTCAAGCATCTCGCGCTGGTGGAGATCGATCCGTATGCCTCGCAGACGCTCCAGGAGAACATCGCTTCCCTGGAAGAGTGGAAGTGGGAGCGAGATTACTGCGATGTCATCTCTGGCGATGTGAACCACTTCGTTCCCATCGCTTCCGGGGGTGATCGCGAGCCTGACCTGAAGAAGGCGCAGAAGTATCTGGGAAGACCTCTCGGTAAGGGGGAGCTGCACCTTCTCGCGGGCGGCGTGCCATGCCCGCCCTTCTCGCACGCTGGCAAGCAACTCGGGAAGGATGATGAGCGCGACCTCTTCCCGCGCATTCTTGAGCTTGCTGACGAGCTTCGCCCTGAAGCGGTAATGATCGAGAACGTGCGCGGTATCAAGGACGCGAAATTCGAGGAGTACCGCACCTATATCGAAGCGCGCCTTCAGGGTGGCTGGGCTACTCACCCGGTCACGGGCATTGTTGAGGACTTCGAGGGGCTTGGCTACCGGGTCTGCGAGTGGGAGGTCCTGGAAGCCAGTGATTTTGGCGTTCCCCAGCTGCGCCCCCGGGCCGTTCTGGTAGCCATCCGCAAGGATGTGCTCGGTGACCTGAAGTTCGTATGGCCGACGGCCACGGGAATCCCGGTAAGTGTTTTTCAGGCGCTCAAAGATTCCATGAAGGCCCGGTATGCCCCCTTTAAGAAAATGGGCGGGGAAATCGCGGATCTGGCGAAAGAATGCCACGAGAACTGGAAAGTAAAGGCGCGGCAGGCTGAGGAGAAAAAGGATTTTGGTGTAGCTCCCACCCTGGTTGGCGGCTCGAAGAAACACGGTGGCGCCGACCTCGGGCCGAGCCGCGCGAAGACCGCCTGGGGGCTTCTGGGCGTTTCCGGTGTGGGAGTTGCCAACTCCCACGAGGAAGGCATGAGGAAGAAGTCCTGGGACCGGGATCTTTTCCGGAAGGAAGGTCCCATGCTCACGGTCGACCAGGCCGCGATCATTCAGGGTTTCCCGGCCAACTGGAAATTCTCCGGTGGAAAGACCGCACAGTACCGGCAGGTTGGGAATGCCTTTCCCCCGCCCGTCGCCGCCGCAGTAGGCAAGGCCATCGCGGACGTGCTGCGTGCCGCCCATGAACGCGATCGCCGCAAGGCGGAGACCGCTGGGGCACTACCCGGGCAGGTGGCGCCGGCGCTCGCGGACAGTGCTGACGATCTCCAGGGCGCACACGTCTGAGTCCTGGTGTTCCCAGAACCGCAGGACGGTCCACCCGGCCTCGGCCAGCCGTTTGTCAGTGTCGCGGTCCCGGGCCATGTTCCGGGCCACTTTGTCTGACCAGTAGCCCGGGTTGGTCTTGGGCGGGACGTAGTGTTCAGGGCAGCCGTGCCAGTAACAGCCGTCAATGAACACAGCGACTTTCGCCGGACGGAAGACCAGGTCTGCCGTCCGGCGCAGGTCCGGCAGAGGCCGGGCGGCGACCCGGTAGCGCAGGCCGTTCGCATGGACGAGCCGGCGGATCAGCCGTTCCGGCTGTGTGTCGCGGCTGCGGATCGCCTGCATGTTCCGGCGGCGCGCCGCAGACGAGGCCCACGAGCCGTCTGGCGGGGTCCACTCTGCGGGGTCAGGCACTGCGGTCACTCCAGGATCACGTTCATCGCACTTCAATAGTGGCTTCACCAGGCCGGGACGAGTCGACCGCCCGGAAGCGAACGTAGGGTACCGGCTTGTCCGTCGTGCTGACGGCTGGGATGAACGCCGCAGCCAGCACGACCTTGCCGGGGTCGATACTGCCGTCTGTCACGAGATCCTCCGGCCTTCCGACGCTGGGATCGATGACCGGGTAGAGGAGCACGGCTCCACGGCGCGGCCGGTGAAACTGAGTGGCGAACGGGTCGTCGTCGCTCAGTGCGCGGAGTCCGGCGATGCGCTCGGCAGACTGGCGGTGGGCTACACCGGAGATGCGGTTGAACACGCCGCGGCCGTTCCGCTTGCGCTGGACCAGGGTGAGGGGCTGACTGCCGAGGATGCTGGCGGACACGCTGGTTGGCCCCGTGGTCTGGGGAAGGATCAGTGTCCAGTCGTCCGTAGTGCAGCCGGTGTCGCTCGTATCCCGCAGATACGCCAGATGAGGGGCGAAGAGATCCGGGCGCCCCCAGTTCAGGCCGCTCACGATGTCCAGCAGCTCGGTATGGCTGAGAACCGCCGTCCGGGCGGGGTAGCGGGTGTAGCTGCCCCGGTCGTTCCCGGGGACGGTCACGAACACGGAGAGGTCCTCGCTGAGCGCCCCCAACGCCACCCCCCAGGCCCCCACGTTCCCCCGCAGCTCCGCCGCCCCCACCGGGTACGCGGTCGGTTCCACCCACTGGCCCGGGGAGCGGATCTCCACCAGTTCGGCGTTGAACATCTTGTTGCGGGCCGACGGGCGGATCCAGGAGAGGTGCTGGGAGACCAGTGGGGGGATCTGGGCGGGGGTGACCTGGGGTTTGCCGTCCACCAGGGTCGCGTAGCGGGTCAGCTGGGCGCGGAACGTCTCCTCGTCGCGGCAGATGGCCTCGAAGGCTTCGTAGAGGTCGATCGTCCCCGTTCTGCCGACCGGGACCTCGCGGCCGATGTAGAGGCGGACCAGGTCCCGGTAGCCGGGGCGGAAGCCGAACCAGCGGCCCATCTGCATCAGGGTGTCCGCCTGCCGGGTGGCACGGAGGTAGTACGTGACCGTCAGGCCCTCCACCGTGAAGCCCCGGGAGAGCTTCGTGCCGCCGACCAGGATCTTCCACACGTGCGGGGTGCGCTCGAAGTCCAGGTCGGGCTGGTCGTAGTCCCGCTCGGTGTCGCCGTTGACCACCAGGACGGGGGTGCCGCCGGCGTTGATGAGCCGGCGGGCGGCCGAGACATAGGCCCTCAGTTCCTCGTACGACTCCGGGGTGGGCAGGTCCGCGTCGGCGAAGCGGTGGAAGTCCGAGGCGAAGAGGGCGGCCAGGCGGTCGTGGCCCTGGCGGCTGGTGTAGGCGGCCTGGTGCCACATGGTGCTGATCCGCAGGGCGAGGGCCGTGTGCTCGGCCATGCGCACCGACTCGTGGACGAGCATCGTGTGGTGCCGGAACGGCCCCTCGGGGACGCCCCGGTCGGCGCGGTACAGCTTGAGCGCGCCCGTGAGGACGAACGCGTCCATCGCCTCCTGGAGGCGGTCGCCGGTGTCCTCGTAGATGCCCCGGACGTGCGTCTCCTCCGCGGTGCCCTCGTCCGTGTCGAGGTCGTGGAAGTCCTGGACGCCCATGTAGCCGGTCGGGCGGGGCAGCGAGACGAGGAAGTCACGCGGGAAGATGTCCTCGCCGTCGCCCGGGTCCACGAAGACGTTGGCGAACGGGGTCGCGGTGTAGCCGACGTACTGGGCGCGGGGCAGCAGCCCGAGCAGCTGGGATATCTGGCCGTTGATGGCCGTACGGGTGACCTTGCCCTCCTCCCACTTCTTCGGGTCCGTGGTGTTGACCGACGCCTGGTCCGACTCGTCGTCGATGATCAGCGCGGGGATCTCGGAGAGGATCGGGCCGATCCGCCTGAGGTCCGCGATGAGCTTGCCCAGTACGGACTTGTTCTTCTTCACGACCATGATCCGGGCCGCCGCGCGGTGCAGGTTGGCCGGTGCGTACAGCGGCTCGGTGCGCGACTGCTTCTCGAATTCGAGCGCGCGGATGCCGCGCAGCAGGCTCTTGTAGTCGTCGTCCCGGGTGGTGAGGCGCTCGATGTCGAAGGCGCCGAGTGCGGAGGGCCTGCCGCCGTGGCTGACGAACTTCTCCGGCCAGTCCGCGTCCTCCTGGTAGTCGATGCCGACCAGGGCGTCCGGGTCCTCCGGGTCGGCGCCGCGCAGGATGTTCTCCCGGCCGATGAGCTCCATGTCCAGCCGGCGCTGGGTCTGGCCCCGGAGCAGGTTGAGCGTGCCGCCGAGGACGATGACCAGGCGGTATCCCGCGTCGATGGCCTTCGCGGTGACGCCGGTGAAGTTGGCGGTCTTGCCCGACTGGACGTAGCCCACCACGAGGCCGCGCGCCCCGTACGCCTCGGGGCGGGTGGGGTCGGAGAGCCGCTCGACCACGGCGTGGCTCGCCTCGTCGAGACCGGAGACCGCCGCGTCCGACCAGCCCTTGCTCCGCAGCAGCCGTTCGTACGACTTCCAGTAGAAGGAGCGCGCGGCGGCCGCGTCCCGGGTGTACCAGGAGGCGAACTCCTTGCTGATCACCGTCGGCCCGGGCTCCTTGAAAACCGGGACGGCGCTGTCGAGCGCCTTGCGCAGCCCGGGGCCGAAGCCCAGCCGGGTGTACGTGTCCGCGCGGCGCTCGTCCGTACGGGGCGGGGCCGCCGACCAGTCGGCCCGCTCCGCCAGGTCCCAGGCGGTCAGGGTGCGGTGCCACAGCGCGATCAGCCCGTCACCCGGATCCGCGCCCAGGACGCGGTCCTGGAAGTGGGAGAGCGCGGTGTCGGCGGGCTCCTCGTCCTCCGAGAGCACGAAGGCCAGCTTGGCGAAGGGCTTGGGCCCCCGTCGCATGGCGGCCAGCACATCGCCGTGCAGGGTGAACAGGTGGTCGGTCATGGCGGGCGGCTCTCTCGGATCGGCTGCGGGGACGGGCGGGCGGGGGAGGGGCGCTCAGCGCTCCGTCTCGCAACGGGCCGCCGTGACCAGGACGCTGTTCCAGAGCGCCACGTTGTCGGTGTGGACGGCGCGGACCCGTTCCTTCTGGAAGATCTCGTTGACCATCAGATAGAGCATGCTCTTGATCACCGGTGCGTCGTTCAGCCCTCCGCGCCGGCCGCCGTTGAGCACCTGCCGGTACTCCTTGTTGAGCCGCACCTCCCGCCGCTCCCGGTCGAGTTCGAAGAACACGTCGGACGGCAGGCTGTCCCAGCGGAACGCGATCGGGTCCTCGCCCTCCAGCTCCGGCAGCTCGTCGCGCAGCGTCCGCCGGAGCTTCGGGTCGATCCCCTTGCCCGCCGGGAGCACCGCCTTGCGCTGCGGCTCGGTGGCACGCCGGGCCGCCTCGCGGTACGTCAGCGCCGCCTCCTGCACGTACGCGGCGAAGGTGTGTCCGGCGGAGTCCACGGCCTGCTCCAGGCCGCGGGCGAACGCGGGGGTGACGGTCACGCCGTCCTTCTTCACCGTGAGGTTGAAGACGTCGTTCGGCGCGGACGGCAGGTCGACGGCGATCCGGGCGAGCGCGAGGTGGCTCTCCGGGCTGCGGGTGCCGTTCCAGCCGCCGGCCTGGACGAGCCGGTCGTTGCGGTAGATGTAGAAGCCCTGGCGCTCGGCGAGCGGGCCGATGCCCCGGAAGCTGACCAGCGGCGACTTCGGCGGCCAGATGTGCGCGGTCAGCGGGACCGGGCCGACGCCCTCGACGGGAGCGGTGTACGTACGGGGGTAGCCGGCGCGGCCGGGCACCCGGTAGCCGAACGGGTCGATCGGTTCGACCCCGCGATGGTCGAGCTCCTCCTTGGTCCGCACGTCCTCCACGACGATGTCGATGTTGAAGCCGTCTCGGGCCAGGAAGCGGTGGAGGTAGAGCCCGAGGTGGGTCTCCAGCTTCTCGATCGCGTCGTTGAGGTAGCGGTCGGCCTGGCCGGTGGTGATGGTCTCGAAGGCGCGGACCCGGTCCCAGCGCACGATCGTGCCGTGCCACTGGATGACCCCGTCGTAACGGTCGACGAGATCCTGGCAGTACCCGGGGTCGACGATGTCGCAGCTGAAGTCGGCCTGGGCTCGGGCCGTCAGCCAGCGGCGCCCGGTGGACGGGCTGCGCTTGGTGCGGCTGATCACGGTGAGCGAGTCGGCGTGCGACAGGGACGCCGCCTTGAGCCCGGCGCCGAAGTGGCCGAGCGCCGTGTCGTCGTAGCCCTGTCTGCCGCCCACGGTCATCGCGGTGTCCAGCGCGGCGTCGTCCATGCCGCAGCCGTCGTCGATGACGAGGAGGCTGACCAGCCGGTCGTCGTCGCGCAGCAGGCTGACGACGACGTTACGGGCACCCGCGTCGATGGAGTTGTCCACGAGGTCGGCGATGGCCGCCTCGAATCCGTATCCCTGGTGCGTCAGCGACTCGACGTACCGGGCGGCGGGCGGGAGCCGTTTGGTGCCGGTGGTGGGGACCTCGAACTGCCAGTCGGCAGAGGGCTGATACGGCACCATGAAGCCTTCCTCGCGCACACAGAGCTGAGACCTGCGTGGGGAGGTGCGGCCCTGATGAGTAGATGCGATGTGATGGTATTGCAAAGGTGGGACAGCCGGGAATACCGGTGACAAATGCGTCCGCGTTACGCCGTCACCGCCCCAGCACCCGCACGAACCCCACCCCCCGCTCCCCGTTCAGCGCCACCGCCTCCCCCGTCTCCACGAAGCCGGCCCTCCTCAGCACCCCGTGCGACGCCGCGTTCCGCACCGCCGCCCTCGCGGTGAGCCGCGTCAGGCCGTACGTCGTGCGGCACAGCGCGAAGAGGTCGTGCACGGCGGTCGTCGCCAGGCCCCTGCCCGTGGCCTTCTCCGCGAGGCGGAAGCCGAGTTCGGCCGTGCCGGCGGTGGCGTCCATCAGGTTGAAGCGGCCCAGGACCTCGCTCGTGTCCTCCGCCACCAGGACGTGGAAGTGGCAGGTCCCCGCGGCCTGTTCGGCGAGCAGCGCATCGTGGCGGGGCGGGTAGTCGGCGAAGTAGGCGTCGCCGCGGTCCGGGACCGACGCGGCGAAGAACGCGCGGTTGGCCTTCTCGAACGCGAGGACGGCCGGGGCGTGGTCGGGGCGCAGGCGCTGGAGTTCGGGCATGGGGGCAGGGTACGGAGCCGGGGTGTACCCGGACATCCGCATTCCGGCCGCCCCACACCGCCCAGGAGCCCCGCCCCCGGTTGCAGCCCCAAGCCCGCGTGCTCCCCCCGCAGCCCCCGCCCCCGGGGGCAGCCGCAGCCCGTGCGCCCCCGCCCCGGACTGCGGTCCCCTACACCCGCCCCCCATGGCACCCCCGGTACGACTCCCCCGACCCGCACCAGCACTCCGCGCTCTTCGCCGGGGGCCACGGCACCGCACGGCCGCGTGCGGCCAGGGTCGTGGCGTATTGGGGGAGGAGGTCCGGGTCGGCCGGGGAGGCGGATTCGGAGGCGGCGAAGGCCTCGTAGGAGGGGACCGTGCCGCGGACGATGCCGAGGTTCGGGGTGCCCGCCGCCTGGAGGTCGCGCAGGGCCGTCTCCAGGCGGGCCAGGTGGTCCGGGTGGGAGGCGTATTCGCTGCCCAGGCGGGGGTACGCCGTGAGGAGCTCGCGGAATTCGGCGGCCGGCCAGTGCAGCACCGCCACCGGGAAGGGGCGCGACAACGCCGTGCGGTAGGTGCCCAGCTCGGCACGGAGGCGGGTGATCTCGGCGCGCAGCTCGCCCGGGTCCGAGGAGCCCAGGGACCACAGCCGCTTCGGGTCGTGGAGCTCGTCCAGCGGGACCGCCGCCGTGTGCAGCGTGTCCGCGAGCTCGTCCCAGGCGTCGTGCCCGACGCCCATCAGACGGCGCACCCGGTGGCGGCCGGTCAGCAGCGACTGGGTCGCGTACGGGACCTCCTCGCCGGGGGCGATCAGCAGGCGCAGGGCCGTGGAGAAGAGGTCGTGCGCCGCTTCCAGCTCGTCGTGGGCCTCCAGCGTCTCCGCCGCGATCTCCCACGGGGCCGCCTCCTGCGGGGCCGCCACCCGGACGCCTTCGATCAGCGCGCGGGCCTCCGCCTCGTGGCCGTACTCCCACAGGTTCGCGGCGCTGAGCGCCTTCACCAGGTGCGGGTGCTCGGTGCCGGGGTCGGCGAGCAGGTCGTCGTAGAGCGTCGCGGCGCGGTCGCGGTCGCCGCCGAGTTCCAGGTGGGCCGCCGCCTGGAGGAGCAGCGGTTCGTGGTCCTCGGGGTACTGCGCCGCGGTGCGGAGCAGACGCTCGGCTTCGGAGATGTGGTCGGCAGGAGTCTCGGGGCGCATGCACCACACCGTACTGCTGTGCGGGGGCGCGACGGGGGCTACTCCCTGGGCTCCGGGCACGCCGCCGACCCTCTAACGTGTCTCCACGTGCTCAGACGACGTCCGCAGTTGTTGTGGTTGCTGGTCCCCTACGTGCTCTACCTCGGGGCGCTGCCGTTCGTGAACCGGGTCCGGCCCGTCGTTCTCGGGCTGCCGTTCCTCTTCCTCTGGCTGCTCGGGGCGACCTTGCTGACCCCCGTCGCCGTGTGGCTGACCCGGCGGGGTGACCGCCGGTGAACGCCGCCGTCGCGACCTCCGTCTTCGGGGTCTTCATGGTCGCCACCGTCGCCCTGGGGCTGCTCGCCGTACGCGGCGGACGCGGCGGCGGGCTCGCCGAGTGGTCGGTGGGCGGGCGCAGCCTCGGGGCCGTCTTCATCTGGGTGCTGATGGCCGGTGAGGGCTACACCAGCTTCAGCTACCTCGGCGCCGCCGGCTGGGGCTACAACTACGGGGCGCCCGTCCTCTACGTCGTCGCGTACATGTCCTGCGGGTACGCCGTCGGCTACGTCGTGGGGCCGATGCTGTGGGCGTACGCGCGCAGGCACGGTCTCGTCGGGATCACCGACATGGTGGCGCACCGCTTCGGGCGGCCCTGGCTCGGCGCGCTCGTCGCCGTCCTGGCGACCGTGTTCCTGCTGCCGTACATCCAGCTCCAGATCACCGGCATGGGCGTCGTCGTCTCCACGATCTCGTACGGGGCCATCAGCCTGAACTGGGCGTACTTCATCGCCTTCGCCGTCACCACCGGCTTCGTCGTCGTCAGCGGGCTGCGCGGCAGCGCGTGGGTGTCCGTGCTGAAGGACCTGCTGGTGATCGTCACGCTCGGCTTCCTCGCGGTCTACGTGCCCGTGCACTACTTCGACGGCTACGGGCCCTTCCTCGACCGGCTCGTCACCGAGAAGAGCGAGTGGCTGACCTTCCCCGGCCACGGGGACAGCGGCCTCGGGCAGGCGTGGTTCATCACCACGTCGTTCCTGAACTCGCTCACCGTCGTGATCTTCCCGACCACCGTCGCCGGCTACCTCGGCGCATCGAGCGCGGACGTGCTCCGCCGCAACGCGATGTGGCTGCCCGCCTACAACGTCCTGCTCTTCGTCCCGATGCTGCTCGGCATGGCGGCGCTGTTCGTGGTGCCGGGGCTGGTCGGGGCCGAGTCCAACCTCGCTCTCTTCAAGCTGGTCACGGACTCGCTGCCCGCCTGGTCCGTCGGGGTCGTCGGGGTCGCCGCAGCGCTCTCCTCGATCGTGCCCATGGCCGTGTTCATGCTGGTCATCGGCACGATGTGGGGCCGCAGCGTGCTCTCGCTCGTGCCCCGCTGGGAGCGCGGGCAGAAGGGCGCCGCGCAGCTGGTCGTCGTGGTCGCGGGCTCCCTGGCGCTGCTCCTCACGTACACGGCTCCCAACACCCTCGTACGCCTGTCGCTCATCTCGTACGAGGGCATGGCGCAGCTGCTCCCCATGGTGCTGCTGGGGCTGATGTGGCGGCGGCTGACGCTGCTCGGGGCGCTGTCCGGGCTCGCCGTCGGGGTCGGTGTGGTGTGCGGGTTCGTGTTCACGGAGCACGATCCGGTGTGGGGCGTGAACGCGGGGATCGTCGCCCTCGCCGCCAACCTGGCCGTCGCGCTCGCGGTGACGTACGCGGGTCCGCGCGAGCGCGACGAACGGCCGGACGAGGAGGTGCTGGCCCGGGACGAGCTGGAGGCGGACCGCGTGGTCGTCAACGTACGTTGACCGGTGCGGCCGGTCGTGTATAACGGATGGACCGACAGCAGCGGATACGGAAGGGAGGCACCGTCCATGGACACCGACGCCATGAGCCGCGTACGCGACGGTCTCTCCCGCGTCCTGCGCCCCGCCGGGCTGCTGCTCTTCCTCCTCACCGAGGTGCTCCTCGCCGAGGGCGGCAGCCTCTCCGCCGCCGTCGCGCTCGCCGCCACCGCTGCCGCCGGCACCGCGCTCGTCGCCTGCTCGGTCATCAGCGCCCGCTGCGCCGCCCCGGTGCCCCGCACCCGGGTGCGCACCGCCATGCGCGACCGGGAGAAGCGCACCGCGTTCCTCCCGCAACGGGACCCGGACGCCCAGGGACGCCGCCGCCCCCGAGCGCCGGGGCACGCCCTCCTGACGGCCGCGTAGGGACCCACAGCGGCGCCCTCGCGGACCCGTCACGCCGAAGCACGTTCTCCTCGCTTCCCGCATGACGAGACCCCGGAGGGCTCACCCATGTCCGCCTTCATGTCCGCCTTCGCCGGCCTGGTCGGCGCCCTCGCCGACCTGCTCCACCCGCTCTTCCGGAGCGCGTCCACCGCCGCCGCGATCGTCCTGTTCACCGCGCTCGTCCGGCTCGCCGTGCACCCCCTCTCGCGGGCCGCCGCACGCGGGCAGAAGGCCCAGCGCCGCCTCCAGCCGCAGATCGCCGAGCTGCGCAAGAAGCACGGCAAGGACCGCGAGCGGATGCAGCAGGCGCTGATGGAGCTGCACCGCGAGGAGAAGGTCTCCCCGTTCTCCGGCTGCCTGCCGAGCCTCCTCCAGATGCCGGCGTTCTTCCTGCTCTACCACCTCTTCTCCAGCCAGAAAATCGGCGGCGAGGCCAACTCGCTCCTCGGCCACCAGCTCTTCGACGCCCCGCTCGGCGAGCGCTGGCACGACGCGCTGGGCCACGGCGGGCTCTTCGGGGCGCAGGGCCTCGTCTACCTGGGCCTCTTCGCGATCGTGGCGGCCGTCGCCACCTTCAACTACGGGCGTACGAAGCGTCAGATGGCCGCCAACCCGGTGACCCCGCCCACCGGCCCGGACGGGCAGCCCGTGCCGGGCATGGGGGCGATGAACCAGCTCATGCCGCTGATGTCCTTCTTCACCCTCTTCACCGTCGCCTTCGTGCCGCTGGCCGCCGCGCTGTACGTCGTCACCAGCACGACCTGGACCGCGGTCGAGCGGGCCTTCCTGTACCGCGACATGCCCGCACCGGGGGCCGCGGTCGCCCCGGCCGCGTAACGACGGCGCCGAGGGGCGACGCCGGTCCGGTCCAGGTGGTGAACAGGGTCTTGCGGAGTGATCGGACGTCTTGGAGGATCGGACAAGCCTGCGATGGCCGCCACCCATCCGACGGGCCTGATCCCGACCGAGGAGAACGACTCTTGAAGCTGCTTCGTGTGGGTACGGCGGGCGCGGAACGACCGGCGCTGCTGGACGAGGACGGAACCCTGCGCGACCTGGCGGGCATCGTCCCCGACATCGACGGCGCCCTGCTCGCCGACGACGACGCGCTCGCCCGGGTGCGTGCCGCCGCCGCCGCGCCCGGCGGGCTGCCGGCGCTCGACGCCGAGGGGCTGCGGGTGGGCCCGCCGCTCGCCCGGATCGGCAAGATCGTGTGCGTCGGGCTGAACTACCACGACCACGCCACGGAGACCGGGGCGCCGATCCCGGACGAGCCGATCCTGTTCTTCAAGGCCCCGGACACCGTCGTCGGGCCCGAGGACACCGTGCTCGTGCCGCGCGGCAGCGCGAAGACCGACTGGGAGGTCGAACTCGCCGTCGTCATCGGGCGCACCGCGCGCTACCTGGAGACGGCCGAGGAAGGGCTCGCCCACGTCGCCGGGTACGCGGTCGCGCACGACGTCTCCGAGCGCGAGTTCCAGATCGAGCGCGGCGGCACCTGGGACAAGGGCAAGAACTGCGAGACGTTCAACCCGCTCGGCCCCTGGCTGGTCACCGCCGACGAGATCGCCGACCCGCAGGCGCTCCCGCTGAGGCTCTGGGTCAACGGCGAGCTGAAGCAGGACGGCACCACCGCCGACCAGATCTTCCCGGTCGGCGAGGTCGTCCGCTACGTGAGCCGCTTCATGACGCTCTACCCGGGCGACGTCATCAACACCGGCACCCCGGCGGGCGTCGCCATGGGGCAGCCCGAGCCCAAGCCGTACCTGCGGGCGGGCGACGTCGTGGAGCTGGAGATCGAGGGGCTGGGCCGGCAGCGCCAGGAGCTGAAGGACGCCTAGGGACGCCTAGGGGCGCCCGCGCCGGATACATCGGAGGGGTGGGGGCCGTCCGTACCCGGACCCCACCCCTCCGCGCGGGTCAGCCGTCGATCCGCGTCACGAACCGCTCCAGCGCCTCCACCACCAGCGCGTGGTCCTCCGCCTGCGGCAGCCCCGAGACGGTCACCGAGCCGATGACGCCCGCGCCCTCGACCGCGATCGGGAACGAGCCGCCGTGCGCCGCGTACACGTCCGGGTCGAGACGGGACGCCTCGTCGAACGTCGTCCCCTTCGCCCGGAACCGCGTCCCCACCAGGTACGAGCTCTCCCCGTACCGCTCGACCACCCGGCGCTTGCGGTCGATCCACGCGTCGTTGTCCGCGCTCGAACCGGGCAGGGCCGCGTGGAACAGCTGCTGCGCCCCGCGCCGGATGTCGATCGCGACGGGGGCGTGCCGCTCCCGGGCCAGCGAGACCAGCAGCCCGCCGAGCGCGTAGGCGTCGTCGTAGCCGAAGTGCGGCAGGGTGAGCCGGCGCTCCTGGGCGATCAGCTCGGAGATGGTCGGAGCGGTGGGCTTCATACGGGCTGCTCCTCGGGGGCGTGGGCGGGCGGGGGTACGGGGGTGCCGGCGCCGGCCGGCCGCAGGGTGACGGTGACCCCCTCGCGGGCCGAGCGGCGGGCCGCCTCCAGGACGTCCAGGGCCTCGGCGGCCTGGCGGGCGGTCACCGGATTGTCGCCCCTCCCGCGCAGCGCGTCGGTGACCGCCGCGTAGTACGCCGGGTAGTCGCCCGGGAGCGTGCGGACCGGGGTGCCGCCGCCCGTGAGCGGGGACTCGCCCGCGCCGAGCCGGCCCCACAGCTCCTCGCCCTCCTCGCCCCACGGCTCGCCCGGGGCCGGCCGGGCGCCCTCGCGCAGGGCGGCCTCCTGGGGATCGAGTCCGTACTTCACATACCCGGCGGCCGACCCGAGCACCCGGAAGCGCGGGCCGAGCTGGGGCGTCGCGGCGCTCACGTACAGGTGCGAGCGCACCCCCGAGGTGTGGGTGACCGCGACGAACGTGTCGTCGTCGGCCGCCGCGCCCGGGCGCCGCAGGTCCGTCTCCGCGTACACCTGGGCCGCCGGGCCGAACAGGGTCAGCGCCTGGTCGACCACATGGCTGCCCAGGTCGTACAGCAGGCCGCCGATCTCGCGCGGGTCGCCCGACTCGCGCCAGCCGCCCTTCAGCCGCGGGCGCCACCGCTCGAACCGGGACTCGAAGCGCCGCACCTCGCCGAGGGCGCCGTCCGCGAGGAGCGCGCGCAGGGTGAGGAAGTCGTTGTCCCAGCGGCGGTTCTGGAAGACCGAGAGCAGCAGCCCGCGCTCCTCGGCCAGCGCCGCCAGCTCGCGCGCCTCGGCCGCCGTGCCCGCGACCGGCTTGTCCACGACCACCGGAAGCCCGGCCTCCAGGGCCGCCCGCGCGAGCGGTACGTGCGTCCTGTTCGGCGACGCGATCACGATCAGGTCCAGCTCGTCCGCCCGCCGCCACAGCTCGTCGGGGGAGTCGGCGAACCGTACGTCCGGGTGGGCGGCGCGGGCCTGGGCGCGCCGCTCCTCGTCGCGGGTGACGACCGTGTCGAGGACCAGTCCTTCGGTGGCCGTGATCAGCGGGGCGTGGAAGACGGACCCCGCCAGGCCGTAGCCGACGAGTCCGACGCGCAAGGTGGTCATGCCGTCCACTTTGGCAACGCTGTTGCCTAAGTGCAAGC
Source organism: Streptomyces sp. 130 (assembly GCF_007096885.1). Classification (GTDB taxonomy): domain Bacteria; phylum Actinomycetota; class Actinomycetes; order Streptomycetales; family Streptomycetaceae; genus Streptomyces. The sequence continues at coordinate 207,932 of NZ_VJNO01000002.1, read as the reverse complement.
GCGGGCCACAATGGGTCCGTGAACAGGAGCAGCACCGGCGCGAACCTCCCCGCTCTGCGCAGCCACAACGCGGCCCTCGTCCTCGGCCTGCTGCGGGTGGCCGGCGAGCGCGGCATCAGCCGGCTCGAACTCGCCGAGCGCACCGGGCTCACCCCGCAGGCCGTCAGCAAGATCACCGCCCGGCTGCGGGCCGAGGGCCTGGCCGCCGAGGCGGGCCGCCGCGCCTCCACCGGCGGCAAGCCCCGCACCGTGCTGCGGCTCGTCCCCGAGGCGGGGCACGCGGTGGGGCTGCATCTGGACCGCGACGGGCTGACCGTGGTCCTGGTCGACCTCGCGGGCACGGTCACCGAGAGCGGTACGGCTCCGCTGGACCTCGGGGCCCCGGCGGACGAGGTGCTGACCGCCGCCGCCGGGGCGGTCGCCGCCGTGCGGGGGGACGGGGCGCTTCCGGTGCTCGGGGTGGGCGTCGCGGCCCCGGGGCCGCTGGACCACCGGGGCGGGGTGCTGCACCGCGTCACGGGGTTCCCGCAGTGGGACGGCTACCCGCTGCGGGACGCGCTCGCCGCCCGGACCGGGCTGCCCGTGGTCCTCGACAAGGACACCAACGCCGCCGCGCTCGGCCTCGCCCTCGGCGCGGAGGGCCCCGCCGACTTCGCGTACCTCCACCTCGGCACCGGCCTCGGCGCGGGGCGCGTCCTCGGTGGCGCGGTGCACCGGGGGGAGCGGACCGGGGCGGGCGAGTTCGGGCACCAGACCGTGCAGCTGGACGGCCTCCGGTGCGGCTGCGGCGGGCGCGGCTGCCTGGAGGCGCTGTGCCTGGCCGCCGTCCGCCGGGGCGACGCGGCCGAGGCGGCGAGGGTGCTCGGGACCGGCGCCGCCAACCTCGTCGGGCTGCTCGACATCGACCGCGTGGTCCTGGGCGGGCGCACGGTCGCCGCCGACCCCGACACCTACGTACGCGGAGTGCGCGCGGTCCTGGACGACCGCTCCCGCCGCGACGGGGCGCGCGGCACCCCGGTCCCGGTCACCGCCCACCGCGAGGGCGACCGCCCGGTCGCGGAGGGCGCGGCACAGCTGGTACTGGCCCCGCTGTTCGGACGGGTGAGCACGGAGGGGGCACCTGCGGCGGGCTGCCGGGTGGGGGGGCGGAGGGGGCGCGCGGTGGGTTGACGTGGGGGCGCTTCGGGTCGCCCGCCGCTTTGTTGCCCCGGTTCGACCTCGCGTTGCTCGCCGCCTTGTTGCCCCGGTTCGGCTTCGTGGGCCCCGCCTCTCCGCCGCCGGTCGGGCCTCGCGTCCGGGCCGACCCCGGCGTCGTCCGCCGCTTTGTCGCATCGGTCCGGCCCCGCGTTCGGGTCGACCCCCGCCGCGTCCGCCGCTTGGTCGTCCCGGTTCGGCCTTGCGTCGCACGCCCTCCGCCGCCCGGTCCGGCCCTGCGTCGGGCGGACTTCCGCCCCCTCCGCCGCCTCGGTTCGGCCTGGCGTGGCACGGCCTCTCCGCCGCCCGGTCCGGCTCGCGTCCGGGCCGCCCCCGGCGTCGCCCGCCGCTTGGTCGTCCCGGTTCGGCCCCGCGTCGCACGCCCTCCGCCGCCCGGTCCGGCCCTGCGTCGGGCGGACTTCCGCCCCCTCCGCCGCCTCGGTCCGGCCTGGCGTGGCACGGCCCCTCCGCCGCCCGGTCCGGCCCCGCGTCCGGGCCGACCCCGGCGTCGCCCGCCGCTGTGTCGCCCCGGTCCGGCCCCGCGTCGCACGCCCTCCGCCGCCCGGTCCGGCCCTGCGTCGGGCCGACTTCCGCCCCCTCCGCCGCCTCGGTCCGGCCTGGCGTGGCACGGCCCCTCCGCCGCCCGGTCCGGCCCCGCGTTCGGGTCGACCCCCGCCACGCCCGCCCCATCCGTCCCCTCGGGCCGACCCCCGCCACGCCCGCCGCTTCGTCGCCCCGGTCCGGCCCCCGCCACGCACGCCCCTCCGCCGCGCGGGCGGCCCCGGGCCGCCGTCCGGGGGGAAACCCGGCACGCCTGCGCGGGGTGCCCGCGCGCGCGTGGCAGCGTCGGTCGCCCCGAGGGGTGACCGGAGCCGCGCCGCCCGCGGCGCCCCGCCCCGACCGGCCGTTGCCGCACGAAGTGGAGGCTGCCCCGCCATGCCCCCCGAACCCCCAGAAACCGCCGAGCCCGCCGAGACCGCCGAAGCGCCCGGGGCCGGGCGCACCCGGCACGGTCTCGCGCTCGGGCTCGCCGCCGCCAGCGTGATGCCCGTGGTCCTCGGCGGGGCGACCGCGTCCGCCGCCCCGCAGCGCGGCCCGGTCGCGGGTCCGGCCACCCGGCTGACCCCGGCCGCCGACCAGCGGCCCGCGTGCGGCGACCCCGCGTCGGCCGGCTTCCCCATCGACACCCGCATCCACGGCGGGCCCGACACCTACGCCTCCGGCGGCGGCTACGGCACCTGGTTCCTGGACCTGACGAACACGACGACCGAGTCCTGCCGGGCGATCCACCCCGTAGTCGTCCTCACCGACGAGGAGCGGGCGCTGACCTCCGACCAGATCCAGCTCCAGTTCTCGGAGCGCGCCCGCCCCGGGGTCGAGCACCGGGTGACCTGGGAGACGACCGACCGGGACGAGCACATCGGGGTCTTCGGCGGCGAGGACGACGCCTTCCCCGGGTTCACCGTGCCCGCCGGACGTACCGTCACCGTCCAGGTGCGGCTGGCCTTCACCTCCGACACCAGCCCCGGCCGGATCACCGCGAACGCCGCGATCGTCCAGCGGCGCGGCGGCGGGAGCGGCGCGGAGGGCGACGGGGAGTGGGTCGGCGAGTCCGAGGACTACCCGTTCTCCGTGGTCGAGCCCGACGAGGACACCACCGGCACCGGTGAGACCGGTGAGGCGGACGGCGACCGCGAGAGCGGGGACGGGACGGGCCGGGACCACGTGGGCGGCACCGGCGAGGCCGAGGAAGAGGAAGAGGGGAGCGGCACGGTGAAGGGCAAGGGCGACGAGGGGTACGCGGACCCCGGCAGGACCGGCACCACCCGGCGCCCCGTCCCGCCCGGCACCGACCCGGCGGGGGTCCCGCAGCTCGCCGACACGGGCATCTCCGTCCCCGTGTCCCTGCCCGCCCTCACCGTCTCCGGATTCCTCATCGGCGGCGGCGCCATGGTGCTCGCGGCCCGCCGAACGCGCCGCGCCGACCACTGATCACCAGGTGGTCAGCCGGTACCTCCACGTCGAACAGTCCGCCTAAACTCGGGACGTCGGCGCTGCACAACGCGGTGCCGCCGGCGTCCCCGCACCTGGCGTACGGCAACTGGAGTCCCACATGGCAGAGCGCAAGCCGATCTCGTCCTGGCTGACCGACATGGACGGGGTCCTCATCCACGAGGGCACCCCGATCCCCGGCGCCGACGCCTTCATCAAGCGGCTGCGCGACTCGGGACTGCCCTTCCTGGTCCTGACCAACAACTCGATCTACACCGCCCGCGACCTGCACGCCCGGCTGAAGCGCATGGGCCTGGACGTGCCCGTGGACAACATCTGGACCTCCGCCCTCGCCACCGCCCAGTTCCTGGACGACCAGCGGCCCGGCGGCACGGCGTACGTCATCGGCGAGGCCGGGCTCACCACCGCGCTGCACGACATCGGGTACGTGCTCACCGACCACGACCCCGACTACGTGGTGCTCGGCGAGACCCGTACGTACTCCTTCGAGGCGCTCACCAAGGCGATCCGGCTGATCAACGCGGGCGCCCGGTTCATCTGCACCAACCCGGACGAGACCGGCCCCTCCGCCGAGGGACCGCTGCCCGCGACCGGTTCCGTCGCCGCCCTGATCACCAAGGCGACCGGCAAGGCCCCCTACTTCGCGGGCAAGCCGAACCCGCTGATGATGCGCACGGGCCTCAACGCGATCGGCGCGCACTCCGAGTCCAGCGCCATGATCGGCGACCGGATGGACACCGATGTGCTGGCCGGACTGGAGGCGGGCATGCAGACGTTCCTGGTGCTCACCGGGCTGACCACGGTCGCGGACATCGACAAGTACCCGTTCCGGCCGTCCACGGTGGTGGACTCCATCGCGGACCTGGTCGACCTGGTCGACCTGGGCTGACACCGGATGGGGCGGGCCCCCTTCGCGCCCGCCCCACTCCACCGGCCCAGCGCCCGCGCGCTGCGGATGCGGGACCGGCCCGCAGGCGTGAACCTTCCATCAGGAGGTTCACGATGCGTTCCATACCCCTCACGTTCTGTGCCGCCGCACTGGCCGCGGCGACCCTGGTGCCGGTCCCCGCGGCACTGGCCGAATCCGGCTCCGGCCACGAGGACTCCCGGTCCCGCGCCGCCCTGTCGGTCTCGCCCTCGTCCGCCGCCCCGGGCACCGAGGTCGAGCTGGAGCTGACCGGCTGCAAGGCCAAGGAGGCCAAGGGGAGCTCCGACGCCTTCGTCTCCGAGGCGCGCTTCTCGTCCGGTGGCGACCGCACGCTCTACGCCGAGGCCCGTGTCCGCGCGGACGCCGAGCCCGGCGACTACGACGTCCTGGCGGTCTGCGACAAGCACACCCGGGTCACCGCCACCCTCACCGTCGTGCACCGCGAGCGGCCCATGCCCGTCGCCCCGGTCCACGCGGGCGGCGGAGGCACCGCCGTGCTCGCGAGCGAGACCGCCGAGCAGGACGGCCCCGGCACCACCCACGAGGTGATCGGCCTCGGACTGGCCGCCGTCGCGGCCGTCGCCGTCGCCTTCCGCAGCGTGCGCCGTCGCCGTCCGGCGGCCGACTGAGATGTCCGCACCCGAGGAGGCGGCGGGGCGCGGCAGGCTGCTCACCGGAGTGACCTGGGCCGTCATCCTGCTCGGCCTGTGGCTCTGGGGCCGGGGGATCACGGACGGATCGGGCATCGGCTCGGCCCCGACCACCGGCGACGTCGCCGCGGTCGGGCGCCCGCTCGGCGTGCCGCTGCCCCCGGCGCACGCGCCGATCGCGGGCGTCGCCCCGAAGAGCGTCGAGATCCCCTCGATCGGCGTCCGGGCCCCCGTCGTCTCCCGGGGCCTGGACGCGGAGGGCGCCATCGAGCCGCCGTCCTTCGACACGCCCCAGACGGTCGGCTGGTACGGCGCCGGCACCCGGCCCGGCGCCGAGGGGCCGGCCCTGTTCGTCGGCCACGTCGACACCGAGACCAAGCCCGCCGTCTTCTACGGGCTCAGCACGGTCCGCCCCGGCGCGAAGGTCGACGTGACCCGCGCGGACGGCACGGTCGCCGAGTTCACCATCGACGACGTGCAGGTCCTCACCCGCGCCAGGTTCGACGCCCGGAAGGCGTACGGGCCCCGCGAGGACGGGCGGGCGGAGCTGCGGCTGATCACCTGCGGCGGCACATACGACGAGGAGTCCCGCTCGTACACCGCGAACGTGGTCGTCTCGGCCTACCTGACCGCGGAGAAGAGCGCGGCGAAGGCGGCCTGATCCATCCGGGAAGCCAGGTCCCCGGCCCGGCCGCCGCCCGTTCCCCGGGCGGCGGCCGGGCCGGTCCTCGACCGCGGTGCGCGGGCCGCGGGAGTGGCCCGGCACGGACACGGGAGGTCACCGGCGTCCGGGTCCGCCGCACACCCCACTGTAGGGGGAGGTTTCCCGTCCGCCCAGCCGCCTTCTGACGTTACGTCGATAACCGGTCACCCTCCGCACGCGGTGAAGCGGTTGCGGAAGCGCGTCGAAGAACGACCAAGGCCCCCTCGCGCGAAGCGAGGGGGCCTTGGCTGTGCGTGCGCCGCCAGGGACTCGAACCCCGGACCCGCTGATTAAGAGTCAGCTGCTCTAACCAACTGAGCTAGCGGCGCCTGCTGACCTGGAAAACTCTACCCGATCCCGAGCGGTGCTCCCGACCACCCCCTAGGGGGGACCTGGCCTTCCCGGCCTGTCGGATGGTCGTTTTTTCCCTTCTATCCGTCAAACTGCGGTATGTCGTGACCTAGGTCATGGCCTTTGCCACGCTGACGCCCGAGCAGATGCGCCCGAAGAACTTGACGACTGCGGAGGGGAATCGCATGACTGTGCCGGCCTTCGAGGAGTACGTACCCGCCATCGACTGCCCCTGTCCCGGCTGCGCCGCCCAGCGGCGGTCCGCCGCCGGGGGACTGCCCGTGCGGTACGGGGGGCACCCGGCCGCGCGCGGCGCGCGGCGCGCGATGGTGCTGGTCACCGCCGCCGGGGTGGTGCTCGGCGGCGGGGCCGCGCAGTCCGCCGGAGCGCCCGCCGACCCCGCCCCCGCGCCCGGTACGGGGGTGCCGGCCGGCATCGGCCCGCTTCCGGACAGCCCGCAGGGGCTCCCGGGTCCGCTGCGCGGGTCCGGTGCGCCGGGGTCGGCGGCGGCCCAGGCGGCGTCGCCGGGCCAGCGGGCGACGACCCGGACCGAGATCATCGACCGCGCGCAGAAGTGGGTGGACGCGCAGGTCCCGTACAGCATGTCGGCGTACTGGTCGGACGGGTACCGGCAGGACTGCTCCGGCTATGTGTCGATGGCCTGGAACCTGCCGGGCAACGAGTGGACCGGCAGCCTCGCCGCGTACGGCACCCGGATCGCCCGCGCGGACCTCCAGCCCGGCGACATCCTGCTCTTCCACAACCCCGCCGACCCCGGGAACGGCTCGCACGTCACGATCTTCGGCGGCTGGACCGACTCCGCGCACACCCACTACACGGCGTACGAGCTGACCAAGCCGCGCGCCCGCAAGCAGACGACGCCCATGGCGTACTGGACCAACTCCGCGAGCTATGTCGCCTACCGCTACAAGGGCCTGAGCACGGGGAAGTCCGGCAGCGAGGCGGAGACGGAGCCGTTCCCCGGCGCGGCGAAGTTCGGGCCGCGCGCGAACAACGCGTACGTGACCCGGCTCGGCGCGATGCTCGTCGCCCGGGGCGGCAAGCGCTTCTACAAGATCGGCCCCGACCCGGTCTGGACCGACGCCGACCGCCGGGCCACCCGGGCGTTCCAGCAGGCCCAGGGGTGGAAGGGCGCCGAGGCCGACGGCATCCCCGGCCCCCACACCTGGAGGCTGCTGGTGACCGGAACCGGCCGCGACATCCCCGCCGCGAGCGGGCAGGGCGGCCCGAAGGCGGCGCCGGTCTTCCCCGGACGGGGCTATTTCCGGCCGGGTCAGTCGAACAGCCATGTCGACCGGCTCGGAAAGCAGTTGGTGAAGAAGGGGCACGGCACGCACTACCGGCTGGGCCCCAGCCCCCGGTGGACCGAGGCGGACCGGCGCAATGTCGAGACCTTCCAGAAGGCCCAGGGCTGGCGGGGGACGGAGGCCGACGGCTATCCGGGCCCGGAGACCTGGCGGCGACTCTTCGCGTGACACGACGGCACGACGGACATGACGGAGGCGGAAATGCGATCCACGGTGTCGGACAGCTCCGGAAACCCGGGGTACGGCCAGGAGACGGAGTACGGGACGGTCCCGGTACGGGAATGGGTCGGCCCGGGCGGAGCGGGCAGCGTCACGGACGCGTGGGCGGCGGGGGCCGCGGCGGACGAGACGCCGGTCGCGGAGGGGCTGCCGGTGCGGGGTACGACCCCGGCCGCGCCCCGCGCGCCCGAGCCGCCTCCCCTCTTCAGGCCGGTGTCGGTGTCGGTGCCCTCGGACGAGGAGGTGGTGGTCCAGGTGGCGGAGCCGGCCGCTGCGGAGCGCGGGGACGACGCCGCTGCCGGTGCCGACTCCGTTGTCGATCTGGTGCTCGACCTCCCGTCGGGCGAGGAGGACCGCGAGGCCTCGCTCGGTGCCACCTCGGCCTCGGTGTCGGTGCCGGCGGAGGCCCGCACGCAGGAGCCCGCGGAGGCCCGCACGCAGGAGCCCGCGGACGCGGCGCCGGGCAGCGCGGTGCTGGGCCGCGCGGTGCCGGGCAGTGCGGTGCCGGGCAGTGCGGTGCTGGAGGACTCGGTGCTGGGTAGTGCGGTGCCGGGCAGTGCGGTGCCGGGCAGTGCGGTGTCGGAGGACGCGGTGCCGAGCAGTGCGGCGCCGGGCAGTGCGGTGCCGGAGGGCGCGGTGCCGGGCAGTGCGGTGCCGGAGGACGCCGTGCCGGGCAGTGCGGTGCCGGAGGACGCCGTGCCGGCCGGCGCGGTGCCCGGGGACGCGCCCGCGCCGGATCTCGTGAAGGATGCCGTGCCCGAGGACGCCGCGCCCGAGGACGTCGTGTCCCTCGCGGTGGCCCCCCGGCCCGAGCCCGCCCTCGCCCTCGCCGGGGCCCGTGTGCCCGGCCCCGGCCCCGACGCCGCGCCGTGCCCCGATCCGGTCCGGGACAGCGGTCGCCACCAGGCCGTCATCGCCAACGAGCGCACCGCCTCCATCCCCGTGCACCTCCTCTTCCGCGAGGACCGGCGCGCCGGTGCCGCCGCCGTGCCGCCCACCGTCGTGCGCCCGGCGGTCGGTGAGCCCGGGGTGCGCCGGCCGCCCGTGCCGAGGACGCCGCAGGTGCGGCCCTCGAACCGGCCCGCCCCCGAGGCCGACCCCCGGCTGCGCGAGCGGCCCGGACCCGCGCTGCCCGGCTGGGCCGCGCTGCTCGCCGGCTTCGGCGGGGCCGCGGCGGCCGGCGGCGTCCTGTGGTGGACGGGTGCGGTCCCGGCCGCCGTGCTCGCCCGGATCGGGCTCGGCCCCCGGCCGTACGACGGGCTGCCCACCGGCGCCTGGGCGGCGCTCGTGTTCCTGACGGCCGTCGTGCTCTTCGCGCTCGGGGGCCTCGGCCGGGGCCGGGTCGGCCATGCCTGGGTGCTCACCCTCTTCGGGCAGTACCGGGGCACCGTGCGGCGCACCGGGCTGGTGTGGGTCAGCCCGCTGCTGCTGCGCCGCCGGATCGACGTACGGCTGAGGCACTGGCGCAGCGAGCCGCTGCCCGCCGTGGACGCGAACGGCACGGCGCTGCGGGTCGTCGTCCAGGTGGTCTGGCGGGTCAAGGACACCGTGCGGGCGGCGCTGGGGATCGAGGACCACGAGGCGTACCTGCGTGAGCAGGTCGAGGCCGCGATGGCCCGCGTCCTGTCCCAGCTGCCCGCCGACGCCTTCCACGAGGACGCGCACACCCTGCGCGACGCGGAGGCGGTCGGCGACGCGCTGACCCGGATGCTGAAGGCGGACTGCGAGCCGGTCGGCGTCGAGGTGTACTCGGCCCAGCCCACCGGGATCGAGTACGCGCCGGAGGTGGCGGCGGCCATGCAGCGGCGCCGGATCGCGGCGATCGACGCGCAGCACCGGGACAGCGTGCTGACCTCGGTCGTGGACGCGGTGGACGACACCGTCAGCCGGCTCACCGAACGGGGCCTCGTGGAGCTGGACGACTACGAACGGAAGGCGCTGGTCAAGGACTTGACGGTGGCGTTCTACACCGGGCGGACCGGAGGCGACGGCTCCTGAGGGCGCGCGGAGGAAGTTCCGGGCAACCGGAATCCGGCGCTCATTGGTCTGGACATGGTCAAGGCGTGGCAATAATCTGAGCCTTGGTCTAGACCGCAGACGCGCGTACGCGGCAGTGCTCATGGAATCCCCCTCCCCCCACGATCCGAGGAGCGACGACACATGCGTATGAAGGCAAGCGCGGCCCTGGTCGGCCTTGCGGTAGCGGGCGTCTCGATGTTCGCGACGAGCAGCGCCAGCAGCCACGGCTACACGGACAACCCGATCAGCCGTCAGAAGCTGTGCGCCAACGGCACGGTGACCGGCTGCGGCAACATCCAGTGGGAGCCGCAGAGCGTCGAGGGCCCGAAGGGCTTCCCGGCGGCCGGACCGGCCGACGGCAAGATCTGTTCCGGGGGCCACGGCGAGTTCGCCCAGCTGGACGACCCGCGCGGCGGCAACTGGCCCGCCACCAAGGTGACGGCAGGACAGGGCTTCAGCTTCCGCTGGCAGTTCACCGCCCGCCACGCCACGACGGACTTCCGGTACTACATCACCAAGGACGGCTGGGACCCCACCAAGCCGCTCACCCGTGCCGACCTGGAGCCGCAGCCCTTCATGACGGTGCCGTACGGCGGCAAGCAGCCCCCGGCGACCCTGACCCAGCAGGGCACCATCCCCACCCAGAAGTCCGGGAAGCACCTCATCCTGAGCGTCTGGAACATCGCGGACACGGCCAACGCCTTCTACGCGTGCTCGGACGTCCAGTTCTGACGCCGGCGGGAGACCGTGCCGCCTAGGTGAACGTGCTGTCGGCGGGCAGCACGGCGAACCCCGGGGAGTCCGAGGACACCCGGGGTTTCGCCGTGCCGCCACGGGCCGGGCCCACGGTCGGCCACGGTCAGACCTCGGCCGGAACCGGGGCCGGCGCCCCGGCGGCGGTCTCCTCGGCGGTGTCCACCGTCCGGGCCGCCCGGCGGAGCAGGGTCGCCGCGAGCACCGCGCCGGTCAGCAGGATCAGTGACCCGGCCACCGAGGCGTACCGCATGCTGTGGACGAAGGCCTCCCGGCCGATCGCGATCAGCGAGTCGTCACCGGTGGTCAGCGCGCCCGGCAGGGTCTTGCGGGCGGCCTCGGGGGCGGAGGCGGGCATGTCCGCCCGGTAGGCCGCCGTGGCCACCGCGCCCAGGAGGGCCATGCCCAGCGCCCCGCCGAACTCCTGCCCGGTCTCCAGGAGCGAGGCGGCCGATCCGGCCTTCTCCGGCGGGCTGATCGCCATCGCCATGTCCGAGACGAGCGCCATCACCGCGACGATGCCGCTGCTCATCACGGCCGACCCGATCAGCAGCAGGGCCGGCGAGTCGGTCCCGGTCAGCGTGAAGACCCCGAACCCCGCCGCGCCCACGGTGAACCCGCCGCAGACCACGTAGGCCCGCTGGACCCGCTGGGCGAGCAGGGTCGCCGCGGGCGCCGCCGCACCCACCGCCAGGGACGGGGCCAGGCTCCACAGCGCGGCCTCCATGGTCCTCATGCCGAGCACCGACTGCAGGTACTGGGTGGTGAAGAAGGACGAGCCCATCATCGCGAAGGCGGCCAGCGCGTTGAGCCCGATCCCGATGCCGAAGCCCCGGCCGCGGAACAGTTCGCGGCTGATCATCGCGTCGGAGCGGGTGCGCTGCCGGCGGACGAAGACCCAGCCGACGGCCAGCCCGGCGGCGATGATCAGGGCCCGCTCGGCGTCGAGCCCGTGGGCGGCGCTCTCCTTGATGCCGTAGACCACCGGCAGGACCGTGCCCATGGACAGAGGGACGCTTCCGAAGTCGAAGCGGCCCGGGTCCGGGTCCTTGAACTCCGGCACCATCAGCGGCACCAGCACCAGCAGCAGCACCATCGCGGGCACGTTGATCAGGAAGACCGAGCCCCACCAGAAGTGCTCCAGCATCACCCCGCTGAGCACCGAGCCGAGCGCGATCCCGCCGGCCATGGCACCTGACCAGATGCCGATCGCCTTCGCCCGCTGCGTCTCGTCGCGGAACATGTTGCGCACCAGCCCGATCGTGGAGGGCATCAGCGTCGCCCCGCCGATCCCGAGGACCGCCCGGGCCGCGATCAGCATCTCCGGGCTGTTCGCGTAGGCGGCGCACACCGAGGCGGCGCCGAAGGCGAGCGCCCCGATCATCAGCAGCTTCCGGCGGCCGATGCGGTCGCCCAGGGAGCCCATCGTGATGAGGAGGCCGGCCAGGGCGAAGGCGTACACATCGAAGATCCACAGCTGCTGGGTGGCGCTGGGGGCGAGGTCCCGGTCGATGGACGGGATCGCGAAGAAGAGGACGGACACGTCCATCGAGACGAGGAGGAGGGGGAGGAGCAGGACCAGGAAGGCGGTCCACTCCCGACGCCCGGCGAGTGCGCCGGGGGCGGCGGTGGTGCTCGTGGGGTTCGTCATGGCAAGGAATGTACGGGTGTTTAAAACAGCTGTCTAGTACGTCTGTGTAAAACGTCCGTACATGGCTGCGGGCAGCGCAAAACGCACGAGGCGGTCTCCGTGGATACGGAAACCGCCTCGTGCGTTGTCTGTGCGCCGCCAGGGACTCGAACCCCGGACCCGCTGATTAAGAGTCAGCTGCTCTAACCAACTGAGCTAGCGGCGCCTGCTGACGTGAAAATAATACCCGGCCCGGAGGGGTGCTGATGACCAGCCGCCTCGCCGCCCGGTTCACAGGGCCAGCGACAGCAGCACCGGGGCCGCGCGCCGGTTCAGCGTGTCCGCTGCCGCGCGCAGCCGGTGCGCGTCCTTCACCGGCATCGACAGCGCCAGGCAGCCCGCCGACGACCCGGCGGTCAGCGGCACCGCCGCGCACACCGTGCCGACCGCGTACTCCTGGAGGTCGAGCACCGGGACCGTGGCCGGCTGGCTGTCCAGCTTGGAGAAGAGGACCTTCTCGCTGGTGATCGTCCGCGAGGTCAGCCGGGGCGTCTTGTGCCGGGCGATGTGGTCGCGCCGGCCGTTCTGGTCGAGCTGGGTCAGCAGGCACTTGCCGATCGCCGAGGCGTGCGCCGCCGACCGGAAGTCCACCCACTCGTTGACCGCGGGGGTGAGCGGGCTGTCGGCGTACTGCGTGACGCGGATCTCCCCGTCGACGTACCGGCTGATGTAGACCGCCGCGCCCACCGAGTCGCGGAGCTGGGCCAGGGTCTGCTGGAGCTTGGTCTCCAGGGCCTGGCGGCGGGCCGCGCCCGAGCCGAGGAGCAGCAGCGAGGCGCCGGTCACGTAGGCGCCGTCGGTGATCTGCTCCACGTAACCCTCGCGGCGCAGGGTCAGCAGCAGGGAGGTGAGGTGCCCGGCGGGCAGCCCCGTCTCCCGGGAGAGCTGGGTCTCGGTGACGCCACTGCCGTGCTTGGAGACCGTTTCGAGAACGCGAAGGGCGTACTGCACCGAGTGGAACGGCGCGGTCGGTTCGGGCTTCAACACCACGGATTCCCCCTGCCAGTCGGGACCGGAGGCCGGTCGGCGGGCCTTCGGCCTCGCCACCACGATAGCCGCCGAGGGCCTGTTCAGGGCGGTGTGCGGCGGACTCGTGGGTGCGCCCCGGGCCTGTCAGCAGGGGCGCACCCGTCCGGCATGTGCCAGGGTCATGCGCGGGCGACGGATACCGAGGTCACAGCACCGCGTTGAGGAATTCGCGCGTGCGTTCGTGCGAGGGGTCGGAGAAGATTTTGTCCGGCGAACCGGACTCCACGACCCGTCCGGCGTCGAACATCAGCACCTTCTCCGAGACGTCCCGGGCGAAGCTCATCTCGTGGGTCACGCAGACCATCGTGATGTCGGTGTTCCTGGCGATGTCCGTCAGCAGCTCCAGCACCCCCGCCACCAGCTCCGGGTCGAGCGCGGAGGTCACCTCGTCGAGGAGCAGGATCTCCGGCTCCATCGCCAGCGCCCGGGCGATCGCGACCCGCTGCTGCTGCCCGCCGGACAGCTGCGAGGGGTGCGCGTCGACCTTGCCGGAGAGCCCGACGAGGTCCAGCAGCTCCCGGGCCCGGGTCTCCGCCTGGCCCCGGTCCATGCCGAGGACGTTGACCGGCGCCTCGGTGATGTTCTGGAGCACCTTCATGTTGGGGAAGAGGTTGAACTGCTGGAAGACCATGCCGATCTTCCGGCGGGCCGCGCGCAGGTGCTTCTCGGACGCCGGCTTCAGCGAGCCGTCCGGCGCCCGGACGTGCGTGAGCGGCTCGCCGTTGACCCAGATCACGCCGTCGCTGACCCGCTCCAGCGTCATCAGGAGGCGCAGGATCGTCGTCTTGCCCGAGCCGCTGGGCCCGATCAGGGTGACGTGCTCGCCGCGCTCGACCGTGAAGTCCAGTTCGTCCAGGACCGTGTGGTCCCCGTAGCGCTTGACGACCTTGTCGAAGCGGACGAGCGGGTGCCCTTCGTCCTTGGACACGGCGACGGGCACGACGTCCTGGGGGGCCGGGGCCGCGTTCTTCTGCAGGGGGAGGGGCTCAGTGGCCAAGGCGCTTCTCCAGCTTCCTCATCAGGAGGGACGTGGGATAGCTCGCGACCAGGAAGACCAGGCCGGCGAGCGTGAACACCTCGGTGTAGACGAAGTGCTGTGAACCGTAGGCGCGTGCCTCGAAGACCATCTCGTGCACGGTGATCACGGCGAGGAAGGGGGTCTCCTTGAACATCGAGACCGCGTAGTTGCCCAGCGCGGGCACCACGTTGCGCACGGCCTGCGGCAGGATCACGGCCTGCCAGGTCCGGCGGGCGGGCAGCGACAGCGCCCGGCACGCCTCCCACTGCCCCTTCGGCACGGCGTCGATCCCGGCGCGGTACACCTCGGAGGTGTACGCGGCGTAGTGGACGCCCAGCACGGCGATGCCGATCGTCAGCGGCTCCACCGAGGTGAACAGGGCCGCCGCGCCGACGAGTTGCACGAGCAGCGGGGTGGAGCGGACGAACTCCATCACCGCCTTCACCGGAACGGTCACCAGCCGGCTCGGGGCCCGCCCGGCGACCGCGATGGCCAGCCCGAGGACCGCGGCGACCAGGGTGCCGAACACCGTGGCCAGCAGGGTCGTCCAGAACCCGTCCAGCAGCAGGGGGAACGCGTCACCGACGGCGCCCCAGTCGAATTCGTGGTTCACCCGGCACCTCCGGCCTGGGCCGCGGACACGGCGCTACGGGACCTCAGCAGGCTCTTCCCGCCCGCCGCGAGCCCGAGCCGCCGCTTGGCGGACCGCTCCAGCAGGTTCATGAACAGGGTCAGCGCGTAGGCCAGGACGAAGTAGCAGACCAGCAGCGTCGCGTAGGCGGCGAGGGTCTCACCCGTACGGCTGCGCAGCTTCTCGATGGCGGTCATCAGGTCCGCCGCCGAGATCAGCCACAGCAGCGGGGTCGCCTTCAGCAGCTGGATCAGCAGGTTGGTGAACGACGGGATCATCTGCACCCACGCCTGCGGCAGGATCACCTTGCGCATCCGGTGCACCGGCGACATGTTCAGCGCGAGGGCCGCCTCGTACTGACCGCGCGGTACGGAGTTGATCGCGCCGCGCACCACTTCGGCGCCGTACGCGCCGTAGTTGAGGCCGAACGCGAGCACCCCGCAGACGACCGGCGTCAGTTCGTACCCGGTCAGCTGCGGCATCGCGTAGTACAGCCAGAACAGCTGGACGTACAGCGAGGTGCCGCGGAAGAACTCCACCACCACGCGGGAGACCCCGCGCGACAGCATGAGCCGGCTGAGCGACATCAGGCCGAGGACGAACGACAGGAGCAGCGCCGCCAGGGCGCCGAGCACCGTGGCCTCCAGGGTCACCCACAGGCCGGACCGCAGCTGCGGCAGATCGTCGGCGAAGGCCGAGAAGAAATCATTCATGCGGTGGGTACCGTCCCCGTCAGCCCTTGCACAGATCGGCCGTCTTCAAGGAGGCCGGCGGCAGTTCGGTCGCGCCGAAGCCGTAGTCGCGCAGCAGCTCCACATAGCGGGACTTGTCGGCGACGATCTTCTTCAGCTCGCGGTTGAACGCGTCGCGCAGCTCCTCGTTGCCCTTGCGGAAGACCGCGCCGCCGGGGCTGTACTGCTTCACGCCGTCCAGCTCGGGCAGGAACGCCTCGGTGACCTCGGTGCCCTCGTTCGTCTTGGCGAGCCAGCGCAGCGAGATCCCGGTGAGCAGGAAGGCGTCGACCCGGCCGCCCTTGACCGCGTCCGCGCCGTCCTGCGGCTTCTGGAGCGTCTTGATCCGGTCCTCGGGGATGCCGGCGCCCTTGGCGTACGAACCCTCCACCGCGCCCGCCATCACGCCGACGGTGATCCCGGCCTCCTTCGCGGAGGCCAGGTCGGTGACCTTCTTCGGGTTGCCCTTCTTCACCATCATCGCGGTCGGCGAGATGAACTCCGGCTCCGAGAAGAGGGCGTTGGCGCAGCGCTCCGGGGTGATCGCCATGCCGGCGCTGACCACGTCGTACTTGCCGGCCTGGAGGCCGGGGATCAGGCTGTCCCACTCGGAGAGGGTGGGCTTCAGCTCGTCGACCCCGAGCGCCTTGAAGATCTCGCGGTGCAACGTGGGCGCTTCGCCCTTGAGTTCCTTGCCCTCCATGTACCCGTACGGCGCCTCGTCGGCGTAGGCGACCCGTACGAAACCCTGCTTGCGGAGCTTTTCCAGCGCGCCTTCGCCGTCGGCGGAGCCCTCACCGGTCTTGCTGCACGCGGTGAGGAGGCCCGGGACGACGAGCAGACCGCCCACCGCTGCCGATCGGTTGAGAAATCCCCGGCGGGACAGGTTCGGGAAGTCAGCCATGGTTCGCAATCTCCTGAAGGGGTCGAACAGTCCGGACAGGCTTGGCGCCTGCCCGATCCGGGGCTTCTATGCAGGAAGAAAGCGCATGTAATCGAACGGTGGCCGGAGGGTGACCTTCCCGTGTCCGCGCGCAGGCCGGAAGACGGAGATTGCGCGGGGATGTCCCATAACCCGGCTCCGTACCGCGACGGGTGCCCGCCCGGCCGCCGTTCATGCACGCGTCAGGCGCCCGGGGCGATAACCGGGGCGGATGGCGGAATACTGGAACAGGAGCGGGGAAACCGGTCAGTGCCGCCGCGGCCCAGCGCGGCACGGACACAGGCGCAGAGAAAGGGTGGACATGACGACCGTCGGATTCCTCTACCCGGGCCACTTCGCCGAGGACGACTACCCGCGCATGGAGATCCTCCTCGACAGCACCATCAGACTCGTCGTCCACCACACCGAGAGCCCGGACGCCGCCTACCGCGAGGAGGTCCTGAGCGCCCTGGGCTCCCCCGGCCGGCTCGCCGCGGGCATCGAGGAGCTGCAACGCTCCGGGGTCCAGTCCATCGTCTGGGCCTGCGACGGCGGCAGCTTCCCGTACGGGTGGCAGGGCGCCCACGACCAGGCCGCGGCCCTCGCCCGGGCGGCGGGCGTGCCCGCGTCCAGCACCTCGATCGGCTTCGTCCACGCGGTACGGAAGCTGGGCGCCGAGCGCGTCGCGGTCGCCGCGACCTACCCCGAGGCGGTCGCCGAGCGGTTCGCCGCGTTCCTCCGGGAGACCGGCACGGAGGTGACCGGCACCCACGCGGCGGGCGTCACCGAAGCCGCCGAGGCCGCCTCCTGGGGCGCGGAGCAGGTGCTCGACCTGGCCAGGGCCGCCGACCGCCCCGACGCGGAGGCCGTCCTGATCCCCGACACGGCCCTGCACACCGTCTCCCACCTCCCCGAGCTGGAGGAGGCGCTCGGCAAGCCCGTCCTCACCGCGAACCAGGTCGCGGCCCGCGAGGCCCTGCGACTGGCCGACCGCCCCGCCTGGGCCCCGAGGCTCGGCGCGCTCTTCGCCCACCGCGAGCAGCCGCCGGCCCCGGTGATCCGGGGGAGCGGGAGGGCGTACGCGCACGGGAGGAAGAGCCGCTAGCGGAGGCGCCAGGGGCGCGCCCGGGGCCACAGCGCCCGGGGACGACGTGCCCGGGAACGACGTGCCCGGGAACGGCGCGCTCGGGTACAACGCACCCGTGAACGGCGCGCCCGGGGCCACAGCGCCCGGGAGCAACGCGCCCGGGGCCACAGCGCCCGGGAGCAACGCGCCCGGGGCCACAGCGCCCGGGGGCGCGCCGGGGACGACGTGCCCGGGGAATAAACGGAGCCCTCCTCCTGTTCGTGCTCTCCGGACGGACGAGGCACTGAAGCGCACCACCGGAGAGGCCAGAACGTGGACGAGATTCGAGGCGACGAGATCCAGGGCGACGAGATCCGCGGCACGGCCCGGGGCACCGCCCCCGTGCCGCTGTCCGTGCTGGACCTGGTGACCGTCGGCCAGGGCCGCACGGCGAGCCAGGCCCTGCGCACCGGCGTGGAGATCGCCCAGCTCGCCGAGCGCCGGGGCTTCCACCGCTACTGGGTCGCCGAGCACCACTCGATGCCCGGCGTCGCCTCCTCGTCCCCGGCCGTGATCCTGGCCCACACCGCCGCCCGCACCGAGCGCATCCGGCTCGGCTCGGGCGGCGTCATGCTGCCCAACCACGCCCCGCTCGTCATCGCCGAGCAGTTCGGCACCCTGGAGGCGATGGCCCCCGGCCGCATCGACCTCGGCCTGGGCCGCGCCCCCGGCACGGACGGGGCCACGGCGGCCGCCCTGCGCCGGACGGACCGGCTCAACGAAGGGGCGGACGACTTCCCGCAGCAGCTCATGGAGCTGACCCGGTTCCTGGACGACGACTTCCCCGACGGACACCCCTACGCCCGCATCCACGCGGTCCCCGGACCCGTCCAGGCCACCGCCGAGGGCGGCGTCCAGTCCCCGGCGCGCCCGCCCATCTGGCTGCTCGGCTCCTCCGGCTTCAGCGCCCGGCTCGCCGGGGTGCTCGGGCTGCCGTTCGCCTTCGCGCACCACTTCTCGGCCCAGAACACCGTGCCGGCCCTGGAGCTGTACCGGGACTCCTTCAAGCCCTCCACGGTGCTCGACGCCCCGTACGCCCTGATCGGCGTCGCCGCGCTGGCCGCCGACGACGAGCGCGAGGCGCGGCGCGAGGTGCTGAGCGGTGCGCTCTCGATGCTCCGGCTGCGGTCCGGGCGGCCCGGTCTCGTACCGACGCCCGAGGAGGCGGAGGCGTACGCCTTCTCGCCGATGGAGCGGGAGTTCGTGGACAGCTGGCTGGTCAACATCGTGCACGGCACCGCCGACGAGGTCCGCTCCGGCCTCGACGACCTGGCCAAGCGCACCGGCGCCGACGAGCTGATGATCACCGCCAACGCCCACGGCGGCGAGGCCCGGCTGCGCAGCTACGGCCTGATCGCGGACGCCTACGGGATGCCGGAGGCGTAAGGGTGCGTCACGCCCCCGGGGCGCGGGTTCCGATCAGTTCGGCGATGCGCTCCGGGGCCACCGCCCGCGAGTAGAGCCAGCCCTGTCCGGTGTCGCAGCCGATCCGGCGCAGCCGCTCGGCCTGGCCGGCGGTCTCCACGCACTCCGCGGTGACGCTCAGGCCCAGCCGGTGCGCGAGTTCCACCATGGCCTCGACGATCGTCTCGTCGGCGGGGCTGGGGTGCGTGCCGTCCTCGTAACGGAAACCGCGCACGAACGCGCCGTCCAGCTTGAGCACGGACACCGGGAGGCGGCTGAGGTAGGCGAGGTTCGAGTAGCCGGTGCCGAAGTCGTCGATGGCGATGCGCACGCCCATGTCGCTGAGCGCCCGCAGGGCCCGCAGCGGGCGGCCCGCCGAGCCCATCACCGCGGACTCGGTCAGCTCCAGCTGGAGCAGCGCCGGGTCGAGCCCGGTCTCCGCCAGGATCTCCGCGACATCGCTGACCAGGTCCGAGTCCCAGACCTGGCGCACCGCGACGTTGACGCTGATGAACAGCGGCGGTCGCGCCGGATGGTCCAGCTGCCAGCGCCGGGCCTGCCGGCAGGCGGAGCGCAGCACCCAGCGGCCGAGCTGCACGATCGAGCCGTCCTCCTCGGCGATCGCGACGAACCGATTCGGCGAGAGCATGCCGAACTGCGGGTGGTTCCAGCGCACCAGCGCCTCGACCCCGCGTACGGCCCCGTCCGCCAGGGCGACCAGCGGCTGGTACTCGATGGTGAACTCGCCGCGCTCCACGGCCGGGCGGAGCGTGGACGACAGCGCCTGCCGGGTCATCCGGTGGGCGTTGCGCTCCGGGTCGAACAGGGTCCAGCGGGCCTTGCCGTCCGCCTTCGCCCAGTACAGCGTGGTGTCGGCGGCCTGCATCAGGCCGGTGGCGGACGTGCCCGCGACGGGCCGCTCCACCACCCCGATCGACGCCGACACGGAGAGCCGCTGCCCGCCCAGGTCGAACGGCTGCTGGAGGGCGCCCAGCACCGTGCGCGCCAGGCCGGTCAGCTGCTCGGTGCCGGTGGACTCCTCGACCAGGACCGCGAACTCGTCGCCGCCGAGCCGGGCCACCAGCGGGGCGCCGGCCGGATACGCCCCCTGCTGCTCGGCGCAGTCCGTGAGCCGGGCCGCGACGGCCGCCAGCAGCCGGTCGCCGATCCGGTGCCCGAGGGTGTCGTTGACCGCCTTGAAGCCGTCCAGGTCCAGGTAGCAGAGCCCGACGCGGGAGCCGGCGCCGCTCTCGCGGGGCGGGGTGCGCAGGGCCGCCGACAGCCGCTCGAAGAACAGCGCCCGGTTGGGCAGCCGGGTCACCGGGTCGTGCATCTGGAGGTGGCGCAGCCGCTGCTGGAGCTCGCGCCGGTCGCTGACGTCCGCGACGGAGAGCAGCACCTGACCGGGCGCGCCGCCGGGGAGCGCCCGCCGGGCGTCGGACAGCGGTACGACGGTGATCTCGGCCCACAGCGAGCGCCCGTCGGGATGTTTGAGGCGGCGGGTGCAGCGGAAGCGGGAGCGCCGGCCGTGCAGCACCTCGCGGTACGCGTGCCAGGCGCGCGCGTCCGCCGCGAGGTCGACCAGGTCGGCCGCCGAGCGCGCGGTGAGCGCCGCCGCAGCCGTGCCCGCCAGTGAGCCGAGCGCTTCGTTGGCGGTGACGATCAGGCCCTCGTGGTCGACCACGGCCATCGGCAGGGTCGCGGCGCGGAACGCGGCCCGGTAGTCGTGCTCCTCGGTGGCGGACCCGTCGGGCGGCCACGCTTCGTCACTCCGCGTGATGTCGGGTCGCTGTGCGGAGGGCGCCTCGGGCCCCGGCCCTTCGGAGGTTGCGCTCACCGTTCGCTCCGCCCTGCAGTTCTGTCCCGGACACCTCTGACCGGACTGGCCCGCCGCGCGGAGTGCCGTCGTCGGAGGCGGAAATCGCGCAGGAAAGCGAGGTGAAGCATAGAGGGCGCGCCCGGCGCCGATCCAGCGCCCCGGCCCTCGGCCGCCCCGCTCGCGACTCGCACGGCCCACGCGAACGCCGATCCGGTTTGTCCCTGACTGATTGTTTCTGCGCACCTCTGTTCACTCGCGCTGTACGGGTGATCGATTGTGACTTTCTGTGAAGGGCGTGGGTGCGGCAGCGACCGACACGACTGGGGGAGTCCAACGTGACGAAACGGCCATAACCGCACAAGGTGGACGGGAGGCTTTCTGGTTTCCGCTCCCCGCACCGGAGGTAGATGTGCCGCGTCAGCCCGGGCCCTCAGGGGTGGAGAGGCCCAGTCCGCGCGGGCTGGCCGCCGGGCTGGTCTCGCTGCTGGCGCTCGCCGCCACCTCCCTCGTCGCCGGGCCCGCTGCCGCCGCCACCGGGGATGCCGCGCCCTGCGCGCTGCCCCGCACCCCCGCGCACCACTCCCTCGGCGTCGACCGCTGGAACGGCGCCTATCCGCGCCCCGACCACACCCTGGACGCGGTGATGGTCTTCCTCTCCTTCCCGGACGCCGAGCCGGCCACCACCCCCGCCGAACTCACCTCGGACTACTTCCCGGCCACCACACAGTTCTTCCGGCGCGCCTCGTACGGGAAGTTCACCCTGCGCCCGCACCCGCGGCGGGAGTGGATCCGGATGCCGAAGCCCTCGACCTGGTACGGCATACAGCGCGACTGGGCCAGCGACCGGCGCAGCGCCTATCTGCGCGACGCGGTCCGCGTGGCCGACCGGCACATCGACTTCTCGCGCTACGACATCGTCTACCTGGTCGCGGACCCGGACGCCCCCGGCGTCGACTCGGACGCCACCAAGGTCGTCAACTTCGACCGGCCGCTGCACGCCGACGGTACGGACATCAGGCGCGTCGTCACCGTCTTCGAGCAGCACCCGCCCGACCACAACGTCCTCGCCCACGAGACCGGACACGTCTTCGACCTGCCCGACCTCTACCACCGGCCCACCGACGGCAAGGGCGACTGGGACACCCACGTCGGCGACTGGGACGTCATGGGCAGCCAGTTCGGCCTGGCGCCGGACCTCTTCGGCTGGCACAAGTGGAAGCTGGGCTGGCTGGACGACCGGCAGGTGGTCTGCGTCCAGAGCGACCGCGTCGTCACCCTCGAACCGATGGCCGAGGTCCCCGTGCCCGGCGCCTCGCTCGGCACCCGGCTCGCCGTGATCAGGACCGGCGAGGGCAGCGCGGTGGCCGTCGAGGCGCGCGGCTCCACCGGCAACGACCTCTCGACCTGCGCCGAAGGCGTCCTGCTCTACCGGGTGCGCAACGAGACCCCGTCCGGCGGCGGCCCGGTCGAGGTGCTCGACACGCATCCGGAGAGCGACGCCTGCTGGGAGCGCTCGGTCTACCCGCCGCTCGCGGACGCGCCGCTGCGCGTCGGCGAGACGTACTCCGTCCCCGGCGCGCACGCCACGGTCGAGGTCGCCGACCGGACGCCCTCGGGCGCCTACACGGTCCGCATCACCACGGGGGCCTGACCGGCCGGGCCGGCACCGGACAACGAAGAAGCCCCCCGCTTCCGCGAGGGGCTTCTTCCGTCTGTGCGCCGCCAGGGACTCGAACCCCGGACCCGCTGATTAAGAGTCAGCTGCTCTAACCAACTGAGCTAGCGGCGCCTGCTGACGTCGTAGACCTTAGCACTCGGATCGGTGAGAGGAAAAATCGAAATCCGGGGCGCCGGAGCGGGCGCCGACCGGGCCACCCGGACGCACGCCCACAGCAGCACGTCCGGCCCCGGCAGCCAGGGGGCCCGGGTGTCCGGGGCCACCAGCCAGCGGGGCCCCGCATACGCCTCGTCGCAGGTCAGGGGCGGGACCGTCACCGCGTCCCCGGTGCCGTGGCAGAGCAGCGGGGGCACCTTCGTACCGCCGCCGTTCCGGCCCCGCGCGCCCTTGCCCCACTCCTCCCAGTCCAGCAGCGACGGCAGCCGCTGGGCCGTGCCCGGGGAGGCGAAGAGCAGCATCCGGCCCCGGTGCGAGGCGACCGGACCCGAGCCCGGGCCGTCCGCCCACAGATGCTCCAGCATCCGGCGCCCGAACAGCGTGGGAACGTTCACCACGTCGAACGCGGTGCCGCACGGCAGGACCCCGGGCGCCGTCGGTCGCGACTCCCACTGAGCCAGGGCGCTGCGCGGGTACGCCGTCGCCCCGGCCAGCCACGCGGCGCCGGCCGCCGTGACCTGGGCCGTCTGATTCCGCGCGGGCTCGCGCAGGGCCGAGAAGAGGTCGGCCTCGTGGCCGGTGCGGAGACACGGCCCGTCGCCGTGGTGCAGGGTCGTTTCGTCAGGCAGCCATGCGGTCATGTGCACAGGTCTACCCGGAGTGATCAACCGGATTCCGAGAGTTGTCGGAAATCGGGACAGGGGAACCGCGCGAGGAGTATGGTTCGCCCGGGCATATGCCGGTGGTGGTAACCGGGGGCCCGTACCTACGGCTGCGGGGCGTCCAGCAGGGTGCGGCCGAACTCGACCATCTTCTTCGCGTAGTCCTCGGTCCACTCCGCACGCCGCGCGATGTCCGCCGTCGTGAGCCGGTCGAAGCGGCGCGGATCGGCCAGCTGGGCCGCCGCCACCGCCTGGAACTCCACCGCGCGGTCGGTCGCGGCGCGGAAGGCCAGGGCCAGCTCCGTCGCCCGGCCCAGCAGCTCCTTCGGATCGTCCATCGACTCCAGGTCGAAGAAGTGCTCCGGGTCCGCGACGGCCGAGGCCGGCTCGAAGAGCAGCGGTGCGGGGCGCAGCCGCCGCTGCTCGCCCTGCTCGGGTTGTGGCATGTGTCTTCCTCCTCGGGCGGCCCGACGGCCACCCTCAATTGTCCAGTCCGCCGCAAGGGTGCAGAAGGCTTCGTCGCGGGGGCGTGCGCAGGCCCGGCCGCACCCCCGGCGCACTCAACAACTCCAGCGCACCCGGTGTTCCGCCAGATGCGCCAGCACGGCGTGGTTGGCCTCCCAGCCGTCCGGGAACTTCACCGTGACGCCCAGCTGGACCGGCTCCGTCGACGGATGCTCGTCCAGCAGGTCCGCCACGCCCTCCCGGCAGACCACGACGCACGCGTGCCGGTGCCGGGAGGCCAGGACGCACAGGCGCCCCGTCTCCAGGTGGAACGCGGTGGCGTCCGGCCGCCCCGACAGCGGGTGCAGCACCACCGTCACGTCGAACTCGCGGCCCTGCAGCCGGTTCGCCGTGTCCACCGCGACCCCCGTCACCCCCAGCTCCGCGAGGGCCGCGCGCACCGCCGCCGCCTGGTCGCGGTGAGCCGTGCCGACCGCCACCCGGTCCGCCGTCACCGGGGCCGGGTCCGGCGACCGCTCACTGGTGGCCGCGCCGCCCCGGTCCAGCAGCCGGCGCACCACCAGCGCGACCGCCCGCACCGCCTCCGGGTCGGTGCGCGGGGTGTGCCGGGCCGGCAGTTCGAGCAGCCCCCAGCCCGACTCCGCCGCCTCGTCCAGCACCCGGTCGGCCGCCGACCCGTCCGACGCCACCCCGAAGGACAGCCGCCGGTCCCCGTGGTCAGTGCCGCTGCGGAACGGGGTGTACGGGTAGAACGCGTCCGACACCAGCGGCGCCGCCGAGGCCGGGAGCCGCCAGGAGACCGGGAGCCGGTGCTGCGGGAGCTCCGGATTGTGCGCGAGCAGCGTGCTCACCGCACTGGCCGAGGGGTCGTAGCTCAGCCCCGCCCACTGGTCGGCGCCGACGATCGAGAACGGGTCCAGCTGCCCCGGATCGCCCACGAAGAGCGCCCGCTCGAAGAGCCCGGCCACGGCGAGCAGCGCGTCCGAGCGCATCTGGTACGCCTCGTCCACGATCGCGTGCCCCCACGGCTCCACGTTCTTCACATGGGCCCACTTCGCCGCCGTCGAGATGACCACGTCGAGCCCGGCCAGATCCGCCGCCTTCGCCGACTTGCGCACATTCGCCAGGCCGTCGAGCACCTTGTCGTACGGATCGGAGTCGCTGCTGTGCAGCCGGCCCACCGGCAGCTCCGGGTCCTTCTCCGCGAGCCGCACCACCAGGTCGTCCACCTGGGCGTTGGTCTGGGCGACCACCATCAGCGGACGGCCCGCCGCGGCCAGCTCCAGCGCCGCGCGCACCACCAGCGTCGACTTCCCCGCACCCGGCGGGGAGTCCACCACGACACCCCGGGCCGTGCCGTTCAGCGTGTCGTCCAGAATCCTCGCGGTGGCCAGGCCCGCCGCCGCGCCCGGGTCGAATACGGCCGTCACAGCAGGTCCTCCGGGGTCACGGGGTCGGGCAGCTCGGCCGCTTCGAGGCCGCCCGGCGGACCGCCGTGGGTCCACGGCGTCTCCTCCGCGTCCGGCAGCTGCGGCCCGCCGCGCTGGTCGTGCTCGAACAGGGTCCAGGCGATCCGGTCACCCGGCTCCGGGACCGACCCCGGGGCCGGCTCCTTGCCGCGCCCCATCCGGTCCGTGATCCGCAGCACCAGCGAGAGCACGCCGTCCTCGCCGTCCGCGCCTTCCGCCGGGCCGTACGCCACGAACTCGGCGGTCTGCGGCTTGCCGTCCAGCGAGCGGTAGACCTTCACACCGGCGCCCAGCTGCGGCCGCTCCTCGGTGCGGACCGTGACCAGCGGGCGCGGCGAGGGCCGTTTCGACTCGCTGTACGCCATCTCCACCGCGCTCACCTCACCGATGAACGCCTCCCCGGCGAGCCGCCGGCCCGCCAGGACGAGCGGGTCGTCCAGCGCCTCCTGCGCCTCCAGCTGCGCCTGGGCCGTCTCCCGGGCGGCCAGCTTGCGGGCGGCCGTCACCGCGTCGTCCCGGCGCGGCTGGGGCGGCTCACCGGAGCGCACCCGGTCGCGGTGGGCGGTGAACGACCAGCGGTCCCGGGTCCAGCGGTCCTCGGTCCTGGACCCCTCGGGCAGCTCCCGCAGCAGGTCGAGGCCCCGCCACACCGCGTCCCAGGTCGGCAGCAGCACCCCGGCGAGCAGCGCCCTGATCTCGCGCTCGGCCCCGGACAGCCCGGCCAGCAGGGCATCGGCCGCCAGCCCGTCCTCGGCCGCCGCGAACGCGGCGCGCGCCCGGTCGTACTTCTCGATCGCCGGGGCCAGCAGCCGGTTGTCGAAGTCCGGGTCGGTCGCCGGGCCGGCCGGCGGGCACAGCAGCTGTCCCGCCGCGTCCCGGGCCAGCTCGGCCCGGAGCGCCGCACTGGCACCGGACTCCCCGGCGGGCGGGTCGATCCAGGCGAGCAGGGCCCCCAGGTGCTGATCCTCCAGATTCGACTGGCCGGTCGCCCAGTGCCGGTTCAGCAGGTCCGTGCAGGCGAGCAGGAGCGAGGAGCCGGGGACCCGGGCCCGCTCCCCGTAATGCGTCAGCCAGCGCCCCAGCAGCGGGACCCGGGCGGGCGCCGGATACGGGGTGTCCGGATCGTCCTCGGCGGTGCGCCGGAAGCGCATGGAGCGGCCGAGCAGCCGGACGAACTCGATGCCCGCCCGGCTGGGGACGACGATCTGCGCCGCGTCCACGCACAGCTCGGTCTCGACCTTGACCCGCTTCCCGGTCGCCGGGTCCGTCTCGCCCCGCTCGGCGGGCTCGACGACGTCCTCGTACGCCTCGATGTGCGGCAGGACCGCCTCGGCCAGCTCGGCGAGGAACGCGAACCGCAGGTCCCGGTCGCGCGGCTGGGCGACGGCCAGCAGCCGGGGCGCCTCCCGGTCCGTGCCGACGAGCGCGCCGAGCGGGGCGCCCGCCTCGCCCGCCGTGGTCAGCGGCACCAGGACGAGCGGCCGGTCGGTGAGCCGGCGGTGGCGCACGGTGGCCGTCGGCCGCGCCCGGCCGCTCTCCACCGCCTCCAGCCGGGCCAGCGTGGTGATCAGCGACATGCCGCCCGCCCCTCCAGCGCCTCGGCGCGCAGGGCCGCAGCGCGGCGCAGGGCGGCGACCACCGGGTCCGCCGGATCGCCCTCCTTGCCCGCGGCGGCGGCCAGCACCCCGGCGACCGTCGTGAGGCCGCCCAGCTCGCCCCGCACCCCGCGCCCCAGCGCCTCCACGGCCCCCTCGGCGCGCGCCCGGGCCCGGCAGTGGAAGGCCAGCTCGCAGGCGGACAGGCACTCCGGCGCGTAGGCCGCGGCGACCGACTCGACCGCCGACTCCAGCTCCTCGGGGGAGCGGTCCGGGTCGAACGAGGCGCCCTCGGGGAGGGCCGCCGCGATCTCCTCGACGCGGGTGAGCCGGGTCAGCTGGCGGCGGGTGACGGCGCGCTGCTTGCGTACGTCGATGACGGAGGCGGCCGGCAGGTTCGAGAAGTCCTTCGGGCACACCAGCAGCACCCGGTGCCCCACCCGGGCCCCGTCCGTGACCTCCGCGACCCGTTCGAGCGCCAGCACGTAGACCGCGGACTGGCGGGCGGCGGCGCCCACCTTCGCCGCGTCCGCCGAGCCGTCGATCATGGGGAACGACTTGATCTCGACGACCGTCCAGGTGCCGTCCGGCCGCACCACGACCGCGTCCGGCTCCAGATAGGCCGGGGAGCCCGCCACCTCCAGGGCGAGCATCGGGTGGTCGAGCAGCGCCCAGCCGCCCGCCTCCGTCGCCTCCCGCAGGGCCAGCGCGGTCCTGGCCGCCCGGCCCTCGGGCCCGGCGGCGGTCAGATCGGGCGTCGCCACCTCGCCCGGCGGTTCACCGGAGCCGCCGAGCCGCTCGTGCAGCAGGCGCGTCAGCTCCGCACCGCCGTCGGCCTTGACCCGGGCCTCGAAGGCGTTGCCCCGCATGAAGGCGAACTGGGACTGGCCGAACGGAGCCGGGGAGCCCAGCGCGGAGGCGAGCGCGCCCTTGTCGACCCCGGCCCCGTCGAGCAGGGCGCGGCGCTTGCAGCCCGGGTTGGCGGCGAGGGCCGCGAGCGCGCGGGCGTCCAGCGGGCGCGGGGCGACCGCCGGGCCCCTCAGCTCAGCGAGCCGCTGCCGCAGGGTCCCCGTCGGGGGTCCGTCCTGCCCGGCCGGCGCCGTCGGCCCCGGCAGGCGGGCCGGCCGCTGCTGCCGCGTCGGATGGTTCTGCGGAGGAGGTCCGCTGGCCGGGGATTCGCTCACCCGCCGAAGTCTCGCACCCGGCACTGACATCCGGGGACCCCGTCGTCGCGGAAGCCCCCGAGAAGCGCGCCAGGACGGCCGCCCTGACCCCGTCGGCGAAGCGCATCACGGGCCGGGCGAGGAGTGCCCCGACGCCCATCACGGCGCAGCCGGCGACCGCGTCGAGCAGATAGTGGTTGGCGGTGCCCATCACGACGAACGTGGTGACCAGCGGGTACGCGATGCCCGCGGCACGCAGCGCCGGGTGCTTGGCGTGGCGCCACAGCAGGATGCCGCACCACAGCGCCCAGCCGACGTGCAGGCTCGGCATCGCCGCGTACTGGTTGGTCATCCCGCCCATGCCGCGCGGCGCGCTCGCCTCCGTGCCCCACCAGCCGTACGAGCTGTACTGCGCCATCGTGTCCACGAATCCGTGCCGCGCGTCCAGCAGCCGGGGCGGGCACGTCGGCATCAGCGTGAAGCCGATCAGGCCGAGCATCGTGGAGGTCATCAGCCAGGTGCGGGCCCTGCGGTACGCGGCCGAGTGGCGCCGGAACATCCAGATCAGGACGGCCGGGGTGACCACGTAGTGCAGGGAGGCGTACGCGAAGTCGGACGGGATGCCTATGGAGGGGTGTGCCGTGAACAGGCGGTTGAGCGGGTGCTCCGCGTTCAGGTACAGCGCCTTCTCCAGGCGCAGGATGCTCAGGCCGTGGTCCACAGCCGTGGACACGTCACCGCGTACGAGGAGCCGGCCGCCGGAGTACGCCCCGTACACCAGGGCCAGGAGCGGCAGCTCGGTCCACCAGCGGAGCCGGTGGCGCGGAGCGGGCGCGGTGGTGGCGTGCGGCATCCGGAACTTCTCCATCACGTGTTCATGCGGCCGACTGCGGGCGTTCAACCGTACGGTGCGCGTCGGGCGCGTGTCTGCCGGGGGGTGTGGTCCCCACCCCCCGGGCTGCTCTGATTCGTCTGTGGTCAGTGGGACGCCGCCGCGGCCCCCCGGGTTGCCTCGGGGGCGGATACGGGATGATGGGAACAACTTCTCAGATTCCGCATCCCAGGTCCCAGCTTTCCAGGGAGAACCCTTTTATGGCACCGCGCATCCTGCTCGCCCGGCACGGGCAGACGGAATGGTCCCTCAACGGCAGGCACACCGGCAGGACGGACATTCCGCTGCTCGACGCCGGACGCGAGGGGGCCAAGCTGCTCGGCGAGCGGCTGCACCGGGAGCCGTGGACGGGTCTGCGCGGCCTGGAGGTCCGCACCAGCCCGCTCGTCCGGGCCGCCGAGACCTGCGGGCTCGCGGGCTTCGGCGACCGCGCCGAGCCGTGGGACGCGCTGATGGAGTGGGACTACGGGGCGTACGAGGGGATGACACCGGCCGAGATCAAGGCGGGCCGTCCCGACTGGTTCATCTGGCGCGACGGGGTGCCGGAGGGCGAGAGCACCGCCGAGGTGTCGGCCCGGGCCGACGAGATCGTGGAGTGGGCGCGGTCCGCCGACCGGGACGTCCTCGTCTTCGCCCACGGCCACATCCTGCGGGCGCTCGGCGCGCGCTGGCTCGGCGAGGACATCGCCTTCGGCGCGCGGATCTGGCTGGCGCCGACGTCGCTGTCGGTCCTGGGCTGGGCGTACGGCGCCCCGGCGATCCAGAAATGGAACGACACGGGGCACCTCGAGCGGTGAGCGGCGGGGTTGTCAGCCCGTCCGGGGCGCCTGACGGATCCGGTGCGCCGGTGAACCCAGCCCGTCCGGCGTTTGAGGACGGAACCGCTGCGCACGGTCGCGGCGCCTGTCCTGGGGCCTTGGTCCGAGGGCCGAGCGGATGCGCCCCGGACCGGGGCAGGGGGTTCCGTCCTCAAACGCCGGACGGGCTGGGGGCGCCGGGCTGCGGGCCGCGTGTCCTCAGACGCCGGACGGGCCGGAAGGGGCGGCGCTCTCGTAGCGGTCCAGGAAGTCCGCCACCTCCCGCGACGCCCCGGTCCTCGGCCCCAGGGCCGCCACCGCGTCGTGCAGTATCGCCCGGATGCGGGACGACTGGACCTCGTCCAGCAGGTCCAGGACCGCGTGGCCGGCCGACGCCGCCTCCTCGGGGCGGCCCCCCCGGGCCAGGTCCCAGGTGAGCTCGGCGCGGTACAGCGCGAGGTTCCGGGTGAAGTGGGGGTCCTGGAGCCGGACCGCCCGCTCCGCGTGGCGCGCGGCCCGGGACCAGTCGCCGAGGGCGGCCCGGCACTGGGCCTCCAGCATCTCCAGCTCCGCCTCGCGGAAGAAGCTCATCCACTCCGGGTCCGCCCCCGACGCCCCCTGGGCGAACGCCGCGTGCGCCCGGCCGAGCGCCCGCTCGCAGCCCGTGCGGTCCCCGAGCCCCGCCCGGCCCCCCGCCTCCCGCAGCGCGAGCAGCGCCCGCAGCCGGGGCGAGCCCAGCGGCTCGGCGGCCCGCTGCCCGGCCTCCGCCGCGCGCACCGCCTCGCGCGGCCGGCCCGTGTCGCGGGCCAGGAAGGACACGTTGCAGAACGCGTGCGCCTCCAGCGCCGGGTCACCGGCGACCCGTGCGGTGGCCAGCGCCTCCGCGTAGTGCGAGCGGGCGTCCTCGAAGCGGCCCGAGTCATGGGCCAGCCAGCCGACCGAGATGGCCAGCTCACCGGCGCCGGAGTGCAGCCGGTCCGCCGTGGAGCGCCGGTTCACCGTCCCCGCGTCGAGCAGCGCGTACGCCGCCCGCAGGGGCTGCGAGGCGCGCCGGTAGAGCCAGTCGCCGCCGTGCCGGTCGTCCAGCACCCGGATCTGCCGCACCGCCCGTTCGACGGCGCTCACCTCCGTGTCGCCGACCCGGCGTTGCAGGGGCAGGGCGGCGGCCGGGCCGCCGAGGCCCAGCCCCAGGGAGACGGCCGCCACCGCGGTGGTGCCGCTCGTCATGAACACGCGACGCAGCACGTCGCTCTCCTCGTCGTCGCCGCCGGACTCCGGCGGCGGGGCAGTCGGGGGCGGGGCGTCCGCGGCGGACCTGGCCGCCCGCCCGCGTACCGAAGCGCGGGGCGAGAAGCCCAGGTCCTCCAGGGTCGCCCCGGGGAACATGTGCAGGAAGACCCGCTCGTACGCGTAGTTGGGACAGCGGATCTCGCCGGACTCCACGCGCCCGATGTACCGGGCGTCGCACGCGACCTGCTCGCCGATCTCGCGAGCGGACCTGCGTACCGCGGCAGCGAACTCGCCGGCGGAGCGCGGGCCGCGCAGCCGCCGGAAGGCGAGGTTGGGAACTGCCCGTGTCGACACCATGGCATGGCCCTCTCGGTGCGAGCCGGGCGCTGTTTCCGGTGTCCCGGCGGAGCAAGAACGTACCGTCCGTGACCGGGCACACACACAGCGTTTCCGGGCGAACCGGGCATCTCGGCCGCGATCCGCCATGAACTGCCACCCTTTGCGGCGGTGTCGCGCCGTAGCCCTTGACGCGGTCGGCCGTTGGTCCTCCTGGAGAGGGAGTACGGAGCGCGGCTCCGCCCCGGCGATGAGAGGAGAGGTCCCTTGTTGCACACCGACCTGGCGGACGGCGGCACGGCGGCCGCCGGCGAACCCTGTGATCTGGTGACCGTGCCCGCCCGGCAGGGACTGGAGGCCGTGGACATCCTGCGCCGGGGCGCGGCGCGGGACGTCGTGGGCCCGGTCATCCACGACGGCGCCTGCGACACCCTCGGGTTCCTGGTGCCGCCGGGCACCGCGCAGGGCTGGGACGTACCGGGCAGCGCCTGTACGCGGACCGACGGCCGCGGGCTGCGCATCCCCGCCGATCCGCCGGCCTCCGGCAGCGGCTGGCTGCTGCCCCCCGCCGCGGACACCCCGGTCACCGACCCGGCCGTGCTGCGGGTCGCGCTCGACCAGGCGGCCCGGCTGATCGAGGCCGCGGACAACTGCCGCTGAGCCGCGTCACCCCGGCGCACCGATAATGGCCGGACGGCGGGCCGCGCGGATCGGCCCGTCCCGGACACGGTGAGCAGTGGGCAGGGGCGAGAAGCAGTGGCACGTCGAGGAGCGGCCGGCGGCGACCGCAAGGGGCGCGCGGGCCGCGCGGCCCCCGTGGGGAACGTCTCCGAGCCCGTGGACGGCGGGCTCGCCGAACTCGTGCCCGACCGGGAGCGCCGGCGCGCCTGGACGCTGACGATCGACGGGGCCCCGCAGTCGCACGTCGACCTGGACGACCCCACCTACCTCTCCTTCGAGTACCAGCGCCGCATCGGCCACATCGCCGACCTCGTCGCGCCCGCCGGGCAGCCGTTGCGGGTGGTGCACCTGGGCGGCGGGGCCTTCACGCTCGCCCGTTACATCGCCGCCACCCGCCCCCGGTCCACCCAGCAGGTCATCGAGGCGGACGCGGCGCTGGTGCAGCTGGTGCGGCGCGAACTGCCGCCGGACCCGCAGGCCAGGATCCGGGTCAGGTCCACCGACGCCCGCGCGGGGCTCGGGAAGATCCAGGACGGCTGGGCCGACCTCGTCATCGCGGACGTCTTCAGCGGCGCCCGCACCCCGGCACACCTGACCAGCACCGAGTTCCTCGCCGAGGTCCGCAGGGTCCTCAAGCCCGGCGGGAGTTACGTCGCCAACCTCGCGGACGGGCCGCCGCTGGCCCATCTGCGCGGCCAGATCGCCACCGCCGCCACGGTCTTCCCCGAACTCGCGCTCGCCGCCGACCCCACGGTGTGGCGGGGCCGCCGCTTCGGCAACGCCGTGCTGCTCGCCTCCGACACCGCGCCGGACATCGCGCGGCTCACCCGCCGGGTCGCGACCGACCCGCACCCCGGGCGCGTCGAACACGGCCGCGCCTTGGCCGACTTCACCGGCGGCGCGGCCCCGGTGCACGACGCGGACGCCCGCCCGTCACCGCCGCCGCCCCCGGACGCCTTCCGCTGAGGCCCTACGAGTTGATGATGTCCACCTGGGGCGCGTGGTCGTGCCAGGTGCAGAAGACGGAGACCGTCGTGCCGTCGTCCCGGGAGAAATCGACCCGTATCCACGTCGTGTTGGACCACACCCGCATCGACCAGCCCGGTTCCGGGGTCGCCGACACCAGCTCCGCCGAGCGGGCCCCGACCTCGAACACGACCCGGCCGCCGTCGGTCGGGTAGCTCCGTGCCCGCCCGGCCGCGGCGGCGGTCGTCCCCGAAGCCGGGCGCGGGGTGTTGGGCGCCGGGGTGTGCGACGCGGACGGCTCGCGGGAAGGGGGCGCGGGCGGCCTCGGCGCGGTGGCCCGGGGTTGGCGGGACGGCGAGGGCGAGGGGGCGGGGCGGTGCGTCGAGGACGTCAGGCCCTCCGTGGCCGGCGGCGCGACCGGCACCGCGCGCGGCGGGTCGTACACCGTGCCCGCGAGCACGGCGTGCACGCCCCACCACGAGACCGTGGCCGCCGCGCCGGTGGCGAGCGACCACGCCAGCGCGTGTACCAGAGCTCGTTGCATCATCAACATCCTGCACCACCGGCCGGGTTGCCACGGCACCCGGCCGGACCGGATGGCGTACGGTGCCGCCCATGCCCAGTGTGCTCGTGGTCGAGGACGACCAGTTCGTACGTTCCGCCCTCATCCGGCACCTGACGGAGGCCGGTCACACCGTACGGAGCGTCGGCACCGCGCTCGAAGCCCTGCGCGAAGTCGCCCACTTCCGCTTCGACGTGGTCATCCTCGATCTCGGGCTGCCCGATCTCGACGGTTCCGAGGCCCTGAAGATGCTGCGCGGCCTCACCGACGTGCCCGTCATCATCGCGACCGCCCGGGACGACGAGAGCGAGATCGTCCGGCTGCTCAACGACGGCGCCGACGACTACCTCACCAAGCCGTTCTCCGTGGAGCACCTGTCGGCCCGGATGGCCGCCGTGCTCCGCCGGGCCCGGGCCGCCTCGGGCGAGGCACCGCCCCCGCGCGTCATCCGGGTCGGCGGGCTCCGCGTCGACCCGCTGCGCCGGCAGGCCGAACTCGACGGCGCCGCGCTCGACCTCACCCGGCGCGAGTTCGACCTGCTGGCCTTCCTGGCCGGGCGCCCCGGCGTCGTCGTCCCCCGCCGGGAACTCCTCGCCGAGGTCTGGCAGCAGTCCTACGGCGACGACCAGACCATCGACGTCCACCTCTCCTGGCTCCGCCGCAAGCTGGGCGAGACCGCGGCCCGGCCCCGCTATCTGCACACCCTGCGCGGCGTCGGCGTGAAGCTCCAGCCCCCGGCGCCGGAGCGGCCGGCATGAGATGGGCGCTGGTCAAGGTCTGCCTGGCCGTTACCGCCATGGTCGTCATCGCCTTCGCCGTGCCCCTGGGGCTCGTCGTCAAGGAGATGGCCCGCGACCGCGCGTTCACCGACGCCGAACGGCAGGCCGCGACGATCGGCCCCACGCTGTCCATCACCACGGACCGGACCCAGCTGGAGAAGGCCGTCCTCACCACCGAACCGGGCGCCGCCGGCCGGATGGCCGTCCACATCCCCGCCTCCAAGGAGCCCGACGGCATCGCGGCCCACATCGGCAGGGGCCGCGCCACCCGCGAGGAGCTGGAGACCGTCCGCGTCTCGGGGCGCGCCGCGATCATCGGGGTCACCGGCGGCTCCGTGCTGCTCCAGCCGACCGCGGTGGGGTCCGGCGACATCGCGGTGGTCGAGGTGTTCGTCCCCGAGGCCGCGGTGTCCCACGGGGTCACCACCGCCTGGCTGATGCTGGCGGGCGTCGGCATCGCGCTCGTCGTCGGCTCGGTCGCCGTCGCCGACCGCCTCGGCATCCGCATGGTCGAGCCCGCCCGCCGCCTCGCGGGCGCCGCCCACGACCTGGGGGAGGGCCGGCTCGGCACCCGGGTCCCCGAGGAGGGCCCGGACGAACTGCGCTCCGCCGCCGTCGCGTTCAACTCCATGGCCGACCAGGTCGTCCAGCTCCTCGCCAACGAACGCGAACTGGCCGCCGACCTCTCGCACCGGCTGCGCACCCCGCTCACCGTGCTCCGGCTGAACGCCGCCTCGCTCGGCGAGGGGCCCGCGGCCGAGCAGACCCGGGCGGCCGTCGAACAGCTGGAACGCGAGGTGGACACCATCATCCGGACCGCCCGGGAGCAGCGCCCCCAGACCCAGCAGGGCGGGCCCGGCGCGGGCTGCGACGCCTCCGAGGTGATCCGCGAACGGATGGCCTTCTGGTCCGCCCTGGCCGAGGACGAGGGCCGCGAGGTGCGGCTGGCCGGGGTGGACCGTACGCTGCGCATCCCGGTCGCCCGGCCCGAACTGGCCGCCGCGCTCGACGCGTTGCTCGGCAACGTCTTCCGGCACACCCCGGAGGGCACCGCCTTCGCGGTCGACGTGCACCACAGCGGTGACGCGGTGATCGTGCTGGTCTCGGACGCGGGCGGCGGGATCGCCGACCCCGAGACGGCCCTGGCGCGCGGCGGGGCACGGGACGCGGTGGGCTCGACCGGACTCGGGCTCGACATCGTGCGCCGGGTCGCCGAGTCCACCGGCGGTGACGTGCGCATCGGCCGCTCGGTGCTGGGCGGCACGGAGGTCCGGGTCCGGATCGGGCTCCACGGACAGCGCCCGCCGGGCGGCGGGCGGGGCCACCGGGTGGGCCGGCCGCGGTGGCGCCTGCGGCGCCAGGGGGCGCCGAACCTTTAGCCCGGCCGATGCGCTCCTTAAGGCAGTCCTAAGAACCCCGGCCCCGGCCCGGAACACCCCCTTTGCCCGTTCCGCAGCCGCTAGCGTGCTCCGCATCCCCACCGCGCACCCCGGCCCGGCCCCCTTCCCCCCACCCCCGGCCGGGATGCGCACCTCCGCCCCCGGCCGGGACGAGCACCCCCCCTTCCTCCCGTCCGGGGCGCACCCCCTTCCTCCCGGCCGGGGGCGGGGGCGTACTTCCTTCCTCCCGGTCGGGGGCGGGGGCGCACCCACCTCCAGGCCGTGGGCGGGTGCGCCCCACCTCCCGGCCGGGGCCGGAGGCGCACCCGCTTCCTCCCGGCCGGGGCGCAGACGCTTCCTCCCGGCCGGGGCGCAGACGCTTCCTCCCGGCCGGGGCGCAGACGCTTCCTCCAGGCCGGGGTCTCCCCCTTCCTCCAGGCCAGGGGCGGGGGCGCACCCACTTCTTCCCGGCCGGGGGCGGGGGCGTACTTCCTTCCTCCCGGTCGGGGGCAGGGGCGCACCCACCTCCAGGCCGTGGGCGGGTGCGCCCCACCTCCAGGCCAGGGGCCGGAGGCGCACCCGCTCCATCCCGGCCGGGGGCGCCCCCACCTCCCGGCCGGGGGCGGGGGCGTACTTTCTTCCTCCCGGGCGGGGGCGGGGGCGCACCCACCTCCAGGCCGTGGGCGGGTGCGCCCCACCTCCAGGCCAGGGGCCGGAGACGCACCCGCTTGCTCCCGGCCGGGGGTGCCCCCACCTCCCGGCCAGGGGCCGGACCCGTTCCGCGGTCCGCTACCCGCGCGCCCGGTTCACCGCCGACAGCACCGCCGCCACGGACGCGGCCACCCCCGAGGCGTCCCGGCCCGCGCCCCAGCGCTCCTCGCCGCCGACCCGGCAGCGTGCGTACGCCGTGACCGTCCGGGTCCCGGCCGGGCCCGCGGGCTCCTGCTCCACCAGCTCCAGGACGGCCGCCTCCACCCCGGCCGCCGCCAGCGCGTCCGCGAACGCCGTGACCGGGCCGGTGCCCGTTCCCTCGTAATCGCCCTCCCGGTCGTCCACGCGCAGCGTGCAGACGCAGCGGTGCTCACCGGCCGGGCCGCTCGGCGCCGACCAGGAGGTGAGGGCGATGCCGCCGTCCCGCCCGGGGACCAGGTACACCGCCTCGAAGAGGTTCCACAGGTCCTTCGAGGTGGCCTCCGTACCGCTGTCGTCGGTGGCCTCCTGGACGGTACGGGAGAACTCGGCCCGCATCCCGGCCGGCAGGTCCACCCCGTGGCCGGTGCGCAGCAGATGCGCGATACCGCCCTTGCCCGACTGCGAGTTGACCCGGATGACCGCCTCGTACGTACGCCCCACGTCGGCCGGGTCGATCGGCAGGTACGGCACCTCCCACAGCTCCGGGACGCTGTCCGCGCGGCGGGCGAAGCCCTTGCTGATGGCGTCCTGGTGGGTCCCGGAGAACGCGGTGTACACCAGGTCCCCGCCGTACGGATGGCGCGGCGGCACCGGCAGCCGGTTGCAGTGCTCGACCGTGCGGCGGATCTCGTCGATGTCCGAGAAGTCGATCATCGGGTCGACGCCCTGGGCGTGCAGGTTGAGCGCCAGGTTGACCAGGTCGACGTTGCCGGTGCGCTCCCCGTTGCCGAAGAGGCAGCCCTCCACCCGCTGGGCGCCCGCCAGCACGGCCAGCTCCGCGCAGGCCACGCCCGTGCCCCGGTCGTTGTGCGGGTGCACGGAGAGGATCACCGAGTCGCGCCGGGCCAGGTGGCGGTGCATGTACTCGATCTGGTCCGCGTAGACGTTGGGCGTGGCGATCTCCACGGTGGCCGGCAGGTTGTGGACGACCGGCCGGTCCGGCGAGGCGTCCCACAGCTCGGTGAGGCTGTCGCAGATCTCCAGGACGTAGTCGGGCTCGGTGAGGTTGAAGACCTCGGGCGAGAACTGGAACCGGATGTCCGCGCCGGGCCTGGCCCGGGCCAGCCGGTCCATCCGCCGGGCCGCGTCCAGGACCACGCCGTGCACCTCGGCCCGGTCGCGGCCCAGGACCACCTCGCGCCAGACGGGGGCGGTCGCGATGTAGAGGTGGACGACGACCCGGTCCAGGCCCGCCACGGACTCGAAGGTGCGGTCGATCAGGTCGGCCCTGGCGGGTGTGAAGACGACCGCGGTGACGTCGTCGGGGACGGCCCCGCCGGTCGCCAGGTGGCGTACGAAGTCGAAGTCGGTACGGCTCGCGGACGGGTAGCCGACCTCGATCTCCTTGTAGCCCATCGCGACCAGCAGGTCGAACATCCGCCGCTTGCGCGGGGTGTCCATCGGCTCCGCCAGGGCCTGGTTGCCGTCCCGCAGGTCGACCGGCACCCACAGCGGGGCGCGTTCGATACGGGCCTGCGGCCAGCTCCGCCCGGTCAGCGGAACCGCGACCCGGTCGAAGGCGGAGCGGTAGCGGTGCGACGGCATGGAGCTGGAGCGCTGCCGGTTCCAGCGGGGCGCCGCCTGGGGGACCGGGCCGCGCGGCGTGCAGATGGTGGGGAAGCTGTGCATCGGGGGCCGGGCGTCGGACGTGGCCGCGGACATGGACTCGGGCATGAACGGTGTCTCTTCTCGCATCGCCGGATGCGACCGGCCCAGCACGGCACCCCGCGGCGGGGTGCCGATCGCTTCAGGCCCCGCCGCGGCAGCCGAGAAGGAGGAGACCGCGGTACGTCATGGGCGGTACAGTAACCAGAACGCAACCCCTCAGACAACCTGACAGGTGAACGAAGTGTCCTCGCTCGGCCCCCTCCGCCCCAGCCCTCTCGTGGAACAGGCGACCAGCCATCTGCGGACGCGGATCACCGAGGGGCACTGGCCGGTCGGCACGAAGCTCCCGGGCGAGACCGCCCTCGCCCGCGAGCTGGGCGTGGGCCGCTCCACGGTCCGCGAGGCGGTCCGTACGCTCGCCACGCTCGGCCTCCTCCGGTCCCGCCAGGGCGCCGGCGTCTTCGTCGTCGCGGACCACGTGACGGAGGACTGGCCGGTACGGCTGCGCCGGGCGTCGGTCACCGACGTCTACGAGGTCCGCATGCTCATCGAGGTCCAGGCCGCCCGCCTCGCCGCCCGCCGCCGTACGGACGAGGACCTGACCGCCCTCGACGCGGCGCTCACCGCCCGGCTGGAGGCGGGCGCCGGCCTCGACGACGCCGACTTCGTGGACGCGGACATCGCGGTCCACCGGGCGGTCGTGGCCGCCGCGCACAACCCGGTCCTCGCCGACCTCTTCGCCGAGTTCGTCCCGGCCCTCCGCCAGGCCCTCATCGACCTCGTGGACCTCCTGGGCCTGCGCCGCCAGGACCCCCACCACGGCCACACCGGCCACCACGCCCTGGTCACGGCCATCGTCTCGGGCGACCCGGAGGCGGCGGCGCGGACGGCCCAGGAGGAGCTGGAAGCCACCCTGGCCCGGCTGCGCGAGGTGTGACCCCGTAAGGCCCGCGTTCCGCCGCCATGCGGTCCCCGGGTTCGGGCAAAGAACGCGCGGGTCCGCATCCGTGCCCCCTGCGTGCCATGGCCCGTTCACTTCCCGGCGGGGCCCCCGCGGCTCCGGCGCACTGTTTCCGGCGTGTGCCGGAAAACCGGCACCGTAGCCGGTTTTCCGCCAGGGCTCAACCATGATCGAATGTCAACCCGCCCTCCACCTGCGGCTATTCGGAAATCCGCCGGGCGCCGAAATACGGTGAACCGCTTTGGCAAGCCTTCGGCCGGACACGGTCTCGTGACTTGCAGGACACGCTCGCGCAACGGAAGCGTCTTCAACTCTTGACACCCACCCCCTGAAGGCAGCAATCTTCCGACATCGACGCATGGGAGCGCTCCCACATCACCCGGGGTTTTCCGGGTGAACGGCACTGCCCGTGTTACTCCCCCCAAACCCATCCGGCACCCGCACTCACCAGCGCGTATGCCGCGCAGTGAGCCAGTCCCACCCTGGAACAAGGAGTAGTGGAATGCGTATCACCCGCACCGTCGCCGGCCGGAGCCGCAGAGTCGCGGTCCTGGCCACCACGGGCCTGACCGCTTCGGCGCTGCTGCTGACCGGCTGCAGCAGCGACGACTCCGACTCGAACGAGTCCTCCGACGCGAACGGGAAGATCACGCTGACCGTCGCCGACTACGGCCAGTTCGGTTACAAGGAAGCCGGTCTCTTCGAGAAGTACCACGAGCTGCACCCGAACATCACGGTGAAGGAAGACACCACCGCCGATGAGAAGGTCTACTACCCCAAGCTCCTCCAGCAGCTGAACTCGGGCAGCGGTCTCGCCGACGTCCAGGGTCTCGAGGTCGGCCGCATCAAGGAGCTCGTCGACACCAAGGCGGACCAGTTCGCCGACCTGAGCAAGGTCATCGATGTCAACGAGTTCGTGTCGTGGAAGGAGAAGCAGGCCACCACGGCCGACGGCAAGGTGATCGGTGCGGGTACCGACATCGGCCCGATGTCGCTCTGCTACAACACCGAGCTGTTCAAGAAGGCCGGTCTGCCGACCGACCGCAAGGAGGTCGCGGCCAAGATCTCCGGCGGCTGGGAGGACTACCTCAAGCTGGGTGAGGAGTACAAGAAGAAGGCGCCCGCGGGCACGTACTTCATGGACTCCGCCAGCGCCATGTTCAACGCCGTCGTCAGCTCCAACGCGAAGCAGTACTACGACGAGAGCGGCAAGCCGATCTACAAGGAGAGCCCCAGCGTCCAGCAGGGCTGGAACCTGGCCGCCGAGGCCGCGGACAAGAAGCTGACCCAGGGCCTCGCCCAGTTCAGCGACCCGTGGAAGGCCGCGCTCCGCAAGAGCACCATGGCCACCGTGGCCTGCCCCGCCTGGATGGCCGGTCAGATCTCCGTGAACGCCGGTGAAGCGAACAAGGGCAAGTGGGACATCACCACCGCCCCCGGCGCCACCGCGGCCAACTGGGGCGGCTCCTTCCTCGGTGTCCCGAAGGCCGGCAAGAACGTCGAGGAGGCCACCAAGCTCGTCAAGTGGCTGACCGCCCCCGAGCAGCAGGCCGCCGTCTTCAAGGCCATCGGCTCCTTCCCGTCCAACAAGGGCGCGTACGACCTGCCGGACGTGAAGAACGCCACCCTGCCGTACTTCAACGACGCCCCGATCGGCCAGATCTACGCCGATGAGGCCAAGTCCATCCCCGAGACGATCCTCGGCCCGAAGGACGCCGCGATCAAGGACACCATCTCCACCCAGATCAACAACATGGAGCAGCGCGGCACCAAGCCCGACGACGCGTGGGAGGCCGCGACCAAGGCGATCGACAAGGTGATCGGCTGACGTTCGCCAGGGCGCGTCCGGCCTGAACCGCCGGACCCGCCCGGGCGCGGGCGGCCCCTCCCCGGGCCGCCCGCACCCGCGTGTTCCTGAGGGGTGCGGCGTAACGGCCCAGCCATCCCCGTACCCGGGTAACTCAAGCAAATCCAGGGAAGGACTCCCGCTCGTGGCCACCTCGACTCCCACCCGGGACGCATACGCGCCGCCACCCCGCGGCTCCCAGCACAAACCGGTGAACGCCCGCCGGCAGAACTGGCGCAGCCGGCTCTGGCGGTTCGACGACAAGGCGTCGCCGTACGCCTACATAGCCCCGTTCTTCCTCGTCTTCGGCGCCTTCGGGCTCTACCCGCTGCTCTACACCGGCTGGATCGCCCTGCACCGGGTCGAGATGACCGGCATGGACCAGATGGAGTGGGTCGGCTGGGAGAACTTCGACAAGATCCTGCACGACGCGGAGTTCTGGACGGCCGTCAGCAACACCTTCCTCATCGGTGTGATGTCGACGGTCCCGCAGCTGCTCGTCGCGCTCGGTCTGGCCCACCTGCTCAACTACAAGCTGCGGGCCAGCACCTTCTGGCGCACGATCATCCTGACCCCGTACGCCACCTCGGTCGCCTCCGCGGCCCTGGTCTTCGCCCTGGTCTTCCGGGCCGACGGCGGTCTGCTCAACTGGGTGCTGCACTTCGTCGGCCTCGGCGACACCAACTGGGCCAACGGCCACTGGACGTCCAAGATCGCGATCTCGGTCATCGTGATCTGGCGCTGGACCGGCTACAACACCCTGATCTACCTGGCCGCGATGCAGGCCGTGCCGTCCGACCTCTACGAGGCGGCCTCGCTGGACGGCGCCTCGCGCTGGCAGCAGTTCCGCAAGGTGACCATCCCGTCGCTCCGGCCCACGATCCTCTTCACGATCGTCATCTCGACCATCGGGTCGATGCAGCTGTTCGGTGAGCCCCTGCTGCTCGAAGGCGGCACCCTCGGCCAGACCGGCGGCAACGAGAATCAGTACGAGACCCTCAGCGTCTACCTCTACAACTACGGCTGGAACCTCGGGCACCTCGGTCCGGCCGCCGCAGTGGCCTGGGCGATGCTCGCCCTCCTGCTGATCATCGCCGCGGTCAACTGGCTCATCGGCCGCTTCGTACGCAAATCCGCGGTCTGACCGGGAGCGAATTCCAATGACCATGACCAGCCCCACCAAAGTCTCGGAGCCCGGCCTCCCGGCGCGTTCCGTCCACCGCGCACCGAAGCGTGCGAGCCGCTTCAGGCCCGGTGCCGGGCAGCAGCTGAAGGGCGGCCCGTTCGCCTACTTCGCCCTGGCCGTCGTCGGCATCGGCTCGCTGCTGCCGCTCTACTGGACCCTCGTGGCCGCGTCCCACACCCAGGACGAAGTGCTGGCCACCACCCCGCCGTTCCTGCCGGGTGACCGCCTCTTCCACAACCTCGACGCCGCGTGGAACCAGGCCCATCTGGGCAAGGCCATCGTCAACAGCGTCATCGTGTCCGGCTGCATCACCCTGGCGACGCTCTTCTTCTGCACCCTGGCCGGCTACGCCTTCGCCAAGATGCGCTTCCGCGGCCGGAACGTCCTGATGACCGGCGTCATCCTGACCCTGACGATCCCGCCGCAGCTCAGCGTCGTCCCGCTGTTCATGATGATGTCGGACATCGGCTGGGGCGGTGACCTGGAAGCGGTCATCTTCCCGACCCTGGTCAGCGCCTTCGGCGTGTTCTTCATGCGCCAGTACCTCAGCGAGGCGATGCCCTACGAGCTGATCGAGGCCGCCAAGATCGACGGTGCGAACAACTTCCGCATCGTGCTGAGCGTGGTGCTGCCGGTGGCCCGTCCCGCGATGATGGTGCTCGGTATGCTCACCTTCGTCCAGGCGTGGAACGACTTCTTCTGGCCCTACCTCGCCCTGAGCCAGGAGAACCCCACCCTCCAGGTGGCGCTCGGCCAGCTCAGCGCCTCGTACACCCCCGACACGAGCATCGTGATGGCCGGCGCGCTGATCAGCACCCTGCCGCTGCTCGTGGTGTTCGTGATCTTCGGCAAGCAGATCGTCGGCGGCATCATGTCCGGCGCCGTCAAGGGCTGACCACCCGCTCGCCGCTTCTCCGTCACGGAGCCGTACGGTCCCGCCCGCCCCGTGGACCGTACGGGCTCCGTAGCCCCACCCCGTCAACGCTCTGACCTTCACACCCCTGGGAGCGCTCCCGCATGACTGCCGTACGACCTGACATCGCCCCGAAGCCGGTGCACGAGGCCACCACCACGTTCCCGACGGGCTTCGTCTGGGGAGCGGCCACCGCCGCCTACCAGGTCGAGGG
Source organism: Streptomyces sp. 130 (assembly GCF_007096885.1). Classification (GTDB taxonomy): domain Bacteria; phylum Actinomycetota; class Actinomycetes; order Streptomycetales; family Streptomycetaceae; genus Streptomyces. The sequence continues at coordinate 164,954 of NZ_VJNO01000002.1, read as the reverse complement.
TGCCGCCGCCGAGGACGGGCGCACGCCCTCCATCTGGGACACCTTCAGCCGCACCCCCGGCAAGGTGCGCAACGGCGACACCGGCGACATCGCCGCCGACCACTACCACCGCTACCGCGACGACGTGGCGCTGATGAAGCAGCTGGGGCTGAAGGCGTACCGCTTCTCCATCTCCTGGTCCCGGGTCCAGCCGACCGGCCGCGGCCCGGCCGTCGAGCGCGGGCTCGACTTCTACCGCAAGCTGGTCGACGAGCTGCTGGAGGCGGGCATCAAGCCCGTCGCCACCCTCTACCACTGGGACCTGCCCCAGGAGCTGGAGGACGCGGGCGGCTGGCCGGAGCGCGCGACCGCCGAGCGGTTCGCGGACTACACCGCGATCATGGCCGGCGCCCTCGGCGACCGCGTCGACACCTGGACCACCTTCAACGAGCCGTGGTGCTCGGCCTTCCTCGGCTACGGCTCCGGGGTGCACGCCCCCGGCCGCACCGAGGCCGCCTCCGCCCTGCGGGCGGCGCACCACCTCAACCTCGCCCATGGCCGGGCGATCGAGGTTCTGCGCGGTCAACTCCCCGCTACCGCGCAGACCTCGGTCACCCTCAACCTCCACCAGGTCCGCCCGCTGACCCAGAGCCCCGAGGACGTGGACGCCGCCCGCCGCATCGACGCGGTCGGCAACCGGGTCTTCACCGGCCCGATGCTGCACGGCGCCTACCCGGAGGACCTGCTCGCGGACACCGCGCACCTGGTGGACTGGTCGAAGCTGGTCCAGGACGGCGACCTGGAGGCCATCGCGCGTCCGGTCGACGTCCTCGGCATCAACTACTACACGCCGACCCTGGTCTCCACGCCCGCCGAGGGCGCCGGCGACACCCGCAACGACGGCCACGGCGCGAGCGACTACTCCCCGTGGCCCGGCTCCGAGCACGTCGCCTTCCACCTCGCCGACGGCAAGCCGACCACCGCCATGAACTGGTCGATCGACCCCAACGGGCTCTACAACCTGCTCATGGACGTCACCCGCGACCACCCCGGCATCCCGCTGATGGTCACCGAGAACGGCGCCGCCTTCGACGACTACGTCTCGCCCGAGGGCCGCGTGCAGGACCCCGAGCGCATCGCCTACCTGCACGGCCACCTCGACGCCGTGCAGCGCGCGGTCGCCGACGGCGCGGACGTGCGCGGCTACTTCCTCTGGTCCCTGATGGACAACTTCGAGTGGGCGTACGGCTATTCGAAGCGGTTCGGCGCGGTGTACGTGGACTACGCCACCCAGCGCCGCATCCCGAAGGCCAGCGCCCACTGGTACGCCGACGTGATCCGCCGCCACGCGCTGCCGCCGCTGGAGGACCTCGCCTGACCCGCTCCGGTACGTCCTGTCCGTACCGCTGCCTCCCCCGAGACCCGGCACTTGTGCCGGGTCTCGGCCCATTCGCCCCCCGGCCTGTGCGTTCCGCTTGACCACGCGCGTAGAGTGGGAGCGCTCCCATAGGTGGAGCGGGGGAGCGGCCGACCGGTCCCGCAGAGTGTCAAGGGAACCAACACCAGGACTTGGTTTGGTTATCCGACTGTGAGAAATTGACCGCGAACGGGAGGCAGCCATGACGGCAGCGCGAGTACGGAGCGGGGGCCGGCCCACGCTCGAAGAGGTCGCGGCGCGGGCGGGGGTCGGGCGGGGCACGGCCTCGCGCGTCATCAACGGTTCGCCCCGCGTCAGCGCCCACACCAGGGAAGCGGTCGAGGCCGCCGTCGCCGAGCTGGGCTACGTACCCAACCGCGCGGCCCGCGCGCTGGCCGGCAACCGCACGGACGCCATCGCGCTCGTCGTGCCCGAGTCGGAGAGCCGCTTCTTCGCGGAGCCGTACTTCTCCGACATCGTGCGCGGGGTCGGTGCCGCCCTCGCCGACACGGAGATGCAGCTGCTGCTCACCCTCGTCGGCAGCGACCGCGAGCGCCGCCGGCTCGCGCAGTACCTCACCGCCCACCGCGTGGACGGCGTGCTGCTGGTCTCCGTGCACGCCGACGACCCGCTGCCCGACCTGCTGGAACAGCTCGGCATGCCCGCCGTGATGAACGGCCGCAGATCGGCCGCCGAGTCCCTCTCCTCCGTCGACTCGGACAACTTCGAGGGCGCCCGCGGCGCCGTGGAACACCTCGCCTCGCGAGGCCGCCGCTCCATCGCCACGATCACCGGCCGGCTCGACGTCTACGCCTCCCAGAGCCGCCTGGACGGCTACCGCCAGGCCGTCAGCGACGCGGGCCTGGAGCCGGACGAGCGGCTGATCGCCCCCGCCGACTTCTCCGAGGAGGGCGGCGCCCAGGCCATGCGCGACCTGCTCGCCCGCCGCCCCGACGTGGACGCGGTCTTCGCCGCCTCCGACGTGATGGCCGCCGGTGCCCGCCAGGTCCTGCGCGAGGCCGGCCGCCGCATCCCGGACGACGTCGCCCTCATCGGCTTCGACGACTCGGCCGTGGCCCGCCACATGGACCCGGCCCTCACCAGCGTGCGCCAGCCGATCGAGGAGATGGGCCGCACGATGACGAGGGTTCTGCTCGACATGATCGCCGGCGAGAACGCGGACCGGGCGCAGATCGTGCTGCCGACCGAGCTGGTGGTCCGCGACTCGTCGTGAGGCGGGTCGCCTCAACTCGGCCTGACCGGCGCGCACTTCGAGTAGCTTCTGAGGTGTGGACCCTTCTCTGACCGCTCTGGTCGTCGCCGTGGTGGGGGTGGCCGGCACCCTGGTGTCCGGTGTGCTGGCGCACCGCGGCGCCCTGCGGGCCAAGACGGTGGAGCTCGACCGTGCGGAGCGGCTGCGCCGGGAGGAGCTGCTGGCGGACGAACGCCGCGAGGCCCTGGCCGCGCGCAGGGCCTCCTACGCGGTGTTCAACCAGCGTCTGCGGCAGTTCCACTCCGTGCTGTCCAAGGACTACTTCGCGCTCGCCGCCGGGGAGGCGCGCCCCGGGCAGGGCCTGGAGCGGGAAGAGCCCCGGCGCGTCCTGCGCGACGTCTACGCCGAGGCGCAGATGGTGATCAGCGACGACGTGCTGACCGTCGCGGGCGGTGTCGTGCACCAGCTGCACCGCATCCACGCCCTGCTCGGGCAGCACGAGCAGGGCGGCGCGGCCGACGAGCCCCTGGAGGACGTCAGGCAACGGCTGGAACGCGCCTCGGAGGGCCTGTACGAGGTCCGGCAGACCATGCGCCGGGACCTCGGGGTCTCGGTGCTCCCGGTGCACCGGCCCGACGGCTACGGAGCGACGTGAGGCCCGTCGCCGGGCGGGCGGCCGACCGGAGGAGAGCGATGACCCCGCACTGGACCAGGTCCAGCTACTGCGACTCGGCGGGCCCCGACTGCGTGGAAGTGGCGCTGCCTCCCGGCCCCGCCCCGGCGGTCCGCCTGCGCGACTCCGCGACCCCGACCGCCCCCGGGCTCGCCTTCGGTGCGGCCGCGTGGGCGGCGTTCGTCGGCTCCGTCGGCCAGCTGGGGCCCCACGACTGAACGAGGGCACGAAGAAGCCCCTGCCGCGTTTCCACAGGCAGGGGCTTCTTCGTACAGGGTGAGTAACGGGACTCGAACCCGCGACATCCTGGACCACAACCAGGTGCTCTACCATCTGAGCTATACCCACCACGTCCGGGCGTTTCCGACCGGCCGAGAAAAAGTGTACAGGGTCCGGGAGGGTGCTCGCGCACTCATTTCCCGGCGGGGGGTCGCGGCCCCCCGGGAGGGCCGTGACCAGCGCCTTCAGGGGCGAGGCCGGGAGACCCGGGCGGCGGCAGCCCTGGCCTGCTCGGAGTCCGGGCCCGGCTGCGGGACGAAGACCGCCTCGCGGTAGTACCGCAGCTCCGTGATCGAGTCGCGGATGTCGGCGAGCGCCCGGTGGTTGCCGTTCTTCTCCGGGCTGTTGAAGTACGCCCTCGGGTACCAGCGGCGGGACAGCTCCTTGATGGAGGAGACGTCCACGATCCGGTAGTGGAGGTAGCCCTCGAGGAGGGGCATGTCCCGGGACAGGAAGCCGCGGTCGGTGCCGACCGAGTTCCCGCACAGGGGCGCCTTGCCGGGCTCCTTCACGTGCTCGCGCACGTAGGCGAGGACCTGCTCCTCGGCGTCGGCCAGCGTCGTGCCGCCGGCCAGCTCGTCGAGGAGGCCCGAGGCGGTGTGCATCTGCCGCACCACCTCGGGCATGGTCTCCAGCGCCGCGTCCGGCGGGCGGATCACGATGTCCACCCCTTCGCCGAGCACGTTCAGCTCCGAGTCGGTGACCAGCGCGGCCACCTCGATGAGTGCGTCTTCCGTCAACGAGAGCCCGGTCATCTCGCAGTCGATCCACACCATGCGGTCGTTCATGGGCTCCACCCTACGGGGCGCTCCGCTGCCCGGGCAGGGCCGGGCGCTCCGCGGCGAACACGTCGGTCACCGCCTTCGCGTCCAGCGCCGCGGGTGCGGCGCCGGACGGGCCGGGGACGGCGGCACGGCGGCTGTGGGAGGCGCCCTGGGCGGGCACCGCCACCTCCGCCACCACGACCGGCTCCGGGGCCCCGCCCTGCGGACGGCGGGCCCGGTAGGCGGCCCGGTACGCGGCGGGGGAGGAGCCGAGCTGGCGGCGGAAGTGCCCGCGCAGCGCGACCGGCGAGCGGAAGCCGCAGCGGCCCGCGACCTCGTCCACCGAGTAGTCCGACGTCTCCAGGAGGCGCTGCGCCTGCAGCACCCGCTGGGTGATCAGCCACTGGAGCGGCGCGCTGCCCGTCAGCGAGCGGAACCTCCGGTCGAAGGTCCGCCGGCTCATGTAGGCACGCGCGGCCAGCGTCTCCACGTCGAACTGCTCGTGCAGATGCTCCAGCGCCCAGGCGACGACCTCGGCGAGCGGGTCGGAGCCGATCTCCTCAGGTAAAGACCTGTCGAGGTAGCGCTCCTGACCGCCACTGCGCCGGGGCGGCACGACGAGCCGGCGCGCCAGCGCCCCGGCGGCCTCCGTGCCGTGGTCCGAGCGGACTATGTGCAGACACAGGTCGATGCCGGCCGCCGTCCCGGCGGAGGTCAGCACGTCCCCGTCGTCCACGAACAGTTCGCGCGGGTCGACGTGCACCGACGGGTAGCGCTTGGCCAGCGTCGGTGCGTACATCCAGTGGGTGGTGGCCGGCCGGCCGTCCAGCAGCCCGGCGGCGGCGAGCACGAAGGCCCCCGTGCACAGGCCGACGATGCGGGCGCCCTCCTCGTGGGCGCGGCGCAGCGCGTCCAGCGCCTCCACGGGCGGCGGCGAGGTGATCGAGCGCCAGGCGGGCACCACGACGGTGCCGGCCCTGCTGATCGCCTCCAGCCCGTAGGGCGCGGTCAGTTCGAGTCCTCCGGTGGTGCGCAGCGGTCCCTCTTCACCGCTGCACACGAGCAACCGGTAGCGCGGAACTCCCGCGTCCTGGCGGTCGATTCCGAACACCGACAGCGGGATGGAGCTCTCGAAGATGGGGCCACCGCTGAAGAGCAGGACGGCGACGACTTCCCGGCGTCGTCTTCCGCCCAGCTTCCGTACAGCCTCCGTTGCGGTGGCGGAGTCCTGGCTCATGACGCTAAGCCCCCCTCGGTGTTCGCGTCTTCCTGGTCCTTACGGGCCTGTCGCACCTGCACATGTCCCCTCGGTCGTGCACGAGTCCCCGGCCTTAGACGCCCAAGATCGAATCTACTGCGTCCCGTGGTGCCGTCGTGACAAGTTCACCAACCGGCTCATTGTCGACAAGGCAACCTGGCGGGAAGCGTTCGATCACGAAGCGTTTCACTCGCGGCTCGCGCAGGGAAGTGCGTCCGGCGTTCATGGCCCGTCCCTGTTGGGCGGAAGCGTACCGGCCGGTCTCTTCCTGCCTGGTGGCAAGGGGGTTGATCGGCCATTTCGACAAGGAATGGACCGGTCCTTGAAGTTGGCTGAAAATGTACGGTCGCGTGTACGGAAATCAGTCGTTCTACCGGCGCACAACCCGGGGCGCCCGCCCGCCTCTGCGCGCCCCCTCGCACGGGTCGGCGGGGCCGGCGGCGGGGCCGGCGCGCCCGGCCGGGGACCGGCCCGGGCGGGCAGCCGAATACCGCTCTCCCGGCCGTCCCGGGAGCAGACCGCGCGGTGGGTTCCGGACGGACCCCGTGCGTCGGCCGGGTCCCCCGGAAGGGTGGGTTCCGCTCCGTGCGGGCGACGCCCCCGGACCGTCCGGGCGGACCCCTCCGGGGCGCTTTCGCCGTGCGCCGCAAGGGGCCGGGGCGGTGGCCGGTGCGTCTGTGTAGAGGGCAACCGGCATTGCCATGGAGGCCCCGTCTCGGGCATGCTCCGGAAAACGCCGCATGCGCCGTGCGCGGGGCGGGCAACGGAGGAGTGGCGCCGTACCCTTGGGGGTAAGGGGTTGGGAAGATGATTCCCGGACACCACCGCACCGCCCGCTGACGCACCTTCCCACGCCGCTCTCCTCACGAGGACTCTCTTCGCCGAGACACCGATGGCCGGTCACGAAATCCCCGAACCCGCGGACCGCGAGCAGGTAGCCGACCCCCTGTCGGACCCGCTGGCGGCCGAACAAGCGCGCCGACCCTGCGACCCCGCCTTCCGGCATGGGGTCGTCGTCGGCTTCGACGGCTCGACGTCCAGCGAGCGGGCCCTCGCCTATGCGATCGGCATGTCCCGCAGGACGGGCTCCGGTCTGATCATCGTCCATGTCGCCAACCGGCTGCCGACCACGGTCTGGGCGGGCTGCGAGCCCCCGGTCTTCGTCGACGTGCCGGACCACCGCACCGAGGTGCTGGGCCTGGAGCTCGCCTGCGCGGACTACCTCGCCGAGGTGCCCTGGGTGCTCGTGGAACGCGGCGGGGACATCTGCCACGAGCTGGAGGAGGTCGGCCGGGAGTACTCGGCGGACGCCATCGTGGTGGGCTCCACGCACGGCCTGGTGGGCAAGATCTTCGGCTCGGTGGCCGGCCGCCTCGCCCGCCGCGCCCAGCGCCCGGTCGTGGTCATCCCGTAGCCCGGAAGCCGCCCCGGGGGCCCCGTGGCGCCAACTCGCCTGTGGAAAACGCCGCATGGGCCCTTCCCGGCCGCTCAGCGGCCGGGAAGGGCCCATGCGCGTACGGCCCCGCGGTCACCGGCCGCGATGCCCCGGCCGCGTGACGTGACTACTCGACGGTGACCGACTTCGCCAGGTTGCGGGGCTTGTCGATGTCCCGGCCCATGGCCAGCGCCGTGTGGTAGGCGAAGAGCTGGAGCGGGATGCCCATGAGGATCGGGTCCAGCTCGTCCTCGTTCTTCGGCACGACGATGGTGTGGTCGGCCTTCTCCTGGACCTGGTGGGCCACGGCGAGGATGCGTCCGCTGCGGGCCTTGATCTCCTCCATCGCGGCGCGGTTCTTCTCCAGCAGGTCGTCGTCCGGCACGATCGCCACGGTCGGCATGGCGGGCTCGATCAGGGCGAGGGGGCCGTGCTTCAGCTCGGAGGCGGGGTACGCCTCGGCGTGGATGTACGAGACCTCCTTGAGCTTCAGCGACGCCTCACGGGCCACGGGGTAGCCGCGCACCCGGCCGATGAACATCATCGACTTCGCGTCCGCGTACTCGGCGGCCAGCCGCTTGATCTCGTCCTCGCCCTTCAGGATCTCGCTGATCTGGGCCGGCAGCCTGCGCAGGCCCTCGATGATCCGCTTGCCGTCGGCGACCGACAGGTCCCGGATGCGGCCCAGGTGCAGCGCGAGCAGCGCGAACGCGACCACGGTGTTGGTGAAGCACTTGGTGGAGACCACGCACACCTCGGGGCCCGCGTGCACATACGTGCCGCCGTCCGCCTCGCGGGCGATCGCCGAGCCGACCACGTTGACCACACCGAGGACCCGGGCGCCCTTGCGCTTCAGCTCCTGGACGGCGGCCAGCACGTCGTAGGTCTCACCGGACTGCGAGACCGCGACGTACAGCGTGTCGGGGTCCACGACCGGGTTGCGGTAGCGGAACTCGGAGGCGGGCTCGGCGTCCGCGGGGATGCGGGCCAGCTCCTCGATCAGCTGGGCGCCGATCTGGCCCGCGTGGTACGAGGTGCCGCAGCCCAGGATCTTGATCCGGCGGACCCCGCGCGCCTCGCGGGCGTCCAGGTTGAGGCCGCCCAGGTGCACGGTGGAGAACCGGTCGTCGATCCGGCCGCGCAGCACCCGGTCGACGGCGTCCGCCTGCTCCGAGATCTCCTTGTGCATGTACGTGTCGTGGCCGCCCATGTCGTACGACTCGGCCTCCCACTCCACGGTGGTCGGCGTGGCCGTCGTGGTGGAGCCCTCCGTGGTGTACGTACGGAAGTCGTCGGCCTTCAGGGTGGCCATCTCGCCGTCGTCCAGGGTGACGACCTGGCGGGTGTGGGCGACCAGGGCGGCGACGTCGGAGGCGACGAACATCTCCTTCTCGCCGATGCCGAGGACGACCGGGGAGCCGTTGCGGGCGACCACGATGCGGTCGTTGAAGTCGGCGTGCAGGACGGCGATGCCGTAGGTGCCCTCGACGGAGCGCAGGGCCTCGCGGACCTTCTCCTCCAGCGTCCCGGCGTCCGAGCGGGCGATCAGGTGGACCAGCACCTCGGTGTCGGTCTCGGAGAGGAAGACGACGCCCTCGGCGGTCAGCCGGGTGCGCAGCTCGGCGGCGTTGTCGATGATCCCGTTGTGGACGACGGCGACCTTGCCCTCGGCGTCCAGGTGCGGGTGGGCGTTCTCGTCGCTGGGGGCGCCGTGGGTCGCCCAGCGGGTGTGGGCGATGCCGGTCGTGCCGGCGAAGCGCTTGGGGACCCGGGACTCCAGCTCGCGGACCCGGCCCTTGGCCTTGACCGACTTCAGCGCGGCGGGCTTCCCGGCCGCGGGCTTCCCGGTGATCACGATCCCGGCGGAGTCGTAACCCCGGTACTCCAGCCGCTGCAGGCCCTCCAGCAGCAGCGGAGCCACGTCACGCTTTCCGATGTAACCGACGATTCCGCACATAGAGCTTTCTGTCCTCCGACGACGAACAAAGTTGGGGGTACCCGGCCGCGAGGCGGCCTCAGCCGTAGACGATCCGGCGCAGCTGACGGAGCGAGAGCTCCGGCGGCGCGACCGCGCGGTGCGGCAGTTCGGCCGCGATCCGCTCGAAGATCTCCGTGTTCACCAGGCCGCCGGCCTGCAGTTCGCGGTGGCGGCGGCGGACGAAGACCTCGGTCGTCTCGTCGAAGTACGCCAGCACGTCGAGGATCACCCGGGCGGCTTCGCCGCGGGGCAGCGTGGTGCTGCGCACCACGTGGTCAATGAGGTCGTCGTACGACGAGAGGCGTTCGAGCACCCGTCGATACTGCGACCGAAGGGGCGCGAGCGCAACAATCCTGCCCGATATCGGGCAGGGAAGCGCGATAGTGGCCCCGTTTTTCTGGCTTGGGTGGATTTCGTGCGAGCGTCACGAAGGCACGGCCGAGGGGGTGGAGCGGCGGTGGTCGGAGCCGAAGGGGTGAATGCGCACATAAGACACAAAAGCTTCTCCGGGTGCCTGGGTGACCAACGCGCCGAGCTGGTCTACACCTTGACCACCCGTGAGACCGCGCGGTACGCATGGCGACGGAGAAAGGTCAGGAGACCCCGCAGAGTGACCCCCAGAAAGGGACCCGGCTTGTGAGACTGCTCACGGTACGCCGCCGTACTCTTCCCCGTACTCTTCCCCGGCTCCTCGGTTCGCTGCTCCTCGTCGCGGCGGCCGGTGTCTCCAGCGCGTGCGCCGCCCCGGAGGCGTCCGCCGCGGGCACGACGGCCACGGCCTGGGCGCCCCGGCCGCTCGGCCAGGTGGTGCCCGCGCCCGCCTCGGTCAGACCCGGCGGCGAGCCCTACCTGCTCAACGGCTCCACCAGCATCCGGGCCCTCGGCGCCTCCGGCGAGGCCCGCAAGATCGGCGACTACCTGGCGGGCCTGCTGCGCCCCTCCACCGGGTTCGCCCTGCCGGTCACCACCAAGGACGGCGCCGACGGCATCCGGCTCCGCCTCGACCCCCGGGCCGGCAAGCTCGGCGCGGAGGGCTACACGCTCACCTCCGGGCGCGGCGGCGTCACCATCACCGCCAGGCAGCCCGCGGGGCTCTTCCACGGCGTCCAGACGCTGCGCCAGCTGCTCCCGGCACAAGTGGAGCGCGACACCCGCCAGAAGGGCCCCTGGCGGGTCGCCGGCGGCTCCATCACCGACACCCCGCGCTACGCCTACCGGGGCGCGATGCTCGACGTCGCGCGCCACTTCTTCTCGGTGGACGAGGTCAAGCGCTACATCGACCAGGTCGCCCAGTACAAGATCAACACCTTCCACATCCACCTCTCCGACGACCAGGGCTGGCGCATCGCCGTCGACTCCTGGCCGAGGCTGGCCACGTACGGCGGGTCCACCGAGGTCGGCGGCGGGCCCGGCGGGTACTACACCAAGGAGCAGTACAAGGAGATCGTGCGCTACGCCGCCTCCCGCTACCTGGAGGTGGTCCCGGAGATCGACATGCCGAGCCACACCAACGCGGCGCTGGCCTCGTACGCCGAGCTGAACTGCGACGGCGTCGCCCCGCCGCTCTACACCGGCATCAAGGTCGGTTTCAGCACGCTCTGCGCCGGCAAGGACGTCACGTACGACTTCATCGACGACGTCGTCGGCGAGGTGGCCGCGCTCACTCCCGGCCGCTATTTCCACATCGGCGGCGACGAGGCGCACTCCACCACCCGCGAGGACTACGTGGAGATCATGGACCGGGCCCAGGCGATCGTCGGGAAGTACGGCAAGACCGTCATGGGCTGGCACCAGCTGACCGGCGCCCACCCGGTGAAGGGCGCCGTCGCGCAGTACTGGGGCTACGACAAGACCAGCGCCGCCGACCGGCAGCAGGTGGCGGACGCGGCGAAGAACGGCACGAAGCTGGTGCTGTCGCCGGCGGACCGCGTGTACCTCGACATGAAGTACAACGACCAGACCGTGCTGGGCCTCAAGTGGGCGGGCACGGTCGAGGTCCGGCGCAGTTACGACTGGGACCCGGGGACGTACCTCGCCGGCGCCCCGGAGGGCTCCGTGCTGGGGGTGGAGGCGCCGATCTGGGCCGAGACCCTGACCGACAGCGACGACATCGACGCGATGGCCTTCCCGCGGCTGCCCGGTGCCGCGGAGCTGGCCTGGTCGCCGGCGTCGACGCACGACTGGGACACGTACAAGCTGCGGCTCGCGGCGCTCGGGGAGCGGTTCACCGCCCAGGGCATCGACTACTACCGCTCGCCCCAGGTCCCGTGGCCCGCGTCGGAGACCGGCGGGAAGTGACACACCACCGCCCCCGGCGGCCGGGCTTCCGGCCGCCGGGGGCGGTGTGCCGTCGGATCAGGCGACCTTCTTGGCGTCCTCGATGGCCTTCGCCAGGTCCTCCAGGATGGGCGCGCACTTGTCGTAGCTGTAGATCGGCTCCGTGGTGCGCGGGACGACCTGGCCCGCCTTGACCGCCGGCAGCTGCGCCCAGGTCGGCTTGGAGGTCAGCGCCTCGGGCTGGAGGGCCGAGGAGCGGTTGTCCATCATGATGATGTCGGCGCCGTACTTGCCGACGTTCTCCCAGCTCAGCTCCTCGAAGAAACCCGCGGCGTTCACCTTCGGCTCCACGAACCGCACGCCCAGCTCCTGGAAGTACAGGGTGTCGGCGGACATCTTGGCGAGCGAGACGTAGAACAGGTCCTGGCTGGCCGAGCCGACCATGACCTTGATCTCCGGCTTCGACTTCGCGGCGGCGCGCAGCCGGGCCGCCGCCTTCTCGAACCGCGTCTTCGCGGCGGTGACCTTCGCGGACTTCACGTCGGCGCCGAGCGAGGCCGCCAGGTCCTCGTGGCGCTGGATCGCCTTCGGGATCGTGGTCTCGGCGGCCCACAGGGCGACGCTCGGGGCCAGCTTCAGGATCTTGTCCTTGGACTGGTCCGGCACGTACCAGAGCGCGTCCTTCTCCCACATCGCCGTCACCAGCAGCTCCGGGCCGAGCTCCGCGTACTTCTCGACGTTGAACTCGCCCCAGACGTTGCCCAGGATCTCGACCTTGCTGATGTCCAGGTCGCCGGCCTGCACGTCCGGCTTGCCGTCCTTGGCCTTGGTCGGGCCGAAGACCGCCTTGACCTCGACGCCGTAGTCGTGGAGGGCGGCGGCGACACCGGTGAAGGCGACGATGTTCTTCGGGACGGACTTCGCCTCGGCGACCCGGCCCCGGTCGTCCTTGAACTTCCACGGCCCGGCGTCGGCGCTCTTGGAGCCGGTGGCGGCGGAGTCCTCGGAGCCGTTGCCGCCGCAGGCCGCGAGCACGGCGCCGAGACCGACGGCACCGCCCATGGCCAGCAGGCCGCGGCGGGTGGGACGGGACGCTCGGGTTGTGCGCATGACGGGGTCCGCTTTCGTACGAGCCGGAGACCGGCAGGTGACACGTGCAAAGGAAGGCTAGCCTAACCTCAGTCTTTGTCGACCTGCCTACGGGGTCCGGTCCGGTGGACGGTGCGCCGCCCTCAGGCCTCCGTCGCCCAGACGTGCTCGTACCAGGCGCTGCCGCCCTTCGTCGCGTCGTGGTGCGGGTCCTGCTTCCACTCGCTCCTGGTCACCTTGAAGTTCGCGCCCGGCATGAGCAGCACCTCCGCCTCGGTGGCCTGGTAGCGGTGGAAGGGCTCGACGTCGCGGCCGTACTTCCCGGTCAGCTCCAGCTCCAGCAGGATGCGGTGCGTCGCCTTGCCGGAGACCTTCTGGCCGCGCATGAAGTCCATGGCCACGTCCTCGTCCCGGCTGGTGCTGTCGAAGGAGGTGGTGAAGACGGAGCCCGGCCGGTAGTTCAGCGCGGCCTGCTTGCCGAGCTGGTACACCGACTCGTCGCCGCCCGCGTTCCAGTCGCCGCGGAAGACGGTGCCGGTGACGGGAGGAAGCCGCTTCAGCGCCTCCATCGTCATGTCGGCGTGAGCCTTCATCTCCTCGAAGAGCACGGGCGCGAGGAGGTCGATGCGCGCGTCGATGACGGCGGTGGCCGCCTTCTTGGCCACCGGGTCCGTGCCCCGGGCGGCAGCGAGCTGCGGCGCGATCACCGGGTCCTCTTCGAGGGTGTTCACCAGCTCGGCATCGGGGTCCTGCGCGGCCCACTTGAGCTGCTTCTTGATCTGCTGCAGTGAGAGCGCCCCGGCACCTGCGGCGGCCAGGCCGGCGGTGCCGTACGGCGCGTACCCCTCGGGCAGCAGCCGGCTGCGCACCACTGAGTTGATCATCTGGTGCGCGCCCCCGGTGTAGGCCATCAGCGCGGTCGCGTGGGCGGGCTTGAACCGCTTCGCGAGGGCCTCGGTGGAGGCACCGTTGTTCCGCGCCTTCCAGTCGGCGATCTCCGGCGTGGGCGCCGTGTCGCCCGCGAGGAAGTCGGCGTATCTGCCGGGTACTTCACCGGCTGTGGCCTGGCCCGGCTCCATGAAGCCGCTCGCCGCGGGGGCGACCGCACGGGCCGTGTTGGCCTGCGCGAGGTACATCAGCTCGTGCGGGAACTGCCCGTCGACGCAGACGTGCTCCCGCAGCTCCTCCTCCGTGAAGGGCGCGATGCTCTGGTACATCAGCGCCGCGCCCTTGCCCGCCCGGGCGGCCGTCTCGCCCGGCCCCTTGACCCCGGCCGCCCAGGAGCCGCGCAGGATCTCGTAGAGGGAGTGGTCCCAGGACGGCAGCATCCAGCCCATCAGCGCCATCCGGTAGTCGAAGACGTCCACCCCGGGCACGTTGATCCACTGGAAGGTCTTGAGCATCCGGGTCGTGGTGCCGGACATGCCGGCGACGATCGGGATGCCTCGCTCGGCGTTCGCCTTCGGCCAGCTCTCGTTCTGCTGGATCTCCCAGTAGGCCGCGCCCTCGTTCCAGGGCAGCTTCTCGTCGGGCCCCGGCTTTCCCGCGAACTCCAGCTCGCGCGCGCTGAGCGGGGCGCCGCGGTTCTCGTAGTCACGGGGGGTCTTGCGGTTGGCCAGTTTGCCGGCCTCGCTGCGCTCCTTGCGCGGCCCCTGGCTTCTGATCATCTCGCGGGTGTCGTCGGCCACGGTCTCCGGGTCCGACTGCCACAGCAGGCCGCCCAGGGCATACGGGTCCTTCTCGTAGTTGTACCCCTTGCCGACGGCGCTCGCCCCGGCCCACAGGGGCAGCCGGGTCCAGCCGTTGAGGAACGCGGAGTGCTTCTTCAGCTCCTCCTGATTCATGCCGAGGGTCGCCGCCAGCTGCGGCTTGGGCCCGATGATGCTGTTGAGGATGTTCTTGAGCGACAGCTCGGCGCCCTTGTTGTAGTAGGCGGCGTTGTAGACGGCCGTGATCAGCTCACGGACGTTGCCGTCCCGGGAGAAGAAGTCGTTGATCTGGGCGGTGGTCATCTTCTCGCCCACCTGCCCGGCGCTCGTCGGGTCGTCCTTGAAGAACGACTTGTTGGCGAGCGCGGAGTCCTTGTGCTCGACACGGCTGTACGCGATGAGCAGTTGCTTGAGCCGGTTCACCGTCTTGCGCGCCGCCGCGAGCGCCTTCGGATGCCGGAAGGCGTACCCGCCGAGCCGCTGCTCGAACTGCTCGGCCGACGCCTGCCAGTCCGTGTGCGCGTAGTACTGGGAGTGGTCGAAGGGCACCTCTCCCTCGCGTGCGCGCTGTACGGCGACCTTCCCGCCGGTCCGGGCCGGGCCGTCCGCCGTCCGCCGCACGGACGCCGCCCCGGTGGGCACGGGACCGGCCAGAACCCGGCGGGCGTTCTCCTCCGCCGCCCGCTCGAAGCGGTCGGAGGGGTCCGAGACCCGGAGCCCCGAGCCGTTGTCGGTGCCCGCGACCGGCCCCTGGCGCTGCTGGATGACGTGCGTCAGCTCATGGGCCAGCGTGTGCCGGTCCGCGCCGCCGGAGCCGATGACGACATGGGCGCCCGAGGTGTAGGCGCGGGCCCCGACCTCGGCCGCCGAGCGCTGGGCGGCCGGCCCGGTGTGTAGCCGCACATCGGAGAAGTCGGCGCCCAGCCGTGCCTCCATCTCCGCCCGGACGGCCTCGCCCAGCGGCCGCCCGGGGCCACGCAGCACGTCCGGCACGGACGAGCGCTGTACGGGAGCCGGCTCGCCCCGCCCGCAGGACGGCCCGTGCTCATGGCGCTGCACGGGCGCCGACTCCCCATGTGCGCCGGGGAGTCCGGGTATGCGGCAGTCGGCCTGCCACTGCCGCTCCAGCGCCCGGACCACGGCGGCGTTGCCCATCGAGCGCTGCAACGCCCCCAGCCGGCCCCCGGGCAGCGCGCCTCCGGAGCCGACCGTGCCCGAGGGACCGGTGAGACCGGCCATCCCGGTCAGGCCGACCGGCCCGGCGGACCCCACGGCCCCGGAGACCACGGCCGGACCCGCGGCGCCGGCCGAGCGCGCGGCAGCGGGCTCCGTACGGACCGGGCGAGGGGCGGCGTCCTGCTTGTCCTGTGCGCGCATGCTCCGATCATTGGCCATGGAGGCCCCTGCGGGCTAGGTGTGTTTTACGCAGCACACGCGGGCCGGACCGTGCGGGTGTCTCAAACCCGGGGCCCCGGCCGTCCCTGCGCGGCAGCCCCGTCGTCCGGAACGGGACCGGTGGTCCGGCAGCCGCCTTCGGCCGGGCGGCCCCGTGGCGCGCCCGGCCCCGCGGGTTCAGGCCTGCAGCCCCAGCTCGCGGGCGATCAGCATGCGCTGGACCTCGCTGGTGCCCTCGCCGATCTCCAGGATCTTGGAGTCGCGCCACATCCTGGCGACCGGGTACTCGTTCATGAAGCCGTAGCCGCCGTGGATCTGGGTCGCCTCGCGGGCGTTGTCCACGGCCACCGTCGAGGAGTACAGCTTGGCGATGGCCGCCTCCTTCTTGAACGGCTCCTCCGCCAGCAGCCGGGACGCCGCGTCCCGCCAGCCGACGCGGGCCATGTGCGCCCGCGTCTCCATGTCCGCGATCTTGAACTGGATGGCCTGGTTGGCGCCGATCGGCTTCCCGAAGGCGTGCCGCTCGGCGGCGTACTTCACCGACTCGTCCACACAGCCCTGCGCCAGGCCCGTCGAGAGCGCCGCGATGGCGATGCGGCCCTCGTCCAGGATGCGCAGGAACTGCGCGTAGCCCCGGCCCTCCTCGCCGAGCAGGTTCTCCAGCGGGACCCGGACGTCGGCGAAGGACAGCTCGCGGGTGTCCGAGGCGTTCCAGCCGACCTTGGAGTAGGGGGCGGCCACCGTGAAGCCGGGGGTGCCGGAGGGGACGATGATCGAGGAGATCAGCGGGGCGCCGTTCTCCTTGCGGCCGGTCACCGCCGTGACCGTGACCAACTCCGTGATGTCCGTACCGGAGTTGGTGATGAAGCACTTGGAGCCGTTGATCACCCACTCGCCCGCCGCCTCGTCGCGCACCGCGGTCGTCCGGGTGCCGCCCGCGTCCGAACCGCCGTCCGGCTCGGTCAGGCCGAACGCGCCCAGCGCCTCGCCCGAGCAGAGCTTCGGCAGCCACCGCCGCTTCTGCTCCTCGGTGCCGAAGCGGTAGACCGGCATCGCGCCCAGCGAGACGCCCGCCTCCAGGGTGATCGCGACCGACGAGTCGACCCGGGCCAGCTCCTCCAGGGCGATGCCGAGCGCGAGGTAGTCGCCGCCCATCCCGCCGTACTCCTCCGGGAACGGCAGCCCGAACAGGCCCATCCGCCCCATCTCGCGCACGATCTCGTACGGGAACTCGTGCCGCTCGTAGAAGCCGCCGATCTTCGGGGCGACGACGTCATGGGCGAACTCCTCGACGGTGCGGCGGAGTTCCTCGTGCTCGGCGGTCAGCCGGTGGTCCAGGGACATGGGGACGTTCACTCCTTGTGGGACAGGGCGCGGACGGTGCGGGAAGGGCTGGGTCGGCCCAGGTGTCCGGCGAGCCACGCGCTGGTGGCGGTGAGCTCGCCGAGGTCGACCCCGGTTTCGATGCCGAGGCCGTCGAGCATCCACACGAGATCCTCGGTGGCGAGGTTTCCGGTCGCGCTCTTCGCGTACGGGCAGCCGCCGAGGCCGCCGGCCGAGGCGTCCACCGTGGACACGCCGTGCCGGAGCGCGGCGAGGGTGTTGGACAGGGCCTGCCCGTACGTGTCGTGGAAGTGCACCCCGATCACGTCGGTGGCCACCCCGGCCTCGTTCAGCCCGGTCAGCAGGGCGGTCACATGGCCGGGGGTGGCGACGCCGATGGTGTCGCCGAGGGACAGCTCGTCGCAGCCGAGGTCCATCAGAGCCCTGGCGACCCGGACGACCTGCGCGACGGGCACGGCGCCCTCCCAGGGGTCGCCGAAGCACATCGACAGGTAGCCGCGCACGTGCACCGACTCGGCCTTCGCGCGGGCCACCACCGGCGCGAACATCGCCAGCGACTCGTCCACCGTGCGGTTGAGGTTGCGCGCGGCGAACGTCTCCGTCGCCGAGCCGAACACCGCGATCCCGCGGGCCCCGAGAGCCAGGGCCCGGTCGAGCCCGCGTTCGTTCGGCACGAGGACCGGCAGCGCCACGTCACCGACGTCCGCGATGTCCCCGAGCATCGGGAACAGCTGCTCGGCGTCGGCGAGTTGGGGCACCCACTTGGGGTGCACGAAGCTGGTGGCCTCGATGGTGGTCAGCCCGGCGACCGCGAGCCGGCGGATGAACTCCGCCTTCACCTCGGTCGGGACGACCTCCTTCTCGTTCTGCAGGCCGTCGCGGGCACCGACCTCGTGGATGCGGACCCGGGCGGGCAGCCCCTCGGCGGGCACGGTCATCGGCAGGGCGCGGGCGGTGGTGGTCACGCTTCCTCCCCGGCGCCGGCGGCCGGCACGACCACGGCGAGCACCTGGTCCATCGCCACCGCGGTCCCGGCGGTCACGTCGAGTTCGGTCACGGTGCCGGCGTGCGGCGCGGAGATGACGTGCTCCATCTTCATCGCCTCCACCACGAGCAGGCTCTGCCCGGCGGCGACCTCGTCCCCGACGGCCACCTTCACCACGGTCACCGTGCCGGGCATGGGCGCGGCGAGCGTGTCCGCGCCGGAGCGGGCGGCACCGGTCAGCGACGCCTCGACCGGGTCGTGGTCCCGCACGTGCCAGCTGTCGCCGTCCCGGCCGAGCCAGTGCCCCTCCGGGGAGGCCGCGTACGCGAACACATGGGTGACCCCGGCGAGTTCGAACGCGATCCGGCCCTCACCGGCGGCGAGCGTCCTGGCCTTCTCCGCCGTACCGGGCAGCGGTCCGAACGGTCCGCAGGAGCCCGACTCCGGGGCGGGCGGGCTCGCGCCCTCGCCGACACGGCCGAACGTCAGCTCGGTGTCCCCGCCGCCGCACGGCCGCAGGCCCACCTGGACCGGCTCGTGGCCCGGGATGTGGAAGTCGAGCACCGTCCGGGCCGGGGCGCCGCCGAGCCGCCAGCCGTTCCCGGCCGAGAACGGGTCGGCCCAGGCGCCGGGCGCCGGGCGGGCGGCGGCGGACGCGGTGTGCTGCCGCAGCAGCGCCGCCGCCGCGTACACCTCCTCCGGCACGCCCTCCGGGACGAGGGCGGCCACCTCGCGCTCCACCAGGCCCGTGTCCAGCTCGCCCGCCACCACGGCCGGGTGGGCCAGCAGCCGGCGCAGGAAGCCCGCGTTGACCGGGACGCCCAGGACGACGGTGTCCGCGAGGGCCACCCGCAGCCGGCGCAGGGCGGTCGCCCGGTCGGGGCCGTAGGCGATGACCTTGGACAGCATCGGGTCGTACAGGCTGCCGACCTCGCCGCCCTCGGCGAGCCCCGAGTCGGTGCGCACCCCGCCGCCCTGCGGCTCGCGCAGCGCCAGCACGGTGCCGCCGGAGGGCAGGAAGCCGCGGGCCGGGTCCTCGGCGCAGACCCGGGCCTCCACGGCGTGCCCGGTGAGCGTGATGCCGTCCTGCCCGTACGGCAGCGGCTCACCGGCGGCGACGCGCAGCTGCCACTCCACCAGGTCGAGTCCGGTGACCAGCTCGGTCACCGGGTGCTCGACCTGGAGGCGGGTGTTCATCTCCATGAAGTAGTACGAGGACGGGTCGTTGCCCGGCACGATGAACTCCACCGTGCCCGCGCCGACGTACCCGCAGGAGCGGGCCGCCTGGACGGCCGCCTCGCCCATCGAGGCCCGGGTCGCCTCGTCCAGCAGGACGGACGGGGCCTCCTCGATGATCTTCTGGTGGCGGCGCTGGAGCGAGCACTCGCGCTCGCCCAGGTGCACCACATGGCCGTGGGCGTCGGCCAGGACCTGGATCTCGATGTGGCGCGGCCGGTCGATCCACCGCTCCACCAGCAGCGTGTCGTCGCCGAAGGAGGCGCGGGCCTCGCGCCGGGCCGCCGCGATCTCGTCCGCGAGCAGCGCCGCGTCCCGGACCAGCCGCATCCCCTTGCCGCCGCCGCCCGCCGAGGGCTTCAGCAGCACGGGCATGCCGATCCCGGCCGCCGCCTCGGCCAGCTCGGCGTCGCTCAGGCCGCTCCCCGAGGAGCCGGGGACGACGGGGACCCCCGCCGCCGCGACCGTCTCCTTGGCCCGGATCTTGTCGCCCATCAGCGAGATCGCGGTGGCGGGCGGCCCGATGAAGACCAGCCCCGCCTCCGTGCACGCCCTGGCGAACGCCGCGTTCTCCGCGAGGAAGCCGTAGCCGGGGTGGACCGCCTGGGCGCCGGTGCGGCGGGCGGCCTCCAGGAGGCGGTCGGCGCTCAGATAGCTCTCGGCGGCGGGCGCGGGGCCGATCCGTACGGCCGTGTCGGCCTCCCGTACGTGCCGCGCGTCCGCGTCCGCGTCGCTGAAGACGGCGACCGAGCGGACGCCCAGCTCGCGCAGGGTCCGGATCACCCGGACCGCGATCTCGCCGCGGTTGGCGACGAGGACCGTGTCGAACATCGTCATCTCTTCCTCACATCCGGAAGACGCCGAAGCCGGCGTCGCCCAAGGGCGCGTTGGCGCACGCGGTCAGGGCGAGCCCCAGCACCTGCCGGGTCTCCAGCGGGTCGATCACCCCGTCGTCCCAGAGCCGGGCGGTGGCGTAGTACGCGCTGCCCTGGGTCTCGTACTGCTCGCGGATCGGGGCCTTGAAGGCCTCCTCGTCCTCGGCGCTCCAGTCGTCGCCCAGCTGGTCGCGCTTGACCGTGGCGAGGACGGAGGCGGCCTGCTCGCCGCCCATGACGGAGATCTTCGCGTTGGGCCACATCCACAGGAACCGGGGGCTGTAGGCCCGGCCGCACATGGAGTAGTTGCCCGCGCCGTAGGAGCCGCCGACGACCACGGTCAGCTTCGGCACCCGGGCGCAGGCGACGGCGGTGACCATCTTCGCGCCGTGCTTGGCGATGCCGCCGGCCTCGTAGTCCCGGCCGACCATGAAGCCCGAGATGTTCTGCAGGAAGACCAGCGGGATGCCGCGCTGGTCGCACAGCTCGATGAAGTGCGCGCCCTTCTGGGCGGACTCGGAGAACAGGATGCCGTTGTTGGCGACGATCCCGACCGGGTGGCCGTGGATGTGCGCGAAGCCGGTGACCAGCGTCTGGCCGTACTCCGCCTTGAACTCGGCGAACCGCGAGCCGTCGACCACCCGGGCGATCACCTCGCGCACGTCGTACGGCGTACGCGAGTCGACCGGGACCGCGCCGTAGAGCCCGGCCGGGTCCACCTTCGGCTCCTCGACCGGCCGCACCGACCAGGGCAGCGCGCCCCGGTCCGGCAGCGTCGCCACGATGTTCCGGACGATCCGCAGCGCGTGCGCGTCGTCCTCGGCGAGGTGGTCGGTGACGCCCGACGTACGGGAGTGCACCTCGCCGCCGCCCAGCTCCTCGGCCGTGACCACCTCGCCGGTGGCGGCCTTCACCAGCGGCGGGCCGCCCAGGAAGATCGTGCCCTGGTTCCGGACGATGACGGCCTCGTCGCTCATCGCCGGGACGTACGCCCCGCCCGCCGTGCAGGAGCCGAGTACCGCCGCGATCTGCGGGATGCCGGCGCCCGACATCCGGGCCTGGTTGTAGAAGATCCGGCCGAAGTGCTCGCGGTCCGGGAAGACCTCGTCCTGCATCGGCAGGAAGGCACCGCCCGAGTCCACCAGATACAGGCAGGGGAGACGATTCTCCAGCGCCACCTCCTGGGCCCGCAGGTGCTTCTTCACCGTCATCGGGTAGTAGGTGCCGCCCTTGACCGTCGCGTCGTTGGCGACGACCACGCACTCCCGGCCGCTGACCCGGCCGATCCCGGCGATCACCCCGGCGGCCGGCGCCGCGCCCCCGTAGAGCCCCTCCGCCGCCAGCGGGGCCAGCTCCAGGAAGGGCGAGCCCGGATCGAGCAGGGTGTCCACCCGCTCCCTGGGCAGCAGCTTGCCGCGCGCCACATGCCGGGCGCGGGCCCTCTCACCTCCGCCGAGCCTGGCCGTGGCGAGCCGCTTGCGCAGCTCGTCGGCGAGCGCGTGGTGCGCCGCCTCGTTGGCCTGCCAGGCCGCCGAGGCGGGATCCGCCGCGCTCGTCAGCACCGGTGCCTGCTGCATCGTGTCGAGCCCCCTTGCCCGTACCGCGCCGTTCCGATCGCCAACGCCACCGTGTTAATGAGCGTTAACGTGGCTACAGGTTAACGAGCGCTAACCCGCCTGTCTAGAATGGCTGCTCATGAGCACCCATGCCGCCGCCCGCGTCGCGGCCCCCACCCGCCGCGAGCAGATCCTCCGGGAGGCCGCCCGGCTCTTCGCCGAGCGCGGCTTCCACGGTGTCGGCGTCGACGAGATAGGGGCCGCCGTCGGCATCAGCGGCCCCGGCCTCTACCGGCACTTCCCCGGCAAGGACGCGATGCTCGCCGAACTCCTCGTCGGCATCAGCGAACGGCTGCTGGCCGGCGGCGAGCTCCGGGTCTCCGAGGACGCCGCCTCCGGCGACGGATCGCCCGAGGCCCTGCTGGACGCGCTCATCGAGGGCCACATCGACTTCGCCCTCGACGACCGCCCCCTGATCACCCTGCACGACCGGGAGCTGGACCGCCTGCGGGACACCGACCGCAAGCGGGTGCGCCGGCTCCAGCGGCAGTACGTCGAGGTCTGGGTCACCGTCGTCCGCGACCTCTATCCGGACCTGCCGGAACACGAGGCCCGCGCCGCCGTCCACGCCGTCTTCGGCCTGCTGAACTCCACCCCCCACCTGGGGCGCCCCGGCGCGCTGCCCGGCCGCACCGAGACGGCGGCGCTGCTGCACCGGCTGGCCCGGGGCGCGTTCGCGGCGGCGGGGGAGCGGCAGCCGGGCTGACCGGCCGCGTATCCAGGGGCGGACGGCCGGGACGCCGGGCACGCGCCACGGCACAATGGCCCCATGCCGATACCCAGCCGCGCCGCCCTCGTCGAACACCTCGTCCGTACGCGCATCGCCGGGGACGTCGCCACCCCGCGCGACAACAACCTGGCCCACTACCGCAGCCTGGCCAACGGGGACCGGCACTACTGGCTGGGCCTGGAGCTGGGCGACCGGTGGCGCGACGAGCAGGACGTGCTGGCCGTGATGGCCGAGCGGTGCGGGGTCAGCGACGACCCGGAGCACCGGTTCGGTCAGGACACCATCGACCCCGAGCTGACCGTGGACGCCCTGGAGCGGGCCGCCGCCCGGCTCCGCAAGGCCGTCGAGGGCGCCGAGCGGGTCCTCTTCGCCACCGGCCACCCCGGCGGCCTCCTGGACGTCCACCGGCAGACCGCGCAGGCGCTGCGGGCGGCCGGCTGCGAGATCGTACGCATCCCGGGCGGTCTCATGGCCGACGAGGGCATGGTCTTCCAGTTCGCGGACGTCGCCGTCCAGGAGCGCGGCGCGACGCTCTGGCACACCCACTCCCCGGCCCCGATGGCGGCCATCCTCGACGGCCTGGAGCGCGAGGGCCGCCCGCTGCCCGACCTCGTCGTCGCCGACCACGGCTGGGCCGGATGCGCCGCGCAGCGCGGCCTGGACGCCATCGGCTACGCGGACTGCAACGACCCCGCGCTGTTCCTCGGCGAGTCCGAGGGGACCCTTCAGGTGGCCGTCCCGCTGGACGACCACGTCCTGGACCCGCGCTTCTACGACCCGATGACGGACTACCTGCTGGGCGCGGCGGGGCTGCTCTGAGGGCCCTCAGGGGCCTTCCGCCCGGCCCTCCCCCTCCCCGGCCGCGCGGGCCCGGCGGCGCGCCTCGCGCCCCGACGTGGGGTCCAGGTACACCCGTTTGACGGACGCGTACCGCTGCCGCAGCCGGCGCTCGGCCTGCTCGCACGCCGTCTCGACCTCTTCGGCGCTGACCGTGTCCCGGAAGTCGACCTTCGCGGCGACCAGGATCTCGTCCGGCCCCTGGATGAGCGTGGTCAGCTCCAGTACGGAGATGAGGTGGTCGACGCCGAGCAGCTCCTCCCGGATGCCGTCCCGCATCGGCCGCGACACCGGCCGCCCGATCAGCAGCTGGATGTTGGACCGGCCGAGCACCCACGCCACGTACACCAGCAGCGCGCCGATGAGCAGCGAGGCGATGCCGTCCCAGACCCCGGACCCGGTCAGCTGGCCGCCGAGCAGCCCGCCCGCCGCGAGCAGCAGGCCGAGCAGGGCCGCCGAGTCCTCCATCACGACGGCCTTGACGGCGGTGTCCGGGGTGCGCCGGAAGTAGTGCCGGGCGGGCGCGCCCAGCTGCTCGGCCTCCTGGCGGACCTGCTTGAGCCCGGTCCGCAGCGAGAAGCCCTCCAGGACGAAGGCGACGAGGAGCACGAGGTACGAGATCAGCGGGTCGCCCAGGTCCTCGCCCGCGAGCAGGGTGTGCACCCCGTCGTAGATCGAGAAGACCGCGCCCCCGACGAAGGTGGCGACGGACGCCAGCAGCGCCCAGATGTACCGCTCGGGGCCGTACCCCAGCGGGTGGTCCTCGTCGGCCGGTTTCTCGCTGCGCTTGAGCGCGGTGAGCAGCAGGACCTCGGTGACGGTGTCGGCGACCGAGTGGGCCGCCTCGGAGAGCATCGCGCTCGACCCGCTGATCAGCCCGGCGACCGCCTTCGCCACGGCGATGCCGAGATTGGCCAGCGCCGCGACGACGACCGTGAACGTGGAGCCCCCGCCGCCACTGGTTTTCGCGTCAGTCATGCCGGTGAGTATGTCCGCGTCCGGCCCGCTCATGTCCGACGCGCGGCCGGTCACCGGGGGACCCGGACCACACCCTCCTGGATGACGGTGATCGCCAGGCGGCCGTCCTGGGTGTAGATCCGGGCCTGGCCGAGGCCGCGCCCGCCGGACGCGGACGGCGACTCCTGGTCGTACAGCAGCCACTCGTCGGCCCGGAACGGCCGGTGGAACCACATCGCGTGGTCCAGGCTGGCCCCGACCACGTCCCCGACCGCCCAGCCGCCGCGCCCGTGGGCGAGGAGCACGGAGTCGAGCAGCGTCATGTCGGAGACGTACGTGGCCATGCAGACGTGCAGCAGCGGGTCGTCGGCGAGCTTGCCGTTGGTACGGAACCACACCTGCGACCTGGGCTCGCGGACTTCGCCGACCGTGCCGAACGGCGGCGCGTCCACGTACCGCAGATCGACCGCGGCCCGGGCCTCGACCAGCCGGTCCACCATGCCCGGGTCGCTGAACCGGTCGGCGTACCGGGGCAGCATCTCGGCGGCGGTGGGCAGCGTCTCCGGGTCGGGGGCGGGCGGCATGTCCGCCTGGTGCTCCAGGCCCTCCTCGTACGTCTGGAACGACGCGGAGAGGTGGAAGATGGGCTGCCCGTGCTGGACGGCGACGACGCGGCGGGTGGTGAAGGAGCGGCCGTCGCGGATGCGGTCCACGGTGTAGACGATGGGTGCGCCCGGGTCGCCCATGCGCAGGAAGTACGCGTGCAGCGAGTGGGCGGTCCGGTCGGCGGGGACGGTGCGGCCCGCGGCGACGAGCGCCTGGGCCGCGACCTGTCCGCCGAAGACCCGGGGCACGACCGCCGAGCGGCTGGCGCCCCGGAAGATGTCCTGCTCGATCCGCTCCAGGTCGAGCAGATCGAGCAGGGAATCGAGTGCGGTGCTCATGGCTGTGTGGACGCGGTCCCTACAGGCCCATGGACTTGGCGATGATCGACTTCATGACCTCGCTGGTGCCGCCGTAGATGCGGTTGACGCGGTTGTCCGCGTACAGGCGGGCGATCGGGTACTCGTTCATGAAGCCGTAGCCGCCGTGCAGCTGGAGGCAGCGGTCGATCACGCGGTGGGCGACCTCGGTGCAGAACAGCTTCGCGGAGGCGGCCTCGGCGGCGGTCAGCTCACCGGCGTCCAGCGCTTCCAGCGCGCGGTCGGCGACGGCCTGGGCCGCGTCCACCTCGGCCTGGCAGGCGGCCAGCTCGAACTTGGTGTTCTGGAACGAGGCGACGGTCTTGCCGAAGACGGTGCGCTCCTGGACGTACTCCTTGGCGAACCGCACGGCGGCGGCGGCCTGGGCGTACGCGCCGAAGGCGATGCCCCAGCGCTCGGAGGCCAGGTTGGTGCCGAGGTAGCCGAAGCCCTTGTTCTCCTCGCCGAGCAGGTCCTCGGCGGGCACCTTGACGTCCACGAACGCCAGCTCGGCGGTGTCGGAGACCTTGAGGCCCAGCTTGTCGAGCTTGCGGCCGATGGAGTAGCCCTCGGACTTGGTGTCCACGGCGAACAGCGAGATCCCGAAGCGGCGGTCGTCCTCGCGCGGGGCGGAGGTGCGGGCGCAGACGATGACGCGGTCGGCGTGGACGCCACCGGTGATGAACGTCTTGGCGCCGTTGAGGACGTAGTGCGTGCCGTCCTCGGAGAGCTTCGCGGTGGTCTTCATGCCCGCCACGTCCGACCCGGTGCCCGGCTCGGTCATCGCGAGGGCCCACATCTCCTCGCCGGTGACGAACTTCGGCAGCCAGCGCTTCTTCTGGTCGTCGGTGGCGAGCATCTTGATGTACGGCAGCCCGAGCAGGGTGTGCACGCCGGACCCGCCGAAGGAGACGCCGGCCCGGGCGGTCTCCTCGTAGATGATCGCCTCGTACTTGTGCGAGTCGATGCCCGCGCCGTCGTACTCCTCGTCCACGTTGATCCCGAAGACGCCCAGCTCACCGAGCTGCTTGTAGAACTCCCGGGGCGCCTGCCCGGCGGCGAACCACTCCTCGTACACGGGCACGACCTCGGCCGCGATGAAGGCCCGGATGGTCTCCCGGAACGCCTCGTGGTCCTCGTTGAATACCGTACGGCGCACGGGGTGCCTCCCTGGTCGGCTGCGATGTTCTGGGACACGGCTAAGCGCTTGCTCAGCCATGGTTAAAAGTTACCCGGCGGTCACGGGGCTGTCCAGGGTGATACGGAGCACGCGGGAGCGGGGCGCTGCGGAAGCCCGTCGGCCGACTCGGGCGGGCCACGCGGGGAGGGGGATGCGCAGTCGCCACTGACAGAGGGCCGTGCGAGGTGTCAGACCGGAAATTCTCCGACCCAACTGCGCTGGAGGAGATGCTGGGGGAGGTATTCGGATTCGACGTCGATGGGGAAGTCGCCGTCGTAGGCGAGGCATGCGATGGCGAGTGGACCGATGGCCCACAGGCCCTCGGTGTCCTCCTCACGCTCCTCGTCCTTTGTCCAGTACGCCTTGTGAAGTTCGAGTGCTTCCGCAAGGGCGGTGTTGAAACCGGCGTGGTCATGTTTGACGAACCGGTAGAAAAGGTTGATCGGCGGGTACGAGAGACAGGGAGTGCGCGCATCTCGTGATGGATGCGGCACTCGAAGGTGTCGCCGGTACCGGTGGCGGCGCGGAAGATCGTCGAACCCACCTGCATGGCGTTCACCACGGCTTCCCAGGTTTCAATGCCTGAGCACGTGGGGTCGATTGTCGACCGGGCGTGGACGCATGTGCGGACGGAGTTCCACAGAGCGTCGAGCATATGCGGCGACTGCTCGATCGAGGAGATCTCGTCGATGGTCTCCTCGGTCAGGGCTCGTGCGAAACCTTCGTCGTCGGGCCCGGGCGCGCCATGGCGAGGGATGATCACGGTCACCGAAAATTTCCTGAGAACGTGACAGAGGTCATCGTATGAGGTGTCAGGTGGGGAACTCGCCGGCCCACGTCCCTTTCAAGAGGTGCAGGGGCAGGTAGTCCGACTCGATCTCGATGGGGAAGTCGGCGTCGGCTGCCAGGCAGGCCATGGCCGGAGGGGCCAGGGCGACCCAGTCGAACAGCCGGTTGGCCAGTGCCTCCGTGTCGGCTTCCCCCTGGAGGTCGTGGCGGGTAACAACTGTCATCGTGTGTCTTTTCACAGGGCCTCAACTGTTTCTCGTCAGTTCCCGGAGGGCGTCGAGGTGCATGTGGCGTGGCGCCACCGTGGCGTCGACGTGGCCCGAGCCGTCCTCGTCTGGAAGCCGGGCCAGTTGCCGCAGAGCCTCGGAAGGCGTGAGGCCTCGGTCGTGGGTAGTGCGCAGGCGGGTCAGCCACAGGCGTCCGGCACGGTACGTCTCGTCGTCGCCGACATCCTGTGGTTCGAAGCCGGCCGCTCCCTCCGCGTCGGAGGCCCAGAGATACCCGATTAGCCGCCCCTGTTCACCGAGCACGGGCACGTACTGGACTTCGCCGTCCGTGGAGCGCTTGTACCCAATGCTGCCGAAGCCGGGAGCGTGGGTGAACTCGTTGTATCGGTATGGAATCTCGAAGCTGGACCATACGTCGCACGAGCTTCCGTCTTCCCGGAGGAAGTTGTCGACCCCGGTCTCGGTCGGCTGGCCGAAGTAGGTCGGGTCGTCCGGATCGGTCTCCGCGTGGAGCCCCTGAGACAAGTCGATGAGGGCGGCGGACAGCCGTGGGGCGTTGGCCGCATGGATCGTCGGCTGCGCGCGACCCGCAAGGTCGTACGGCATCCAGGCGTCGGAATAGGTGACGAGGTCTGTGCTCACATAGTCGAGGAAGGCCGAGCTTCCGATCAGGAACACCTTCTCTTCCCGGACCTCATGGCTGGCGTCGATGATTATGCCGGGACATTCGATGTGCGCGTATACCGAACCGATCTCTCCGGGGCGCAATGATGCCTTGACTTGAGCGGTGAGGTCTTGTTCGGTGTCCGGACCAAGTTTATCCAGCTCGAAAGTCTCTTTGAACAGGTAGGTGTTCGATCGGCCGGCCTCGGAGACACGTGCGGAAATGTGCGGAACGCCACTTACAAGTCGGTTCTTGGCGAGCGCGTACCAGGCGGTCAGTAGGTCATTGAAGCATGCGATGATTTCCTGGCCGGGACGGTTGTGGCGACCCCATGTCCATCGGGCTACAGGTGTGCTGGCGATCACAGTGTTCCCCCTGGTGTGAATGTACCGCCGGGAGGGATGGTCAGAACCCCATCATCTAGCCTGATGATGAACTGAATGTTATATTTCCCGTAAATCTCGGCGAGGCGCTGTCCAGTTCGAAGCGCTGCGTGGTCGGCCAACGTGCCCTTGGTGTCGACCACGAAAGTCCGGAAATCGGCACCGGAGTGTTCGAGCTGCTTCATGCTGTCGAATGCCTTTTTGACGACTTTCTTGGGGTTTTCGATGTTCTTGAACTGGTACCCATGAATGCGTCCTTCTGTGTCGCGGGCCATCACGTCCAAGTCTGTTCCTGCGCCCGTTTCGACCCCGGGCTTTATTTCGATGCCACCCTTGATCTCGAACGAGATGTCGTGCACACCGATTTCGAGGAGACGGTTGGCCAGGCGGAGTTGCGCCACGCTGCCCGGCATCTTGTTGAAGTGGCTCAAGCTGGAGACGACTTGGCCGAAGTTACTTGTGTTCTTGAACTTCCCCGAAGCAATGATATCCGCGATCTCCTCTCCGGCTGAGTGCCGAGACAAGTTGGTGAGGGCATTCTCCAGATCGTCAGGCTTGACACCCAAGCCCCGCAACTGGGCGCGGATCTGCTGCTCGATGTCGCCGCCACGCTCGAACGGCTTGGGCGTGGCGGGTGGAGCGTCCCACCCGTGGACGGCGCCACTGCCATAAGGAACTTCGAGGTCTCCGTGGGTTTCGCCGCTTCCCGGGCCGCTCCTGCCACCGTCGGGTGCGATGTCGTGCCCACGCGTCAAAGGCTGGGAGCCACCATGATGCCCGCCCGAAGAGCGGTCCACCTGACTGCTGGGCTGCTCATGGCTGCCCGAGGAATCATGTCGCACGCCGTCCGAATGGGCACTTGGAAGATCGCCAACCGAGTCCCGATGCGCGCCACTTCTGCCCGAGTCCGTGTCCCCGGCCCGCATGGCGCTGTTCGTGTCGTTCCCCATGTGAGCGTGGACCGGAGTGGGCTGGGGTGAGCCGGTCGGGCCGGTGCGGGTCGCCTCGTCGACCCGCATCCCCTCCTGCCGGGCCGCCGAGTGGTGTTGGAGGAGGGTGCCGTCCTCGCGCAGGAGGTTGCCGTGGCCGTCGAGGTAGACCGTGTTGCCGGCCCCGTCGGTGGCCTTGACGATGCCCTCCGGCAGGGCCGTCGTGCCCTCGGGGAGTTTGAGGGTGCCCTCGGGGATGCGGAGGGAGCCCGCAGGGGGCTGTACGCCCTCCGGGAGGCGGACCACGCCGTCGCCCAGGTCTATCGCTCCCGGGGGGATCTCCGCGCCGGCCCGGAGTTTGAAGGAGTTGGCCGGGACCTCGAACGCGGCCTCCGGGACCGCCGCGCCCTCCGGCAGGTGCAGGGTGCCGTCGGGGAGCTTGAACGCGCCTTCCGGGAGGGCGATCGCGCCCTCGGGGAGGGCGGGTATGTCGAGTTTCCCCAGGCCCTTGAGCGCCGCCAGCCCGTCGCCGATCTTCGTCAGGCCCATGCCCGCGCCCTTGAAGACGTACGTCATCGGGTCCACGACCCGGCCCACCTTGCCCGCCGTGGACAGGGCCTTCGCCGCGAGCGCGGCCTTTCCGGCGCCGGAGGCCGCGCCGCCCGTACCGCCGGTGACCACCGTCGTGACGACGTTGAACGACACCGCGCCCAGCGCCCGGGACGGGTTCTCGCTCCACTGGTCCCAGGCCAGCAGCGCCTTGCCGGTCTCCTTCATCGCCTTGCGGGAGTCCCGCAGGTAGGAGGGGAGCTTGTCGTCCGGCAGTCCCCAGTACAGGCCGGCCAGCGGCGTGCCGGAGATCGCCAGGCCCGTGGCGAGATCCCCCAGGCCCGACCACGCCTGCTTGGCGGAGTCCCAGCCCTCGGCGCCGACCAGGGTGCCCAGGCCCTTGATCGTGCCCCAGACACCGTCCACGACGAAGCCCTTGGCGAAGTCCCAGACCTGTCCGCCGACGTGCTGCCACCACGGCCTGGACTCCTCGACCGGGTCACCCCAGGGCAGACCCTCGGCGTGCTTCAGCGCCTCGGCGTCGTAGCCGTAGGTGTGGGCCTTGCCCGAGCCGTCGTCGGCCTTCAGGGGGGCGCCGTCCACCAGGGCGACGATCTTGTTGTAGCAGGCCCGTTCCACCGCCTGGAAGGCCGCCCAGGTCTCCGCGATCTCGTCGCGCCGCCGGTTGTTCTCGTCGACGAGGTCGCCGTCCTCGCGCCACTTGTCGTCCGCGTTGATCTTCACTCGGAACGCCCCGGCATCCCGCTTGAGCTGCTTCAGCTTCTCGATCAGCGGTTCGGCGTCCTGGGAGTACGTGCTCAGCGCGGAGGTGATCGTGGCCAGATCCGACTTGAGGGAGATTCCGCGGTCCGCCACCGGCCGGGTCGTGGCGAAAAGCTGGTCCGCCTCGGGCGCCCGGTAGAACGCCTGGAGGCCACCGAAGCTGCTGTGCACGTCGCCGGCGGACGTCTCGATGGCCTCGCCGCCCTTGGTCAGCGCGGACACCTGGACGTCGAGCAGGGCCAGGTCGCCGGTGAAGACCGGGATGCCTTCGAGGGGTATCGGCTCGTCGGCGCTCACCTGCCTTCCCCGATGTCCTTCAGCACGTCCAGGCGGAGGGCCCTGGCCGCGTCCTGGGCCCGCTTGGCGTTGTCCAGGTCACCCTCGACGTACTCGTTCGTCGCCGTGACCGCGCCCAGGACAGCCGCCTCGACGCGCTCCGCCATCGCGGCCAGCTGCGGCTGCCGGCCGCGCAGGTACTCGCCCAAGGCGGCGGCGACAGGCCCCAGCGTCGGTGCCGTGAGGTGCGGCTGCCCCGGAGCGACCGGTCCTTGCAGCGGTGTCTCGCGGGCCATCGTGCCGGGCACCGCGGTGCCCGCCGCCCGGGCCGCCTTCTCCAGGGCCGTCAGCATCGCGTCCTGTGCCTTCGCCAGCTCGCCGGCGTGGCCGCCGACGAGCCTCAGCTGCCCCTGCACGCCCTGCGGTTTTATGTCCCAAGCCGTCACCGGCCGCCCCCCCCCGGAGTCGTGGACGTCAGCCGATGTTGTCGACGGCCGCCTTCGCGCGGGCCAGGGTCTGGTGGGCCGTGCCGTCGTTCTTCTCCAGCGTGGAGCGCAGGAGGTGGATGATGTTCTTGACCTCCTGGGAGGTCGCCTGCCAGCGGAGTTCCTTGCCGTGGTACTCGTCGGCCACGCCGTCCGCCGCGAAGTCGCTCATCGCGGCCTTGACCTGGCCGTCCCGGGCCGTGATGACCAGTTCGAGCTGGGCGATCACCGTCTGGAGGTTGCCCTGCACCTCGGATGACGCGCCGGTGTCGTACGAGCGCCGGTCCGTATTGCCGCCGTGTCCTGCCATGACTCTTGTCTCCCCGTCAGGAATGTGTGCGGATGCGTCGAAAGTGCCGGCCGCGCCGGCTCAGCGGGCGCCGAAGCGGGCCGCGTCGAAGTTGGCCGAAGCCATCTGCGTACGCGCGTTCTCGCCCTGCTCCTGCTCGCCCGAGCCGAAGGCCGCGTCCATGCCCTGCTGGCCGCCCAGGATGGCGGAGAGCGAGGCGTTGAGCGCCGCCGTGATCTCGTCGGAGCGGTTCTTGAAGTCGTCGAACGCGATCTTGCCCGCGCCGTTGAACTTGCCCTCCAGCGGCTCCGCCGCGGCGATCAACTGCCGGATCAGCGTGCCCAGATCCGTGCTGGAGCCCTGCGAGTGCTTGAGCAGCGTCGACAGGACCGTGGACCCCATGTCGAACTTCATCGGCTTCCCCCCATGCGTCGAACCTCGAACGGTTGTGTTCGTTCCATCCTCATGTCTATCAATCCGCGCGTCGCTACTGCAATCTGCAATCGGCCATATCGTCACGGTGACAGGGGGAGTGGACCGGCGCCCCTGGTGGCCGCGCTTTGCGAAGTGGTACGTCAGTGCGGTACGTACACCGTCTGCGTCAGCCGGTTCGGGCGGCCCCGCTGGATGAACACTCCCCGGCCAGGAGGCTGTTGGGCCGCGTACACGCCGGGGAAGAGCTGGCCCTCGCCGCGGTCGCCGGACATCACCAGCGCCGAGGCCCCCGACTCCCGCAGGCTCTGCACCACCGGCTCGTACATCCCGCGCGCCGCCCCCGCCACGCGCCGCGACAGGACGAAGTGCAGGCCGATGTCCACGGCGGACGGGATGTACGGGAGGAACGCGGCCAGCGGCGACTGGCCCGCCGTCGTCAGCACGTCGTAGTCGTCCACCAGGACCACGATGCGCGGGCCCCGGCCCCAGCTGCCCGGCTCCAGGTCCTCCAGGCGGGCGTTCTCGTCCGGCAGCCGCTTCTCCAGCTCCGAGGCGATCGCGGCCGAGAGGCCCGCGCAGAGCTTGGAGTTGTACGCGTAACCGCCGTTCAGCTCCTCCGGGACCACCCCGCGCAGCGAGCGCCGGGGGTCCATCACCGCGAAGACGAGGTCGTCCTCGCCGTAGCGGTCGGCGTAGCCCTGGGCGACCGCCCGCAGCAGGTTCGTCTTGCCGCACTCGCTGTCCCCGAGCACCAGCAGGTGCTGGTCGTGGCCGAACAGGTCCAGCAGCACGGGCGCCAGGGCCGACTGGTCGAGGCCCAGCGGCACGCGCTCCGGCTCCGCCGCCCGGCCGGGCAGCAGGGACGGTTCGAGCAGGTGCGGCAGCACCCGTACCGGCTGGGCGACCTCGCCGTGCCAGGTGGCCCGGACCGTGCGCGTGGCGCGTTCGAGCACCGCGCCCAGCTCCGCCGTCTGGGCGACCCCGTCCGCGCGGGGCAGGGCGACCTGGGCGAAGAGCTTCCCGTCGGTGAGGACGCGGCCCGGCTCGTCGGGGGAGAGGGTCTCGGCCAGCTTGCGGTCGATGCTCGACTCGCCCGGGTCGTTGAGCCGCAGCTCCACGCGGGTGCCGAAGTTGGACTGGATCGCGATGCGCACGTCGTTCCACCGGAGCATCCCGGCGACGACATGGACGCCGTAACCACCGCCCCGCTTCAGGATGTCCGCGACCGCGTCGTCCAGCTCGTCGAAGTCGTCGCGCAGCGCGCCGAACCCGTCGATGACGAGGACGATCTCGGCGGACGCCAGCTGCGGCAGGCCGCCCGCCGCGTGCAGTACGCGCAACTGCTCGACCGAGTCGATGCCGTGCTCGCGGAACAGCTCCTCGCGCAGGGCGAGCATCGCGCGGACCTCCTCGACCGTGCGCGCCGCCCGCTCCCGGTCGGCGCGGCCGGCGACGCCGCCGACGTGCGGCAGCTCGGCGAGCGCCTGGAGGCCGCCGCCGACCAGGTCGAGGCCGTAGACGCCGACCTCCCGCGGGGTGTGCGTGAGCGCCAGCGAGAGGACCAGGGTGCGCAGCAGCGTCGTCTTGCCGGACTGCGGGCCGCCGATGACCGCCGCGTGCCCGCCGGCCACCGTGAGGTCCAGGAGCCACTGCCCCTGCCACTGCTTGGCCGGGTCGTCCAGCAGCCCGAGCGGCACCAGCAGCGGGCCCCGCTGCCGGGTGCCCGGCCTCCCCGCGTCGGGGCGCACCCCGGCCAGCCGCAGCCCGCGCGGCCCGGCGTCCAGCGGCCCGGCGACGGCATCGAGGGTGACCGCCGACGGCAGCGGGGGCAGCCAGATGCTGCGTACCCCGGGAGCGGCGCCGGTCAGCTGGTCCACCATCACCGCGAGTTCGGTCGGCCCGGTCTCGCGGCGGCGGGCCGACGGCTCGCGGTCCTGCGGCGCGTCGCTCTCCGGCCCGGCGAGGGTGTTGTAGGCCTCGTAGGGGAGGGCGAGCGGCCCGGTCTCCTCCTCGTCGGCGGTCCGCACGGGCCCCCGGTAAGCGCCGGAGACGTAACCCGCCTTGAAGCGCGTGTAGTGGCTGGTGTCCACCTTGAGGAAGCCGAAGCCGGGCAGCGGCGGCAGGTGGAAGGCGTCCGTGGTGTCCAGGACCATCCGCGACTCGTCGGCGGAGAAGGTGCGCAGCCCGAGCCGGTACGAGAGGTAGGTCTCCAGGCCCTTGAGCTTGCCGCTCTCGATGCGCTGGCTGGACAGCAGCAGGTGCACGCCGATGGAGCGGCCGATCCGGCCGATGGACAGGAACAGGTCGATGAAGTCCGGCTTGGCGGTCAGCAGTTCGCCGAACTCGTCGATCACCACGAACAGGTGCGGCAGCGGCTCCAGGTCCGGCCGCTTCTGCGCGCGCAGCGCCGCGTAGTCCCCGATGTCGGCGACGTTGCCCGCGTCCTTCAGGGCCTGCTGGCGGCGCTTGACCTCGCCGGCGAGCGAGGAGTGCACGCGCTCGACCAGGCCCGCCTGGTTCTCCAGGTTGGTGATGACGCCCGCCACGTGCGGCAGGTCCGCGAACGGGGCAAAGGTGGCGCCGCCCTTGTAGTCGACCAGGACGAGCGCCAGGTCCTGTGGCGGATGGGTGGCCGCCAGGCCGAGGACCAGGGTGCGCAGCAGCTCCGACTTGCCGGAGCCCGTCGCGCCCACGCACAGCCCGTGCGGGCCCATGCCCAGCTCGGAGGACTCCTTGAGGTCCAGGAGCACCGGTTCGCGCGCGTCGCTGATCCCGATCGGCACCCGCAGGAAGGCCCGTTCGCCGCGCGGCGCCCACAGCCGGTCCAGGTCCAGCGCCGCCACATCCTGGACGCCGAGCATCGCGGCGAACTCGACGGGCCCGGCCAGCGGCGCGTCGGCCAGGGACTCGGCGGACAGCCGCAGCGGCGCGAGCATCCGGGCCAGGCCCTCCGCGAAGTCCGTCCCGACCTCGTCCACGGTGCCGTGCGACTCGACGGTCTCCGCCCCGCGCAGGTCCTCCACGACCACGTCCGTACCGTCCACGGTGAGGCGCACGTTGACGTGGTCCGGCTCCTGGACGCGCCGGTCGAGCAGGTGCACCACGGTCACGCCCATCTCGCGCAGCCCCACCGCGTCATCGGGGCGCGGCAGGTCCACGGCGTCCTCGCCGTGCCCGTCGACCACCACGACCAGCCGGGAGTTCATCGCGAGCGCGTCCCGCCCGGCGAGCCCCCGGCGCACCTCGGCCGCGTACGAGGCGCGGCGGCGCAGCTCGGGGCCGAGGAGGCGGGCCAGCTGAGCGGTGGAGGGCGCGATGCGGCGGGCGGCGACCGGGCCGTCG
This sequence comes from Streptomyces sp. 130, assembly GCF_007096885.1. Taxonomy (GTDB): domain Bacteria; phylum Actinomycetota; class Actinomycetes; order Streptomycetales; family Streptomycetaceae; genus Streptomyces. The sequence continues at coordinate 129,615 of NZ_VJNO01000002.1, read as the reverse complement.
GACTGCTCGGGGTCGAGCAGGTGCGGCAGCCACTTGGCCCACTCCCAGTCGGCCATGCGCTCACCGGGGGCGGCGACCGCGATCGCCACGTCGTCCGGCGCGTGCAGGGCCGCCGCCTGGACGAGCAGGGCGCGCACCACCCGCAGGCCGTCCTCGCGGGGGCCGACCACGCTGACGTTCCCGGCCCGGTCCAGCGGGACGGTCAGGGGGAGTTCGGTGCCGTTGCGGAACCGCTTCACCACGGCCGACGCCTCGTTGAGCATGAAGAGGTCGGGCGGGGTGAGGACGGACGAGCCCTGTTCGCCGATCCGGAGGTCCCGCAGCGGCATCTCGCCGGTGCCGGCCCGTATCCGCAGGAAGTCGTCGTCGGCCCGGCGCCGCTCCCAGAGCCGGGCGGGGTCGCGCACGATGTCGTAGAGGGCGTACGGGGACGGGTTGAGCACGTCCGCCTGCTCGCGCCGGGCCCGTTCCTCGGCCGACAACTCCTCGCGCAGGTCCTCCACATAGGCGAGGTAGGCCTCGCGCTGGGTGCGGCGGGTCCGCTGCGCCTTGCCGCGCTGGGAGAGCAGCAGCACCGCCGAGCCGATGACCGTGACGAGGAGGATGATCGCGCCGAGCCCGGCGAACTGGCTGTTGCGGACCACCGTCATCATCACCACGGACGACATGACCCCGGCGACCGGGAGCAGCGACATCGCGATGTTCCCGGACTTGCCCTCGGGCAGGTTGGGCGGCGCCTCTATGGTGCGCGGCTCGGACTCGGCCGGCGGGCGCGTCGTGCGGGCGGGGCGGTGGATCAGGCGGGTGCTCATCGGCTCCGTCCGGGGGTCGCGGCCGGGTGGGCGTACGAACGTGTCACCGGGTCACCGGCGCTTCTGGGACAGCTCGAAGACCTCGGCGGCGAGGCGGGTGGCGGCCAGCCGGGCCGGGCGGGCGAGGAGTCCGGTGCGCAGCGGTCCGCCGGCCGCCAGGTGCCGGTCGTAGGGCAGGACGTGGACGCGGGCGCCGGTCGTCGCGAGCCGTTCGGCCGCCGCGCCGACGTCGATGCCGGGGCGCGGGGTCGTCACGGAGAGCGCGACGACGGTCCCCTCGATGACGTGTGCGGGGAGCGCCCGGAGCCACTGGAGCACGGCATGGGTGCTGGTCACTCCGTCGAGCGTGGCGGGGGCCGCCAGCACCCGGGCCTGCGCGGCGGACAGGGCGACCCGGGCGACCTCGGCGGGCAGCGTCTCGCAGTCCACCACGGTGACCCCGAAGTAGCGGCGCAGGGCGACCATGACCCGTTCGTACGTGGCGGTGTCGACCATGGCCCCGATCCGGCCCTGGCTGCCCGGCAGCAGCCAGGCGTTGTCGGGGAGCTGGACGAGATAGCCGGTGACGTCGAGCAGGGACATCTGCGGCGCCGCGATGTCCGCCAGGTCGGCCGTGGTCCACCGCAGCGCCTCGGCGCCCAGCCGCAGCGGCAGCGAGCCCAGCGCCGGGTCGGCCTCCACGAGGAGGACCGGGTCCTGCCGGTAGTGCGCGTACGTGGTGCCCAGCAGCGCGGTCACCGTGGTCTTGCCGGCGCCGCCCCGGATGGACGTGACCGCGATCTGCCGCCCCGTCGTCACCGGCTGCTGGAGCACCTCGGCGGTACGGGTGAGGGCGGCGACCTCGCGGGCGGCGGACCCGGAGACGATGCGGCGCACGGCGCGCGCGGCCCGTACGGCGACGGCCTCGCCCCGCACCGGCCGCCGCACCACGGCGGCCATCGCCTTGTCGAGGACGGGGAGCGAGTCGGGGGTGGGCGGCGGTGCGGGCGTCCCGGGCCAGGCGCGGGCGGGGGCGGCCGGGGCCGGTGCGGGGCGCGTCTCGGGTTCCGTCCGTGCGGGCGGCACGGCGGGGCGCGGGGCTTCGGGGGTCCCGGCCTCGCCAGGCCCTCTCAGGTCGCGCAGGAGGTCGCCCTGCCAGTTGTGGTCCGCGTTCGGCATGTCTGCCCTTCTTCGCCGCTTCGCTGCCCCGCCGGGCCCGCGTCGGTGGTCTCGGAGTCGTCAGAACTTGTTCAGCAGCTGGCCGTAGACGCCGAACACCCCGACGGCGAGCGGGAAGAGCCCCACGACGCCGATGGACTCGACGAGGTCGGCCGTCCGCCGCAGCCGCACCCGTACGTGCTCCGGCGGCTCCGCCACCAGCGCGAGCAGGGGCAGCAGCGCCGCCGCGCACAGCACCGCGACCGGCCCCGCCCCGCCGGAGTGGTCCAGCCACAGCACCACCAGCCGCACCGCGACGAACGCGGCGGCGGCGAACAGCGCCACCACCTCCGCCACCAGCGGGAACGCCCGCGCCCGGGACAGCAGCACCACGGCCACCAGGCACGGCAGCAGCACCGTCCACACCGTCGGCCGGTCCGCGGAGGTGAGGAGGTGGCCGCCCGCGGCGGCCGACACCGCCGTGACGAGCGTCGCCAGGGCCAGGCCCCGGTGCGTGGCGGCCAGCGCGTTGCCCACGTCGTGGCGGCTGACCGAGGCGCCGCCCGAGCGCCGGTCGTCCAGCCCCGTGAGGCCCGACGCCATCAGGGCGAGCCGGGGCAGCAGGCCGAGCAGGACCACGGAGAACACGGCCATCACGGCACCGAGCCGGGCCGGGTCCTCCGTCACGGCGGCGACGGCCTCCCAGACCCCCGTCACCACGGCCGCGGCCAGCGCGCCGGTCAGCCCGCCCCGGCCCAGCGGCGACAGCAGCCCGAGCAGCACCAGCGCCAGGACGACCGCCCCGGCCACCGCCGCCAGCCGCAGCGCACCGGACCAGTCGTAGGCGTCGGCGGCCGTCCACGCCGTGAGGACGCCCAGCCCGGCCGAGACGAGGAGCAGCGCGGTCGCCAGCGGGCGGTTGCCCCGGCCGAGCCGGGAGACCAGCGCACCGGCCGCCAGCAGCAGGACCGTGACGCCCGCCAGCGCCCCGGCCAGGGCGCCGAGCGGGAACTCGCGGCGGGCGAGCAGCGCGGCGATCACCGCGAAGACCACGGCCGCCGCGCCCGCGCCGACGCGGCGGGCAGCCGGACGCCAGCGCCAGGTCTGGAGGTCCAGGCTGTCCGCCACCTGGTCGGTGACGTCGTGGACCACCGGGGCCGGCGGGGCCGCGTGACTGCGGACCAGCCGGAGCACGGCACCGTCACCGATGCCCGCCGAGGCCAGGGTGGCGTCGTGCGGCAGCGCCGAGCCGTCGGCGGTGAGCAGCTGCCTGGTCAGGGGGCGGGACGCGGCCCGGTCGTCCAGCAGCCGCAGAATGTCCGGAAGGAGCTGTCCGACCGGGGTGTCGGACGGCAGGACGAGATCCGCGCGGCGCCGCTCGCCGACCAGGGTCACCCGGCTCATTTCCGCTCGGGGAGCCGTTGCCGTACTCACTGACGAATACCAATCATCGCGACGTCCAGGAATGTCGGGGCCAACCGGTCAGCGGTCGTACTGCTGGTACTGCCGCTGCTGCTTCTCCTGCTCGGCCTTCTGCTTGTCCAGGGTGTGCTGGAGGAAGGACCAGCCGACGCAGCCCGCGCACAGCACGGCGGTGATCGCGATGCCCGCGAACACCTTGCCCAGGCGCTCGTCGGCCGTCCGCCGCGCACGGCCGGTGCCGAACAGGAGCGCGTCGCGCATCCGCCGGCGGCGTACTCCCACCGACTCCAGCAGCTGACTGTCGTAATCCCGTGCCATGCGACCCCCCTTTGCCACTGCAACATAAGGCATGGAGCGTCGGCGGGAACACCTCAGGGTGGCCGGATCGCGGGCGCGGGACAGGGCGTGGGCGCGCGTGTGCGGACGCATCCGTTCCGAGCGTGGGGGATTCATCCGTTCCGGTGGGTGAGTGGACGAAACGTACACTTCAGTCCGGCCCCGAGGCCGTTTAGCGTCGCTCCGGCAGACGTGCCGGAGGACCCCGGCACCCGCACCCGACGGAAGGGCACCACCCACCATGAGCAGCAACGACGCGCCGCGCGGCCCCGTCGACTCCTCGCGCGTCCCCCGGTACGCGGGACCCGCGACGTTCGCCCGGCTGCCCCGCCTGGACGAGGTCGGCGCGGCGGACGTGGCCGTCGTCGGGGTGCCGTTCGACTCGGGCGTCTCCTACCGGCCGGGCGCCCGCTTCGGCGGCAACGCGATCCGGGAGGCGTCGCGCCTGCTGCGCCCCTACAACCCGGCGCAGGACGCCTCGCCGTTCGCCCTGGCCCAGGTCGCGGACGCGGGGGACATCGCGGCCAACCCGTTCAACATCGAGGAGGCCGTGGAGACCGTCGAGGCGGCGGCCGACGAGCTGCTGTCCACGGGCGCCCGGCTGATGACGCTCGGCGGCGACCACACGATCGCGCTGCCGCTGCTGCGGTCCGTCGCCAAGAAGCACGGCCCGGTCGCGCTGCTCCACTTCGACGCCCACCTCGACACCTGGGACACCTACTTCGGGGCCGCCTACACGCACGGCACGCCGTTCCGCCGGGCCGTCGAGGAGGGCGTCCTCGACACCTCGGCGCTCTCCCACGTCGGCACCCGGGGCCCGCTCTACGGCAAGCAGGACCTCACCGACGACGCCAAGATGGGCTTCGGGATCGTCACCTCCGCCGACGTGATGCGGCGCGGCGTGGACGAGATCGCCGACCAGCTGCGCCAGCGCATCGGCGACCGGCCGCTGTACATCTCCATCGACATCGACGTGCTGGACCCGGCGCACGCCCCCGGCACCGGCACCCCGGAGGCCGGCGGCCTCACCTCGCGCGAGCTGCTGGAGATCGTGCGCGGCCTGTCCTCCTGCCACCTGGTCTCCGCCGACCTGGTCGAGGTCGCCCCCGCGTACGATCACGCGGAGATCACCTCCGTCGCCGCCTCGCACACCGCGTACGAGCTGACGACGATCATGACCCGCCAGATCGCGGAGGCCCGGCAGTCTTGAGTCACGACCACCACGACGAGCGGCCCGAGCTCACCCCGGCGCAGATCGAGGCCGCGCTGAATCCTCCACCGGGGCGGACCGGCGGCGACCTCGTCGTCGAGACGCTGCGCGGGCTCGGCGCGACCACGGTCTTCGGGCTGCCCGGACAGCACGCGCTGGCGCTGTTCGACGCGCTGCGCCGCTCGTCGCTGGAGTACGTGGGGCTGCGCGTCGAGAACAACGCCGGGTTCGCGGCCGACGCCTACGGCCGGATCACCGGCGAGGCCGCCCCGCTGTTCCTGTCGACCGGGCCCGGCGCGCTGACCTCGCTCGCCGCGCTCCAGGAGGCGGCGGCCGCCTCCGCACCGGTGCTCGCGGTCTCCAGCCAGATCCCGGTGCGCGGGCTGGGCGGCGGGCGCCACGGCCATCTGCACGAACTGCGCGACCAGCAGGCGTCGTTCCGGGACGTCGTGAAGTCCGTCCACACCGTGCGCGCCGCCTCCCAGATCCCGTCCGCGATCGCCGCCGCCTGGGAGTCCGCGCTGACGGCCCCGCACGGCCCCGTCTGGGTCGAGATCCCGCAGGACGTGTTGGACGCGAAGACCGCGCTGCCCGTCGTCCTCGCCCCGGACGCCACCCCGCGCGAGCTCCACGCCCGCCCCGAACTCATCGCCGTGGCCGCGCACCTGCTGTCGCACGCCGAGCGCCCGGCGATCGTCGCGGGCGGCGGGGTCGTACGGTCGGACGCCTCCGGGAAGCTGCGGGCGCTCGCCGAGAAGCTGGCGGCCCCGGTGGTCACCACGTACGGGGGCAAGGGCGCCTTCCCCTGGCAGCACCCGCTCTCGCTCCGGTCGTGGGTGGAGGACCGGCACGTCACCGACTTCCTGGAGGACGCCGACGTCCTGCTCGTCGTCGGCTCCGGACTCGGCGAACTCTCTTCCAACTACTACACGTTCGCCCCGCGCGGCCGGGTGATCCAGATCGAGGCGGACGCCGGCAAGCTGGAGGCCAACCTCCCGGCGCTCGGCATCCACGCGGACGCCCGCGACGCGCTCGCCGGCCTCATCGACGCGGTCGCCCCGCGCGAGGACCCGGCCGCGGCGGACCGGGCCGCCGGGGTCCTCGCCCGGGTCCGGGACCGGATCGCCGGCCAGGGCCGGGAGCTGGAGCAGGGCCTTCTCGCGGCGATCAGGACCGCCCTGCCCGACGCCTCGCCCAGCTTCTGGGACATGACGATCCTCGGCTACTGGGCCTGGGCCGCGTTCGACGCCCGCCGCCCGAACACCATGCACTCCGCCCAGGGCGCGGGCGGCCTCGGCTACGCCTTCCCGGCGGCGCTCGGCGCGGCGGTGGCCGACCCCACCCGGCCGGTCCTCGCGGTCTCCGGCGACGGCGGCGCGATGTACTCGATCGCGGAACTGGCCACCGCCCGGCAGTACGGCCTGCCGGTGACCTGGCTGATCGTGGACGACGGCGGCTACGGCATCCTGCGCGAGTACCTGACCGGTGCCTTCGGCGAGACCACCGGCACGGAGCTGGCCCGCCCGGACTTCACGGCCCTCGCCGAGTCCTTCGGCGTCCCCGCCGTCCGTACCAGCCCCGAGACGCTCGCCGCGGACCTGGCGGAGGCGTTCGGACGGCCGGGGCCCTCGGTCGTCGTACTCCCGGCCCGTCTGACGATGTTCGAGCCGACGCATCTGTAGGGGCCCGGGGCCGCGACGCGGCCCCGGGCGGCTCATTCCGCGGCAGCCTCCAGCGCCTTCACCCGCGCGCACCACCCCAGATGGAAGTCGTCGCGCTGTACGTTGTTCAGGCCTCCCGGCAGTTCCTTCGTGCCCGGCAGCAGCTCGGGAATCGACCGGAAGACGGCCGCCGCCTCCGCCCCCTTGCGGCGGTGCTGGGCCGCCATGGGGTAAGCGACCGCCTGCTTCAGACAAGCGGGCGATACGTTTCGCGGGTTCTCCGCCGCCTTCGACCGGACGTCCTTCTCGTCCAGCGCGACCTTCCCGTTCGGTCAGGCGAGCCGTTCGAGCGCCGCGAGTGCCGCGTACAGCTGTCCGCAGCGACAGGCGTCCGTGAGCTGACCGTCGGCCATGCACCCTCCCTGGTCCACCGGCGGACTCTCATGGCTACCTGCCCCGGGCCGGCGGCGAACCCCGTGTCGCGGGCGCGTACAACCTTCCGGCGCCCCGCGAGTCATCTCTTGCGGGCGTGCCGGGGGGCCGCCCGCAGGAATCTTTCAGGGGGAAGCACCATGACCACGTCCCGTACCACCGGGCGCGCCCGCGCCGCGCTCTGCGCCGCCGTCGCCGCCGGGGTCCTCGCGCCCGTCGCGCTCGCCGCCGCGCCCGCGTCCGCCGCGACCGCGCAGGTGAGCTGCACCTCGAAGCGGGCCGGGCTCGCCGCCCAGCTGACCAAGGACATCACCGCCGCGCTCAAGGGCCGCAAGTCCACCGTCGCGCTGGCGCTCTACGACCGCTCCACCAGCACCACGTGCACGCTGCGCGCGACGAGCAAGTACGACTCCGCGAGCATCGTGAAGGCGACCGTGCTGGCCACGCTCCTGTGGGACAACGCCAAGCACAACCGCTACCTCACCCAGCGCGAGATCGACCTCAGCACCAAGATGATCACCAAGTCCGACAACGACGCGACCACCAGCCTGTGGAAGCAGCTCGGCGTCAGCAAGGTCAACGCCTTCCTCAAGGCGGCCGGCATGACCCACACCGTGCCCGGCTCCGGCGGCTACTGGGGCCTGACCCAGATAACCGCCCAGGACGAACAGCGGCTGCTGACCCTGCTCACCTCGAAGAACTCCGTGCTCACCGACAGCGCCCGCTCCTACGAGCTGGGCCTGATGAAGAAGGTCGTCTCCTCGCAGCGCTGGGGCACCCCGGCCGGTGCCGTCACCGGGACCACCGTCCAGCTCAAGAACGGCTGGCTGCAGCGCTCCACCCACGGCTGGCGGGTCCACAGCATCGGCGCCTTCACGGGCAACTACCACGACTACGGGCTGACCGTGCTCACCCAGGACAACAAGACGATGAACGACGGCGTCAACACCATCCAGGCCGTCGCCCGGGTCGTCCACAAGGACCTCAACCCGCGCATCGCGCACGCCAGGGGCTGATCCGGTCCCGCCCGGGCCCGCCTCCTACCGGGCCCGGGCACAGGGGCGCGATCGGCAGGGCTGCACGCGGCTCTTCCGGGTACGCGGCGTCTCAAGGAGCGTCGGGTCCGGATCACCGACTGGCGTAAGCCCCCCAACGCGGTAGGAGAGGGAATGAGGCTTCGCGAATCTGCTCAGGCCACGGCTCCCCGGCTTCACGCCGAGGTGCTCAGCGGCCGGTACCGTCTTGACGGACCTCTCGGTTCGGGCGGTGCGGCGGACGTCCACCGGGGCTTCGACCTGAGGATGAGACGACCGGTGGCCGTCAAGGTCTTCCGGCCCGGCACCTCCCTCGACGCCGAGGAGAGCTGGCGGGCCGAAGCGGAGATCCTGGCCCGGCTGCACCACCCCGGACTGGTCACCGCCTTCGACGCCGGGCACCACGACGGACGCGCCTTCCTGGTCATGCAGCTGATCGAAGGCACCACGCTGAAGCACCGCATCGCCGAGGGGCCGCTGCCCCCCGAGGCCACCGCGGCACTCGGAGCGGGCCTCGCCCACGCGCTGGCGCACGCGCACGAGGCCGGCATCGTCCACCGCGACGTCAAGCCGTCCAACATCCTCCTGGACTCCGCGCACCGTCCGTATCTGGCCGACTTCGGCATATCCAGGCCCCTGGACGCCACGACCCGGACCGCGCCCGACACCCTCGTCGGCACCGCCGCCTACCTGTCCCCCGAGCAGGTACTCGGCCGGCCCGTGGGGCGGCCCGCCGACATCTACGCCCTCGGCCTGGTCCTCCTCGAATGCCTCACCGGCAGGCTGGAGTACGGCGGCGGCCCCGTCGAGGCCGCGATCGCCCGGCTCCACCGTCCACCCGTCCTGCCGCCGGGCGCACCGGAGCGGTTCTGCGCCCTGCTCGGCCGGATGACGGCCAAGGACGACGAGGACCGCCCGACGGCCCGCGACTGCGCCCGCGCCCTGACGGAGCTGGCCGGGGCGGGGGCGCCCGCGCAGGCGGACCGGCCGCACCGCGTCCTGACGGAGCCGGCCGGGGCGGTGGAGCCCGCGCACGCGGACCGGCCGCGCGCCGGGGACCGGCCGCGCGCCGGGGACGACGGCGCCCGCCCCGCACGAGGACGCACCGCCATGGCCGGCGGGGGCGTCGCCCTCGCCGCCGTCGCTGCGGTCGTGCTCGCCGTCACGGGCAGCTCCGCCCCGACCGACGCCGGCCCGGGCGCGCCCCGGGCCTCCGCCGCCCCCACGGGAAGCGCCCACGCCCGTAACGACTCAGGCGCGCACGGTACGACGGCCACACCGCCGCCGGCTCCCCGGCCCACCGGCCCGCACGCCGCCGCCGGCCCCCGCCGGACCGCGGACACGCCCACGCCCGGCAGCCCCTCCGCCCCGTCCGGCGCGTCCCGCGCACCCACCGCCTCCACCGGCTCGGACGACACAAAGGACACGGCGGCGCCCACGCGGAGCACAGCGCCCGCCCCCTCGCCGACCGCTCCCACCGCATCGGCCACACCGGACGAAGGGACACCCTCGGCGTCGGTGACCCCGAGCACCACGGCGACCGAGGCCCCCGGGCACACGCCCGGCCGGGCGAAGAGGACGGAGACGGCCCGGGACGGGGAGAGCGGGCGGACCACGGGAAGGTGACGCCGGGACCTGGGTCCCCGGTCCCGTATTTGTGGCGGAGGGATGAAATCCGCAGCACACCGCGTTGGTGCCTTCCGTCGGATCAGGACGGACGGGAGGCACCGGGTGGCGGACGCACGGGAGACGGAACGCGGGCAGCGGGGCGGCTGGGCGCGGAGACTGACCGGTTACGCCTGGCGCTACCGGCGCAACGTCGTGCTGGCGCTCGGCTCCTCGCTCGCGGGCATGGCCGTGATGGCCCTCGTCCCCCTGATCACCAAGGTGATCATCGACGACGTGGTCGTCGGTCACACCCGCTCCCTCGCCGTGTGGACCGGCCTGCTGGTCCTGGCGGCCGTCCTCGTCTACGCCGCCACCTACATCCGCCGCTACTACGGCGGCCGGCTCGCCCTCGACGTCCAGCACGACCTGCGGACCGGCATGTACGGGACGATCACCAGGCTGGACGGCAGGCGTCAGGACGAGCTGTCCACCGGGCAGGTCGTCGGGCGCGCCACCAGCGACCTCCAGCTCATCCAGAGCCTGCTCTTCATGCTCCCGATGACCATCGGGAACGTGCTGCTGTTCCTGATCTCCCTGGTCATCATGGCCTGGCTGTCACCGCTGCTGACCCTCGTCGCCGTCGCCGTCGCCCCCGCCCTCTGGTACATCGCCCGCCGCTCCCGCGCCCGCCTCTTCCCCGCCACCTGGTACGCCCAGTCGCAGGCCGCCGCCGTCGCCGGAGTCGTGGACGGAGCCGTCTCCGGCGTCCGCGTCGTCAAGGGCTTCGGGCAGGAGGAGCAGGAGACCGGCAAGCTGCGCGAGGTCGGCCGCAAGCTGTTCGCCGGCCGGCTGCGCACCATCCGGCTGAACGCCCGCTACACCCCCGCCCTCCAGGCCGTGCCCGCCCTCGGCCAGGTCGCGATGCTGGCCCTCGGCGGCTGGCTGGCCACCCGGGGCGAGATCACCCTCGGCACGTTCGTCGCCTTCTCCACGTACCTCGCGCAGCTCGTCGGCCCGGTCCGGATGCTCGCCATGGTCCTCACCGTCGGCCAGCAGGCCCGGGCCGGTGTGGAGCGCGTCCTGGAACTCATCGACACCGAGCCCTCCCTCCAGGACGGCACCAAGGAGCTGCCCGCCGACGCCCCGGCGAGCGTCGAGTTCGAGAACGTCCGGTTCGGCTACGACAAGACCAGCCGCCCCGTCCTCGACGGCTTCTCGCTGACCATCGAACCCGGCGAGACCGTCGCCGTCGTCGGCGCCTCCGGCAGCGGCAAGTCCACCGTCTCGCTGCTGCTGCCCCGCTTCTACGACGTCACGCACGGCGCCGTCCTCGTCGGCGGCCACGACGTGCGGGAGCTCACCCTCGACTCACTGCGCGCCGCGATCGGGCTCGTCCCCGAGGACAGCTTCCTGTTCTCCGACACCGTCCGCGCCAACATCGCGTACGGCCTGCCCGGCGCCACCGACGAGCAGATCGAACAGGCCGCCCGCTCCGCCCAGGCCCACCGCTTCATAGCCGAGCTGCCGGACGGCTACGACACCAAGGTCGGCGAGCACGGGCTCACCCTCTCCGGCGGCCAGCGCCAGCGCATCGCCCTCGCCCGCGCCATCCTCACCGACCCCCGCCTCCTCCTCCTGGACGACGCCACCTCCGCCGTGGACGCCCGCGTCGAGCACGAGATCCACGAGGCCCTGCGCCAGGTGATGGCCGGCCGCACGACGCTGCTCATCGCCCACCGCCGGTCCACCCTGAACCTCGCGGACCGCATCGCCGTCCTCGACGACGGCCGCCTCGCCGACCTCGGCACCCACGAGGAGCTGGAACGCCGCTGCGCCCTCTACCGGCGCCTGCTCACCGACCCGGACGAGCTGGGCGGCCCCTCGCCCGGCCACCGCCCGGCCGCCGCCCCCGAGGAGCCGGAACGCGACCGCGCGCTCCAGGAGGAGATCGACGCCGCGTTCGACGCCGAGCGCGGCATCACGCCCGCGCTGTGGGTGCGCCGGGAGGAGGACCGGGGCACCGACACGACGGGCACGCCCGCCACGCCCGAACTGCTCGCCCAGGTGGACGCCCTGCCCCCGGCCACCGACACCCCGGACGTGGACGAGGCCCGCGCGGTCCGCCCCGAGGACTCCTACGGGCTGCGCCGGCTGCTGCGCGGCTTCGGGCTGCCGCTCCTGGTCAGCCTCGGCCTGGTCGCCGTGGACGCCGGGGCCGGGCTGCTGCTGCCGGTGCTGATCCGCGACGGCATCGACGACGGGGTCACCCAGCTCGCGCTGGGCGCGGTCTGGACGGCGTCCGCCCTCGCCCTGCTCGTCGTCCTCGTGCAGTGGGCGGCCCAGATCGGCGAGACCCGGATGACCGGCCGCACCGGGGAGCGGGTGCTGTACGCGCTGCGGCTGAAGATCTTCGCCCAGCTCCAGCGCCTGGGGCTCGACTACTACGAGCGCGAGCTGACCGGCCGCATCATGACCCGGATGACGACGGACGTGGACGCGCTGTCCACCTTCCTCCAGACCGGCCTGGTCACCGCCTTCGTCTCCCTGGTCACCTTCCTCGGCATCATGGTCGCGCTGCTGGTCCTCGACGTGGAGCTGGCCCTCGTCGTCTTCGCGACCCTGCCCGTCCTCGTCGTCGGGACCGTCTTCTTCCGCCGCAAGAGCGTCAAGGCGTACGAGCTGGCCCGGGAGCGGATCAGCGTCGTCAACGCCGGCCTCCAGGAGTCCGTCGCCGGCCTCCGCATCGTCCAGGCGTTCCGGCGCGAGCGGGACGGGGCCGAGGAGTTCGCCGCCCGCAGCGACGACTACCGCGCGGCCCGGGTGCGCGGGCAGTGGCTGATCTCCGTCTACTTCCCGTTCGTCCAGCTGCTGTCGTCGGTGGCCGCCGCGGCGGTGCTGGTCGTGGGCGCCCACCGGGTGGACGACGGGACGCTCACCGCGGGCGCGCTGGTCGCCTACCTGCTCTACATCGACCTGTTCTTCGCGCCCGTCCAGCAGCTCTCCCAGGTCTTCGACGGCTACCAGCAGGCGGCCGTCTCCCTCGGCCGCATCCAGGAGCTCCTGCGCGAGCCCGCCTCCACCACCGACCGCGACGACCCCCGGCACGTCCGCGAACTGCGCGGCGAGATCGCCTTCGAGGACGTGTCCTTCGCCTACGGGGACGAGGAGGCGGCCCTCCGGGGCGTCGACCTGCGCATCCCGGCCGGGCAGACCGTCGCGTTCGTCGGGGAGACCGGGGCCGGGAAGTCCACCCTGGTCAAGCTGGTCGCCCGCTACTACGACCCGACGGAGGGCAGGATCACGGTGGACGGCGCCGACCTGCGCGGCCTCGGGCTCACCGCCTACCGGCGCCGGCTCGGAGTCGTCCCGCAGGAGGCGTACCTCTTCGCCGGGACCGTGCGCGACGCCATCGCCTACGGGCGGCCGGACGCCACCGACGCGGAGGTGGAGGCGGCTGCCAGGGCGGTCGGCGCGCACGACATGATCGCCACGCTGGACGGGGGCTACCTCCACGAGGTCGCCGAGCGGGGCCGCAACCTCTCGGCCGGACAGCGCCAGCTGATCGCGCTCGCCCGCGCCGAACTGGTCGACCCGGACATCCTGCTCCTGGACGAGGCGACCGCCTCGCTCGACCTGGCCAGCGAGGCGCAGGTCAACCAGGCCACCGACCGGCTGGCGGGCCGCCGCACCACGCTCGTCGTCGCCCACCGCCTGACCACCGCCGCCCGCGCGGACCGGGTCGTGGTGATGGACCACGGCCGGGTCGTCGAGGACGGCACCCACGACGAGCTCCTCGCCCGCGACGGGCACTACGCGGTGCTGTGGCGCACGTTCATAGGGGAGGACGAGCCGGCCGGGGTGTGACCGCCGGCCCCCGGCCCGGGGCCTACACCCCGTCCCGGATCGCCGAGATCTTCCCGGTCGCGAGATCGGAGCGCACGGTCAGGTAGGTGTACGCGGGGTCCTCGGGCGTGCCCCAGGTGAGCCGGACCGTGGACCAGGTGTGGCCGGCGCCGCTGTGGCCCGGGGTGACCAGGTGGTCCGAGGGGACGTCCTGGGCGAGGAGCACACCGTCCGCGTGGTGCGCCGCCTCCCACCCGGCGAGGCGGTCGCGGAGCTCCGGGGTGAGGTAGAAGCCGCGCAGCGCCGTGGCCAGGTTCCCGCCGTCCTCGGCCGCCACCGCGTCGACGTACGCGCTGTAGAAGTCGTCCACCAGCCGGGATTCCCGGGTCGCCGGCTCCTCGGTGACCGTCGCCCCGGCGGACGCCTCGCGCGGGGCGTCGGTGACCGTCGCCCCGGCGGACGCCTCGCGCGGGGCGGCAGTGGCGGCGGGCACGGCGGCGACGGGCACGGCGACGGCGGCGGCCAGAAGCGCCGAGGCGAGCAGCGTACGGCCGGCGGCGCGCCGGGCGGAGCGGGGTCGGGTCATGGCGGTTCCTGCCTTTCGTGGTGGTCTGTCCTGTCCGGCTCCATGGTGGGCCGCTCCGGCTTCCACGGGCGCCGGGCCCGCCGCATGCAACCTCCGGATGGCCTCCCGCGTCGTACGCAGGTACACGCATGTGCGCCCAGGTGTCGGGTAGGGGCGCGGACGTTCGATGAAGCGATGGGGCTGCTGTGACCAGAGGGACCGAAGGACACGTCCGGGGTGCGCGGCGCGGGCGCCGCCGCCATGCCGTGGCCCTCGCCCTGACCACCGCCCTCGCACTGGTGACCGGCGGGGCGGTCGCGGGGAGCGCCGACGCGGCCTCGGTCTGCGCCGGGCGCCCGAAGAAGACCGTCAAGTTCGCGACGGGCGAGGTGCGCGTCTACAAGTCGCGTGCCTACGCCTGCGTCACCGCCGTCGCCGCCGGACCCGGCAAGCGCCGCCCCATGGCGGTGACCATCCAGCCGCGCGGCGGCCTCCCCGTCACCGACAGCGGCCGTTACACCCGGCGGGCCGGCCCGGTGACCGTCCACGCGCTGAACCGGTGCGTGCGGGTCTCCGGCAAGGTCGACGGCAAGGGCGCGCGCACGGGGTGGATTCTGTGCTGACGGGGTGACACCTCCCGCGGCCCGGCAACGGGGTCTGGTGGTGCGCGTGCCGCCCCGCTAGGTTCACCGCGTCAGCTGTGGACCGAGAGGCGTCTCACGGGACTCCGGAGGCGGCTCAGGGGAGGACACGTATGCGCAAGGCGCTCAGAGGAATCCTGTCGCTCGCGGTGCTCATCGGCACGGTGAGTGCGACGGGTGCCTCCGCCGGGGCGGCCACCGCCGCCGTACCGGCACCGTTCGGTACCGCTGTGAGCGACAGCGGGACGAGCACGGACATCAAGGACCGCATCCTGGCCATCCCGGGCATGAGTCTCATCGAGGAGAAGCCCTACGCGGGCTACCGCTACTTCGTCCTCAACTACACCCAGCCCGTCGACCACCGCCACCCGTCCAAGGGAACGTTCCAGCAGCGCATCACCCTGCTGCACAAGGACACCTCCCGCCCCACGGTCTTCTACACCGGCGGCTACAACGTCTCGACCAACCCCAGCCGCTCCGAGCCCACCCGGATCATCGACGGCAACCAGGTCTCGCTGGAGTACCGCTTCTTCACCCCGTCGCGCCCCTCGCCCGCCGACTGGTCCAAGCTCGACATCTGGCAGGCGGCCAGCGACCAGCACCGCGTCTTCACCGCGCTCAAGCGGATCTACTCCGAGAACTGGCTGACCACCGGCGGCTCCAAGGGCGGCATGACCGCCACGTACTACGAGCGCTTCTACCCGAAGGACATGGACGGTGTCGTCGCCTATGTCGCCCCCAACGACGTGGTGAACAAGGAGGACTCGGCGTACGACCGGTTCTTCGCGAGCGTCGGCACCAAGGAGTGCCGCGACAAGCTCGGGGGCGTACAGCGCGAGGCACTGGTGCGCCGCGCGCCGCTGGAGGAGAAGTACGCCCGGTACGCCGCCGACAAGGGATACACCTTCGACACCGTCGGCTCGCTGGACAAGGCGTACGAGGCCGTCGTCATGGACTACGTGTGGGCGTTCTGGCAGTACAGCCTGCTCGCCGACTGCGACGGCCTCCCGGCCGACGCGAAGAAGGCCACCGACCAGGAGATCTGGGACTCGGTCGACGCGATCTCCGGCTTCTCCGCCTACACCGACCAGGGCCTGGCCAACTACACGCCGTACTACTACCAGGCGGGCACCCAGCTCGGCTCGCCCGACATCGAGCAGCCCTGGCTGGGGAAGCTGAGCCGCTACGGCTACCAGCCGCCGCGCAACTTCGTACCGCGCTCGATCCCGATGAAGTTCCAGCCGTCGGTGATGCGCGACGTCGACACCTGGGTGAAGCACCACGCCACGCACATGCTGTACGTCTACGGCGAGAACGACCCGTGGGGCGCCGAGCGCTTCCGGCTCGGGGCGGGCGCCCGTGACAGCTATGTGTTCACCGTGCCCGGCGGGAACCACGGCTCGAACGTCGCGGGCCTCACGCCCTCGGAGAACGCCACGGCCACCGCCGCGATCCTGCGCTGGGCGGGCGTCGCCCCGGCCGCCGTGCGGCAGGACGAGTCCAAGGCGAAGCCGCTCGCGAAGTTCGACGCGCGGCTCGACGGCAAGGAGCTGACGACCGACCACCGCCTCGGCGTCCGGCGCCCCTGACACGGACCCGCCCCGGCGGCCGTGTCACCACGGCCGCCGGGGCGGGAAGCGGTCAGTACGTCAGCCCGTACCCCACCGGATACAGCACCTGCGACGGGTCGTCCGCCCGCTGCACCGGCACCGGGAGCTTCCCCTCCGGCCGGGCCCGGCCCGCGATCACCCGGGCCGCCGCGCGCAGTTCGACGTCGGTCCAGGAGTACGCGGCCAGGTGCGCCTTGTGCCCGGTGCCCGCCAGCCGCGCGATGTCGTACGGATTGCGGATGGCGATCGTGACCACCGGGACGCCCGTCGCGGCCAGCGCGCTGACCAGGGTGCGCTGCGAGCTGGTCGCCGAGACGTTGTACGTCCCCACCACCACCGCGTCCTTGCCCCGCGCCGCCGCCACCGCCGCGTCGATGGCCGCCTTGCCGGGCGCGGTCCCGGTGGACAGCGCGGTCGCGGTGAAGCCCAGCTCGTTGAACGCCTCGGCCAGCGTCGTCGTCGGCGGGCCCGTGGTGCCCGAGGGCGAGGCCGGGTCGGCGCCCACCACCAGCAGGTTGCGGTGCGAGCGGCGCGACAGCGGCAGCAGCCCGCCCTCGTTGGCCAGCAGGGTCGTCGTGCGCTCGGCGATCCGGTCGGCGGCGGCCAGATGCGCCCGGGTGCCGACCGTACGGTCCACCCCGTGCCCGGAGACGAACGGCTGGTCGAAGAGCCCCAGCTTCGTCTTCAGGCGCAGGATGCGCAGGATCGATTCGTCGAGCCGGGCCTCGCTGACCTCACCGCTCTTCACGGCGGCCAGCAGCGCGTTCCACGAGACGTCCAGGCTCGGCGGGTTCAGCAGCTGGTCCACGCCCGCCTGGAGCGCGAGCACCGGCACCCGGTCGTCCCCGTACTTCGTGCGCACGCCCTCCATGCCGAGCGAGTCGGTGACCACGACCCCGTCGTAGCCCAGCTCCTCGCGCAGGATGCCGGTGAGGATCGGCTTCGAGAGGGTCGCCGGGTCCTCGGCCGGGTCGAGCGCGGGCACCACGATGTGCGCGGTCATGATCGAGTCGATGCCCGCCGCGATGGCCGCCCGGAACGGCGGCGCGTCCAGCTCCGCCCACTGCTCCCGGGTGTGGCCGATGACCGGCAGGCCCGTGTGGCTGTCGGTGCTCGTGTCGCCGTGGCCCGGGAAGTGCTTGGCCGTGGAGGCGATCCCGGCGCTCTGATACCCCTTCACCTGCGCGGCGACCATCCCGGCCACGGACTGCGGGTCCGAGCCGAAGGAGCGGACGCCGATGACCGGGTTGGCCGGATTCACGTTGACGTCGGCGTCCGGCGCGTAGTTCTGGTTGATCCCGATCGCCGCCAGCTCGGCGCCCGCGATCTGCCCGGCCCTGCGGGCGTCGGAGCGCGAACCGCCCGCGCCCAGCGCCATCGCGCCCGGCATCAGCGTGGCGGGCTCGCCGACGCGGCAGACGATGCCGTGCTCCTGGTCGGTGGAGATGAGCAGCGGGATGCGGGACGGGCCGGCGAGGCCCGCGCGCTGGATGCCGTTGGAGAGCTCGGCGATCTGGTGCGGGTCGCGGGTGTTGTGGGCCCAGGCGAAGTAGATGATCCCGCCGACGTGGTACTTGGCGATCAGCTCGGCGGCCGTGCGCACCCCGATCTCGGCGAGGTTGGCGTCGATGTCGGCCTGGTCGGGCTCGGTGGCGGAGTGCCCGTACACCCGCATGACGAAGAGCTGGCCGACCTTCTCCTCCAGGCTCATCCGGGAGATGAGCCGCTTCAGCCGCCGGGTCGTGGCGGCGGAGTCGTGGCTGCTGTGCGCGGAGCCCGGGGAGGCGAGGGCTCCTGGGGCGGTCGCCATGCCCGCCGCCGCCGCGACGGCGGTGGCGGCGGTGGCGGTGAGGAGGGTGCGTCTGGAGGTGCGGTGGTGCACGTGAGCTCCTTCGGCCGTTCTCGGTGACGAGGGGGTGAAAGAAACTTCCAAGGAGCACGGATATCCAGAAAATAACTTCCGGTCAAGGGTGCGGGCCGTTTCGAGCGCGTCCGGGGCCCCGCCGCCCGGCCCGTCCGGTACCGCTTACTGCTTGGGCGCGCCCAGCCGCAGCAGGTGCTCGCGCCCCGCGCCCAGCAGCCCCGGCAGCTCCGCCGCCCCCGGGTACCAGCGCTTCTCGTACTCCCAGCAGACCCAGCCGTCCGGGTCCAGCGTGTCCAGGCACGCCCGCAGCGGCAGCACCCCGGCCCCGAGCGCGAGCGGCGCGGTGCCGTCCGCCGACGCGATGTCCTTCACCTGTACGTAGCCGAGGTGCGGGGCCAGCACCGCGTGACTGGCCACCGGCTCCTCGCCCGCCAGCCAGGTGTGCATGACGTCCCACAGCGCGCCGATGCTCTTGTGCCCCACCGTGCCGGCCACCCGCGCCACGTCGGCCCCCGCCCGGTGCGAGTCATGGGTCTCCAGCAGGACGCGTACGCCCAGGTCGGCGGCGTACGGAGCGGTCGCGCCCAGCCGGCGCGCGGCGACCGCGTCGGCCTCCTCCGGGTCCTGGCCGCCGCCGCCGGGGAACACCCGGACGTACGACGCGCCCAGGTCCCGGGCCAGCTCGGTCAGCGCGGCCAGCTCGTCCAGGACCGGCTGGTCGTCGCCCCCGGCGGCGACCTTCGCGTACCCGGCGACGGCCAGGACCTCCACCCCGCCCCGCTCGAACTCCGCGCGCACGGCGGCCCGTTCGGACGCGCCGAGCCCCAGGTGCACCGGCTCCTCGGGGTGGGCGCGCAGCTCGACCCCCTGGTAGCCGTGGCCGGCGGCCAGCCGGACGACCTCGGGCATGGGCAGCCCCGGCACCCCGAGGGTGGAGAAAGCGAGCTTCACGTGCGTGGTCCTTCCGTCGATGCACGAGGGCGGTGGCCCTCACGTGTACCCCGGCACGCGGCCCGGACTCACCCCCGGGGCGCCCCCGTCGAGCCGCGCACCATCAGCTCGGCCGGGATCAGCGCGATGCCGCCCGGCGGCGGGTCCTCCTTGCCCATGGCCAGCCGGCCCGCCCGCGCCCCCGCCTCGAAGAGCGGCAGCCGCACGGTCGTCAGGGCCGGGACCGCGTCCACGGAGAACGGCAGGTCGTCGAAGCCGGCCACCGAGATGTCCTGGGGGATGCGCAGCCCCCGGTCGCGGATCGCCGCCGCCGCGCCGAGCGCCACCGTGTCGTTCGCGGCGACGACCGCCGTGATCCCCGGTTCGCGGCGCAGGAGTTCGACCGTCGCGTCGTAGCCGGAGCCCCGGTCGTACGAGCCGTGCACGGTCAGCCGGTCCTCGTCCCCGGCCGCCCCCGCCGCACGCATCGCCTCCCGGTGACCGGCCAGGCGGTGGCGGGTGGTGGTCCGTTCCAGCGGGCCCGCGGCATAGCCGATCCGGTGGTGGCCCAGGGAGAGCAGATGGTTGGTCAGGCGCCGGGCGCCGCCCTGGTTGTCGAAGGCCAGCGCGGTCGGCACGGACGCCCCGTCCGGCAGCGGGGGCCGCCCGCACAGCACCACCCGGGTCCCCGCCTCCGCGAGCTTCGCCAGCTTCGCGGCCATCGCGGCCTGGTGCTCCGGGTTCTCCACCGCGCCCCCGGTGAGGACGACGGCGGCGGCGCGCTGGCGCTGGAGCAGGGTGAGGTAGGTCAGCTCGCGGGCGGGGGAGCCCCCGGTGTTGCAGACGACCGCCAGCTTCTCGCCGCCCGCCCGCGCCGACCCGTCGCCCGGCCCGCCGATCTCGGTCTGCGCGGCGCCCGCCATGATCCCGAAGAACGGGTCCGCGATGTCGTTGACGAGGATGCCGACCAGATCCGAGGTCGCCGCCGCCAGGGCGCTGGCCTGCCCGTTCAGCACGTAGTCCAGGTCGTCCACCGCGCGCAGGACGCGCTCCCGGGTGGACGCCGCCACCGGGTAATTGCCGTTCAGCACACGGGAGACGGTGGCCGGGGACACCCGGGCGCGGGCCGCCACGTCCGCCAGGGTGACTGTCATCGCTTTCCTCCGTGGCCGGTGACCGATTGACGGGCCCCCTCTTGTCCGGGCCGCTGTCGGCAGGCTAGCGTCATCCCGCATAGAAAGCGCTTGCTACGGCTGTACGGAGGGAACTTTCGTGACACGCAGGACAGTGCGCATCGCCATGAACGGCGTGACGGGACGCATGGGATACCGGCAGCACCTGGTGCGCTCGATCCTCGCGATCCGCGAGCAGGGCGGCCTCGACCTCGGCGGCGGCGACGTGCTGTGGCCCGAGCCGATCCTGGTCGGCCGCCGCGCCCACGCCCTGGAGGAGCTGGCCGCCCGCCACGGCCTGACCGAGTGGTCCACCGACCTGGACGCGGTCCTCGCGGACGAGACCGTCGACATCTACTTCGACGCCCAGGTCACCCAGGCCCGGGTCGAGGCGATCAAGAAGGCCGTCGCCGCCGGCAAGCACGTCTACACCGAGAAGCCCACCGCCACGGACGTCGAGGGCGCCCTCGACCTGGCCCGCCTCGCCCAGGAGGCCGGCATCAAGCACGGCGTCGTCCAGGACAAGATCTTCCTGCCGGGCCTGCTGAAGCTGAAGCGCCTCATCGACGGCGGCTTCTTCGGCGAGATCCTGTCCGTGCGCGGCGAGTTCGGCTACTGGGTCTTCGAGGGCGACTGGCAGGAGGCCCAGCGCCCCTCCTGGAACTACCGCGCGGAGGACGGCGGCGGCATCGTCGTGGACATGTTCCCGCACTGGGAGTACGTGCTCCACGAGCTGTTCGGCCGGGTCACCACGGTCCAGGCGCACGTCCAGACCCACATCCCGGAGCGCCGGGACGAGCGCGGCGAGCCCTACGCGGCGACCGCCGACGACGCCGCCTACGGCATCTTCCAGCTGGAGGGCGGCGCGGTCGCCCAGATCAACTCCTCCTGGGCGGTCCGGGTCAACCGGGACGAGCTGGTCGAGTTCCAGGTGGACGGCACCCACGGCTCCGCCGTCGCCGGCCTGCGCAACTGCCGCGTCCAGCACCGCTCGGCCACCCCGAAGCCGGTCTGGAATCCGGACCTGCCGGTCACCGAGTCCTTCCGCGACCAGTGGCAGGAGGTCCCGGACAACGCGGTCTTCGACAACGGCTTCAAGGCCCAGTGGGAGCTGTTCCTGCGCCACATCGTGCTGGACGAGCCCTACACCTGGGACCTGATGGCGGGCGCCCGTGGCGTGCAGCTCGCGGAGCTCGGCCTGAAGTCCCACGCGGAGGGCCGCCGCCTGGACGTCCCGGAGCTCTCGCTGTGACCCGCCGCCCCCCTCACGGACCCCAGGAGCCGTCCCCGTGACCATCCATCTCCCGCAGGGCCCGTACGAACCCCGGGCCACCCCGCTCGACCTCGCCCCGACGGGGACGCCGCTCGCCTCCCGTACGGTCTTCTCCGCCGCGCACGTCGTGGCCGACCCGTACGCCGACACCACCCCGGACTCCCCGGCCGCCGTCGACTGGGACGCCACCCTCGCCTTCCGCCGCCACCTCTGGTCGCACGGGCTGGGCGTGGCCGAGGCCATGGACACCGCCCAGCGAGGCATGGGCCTGGACTGGGCGGGCGCCGAGGAGCTGATCCGCCGCTCGGCCGCCGAGGCGAAGTCGGTCGGCGGGCGCATCGCCTGCGGCGTCGGCACGGACCAGCTGCCGCCCGGCCCGGCGACGCTCGCCGAGGTGCGCTCCGCCTACGAGGAACAGCTCGCCGTGGTCGAGGAGAGCGGCGCCCAGGCCATCCTGATGGCCTCCCGCGCGCTCGCCGCCGCCGCGAAGGGCCCCCAGGACTACCTGGACACGTACGCCCATCTGCTGCGCCAGGCCACCGAACCGGTCGTCCTGCACTGGCTGGGCCCGATGTTCGACCCGGCGCTCGAAGGCTACTGGGGCTCCACCGACCTGGACCTGGCCACCGACACCTTCCTCCAGGTCATCGCGGAGCACCCGGACAAGGTCGACGGCATCAAGATGTCGCTGCTCGACGCGGACCGCGAGATCGACGTGCGCCGCCGGCTGCCGGGCGGGGTCCGCTGCTACACCGGGGACGACTTCAACTACCCGGAGCTGATCGCGGGCGACGACCGGGGCTTCAGCCACGCGCTGCTCGGCATCTTCGACCCGCTGGGCCCGCTGGCCGCGCACGCGGTACGGGTGCTGGACACCGGTGACACCAAGGGCTTCCGCGAACTGCTCGACCCCACGGTCGAGTTGTCCCGCCACCTCTTCCAGGCGCCGACCCGCTTCTACAAGACGGGCGTGGTCTTCCTGGCCTGGCTGGCGGGCCACCAGGACCACTTCACGATGGTGGGCGGCCTCCAGTCGGCCCGCTCGCTCCCGCACCTGGCGAAGGCGTACGAACTCGCGGACGGGCTCGGCCTGTTCCCGGACCCGGAGCTGGCGGAGTCGAGGATGCGCGCGCTGCTGACCGTGCGGGGAGGCACCCGATGAGCGACGGCCGTCTCTCCGTCAACCAGGAGACCATCAAGCAGTGGTCGCTGCCGGAGCTGGCCGAGGGCTGCGCGAAGGCGGGCATCGACAAGGTCGGCCTCTGGCGGGCCCCGGTGCAGTCGTACGGGATCGAGGCGACGGCCCGGCTCCTCGCCGACCACGGCCTGACCGTCACCAGCCTGTGCCGGGGCGGCTTCCTCACCGCGCTGGACCCGGCGGAACGGGCCCGCGCCCTGGACGACAACCGCGCCGCGCTGGACGAGGCGGCGGGCGTGGGCACGGACACCCTGGTCCTCGTCTCGGGCGGCCTCCCGGAGGGCAGCAAGGACCTCTACGGCGCCCGCGAACGCATCGCGGACGCCCTGGCCGAGCTGGCCCCCTACGCCGCCGAACGCGGGGTGCGGCTGGCCATCGAGCCCCTGCACCCCATGTTCGCCTCGGACCGCTGCGTGGTCTCGACGCTCTCCCAGGCCCTGGACCTCGCCGAACGCTTCCCGGCCGACCGGGTGGGCGTGGTCGTGGACACGTACCACCTGTGGTGGGACGACCAGGCCCCCGCCCAGATCGCGCGGGCCGGCGCGGCGGGCCGCATCCACTCCTTCCAGCTCGCGGACTGGATCACCCCGCTCCCGGCGGGCGTCCTGCTCGGCCGGGGCCAGCTCGGCGACGGCAGCGTCGACTTCCGCTTCTTCCGCGAGGCGGTGGAGGCGACGGGCTTCGACGGCCCGGTCGAGGTGGAGATCTTCAACGAGGCGCTGTGGGCGAGGGACGGCGCGGAGGTCCTGGCGGAGGTGGCGTCCCGCTACGCCGAGCACGCCTGCTGAATACGGTCGCCCCGGGGCCCGCCTGTGCGGTGCGGGTCCCGGGGCGGCCGGCACCCTCGGCTTCGGCCTTTTCGATGTCCTCGTGGACGGGCGACGAACGGCCTATGAGACCGCCAAGCAGTCGATCGAGCTGTGGCGCATCGCCACGGACCGGAAGCAGCACGACAAGGCGGCGAAGGTGGTCCGGGTGGCCTGGGACCGCCCGCTCGCGGACGTCCTGGCCGGAATGCTCCACCAGTCCGGCCATCCGGCCGCGGAGCTGCTGTTCAGCGGCGAGGAGGAAACCCTTGGGCTCCTCAGGGACCAGGAATTGCGGGAGGCGTTCCTGTCCCGCGTGTGATGGTGTCCCGGCGAATCCGGCTGTGGTGAGCGCGGGTTCGCCGGGATGTGTTGTCGCTCAGGCGCCCAGGCGGCCGTCCTTGAGGGCGGTGACGAAGGAGGTCCAGCCGCCGGCGGAGAAGACGACGGCGGGACCGTCGGCGGCCTTGCTGTCACGGACGGGGACGGAGGCGTGGCCGCGGGCGGCTTCGAGACAGTCGCCATTGTTGCCACCGCTGTAGCTGGACTTGAACCATCCGGACACGGAACGGGAGTCAGCGTAGGGGCGGTTGTGGCTGTGCATTTTCGTGCTCCTCTGCGATGGCCCGGATGAGATCGATCGAAGCCCGTTGGGGCGCCGCGTCACCCAGGGCGAGAGTGTAGGACTCCTGGCAGGCGGCCACCAACGCCGGATCATCCATCAGATTGCCCGTCTGAAGTCCCTCCACGTACGCGAGTGGAGGGCCGTCCGCGAAGTCGAGCATGTAGAGCGCGCTCTCCATGAGCGCGTGGGCCCCTACGGCAAAGGGCAGTACATGCAGACGCAGGCGCCCGGAGACTGCCATGTCCGCGATCTTGCGCAACTGCTCCGCCATGACCTGAGGGCCACCGACGCGCCGTCGGAGAGACGCTTCGTCGAGGAGCGCCCAGACGACCGGACGCGCCGACTCCGCGAGCATCCGGCCGCGCTCCAGACGGTTGACGACAAACGTGTCAAGCTCGTCCGGCTCAAAGTTGGTTCTGTACGCCTCGAAGACGGCACGGGCGTACGGGCCGGTCTGGAGAAGCCCGGGGATCAGCGACAACCCGTACAGGCGCACCTCGGTGGCCTGCCGCTCCAACTCGGCCACGAGTGCGAAGTACTGGACGAATTTGGAGTCCAAATCCTCAAGCCACCGCACGAAGAACCCGCCCGTATTCAACGCCCGGTCGATCCTCGCCGCGTCCTCCGGGGTCGGCAGCCGCCGCCCTGCCTCGTAGTGGCTGATCAGCGTGGGCGAGCAGACCACCATCTCGCTCAGCGCCTCCTGTGTCAGGTTTGCCGCGACGCGTTGCAGCCGCAGCTCCGCGCCGTACTTCTGCCGCGGTGAACGCGGCACCCGCTTCGTACCCATGCGGCTCAACTCCCCGTCTTGACGTACCCGCTGTCATCCCCGACCCCCTGGCAGCGTAGCGACGCGCGACCCCACTCTGTGATGGGTTCGCTACCGAACGCAGACCCCCGGAAGGAAGCAGGCAGACGTGAAGGAAAACGAGGCGCAGACGATCAGGCTGCTGCCATGGGAGAGCCAGGGCGGCAAGCCCTGTTACGTCCTCGGGGACGGCAACGGCTACGTCTCGCGGCTGGCCGACAACATCGAGAGCGTCCAACTCGGCATGGCCGACGACCTCCTGGGCCACGCGGCCGACCTCCTGGCCGACCGGAAGGTCACGTGGCCGGAGCTGCACTTCCTGGCGAGCCGCCTGACCGAGTCCCTGCGGGACGTCAGGCGCGTCGCGGAGAGCCGGGGCTCCCGGGCGGTGGCAGCGTCACGGCAGCACCCCGACCAGCTGTAGCGACGGCGCTGACGGCGCACTGGAGACGGCGGAGTGGGATCGGGGAGGTGGCCGCGACGGGTTTCATTCGTCTCTTCCGCCGTCCTCGGCCGTCGCCTCGGCAATGGACGCGCGGAGGCGGCGGGCGTTGGTCGGCGAGCGCAGCAGGTAGTGCGTTTCCTCCCAAAGGGAGGCTACCTCCGCCCGTTGCTCCCGGGTCAGCTCGATCTCGTCACCGGCCCATGTGAGACCGGCCTCCGCCGCGTGCTGCCTGATCCGGGCACCGACCTCGGAGCATGCTGATCGAGATCCGCTCGGTCGCCATGCCCTCACCGTAGCGCCGCCAGGCACCCGCGTACCGCTGTCGCACCCACCCGATACCGTCGCCCCATGGCCACCACCACGCCCCACACACCCAACCTGGCCGTCTTGGAAGGCGTACTCGAACGCATCACGTACGCCAACGAGGAGAACGGCTACACCGTCGCCCGCGTCGACACCGGGCGGGGGGCCAACGACCTGCTCACCGTCGTCGGGGCGTTGCTCGGGGCGCAGCCCGGGGAGTCCTTGCGGATGGAGGGGCGCTGGGGCTCCCACTCGCAGTACGGCAAGCAGTTCCACGTCGAGAACTACCGGACCGTGCTCCCCGCCACGATCCAGGGCATCCGGCGCTACCTCGGCTCCGGGCTGATCAAGGGCATCGGGCCGGTCATGGCCGACCGGATCACGACCCACTTCGGCGTGGACACCCTCGACATCATCGAGCGGGAGCCCAAGCGGCTCATCGAGGTCCCCGGGCTCGGCCCGAAGCGGACGAAGATGATCGCCGCCGCGTGGGAGGAGCAGAAGGCGATCAAGGAGGTCATGGTCTTCCTCCAGGGCGTCGGCGTCTCGACGTCCATCGCGGTGCGCATCTACAAGAAGTACGAGGACGCCTCGATCTCCGTCGTGAAGAACCAGCCCTACCGGCTGGCCGCCGACGTCTGGGGCATCGGCTTCCTGACCGCCGACAAGATCGCCCAGGCCGTGGGCATCCCGCACGACAGCCCGGAACGGGTGAAGGCGGGGCTGCAGTACGCACTGTCGCAGTCCACCGACCAGGGCCACTGCTTCCTGCCCGAGGAGCGGCTGATCGCGGACGCGGTGAAGCTGCTCCAGGTGGACACCGGGCTCGTCATCGAGTGCCTGGCGGAGCTGGCGGAGGAGCCGGAGGGCGTCGTACGGGAGAAGGTGCCGTCGCCCGAGGGCGGAGAGCCGGTCACGGCGGTGTATCTGGTGCCGTTCCACCGGGCGGAGATCTCGCTCGCCGCCCAGGTGCGGCGGCTGCTGCGGACGCCGGAGGAGCGGATGCCGGCCTTCGCGGACGTGGACTGGGAGAAGGCGCTGAAATGGCTCGGGGGCCGGACCGGGGCCACGCTGGCTCCCGAGCAGGAGGCCGCCGTGCGGCTCGCGCTCACCCGGAAGGTCGCCGTGCTCACCGGCGGCCCCGGCTGCGGCAAGTCGTTCACGGTCCGGTCCATCGTGGAGCTGGCACGGGCCAAGAAGGCGAAGGTGGTGCTGGCCGCGCCCACCGGGCGGGCGGCCAAGCGGCTGTCCGAGCTGACCGGGGCCGAGGCCTCCACCGTGCACCGGCTCCTCGAACTGAAGCCGGGCGGCGACGCGGCGTACGACAAGGACCGCCCGCTCGACGCCGATCTGGTCGTCGTGGACGAGGCGTCGATGCTCGATCTGCTCCTCGCCAACAAGCTGGTGAAGGCCGTGGCACCGGGTGCCCACCTGCTGCTCGTCGGCGATGTGGACCAGTTGCCGTCGGTGGGGGCCGGGGAGGTGCTGCGGGACCTCCTCGCGGAGGGCGGGCCCGTGCCCGCGGTCCGGCTGACCACGATTTTCCGCCAGGCCCAGCAGTCGGGCGTCGTCACCAACGCGCATCGCATCAACTCCGGCATACCGCCCCTCACTCAGGGGCTCAGTGACTTCTTCCTCTTCGTGGAGGACGAGACGGAGGACGCCGGGGTGCTCGCGGTGGACGTCGCCTCCCGCCGTATTCCGGCCAAGTTCGGGCTGAACCCGCGCCGGGACGTCCAGGTGCTCGCGCCCATGCACCGGGGCCCGGCGGGGGCGGGGCATCTCAACGGTCTGCTCCAGCAGGCCATCACCCCGGGCCGGCCGGGCGTGCCGGAGAAGCGGTTCGGTGGCCGGGTCTTCCGCGTGGGGGACAAGGTCACCCAGATCCGTAACAACTACGACAAGGGGGAGAACGGGGTCTTCAACGGCACGGTGGGTGTCGTCACCGGCCTCGACCTGGACGAACAGCGGCTGACGGTCCTCACCGACGAGGACGAGGAGATCGGCTACGACTTCGACGAGCTGGACGAGCTGGCCCACGCGTACGCCATGACGATCCACCGCTCGCAGGGCAGCGAGTACCCCGCCGTCGTCATTCCGGTGACGAAGAGCGCCTGGATGATGCTCCAGCGGAACCTGCTCTACACCGCCGTGACCCGGGCCAAGAAGCTCGTCGTCCTGGTCGGCTCGCGGCAGGCGATCGGGCAGGCGGTCCGCACGGTTTCCGCAGGCAGGCGCTGTACGGCGCTGGATCACCGGCTCCGCGGCGGCGGCGACGGAGGATCGTCGGCGGATCGTCGGTAAAAATGATCGATCAAAACGGTGGGAAACATCACGGAGGTCTTCCGGAACCGCAGTCAAGGGGGCAGGATGGCTAAGTTCGCGGCACTCAGTGCCGCGAGTAGGTCCAATGGACGACCCCGAGTGCACTCTCCTGAGCCAAATGGGGGAGGGTGGAGACAGTCAGGGAACCTCGAAGAAGAGGCACTACGTCGGTGAGGGATGACGTGAGCGAGCACACCAACAACGCTGTGGTACTGCGGTACGGCGATGGCGAGTACACCTACCCGGTGATCGACAGCACCGTCGGCGACAAGGGCTTCGACATCGGGAAGCTCCGGGCGAACACCGGTTTGGTGACGCTGGACAGCGGATACGGCAA
Source organism: Streptomyces sp. 130 (assembly GCF_007096885.1). Lineage (GTDB taxonomy): Bacteria > Actinomycetota > Actinomycetes > Streptomycetales > Streptomycetaceae > Streptomyces. The sequence continues at coordinate 101,218 of NZ_VJNO01000002.1, read as the reverse complement.
CACCGCTGCCTATAAATCGGCCATCACCTACCTCGACGGCGAACAGGGCATCCTGCGCTACCGCGGCTACCCGATCGAGCAGCTCGCGGAGCGTTCGACCTTCCTCGAGGTCGCGTACACGCTGATCAACGGTGAGCTTCCCAAGGTCGACGAGCTGTCGGCCTTCAAGAACGAGATCACCCAGCACACGCTGCTGCACGAGGACGTCAAGCGGTTCTTCGACGGCTTCCCGCGCGACGCCCACCCGATGGCCATGCTGTCCTCGGTCGTCAGCGCGCTGTCCACGTTCTACCAGGACAGCCACAACCCGTTCGACGAGGAGCAGCGCCACCTCTCCACGATCCGGCTGCTCGCCAAGCTCCCGACCATCGCCGCGTACGCGTACAAGAAGTCGATCGGTCACCCGTTCGTCTACCCGCGCAACGACCTGGGCTACGTCGAGAACTTCCTGCGCATGACCTTCTCGGTCCCGGCCCAGGAGTACGAGCTGGACCCGGTCGTCGTCTCGGCGCTCGACAAGCTGCTCATCCTGCACGCGGACCACGAGCAGAACTGCTCGACCTCCACCGTCCGCCTGGTCGGCTCCTCGCAGGCGAACATGTTCGCCTCGATCTCCGCCGGCATCTCGGCGCTCTGGGGCCCCCTGCACGGCGGCGCCAACCAGTCCGTCCTGGAGATGCTGGAAGGCATCCAGGCCAACGGCGGCGACGTCGACTCCTTCATCCGCAAGGTGAAGAACAAGGAGGACGGCGTCCGCCTGATGGGCTTCGGCCACCGGGTGTACAAGTCCTTCGACCCGCGCGCCAAGATCATCAAGGCCGCCGCGCACGACGTGCTGTCCGCCCTCGGCAAGTCCGACGAGCTGCTGGACATCGCGCTCAAGCTGGAGGAGCACGCGCTCTCCGACGAGTACTTCGTCTCGCGCAACCTCTACCCGAACGTGGACTTCTACACGGGCCTCATCTACCGCGCGATGGGCTTCCCGACCGAGATGTTCACCGTGCTCTTCGCGCTCGGCCGGCTCCCCGGCTGGATCGCCCAGTGGCACGAGATGATCAAGGAGCCCGGCTCCCGCATCGGCCGCCCGCGCCAGATCTACACCGGCGAGGTCCTGCGCGACTTCGTCCCGGTCGAGGGCCGCTGAACACTCCCTCACGCATCACCCGGCCCTGACTGACGCCGGACCCCGCGCCCCCGCCTTGCCGCGCCCTCGCCCCGAGCGACGCGGCGAGCGGGGGCGTCGGGCGTTCTGGGGGCGTACGGGAGCGGGGCTGGGCGCGTACGGGAGCGGCTGGGCGCGTACGGGGGCGGAGCGGGCGTGTACGCCGGGGTGCGCGCCGGTCTGGGAGCGCTCCCGCGTAAGAGGGAAGCGCCTCGCCATCGATCCCCCCACGGGCCGACGGCGAGGCGCTTCCCATGTCCCGGAGCGGATTCCCCCCACGGGATCCGGCCGGGCGTTCAGTGGGAGCCGTAGCTCCTGGGCTGTGCCTCGGTACTGCTGGTCCTGCTCACTGCGCTGTGGTCTGCCGGGGTACGTACCGACGGGAGGGCCGCTCAAAGCTCCCCGGTGTACGTGCCCCGGCCCACTCTTGCCCGGAGCATCCCCCAAGATGCTCCGCCGGACGTCCCCCAAGACATCCTTGGCATCGCACTCTAAGACCTACGAACCCATCGAATGGTTACCCTGAAACCGATGTGATCTGGATCTCATTGTGGATATTAAGTGAAGGAGCGCAGGCGCAGGCTGTTCGTCACGACGAAGACCGATGAGAAGGCCATCGCCGCTCCGGCAATCATAGGGTTGAGCAGCCCAAATGCCGCAAGGGGTAGGGCGGCGACGTTGTAGCCGAATGCCCAGAAGAGGTTGCCCCTGATGGTGGTGAGGGTGCGCCGGGAGAGGCGGATGGCGTCCGCTGTCACCTTGAGATCTCCACGAACCAGCGTCAGATCGCTCGCCTCGATCGCGGCGTCCGTGCCGGTGCCCATCGCCAGCCCCAGGTCCGCGGTGGCGAGTGCGGCGGCGTCGTTGACCCCGTCGCCGACCATGGCGACGACCCGTCCCTGCGCCTGGAGACCCCGGATGACGTGCGCCTTCTCTTCCGGCAGCACCTCGGCGCGGACCTCCTCGATCCCGACCTCGCGGGCCACGGACTCCGCCACGGCGTGGTTGTCACCGGTCAGCAGGATCGGTGTGAGGCCGAGTCCCCGGAGCGCGGCGACGGCCTCGGCGCTGGTGTCCTTGATCGCGTCGGCGACCTCCAGGACCGCGCGCGCCGCACCGTCCCAGCCGACCGCGACCGCTGTACGCCCCTGAGCGGCGGCGTCCGTGACGGCGGCGGCCAGGGTGTCGGGGAGGGCGATTCCGGCCTCGGTGAGCAGCCGGGGGCGCCCGACGAGGACCGTGTGGCCGTCGACCACGCCCTGGACGCCCAGGCCGGGGACGTTTGCGAAGTCCTCCGGGGTGGGAAGGGCGGTGCCCGTGCGCTCGGCGGCTCCGGTCGCCACCGCTTGGGCGATGGGGTGTTCGGAGGCGTGTTCCAGGGCGCCGGCGAGGCGGAGGACGTCGGACTCGGTGGTGTCGGGGGCGGTGTGGACGGCCTGGAGGGTCATGCGGCCGGTGGTGACGGTGCCCGTCTTGTCCAGGACGATCGTGTCGGCCCGGCGGGTGGACTCCAGGACCTCGGGGCCCTCGATCAGGATGCCGAGCTGGGCGCCGCGCCCCGTGCCGACCATGAGCGCGGTCGGTGTGGCGAGGCCGAGCGCGCACGGGCAGGCGATGATCAGGACCGCCACCGCCGCCGTGAACGCGGCCGTCACGTCGTCGGTGGCCAGCAGCCAGCCGATGAGGGTCCCGAGCGCGATGAGCAGGACGACCGGGACGAAGACCGCCGAGATCCGGTCCGCGAGGCGCTGCACCGCCGCCTTGCCGTTCTGCGCGTCCTCGACCAGCTTCGCCATCCGGGCCAGCTGGGTGTCCGCGCCGACGCGGGTCGCCTCGACGACGAGGCGGCCGGAGACGTTCACGGTGGCCCCGGCGACCCGGTCCCCCGTGCCCACGTCCACGGGGACGGACTCGCCGGTGAGCATGGACGCGTCCACGGCGGAGGCGCCCTCGACCACGATGCCGTCCGTGGCGATCTTCTCGCCGGGGCGGACGGTGAAACGGTCGCCCACGGCGAGCCGGCCGACGGGCACGCGGACCTCGGCGCCGTCGCGCAGGACGGCCACGTCCTTGGCGCCGAGGTGCATCAGGGCTCGCAGCGCGGACCCGGCCCTCCGCTTGGACTTCGCTTCCAGATAGCGGCCCAGCAGGATGAAGGTGACGACGCCCGCCGCGACCTCCAGGTAGATGGTGGCCGAGGCGTCGGCCCGGGAGGCCGTCAGGTCGAAGCCGTGCCGCATGCCGGGCATGCCGGCGTCCCCGAGGAACAGCGCCCACAACGACCAGCCGAAGGCGGCGAGGGTCCCCACGGACACCAGGGTGTCCATGGTCGCCGCGCCGTGCCTCAGGTTGGTCCAGGTGGCCCGGTGGAAGGGGAGCCCGCCCCAGACCACGACGGGCGCGGCGAGGGTGAGCGAGAGCCACTGCCAGAAGTCGAACTGGAGGGCGGGGATCATCGCCAGGGCGACCACCGGGGCGGCGAGCACGGCCGACACGACGAGCCGCTGCCGGAGGGCGGTGAGGGCGGGGCCGGGGGTGCCGTCGGGGGCGCCGTCGGGGGTGCCGTCGGGGGTGGCGACCGGGTGGGGCGGGGCCTCCGGGCCGGATTCCGCTTCCGGTTCTAGTTCCGGTTCCGGTTCCGGTCGGGGCGTGCGTGGTGCGGGCTCCGGGCGGGAGGTCCCGGCGGGCTGCGGGGCCGGGGCGGGGGTGGGCTGCGGGGCGGCGGTGGGCTCGGGGGCTTGTGGGGCGGCGGTGGGTCCGAGGGCCTGCGGGCCGGCGGCCGGCTCCGGGGTCCGGGGGGCTTCCACGGCGGCGGGGCCGGGGGCGTGTACGGCGGCCCCGGGCACCGGCTTCGCCGTATAGCCGGTCTTCTCCACCGTGGCGACGAGATCCCGCACGGAGACGGCGGCGCCGTCGTAGCTGACGCGGGCCTTCTCCGTGGCGTAGTTCACGGTGGCCGTGACGCCGTCCATCCGGTTGAGCTTCTTCTCGACGCGGGCCGCGCACGAGGCGCAGGTCATCCCGCCGATCATGAATTCGGCCCGGGAAGGCTCCGCCGCCGGGGCGGCGGCCTCCGTCGCGCTGTGGGTGTCCGATGCGCTGTGCATGTCCGAGCTCCTGGAACGCCGACCGGGCCGTACCCCACCAGTATCTGCTGGTCGGTGCGGCCCGGTCGGAACGGGGTGACGCGGATGGGGCCCCTGGCGGTCAGGCGCGCCCGGTGAGCTCGTAGCCCGCCTCGTCGACGGCGGCGCGTACGGCCTCGTCGTCCAGGGGGGCCTGCGAGACCACCGTCACCAGCCCGGTGGACGCCACGGCCTGCACGGAGGTGACACCGTCGATGGCGGAGACCTCCTTGGAGACGGCGCCCTCGCAGTGGCCGCAGGTCATGCCGGTCACCTGGTAGACGGTGGTCACGCCGGACTGCCCGGCGTCCGCGCCCGCGCTGTCGTGGCAGGAACCGCTGGGCGAGCAGCAGGAGCCGGTCGCCTGGGGGAGCTGGGTCTCGGCGGTCATCGTGTTCTCCTCTTCGACGGGCACACAGGGATGAAGGGGCGCACGCCGGTGCGCCTCCACGACCCCCACTTTATACCCCTAGGGGGTATGGCGCGAGTGGGGGCCCGGTGTCGTGTCGTCGGGGACCATGGGTTCGAGGTACCGGCGGAGGACCGTCTTCAGCTCCCGGATGTACGCCTCCCGCTCGTCCCCCTCGTGCTCCATGATCACGTCCAGTCCGGACTTGAAGATGCTGAAGATCATCGTGGCGATGCGGGTGACCTCGGCCGGCGGCCTGTCCGGCAGGTATCCGGCGAGGATCGCCTCGACGCGGCTGAGCATCGTGACGTGGACGGCGTCGTGCTCCTTGGAGGGCATGCCGGGGATCTCGGGGCCGTGCATCAGGACCGTGAAGGCCGGGTTCGCGCAGTTGAACTCGATCAGCGGGTCGAGGGTGGCGTCGAGCATCCGCTCCAGGGGGAGTTCCAGGTGGTCGGCCAGGAGGGCGGCCCCGTAGGTCTCCCGCCAGCGGGTCAGGAGGTGGTCGCCGAGCTCGACCGCGATGGCCTCCTTGTTGGGGAAGAACTGGTAGAGCGTGCCGGGGGAGACCCCGGCCTCACGCGCGATCGCGTTGGTGCTCGCCGCGGTGTAGCCGGTCGTGCAGAACACGTTGGCGGCGGCCTTGAGCAACTGCGCGATACGGGCCTCCCCCCGGGCCTGCCGCCTGCGCGGCCGGGCGGGAGCGGCGGCCTTGCCGGCCGCCCCGGCGTCTGCGGCGGCCCCGGCGTCTTGGGCGGTCCCGGCGCCTTCGGTGGCCCCGGCGTCTTGGGCGGTCCCGGCGCCTTCGGTGGCCCCGGCGTCGTGGGCGCCCGCCGCTCTGGACTGCGACACGGTGAATCCCCAGCTTTCGTGCGCGGTTGACAAACACGAGTGGTCGCTCGCATTCTAGAAAAACGCGAGCGATGACTCGTGTTTGCCAGTGTATGTGGCAATGACTGATCCATGCTGCCCTGCGCGGCTGCCTCGTGCTGCCGCCCCGTGCGCCCGGATCCGGGGGAAAAGGGGACCTCGCACCATGCCTGAAGTCAACGACCCGCAGCGACTGGGCGGCTGGACGCGCTTCGTCACCGCGCGCCCCCGGCTCTCGCTGCTGGCGGCTCTGGTGATCACCGCGCTCGCGGTCCTCGCCGGCAGCGGGGTGGCCGACCGGATGGGCAGCGGTGGCTGGGAGGCCCCGGCCGCCGAGTCGACGTACGCCACTAAGGCGCTGGAGCGCGAGTTCCCCGCCTCCCAGCCGAATCTGCTGCTGCTCGTCGACAGCGGCGGCGCCTCCGTCGACGATCCGGCCGTGGCCGCCGAGGCGGCGCGCCTGGCCGAGCGACTGGCCGGTGAGGCGGATGTGGTGGGCGTCCGCTCCTACTGGCAGGACAAGGCCCCGGCGCTGCGCGCGAAGGACGGCAAGGAGGCGCTGATCGCCGCCCGGATCGAGGGCGACGACAAGGCGTCGGGCGAGGTGCTGGACCGGATAGCCCCGGCCTACCGGGGGGACCACGGGCCGGTCCGCGTCACGGTCGGCGGGCCCGTGGCCGTGCGGCACGAGATGCAGACGATCATCCAGGACGACCTGCTGAGGGCCGAGATGATCGCCCTGCCGGTGACGCTGGTGCTGCTCGTCATGGTCTTCGGCAGCGCGATCGCCGCCCTGCTGCCCCTGGGCGTGGGCATCGTCGCCATCCTGGGGACGAACGCGGTGCTGCGCGGCATCACCGAATTCACCGATGTCTCCGTCTTCGCCCAGAACCTCACCACGGCTCTCGGGCTCGGCCTGGCCATCGACTACGCCCTGTTCATCGTGCGCCGCTACCGCGAGGAGCTGGCGGCGGGCGCCCCGACCCGGACGGCCATCGGGACGACGCTGCGCACGGCGGGCCGGACCGTGCTGTTCTCCGCGCTGACGGTCGCGGTGTCGCTCGCCGCGATGCTGGTCTTCCCGCAGTACTTCCTGCGCTCCTTCGCGTACGCGGGCATCGCCGTGGTGCTCCTCGCCGCCGCGGCCGCCCTGATCCTGCTGCCGGCCGCGCTGATGCTCCTCGGCCACCGGGTCAACTCCCTGGACCTCAGGAAGCTGCTGCGGCGGGGGCGCCCGAAGCCCCGGACGGAGGCCGGTGCGGGGTGGGCCCGGTTCACCGCACTGGTGATGCGCAGGGCTCCGGTCTTCGCGGTGGTCACGAGCGTCGGGCTCATCCTCCTCGGACTTCCCTTCCTGGGCGTGAGGTTCGGTACGGCCGACGACCGGCAGCTGCCCGCCTCCTCCGAGTCCCACGTGGTGCAGCAGCACCTGCGGGACGGCTTCCCCGGCAGCCCCGGCGGGAGCCTCGACATCCTGGTGGAGGGCGAGGCGACGCCCGCGCAGTACGCCGAATACCGCGACCGGCTCGCCGGACTTCCCGGGGTCCTCCGGGTGGACGGCCCGGTCATCGAGGGGCGGAGCGCCTACTTCAGCGTGCTGGGCGAGGGGGAGCCGGTGGGGGAGGCGTCCCAGCGCCTGGTGAAGGACCTGCGTGCCGAACCGGCCCCCTTCGACATCTCCGTGACGGGGACGGCGGCGGTGCTGGTCGACTCCAAGGCCGCCATCGGCGACCGGCTGCCGTGGGCGGTGGGCATCATCGCCGTGGTGACGCTGGTGCTGGTGTTTCTGCTGACCGGCAGCGTCCTGATCCCCTTCCAGGCCGTCCTGCTCAACGCCCTCAGTCTCACCGCGATGTTCGGGGCCGTCGTCTGGGTCTTCCAGGACGGACACCTGTCGGGGCTGCTCAATTTCACCAGTACCGGTGACATAGAGACGACGCTCCCGGTCCTCATGTTCTGCGTCGCCTTCGGACTCTCCATGGACTACGGGGTGTTCCTGCTCTCCCGGATCAAGGAGGAGTACGACCGCACCGGTGACCACGAGCAGGCGGTCTCCTTCGGGCTGCGGCGGACCGGCGGGCTGATCACCGCCGCGGCCGTGATCCTGGCGGTCGTGATGGTCGCCATCGGTACCTCGCGGGTGACCAACACCAAGATGCTCGGCCTCGGCATCGCGCTCGCCGTGCTCATGGACGCGATGGTGGTCCGCAGCCTGCTCGTCCCGACGGTGATGAAGCTGACGGGCCGGGCGAGCTGGTGGGCACCGGCACCACTGCGGAGGCTTCATCAGCGGTTCGGCCTGAGCGAGGGGGAGTCGGGGCGGCCGGAAGCGGCCCAGTCCATACCGGAGCGGGATGCCGAGGCGGAGCGGGTGCCCAGCGGGGCGTGACCCGGGCAGGGCGGAGGGGGGGCCGGCACGGGGGCGGGGGCGGGGCCCGGTACGGGGGCGGAGGGCAGTACGGGGATCCTCCGCCCGCCCGGCCCCCCGGCGGCCCCGCCTCGGCGCCCCCCGCCGTCACACCGCGCCGTCGACCGGGACGTCACCACGCCAGAGCGCGGCCCAGGTGTCCGCGTCGACCAGGCCCGTGCCGAGCAGGGGCGGGTGGTCGGCCTGGAAGCGCCGCACGGCGTCCAGGGTGCGCAGACCGAACGTCCCGTCCACCGCGTCCCACGGCAGGTAGCGCCGGTTGGCCAGCATGCACTGCACCTGGAAGGCGCGGTCGCCCTGGTCGCCGAAGACGGTCAGCCCGTCCCCGTCGTAGAAGGCGCACACGGGGCTGGAGCCGGCCGGCGGCACGTTCTCGGCGTCGGCGGCGGCCCCCGGGGCCACGGCCACCGAGGCCGCCAGCGCGAGGGCGGCCAGCAGCCCGCCGGTCAGGGCCGAGGCGCCCGCGGACCGGCGAGCGGCCCGCGGGGACTGAGCGGCCCGCGGAGACGAGGTGGACGAGGTGGACGAGGTGGACAAGGGGGTGCTGGACATGGAGGTCGCTCCTCGGTGAGTGCGGGGGGTCGGGGCCCGGGGGCCCGTTCTCACCGAGGACAACAGCCCGCACCCGCCTCACGTCACCGCCCAGGGCCGGGCGAGCCCCGGAAGGGTGTCAGGGCCGCCCGCAGGAGCGGAGGTAGTCGCGGGTGCGGCGGGCGATCGGGAAGGGCCGGTCGGGCGGGCACGGGTACATGTCCTGCTCGACGATGGCGAACAGGTCGACGTCCAGCCGGCGGGCGGCGGCGAGCACGGGCTCCAGGGCCGGGACCCCGCCCGGCGGTTCGCACATCACGCCGCGCGCCACGGCAGGACCGAACGGCACCTCGTCCGCCACCACCTGGGCGAGGACCGCCGGGTCCACCTGCTTGAGGTGGAGGTAGTCGATGCGCTCGCCGTACGTCTCGATCAGCTCGACGCTGTCGCCGCCGCAGTACGCGTAGTGCCCGGTGTCCAGACAGAGCGAGACCAGGTCCGGGTCGGTGGCGTCGAGGAAGCGGGCGACGTTCTCCTCGGTGTCGATGTGGGTGTCGGCGTGGGGGTGGACGACCACGCGCAGCCCGTACCGGTCCCGGACCTCGCGCGCCAGCCGCTCGGTCTGCGTGGTGAGGTGGCGCCACTGCCCGGCGGTGAGGACCCGGTCCTCCAGCACCTCGCCCGTCTTGTCGTCGCGCCAGAAGGAGGGGATGACCACGAGGTGGCCGGCGCCCATCGCCCGGGTGAGTGCCGCGATGCCGGCGACATGCGCCCAGGTCCGGTCCCAGACGTCCGGCCCGTGGTGCAATCCGGTGAAAACGGTGCCCGCCGAGACGGAGAGCCCCCGGCTGGCGGTCTCGTCCGCGAGGCGGGCCGGATCGGTCGGGAGGTAGCCGTACGGACCCAGCTCGATCCACTCGTAACCCGCGGCGGAGACCTCGTCCAGGAAGCGCCGCCACGGCACCTGCCGGGGGTCGTCGGGGAACCACACCCCCCAGGAGTCGGGCGCGGAGCCGATGCGGATGCAGGGCGATGCGGAAGCCGAGGAGGACGTCATGCCCAAGCCTCACCACGCGGGGAGACGGGTGTCAAGAATTAGTCACTATGTCCGTACAAATGATTGACGATGATCCAAGCGGAGATGATCCGGGTACAGGCGCCCAGTCGAAGGGATGTCGCATGCCTGAGCAGCCGTACGACGTGATCACCATGGGGCGGATCGGGGTGGACCTCTACCCCCTGCGGACGGGAGTGCCGCTCGCCCGGGTCGACACCTTCGGGAAGTTCCTCGGGGGCTCCCCGTCCAACGTGGCCGTCGCCGCCGCCCGCCTCGGCCGGCGCACCGCCGTGGTGACGCGCACCGGCCAGGACCCCTTCGGTGACTATCTGCGCGAGCAGCTGCGGGAGTTCGGGGTCGACGACCGGTGGGTGACGCCCGTCGCCGCCTACCCGACCCCGGTCACCTTCTGCGAGGTCTTCCCGCCCGACGACTTCCCCCTCTACTTCTACCGGCAGCCCAAGGCCCCGGACCTGGAGATCCACCCCCGCGAGCTGGACCTCGAAGCGGTCCGGGCCGCCCGGGTGTTCTGGATGACCGGTACCGGCCTGTGCGCCGAGCCGAGCCGTACGGCGACCCTCACCGCGCTGCGCGCCCGCGACCGCTCCGGCATCACCGTCTTCGACCTCGACTGGCGCCCGGTGTTCTGGCCGCCGGACACCTCCGGGCCGAGCCCGTCCGCCCGTTACCACGAGGCACTGGCGTACGCGACGGTCGCCGTGGGCAATGTGGACGAGTGCGAGATCGCCACGGGTGAGCGCGAACCGTACGCCGCGGCCCGCGGCCTCATCGCCGCCGGCGTCGAGCTGGCCGTCGTCAAGCAGGGCCCCGCCGGCGTCCTCGCCGTGCACCGGGACGGGACCGTCGCCGACGTGCCGCCGCTCCCCGTCGACGTGGTCAACGGCCTCGGCGCGGGGGACGCGTTCGGCGGCGCCCTGTGCCACGGGCTGCTCGCCGGCTGGGACCTCGCGCGCACCGTGCGGTACGCCAACGCGGCGGGCGCACACGTCGCCGCCCGGCTCGCCTGCTCCTCCGCCATGCCGTTCCCGCACGAGGTCGAGGCCGCGCTCGCCGAAGGCGCGGTCACCGCACACGGCGAAAGGGCATGAACATGCGAGGCGAACCGGCGTACCACCTCCCGGCGGGCTCCACCGCGCACGGCCCCTACACCCTGGACATCGGCCCGGACCAGGCCGGCTGGGAGCGGTCCGGGCTGCGCGTCCTGGAGCTGGGACCGGGAGGAGTTCACACACTTGTCACCGGGGAGAGCGAGTGGATCGTACTGCCGTTGACCGGCAGCTGTACGGTGCACATCTCAGATGAGATCTTTGAACTGCTGGGCCGTAGGAGCGTGTTCAGCGGCGTGTCCGACTTCGCCTATGTACCGCGCGACGCCCACGCACAGATCGCCTCCGGCGCAGGCGGCCGCTTCGCCCTGGCAGGAGCGAAGTGCGAGCGACGACTCCCCGCTCGCTACGGCCCCGCGCCGGAGGTACGCGTGGAACTGCGCGGCGCCGGCGACTGCTCCCGCCAGGTCCACGACTTCGCCGCCGCCGACGCCTTCGAATGCGACCGGCTCATCGCCGTGGAAGTCCTCACGCCCGGCGGGAACTGGTCCTCCTACCCGCCGCACAAACACGACGAGCACCACCCCGGCGAGGAATCCGTCCTGGAGGAGATCTACTACTTCGAGATCGAGGACGGCGGCCTCGGCTACCACCGGGTCTCCCCGTCCCGCCCCGGCGGTACGGACGTGCTGGCCGAGGTCCGCGGCGGTGACGCCGTCCTCGTCCCGGACGGCTGGCACGGCCCGTCCATCGCCCCGCCCGGCCGCACCCTGTACTACCTCAACGTCATGGCGGGCCCGGGCGAGAAGCGGGAGTGGCTGATCCGCGACCACCCCGACCACCGATGGGTGCGCGACACCTGGCCGTCCCAGCCGGTCGACCCCCGGCTGCCGTTCCACGGACCGGAGGACCACGCATGACCGCGACGCCCGGCACGACCGCACCGGCCGGACCGGCCGGGGAGGGCACCCGCCGCCTCACCACCGCCCAGGCGCTCGTCGCCTTCCTCGCGCGCCAGTACGCCGAGCGCGACGGCGAACGCCACCGGCTGATCGCCGCCACCTGGGGCGTCTTCGGCCACGGCAACGTCGCCGGGATCGGCCAGGCGCTCCTGGAGACCGGTCCCGCGATGCCGTACCTCCAGGGCCGCAACGAACAGGCCATGGTGCACGCGGCCGTGGGCCACGCCCGCCAGTCGGGCCGGCTGTCCGCCCACGCCGTCACCACGTCCATCGGCCCCGGCGCCACCAACCTCGTCACCGGCGCCGCCCTCGCCACCGTCAACCACCTCCCCGTCCTGCTGCTGCCCGGCGACACCTTCGCGACCCGCCCCGCCGCCCCCGTACTCCAGCAGTTGGAAGTGGCCTACGCGGGCGACGTCTCCGTCAACGACTGCCTGCGCCCGGTCTCCCGCTACTTCGACCGGATCACCCGCCCCGAGGCACTGATCCCGGCCGCGCTGCACGCCATGCGGGTGCTGGCCGACCCGGCGGAGACCGGCGCGGTCACCCTCGCGCTGTCGCAGGACGTCCAGGCCGAGGCGTACGACTGGCCGGCGGAGTTCTTCGCGGAGCGCGTCTGGCACGTACGCCGCCCCGCCCCCGACCCGTACGAACTCGACCGGGCGGTCCGGGCCGTGCGCGCCGCCCGCCGTCCCCTGGTCGTCGCAGGCGGCGGGGTCCACCACAGCGCGGCCGAGGACGCCCTCGCCGCGTTCGCCGGAGCCACCGGCATCCCCGTCGCCTCCACCCAGGCCGGCAAGGGCTCGCTGCGCCACGACCACCCCGCCGACGTCGGCGGCATCGGCCACACCGGGACCGCCACCGCCGACGACCTCGCCCGCACCGCCGACCTCGTCATCGGAGTCGGCACCCGCTACACCGACTTCACCACCGCGTCCGCGACCCTCTTCCAGCACCCCAACGTGCGCTTCCTCAACGTCAACCTCACCGGCTTCGACGCCCACAAGCTCGCCGCGCTCCCGCTCGTCGCCGACGCCCGCACCGCACTCGACGCCCTCACCGAGGCCCTGGCCGGACACCGTACGGACCCCGCGTACGCGGCCGAGTACACCGAGGCCAAGGCCCGCTGGGAGCGGCGCGTCGACGCCGCCTACGCCACGCCCGACCCCCGGGCACGCCCCGTCCAGACCCAGGTCCTCGGCCTCCTGGACGAGCTGGTCACCGACGAGGACATCCTCGTCAACGCGGCCGGTTCGCTCCCCGGCGACCTGCACAAACTCTGGCGGACGCGCTCCCCGCGCCAGTACCACGTGGAGTACGGCTACTCCTGCATGGGCTACGAGATCCCGGCCGCGATCGGCGTGTGCCTGGCGGCCCCGGACCGCCCGGTCTGGGCGCTCGTCGGCGACGGCACCTACCTCATGAACCCCACCGAGATCGTCACCGCCGTCCAGGAGAACCTGCCGGTCAAGCTGGTCGTCCTGCAGAACCACGGCTACGCCTCGATCGGCGGCCTGTCCGAGGCGACCGGCGGCGAGCGCTTCGGCACGGACTACCGCCACCGGTCGGCGGACGGGGAGTTCACCGGCCCCCCGCTCCCCGTGGACCTCGCCGCCAACGCCGCCTCGCTCGGCATGCGGGTCCTGCGCGCGGGGACCGTGGCCGAGCTGCGGGCGGCCCTCGCCGAGGCCCGCGCGGCGGACCGGCCCGTCTGCGTACACGTCGAGTTGGAAACGCCCGGCGACGGACAGGGCCCTCCCGAGGCGCAGGCGTGGTGGGATGTCCCCGTGGCCCGGACGGCCACCCGCCCCGCGGCGGTCGAAGCACGGAAAGAGTACGAACGACACAGCGCCGGCCGACGCCGTCACCTCTGAAGGAGCCACAGCATGAAGACCGTGAACCACTGGATCGGTGGCAAGACCGTCGAGGGCACCTCGGGCAACTACGGCGAGGTCACCGACCCCGCCACCGGCGCCGTCACCACCCGGGTCGCGTTCGCCTCGCCGGACGAGGCCGATACGGCGGTGGCCGCCGCGAAGGACGCGTACCGGACCTGGCGGGACTCCTCGCTGTCCGCCCGTACGGCGGTGCTGTTCCGCTACCACGCGCTGCTGGACGCCCGCCGGGACGAGATCGCCGCCCTGATCACCGCCGAGCACGGCAAGGTGCACTCCGACGCGCTGGGCGAGGTGGCGCGCGGCCTGGAGATCGTCGAGCTGGCCTGCGGGATCACGACGCAGCTCAAGGGCGAGCTGTCCACCCAGGTCTCCAACCGGGTCGACGTGTCCTCGATCCGTCAGCCGCTCGGCGTGGTCGCGGGGATCACCCCGTTCAACTTCCCGGCCATGGTGCCGATGTGGATGTTCCCGCTCGCCATCGCCTGCGGGAACACCTTCGTGCTCAAGCCCAGCGAGAAGGACCCGTCCGCCGCCAACCTGCTGGCCGAGCTGGCCGCCGAGGCCGGGCTTCCGGACGGTGTGCTCAACGTCCTGCACGGGGACCGGGTCGCCGTCGACGCCCTCCTGAACCACCCGGACGTCGCCGCCGTCTCCTTCGTCGGCTCGACGCCCATCGCCCGCCACATCCACGCCACCGCCTCGGCCAACGGCAAGCGCGTGCAGGCGCTCGGCGGCGCGAAGAACCACATGCTGGTGCTGCCCGACGCGGACCTGGACGCCGCGGCCGACGCCGCCGTCTCCGCCGCCTACGGCTCGGCGGGGGAGCGCTGCATGGCGATCTCGGCCGTCGTCGCCGTGGGGGCCGTCGGCGACGAGCTGGTCGCCCGGATCAAGGAGCGGGCCGGCCGGATCAGGATCGGCCCCGGCACGGACCCCGCCTCCGAGATGGGCCCGCTCATCACCGCCGCCCACCGCGACAAGGTCGCCTCCTACGTCACCGGCGCCGCCGCCCAGGGCGCCGAAGTGGTCCTCGACGGCACCGGGTTCACCGTCGACGGCTTCGAGAACGGCCACTGGATCGGCCTCTCGCTCCTCGACCACGTCTCCACCGACTCCGACGCCTACCGGGACGAGATCTTCGGCCCGGTCCTGTGCGTGCTGCGCGTGGAGACGTACGAGGAGGGCGTCGCCCTCATGAACGCCTCGCCGTACGGCAACGGCACCGCGATCTTCACCCGCGACGGCGGCGCGGCCCGCCGCTTCCAGCTGGAGATCGAGGCCGGCATGGTCGGCGTCAACGTGCCGATCCCGGTCCCGGTCGGCTACCACTCCTTCGGCGGCTGGAAGGACTCCCTCTTCGGCGACCACCACATCTACGGCAACGACGGCGTCCACTTCTACACCCGCGGCAAGGTCACCACCACCCGCTGGCCCGATCCGGCGGACGCCCCGGCGGGCGTGGACCTGGGCTTCCCCAGGAACCACTGACCCGGTGCCAACGGCCCGAGCACGGGCCGGGAGCGCCCGGCCCGTGCTCAGCCCAGCTCCAGCACCCCGACCGTCTGGCCCCCGCTCGTCTCACCCGTGGGCCGGAAGCCGAGCCCCAGGTAGAAGCCCTCCGGGCCGTCGTCGCCCGGGTGCCAGGTGACGTACATCCGGGTGCCGCCGCGCCGGCGTATCTCGGCGGCGACGGACTCGACCGCGAACCGGCCGTGGCCGCGCCCCTGTTCGTCCGCCGCGATGTTCAGGCGCCACAGCCCGGAGCGGATGTGGTGCTCCCCGGCGTCGTTCTCGAAGTGGATGTCCAGGAAGGCCATCAGGAAGCCGACGAGCCGGTCGCCGTCGAGGACGAGCCGGGGCCAGGCGACCGCCTGATGCACGTACGCCTCGGCGAGGGACGTCGCGACCGGCTCCACCAGATGCTCCTGGTCGGGCCGGACTCTGAGGGCGATCGCGGCGTCGACGTTGTCGGCGGTGATCTCGGCCAGTCTCGGCGAAGTAGTCATACGAAAACGGTAGATGGCGAGGTCAAGCGAATTCCGGGGCGCGAATGACCGCGGGGCCACTCCCTCGAAGCGGCCCCGCGGATTTCTGGTGGGCGGTCAGCTGTCAGCGGTCCGAGGCGGCGGCGGCCTCGGCCGCGATCATGTGCTCCATCGGGACGACGCCGAAGCGCCCCGAGACGAGGAACGCCAGCACCATCGTGGCGATCATGAGCACCGTCCCGGCCCACACCATCGTCTCCACCGGCACGGTGTAAGCGCCCACCGCCCGCACCGCGCACTCGGCGAGCAGCGCCCCGCCCCAGATCGCCGAGAACCGGGTCTCGGCCCTGCGGAAGTCCGGCGAACCCGCGGAGAGCCGTTCCCAGGCGGCCGTCTTGGCGGCCTCGCCCCGGGTCAGCCACGGCCGCAGGCCCGCCGACAGCATCGGCCGTCCCCGCAACGCCGTCACCAGGAACGTCAGCCCGACGATGCTGCTGACCCCGCTGTCCTTCAGGAGCATCAGCCGAGGGTCCCCGGCCACCAGACCCAGCAGCAGCGAGACCGCGTTGACCGACACCATCAGCGCCGCCAGACCGTTGAGCCGGCGCTCGCGCACCACACCCCACACCGTCCGGACCGCCGGAAGAACGCTGCTCCAGGCCAGCGCGCCGAACGTGCCGAGCCCCGCCGCCTTCAGCGCGTAGTACGCGGCGAGCGGCAGCGCGACGTCCACCAGCAGCGGCTTCAGGCTGTCCACGAGGGCCTTGCGGGGCGCGATCGGGGCGGCGCCGGCCGGGGCGTCGACGCCGGGGGCGGTGAGTGTGGCGGCCGGGCTGCTCATGTCGGTTCCTCCCGTTGCGGCGGCGCCTTCGTGGCTCCCGCTCTCGACACGTACAGACTGCCGACGCGGACCCCTTCCCCGGCAGAGCCGCGTGTACCGACCTCCGCATGACGAATGTCATGGCATTCGCATGCGGTCCAACGGTCCGAGCGCGCCGCCGGAGGAAACCGTTCGCCGTCCCCCACCGCACGGTGCTGTGATGCTCGTATGACCGCACCCACGCCCGCGTCCACACCCGTATCCACCCCGCCCCAGCACCAGATCCGCGCGCTCCACACCGCGGGCACCGTGACCGTCTACCAGGCGTACACCCCCTCGCTCGGACTGCCCGCCGCCCGCGACGGGCGTTTCCCGGCCGCCTGGAAGCGCGACCGCATGACGTGGATCAAGCCGAGCTTCCTGTGGATGATGTACCGCTGCGGCTGGGGGACGAAGGAGGGCCAGGAGACCGTCCTCGCCGTCGAGATCACCCGCGAGGGCTTCGACTGGGCGCTCGGGCACGCCGAACTCTCCCACTACGAAGCCGGCGTGCACCCGGACCGCGCCACCTGGCAGCGCGACCTGCGCCGGGCTCCCGCCCGCGTCCAGTGGGACCCCGAGCGCGACCTCCACCTGAACCGGCTCCCGTACCGCTCGCTCCAGCTCGGCCTGGCCGGGGAGGCGTCCCGGCGGTACGCGGACGAGTGGACGGTCTCGATCCGCGATGTCACCCCGCTCGCCCGGGAGATCCACGCGCTGGTCAGGGCGGGCGGGACGGACGCCGCGACCGCGCTGCTCCCCGCCGAGACGCCGTACCCGCTGCCGCGGCGCACCCCGCTGCCGGTGCCCGCTGTCTAGGACCACCACCCCGTCAGCTCCACGAGCTGCCGCGCGATGTCCGGCACCGCCCGCCCGTCGGTCGCCACCCGGACGGTGTCCGCCGGGGCCCGTGCGTCGAGCAGCCGGGCCTTGCGGTGGCTGCTTCGCAGTTCGTGCTCCAGCTCGGAACCGATCTCGCGGCCGGCGAGCCGCTGCGCGGCCGTCGCGTCGGTCGCGGTCAGCAGCACCCGCACGCACCGCACACCGGGCCCCATCGCACGCTCGAACATGGGCGCGGTGTCGGCCAGTACGCACACCGTGTTGGTGTAGACGAGGCGGCGCACGCCCAGGGCCGCGTAGTTGGCCCAGACCGCCGTCAGATTGCGTTCGGTGATCAGGGAGCGGTGCGGGTCGCCTTCCGGCGCGGGATGCACGGCGCCCATGAAGTCCCCGTCCACCACCGCGTGCACGGCCCCCGCCTCGCGCAGCCGCGCCGACACCTCCCAGGCCACCGTGGTCTTCCCGACGCCCGCACGGCCGCCTATCAGCAGTACTTCCGGCTGTTCCATGCGGGCAGCGTCCCAGAGCGCGAGGGCGTCGCGCGACGCGATCGCGGTACGGGGGCGTACCGCGTCCGGAGTACGAGGCCCGCTTCCGTACGCCTTGAGGATGCCCGGGAGTTCCGCCCGGCGGCAGGCGGGACGGGGCGGCGGGCCGCATAGGGTCGGACGCATGGACTCCCCCGACGCGCGTACGTCCCGGTGGCGGCGACCGCTGCCCCGCACCCGAGGCCGATGGGCGGCGGCCGGTGCCGCGCTCCTCGTGCTCGCCGGTGCGGGCACCTGGACGGCGGTCGCCGACGACAGCGGGCCCGCCGTGCACCGCCAGGACCGGATGATGCGCGTCGACGGAGTCTCCCTGGACACCTCTTACTTCACGGCCGGGGGCGGCGGGCGCCGGCCCGCCGTGCTCATCGGCCACGGTTTCGGCGGCAGCAAGGCGGAGACCCGGGCGCAGGCCGAGGCCCTGGCCCGCGACGGGTACGCCGTCCTCACCTGGTCCGCGCGCGGCTTCGGCAAGTCGGGCGGTGAGATCGGGCTGAACGCGCCCGACCGCGAGGTCAAGGACGTGTCCCGGCTGATCGACTGGCTCGCCGGCCGCCCCGAAGTACGGCTCGACGCCGAGGGCGACCCGCGCGTCGGCATCACCGGGGCCTCCTACGGCGGCGCGGTCTCGCTGCTCGCCGCCGGATACGACCGGCGCGTCGACGCGATCGCCCCGCAGATCACCTACTGGAACCTCGCCGACGCGCTCTTCCCGGACGGGGTGTTCAAGAAACTCTGGGCCGGGATCTTCGTCAACTCCGGCGGCGGCTGCGGCAACTTCGAGAAGGAGCTGTGCGACCTGTACGAGCGGGTCGCCGTCAGCGGCAAGCCGGACGCCGCCGCCCGCGCCCTGCTCACCGAGCGCTCCCCGAGCGCCGTGGCCGACCGCATCAAGGTTCCCGCGCTCATCGTGCAGGGCCAGACCGACTCCCTGTTCCCGCTGGGTCAGGCCGACGCCATGGCGAAGGCCATCGCCGCCAACGGCGCCCCCGTCTCCGTCGACTGGGTGGCCGGCGGGCACGACGGGGGTGACATGGAGACCGGCCGGGTACAGAAGCGGATCACCACCTGGTTCGACCGCTATCTGAAGGGGGAAGGGGGCGCCGACACCGGCCCCGCCTTCCGCGTCACCCGGACCGGCGGCATCGACTCCACGGACGGCGCCGCCCTCACCCGGGGCGCGAGCGGCGACACCTACCCGGGGCTGCACAGCGGCCCCGAGACCGTCGCACTGCACGGGCGCACCCAGAAGATCGGCAACCCCGCCGGGGCCAACCCGCCCTCGGTCTCCGCCGTGCCCGGCGCCGGAGGCTCGCTCGCCCAGCTCTCCGCCCTCGGCGTCGGCGGCCTCGCCCTCGACTTCCCCGGCCAGTACGCCCGCTTCGACTCCGCCCCGCTGCCCACCGCCCGCCGCGTCACCGGCGCCCCCACGGTCCGGGTGACGGTGAAGGCCGACCACGGCGACGCCGTTCTCTTCGGCAAGGTGTACGACGTGTCGCCGGACGGGAAGCGGCAGGTGCTGCCCGCCCAGCTCGTCGCGCCGTACCGGATCACGCCCGAGCGGCAGGGCGAGCCGGTCGAGCTGACCCTGCCCGCCGTCGACCACGAACTCGACGCCGGCCACCGCCTCCGCCTCGTCCTCGCCGCGACCGACCTCGGCTACGCGTCCCCGGCCGAGCCGGCCACGTACACCGTCTCCCTCGACGGGCCCCTCACGCTTCCCACCGCGCCCGGCCTGAAAACCGCCTCGGCCGCACTGCCCTGGTGGACCTGGGCGCTGCCGGCCGCCGCCCTGGTGATCGCCGCCGCCCTGCTGCTCACCGCCCGGCGCCGTACCGCGACGCCCGCACCCGACCCCGCGCTCGCCGACGTACCGCTCCAGATCACCGGCCTGGCCAAGAAGTACGCCAAGTCCTCCGACAGGTACGCCGTGCGCGACCTCTCCTTCCGCGTCGAGAAGGGCCAGGTGCTCGGCCTGCTGGGACCCAACGGCGCCGGCAAGACCACCACCCTGCGCATGCTCATGGGGCTCATCACCCCCGACGCCGGCGAGATCCGCGTCTTCGGGCGGGCCATCCGCCCCGGCGCGCCCGTGCTGTCCCGGGTCGGCTGCTTCGTGGAGGGCGCGGGCTTCCTGCCGCACCTGTCCGGGCGCGCCAACCTGGAGCTGTACTGGAAGGCCACCGGCCGCCCCGACGAGGACGCGCGCATCGACGAGGCCCTGGAGATCGCCGGGCTCGGAGACGCCCTGGCCCGCGCCGTGCGCACGTACTCCCAGGGCATGCGGCAGCGGCTCGCCATCGCCCAGGCCATGCTCGGCATGCCGGACCTGCTCATCCTGGACGAGCCGACCAACGGGCTGGACCCGCCGCAGATCCGCGAGATGCGGGACGTGATGATCCGGTACGCCGCCGGCGGTCGCACCGTGATCGTCTCCAGCCACCTCCTGTCCGAAGTCGAGCAGTCCTGCACGCATCTGGTCGTCATGGACCGGGGCAGGCTCGTCCAGGCGGGCCCCGTCGCCGAGATCACCGGTTCCGGAGACATGCTCCTGGTCACCGCCGCCGACCCGCTCACCGAACCCGTCGTGGAGAAGGTCGCCGCCCTGCCGGGCATCGGCTCCGCCGTCCGCACCGACGACGGGCACGGGCTGCTCGTCCGGCTCGACGGCGCGACCTCGCCGCAGCTGATCGCCGAGCTGGTCCGCCTCGACGTGCCGCTGACCGGCGTCGGCCCGCACCGCCGCCTGGAGGACGCCTTCCTCACCCTGATCTCCGGAGGCTCCGCATGAGCACCGCCGCCGGCCTCACCGAGGCCCCCGAGGCGCCCGGCTACCGGGCCCGCCACACCCTCCCGCTGCGCGTCGAGGCGGTCCGGCAGCTCCGCCGGCGCCGGACCCTGCTCATGGGCGGGGTGCTGGCCGCGCTGCCGTTCGTCCTGATCATCGCGTTCGCGATCGGCGGCACCCCGGACGGGGGGCCCGGCGGCGGCGACCGGATCACCCTGATGGACACGGCGACCGCGTCCGCCGCGAACTTCGCCGCGACCTGCCTGTTCGTCTCGGCGGGCTTCCTGCTCGTCGTCCCGGTCGCGCTGTTCTGCGGCGACACCGTGGCCTCCGAGGCGAGCTGGTCCTCGCTGCGCTATCTGCTGGCCGCGCCCGTGCCCCGGGCCAGGCTGCTGTGGAGCAAGCTCGTCGTCGCGCTGGGCTTCAGCCTCGCCGCGATCGTCCTGCTGCCGCTCGTCGCGCTCGCGGCGGGCGCGGCGGCCTACGGCTGGGGGCCGCTCCAGCTGCCGACCGGCGGAGCGCTGCCGGCCGGGGACGCGGTGCCGCGCCTCGCGCTGGTCGTCGCGTTCGTCTTCGTGTCCCAGCTGGTGACCGCCGGGCTCGCGTTCTGGCTGTCGACCAGGACGGACGCCCCGCTCGGCGCGGTGGGCGGGGCGGTCGGGCTGACCATCGTCGGCAACGTGCTCGACGCCGTGACCGCGCTCGGCTCCTGGCGCGACTTCCTGCCCGCCCACTGGCAGTTCGCCTGGGCGGACGCGCTCCAGCCCGCCATCGAGTGGGGCGGCATGGCGAAGGGCGCGGCCGTATCGGTGACGTATGCCCTGATCCTGCTCGCTTTCGCGTTCCGCGGGTTCAGCCGTAAGGACATCGTGTCCTGACCTCGGCCTTCCGCCGGCTGGCGCCCGTCGTTGCCGCATCGAGACCGTTCCGCAACGCTTTCGTCCGGTCCGGACCGCCCCCTCGCACGTCACATCCACACGTGCTGACGTGACGACACAGGGGGTACGGCATGGCACACCGCACACGGAAGTACCGGGCCGGAGCAGGGCTGCTGCTCGCGGCGGGCGTCCTGCTCACCGGCTGCTCGGGAACGGACGACGAGGGCGTGACGACCACCGACAAGCGGCGGCCCGTGGCGCCCGCGCCCCCCCTACACGGGCGGGGCGAAGAACGACGAGGGCGGCGCGGACCGGCTGAAGGAGACCGCCCGGCCCGACTACCTCTCCACCTTCGCGCTGGACGTGGACACCGCCTCGTACGGCTACGCCCGCCGCACCCTCGCCGACGGCCTGCTCCCCGGACCGGAGACCGTACGGCCCGAGGAGTTCGTCAACAGCTTCCGCCAGGGCTACCACCGCCCCGAGGGCAACGGCTTCTCGGTCTCCATGGACGGGGCCCGGGCCGCCGGCGAGGACGGTGACTGGTCGCTGGTCCGGGTCGGCCTGGCGACCAAGGCGGCGCCGGCCACCGCCGAACGGCCCCCGGCCGCCCTCACCTTCGTGGTCGACGTCTCCAGCTCGATGGACTCGCCCGACCGGCTCGGCCTGGTCAGGACCTCGCTCGGCATCCTCACCGACGAACTGCGCGACGACGACTCGATCAGCCTGGTCACCTTCAGCGACGAGGCGGAGACCGTCCTGCCCATGACCCGGCTGAGCGGCCACAGGCGCGAGATCCGCGACGCGGTCGACTCGCTGGAACCCGCCGCCTCCACCAACGTCGGGGCGGGCATCGAGCGCGGTTACGAGGAAGCGGTGGAGGGCCGCCGCAAGGGCGTCAACAACCGCGTCGTCCTGCTCTCCGACGCGCTGGCCAACACCGGCGACACCAAGGCGGACGACATCCTGGAACGGATCGCCTCGGCCCGCCGCGAGTACGGCATCACCCTGTTCGGCGTGGGCGTCGGCAGCGACTACGGCGACGCGTTCATGGAGGAGCTGACCAACAAGGGCGACGGCCACACCACGTACATCGCCGACGAGGAGCAGGCCCGCAAGGTCTTCGTGCACCAGCTCCCCGCCCACCTCGAACTGACCGCCCGGGACGCCAAGGCCCAGGTCGCCTTCGACCCGGAGACCGTCGAGAAGTTCAAGCTGCTCGGCTACGAGGACCGCGAGGTCGCCGACGACGACTTCCGCGACGACACCGTGGACGGCGGCGAGGTCGGCCCCGGCCACACCGTCACCGCCCTGTACGCGGTGCGGCTGCGCGACGGCGCCTCCGGCCATGTCGCCACCGCGACCGTGCGCTGGCTCGACCCGGAGACCCGCGAGCCGCACGAGAAGACCGGCTCCGTGGCGACCGGGGCGATCACCGGCAAGCTCTGGGGCGGCCGGAGCTCCCGCCTCCAGGTGACGGCTGTCGCCGCGTACTTCGCGGAGAACCTGCGCGGCACCGGCCTGCCGGGCACCCCGGGCCTCGGCGAACTCGCCGACCGGGCCGAGAGGCTGGCCAGGACGACCGAGGACGCCTCGGTCACGAAACTGGCCGACGCCATCGGCCGCGCGGACCGGCTGAAGAGGAGCGGTCACACCGTGGAGGACGCGGGCGAGGGCGAGATGGACTGACGGGGAGGAGCCCTGGGAGAGCGGCGCGCTCTCCCAGGGCTCCGGCGGCGTTTACGCCGTCACTACACGGTCCGCGCTAGCGTGCTGTGCCCCGCGGAAAAAGGAGCCTCCCCCGGGGGGAGGTCCGGCGCGGACGGCTGCGCCGAGGCGCCCCCGGCAGGACTCGAACCTGCGGCCAAGCGCTTAGAAGGCACTTGGTGGATGGGGGAGTGGGGTCCCTCTGACCTGGGCGAATGTGCTCAGTCGCTGGCCGCTCCCGAAAACTTCGGGCGTTTTCGGGACGGGCGTGCAAACAGTAGCGGCCATAAGCCTGCCGGGTTGGAGAGCTGCCGGTTGCTGGTAGCCCTCCTTCCTCGGCGGTGGAACGAGACTAAAATGGAGTTGCTCTTCGGTCTGCGCGGCGTCATGCAGAGCGTCGCTCAGTGCCTGCTCTGCCTTCGACTCCCCTTTCCCGGCAAATTCTTTGAGGTGGGCGTGGAGGGCGGGGACGCGGTAGTGCCGGGCCAGGCGCGCGTGGCCGCGGATCTCCTCGCGGGCCTCGGCCGGGTCGCGGGTGTATTTCAGGAGCAGTGGGCGGCCGAGGAGTCGACGGGGCTGAGCAGGTTGCGGGTGAAGCGCCGTACCGGACCCAGGCGGAGGAGAGACTGGAAGGTCATGGCCTCACCCCGTTGAGTAGTTCGATGCAGACCTGGGCCAGTGCGGCTGGCGGGAAAGCGTCCATGTGGATGTTCGTGTCCGGAGTGATGGCGTCGCGGACGGGGCAGAGGTCGCCCTGGTGCATGCGGTCGGACAGGTCGGTGGCGACGGCGTGGTGGTGCGGCAGGCCGGTGCGCCACTTGCTGTGGCTGTGGTGCGCGTACAAGCCGATGTCGGGCGGGGAGGTTCCGTCCCGGCCGGGGGCCATTGCGGCGAGGTGGGTGAGGCCAGTGTCGTTGTCGACGCTCAGGTGGCAGTGCGGGAAGAGTTCGGCGAGGTGGTCGGCCGGAGGCGGAGGACCTGCACGTGGCGTCGGGGAGCCTCCGCGGTGATGCGGAGGCCGTCGCCCGGGTTGCCGCCGATGAGCAGCAGCCGGGCTTGGGCCTGGTGGGCCTCGGCGACGTGCTCGGCGAGGGTGATGTAGCGCTGGGCGGTGTAGTCCTTGCGCTCCGGACAGCTAGTGGCGGTGATGGCGGCGAGGTTCAGGCCACCGAGCGCAGTTCCTCCACGAGGTTGTTCGGGCCGGTCGCGAGGGTCGGAGCGAAGGGTGCCGTGTCGGGCAGGCGGATGCCGAGGCGGCGCTCCAGGGCCAGGTAGTGGCGGGCCGGCAGGTCCGGGTGGGCTCGACCGTCGCTCGACCAGCACGGTGGAGCGGCCGGGTCGAGCACCAGGCTCACCGCTGCCTCCGAGCCGTGTGCCTCGATGCCGGGACGGTCGCCGATCACGGCACGCCAGCCGCTGGGCGTAGTGGCCTAAGGCTGCCGGATCAGCCCGGTGCGGGCGATGAGCCCCGCGTACGGACCCGCCGCCTGAACAGCCACGCGGACTCACCGCAGCCGTAGCCAGTCGAGGACGGCGCGGACACCCGACAGGGCGAGGAGGGTGTCGCCGAGCTTCCCCTCGAAGGCCCCCATGACCTCACCGCACCCGCTCAGGCGGTGGACGAGCTCGGCGGAGGCGGCAAGCGGGAGCGGTGCGCCGATGGGGAAGCAGTCACGGTCGTACTAGAGCGGGGTGGTGTGCACCGCCCCGGCGGGGATGACCAGGGAGCCGTGGTGGAACCGGATCCCCGCCGGGGCGACCGCTGTCACGCCGCGCCCTCGATTGTGGTGAGCGAGACCAGCGGCAGACCGAGGTCGGCGAGCAGGTCGCGGGCTCCGCGGGTGGTGTCCTCCACCAGGCAGGCCGCCGCCAGCGGAACGGCGCCGGCCTCGCGGAGGCGGCGGGTGAGGTCGGCCAGGGTCCGGCCGGTGGTGATCTCGTCGTCCACGATGACGATGCGCTGGCCGGGGGGCGATGCCGTACGCGAAGACGTCGGTGCGCATCGCGTGGGGCTCGCTGAAGCGAACTGCGCCGCCGAGCGGGAGGTGCAGTTTCCAGGCGATCTTGTACGGGAGGTGGGCGGCGCCGGCGAGGGAGACGGTCGGCAGGACGCCGCCGGCATCCAGGCCGAGGAGGAAGTCCACGGAGTTGAGCCCGTCCGGCACCTGTTCCTGGAGCAGACGCCACAGGTCGGCCCCGGTGTTGGCGAGTGCGTCGGGGTGGATCGGGTCCTCCAGGCCGTCGAGGGAGTGGATGACGCGTTCGCGGCGGCTCGTGGCTCCGACGCTCAGGCGTTCGACGATCCGGGCGGAGAAGGAGGGCACGGCGATGGTTTCGGGCATGGCGAAGCTCCTGTCGGATGGAGAGGGAGGAAGGAGAGGGGAGGCCGTTCAGGCGGCGAGCTGGGCGGCGTACCAGGGGAGGAGCTGGTCGACGGCCGCGGTGACGGGCTTGAGAATGAGTTCGGTCTCCCCGTCGCGCCGGCGCTGGGGATCTCCGCCAGGGAGGGCATACGGGAGGCCGCGGGCGAGGATCCGGTCGGGGCCCGACTCCCACTGGTTGTGCTCGCGCAGGAGGAGGCGGCAGCCGAGCACGAGGTGCTTGTAGGGCTGCCGCAGGGTAGCCGGTCCCCGCGTCGGCCCGTAGGCGACGCATGGTCAGGACGACCTGGGGAAGTTCACGGACGGCGGCGAAAGCAAGCTCGTCTCGGCTGATCGTCGGCAGTTCGAGGTCGGGTGTGGCGTGCAGGACGGGACTGTCCTGCTGGAACTGGTGGAGGACGAACGCCAGGCGCGGGGTGAGGTGCCGACCGGTCAGTTCGCCGGGCGTGACGAGGGTGGGGCCGAGGGAGGCCGCACCGTTCAAGGCAGTCCGGTACTGCTGCAGGGCCTCCTGGACCCGGCCGATGGCGTCGTGCTCGGCAACCAAGAGGAGGTCCAGGTCGGACCAGCCGGCGATCCAACCGCCCTCGCCGCAGCTGCCGGTCAGGGCGGCAAGCCGTACGCCAGGCCCGTATATCCGTACCGCGTCCGTGAAGTCGGCCGTCGCCGCCCGAAAGGCCGTCCTGCCCGAGCACGAGTACGACTCGCCCGTCGGTAAGCGCGTGTACGACCTCCGCCACACCTGCCTGACCACCTGACTCAACAACGGCATCCCGCCCGCCCAGGTCGCCGACTGGGCCGGCGACAGCGTCCCGGTCCTGCTCCCCACCTACGCCCGCTGCATCACCGGCCAAATCGCCGAACTCCAGCAGCACATCGAAGGGCCCCAGGCCCCCCGGACCACGGTTGCCTTCGAGCGTCGGCCCTGTTCGTGCCGCAGTCTCTTCGGCGAGAGACGCTCGGGCACGGTGACGCTTCGACGGACGCTTATCGTGCGTTGCCGACCGAGCGGCGCCTTGAAGGCCGTTGGGCCCGATAGGCCGTCGCGTGACGCGCCCGGTTACTGCGACCAGTGGGAAGGATGCCCAAGGAGCCTTGCAGCTGGCTGCAGGTGGCTCTGTCAGGGGCGGGTGGCACCATAACCCGCATGGATCTCGTACACCCGCTCGATGGCCTGGACGCTGTGCCCTGGGCTTCTTCCTCCCACGCGTACGGCAGCGCGGAAGACCTTCCCGACCTGCTCCGGGCTTTTACAGGTACGGACGCCGCTGCGGCGTCCGAAGCGTTGTCGGAGCTGTACGGGAGCGTGCTGCATCAGGGGACGGTCTACGCGGCCAGCGCGGAAGCGGTGCCGTTCCTCGCCAGGATCGCGGCGGCGGGCCACCGTACGGCTGACGTCCTGGGGTTGCTCGGTGGCATGGCCGAGAGCGAGGACGAGTACGGGGTGGCGCCGGGTGGTGTTCGGGCGGCCGTGGCCGCGCAGTTGGAGCTGCTTCTGCCGTTGCTGGCCGATGCCGAGTCGGACGTCCGGCAGACCGCCGCCTGGGCGGTTTCACACACCCGCGACGGCAGAACCGCCCTGCCCGCCCTGGAGATCCGCTGGGCGGAGGAGACAGAGCCCGCAGTCCGGGCCGAGGTCCTGGCCGCGATCGCTCGGCTCGACCCGGAGCGTGCAGCGGCTGAGGCGGTTTCCGTCCTGGACCCGTCCCAGCCTGCCGTGGTGCGGCTGGCCGCCCTCTTCGCCTGCCTCGACTCAGGCGCTCCGTGGTCTGATTCCCTGCACGCGACGATGCTGTCGCTCCTGCCGGCCGACTCCTTGCGCTCCGACTTCGACCTCGAACGCGGCGAGCCGCTGGCCGCTGTCGTCGAGGCTCTCCTGGGGCGGGATCACGGACCGGAGCGGGAGGCGGCGTTCGCCCTGGTCGACGCGGCCCTGCGCGACAGCCGGGCCGAGGTTCGGGCCGAAGGCACCTGGGCAGCCGACCGCGCCTGCATGCTCTCCCGCAGTGCCCCGCAGCAGTTGGCGGAGAGCCTGCGTGCGGCGGCTGTCGACGACAAGGCAGTGGTGGACATGGCGTCTCTCCTGGCGCGGCTGGGCCGCGCCGCCGAACCCGCTGCGGACGTGCTCGCCCCTCTTGCCGGACGGAACCTGGACCGGGAGGACGATCATGCCGACCGTGCTCTGGCCGCACTCGTGCTCGTCGCACCCGAGCAGGCTGCCCCGCTCCTCGCCGCCGGCCTCGGGCACCGCCCGCGTGCCCTCGACGCAGCGACCGGACTGTGGGACGCGGAGAGCGCGGCCTTCCCGTTCGACAGGGAACTCCTCGATGCCGTTCGCTCCCGCCTCTCCCAGCCCGCGGCGCTCAGCGGCAACGAACCATGGCAGCTGACCAGCCTGTTGGCCGGGTGGGGCGCCGAGGCGGCGGCTGCGCTGCCCGAGCTGTGCGCAGCGATCCCCCATATTCCCGGCCAGGCCACCCGTGCCCTTGCCTCCGTCGCGGCAGACTGCGCTCCAGCGGATCGCGACACGGCCGTCACCGCGCTGCGAGCTGCAGCACAGCGGGACGTCCTCCCGGCGGTGAAGGCCCTGTACGACCTCACGGGCGAACCCGCGCCGCTACTGCGATGCCTCGAACAGGAACTCGGCCGGGGTGGCCGCGACCCGCGCAACGCAGCCAGGACCGCTGCCGTACTCGGTTCCTGCGGAGCGGCTCTGGCACCACGCCTGCGTGAGGCGCTCAGTGATCCGGGCAAGGACACCACGCTCGCGCTGGACACGGACACGGCCCTCGCCGAAGCCCTGTGGCGCGTCACAGGAGACCCTGAACCTGTCGTCGCCGTCCTCGCGTCGGTCTTCGACCGCGCCGCGCAGAGCCAGTGGGCCCGCTGGTCGGTGGTGAGGGCCGCCCGGGCGACCGCGCTCCTCGGCCCCGCCGGCCGTCCGCTCACCGCCAGGCTGGAGGCGGCCCTCAGCGATCCGGTGCAGGCGCCGGCCGTCGTCCTGGCCCTCGTAGCCGTGGCGGACCCTGCCGCTCTGGACCACGCCGCACTCGCCTCCGCCGTCCTGGCCTCGGCCGAGTGGGACGCCGATCCGGCAGGGGCCTGCGACGCTATGGAAGCCCTCGGAGGCGCAGCCCTGAACGGCGACCACCTGCGCCGACTCGAAGTCCTCGCCGACGGCGACGCCCGTGTCGTCCGCTCGGGAGTCGAGAACCGCATCATCCGCCAGGACGAAGCCTTCCGGGGCCGCGCCCGAGCGCTCCTCGCCACGTTCAGGAACGCCGCGACGTCCTGAGCGGACGACCACGAGCGTCGTGCCGGCGGCGCGGGACGTTCCCCTGCGCCCCGGCCTACTCGGGCGCCCCGGTCGACTTGGGTTCCGGCATGTGAACGGGTATGACGCCGAGAACGAGGTTCTCCATGGCCTCGGGCATCCGGCCGAATCGGGCCGGCCAGTCGTCGACGACGTACAGTTCACCAGGTACGCGCAGTGCATCAGTGGCCAGGAGCAAGACCTGCGGCGGCGGCCCGACGAGATGCGGAACGCCTCGGCCACCTTGGCGGCATGACAATCGAGAATGGGTGGGTCACCGCTCTCGCCGGTAGGGATCCGTGTACGGCTCCATGGACTGGCGGACCTCGTCCCGGACCGGGTCCATGAGGGGCCCGGGGGCGTAGTAGCGGGCGCGCGCCTTGCCATGGGGGATGAGCCAGCCGCGGGTGACGAGCTCGCGGATGTCGCGGATGGCCTGTTGGTCGCTGAGGTCGGCGTCCTGCTGGTAGACCGTGCGGCGGACCTTCGCGTCCGAGAAGGCGGGTAGGAGGGCGTAGACGACACGCTCGTCCATGCCCGTCGCTTCGACGGATTCGACCAGACGGGTCCAGGCGCGGGACATCACGTCGAAGCGCCGCTGGGCCTGCTGGGCCTGGCGGTGGTGAGCGGTCAGGCAGAACCGGATCCAGGGGCGAGTGTCCCGTTCGGGGCTCCAGTGCGGGCCGCCCACATCCTCCAGGACCTGGTAATAGGCGTAGGTGTTCTGCCCCCGGCCGAGCCATTCCTCGATGGAGGAGAATTCGGGCGGCATCAGGGCCTCGCGGGAGAACACGAGGGTGGACAGGGCACGGGACATGCGTCCGTTGCCGTCCTTCCATGGGTGGATCTTGACGAGGTTGAGGTGGGCCATGGAGGCGCGGACATGGACGGGGGCGTGGAGGTCGCCCTCGTTGAGCCAGTCGATGAACTCCGACATCAGCGCGGGGACGTCTGCATGGTCCGGAGCGGTGTACGCCGGGACCAGCGGATCGTCGGGGCTGGTGACGTAGACGGGTCCGTCGCGCCAGCGGCCGGGGCGCTTGTCGAGGTGGTGGCCTTGGAGCATGAAGTGCAGGCCGTTGAGTAGGCCGGCGTCGTAGCGGAAGTCGTCTCCTGCGTCGGCGAGGGCCTGGATGTAGGTCATGCCGCGCTGGTAGCCCTCCAGCTCGGCGCGGGTCCGTTCGCCGGTCTCCAGCGGTTCCTCGCCGGACATGAGGGCTTCTACGTCGTCGACCGTCGCGGCGTACCCCTCGATGGTGTTCGACCCGGCGATCGCGCGGGCGGTGAGGTTGCGGCGCAGCTGGCGGGTCCAGCGAGGGGTGGCGCGGAGCATGTGGCGCAGGGAGCGGCGCATGCTCTCGATCTCGTCGAGGGCTCGCTGGTCGTCGGCGTCCAGGGAGGGAGTCGCATACAGCATGACTCAATGACATGATAATTGTGTCACGAAGTCAACCTGGCGCTGATGTGAGGCTTTGCCCGGGTCCGCAGCTCCGTCGCTGCTGTGAGCTTCTGGCTGTGGCGTGCAGCCTCCCCTTCTTCCGCAGCGCAGGTGGTGGATGCAGGCATTAGCCCGGCTGACCCGGTCGTGAAGGTCTTGCCCATGAGCGGACCGGACGTGCATTCGGCCCCATCGGGTGACGGAAGGGGCGCAGTGGGTCGACCTCGGCCCAGGGAGTGAGTGCAGCTGCCGGGGCGCCGCGTTTGGGGAGCCAGGTGGCAAGCCGCCGCCAGACCCCGCCGGCGTGGAACGGGCGGTCGTCCGGCGTTTTGGAGAGAAGTTCGAGCGCGGGTTTCCAGGTCCCGAGGGGTGTCGGGACACGGGTTGCGCAGAGGGGCCGCAGCCCAGCCGTGCTGTCTGTGGATCTCCTGCCCACCGAGCGCCGCTCGCGTACGTCACGGCCGGACAATACGCGTACAAGTCAGGCCGACCACCCGGACGGCCTGCCCGCACCGCCGGACGGCCATGCTCCCCACGGAAGATCGGGCACGTCGGGGCCGTGGCCCCCAAATCAGGCGCGCATGCCGACCTCTGGAGCTTCACGTCTCTCTACGCCACCACACGTCGCGGCGCCCGGGCGTCCGCCGCGTCGCCGGGGACTGGCTCGCCGTGCCCCAGTCTCCGTACGATCTTCGAGACGGCGGCCTCATCACCACTGTCACCTTCCTCATCGCCGAGCCGACCGCGAACGCCTGGGCGACAGGTGACCGACGCCACAACACCCCGGTAGTACTGGCGAGTCGGGGCGTGGATTGTGCCTCGTCGAGGCGCTCGCTGACGACTGGCGGGACACGGCCCGCACCACCCCGGAGACAAGATGGTGTGGGTCGTGTGCTGCCAGTGAGGGGCGATGGTCGAGTCAGAAGCGAAACCCGAACAGTCCGCCTTCGTCGTAGGCGTCGGTCAGGCGGGGCTCGATGAGGTAGGGGGAGGGGTCGAAGCCGCCCAGGCGGGCGCGTTCCAGCTTGTCCGAGTTGAACGTCACGATGTACTGGAGACCTTCCTCCTCGGCGACCTCGGACGCCAGCATCAACGCCTCAGTCACCTGGCGGTCGTCCACCCCGTCGAAGAGATGGCTGTCGTGGACTAGGAAGCCGGGCCCACGGTCGTGGCGGAGGGCGATCACCGCGGTCGTGAGATCAAGGCAGAAGATCACCATTTTGTTGATGCCGACGCTGCCTTGACTGTCGACATGTGCGGAGATTTCCAAGCTGCTGGTGCCGGCCCTGATGGTGAGGTATGCCTGTCGGTCCTGTCCGTAGAGGCGGCGAGCGAAGCGAGCGAAGAGCCAGGTGGCCTCCCGGGTCTGCTCGCCGCGCTCCTCCAGGTCGAGCTCCAGTTCCTCCTGGAGCTCGACGCGCTGCGCCGTGATCTCCCGCTGGCTGGCCTCCATGAACTGCGCCGTCTCATGCTGTTTGCGCAGCGCTTCGAGCGCCGCCTGTTTCTGGGCAAGCAACTGCTGGAGCGCCGTGAGGCCGTCGAGGGCACCTCCGTCGCGCAGTGCGCTCAGTGTCTCGGTGAGCTCCTCACCGAGACGGGCGCGCTCGTGTTCGCGCGCCGTGAGTCTGGCCTGCGTCTCCTCGATCTCGTCGGCGAGGTAGCGGCGGCGGTTGCGGACGATGGACGCGTGGAAGCCGCGTACGTCCTCGAAGGAGCGGTGTACCCGGTCGGGCAGAACAACGCCCATTTCCCGGTACATGGCGTCCACGTACGCCGTGTCTGGTTCGTTTGCCTCCTCCACCGCCCGCCGTAGTTCCGCCAGGTTCCGACGGTCGATCACGTCCTGCTCCGGGAGCGAGCGGACTCTCTTGTCCAACCCGTCGGCACGCGCCTGAAGTTCTGCGTAAGCGGGCACAACGCGGAAGGAGGCAATTTGCTCGCGGAGCCGGTTCACGTCACCCTCCGCGACGATGATCCGGCCGCGCAGGTCCGCCGTCGTGCCAACGACCTGGTGCCAGGACGGGTCGTTCATCGCTGACCGCAGCTGCCGTCGGGTCGCTTCCCGTGCGGCGATGTCGCGGTAGCCGGCGGCGAGCCGCCAGTCCAGGCCGAGGAGGTAGGCGAGGTTGGCCGCAGCCTCGGCTGTCGGCTGCTGCGGATAGGTCCGCACCGGGTCGTTGAAGGCGTGTGATCCGACGCGGCGTACGAGAAGCGACAGCAGGGCGCGCCCCGAGATGCCGGGGTGGTCGGCGGGCAGCCGGAAGAGGTTCGTCTCGATCCGTGTTCTCCACTCCGTCACAGGCATCTCACGGGTGAGGTTGAACGCGAAGAGCCCTCCGGCCTCGCCCTCGATGCCGTCTGGAGCGTCGGTCAGGACGATGCCCTGCTGGGCACCGCGCCTGCTCACTCGTACCGGCTCCTCGTGCCCGGGCCAGTCCATGGTCAGCGTGAAGAGAGTGCGCCGAAGCCGGGTGTGGCCGGGCAGGCTGCGTTTACCGGCCTGAGCCCCCAGGGTGAAATGCAGCAGCTCTACCAGGCTGGACTTGCCGGTGCCGTTGCGACTGTCCGTCTTTCTCGACCCGGGGTGGGCCTCGGCGACCAGAAGATTGAGACCGCGCCGGAACTCAACGGGGCGGAACCGAGGATCGTCAGCGCTCAGACGACGCAGCATCGTCCCTCCTTCTGGTCGGCGAGTCGGCTCGCCTTCTCGTCAGCAGATCGTCGCGGAATTCGATCACACCGAGCGTGTACAGCACATCGAGCCCGAGGACGAACCACTGGAAGGAGACCGGAGAGTGGTGGCCGAGCCGGACACGTTCGGCGCGGAATCTCGACCAGGTCTGGGTAACGGTCATCGGCATGTCGAGGACCCGCAGGATCTGCGCACCGACGGCGAGCAGGGAGCGGTCCGGGGAGATGCCCTTCGTCGGCGTGATCACGCAGCGCTCCGGTCCACCGCGCCCGGAATCCAGCCGTCGGGTGGTACGTCGAAGACGTCGCACCGCTGGAAGAAGTGGGCGATGACGATCCAGGCGCAGTACATCGAGTTCAGGCTCGGTGCGGCGTTTCCGAGGATGTACTCCTGCAGTGCGGCCCACAGCCTGTCCTGGTCATCGGTGTCGGCTCGGACCTGGTCGTAGTACACCCGGAACCCCTGGGCGACCCGGTCCGCCTCGTCCGGTGCACCGAGCCCGGCGTAGTACCCCTCGACGAGGTGGCTATGCCCGATCCCCTGGATCAGCGCGCCGCGGACGTCACCGGACAGACCGTTCCACTCGATCTTGTACTTGTTGACTTCAGGGAGGGCCGCGAGCGGCTGCGACGTGCGCCGCTGCTCACCGAGCCGGGCAAGCAGCGCCTCGAGATCGGTGAGTCCGATGCCGTACGTCTTGTCCTGGACCGGCAGCTCACAGCCGAGGAGATCTTCCGTGGCGATTCTGTCCAGTCGCATGACGTCGTTCCACAGGCGGTGCCAGCCGTAGTGCTCCACCCGGCGCGGGCGCAGCTTTTCCTGAGCCTCGGACATCATCACGCTCAACTCCGGATGCACGCCCTTGAGATCGTTGACCGCGAAGCGGAAGATGTCGAAGGCATCCGGCCGTTTCACGAGCGCCTTCTCCAGATCCGAGGCGAACTTGCGCTTGACCCGGGCGATGTCGTCGGTCTGCGGTGAGTAGCACGCCCAGAGCACTCGGTCCCACAGGAGCAGCCCGTCGGCGCCCATGTCGCCGAGATTTCCGTGTGTGCGTACGGGCACGAAGTCGGGGTGCCGCAGGCTCAGAAGCTTGTGGATCAGCTGCTCGAAGCTCTCGCCCGGTATATCCGTGAGCTGCTGGCGCAGGGTGAGCTGTGCCAGCATGCGCTGAGTGAAGTCCACGTGGTCGATTCCCCCGTCGAAGTGGTCAGACTCTGCCGCGAAGAGCGCTCAAGGAAGTGCCTTCGTCCGTGTGCCAGGCATCCCAGCCGTTGGCCTTTGCTCCGGTCACCGCCTCGCACGCACCGGACGGCGAGGTGCAGATCCGACCGTCCTCCAGGCGAAGGCTTCCCTCGGCGGTGATGTGTGCGTGGTGCTCCTGGCCGAGGTTGCGGCGGCGCCAGGTCAGCCGCTGCCCCGGCCGTAGCAGTCCTGATGTGATCAACTTGGCGAGCGCGCCTGGCTGGATCGTCACCTCGTCCAGGGCAAGCAGGCGTCTCAGCACGCTGTTCGGTGTGTCGATCAGCGGCTTGGCCTCGCGCTGCAGGCGCGCGAAGACTTCTGCGTCAACGGTAATGCTGTGCTCGGGCACCCCTCCTCCTTTCTTCGGAGCATTTCTCTCTCCGATTTATGTCGAGAAAAAAAGTTGTACCGGCCTCGCGATGGGTTGTCAACCCTCGGTGTGCGGAGTGCGGGCTATGGCTTGTCTGATCCTGAGCTGAAAGGCGGTCAGTGGTCACGAACAGAGCAGGCGCCACTTTGACGCTCGCTCTGTGTGTGCCCGATGGGCCATCAGGATGGCTCTGACCAGGTATTACTCTCTCGCGGTTGGAGACTGACCGTGAAATGTCCCCCGAGTGGGGGGGGTGTATGTGGGACGGGCGGCTCGCAACGAAGGTGTAAAACGGTACAAAATTTGCCCTCAGGCAACGTAAAGCCCTCTGCAAGTGATCTTGCAGAGGGCTTTACGTTGCCTTTGACCTACATAAACGTGCGCCCCCGGCAGGACTCGAACCTGCGGCCAAGCGCTTAGAAGGCGCCTGCTCTATCCACTGAGCTACGGGGGCCGGGTGGTGGCTGCGGTGGTCAGGAGCCCCGGGGCCCGGGCGGTCCGTGACCTTGCCGGGACAAGGATAGGGCTCCGATCGGCTCGACCTCATTGCTTCACCTGCGTGGCACGATGTGGAGGTTCGGTGAAGCGAAACGATAATCGCAGGTAGGTGCGGATCACGCACCGCTTTTGACGCTTCACGCCTCGGGTGTTGTGCACTCGTTATGCCTGCGCCCCACTCGTCCCCTCTGTCGGACGGAGGAACCGGCGCGCAGAGGTGGCTATACGCTTCAAAAAGGCTCCAAAATTGGGCATTCTTCGCATGTGGTGACCTTGGACGTACGGCCTCAGCTCATCGACGCACTCTCCGCCCTGCGCGACCGTGTCGCCGCCGTGCGTCTCCCACTCCCGCTCCCAGGGGCCCCCCGCGCCAGGCAGACCCGGACCGAGCTGCTCGCCCAGCTGGACGACTACCTGCTGCCCCGGCTCAAGGACCCCGACGCGCCCCTGCTCGCCGTCATCGGCGGCTCGACCGGCGCCGGCAAGTCGACGCTCGTCAATTCCCTGGTGGGGCGCCGGGTCAGCGAGGCAGGGGTGCTGCGGCCCACCACCCGCACGCCCGTCCTCGTGTGCCACCCGGACGACCAGCACTGGTTCGCGGGCGTACGGGTGCTGCCGCAGCTCACCCGGGTCTGGCTGCCGCCCGAGGAGTACGCCGAGCCCGGCCAGTGCGACGACTTCGACGGCCCCGACGGCCACGCGGCCGAGGAGGGCACCGCGCTGCGCGTCGAGACCGCGGCCGGGCTGCCGCGCGGGCTCGCCCTGCTGGACGCCCCCGACATCGACTCCCTCGTCGTCCGCAACCGGGTCCTGGCCGCCGAACTCATCTGCGCCGCCGACATCTGGGTCATGGTCACCACGGCCTCCCGGTACGCCGACGCCGTGCCCTGGCACCTCCTGCGCACCGCGAAGGAGTACAACGCCTCGCTCGTCACCGTCCTCGACCGCGTCCCGCACCAGGTGATCGCCGAGGTCTCCCGCCAGTACGGCGCCCTGCTCGCCAAGGCCGGGCTCGGCGAGGTGCCCCGCTTCACCATCCCCGAGCTGCCCGAGTCGGCGGGCGGCGGCAGCGGGCTGCTGCCCACCACCGCCGTCGCCCCGCTGCGCGCCTGGCTCGCGCACCGCGCCCAGGACCCGGCCGCCCGCCAGCAGGCCGTCGGCCGGACCGCCGCCGGGGTCATCGACTCCCTGGACGTCCGCATGCCCGCGCTCGCCGGAGCCGTCGCCGCGCAGTACGCCGCCGCCGTACGGCTTACGGGTGTGGTCGAGGAGGCGTACGGGAAGGAGGGCGCCCGGCTGCGACGCCGGCTGAAGAACGGCGGCGCGCTCGCCGGCGACGCCCGGACCAGGTGGCGCGGCTACCCCACGTACAGCACCTCCGAGGAGGTGCTCGACGCGCTGGTCGAAAGCCTGGCCGCGCTCCTGGAGTGCGGCGTCGCCGCCGCCGACGAGCAGATCCGCGCCGTCTGGCGCAAGGAGCCCGCGGCGGCGGCCTTCGCCTTCGAGGCGGCCGGCCGCGAGGAGGGCGGCTGGGGACCGGCCGAGGACATCCGGGGCCGGATCGCCATGACCGTACGCAGATGGCGCCGCATCCTGGAGGAACTGGCCGAGGAGGAGCTGCGCCTGCTGGAGCGCAACACCGCCCCGGACCCCGAGACCGTCGCCACCCTGCTGGCCGCCGCCCTGCTCGGCGGACGCCGCGCCCGCACCGCCGGCGAACAGCTCGCCGAACGCATCGGGGCGCAGGGCGCGCTGCGGCTGCGCGACAAGGGCGGCGCGCTGCTCACCAACTGCCTCGACCACGTCCTGAACGGCGAGCGCGACCGGCGGCTCGCCCCCCTGGACGCCCTCGACGTGGCCCCCGAACCGCAGGCCGAACTGATCGCCGCGCTGTCCCTACTGCAGAAGGAGAGGTGGCAGCGATGACTGCCGTCACTGACGAGAATCCGGGGCAGGGCGGGACCGGGGAGCAGCTGTCCGAAACCTCCCCCTCCGCGGCCTCCCCCTCCGCGGCCTCCCCTTCCGGCACTTCCGGCACTTCCGGCACTTCCGGCACTTCCGGCACTTCCGGCGTCTCCGGCGCCTCTGGCACTTCCGGCCGTTCCGGCGCTTCCGGCTCCTCTGGTGCCTCCGGCCCCACCAGCCCCAACGGCTCCTCCGGCTCCTCCAGCCCCTTCGGTCCCACCGGCCCCTCCGACACGTCCTCCCATTCCGGCACCGGCTGGGACGACGGGCTGATCGCCCGGCGGGCGCGGGCCGCCCGGAAGGAGGCCGAGCGGACCCCGGACCAGGCCCCCGCGGAAGAGGACGACGGACGGCCGCAGGTCGAGGCGTACGTGGACTCCGGCAGCCCGCTCCGGCCGCGCCTGGACGCCCTGCGCGAGCTCGTCGGCCTCTCCCGGGCCCGCCTGGACCGCGCCGCGCTCGCCGAGGCGGGCCGGGTGCTGGACGAGGCGGCGGCCCGGCAGCGGCTCTCCTCCCGGCACACCGTCGTGGCCATCGCCGGGGCGAGCGGCAGCGGGAAGTCGGCCCTCTTCAACGCGCTCGCCGGCGCCCAGCTCTCCGAGACCGGACTGCGCCGCCCCACCACCTCCTCCCCGCTCGCCTGCTCCTGGACCGACGGGGCCGCCGGACTGCTGGACCGCCTCGCCGTGCCCGGGAGGCTCCGGCGCAGGCCGCAGCCGGGCGCCGCGGCGGACGACGAGGCGCTGCAGGGCCTGGTCCTGGTGGACCTGCCCGACCACGACTCGGCGGCGAAGGGCCACCGCGAGCAGGTGGACCGGGTGCTCGCGCTGGTCGACGCGGTGATCTGGGTGGTGGACCCGGAGAAGTACGCGGACGCCGCCCTGCACGAGCGCTACCTGCGGCCCCTCGCCGGCCACGCCGAGGTCACCTTCGTGGTGCTCAACCAGATCGACCGGCTGCCCGGAGAGGCCGCCGACCAGGTCCTGGACGACCTGCGCCGGCTGCTGGACGAGGACGGCATGGCGCTCGGCGAGCACGGCGAGCCCGGCGCGACCGTCCTGCCCCTGTCCGCCCTCACCGGCGAGGGCGTCGGCGAACTGCGCGAGCTGCTGGGCCGGTTCGTCCAGGAACGCACGGCGGCGACGCGGCGCCTGTCCGCCGATGTGGACGCGGCGGCGGCCAGGCTCCGCCCGGTGTACGTCGCCGAGGGGCGGCCGGGTCTGGGGGAGCGGGCCCGGGAGGAATTCGCGGACCGGCTCGCGGAGGCCGTGGGCGCGGCGGCGGCCGGCCAGGCGGCCGAACGCGAGTGGCGCCGCAACGCCGGACGGGCCTGCGGCACGCCGTGGCTGCGGCTGTGGCGCTGGTACGAGGCCATGCGGCAGCCCGGCAGCCGGGACCGCGTGCCGCTCGCCGCCCCGCCCGAGGAACGGCTCACCGCGCGCCAGCGCGTCGAGCAGGCCGTGCGCACGGTCGCGGACGACGCCGCGGCCGGACTGCCCGGGCCCTGGGCGCAGGCGGTGCGCGAGGCCGCGGTGCACGGGGCGAAGGGCCTGCCGGACGCGCTGGACGAACTGGCGGGGCGCGTGGCGGGCGGGGGTGCGGAGGCGGCCGGGGCCGTACGGGGCGCGGGCGGCGCCGCGGTGTGCGCGTCGGCCTCGGAGGCCGCGGGCCGTACGCCGGGCAGGGGCGAGGGCCGGGGCGGGCGTGCGGCCGGGAAGCCGCCGCGCCCCGCGTGGTGGCCGGCGGCGGTGCTGGCGCAGGTCGCGATGACGCTGCTGCAGATCTTCGGCGGCCTGTGGCTGGCCGGGCAGATCATCGGGGTGGTGGAGCCGGGACTGCTGACGCCCGCGCTGGTGATGCTCGGGGGCATCGTGGGCGGCCCGCTGGTCGAGTGGTCGTGTGCCGCGGCGGCCCGGGGGCCCGCCCGGCGGTACGGGCAGGAGGCCGAACGGCGGTTGCGCGAGGCGGCGGCGGCCTGCGGGCGGGCCAGGGTGCTCGACCCGGTCGCGGCCGAGCTGATGCGCTACCGCGAAGTGCGGGAACGCTATGTGGCGGTGACGGAGTTTTCCACAACGGGCCGTTAGTCCACAGCCTCCGGCAGGATTTCCGCCTCCCCTCCAGCATGGGACCGGTGACCGCGCGCACGGCGCGGCCACGGGACCCGGGCGAAGGGGAGGCGGAGTCATGAACGAGACCTTGGTGACGCTGGTGGGCAACGCGGCGACGGCGGTGGAGTTCCGGGAGACGGCGAGCGGGGGGATGGCCCGGTTCAGGTTCGCGGTGACGCCCCGGCGGTGGGACCGGGTGAAGGAGGTCTGGGCCGACGGGCACACGAGCTTCTACACCGTGTGGGCGTGGCGCACGCTGGCCGCGAATCTGACGGGCTCGGTCGCGGTGGGGGAGCCGTTGGTGGTGCACGGCAGGCTCAAGGTGCGCGAGGAGGAGTTGGAGGGGCGGCGCCGGACCTTCGTGGACATCGAGGCGGTGGCGGTGGGCCACGATCTGACCCGGGGCACGGCCGCGTTCCGCCGGGTGGTCAGGGGCGAGCCGGGGCTGACGTCGAGGTACGGACCGGCGCCGGCCGCGGCGGGCCCCGATCCGTGGGCGGTGCGGGAGGCGCCGGAGGAGCGGGCCGCGGGCGGCGAGGCGGAGGAGGCGGGCGGCGGCGTGGAGCCGGGCGGGCCCGACGGGACGGCGGAGGAGCGGCCGGTGGCACGGCCGGCGGCGCGGCGGCGGACGGCGCGTCAGAAGAGCGGCGCCGCGACGGCGAAGACCGGGCCCGGGCTGGTGACCGCGTGACGAGGGGGAGTGCCGGGTGGCCGGCGGGCGCACGGGGAACGGCAGTTACCCGTGATAACGATTCCGAGTCGGAATGGTTGTCGGGTGGTATGACGGGGGACTGTCCTTGGCTCGCTCCATAGGATCTCACCGTACTCACAAGGCACTTGAGTAGCAGGCGGGACAATCCCCACACGCGTACCGGGCGCGAGTGTCTCGCCCGGAGGGGAAATTAGTGTTTTCTGCTTCTTCAGCGACCGCCTCGTCATCCAAGGCGACGGCCCCGACCGCACGGCGCGGGCGAATAGCCCGGCTGACCGCTTCCGCGATGGCGTCCGGCCTGGTCGTGGCCGGGGCACTCGTCGGCGCCGGCAGCGCGACCGCCGACGAGGTGCCCGCGCACCAGGGCGGGGCCACCGCCGTACTGGACGGGCTGAAGACCTACGGCACCGCGCTGCTGAACGACGGCGGCAAGAAGCGCAAGGTGTCCGCCGGTCTGTTCGAGATGAACGTCGACGGCGGCGGCACGCTCAAGACGTACTGCATCGACATCCACAACCCGACCCAGGACCGGGCGAAGTACCTGGAGACCCCCTGGAAGCAGACCTCGCTCGGCGGCAACGACGACGCCGGCAAGATCCTCTGGATTCTCCAGCACTCCTACCCCCAGGTGAACGACCTCTCGCAGCTCGCCGAGGCGGCCGGTACCGGGACGCTCACCGACGAGACCGCGGCGGCGGGCACCCAGGTCGCGATCTGGCGCTTCTCCGACCACGTCGACGTGACCGCCCAGGACGAGCAGGCGGAGAAGCTCGCGGACTGGCTGGAGAAGTCCGCCACCGGCATCGCCGAGCCCGAGGCGTCCCTGACGCTCGACCCGGTCGCGGTCTCCGGCCGCTCCGGCGAGCGCGTCGGCCCGGTCACCGTCCGCACCAACGCGGCCCAGGCCACGGTGACCCCGCCGGCGGACCTCGCCAGCGGTGTGAAGGTCACCGACAAGGCGGGCAAGCCCGTCACCACGGCCTCCGACGGCGACCAGCTCTACTTCGAGGTGCCCGCCGGCTCCGAGGAGGGCACCGCCGCGCTGACCGTCCAGGCCGCCACCTCAGTCCCGGTCGGCCGCGCCTTCGCCGGCGTCACCAAGAGCCAGACCCAGATCCTGGCCGGCTCCAGCGAGTCGACGGTCTCCGCGGCCGCCACCGCCACCTGGGCCAAGAAGGGGCCGATCCCGACGGCCACCGCCGAGAAGAACTGCGCCAAGGGCGGCGTCGACATCACCGTCGGCAACAAGGGCGACGAGGCGTTCACCTTCGCGCTCGACGGCAAGGAGAACACCGTCGAGGCCGGCAAGACGGTGACCGTCACCGTCCCGGTCGCCGAGGACCAGGCGTACGACGTCACGGTCACCGGCCCGGGCGGCTTCTCCAAGACCTTCAAGGGCGTCCTGGACTGCAAGACCACCAGCAGCGGCACCGGTGGCACGGAGACCCAGACCGCTGGCGGGGAGCCCACCCCGACCACCGCCACGGCCGGCGGCAGCACCACGGGCGGCGACGACACCAACCTCGCCGAGACCGGCAGCTCCAGCGCCACCCCGATGATCGCGGGCATCGCCATCGCCCTGGTCGTCGTCGGCGGCGGCGCGGTCGTCCTCCTGCGCCGCAAGGGCCACACCAGCAGTGAGTGACCAGCGGTAGCGCACCGTCCCACGCAGTGATCAAGGCCCCGGCGGGCTTCGTCCCCGCCGGGGCCTTCGCGCACCCCCGCCGCACGACCCCGTCCGGCCCGCACGTACCGCGACCCGGGACCGCGCGTATCGCGCACCGGACCGGTTTCCGTCAAGAGGCGGCCGTCAGGCAAGATGGGGTGTATCTGCCCACACATCGATTGCCGGACGGTTTCTCTTGGCTGAGTTCATCTACACCATGCGCAAGACGCGCAAGGCGCACGGCGACAAGGTGATCCTCGATGACGTCACCCTGAACTTCCTGCCCGGCGCGAAGATCGGTGTCGTGGGGCCCAACGGCGCCGGTAAGTCCACGGTGCTGAAGATCATGGCGGGCCTGGAGCAGCCGTCCAACGGTGACGCGTTCCTGTCGCCCGGCTTCAGCGTGGGCATCCTCATGCAGGAGCCGGAGCTCGACGAGAACAAGACGGTCCTGGAGAACGTGCAGGACGGCGCCGCCGAGGTCATGGGCAAGCTCAAGCGCTTCAACGAGGTCGCCGAGCTGATGGCGACCGACTACTCCGACGCGCTCATGGACGAGATGGGCAAGCTCCAGGAGGACCTGGACCACGCCAACGCATGGGACCTGGACGCCCAGCTGGAGCAGGCCATGGACGCCCTGGGCTGCCCGCCCGGCGACTGGCCCGTCGTCAACCTCTCCGGTGGCGAGAAGCGCCGCGTCGCGCTCTGCAAGCTGCTCATCGAGGCGCCCGACCTGCTGCTCCTCGACGAGCCCACCAACCACCTCGACGCCGAGTCGGTGAACTGGCTGGAGCAGCACCTCTCCAAGTACGCGGGCGCCGTCGTGGCCGTCACCCACGACCGCTACTTCCTCAACAACGTCGCCGAGTGGATCCTCGAACTGGACCGCGGCCGCGCGCACCCGTACGAGGGCAACTACTCCACGTACCTCGACAAGAAGGCCGCC
Source organism: Streptomyces sp. 130 (assembly GCF_007096885.1). GTDB lineage: Bacteria > Actinomycetota > Actinomycetes > Streptomycetales > Streptomycetaceae > Streptomyces. The sequence continues at coordinate 58,773 of NZ_VJNO01000002.1, read as the reverse complement.
CGCCTCAAGGTCGAGGGCCGCAAGGACGAGAAGCGCCAGAAGCGGCTCAAGGAAGAGCTGGAGTGGGTGCGGTCCAACGCCAAGGGGCGCCAGACCAAGTCCAAGGCCCGTCTCGCCCGGTACGAGGAGATGGCGGCCGAGGCGGACAAGATGCGGAAGCTGGACTTCGAGGAGATCCAGATCCCGCCGGGGCCGCGGCTCGGTTCCATCGTGGTCGAGGTCGAGAACCTCTCGAAGGCGTTCGGCGACAAGGTCCTCATCGACGACCTGTCGTTCACGCTGCCGCGCAACGGCATCGTCGGTGTCATCGGCCCGAACGGCGCCGGCAAGACCACGCTGTTCAAGATGATCCAGGGCCTGGAGACGCCGGACAGCGGCTCCATCAAGGTCGGCGAGACCGTCAAGATCAGCTACGTCGACCAGTCCCGGTCCAACATCGACCCGAAGAAGACCCTCTGGGCCGTCGTCTCGGACGAGCTGGACTACATCAACGTCGGCCAGGTCGAGATGCCCTCGCGGGCGTACGTCTCCGCGTTCGGCTTCAAGGGCCCGGACCAGCAGAAGCCGGCCGGGGTCCTCTCCGGTGGTGAGCGCAACCGCCTCAACCTGGCGCTGACGCTCAAGGAGGGCGGCAACCTGCTGCTCCTCGACGAGCCCACCAACGACCTCGACGTCGAGACCCTGTCCTCGCTGGAGAACGCCCTGCTCGAATTCCCGGGCGCGGCCGTGGTCATCTCCCACGACCGCTGGTTCCTGGACCGCGTCGCCACGCACATCCTGGCGTACGAGGGCGACTCCAAGTGGTACTGGTTCGAGGGCAACTTCGAGTCGTACGAGAAGAACAAGGTCGACCGCCTCGGCCCGGACGCGGCACGTCCGCACCGCGCCACGTACAAGAAGCTCACGCGAGGCTGATCGTCTTGGCTCGGCACATCTACAGCTGCCCGATGCGCTGGTCGGACATGGACGCCTTCGGGCACGTCAACAACGTGGTCTTCCTCCGCTACCTGGAGGAGGCGCGGGTGGACTTCATGTTCCGGCTGGCGCCGGGGGAGGGCTCGCCGTCCTTCGCGGGCGGCTCCGTCGTGGCGCGGCACGAGATCGACTACGTGCGCCCCCTGGTCCACCGGCACCGGCCGGTGACCGTCGAGTCCTGGGTCACGAAGATCGGCGCCGCGTCCCTGACGATCGCCTACGAGATCAAGGACCCGGACCAGGTGTACGTACGCGCCTCGACCGTCGTCGTGCCGTACGACCTGGCCGCCGAGCGCCCCCGGCGGCTCTCCCCGGAGGAGAAGCGGTTCCTCCAGGAGTACCTGGCCGAGGAGCCCGCCGCGGTATGACCGTGTCCGTACAGTCGCTGCGGTTCGCCGACGCGAGGGAGGCCGCCGATCTCGGCGCCTTCCTCGGACGGCTGCTCCACTACGACCGCGCCGCCGCCGTACGCCTCCAGGCGGGCGGCGGCGCGCTCGCCGTGTTCGGCAGGCCCCCGTCCTTCGACGTGCTGGCGATCCGCACGGCACGGCTCTTCGACGCCTGCGACCTCGACGTCACCGTGTCGGCCGGCGACCTCCTGGAAGCCCTGCCGGACGAGGGCGCCGACGCCGCCGCCCTGCCCGCCCCGGTCACCGGACCGCCCTGGGCCGGTGTCCTGCCCCCGCGCGGCGGCTGGCGGGAGCGGTCCGGGCTGCCAGGGCCCGCCGCCCTGCGCGCCGCGCTCACCGCCGCCGTCACCGAATTCCGGGACCGCGACGAGGCCCTGCCCGAGGACCGGCGCACGCGTACCGAGCGGGACCGCATCGGCCACGACATCTGGTCGCGCACCCTCGCGGACACCGAACTCCCGCTCCGCGCGGTGCACGCCGCGCAGTCCCTCGGCTTCCTGCGCGCCGCCCCCGACTTCCCGGTCGCCCTCCTGACGGCCGGCAGCTGGCTGCGCCTGCGCACCCCGTACGGCTCCGTCGCCCTGCGCCGGGCCGGCGCGGCGGGCGGCCTGGGCAGCCTCGCGGTCTCCGTCACCGGCTGAGAGCCGGCTCACCACCGCATCCGCACGTCCTCCGCCCACCCCAGCAGGCGCTCCACCGCGATCCGCGTCCCGTCGTCCGCGCGGACGGTGCCGTCGTAGTGGCCGAACAGCTGATCGGTCCGATTGGCCAGCGCCCCCGCCTCGGTGCGGACGCGGCGGTTGTGGAACGGGGTGAACGTCAGGTCGACCTGCCCGGTCAGCGGGGTGCGGACCGTCCACGGGCGCAGCGGGTCCGAGGCGGACCAGCGCCAGTCCAGCTCCTCGCCGATCTTGCTGAGCCGGCCGTCCACGCAGAGCGCGTTCTCCGTGGAGCCGGTGCCCAGCGTCCACTGCCCGCCGAGCTGGACGCCCAGGGTGTGCCCGTCGGTGCGGCCGGACGCGGCGCCCCAGTTCCAGCGGACCGTACGCGGCCAGCGGCCCCGGCCGTGGTCCAGGACGGCCCAGGTGTCGTCCCCGCCGAAGTCCAGGAACTCCCCGCCCACCCTGACCCGGCCGGACGCGGGCAGCGCGGTCTGCTTGGAGGTGTACTGGAAGCGCCGGCTGCTCCACGGGACGACCACGGAGAGCGACTCATGGCCCTCCGGCCGGGCGACCAGGAGGTCCACCTCCACCGGCACCCGCTCCGGGGTCAGGCAGCGGGCCCGCAGCCGGGTCCCGCCGGGCTCGTCGCGGATCTCCACGCGCACCTTGCCGCCCGTCGGGCGCGCCGGGCCCGCCACCACGTCCGGGGCGCCGGGGGTGCCGGCCACCCTGTCGGGGAGGCGGGCGCCGAGACCGCCGGGCAGGATCGCCGTACGTTCCAGCTCAAGGCCGCCGGGCGCGTATTCGAGCAGGTAGACGCTGTTCAGGGCGAGGAAGTCCAGATCGCTGACGGTCAGCGCGACCAGGTGGGTGGGCGTCGTCACGCACCAGTACTCCCATCGCTTCGTCCGGCCCCAGCCGCGCAGATTGGCGCGGTGCAGCGGGGTCCGCGACCAGCCGACCGCCGCCGGGTCGAGACGGCCGTCGGGCAGGCACAGGTCGACCGGCTCGGTGATCTCGCGTTCGAACGTCGTCATGGCCGGATACTAACGGCCGGTCACACGGCTCTCCGGGGCCGGTCACCCGCCCTCCAGGGCCGGTCACCCGCCCTCCAGGGCCGGTCACCCGCCCTTCGGGCCGTCCGGCCACACCCCGATGTGGTCCTGTTCCAGCTCCAGCATCACCCGGTGCTCCATGCCGAGCGCCTCGGTGTAGTCGGCGGGCAGTTGCAGCCGGCCCGCGCGGTCGAGCATCGCGTACTCGCGGGCGACCTGGGACTCCTGTCCGGTCGCCGCGTCGACCTCGGTGCGGCGCAGCACCTCGAAGGACGTGCGGCCGTCGCGGATCGCGACCGTACGGCGTACCTCGTCGGCTACCGCCTGGTCGTGGGTGACGATCACGATCGTCGTGCCCAGCTCCTCGTTGGCGCGGCGGAACGCGGCGAACACCTGCTCGCCGGTGGCCGAGTCGAGTTCGCCGGTCGGCTCGTCGGCGAGCAGCACCGAGGGGGAGTTGGCGAGCGAGACGGCGATGGCCACCCGCTGCTGCTGGCCGCCCGACATCTGCCGCGGACGCCGGTCGCGGCAGTCCTCGACCTCCAGCATCTTCAGCAACGCCTCGGCGCGCGCGGCCCGTTCGCGGCTGCGGCCCCGGCCGCGCAGCTGCATGGGCAGGGTGATGTTCTGGATCGCCGTGAGATACGGCAGCAGGTTGCGGGCGGTCTGCTGCCAGACGAAGCCGACGACGTCCCGGCGGTAGCGGAGGCGCTCCTTCGGCCCCATGGACAGCAGGTCGCAGCCCGCCACCTTCGCCGCCCCGGCCGTCGGCTCGTCCAGGCCCGCCAGGATGTTCATCAGGGTCGACTTGCCGCTGCCGGACGCGCCGACCAGCGCCAGCAACTCGCCCTCCTCCACCAGCAGATCGAGGCCCTGGAGGGCCTGCACCTCCACCCCGTCCGTGGTGAAGATGCGCACCAGCCGGTCGCAGGCGATCAGCGCGTCGTGGCCGTAGGAGGGGCGGTCGCGCCGGGCGGTGGCCCGCTGTTCGAGCTCCGCCAGCGTGGAATCGGTCGACGGCGTCGTCATCGGGAGTCTCCTGCCCTGAGTTCGGTGATCGATCCGCGGCGGCCCGCCCACCACGCCTGCACCCCGGCCACCGCCCCGGTCAGCACGATGACGCCGAGCGCCGGAAGGACCAGCGACCACGGATCGGTACGCAGCGGTGCGGTGTCCAGCGGGCCGGTGCCGGCGCCGGACGAGAGTGCGAGGCGTACGAGGTCGACCCCCGGGGCCAGCAGGGCGATGGTCGCCCAGCCGGCCAGGAGCCCGCCGCCGGCCGCCAGCAGCGCCTGCGGCAGGGCCTCGAAGCCCAGGAGCCGGCCGCCCTGCCGGGAGGTCAGGCCCATGGTGCGCAGCCGGGCCAGCAGCGTGGTGCGCTCCGGCGCGGTCTGGAGCAGCGAGAGCAGGACGGCGAGCAGGGCGTATCCGGCGCCGGCGACGATCGCCGCCAGATAGATCCGCTCCGCCCCGGACTGCATCGGGGTGTCGACGTACGTGGCCCGCTCAGCGGAGCGCAGCTGTACGGCGATCTTCTCGTCCGTGTGCCGGGCCGCCGCGCGCAGTTCCTTCGCGTCCAGCCCGGACCCGGTCAGCAGCAGTGCCGTGGTCTGCCGGTGGGTGAACGCGGCGGCGTCCACGACGATGAAGGAGCTGCCGTCCACGGCGGGCGTACGCGTGACCGTGGCGGCGGCCCTCACCTTGAAGTTCCCGGCCAGCGACCGCAGGCCCAGCGGCCGGTCGCCGAGGCGTTCGGCGACGGACGGCGAGACCAGGGCCGGCACGACCCGGTCCTCGTCCGGCCGCGCACCCTCGCGGACCGCCGCCCCCTTCGCCCGCAGCCGGTCCGCGGGGAACGGGCCGAGCCCGGTGGAGCGGGCCAGCTCGGCGTACGCGGCGGGGTCGACGCCGATCAGGGTGGTGCCCTTGGTGTCCTGGGCGCCGCCGCCCGCGGCCGGCAGGGCCACCCCGTACTCGACCTGGACCCGGACCGAACCGCGTACGCCGTCGGCCTTCTCCACCGCGCGGACCAGCGCGGCCGACAGCGGTACGGCGTCGGCCTCGCCGGTGACCCGGGCGTCCGCGCCGGTGGCCCGGACCGCGGCGTCGTCGCGGGCGTCCGCGACCCCCGCGAGCACCGAACCGCCGAACGCGGCCGTGGTCAGCGCGACCAGCAGGGCGAGCAGCGGCAGGGTGCCGGCGGCCGAGGTGCGGCCGGCCCGGGCCAGCGACAGGAAGCCGATCGCGCCGCGCAGCCGGGACACCGAGCGCAGGGCCAGGCGCAGCGGCAGCGGGTAGAGCCGGACCAGCGCCACCGCCGCGATCAGGGCGACCAGCACCGGTGCGGCGCTGACCAGCAGGTCGGTGCCGCCCTCGGCGTCCGTGCCGCGCCGGCGCAGCGCGAGGACCGCGCCCACGGCCAGGACGAGCAGGGTGAGTTCGGCGACGGTGCGCCGCCGGGACGGGCGGGCGGTCGCCAGGTCGTCCCGGTCGATGTGGGTCCGCGGGGTGCGGTGCTGGAGGGCGGTGCGCAGCGGGAGCGCGGTGCAGACCAGCGCGACGACGGCGCCGGCACCGACCGTCGCGGGCCACAGCCGGGCCTGGCCCACGGCGAGCACGGCGAGCAGCAGGCCCAGCGCCCCGGCGGGCACGGCGGTGACCGCGGTCTCGGCGAGCAGCCGGCCCCCGATGCCCCGCAGGGAGCCGCCCCGGGCCCGCAGCAGGGCGAGCTCGGCGTGTCTGCGGCTCGCCAGGAGCCCGCCCGTCATCAGGAGGACGACGACCGCGACCGCGCCGATGCCGACGGCGGCGACGGTGACGACGGGCTGGACCGCGGACCGCATCCCGTCGTAGTCCGTCAGGATCTCGTCCAGGTCCGTCGCCGTGTTGACCGTGGCGCCGGCCACGTCGCGCATGGCCAGCAGCCCCGGACCGCCCTCCAGCGACGCCACGGAGGTCCGCAGCCTCGGCACGTCCAGCGCGGTGAGGCCGGAGACGTCCGGCGCGATCCGCCAGTACAGCTCGGGCTGCCCCGCGGTGGAGAGCAGGGCGGGCGCGGCGTCCGGCGGCAGCAGCAGCGCGGCGATCCAGTAGTAGCGGGGCGTGTCCTTGGTCGGCTTGGCCACCAGCGAGGGCGTCCGCAGCAGCGGCTCGGCCGACCAGTAGGAGCCCTCCGGGCTCTTGGGGGCGACGATGCCGGTGATCCGTACGGTCAGCGTGTCCTCGCCCCGGGTGGGGACGGCGACGGTCGCGCCGGCCGTGATCCGCAGCGCCTTCGCGGTCGCCTCGGTGACGGCGGCCTCGACTTCCCTGGTGGTCAGGGACACCGTGCCGTGGGTGGCCGGCCAGCGCCCGGCGCGCAGGGTGGCGTGGTCGGAGAGACCGGACTGGGTGACGTACGTCAGTGTCGGGTCCAGGCCGTACGGGCGCGGGAACCACGGCTCGCCGGCCGCGATCGGCGTCGAGGTGCGCACCCCGTACGCCGACTCGGCGGTGTCGGCGCGCAGTGGTGCGGGCAGCCGCTTCAGGACCTGTGCGTGGACGGAGGCCATCGTGTCCTCGCGCACCGCGGCCTCGCGCGCCGCCGGGCGCAGCTCCAGGCCGGGCTGCGGACCGCTCAGCTGGAGCACGCTGCGCGCCGGGGCCGCCGTCCCGAGGTCGTGGCGCAGCCCCTTCGTCCCGTACGAGTCGACGGAGCGGGGGAAGGCGGCGGCGAGGAAGGCGGTCACCAGCACCAGCAGGGCGAACGCGCAGGCGGCGCCGGGGGCCGTGCGCAGCCGGGTGCGCACCCAGGGGGCGCAGGGGGTCGCGGGGCGGGCACTCATGTCAGTTGTCCCCCTGGGTGCGCAGCGAGGTCGCGGGGTCGGCGCGGCGCAGGGCCAGCACGGCGACGATGAGCAGGGGCAGCGCGGCGACTCCGGCCAGCAGCGCGGCGACCTGCCCGGGCGGCAGCCGCACCAGGACCGGCGGCACCGGCTGGGCGGCCTGCCCGGTCAGCACGATCAGCGGCACGACCGCCCGGGTCAGCAGGGCCCCGAGCAGGGCCCCGACGAGCAGCGCGATGGCGATCAGGACGCCCTGTTCGGCGGCGGTCATCCGGGCCAGCTGGCGGCGCGGGGTGCCCAGCGCCCGCAGTACGGCGAATTCGGCGGAACGTTCCCGCTGCGAGCCGACCGCGGTCACCGCGAAGCCGACCGCGGCCAGCGCGGCGGCGATCACGGCGACCGCGAGGAGCGCGGACTGCGGGCCGGCGCCCAGCGGGTCGGTGACCAGCTCGTCGGCGATCTCGTCGCGCACCCGCACCTGGCCGGGGTCGGTGTCCGGCAGCGCGCGCAGCGCCGCGGCCACCTGGGCCGTCCGGCCGGGCTCGGTGCTCAGCCACCACTCCGTGGCGGTCAGCCGGGCGGTCGGGCGGGCGGCGAAGACCTCGCCCAGGGAGCGCAGGTCCAGCAGGAGCGCCCCGCCGTCCCTGGCCCGCTGGGACTCGGCCGACGCCGTGGAGGAGCCCGAGCCGGGGCCGGTGGTGGGCAGCCGGTGCACGGTGCGGGTGATCTTCACCCGGACCGTCTCGCCCGCCAGGGTCACATCGGTCTTCTGGCCCGGTCCGGCACCGGTCGCCTCGAGGTACGCGTCCGTGGCGACGGCGTTCAGGACCGGTGTCCCGGGCCGGGCCGCGGTGACCCGCACGGCGACCGAGGGGGCCGCGTCCGCGTCCTCGGCGGTGACCGATCCGGTGGAGTAACCGACGGAGAGGGGGGTGGTGGCCGACGCGGCGGGGGTGAGCGGCGCGCCCGGCTCCGGCTCGTCGAGGAGGGAGTCCTCGGTCCTCTCGCCCTGCCAGCGGAAGCCGTCGGGGACCGGGACGGGACGCTCGGTGCCGTCGGCGGCGGTGGTCCGCAGCGCGCTCACGGCCAGCCGGTGCGACTCCGCCCGGTCCACGGGCTGCTTGCCGCTCAGCTCGATCCCGGTGAGGGCGAACCCGCCGGCGGCCGATACGGCGACGGAGACCGGATGCGCCTTCCCGTCGACCGGGACGGACCCGGCGGCGACCTGGTAGGGCAGGCCGTAGCGGTCCTCCAGGAGGACGGAGACCCGGGGGGTCATGCCGGACGGCGAGACCTTGCCGGGGGCGTCGTCGGCGGATATCCGTACGTCGAAGCGGAGACGGGTGCTGTGCTCCGGCAGCGGCAGTCCGGCGCGGGCGGCCTTCGGCGGGGTCAGCGTGTCGAAGAGCCCCGCCACCGGGCCGTTGCCGAGGTCGTCGCGCATCAGCATCCGCTCGTCGGCGTGCGCGGTGTCCAGGGCCAGGACCTCGGCCGTGCGCTCGCCGGAGAGCTCCACGGTCGTCCGGAAGGCGGGCGCCGCCTCGCGGACGCCCGGCAGTTCGCCGTACGCCGGGGCCTTCGCCGGGTCCGCGCCGGCGCCGGCGGTCATGCGGACCGAGGCGCCCGAGCGGAAGTCGGCCTGGTCGCTCTGCGAGCGGTTCCACGACGCGCTCTGCCCGATCGCCAGCATGCCCATCGCCACGGACAGGACCAGCAGCAGCACGGGCCCGGCGCCCCGCAGCGGCCGGCGGCTGAACTGCCAGCCCGCCAGCGCGGTCGTCAGCCCCCGCCCGCCGGAGGCGCGCCGCTCCGCGAGCCTGGCGGCGGGCGGCAGCAGACGCAGCGTCAGTACGGTGCCGGCGAGCAGGCCCAGCGCGGGCGCGGCCACCAGCAGCGGGTCGATCCCGAGCCCGCCGGAGCGGTCCCCGCTCAGCGCGCCGCCCCCCGAGCCCTTCGTCTGCCGGTCCAGCTGCCAGTAGGCCACCGCCGCGACGAGCAGCAGCGCGAGGTCGGCGCCCGCCCGCACCGGTCCCGGCAGCGCGGCGGAACGCGTGGTGCGCCGGCCCCCGCCGCCGGCGGCCAGGGCTGGCGCCACGACGGCGAGCGCGCAGGCCAGCGCGGTGACGGCGGCGACCAGCCACACCTGGCCGGTGACGCCGGTGTCCAGGCGGAGCCCGATGCGGGAGAGCTCGCCGCGGTCCGCCAGGAGCCGGGTCAGCGGACCGGACAGCAGCGGCGCGACGACGGCCGCGGGCAGCGCGAGCAGCAGGGCCTCGACGGACGCGAGCCAGGTGATCCGGGCCCGGGAACCGCCGCGCGCCCGCAGCAGTTCGGTCTCGCCCGCGCGCTCGCTGCTGAGCAGCCGGGCCACGAGGAGCAGGGCGTATCCGGCGAGCAGGACCAGCTGCACCGCCACGATGGTGAGCGTCGAGCGGGAGACCAGCAGGGCGCGGTCGATCTCTTCGAGGACGGTGGGCAGCGAGGTCCGCGCGGTGCCGCCGTCCTCGAACCCGGGGCCGGCCAGCAGCTTCTTCGGGCCGGAGACCGCCGCGTCGTGCAGCGCCGCCATCCGGTCCGTGGTGACCGAGCGGAAATCGGCGGACGCCAGCCAGGACACCTCGTCCGAGCTCGTCCGGCCCGAGCCGAGCACGGCCGGGTCGGTGAGCAGGGGACCGTACGTGGTGAAGACGACCTTGCGGACGCCACGCCCGCCGAGCGCGTCCAGCTGCCAGTACGGATCGGCCTGGTCGGCCGCCTTGTAGAGCCCGGTGATCACGACGTCCACCGGCTCGCCGCCCAGCCGGTCGGTGAGCTTCAGCCGGGCGCCGGGCTTCAGCGACAGCGCCTCGGCGGCGGACGCGGGCAGGGCCACCTCGACGGGGGCGTCGCTCTTCCCCGCCCCGGCGGCGGGCATGCGGCCGGCGGTGAGGCGGACGCGGCTGCGGTCCAGCGAGGCGAAGTGGGCGAGGTCGGGGTCACCGCGCCGGGCGGCCGGGTCCTGGAGGCTGCGCGGCAGCGCGTAGGGTCCGGACGCCTCCAGCTTCCGTACGGTCACCGGCAGCCCGTCGAAGGTCTCCCGGGCGGCCTCGCGCGCCGCCGCGTCGGCCGCTTCCCGCTCGTCCGGTTCCAGCCGGGCGGAGACCACCAGGGAGGCGGGGACGGCGGAGCGGTGGGTGAGCGTGTGGCGCAGCGCGGCGTCGCCGACGGAACCGGAGAACGCGGTGAGCGCGGCCAGGACCGAGGTGGTCAGGAGTACGGCCAGCAAGGCCGCCGCGAGGAGGAGCCGGTGCGCCCTCACCCGCAGAAAGACGAACCCCGTCACCTGGCCCCCCTAGTCACCACTCACCGCGCGCCCGCCCCCCGGCGTCGCTCAGGATGCTTTCAGACGGCTGTGTCCGTGGAAACCGCTTACGGGTACAACTTGATGCATTCGTGACCGGTATCCGGCCCTGGAACACCGGATTCCGCACGCATGTGGGCGATCCGTGACCGGTGGTCAGCCGTCGGTGTTCACCATGGAGGCCGCGGCGTAGGTGAGGTAGTCCCACAGCTGCCGCTCGTGCTCCGGGGCGAGGCCCAGCTCGTCCAGCGCCACGCGCATGTGGCTCAGCCAGGCGTCGTGCGCGGCGCGGTCCACCCGGAACGGCGCGTGCCGCATCCGCAGCCGGGGGTGCCCGCGCCGGTCGCTGTAGGTGCGCGGCCCGCCCCAGTACTGCATGAGGAACAGCGCGAACCGCTCCTCGGCCGGCCCGAGGTCCTCCTCCGGGTACATCGGCCGCAGCAGCGGGTCCTCGGCGACGCCCTGGTAGAAGCGGTGGACCAGGCGCCTGAAGGTCTCCTCGCCGCCGACCTGCTCGTAGAAGGTCGGCTCCTGCACCGTGTCGCGCGGAATCTCAGTCACCCGTCCATGGTCGCAGACGTGCGGCACGGCGGAGCGGCCGGTGAGGGGCTTCCCTCCGCACCGGCCGCTCCGCCGCGCACCGTTGATCAGTCCCGGCGGACCGTGATCGTCGTCCACGCGCCGACGTGCACCCGGTCGCCGTCCTGCAGCGGGACGGGGACGTAGGGCTGGATCGGCTCATCGGAGCCGTTGACCGTCGTCCCGTTGGTGGAGTTCTGGTCGACCACGGCCCAGCCGCCGTCCGGCTGCTGCACCAGCACGGCGTGCTGGTGGGAGACGCCCGGGTCCTCCGGCGGCACCGACAGGTCGATGTCCGGGGACTCGCCCGTGCTGTGCCGGCGGCGGCCGATCGTGATCTGCCCGCCGGTGAGCGCGAGCTGCTGCTCCGGGGAGTACGCGGGCAGGTTGAGCCCGGTCGCCTCGGGGCCGCTGCGCTGCATCATCGCGAGGAAGTACTCACGGTCGGGCGCGATGAACGCGGTCCAGTTGTCGGACAGCGGGGGCCGGCCGGGGCCGGGACCGTGCTGCGGACCGGGGCCGCCGTGCTGCGGGCCGGGGCCCTGCGGGCCGGGGCCCTGCGGGCCGGGGCCGCCGTGCTGCGGGCCGGGGCCGCCGTGCTGAGGGCCCGGTCCCTGCTGACCCGGTCCCTGCTGACCCGGGAACGGCGGCTGCGGGCCCGGGCCCGGCGGGGGCGCGGGCTGCGAGGGCGGGGAGAGCAGCCAGTCGTCGCCGTCGGTGCGCGGCGGGGCCGGCGGCGGCGCCGTCTGCTGCTGGAAGGCGGGCGGCGCGCCCTGCTGCTGGAACGGCGGCGGCGCGCCCTGCGGGCCACCCTGCGGACCCTGCTGGTACGGAGGCGGGGGCGGCGGACCCGGCCGGCCCTGCGGACCGGGGCCGGGGCCCTGCGGACCGGGGCCGCCCTGGCCGAACGGCGGCGGGCCGCCCTGCGGGCCCTGGCCGAACGGCGGCTGGCCCGGGGCGCCCTGGTGTCCGGACTGGCCCGGGCCCGTGGACAGGGGCTCGGCGGACCGGTTCATCTGCGAGGGGCGGGAGCCCTGGTAGTCGAAGGGGTCACGCGACTGCGGCGGACCGGGCGGCTGCTGCGCCGGGAAGCCCGGCGGCCGGTTGCCGGCGGGGCCGGGGTCGCCCGGGATGTTGTGCCGGGGCGCCAGCGGGGTGTAGGACGTCGCCGTGTTCGTGAGGAAGTTCCAGCGGCACTCCTCGCAGAACGGCGCCATCGCCTCACGCGGCGTGCGGCACTGCGGGCACAGCTCGGCCTGGGCGGTCGCGTCCGGGTCGTGCGGCCGGGGGTATCCGTAACCGTGGGCGGGCGGCGGGGGAGGCGGCGGGGGAACCGCACCCGCAGGCGCGCCCGCCCCGGTCATGCGGTGGCCGCAGACCTCGCACCAGTCCTCGGAACCCGACTGGTGTCCGTTCGGGCAGGTCGGCATGTCGGCGCTTCCCCCTCTCCTTCTCCGGCCCGCAGGCCGTCATGTGGCGTGCTCCGCCGCCCGGCGGACCTGTAACCGGCGGGCGGCTGCTCGTTGCGGATATGTGGTTATTTCTTTACGCGAACCGTCTTCGTGGAGCGTGTTTCGAGAGTCATCTCGTCCGCTTCCGCGACCTTCGCCTTCAGTCGCACAGTACCCGTCGCCGCATCGACGACGTCTACCACCTTCGAAAGCAGTTTCGCAGTGTCCTCGTTCCCGGACGCCGACGCCAGCTGCACCGCCCGGCCGAGTTTGGCCGTGGCTCCGTCGAAGTCTCCCGACTTGCGGGCATCGAGTCCCTGCTGGATGACTTGTGCCAGTTCGGCCTGGCCCGTGTAGTGCGCGACCTGCGGATTGATGGAGGTCGAGGCCACCATGTCGTCCGTCCACACCGCCCGTACCAGCCCCTGCGAGAGGGTCTGCGGGGCCCCGCCCGACGGGTCGGGAAGGATCAGCGAGACCCGGGCGGCCAGCATCTCCTGCCCGATGCCGGCCTCCGGCACCCGGACGCACACGTGGTAGTCGCGGGACTCGTCGCCCCAGGAACCGGTCGGGTAGTCCCCGGCGCGGGGGCCCGCCTCGGTGCGGCGGCCGGTCAGGTCGGCGACCGTCGGCGCCACCTGCTTCACGAACTGGATCTCCACGCCGACCGGGGTCCACAGCCGCAGCGCCACGTCCGCGACCTCCTTGCCCATGGCGTTCTCCATCATCCGCGTGAAGTCCGCCGCCAGTCCGGCCGGGTCGGCGACGATGTCGGCGGTGCCCAGGAGGGCGGAGGCGATGGCTGTGACTTCTTTCACCTCCCAGTCGGTGCCGACCCCGCGGGCGTCACAGGTGAACCGGCCCGCGCAGGCGTCGAGCGCCGCGCGCAGGTCCTCGGGCGACTCGTGCTCGTTGCGCCCGTCGGTGAGCAGGATGCCGTGCCGGATGTCCACGTCCGCCGCGCCCAGCAGCCGGTCCGCCAGCCGCAGCCAGGTCCCGATCGCCGTACCGCCGCCCGCGCTCAGCCGGCGCAGGGCCTGCTTGGCCTCGGCCCGGGTCCGCGCGTCGGCGACCGCGAGCCGGCCGTTGCCGGGATAGACCTCCTTGGCCACGTGCGTCCCGGCGACCACGGCGAACGAGGTGCCGTCGCGCAGGGTGTCCACGGCCGCCGCCGTCGCGTCGCGGGCGTTGCGCATCTTGGTCGGCGGGTAGTCCATCGAACCCGAGCAGTCCACCATGATCACCACCGCGGCGCCGGCGGCCCGCACCGGCGTCCCCGGCAGCGGTACGCCCCCGGTGGTGCCGCCCCCGGTCGAGGTGACCGTGATGATGCCGTTGACCTCCCGCCCGCCCTCGGGCAGGAACTCGTTCTGGTACACCTCGACGGAGAACTGCGGCACGTTCGACTTGGAGAAGTTGGCCATCTGATCGGCTCCTTGAGGCTCCACGTCTCGGATGAAGCCAGAGGTACGGACAAAGGCGTAGGAGGACGGAAAACCGCCCGTGCGTCAGGCGGAGCCTGCCCCTTGCGGTGACACGGCGAACGGGAGCAGCGCCACTGTTACGTTGTCGTGGCCGCCGCCGTCCAGGGCGTGGCCGACCAGGACCTGGGCGCCGTGCAGCGGGCGGGCGTAGGCGTCCGCGGGCACCGCGGCGGCCATCTCGGCGGCGGACTCCGCGTAGTTCCACAGGCCGTCCGTGCAGACCACCACGATCCCCGGCCGGTCCGGCTTGAACGAGGCCGTGTGCGGCTCCAGTTCGTACGCGTCGGCGCCGAGCCAGCCCGTGATGGCGTGGGCGCGCTCGTCCGCGTACGCCTCCGCCTCGTTCATCAGGCCGGTCGCCACCATCTGCGCGGCCCACGAATCGTCCTCGGTGAGCCGGGCGGGCGCGGTGGAGCGGTCCTCGGGCACCCAGTACACGCGGCTGTCGCCGACCCAGCCGACGACGAGCAGGCCGCTCGCCATGACCGCGCCGACCAGGGTGCACGCCGGGGAGTTCTGGTGGCGGTGCGCGTCGCGCTCCGGGCCCCCGGGCTCCAGGGCCAGCCGGTTGACCGACTCCGAGGCCGCCACGATCGCCTCGTGCATCGCCTGCTGGGGATGCGTGCCGCGCGGCAGCGACTCCAGCAGGGACTCGTTGGCCGCGCTCGCCGCCGCCGCCGACGCCTCGTCGGGCCGGCTGGCCGACGACACCCCGTCGCAGACGATCGCCACGACGGCCGCCGAGCCGTCCGGCAGGGCCGTCGTGGACACCGCGAACGAGTCCTCGTTGCGGTGGTGGCGCAGCCCCCGGTCGCTCACCGCGGCGACCGAGCCGAGCTCCTGCTCCATGTGGTCGCGCTCGCGCGGCTGCGCGTGGCCGCAGTTCTCGCAGTAGCCGTCGCCGTCGACCCGCCCGGCCCGGCAGGCCACGCACACCTTGGCACCGGCCGCCGGGGCGGGGGCCGGCGGGGGGCCGGGGACCGCACGGGGGTCGGGCGCCGCGCCCGGGGCGGCCAGCTCGAAGTCGCCCGAGGCGCCGGGCCCGTCGTGGCGGAACCCGGGCGCCGGGGCCGGGGCCGGGGCCGCCGCGCCCGGGGTGCCGATGGCGACCGTCGGGCGGTCGCGGGGCGGCTCGGGGACGGCCGACAGGTCGTACCCGCAGGCACCGCAGAACAGGTCGCCCCGCTCCAGCGGCTCCTCGCAGCCCGGGCACCTCGGCAGGGCCGTCTCCTGGTCGTTCTGCGACATGTTCACACCCACGTTCGGGGGCGGAAGCGGTTGGCCCGCTCCACCAGTTCGATCCTCTCGGCCCCGGGCTCCGCGAGCCGGGCGAGCATCCGGTAGGCACGCTCCAGGCCGAACCGCAGTCCGCGCTCGTCCAGCTCGCTGCCGAGCAGCTTCCCCGGGCCGCGCGTCCCGGCCGGCTGCGGGCCCGAAGGGCTACCGGAGAGTACCCAGTCGAGCGCCGTCCCCAGCACCTCGGTCGTGAGGCGCTCCCGCCGGACCGCGTCGAGCCCCAGCCCCGACAGCGCCGACACCTGGGCCGAAGCGGCCGTCAGGTCCGCCATCAGCGGCTCCTGCGGGGCCCGTTCACGCAGCCGGGCCCGGACGGCGGCGATCCGGGCCGCCGTGTAGTGGATCGACGCCTCCGGCACCGACTCCAGCGTCCGGACCGCCGCCCCCCGGTCACCGGCCGCGATCTGCACCCGGGCCAGGCCGAAGGCGGCGCTCACGAAGCTCGGGTCGGTCAGCCACACCAGCCGGTAGTACTCGGCGGCGTTGTCCAGCTGCCCGAGGACCTCCGCGCAGACGCCGAGGGCCAGCTTCGGCGCGGGCTCCCCGGGAAACGCGTCGTACACCGCGTCGAACGACAGCGCGGCGTTCTCCTTGTCGCCGCTCACCAGCGAGGTGAGGCCCCGGTACCAGACGACGCGCCAGTCGTCGGCGTGCTGCCCCTCCAGCGCGGACAGGGTCTGCGCGGCGGCGGCGAGGTCGTCCATCTCCAGGTGCGCGCGCAGCTCGCGCAGCCGGGTCTCCAGGGAGGCGGCCGGCACCGACTGCAACGCGGCGATCAGCTCGGCGGGCGCCGACGCCATCACCCCGGCCAGGAACCCCGCGTTCGGGTCGCTCGCGTCGACCCGGGGCACGGGCAGCGCGAGCGAGGTCCCCCGCACGTCGAGCCCGGCCAGCCGGGGCACCCCGGCGGCCGGCGGCACCGGGGCGGCGGCGGGGGAGGGGACCGGGCTGCGCGGAGCGGGGACGCGCGCGGCGGGCGCGTACGGCCGGGGGCCCGGGCCGGGGCCCGGGCCGCCCGGCGTACGGGCGTGGGGGGCGGCCGAGGGCACCGGGGCGGCGCCCGGCGGGGCGGCGGGGGGCGGCCCGGCGGGCAGCGCGCCCGGTATGCCCCCGGGCGGCGGCGCGGCGGCGGGCGCCGCGACGCCGGCCCCGCTCCCGCGCCGGCCGAAGAGGCCCCCGGGCCCGGCGGCGGCCCGCGCGCCCAGGCGCGACACCTCGTCCGCCCCGTCCGCGAACAGCTCCGTGTCCGTGACCCGCAGCTCCGCGCCGAACAGCGTGGACAGCGCCGGACGCGGGCGCCCCGTCTGGAGCGAGACCACCTCGCGCAGGACGCCCGTCAGCTGCTCGGCCATCTCCGCCGCCGAGGCGAACCGGCGGGCCGGGTCGGGGTCGGTGGCGCGTACCAGGAGCCGGTAGAACGACTCGTAGCTCCGGAACACCTCGATGTTGTCCGGGTCCGGGAGCGAGTCCACGAAGACGTTCGTGTACCCCTGGAAGTCGAAGGTGAGGACCGCTAGCGTGCGGGCCACCGTGTACAGGTCGGAGGCGACCGACGGGCCCACCTCCGCGACCTCGGGCGCCTGGTAGCCGACGGTGCCGTAGATCGCCGACTCCTCGTCGTCCATCCGGCGGACCGCGCCCATGTCGATCAGCTTCAGCTGGTCCTCGGTCTGGATCGCGTTGTCGACCTTGAAGTCGCAGTACAGCAGGTTGCGGCTGTGCAGATGGCCCAGCGCCTCCAGGGCCTCGATGCCGAACGCGCACGCCTGCTCGACCGGCAGCGGATCGCGCTTCCCGGCCGGGGTGCGGCGCTCGTTGGCGATCTCCTTGAGCGACTTGCCGCCGACGTACTCCATGACGATGTAGCCGTCGAGCGAACCGGTCCGCTGGTCCAGGTGCTCCACGAAGTTGTAGATCCGGACGATGTTGGAGTGTTCGATCTCCGCGAGGAACCGCCGCTCCGAGATCGCCGCCGCCATGGCGTCCTGGTCGCCCGTGTCGAGCAGGCCCTTGAGCACCACCCAGCGGTCCGAGACCGCCTTGTCCACCGCGAGGTAGACCCAGCCGAGCCCGCCGTGCGCCAGACAGCCCGCCACCTCGTACTGCCCGTGGACGACGTCGCCCGCCTCCAGCTTCGGCACGAAGGAGTACGGGTGGCCGCACTTGGTGCAGAACCCCTCGGTGCGGCCCGGCCGGTCGCCCCGGGCCCGGCCCACCGGCGCCCCGCAGTCGGAGCGCGAGCAGAACCGCTTGCGCTCGGGCACCTCCGGATTCTCCATGACGGCGGTACGCGGATCGGGCCGCGGCACGTCCGGGACCTGCACCAGGCCCGCGCCCAGCCGGTTGCGGCCCGAGGCGTTGGCCGACTTGGCGGAGGAGCGCACCGACACCGAGTGCGTGCCGGTCCGGCCGGCCGGCGACAGGGACCGCGAGAGCCGCCCCGACACCGAACGCCGCGAGGTCGAGGAACGCGACGAGGACCGCTCGGACGCCTGCGACGAGGACTGCTGCGAACTGCTGCGCGCCGACGAGCTGTTGGACCCCCGGCTGCCCCGGCTGCCCCGGCCGCCGCCCGCCACCCCGGTCGGCGGTGAACTCACCATGCCATTCGGGGAGACGACCGGCGCCAGACCGCAGGTGTCGCAGTACAGCTCACCGCCGCCCATGTCCTCGTAACTGCCCTCGCACGCGGGGCGCTGGCACTGCGTACTCATGTCCGTTCCCCCTCATCGCCCCGCCGCCACGACGGTCCGTCACCTCTGTCCAGCAGCTCCAGCGCCGCGTCCTGGTAGCGCTGCACCGCCTGCGCCGCCACCCGCAGATCACAGGGCGCGCTCCACAGCATCCGCCGCGCCGCGTCGTACCGCTCGATCAGGAACGGGTCCTCCGCCAGGCCGTTGCGGGCCACCTTCGCCTTGTACGCGTCGAGCCGGCCGCGCAGCTCCGCCCGGACGGCCAGCGGCGCGGTCACCGCCGTCAACTGCTCGCGGGCCCGCAGCAGCTCCTCCTCGGCCTCCCGCTCCAGGGCCTCCAGAAGCGGCGAGAGGCGGTGCCAGCGGGCGTGCCTGCGGTGCTCCGACGCGGCGGCCAGGCGCTCCTGGAGGGCGGTCGGCGGTCCGTTGACCACCGGCACCTCCGACGCGGCGATCTTGGCCAGCACCTCGCCGCGCGCCACCCGGGCCTCGGCCAGCGTGCGGTCGGCCCGGGACAGCACGTCGCGCAGGTGCACCAGCCGCTGCTCGGCGTCCTGCCGCACGGCGAGCACCGCCTCGACCTCGCGCCGCACGTCCTCCAGCGCCCGGGCCGCCCGGTCGTAGCGCGTCGTGTCGGGGCGCCCGCCGCCGGGCGCCGCGCTGCCGGGCCCCGGCAGCCAGAACGCCAGCGGGTCCGAGATCACCTGCTCCCGCAGCGTGGCCAGCTCCGCGGTGATCGCCTCCAGCTCGTCGCCCGCCGGGTGCTCACCGGGCCGGACGCCCACCGAGTGGGCCAGCGAGTGGGTGCGGCGCAGCTCGGCGGCGAGGAGGTCTATGCGGGCGGGCATCGCCGACCACACGGTGTCCGAGGCCACGACCATGTCCAGGGCGCTCGCGTACAGGCCGTTCATCCGGGAGACCAGCTCCTCCAGCGTGAACCGCTCGGAGAGGCGGGCCGGGCCGGTGACGGACGGGTCGTGCCCGGCGGCGGCGTGCGCCACGGTGACGCCCTCGCCGCGCAGCAGCTCGGTCAGGACCGTCAGGTCCTCGCGGTTGGGGTGGCGGCGCCGGGCCCGCACCTCGCGGGCCCGCTCCAGCACCCCCGTATACGCGTCGAAGTAGCTCCACAGCAGCGTGACCGACCGCTCGGTGACGGCCCACCGCTCCCTGGTGACACCGGACAGCTCGGCGCCCTCCAGGAGCCTGCGGCCCGCGTGGTCCTGGAGGGCGAGGAGCGAGGTCTCGATCGCCTCGTGCTCCGCGCCGAGCCGGGCCAGCGCACGGTCGGCCTCGTCCCGGTCCATGACCGGACCGGGGGGCCGGGCCGCGTAGCTGGGGAAGGGGCCAGCGACGCCCATCGATCACCTCTCCGCTTCTCCCCGCCGGGCCTGGGCCCGGCGGGATCAGTGCCGCCACCCCGCGGGGCGGGGCCGCGCTAGTCCCGGTACTTCGGCTCCGGCGGACCCTGGACCCCCGGCAGGCCCTCCTGGAGCCAGGCGCGGTACGACTTCATCCAGAGGCTGTCCGCGCCGCCGGCCCGGTAGTCGGCCAGGACCTTGTTGACCCGGGACACCAGGTCGTCCGCGCCCTTCTTCGTGGCCACGCCGTAGTACTCGGTGGTGAACGGGTCGCCCTTGAGCTCGACCGCCGGGTCCTGGGCGGCCTGCCCGGCTGCCAGCGCGTTGTCCGTGACGACCGCGTCGACCTCGCCCAGCTGCAGCCGCACCAGGCAGTCCAGCTGGTTGGGGACGGTCAGCCGGTCCTCGTCGGCCGCCGTACCGTCGTGCTCGTCCTTGAAGACCGAGCCGAACGACTCCCTCTCCAGCGCCTCGTACGCCGTGGAGCCCTCGGCGGTGCATATGCGCTTGCCGCCCAGCGTGGAGTTGAAACCGGTGATCGAGTGGTCCTCCTTCGCCGCGAGGACCTGCTGGCCGGCCTGGAAGTAGGCCGTGGAGAAGGAGACCTGCTCGAGCCGGGCGCAGTTGATCGTCATCGTCCGCACGACCACGTCGACCTTGTCGTTCTCCAGCGCGGCGATGCGCTGATTGGTCGGGATGGCCCGGAAGATCACCTTGCCGCCGTCGCCGAGGATGTCCTTCGCGAGGGCCCGGACCAGGTCGATGTCAAAACCTTCGAGGTCCCCGGTCGCCGGATTGCGGAAGCCCCACTGGAAACTGTTCTGGTCGACGCCCGCGATGAGCTTGCCGCGTTCCTTGATCTTGCGGACCGCGTCCCCGTCCGCCTTGCCCGGCCGCAGACTGGCCTCCGGGTCCGTGCAGGCGTCGGCCTTCGCCTGGAGGGCGTGCGCCGCGCCGGGCCCCGTCGCCCGGGGGCCGAAGACGTCGTCGCCCGGGTGGGACAGGGGCAGCAGGGTCAGCGACGCGGTCAGCGCGCAGGCGGCGGCCATCGCGGTCACCCCGCCCCAGCCGCGCAGCCGGCCGATGCCCCTCGGGTTCTTCGCTGTCATCGCTCCCCCTGTCACCGGAACTCCGAGAGCCTGCGGTTGACCCCGACGATCGCCGCGACCGCGCCCAGCACGGCCAGGACCGCCGCGCCGGCCGGCAGGCCGCCCAGGGCGCCGCGCCCGTCCCGCGCGGCCCGGGTGAAGTCGTCCTGCTCGTGCGCCAGGGCGTCGCGCAGCGCGTCGTCCACCTTCTTGAAGGACTCGCCCGTGGAGTTCTCCCGGCCGATGATCTGTTCCAGGGCCGATTCGTAGTCCCCGGCGTCGTCGGTCCTGCGGGCCGTACGGTGGCGGCCCTGCCACTCCTCGACCGCCCGGGCCGCCGCGGCGACCGGTTTGCCGCCCTCGCCGTCCCCGGTGTCGGCGGCCAGCTTCGCCGCCGCGGCCAGCTCCTCGTCGAGCGCCTTCATGCCCGCGGTGTAGTCGGTCTCGTACTTGTCGTTCTTGCCGTCCGCGGTGAGCACCGCGCCCCGGGCGACCACCGTCAGGTTCTCGTCGGCGCGCGCCTTCAGCGAGTCGATGCGCGCCCGGTTGAGCACGTCCATCGGCCGCTGGCCGTGCGAATCGGCCTCGGCCAGGCCGGACCGGGCCACCGTGTGCCCGACCGCCAGCCAGAGCAGCAGCACCGTCGTCGCGGCCGTCGCGGCCAGCAGACCGTGGTTGAACACCCGGTTCGTCCGGCGGTAGTTGCGGCGCTGCGCCCAGACCAGCACCGCCAGCGCCACGACACCGGCGGCGAGCGAGAACAGCGGCCACCCGCGTGCGGAGCCCTGGTCCTCACCGAGCCGGCCGGTCTCCGCCTCGTACAGCCGCTCGGCGGCCGGCAGCAGCTCGCCGGACATCGTCTGGTTCGCGTACCGCAGGTAGGCGCCGCCCAGCGGGAGCCCCTGCCGGTTGTTGGCCCGGGCGCGCTCGATCAGGCCCGTGTAGCGGGGGAGGCCTTCGTTGAGCGTGGCGATCTCGCGGCCGGACGCGGTGGCCGCGTCCGTGTTCGCCGCGGCCCTCACCAGCAGCCGGGACGCCTCCTCGATGTCCTTCACGTACTGCTCGTGCACCGCGCGCGGCTCCTGCGGTCCGGCCAGGAAGCCGCTCGCCGCCGCGGCGTCCGCGTCCGCGAGCGAGCGGTAGATGCCCGCCGCGTCCGCGCTGAGCGGCTGGCTGCGCTCCACCACGTCGTCGGCGGCGGCGGCCCGGTCGCTGATCTCCAGCGCCGTCACCGCCCCGAACGCCAGGACCAGGAGCGCCAGGACGGCCCCGATGACGCGCAGCCGGCCCGGTTCGGTCGTCGCGGCGGCACGCAGCCGGCCCGCGACGGCGGCCGGGGTGCTCGGCTGCTGCGGCACGGGCACGGGCACGGGCGCGGGTGCGGCCTCCGGCGCGGGCTGCTGCCCCAGGGCGCGTTGCAGCGCCTCACGCGCACTCGGCGGGTGTGTCACTCGACCTCCCCCTCGGTCACTGACGACGGCCCGCCCCCCGGACGATCGGGGGACTGGTGCCCGGCCAGAAGTATGGCCTCGGGGACCGGCACCCACATCCAGAACGCCTGGATCGGACACCGGACCACGCGGCCCGCCGGCCGCGACCGGCCGCGGCCAACCGCATTCGATCAAGACCGGCGCCGTTGATCAAGGCGAACGGCACGATCCCCCGTCAGGGCCTGCCCGGCGGACCTTCGCGGGCCCCCGGAGATCCGCCGGACAGCCCCTGACCGTTCTCCCCATCAACAACACGACCGGGGCGCCCGATCGGTTCCCGTACGCGCAAGACGCCCCGCAACCAGCAGGTTACGGGGCGTCTTCGGCGGGCGGCCACTCAGGCGTACCGCGCCCGCAGCCTCGCGTGCACCTCGGGCGCCGCGCCCGTGCGGTCCAGGCCCAGGAGCCCGGCGCCGAGGACCGGCGACTCCCGCACCACGCGCACCACGGCCTTCGGGGCCCGGACCGCGAGGAGTTCGCGAATCCGGTCGTCCAACTGCGGGTGGCGCGCCGCCAGGACGCTGCCGCCGAGCAGCACCGGCGCCTCCTCGTCCAGCAGCCCGAGGCGGGTCAGCGCGACCGAGGCCAGCGCCACGACCTCCTCGGCCAGCCGGTCCACCAGGGCCCGCGCGACCGGGTCGCCGGCCGCGGCCGTCGCGAAGAGCACCGGGGCCAGCTCGTGCCGGCGCTCCGGCGCGACGCGGCCCAGGTGCAGCGCCTCGATCAGCGCGTACATCGAGCCGAGCCCGAAGTGCGCGGGGAGCGTCCGGGCCAGCTCGGTCGGCTCGCCCCGGCCGTCCTCGGCGCGCGCGGCGAACCACAGCGCCTCCTCGGACAGGCCCGAACCGCCGCCCCAGTCACCGGAGATCCGCCCGATCGCCGGGAAGCGCGCGGTGCGCCCGTCCGGGACCATGCCGACGCAGTTGATGCCCGCGCCGCACACCACGGCCACGCCGCGCGGCTCGTCCACCCCGGCCCGCAGGATCGCGAAGGTGTCGTTGCGCACCTCGACGGTCCGGCCCCAGCCGCGCGCGGCCAGCGCCGCCGTCAGCTGCTCCTCCTCGACCGGCAGGTCCGCGTTGGCGAGGCAGGCGGACACATGGGCGACCTGCCCGGCGTCCGCCCCGGCCGCGGTGAACGCCCGCCCGACCGCCGCGCCGAGCACGTCGACGGCCGCGTCCACGCCGACCACCGGCGGCTGGAACCCGCCGCCCCTGGCCGTGGACAGCACCGTGCCGTCCGCACCGATGAGGGCCACATCGGTCTTGCTGTTCCCCGCGTCGATCGCGAGGACGCAACCGTTCACGCCCACGCGAGGTGCTCCCGGTTGTGCGCGATCAGCTTGCCGGTCAGCGCCTCGGCGTACTCGAACTGGCCGATCAGGGGGTGCGCGAGCAGCGCCTTGAACACCCGGTCCCGGCCGCCGTGCAGCGCGGCCTCCAGGGCGAGGTCCTCGTACGCCGTGACGTTGGCGACGAGCCCCGCGTACAGCGGGTCCAGGGCGGGCACGGCGAGCGGCGTCGCGCCCGAGCCGTCGACCTTCGCCTGGACCTCGATCACCGCGTCGTCCGGCAGGAAGGGCAGGGTGCCGTTGTTGTACGTGTTGACCACCTGGTGCGCCGAGCCGCCGCCGCCCAGGAGCGCCGCCGCCAGGTCCACGGCCGCCTCCGAGTAGAAGGCGCCGCCGCGCTTGGCGAGCAGCGCGGGCTTCTCGTCCAGCGCCGGGTCGCCGTACATCGCCAGGAGCTCCTTCTCCATGGCGGCGACCTCGGCGGCCCGGGAGGGCTTGGTGCCGAGCTCGCGGACGACCTCGTCGTGCGCGTAGAAGTACCGCAGGTAGTACGAGGGGACGACGCCGAACCGGTCCACGACCGCGCGCGGCATGTGCAGGTCGTCCGCGATGGCGTCGCCGTGCTCGGCGATCAGCCGGGGCAGCACGTCCTCGCCCCGCGGGCCGCCGAGGCGCACCCCCAGCTCCCAGGTCAGGTGGTTCAGCCCGACGTGGTCGAGGTGCACCTCGCCGGGGGCCACGCCGAGCAGCCGGGCGAACTTGCGCTGGAAGCCGATGGCCACGTTGCACAGGCCGACGGCCTTGTGCCCGGCCTGCAGCAGGGCGCGGGTGACGATGCCCACCGGGTTGGTGAAGTCGATGATCCAGGCGTCCGGGTTGGTGCGCCGGACCCGCTCGGCGATGTCCAGGACGACCGGGACGGTGCGCAGGGCCTTGGCGAGACCGCCGGCCCCGGTGGTCTCCTGGCCGACGCAGCCGCACTCCAGGGGCCAGGTCTCGTCCTGCTCGCGGGCGGCCTGGCCGCCGACGCGCAGCTGGAGCAGGACGGCGTCCGCTCCGGCGACGCCCGCGTCGACGTCCGAGGTGGTGACGATGCGGCCCGGGTGGCCCTGCTTGGCGAAGATCCGCCGGGCGAGGCCGCCCACGAGGTCGAGCCGGCCGGCGGCCGGGTCGACGAGGACCAGCTCCTCGACCGGCAGCGTGTCCCGTAGCCGGGCGAATCCGTCGATCAGTTCGGGGGTGTAGGTGGACCCGCCACCCACTACAGCGAGCTTCATGGTTCAGCCCTTTACTCCGGTCAGTGTGACGCCCTCGACAAAGGCCTTCTGTGCGAAGAAGAAGACGACGATCACGGGGGCCATGACCAGAACGGTCGCGGCCATGGTCAGGTTCCAGTCGGTGTGGTGCGCGCCCTTGAAGGACTCCAGTCCGTAACTCAGCGTCCAGGCCCCCGGGTTCTCGGAGGCGTAGATCTGCGGGCCGAAGTAGTCGTTCCAGGCGTAGAAGAACTGGAAGAGGGCGACGGCGGCGATTCCCGGCCTGGCCATCGGCACCACCACGCGCAGCAGGGCGCGCAGTTCGCCGCAGCCGTCGACCTTCGCCGCGTCGAGGTATTCGTCGGGGATGGTCAGCAGGAACTGCCGCAGCAGGAAGATGGAGAACGCGTCGCCGAAGGCCATCGGGATGATCAGCGGCCACAGCGTGCCGGACAGGTCCAGCTGCTTGGCCCAGAACAGGTACATCGGGATGACCACGACCTGCGGCGGAAGCATCATCATCGAGATGACGAGCATCAGCGACAGCCGCCGGCCCCGGAAGCGGAACTTGGCGAGCGCGTACGCCACGGGCAGCGAGGACACGACCGTGAGGACGGTGCCCAGACCCGCGTACAGCAGGGTGTTCCGCCACCAGGTCAGGAAGCCCGGGGTGTCGAACACCCGCTGGTAGTTGGCCCACTGGAAGGGGTGCGGCCACAGGTCCCGGGTGAGGGCCTGCTGGTCGCTCATCAGCGAGGTGAGCACCAGGAAGACGAACGGCAGCACGAAGAAGAGGGCCGCCGCCACGCCGAGCGCGTGCACGGCGATCCAGTTCAGCAGCGCCTTGCGGCGCGCGGCGCGCTGGGCGGGGGAGACGGGCGGGTCCGCCGGGCCCGCCGTCGCCGGGGTGTCGAGAACCTGCGCCATGTCACTCACCTGCCTGGATCAGTCCGCTGCGGCGCCGCATCAGCAGTGCGGTGAACGCCATGGCGAGGACGAAGAGTACGAGCGCGACCACACAGGCGGAGCCGTAGTCGAAGCGCTGGAAACCGAGGTTGTAGACCAGCTGCGGAAGCGTCAGTGTCGACTTGTCGGGATAGCCGGGCTCGAACTGCTGGCCCGAGCCGCCCATCACACCGGACGCGACCTTCCCGGCCACCAGCGGCTGGGTGTAGTACTGCATCGTCTGGATGATGCCGGTGACCACGGCGAACATGATGATCGGCGAGATGTTCGGCAGTGTGACGTACCGGAACCGGTGGTACGCGGTCGCCCCGTCCAGCTCCGCCGCCTCGTACTGCTCCTTCGGTACGTCGAGCAGCGCGGCCATGAAGATCACCATCAGGTCGCCCACCCCCCACACCGCGAGCGCGGTCAGCGCCGGTTTGGACCAGGCGGCGTCGGTGAACCAGCCGGGGGTGCCCATCCCGAGGTCGCCGAGGACCGAATTGACCGGCCCGGTGCCGGGGTTGAGCAGGAAGACGAAGCCCAGCGTGGCCGCGACCGGCGGAGCCAGGTACGGCAGGTAGAACAGCGTCCGGAAGACGCCCGTGCCCGTCTTGATCCTGGTGATCAGCAGCCCGACGCCGAGCCCGAAGACCACCCGGCAGGCGACCATCACGACGACCAGCCAGAGCGTGTTGCGCAGCGCCGGCCAGAACAGCGGGTAGTCCTCGAAGACGTACGACCAGTTCTTGAAGCCGCTGAACTCGGGGGCGGCGAACCCGTCGTAGCTGGTGAAGGAGAAGTAGACCGTGGAGACCAGCGGGTAGGCGAAGAAGACGCAGAACCCGATCAGCCAGGGCGACATGAAGGCCGCCGTGCGCAGCGCCGACCTGCGGCGCTTCGCACGGAGTGTGTACGTGCTCATCGTGGCGGCTCTACTTCGCCTGGGCGATCGCCGCGTCGATTTCCTTCGCGGTCTTCTCCAGGCCCGCCCCGATGTCCTTCTGCTCGCCCTTCTCGACGGCGTAGCCGAGGTTCTGCAGGGACGTCAGGTACGCGCCGCCGTTCACCGAGGGCGGGGTGGTGGTGGACTTCGGGTTCGCCGCGATGTCCAGGAAGGTCTTGAAGCGCGGGTCGTACTTCAGCTTCGGCGACTTCAGCGCGGCCAGCGTGGAGGGCACGTTGTGGATGGCGTTGGCGAAGTCCACGACCGCGTCGGTGTCGGTCGTCATGAACTTGACCAGCTCCCAGGCGGCGTTCTGCTTGCCGGAGGTCGACGCGATGCCCGCGATGGTGCCGGTCAGATAGCCCTTGCCGTACGTGTCGGCCTCGTCGTCCGCGACCGGCATCGGGGCCACCCCGATCTCGAATCCCGGCTTGGCGTCCTCGGCCATGCCGAGCCGCCACTCGCCGTCCAGCTGCATGGCCACCTGGCCGGTGTGGAACGGGTGCTTGGCGCCCCACTCGTCACCGAAGCCGGTACGGAACTTCTCCAGCTTCGCGTAGCCGCCGAGCGAGTCGACCAGCTTCTTCTGGTTGGTGAGCATCGCGGCGAAGGCCGGGTCCTTCGCGATGTTCGACTTGCCGTCCGCGTCGAAGTAGGTGGGGTTCCAGCCGCCGAGGTAGTGCTCGGTGGTCGACTCGTAGCCGTGGTAGGTCGGCATGAAGCCCAGCTGCTCGTACGAGTCGCCCTTGGTCTTCGTCAGCTTCTTCGCGTCGGCCGCGAACTCGGACCAGGTCTTCGGCGGGTTCGCGATCCCGGCCTTCTCGAAGGCGTCCTTGTTGTAGTAGAGCCCGTACGCGTCACCCAGCAGCGGGACCGTGCAGCGCACCCCGTCGTACTGCGTGTACTCGTTCATCGCCTTCGGGAAGGTCGCCTCGGGGTCGATGCCGTCCTTCTTCAGGAACGGGTTGAGGTCCACGAACGCCTTCGACGAGCAGAACTTGCCCACGTTGTTCGTGGTGAACGACGAGACCACGTCCGGCGCCTTGGAGCCGCCGGCCCGCAGCGCCTGGTTGATCTTGTCGTCGGTCATGTTGCCGACGGTCTTCACGTGGATGTTGGGGTGGGCCTTCTCGAAGGCGGCGATCGTGGCGTCGATGGCCTTCACCTCGCCCGGCGCGCTCCAGCCGTGCCAGAAGGTGATGGTCGTCTCCTTGGACGCGTCGTCGTTGGCCCCGGAGCCGCTCTGCCCGGTACAGGCGGAGGCGAACAGGGCTATCGCGGCGGTCGCGGCGAGTGCGACGGCCGGCTTCCGGCGGTTCTGGGACATGGTGGTGTCTCCCGGTGAGCGGTGAGCGGTGAGCGGTGAGCGGTGGCGGCGTGGAAGGGAAGGTGAGAGGTCAGCGCGAGGTGTCGAACACTTCGTCGCGGGTGGTGGCGAGCGCACTCTCCAGCGCGCCGCGCAGAACGGGCCGGTGGGTGACGGCCCCGGCGAGCAGCCGGGGCCTGGACGCGGCGAGCTCGGCCAGCTCGGCCGCGACCCGGCCGCGCAGCTGCTCCCCGCCGCGCGAGAACAGCTCGCCGGAGAGCACGACGACCTCCGGGTCGAGGACCGCGACCAGCGAGGCGAGGCCGGTCGCGAGGCCGGTGGCGAACCGGTCGAGCAGCGCGGCGTACGGCCCGCTCCCGCTCCCGCCCCGCTCCACGGCCTCGGCGGCCCGGCCCACCAGCGCGGCGGCGGTCTCGTGATGGGTGCCGGCGGCCGGCGCCTCCTCGATGCCCAGCTCCCGGGCCAGGCGCGCGAGCACCTGGGCGCCCGCCAGCTCCTGGAAGCCGCCCGCGTTGGCCTTGGTGACCTGGCGGACCAGCGGCGCCCCCGGCACCGGCAGGAAGCCGACCTCGCCGGCGCCCCCGGTGAAGCCGCGGTGCAGCCGGCCGTTGATGACGAGGGCGGCGCCCAGACCCTCCTCGTTCCACAGGAGCACGAAGTCGTCGTGGCCCCGGGCCGCGCCCCGCCGCTGCTCGGCCACCGCGACGAGGTTGACGTCGTTCTCGTACTCGACGGGCATCGGCAGCACGGCCGCCAGCTCGTCGAGCAGCGTGGTGGAGTGCCAGCCCGGCAGGTGCGAGGCGTACCGCAGCCGGCCCGTGTTCGGGTCGAAGGCGCCCGGCGTGCCGATGACCACCCGGTGCACGTCGGCCCGGGTCAGCCCGGCGGCAGCCACCGCGCCGTCCAGCGCCTCGGTCACCTCCCGCACCACGCTGTGGGCGCGCCGCCCGGGGGTCGGCAGCTCGAACTCCCCGACCGTCTCGCCGGTCACATCGGCGACGGCGGCGACGATCCGGTGGGCGTTCACATCGAGCCCGGCCACATGGGCGGCGGAGGCGTTGACCGCGTACAGCTGGGCGTTGGGGCCGGGGCGGCCCGCGGCGGTCCCAGTGGCGACGACGAGACCGGCGGCTTCGAGGCGGACCAGCAGCTGGGACGCGGTGGGCTTGGAGAGCCCGGTGAGCTTCCCGATCCGGGTCCGCGACAGGGGGCCGTGCTCCAGGAGCAGATCGAGGGCGGCGCGGTCGTTCATGGCGCGCAGCACCCTCGGGGTGCCCGGCGTGTTCCCGGCCATGAGCGTGGCACCTGCCCTCTGTTAGGAAAGTTTCCTGTTCGGTGAGAGGAAGGTAGGGCCCTGGCCGCCGGGGCGTCAATGACCTGACCGCC
Source organism: Streptomyces sp. 130 (assembly GCF_007096885.1). Classification (GTDB taxonomy): domain Bacteria; phylum Actinomycetota; class Actinomycetes; order Streptomycetales; family Streptomycetaceae; genus Streptomyces. The sequence goes on along the minus strand of NZ_VJNO01000002.1, from coordinate 29,917 downwards.
GGCGGCAACCAAAGCGTTACCCGGACGCGGACCGGGCCGGGAACGACGACGGCCGGGGACCGCTCGGGTCCCCGGCCGGGCCGGCTACTTCGTGGTGGCCGGCGGCGGGATCGGGGTCGCGGCCAGGGACTGCGGGGAGGTCGCCGACGCGTACGCGGAGGGGGCGGCCATCCCGGCCGTGGGATCGGCCTCCGGCGCGTCCTCCGGGGCACCCGCCACCATGCTGATGCCGGCCGCGTCCAGCGCCACCTTGATCCGCCAGCGCAGCTCGCGCTCCACGCCGACCGCCTGGCCCGGCATGGTCTTCGCGCTCACCCGCACCGTCATCGACTCCAGCAGCACCGTGTCCAGGCCCAGGATCTCCACCGGGCCCCACAGCCGCTCGGACCAGGGCTCCTCCTTGGCCATCTCCTGGGCGGCCTCGGTGATGACGGCACGGATCTTCTCCAGGTCCTCCGTCGGGCGTACCTGCACGTCGACGCCGGCCGTGGACCAGCCCTGGCTGAGGTTGCCGATCCGCTTGACCTCGCCGTTGCGGACGTACCAGATCGCGCCGTTCTCGCCGCGCAGCTTGGTGACGCGCAGGCCCACCTCGATCACCTCGCCGGAGGCGACGCCCGCGTCGATCTGGTCGCCGACGCCGTACTGGTCCTCCAGGATCATGAAGACCCCGGACAGGAAGTCGGTGACCAGATTCCGGGCGCCGAAGCCGAGCGCCACCCCGGCGACCCCGGCGGAGGCCAGGAGCGGGGCCAGGTTGATCTGGAACGCGCCGAGGATCATCAGCGCCGCGGTGCCCAGGATCAGGAACGAGGCCACCGAGCGGAGCACCGATCCGATCGCCTCCGACCGCTGGCGGCGGCGCTCCGCGTTGACCAGCAGCCCGCCGAGCGCGGTGCCCTCCACCGCCTGTGCGCTGCGGTTCATCCGGTCTATGAGCTTGGTCAGGGCACGGCGGACCGCGATGCGCAGGACGACCGCGACCGCCGCGATGAGGACGATCCGCAGCCCGGTGTTCAGCCAGGTGGACCAGTTCTCCTCCACCCAGCCCGCGGCGTCTCCGGCCTGCCTCGCGGCTTCGTCCAGCGAGCCGCCGGGCTCCGGCGACGGGGCTGCGGCCAACAGGGCGGACAGGGACACGGCGAAACCTCCAGGGGGCGAGCGCTGAGCGGGAGAGCGCTGAACAACCACACTAACGGGGGACCCGTGCGGGAAAAATTCCTTCCGTCCCGTTACCCGCACGTGGTGGCGCTACGACCAGGCGTGAGGGGAGACTGAGGGCGGAGATCGTCCCGGCGCGAGCCACGCGCCGCCGGCGTACAAGGAGGCATCCGTGCCGCATGTCCTGGTTCTCAACGCGTCGTACGAGCCGCTCGGCGTCGTACCGCTCCGCCGCGCACTCGTCCTCGTCCTCGAGAACAAGGCCATCTGTCTTGAGGAGTCCGGCGTCCTCATGCACAGCGCAACCCGGGCCGTCCCGGCCCCCAGCGTCGTCCGTCTCAAACGGTTCGTCCGCATCCCCTACCGCGGTCCGGTGCCGCTGACCCGGCGGGCCCTGTTCGCCAGGGACGGCGGACGCTGCATGTACTGCGGGGCCGCCGCGACCAGCGTCGACCACGTCATCCCGCGCAGCCGGGGCGGCCGGCACGCCTGGGACAACGTGGTGGCGGCCTGCCGCCGCTGCAACCACGTCAAGGCCGACCGCCATCTGCCCGAGCTCGGCTGGCGGCTGCACCAGCAGCCCGCCCCGCCGACCGGACTGGCCTGGCGGATCATCGGCACGGGGCACCGCGACCCGCGCTGGCTGCCCTATCTGCAACCGTTCGGCGCGGAGGACGCGATGGCCCGGATCGACGGCGTCTCAGCCTGAGACCGGGCCCGTGTGCTTTCCGGGGCGGCCCGCCGCCGCCCCGGGGCCCCGGCCTGCCGCGGGCCGCGCGCCCTCAGCGGTCCTCCGCCACCGCGTACGCCTCGGCCGACCAGAGCGAGATCCCGTACTTCGTGGCCCGCTCGTCGCCCACGACGCGCACGAACCGGGTGTCCTCCGCGTCCATCCGCACCGACTCGCGCCCGCCCCCGCCCTCGCGGACGGTCGCCGCGGTGCGCCAGGTGCGGCCGTCCGACGAGACCTGCACGCGGTAGCGCGACGCGTACGCGTCCTGCCAGTGCAGCACCACCCGGCCGAGGCGGACCGGGGCGGGCAGTTCCGCCTGCCACCACGCCCCGTCCTCGGCCGGTGAGGACCAGCGGGTCTCCGGGTCGCCGTCGGACGCGGCGGACGCCGGGAAATCGGCGGTCTCGTCGCCCGACGAGGAGGCGGCGGCCCCGCGCAGCAGGTCGGGCCCGGCGGTGCGCGGGTAGGCCCGCACGGTCAGGGTGGTCCGCTCGTCCCCGAAGGCGAACGGCACCTCGTACTCCCCGGCCGGGGTGTCCTGCGGGACCGTGATCTCCACCGGGACCTCGGTCCGCGTCCCGCGCGGCACGGTCGTACGCTCCGGCACCCGGACCTCGATGCCCTCGGGCGCCTTCGCGGTCAGCCGGCCGCGCACCTCGGCCGGACGCCGGCCGGACAGCCGGGCCCGGACCTCCTGCGGCCCGCCGCCGATGACCGCGTCGGTCTCGCCGCGCGCCAGGTCCAGCCGGGCGGCCGGTTCGTCGCCGAACCAGGGCACCAGGGAGCGCACGTCCGGGGCGGCCCCCGCGCGGACGGCGGCGCCGGCCAGCGGCGGGATCACCAGGGACGGCGCCCCGCCCGCCAGCGGGGTCGCGGCCGGCCAGCTGATCCGGACCGCGTCCGCCCGCACCCCCTCGCCGGCCGCCTGGGTCCACCCGCTCGCCGACAGCGGCCCGAGCGCGCGCCACCCCTCGCCCGGCACGTGCGCCTGGACCGTCGCGCCCACCGCCGCCCCGTCGTCGGGCACCGTGGTCGCGGTGACCGCCTCCAGCGGGCGGGCCCGGTCCAGGCGCACCGTGTAGCTGCCCGGCGCCTCGGCCACCTCGCCGCCCGGCCGGTCCGTGCCGGTCCAGGAGCGGGCCGCCTCGCGCACGTGGTCGAGGAACGCGTCGAGGACGCCCTCGCCGACCTTCGCGCCGCCCGCCGCGATGTCCTTCCGGACCGGCTCCAGCGCCAGGGACGCCCGCCAGGCGGCGGCTCCGTCGCCCCGGGCCTGGGCGCTCAGCAGGTCCACGGCCAGCTCGCCCGCGTGCCCGTAGCGGGACAGCTGCGCGCTCCACGGGCGGACCTCGGCGCCGAGCCGCCCCCCGGCCACGCCCGCGAGCCGGGCCGGGGCCGCCCGCATCTCGCCGAACGCCTCCCGCAGCCGGTCAGCCGCCGTGCCGAACGCCTTGCCGTCGCCGTCCGCGTACGCCGTGCGGAAGGCGGCGATCAACGGCCGCAGATACGCGGACTCGGTGGAGCCGAGCACCGAGCCCGCGCTGTTGCCCGCGAGCGCCCGCAGCGCGTCGCCGCTCCGGCCGTCGCCGCCCGCGAGGTCGTCGATCGCGGCCTCCCAGGACTTCGCGGGGTCGTAGTCCCGCGGGTTCCACGCGAAGTCGGCGATCGTGAAGAGCGCGACGCGCGACGCGGCGGGCTGCTCCATCGCGTTGGCGAGGAGCGCCGCCGAACCGGACGCCACCGCCGGGTCCCGGCCGGTGTACGGGCCGAGGAAGAGCCGGTCCTGCGCGTAGTCGTTGACCGGGTAGTTGTCCATGGTCACCAGCGGGTGCCCGAACGCGGCCCGGGCCCCGGCCAGTTCCCCTCCGGTGATGGTCCTCGGCACGACTCCGACGCCCGTCCAGGCGACCTCGGTCCCGTCCGCCAGCTCCCGGGCGAGCGCCGTGCGGTACGCGGTCGCGCCGTCCTGGTAGTACTCCGTCGGCATCACCGACAGCGGCAGGGCGTCCGGGTGGCGCTCCGCCAGGTGCCGGGCCACGCCGTTCACGACGCGGGCCTGTGCCCGGGCCGCCGCCGCGGGGCCGCTGCCGAAGGCGTCCGCGTCGGCCGAGCAGTGCCACTCGCTGTAGCTGACGTCCTGGAACTGCACCTGGAAGACCCGTACGCCCAGGTCCCACATCGCGTCGATCTTCCGCGTCAGCGCCTTGAGGTCGCGGTCCGACGACAGGCACATGGACTGCCCCGGCGCCACCGCCCAGCCGAGCGTCACATGCTCGGCCGCGGCCCGTTCGGCCAGCGCCCGGAAGCCGGCCGCGCGCGCCGCCGGGTACGGGTCGCGCCAGCGGGCCTGGCGGTACGGGTCGTCGCCCGCCGCGTACAGATAGCGGTTCTGCTTGGTGCGGCCCAGGAAGCCGAGCTGGGCGAGCCGGTCCTCCTGGCTCCACGGCTGCCCGTAGAACCCCTCGGTCAGCCCGCGTACGGCGGCGGCCGGCCAGTCCCGGACGGTGACCCCGGCGACCTTCCCGCCCCGGACCAGCTGGCGCAGCGTCTGCACCGCGTGGAACAGGCCGTCCTCGCCGACGCCGTCGAGGGCCACCGTGTCCCGCTTCGCGATCCGCCCGGCCGCCAGCCGGTAACCGCCCGCCGGCAGATCCGCGCGGTCCGGGGCGCCGAGCCCGCGCAGCGCGTCCGCCGCCCCGTCACCGCCCAGCAGCAGGACGGGCCCGGCGCCCGGCAGCGTCCCGTGGACCGTGCGCACCCCGGCGCCCTCCAGGACCTCGCGCAGCGCCTTCACGGCGTACGGGTCGGCCTCCGCGTCCGCGACCAGGGTGACCTCGCGGCCCAGGGCGATGTCCGGCCCGGCCGCGACCATGCTCTGCGGGCGCGGCCACACGGCGGGGAGCGCGGAGTCCGCCGCGCGGCTCCGGTCGGCCGCGGACCTGGCGGCCGGGTCCGGGGGAGCGGCGAGCGCGGGCGGGGGCGCGGCGGCGAGCAGCCCGCCGAGCACGGCCACGGCGACGGCCGCCGCCCGCGTCCTGCCACTGAGCCGCATCCCTGTCTCTCCCCTCGCCCCACCAGTGGGTTCCGAGCCCACCACCCCGCGTGCGAGGGTGTCAATGCGCGAGGGTTTGAGGACGGAAATGCCCTGGTATGACCGATGTGATGAGCGGGGCGCGCGGGACGGGTGCTACGCGAAAGACAGCGCCGAGTGGCCGAAAAAGACGAACGTCTTGCGGGCAACCGGCCCTTCGGGAACGGAATGTGACCCGGGACACGTTGAACTCGTTGTTGTAACGCCTACGTCTGCGGCCGCGCCCGTTGGGTAGGCCGTCACTGTCCTGTTCTCCACGGCCAGGAGGCCACCATGCCCGCCACCGCGCAGCGCCCGCTCTCCGCCCTCTCCAAACAGGCATCAGGTCCCGCCCCGCTGATCAGCGCGTCCCCCGCCACCGTGCCCGGCCCGCTCACGAGCGAAGCACCGCTCGCCGACGCCATACCGCTGACCAGCGAGCCCCCGCTCGCCGAGGCCACCCCCCTGACCAGCGAGCCCCCGCTCGCCGTCCTCGCCCCGCTGACCAGCGAACCGGCCGCGTCCGGCCGCGCGTGGGGCACGGAGTCCCCAGGAGTCTGAATGGGCTTGTCCCGGCTCGCCGCACTGCACGGCGTCGCCACCTCCTTCTCCCCGTCCGCCGGCGTCACCGAGCCCGTCCCCGAGACCACGGTCGTCGCCGTGCTCGGTGCGCTCGGCGTCGACGCCACGACGCCCGAAGCGGTACGCGACGCCCTCGCCGCCGCCGAGTCGGCCGCCCGCACCCGGCTCCTCCCGGCCACGCTGGTGGTGTGGTCCGGCGACCCGCTGCCGCCCGCGCTGACCGGCCTGCCCCCCGGCACGGAGCTGGACCTCCGGCTGGAGGAGAGCGACGAGGGGGCGGAGCCGGCCAGGATGCGGGTGCCCTCCGGGGAGCCGGATCCGGCCGGACCGGGCGGCGTCCCGGGTGCCACAGGAGGGCCCGGGCCGGCCCGGCCGGGCGGCGCCCCCCGCTGGTGGGCCGAGCCCCCGCTCGGCGTGCACCGGCTCACCGTCCGCGCACCGGACCGCGCGCCCCAGGACTGCACGCTCGTCGTCGCCCCGGACCGGGTCCCGCAGCCGCCCGGGCGCACCCACGGCTTCCTCGTCCAGCTCTACTCCCTGCTCTCCGCCCGGTCCTGGGGCATGGGCGACCTCGGGGACCTCGCCGACCTCGCCGCCTGGTCCGGCCGCCGACTCGGGGCCGGCTTCGTCCAGGTCAACCCGCTGCACGCGGCGCTGCCCGGCGACCCCACCGACCCCTCGCCCTACCGCCCGTCGTCGCGGCGCTTCCCCGACCCGGTGCACCTGCGCGTCGAGTCCGTCCCGGAGTACGGGCACGTGCCCGACCCGGTGGCGCTGGACGCGCTGCGCCGCAAGGGCGCCGAGCTGCGGGAAGCCGTCCTGGACAAGGGCGCCCTCATCGACCGGGACGCCGTCTGGGCGCTCAAGCGGCAGGCCCTCGACCAGATCCTCGCGGTCCCGCTCACCCCCGGCCGGCACGCCGAGTACTGCGACTTCCTCGCCGCCCAGGGCCGCGCCCTGGAGGACCACGCCCTGTGGTGCGCGCTCGCCGAGGTGCACGGCCCCGACTGGCACGGCTGGCCGGACGAGCTGCGCGACCCCCGCTCCGACGCCACCGCCCGCGCCCGCGCCGAGCTGCTGGACCGGGTCGACCACCACTGCCGGCTCGCCTGGCTGACCGCCACCCAGCTCGCCGACGCCCAACGGGCAGCCCGGCAGGCGGGGATGCCCATCGGCGTCGTCCACGACCTCGCGGTCGGCGTGCACCCCGGCGGCGCCGACACCTGGGCCCAGCAGGACGCCTTCGCCCACGGCATGTCCGTCGGCGCGCCCCCGGACGCGTTCAACGCGCGCGGCCAGGACTGGGGCCTGCCGCCCTGGCGCCCCGACGCCCTCGCCGCCTCCGGCTACGCCCCCTACCGCGGCCTCCTGCGCGGCGCCCTCGCCCACGCGGGCGCCCTGCGCATCGACCACGTGATGGGCCTGTTCCGGCTCTGGTGGGTGCCCGAGGGCCGCCCGCCCACCGAGGGCACCTACGTCTCGCACGACGCCGAGGCGATGCTCGCCGTCCTGGTCCTGGAGGCGCACCGGGCCGGCACCGTGGTCGTCGGCGAGGACCTGGGCACGGTCGAGCCGGGCGTCCGCGAGGCGCTGGCCCGGCGCGGCGTCCTCGGCACCTCGGTGCTCTGGTTCGAGCGGGACTGGGCGGGTGACGGGCGCCCCCTGGCCCCCGAGCGGTGGCGCCGGGACTGCCTGGCCACCGCGACCACCCACGACCTGCCGTCCACCGCGGCCCGGCTGACCGGCGACCATGTGACGCTGCGCCACCGCCTCGGCCTGCTCGCCCGCCCCCTGGACGAGGAGCTGAGGGAGGACCGCGCGGAGACCGCCGAGTGGCTGGCCCTGCTCACCCGGCTCGGGCTGCTGCCCGAGGGCGGCGCGCTCGCCGAGGGCGGCGGCGACGAGGAGGCGGCGGTCCGGGCCGTCCACCGCTTCCTGCTGCGCACCCCCGCCCGGATGACCGGGATCTGGCTGCCCGACACCGTCGGCGACCGCCGCCCGCAGAACCTCCCGGGCACCTGGGACCAGTACCCCAACTGGCGGCTGCCGATCGCCGACGCGCAGGGCGCCCCGGTCACGCTGGAGCAACTGGCCGCCTCGCCCCGGCTGCACCGCCTGATGGAGGTCCTGCGCGCCCCGCGGGAGCCCGGGGAGGGCCGCACGCCGTGAGGGGGCCCCGTACGGCACCCCCGGGCGCGCGGCCCGCGCGGGCGTTCGCTACGTTTGCACCGTGGACAAGAAGAACGCTATGCGCGCCGGCGCCGTCGCCGCCGGAACGACGCTGATGATGCTGCTGATGTCGTCCCCCGCGCTCGCGCTCACCCGCGACGACGGCGACGACCCGGGTACCGGCCTGAGCGTGATCGACACGCTCGGCCTGTTCGTCCTGGCGCCCCTCGTCCTGTTCGGGGTCATCGCGGGCCTGGTCATGGTGCTCGACAAGTCCAAGAAGCAGGCCTGACCCACCTGCCGGCGACCGGGACCACGCCCCGGCCCGCCCCGCACGCCACGGGTGCGCCGCACGGTGACCGTCACCGCGCGGCGCACACGCGTGTCCGGACCCGGGTGCGGCGGTAGGTTGCGCGCATGACCGAGTGGGACGTCAAGAAGCTCCGCATCCTGCGCACCCTGCGCGACCGCGGCACGGTCACCGCGACCGCCGACGCCCTGCTGATGACCCCGTCGGCGGTCTCCCAACAGCTCTCCAACCTGGCCAGGCAGCTCGGCGTGCCGCTCCTGGAGGCCCAGGGCCGCCGGGTCCGCCTCACCGACGCCGCCCATCTCGTCCTGCGCCACGCCGAGGCGGTCTTCGCCCAACTGGAGCGCGCCGACGCCGAACTGACCGGCTACCTGCGCGGCGAGGCCGGCGAGGTCCGGGTCGCCGCGTTCGCCACCGCCGTGCCCGCCCTCGTCGTCCCGGCCGTGCAGCGGCTGCGCGCCGACCCCCGCCCCGGCCCCGAGATCCGGCTGCGCGAGGCGGAGGCCGCCCAGGCGTACGAACTGCTCGCCGCCGCCGAGGTGGACCTCGCCCTGTCGCTGGCCGCCGACGCCCCGACGGCCCGCGACCCCCGGTTCACCGTCCTGCCGCTGCTCGCCGACCCGCTCGACGTGGCGCTGCCGGCCGGCCACCGCCTCGCCGACGCGCCCGGGCTGCGCCTCGCCGACCTGTCCGCCGAGCCCTGGATCTACGGCGGCTCGGGCCCCTGGTCGGAGATCACCGTCTCCGCGTGCCGGGCGGCGGGCTTCGTACCCGAGCAGGCGCACAGCGCGTCCGGCTGGACCGCGATCCTCGCCATGGTCGCCGCGGATCTGGGGATCGCCCTGGTCCCGCGCCTGGCCTCGGCGGAACGGCACGGCCGGGAGGGCGTGGTGATGCGGGTCCTCGACGCGGACCGGCCCCGCCGCCATGTCGTGGCCGCCGTCCGGCGCGGGGGAGAGGACGCCCCGGCGGTGGCCCGGGTCCTCGCGGCGCTGCGCGAGGCGGCGGAACCGTACGGCGACGAGACGACCGTTCAGCCCGGCTGAACGATGCGTGCGGAAACTTTCGATGGACCTACCGGCTTGCCGCGTACGACAGTGAACGCATGACCATCGAACAGAATGAGACCGGGCACGACGACCCCCACGCCAACGACGCGGCACCGTACGGCGGCGGCGACCCCTACGCCGACTACCGGACCGCCGACCTCCCCTTCACCGACCTCGTGGACCTCGCCGACCGGCGGCTCGGCGCGGGCGTGATCGCGGCCAACGACGAGTTCTTCGCCCAGCGCGAGAACCTGCTCGTCCGGGAGCGCGCGGTCTTCGACCCCGAGCACTTCGGCCACAAGGGCAAGATCATGGACGGCTGGGAGACCCGCCGCCGGCGCGGCGCGGACGCCGAGCACCCCTTCCCGGCCCCCGACGAGCACGACTGGGCGCTGATCCGGCTCGGCGCCCCCGGCATCATCCGCGGCATCGTCGTGGACACCGCCCACTTCCGCGGCAACTACCCGCAGCGCGTCTCCGTCCAGGCCACCTGCGTCGAGGGCGCGCCCGGCCCGGAGGAACTGCTCGCCGACGACGTGAAGTGGGAGGAGATCGTCCCCCCGACCCCCGTGCGCGGCCACGCCGCCAACGGCTTCGAGATCACCGGCGGACGCCGCTACACCCACATCCGCCTCTGCCAGCACCCCGACGGCGGCATCGCCCGCCTCCGCGTGCACGGCGAGGTGGTCCCGGACCCGGCCTGGCTGGCGGCGCTCTCCACGTTCGACCTGATCTCGGTCCTGAACGGCGGCAGTTACGAGGACGCCTCGGACCGGTTCTACTCCTCGCCGACCCAGATCATCCTGCCGGGCACCTCCCGCAAGATGGACGACGGCTGGGAGAACCGCCGCCGCCGGGTCCGCGACACCAACGACTGGGTCCGCTTCCGGCTGCCGGCCCAGGGCGCCGTCCGCGCGGTCGAGATCGACACCGCCTACCTCAAGGGCAACGCGGCCGGCTGGATCGCCCTGCACGGCCGCGACGGCGAGAGCGGCGACTGGTTCGAGATCATCCCGCGCACCCGCCTCCAGCCCGACACCCCGCACCGCTTCGTGCTGCCGGCTCAGGCCGTGGTCACCCATGTGCGCCTCGACGCCTTCCCCGACGGCGGCGTCGCCCGGATGCGCCTGCACGGCTCCCTGACCGAGGCCGGCGCGGCCGACCTCAGGGCCCGCTTCGAGGCGTCGGCCGCGTAGGGCCCGTCCGGCCCCCCGGCCCCCGCCCGGCGGACGGCTGCGCTTCAGCGCCTGTCCGCCGGGCGGTTTCCAGTTACGCGGTCGCGGCCGCCGCGTCCGCCGCGCGGGCCCGCAGGGCGCGCTCCACGCCCGAGCGGGACTCCGACATCAGCCGGCGCAGCGCCGCACCCGGCTCGGCCGAGGCCAGCCAGGCGTCCGTGGCGTCCAGGGTCTCCTGCGAGACCTGGAGCGCCGGGTACAGGCCGAGCGCGACCTGCTGGGCCATCTCATGGCTCCGCGAGTCCCAGACGCCCTTCACCGCGGCGAAGAACTTCTCCGTGTACGGGGCCAGCAGCTCGCGCTGGTCCGTCTGCACGAAGCCGGCGATGACCGCCTCCTGGAGGGAGTTCGGCAGCTTGTCGGACTCCACGACCGACGCCCACGCCTCGGCCTTCGCCTCCTCGCTGGGCCGCGCCGCCCGTGCCGAGGCCGCGTGGCGCTCGCCCGCCGCCGTCCGGTCCCGCGCGTACTCGGCGTCGATCTCCTCCTCGTCGATGAGCCCGGTGGCGGCCAGCCGCAGGACGAACGCCCAGCGCAGCTCGGTGTCCACGGCCAGGCCCTCGATCGCCTCGGCGCCGTCGAGCAGCGAGCGGAGCAGGTCGAGCTGCTGCGGGGTGCGGGCGGTGGCCGCGAAGGCGCGCGCCCAGGCCAGCTGGTGGTCGCTGCCCGGCTCCGCCGCACGCAGGTGCGCGAGCGTCGCGTCGGTCCACTGCGTCAGGCCCGCCTCACGCCACTCCGGCGTCGCGTACAGGTCGATCGCCGTCTTGACCTGGCGGTGCAGCGACTGCACGACGCCGATGTCCGACTCCTTGCCGATCCCCGACAGGACCAGGGCGAGGTAGTCGCGGGTGGCCAGCTCGCCGTCGCGGGTCATGTCCCAGGCGGACGCCCAGCACAGGGCGCGCGGCAGCGACTCGGTGAAGTCGCCCAGGTGCTCGGTGACGACCCGCAGCGACTCCTCGTCCAGGCGGACCTTCGCGTACGAGAGGTCGTCGTCGTTGAGCAGGATGACGGCCGGGCGCGCGGTGCCGGCCGGGAACGGCACGGTGGTGCGCTCGCCGTCGACGTCCAGCTCGATCCGGTCCGTGCGCACCAGCTTGCCGGCCTCATCGAGGTCGTAGCAGCCGATGGCGATCCGGTGCGGGCGCAGCGTCGGCTCGCCCTTGGCGCCGGCGGGCAGCGCGGGCGCCTCCTGGAGCACGGTGAACGAGGTGACGTGGCCGTTCTCGTCGGTCTCGATCTCCGGGCGCAGGATGTTGATCCCCGCCGTCTCCAGCCACGCCTTCGACCAGGTCTTCAGGTCGCGGCCGGAGGTCTGCTCCAGCGCGCCCAGCAGATCGGCCAGCCGGGTGTTCCCGAAGGCGTGCGCCTTGAAGTACGCCTGGACGCCCTTGAAGAACTCGTCCATGCCGACGTACGCCACCAGCTGCTTCAGGACCGAGGCGCCCTTGGCGTACGTGATGCCGTCGAAGTTGACCAGGACGTCGTCCAGGTCGCGGATGTCGGCCATGATCGGGTGGGTCGAGGGCAGCTGGTCCTGCCGGTAGGCCCACGTCTTCATGGAGTTGGCGAACGTGGTCCAGGAGTGCGGCCACCCCGAGCCCTCGGCGTACGCCAGGCAGGCGATCGAGGTGTACGTGGCGAACGACTCGTTCAGCCAGAGGTCGTTCCACCACTCCATCGTGACGAGGTCGCCGAACCACATGTGGGCCAGCTCGTGCAGGATGGTCTCGGCGCGCGTCTCGTACGCCGCGTCCGTCACCTTGGACCGGAAGACGTACTGGTCGCGGATGGTGACCGCGCCCGCGTTCTCCATCGCGCCCGCGTTGAACTCCGGCACGAAGAGCTGGTCGTACTTCGCGAACGGGTACGCGTAGTCGAACTTCTCCTGGAACCAGTCGAAGCCCATCCGGGTCACGTCGAAGATCGCGTCCGCGTCCAGGTACTCGGCGAGCGAGGGCCGGCAGTAGATGCCCAGCGGGACGGTCACGCCGTCCTTCTCGTAGCTGCTGTGCACCGAGTGGTACGGGCCGGCGATCAGCGCGGTGATGTACGAGGAGATGCGCGGCGTCGGCTCGAACGACCAGACGTCGTCCTTCGGCTCCGGGGTCGGCGAGTTGGAGATCACGGTCCAGCCCGACGGGGCCTTCACGGTGAACCGGAAGGTCGCCTTCAGGTCGGGCTGCTCGAAGCTCGCGAAGACGCGGCGCGCGTCCGGCACCTCGAACTGCGTGTACAGGTAAGCCTGCTGGTCGACCGGGTCGACGAAGCGGTGCAGGCCCTCACCGGTGTTGGTGTAGGCGCAGTCCGCGACGACCTTCAGCTCGTTGGCCCCGGCCTGCAGGTGCGAGAGCGTGATGCGCGAGTCGCGGAACACCGCCGCGACGTCCAGCGCCCTGCCGTTCAGCTCGACCTCGTGCACCGCGGGGGCGACCAGGTCGATGAAGGTCTCCGCACCGGCCTCGGCGGAGTCGAAGCGCACGACGGTGACGGACCGGTAGGTCCCGCCCTCCTGCGCCCCGGAGAGGTCGAGATCGATCTCGTACGCGTCCACGGTCAGCAGGCGCGCCCGCTCCTGTGCCTCTTCGCGGGTCAGATTCGTGCCAGGCACGCGGTCATCTCCTTGCTCTGTGATGTTTCCCGCCATCCTTCCACGGGACCCGCACCCAGGGCGATGTCCGATTTCCGCCGGACCGGGGCGATTCCGCGCGGCACGCTCGGCACATGACCACTTACGAGGCACGCGCCATCGAACCGGACGCGCTCGGCGGACTCCGGAAGACCGACGACGCCGGGCAGCCCTGCGTCCCGTACACCGCCACCGAGGGCGGCGCCCCGCTGCGGTGCTGCCTGCGCGGCGCCGAACCGGGGGAGCGCATCGCCCTCGTCTCGTACGCCCCGCTGCGCCGCTGGGCGGCGGCGACCGGGGCCCGCCCGGGGGCGTACGACGAGCAGGGCCCGGTCTTCATCCACGCCGACCCGTGCGACGGGCCGGAGCCCGGCCGGAAGGGCTACCCCTTCTCCCGCGCGGGCGCGCTGCGCACCGTGCGCCGCTACGACGCGCGGGGCCGCATCGTGGGCGGCCGGCTCCTGGAGATCCCCGGGGACGAGGAGCGGGGCTTCGACGAGGCGTTCACGGAGGCCTTCGCGGACCCGGCGGTGGCGCTGGTGCACGTACGGGCCCTGGAGTACGGCTGCTGGCACTTCGAGGTGCGCAGGCCGGCCTCGGCCGGCGCCTGACCCCTTCAAGCGCCGGCCGAGGCTCGCATTTCTCAGCCGCGCAGCTCCGCCGCGACGAGCTCCGCGATCTGGACCGCGTTCAGCGCGGCCCCCTTGCGGAGGTTGTCGTTGGAGACGAACAGCGCGAGACCGTTCTCCACGGTCTCGTCGTTGCGGATGCGCCCCACGTACGACGCGTCCTGCCCCGCGGCCTGCAGCGGCGTCGGGATCTCGGACAGCTCGACGCCCGGCGCGTCCTTCAGCAGCTCGTAGGCGCGCTCCACGGAGACCGGGCGGGCGAAGCGGGCGTTGACCTGGAGGGAGTGGCCCGAGAAGACCGGGACGCGGACGCAGGTGCCGGAGACCTTCAGCTCCGGGATCTCCAGGATCTTGCGGGACTCGTTGCGGAGCTTCTGCTCCTCGTCCGTCTCGAAGGAACCGTCGTCCACGATCGAGCCGGCCAGCGGCAGCACGTTGAAGGCGATGGGGCGCTTGTAGACGCCGGGCTCCGGGAAGTCCACGGCCGATCCGTCGTGCGTGAGCTTGTCCGCGTCGGCGACGACCTTGGACGCCTGGCCGTGCAGCTCGGCGACACCGGCGAGGCCGGACCCGGAGACCGCCTGGTACGTGGCGACGGTCAGCGCTTCGAGACCCGCCTCCTCGTGCAGCGGGCGCAGCACGGGCATGGCGGCCATCGTGGTGCAGTTCGGGTTGGCGATGATGCCCCTGGGGCGGTTGGCGACCGCGTGCGGGTTGACCTCGGAGACGACCAGCGGGACCTGGGGGTCCCTGCGCCAGGCGGAGGAGTTGTCGATCACGACGGCGCCCTGCGAGGCGACCTTCTCGGCGAGCGCCTTCGAGGTCGCGCCGCCGGCCGAGAACAGCACGATGTCCAGGCCCGTGTAGTCGGCCTCGGCGGCGTCCTCGACGGTGATCTCGCGGCCCTGCCACTCGATGACGGAGCCCGCGGAGCGCGCGGAGGCGAACAGCCGCAGCTCGTCGACCGGGAACTTCCGCTCGGCCAGGATGCCGCGCATGACTGTGCCTACCTGACCGGTGGCGCCGACGATTCCGACCTTCACAGGAACTCCCTCAGACGTACGAACGGGCACGGTTGCCGGTCCATGATGCGTATGTCCACGGCCGCCTTGTCCAATCCATTGTCCGGCCTGCGGACGAGTGGCGCGCAGCACAGTGGGGCGGGTGCCCGGTGAGCACCCGCCCCACTGCCGTACGGATCACATGTTCAGCACCGTGTGGTTACGGCACGACCTTTTCGATCACGACGCTGCCGGTGCCCGCCACGATGCCCCGGGCGTTCACGAGACCGACCTCGCCGAAGAACCGCCGGCCCTCGGGGGCCGCACCGGCCACCTTCACCTCGGCGCCGACCTCGGCCGACGCGCCGGGGGCCAGCTTCACGGCCTTCGACTCGTCCACGGAGAGCGTGCCGAGCGACGCGGAGTAGTACACGTCGCGGTAGTCGTACTCGGTCGTCCCGGCCGGGACGTCGTACCCGTCGATGAGGACGGTGTACGTGCCGGCGGCCGGCTTCACCAGGCTGACCGACTCCTCGGAACCGGCCGTGGTGGAGGCGCCGACCTGGGCGCTCCCCCGGTACACGTACAGGTCGAGGTCCGCGTTGGCGTCGCTGGTCCCGCCGATGGCGACGTCCAGCTTCTCGACGCCCTCACCGATGGTGACCTGCTTGGTGTACGAGCCGCCGGTGGAGATCGACGGGCGCTCGACGTCGGCCGAGCCCAGCGAACCGCCCTTGAGGGTGCCCTCCAGGGCGCCCGCGTTGTTGGTCACGGTCCAGTCGACCGAGGCCGGGGTGCCGATCTTCGCCTCGGCGATGGTCCGCACCGCCGGGTCGAAGGTCGCGCCGAGCAGCGCCACGTCCAGCTTGTACGGGTTGTCCAGCAGCGGCGACGTGCGCCGGGCCTCGACCTCGATCTCCCAGACACCGGGCTGCGGGTCCGCGTAGGAGCGCGCGTCCGGGCGGCAGGTGTTGGACGGGTTCTCGTAGTTCGGGTAGCAGAACGGCGTACCGCTGTCCTCCATCTGCACCCCGTACGGGTGGATGGAGATGAAGCGGGTCTGGCTGCCCGAGCGCAGGGCGCTCATCGCGACCTCGAGGGTCTTGGCGCCCTCCGGCACGGTCACGAAGTACGACGTGGTGCCGTTGCGCTGCACCGAGCCGGACGCCTTGAACGCGTAGGACGGCTTCGCCAGCTCCTTGGAGACGACGACCGTCGTCAGGATCTGCTGGTCCGTGCCGGCGGTCTTCTTGTCGTCCAGCTGGAGGATCGCGCTGTGCACGCCCGCGGTCCGCGGCTTCGCCTGGACCTTGACGGTGACGGGCTTGCCCAGCGGCAGCGCGACCTTCTTGGGGCCGGCCAGCGAGAAGGTGCCGTCGTCGTACTTCCAGGAGAGCGTGTGCTCGACCTTCTTGTCCGGGCCCGTGGTGCGGGTGACCGTGACGTCGTAGGTCTTCTTCTGGCCGGCCCGGAGGCCGCCCTCGCGGTCGTACAGGCCGGTGCCGAAGCCCGGGGTCTTCAGCGCGAAGTCGATCGCGGTGTCGACGGGGGCCTTGACCGTGTACTCGTGCGCCGGGGCGCCCTTCTTGGAGATCAGCTTCCAGGCGTCCACGACGTTGATCAGACCGGCGCCCTGGGCGTGCGCGGGCACGTCCTTGATCTTGGTGGCGGTGCTGGTCAGCGCGGTGCGCAGGTCGGCCGGGGGCAGCTCGATGTGCTTCTGCTTCGCGGCGGACAGCAGCAGCGCGGCCGCTCCGGCGGCCTGCGGGGAGGCCATCGACGTGCCCTGCAGCATGGAGTAGCCGGCCGGGAGGGAGTAGCCCGCCTCCTTGACCGGCGCGCCGGGCAGCCAGGTCTGCGTCGAGTTGATCGCCGCGCCGGGCGCCGTCAGGGTCGGCGCGAAGCCCCCGTCCTCACGCGGACCGCGCGCGGAGAACGGCATCATGTCGTACTTCTTGGTGACGGCCGAGCCGTAGTCGGCGGCCCAGGTCTCCTTGGAGACCGACGCGCCGACCGAGATGACGTGGTCGGCGAGGCCGGGGTCGCTGATGGTGTTGACGCCGGGGCCGTCGTTGCCGGCCGAGATGATCAGCTGGACGCCGTAGATGTCGACCAGCCGCTTGTACAGCTCGGCGCGGGCGTTGTTGCCGTCGTTCAGCGGCGGCAGACCGCCGATCGACATGTTGACGACGTCGACGCCGCGGTTCACGACGAGGTCGATCATGCCCTCGGTGAGCGCGATGTTGGTGCAGCCGCCGGACCAGGTGCAGGCGCGCGAGGAGACGATCTTCGCGCCGGGCGCGGCACCGTTCATCTTGCCGCCGAAGAGGCCGTTGGCGGCGGTGATGCCCGCGACGTGCGTGCCGTGCTCGGACTCGATGACCCCGATGGAGACGTAGTCGGCGGTGTCGCCGGCCGCGTTGTAGACGACGTCCTCGCGGTTCTCGACCACGAACGGGATGCGCTCGACGACGTCGGTGCGCGGGTCGTCCTCGCCGAAGTAGGAGACCTGGTGCTTCTCCTTGTACGGCTTGAGGGCGGTGTCGTCGCGGAAGTCGCCGTTGTTGTTCAGGTCCACCCGGGAGGCGCCGCTGACCGGGTCGTAGAGCACGGCCCAGGTGTCGGTGGTGTCGCCGTCGCGGTTCAGGTCGCCCGCCATGTCGCCGCCCTTGGTGGCGGCCTCGGCGAACAGGCTGATCCGGTACGAGCCCTTGGGCGCGTTGTACGTACGCCCCTTGTAGGTGAACACCGGGCCGGAGACGGCGTCCGTCATCCGCAGCCAGGTGCCGTCGCCGTCGCTCACCGGGTCGGTGGCGGTCACCCAGTCGGTGATCTTGCGCTCACCGGTGGTGGTCTTCTGGAGCGCCGGGTGCGCGATGTCGACGCCCGCGTCCAGGACGCCGATGGTGATCCCGCGGCCGTCCGCCTTCGGGTGCTGCTGCACGAAGTCGACCGCGCCCGTCTCGAAGGACGGGTTGTACGGGTTCTTCGCCGGCGTCTTCTTCCCGGGGGCCGGGTAGCTGCCGGTGGACTTCGCCTTGGTCCTGGCGCCGGCCGCCCGGTCCGCGGCGGGCGTCGGGTCGTCCAGCATGATCTCCTGCTTGAGATCGATGCCGTGGACGGAGCTCAGCTTCGACGCCGCCTTGATGGTGGCCTCGGCGGTCGCGGTCGGCACGGTCGCCCGTACGTAACCCAGCTTGTCGTAGGCGCGTCCCAGCACGGAGCCCTTGACGGCGTCCAGCTGCTTGGTGACCTGCTCGGTCGCGCCGGGGGCGGTCGCGACCATCATCGTGACGTTCTTCTCGCCCTTGGCCTTGGCCTTGGTCAGGACCTCGGCGTCGGCGGAGCCCAGCTTGTCCGCGGGAGCGGTGCGGGTGGCCTTGACGGGTGCGGTGGCCGGGTCGTCGGCGGCGAAGACGGGGGCGACACCGGTGGCGGCCAGCGCGGCCACCAGGCCGGCGGCGGCCGCCACCCGGGCCGCGCGTCTCGCTCCGGATATGGAACCGGGGGATTCGGAGGTCATCAGCTTCCCTGTATGTGAAAGAGAGAGTCCGGAAATCGGTACCGGATGACCGCTCACCCTTTCGTAAATGACAGGGGTTTGTGGAGAGTTGTGGGGGGCTTGTTGAGGACATGGCGGCATCTCGCCACCGGTGCCGAAGCGTCAGCGGGGACGAAAAGGTGGATACGGGGCATGAATTCAGCCATGTGAGGCGTGAGGTGTGGGCCCCCGGTTCAGCGGGGAAGGATCATCACGTACGCCGCCGGCTCCCGGTCCGCCGCGGCCGTCAGCGCTGTCCGGACCACGGCCGCCTGCTGCCCGGGCGCGTCCCGCAGCTTCTCCGGCGCGAGGTGGACGACGGTGACCCCGAGCCGTTCCAGGTGCTCGCGCCGCGTCGCGTAAGCCGCCCACTCGGCCCGGTGCCCCTCGTCGTCCCGGCTGTGGCGCGGCGCCCTGGTGTCCAGCTCCACCGCGACCGCCTCGTCGGGCCAGTAGGCGTCCACACGGCCCAGGTGCGGGCCGCCGGGCAGCCGCAGGTCCACGTTCCACAGCGGCTCCCCGAGCCCATGGGCGCGCACCACGGCGTACAGCCGCTCCTCCGCCATCGCCCGGCCCTCGGCGAGCAGCGCATCGACCGCGTCGGCCACCTGCGGCCGGCCGAGCACCTTGGCCCGGCTCAGCTCGCCCACCAGCGCGCCCGGCTCGCAATGGCCGCCGCGCACCGCCTCGGTCAGCAGCCGGCGCACCGTGACCGCGTCCCCGAGCCGGGCCGCCGCGGCCGCCCGCGCCCGTGCCACCGGGGCCACCGGCAGCCCGTCCACCAGCTCCGGGCACGGCGGTCGCGCGGTCCGCAGCAGCCGGGCGTACCCGGCCGAGCGCGACCGCCGCACCCGGGGCACCAGCACATCGACCCGCTCCACGGAGGCGGCGGGCGGCGCGGCGGCGAAGCCGTGCAGCGAGAGCGCGGCGAGTCCGGTGAGCACCGCGTCGCCGTACTCCGGGTCCCCGGTCCGCGGGGGGGCCGGGCGCCGCCCGGGGGCCGGGGGGCGCCCGGCGTACAGCAGGGCGGCCCGCAGCCGCTCCCGGCCGCTGAGCGGGCCGGGGTGCAGGACGAAGACGCCGGGCAGCGGACGCTGCCACGGACCACCGCCCCGGCACCGCTCCGCGGCCCGCCCGAGGGGCACGCCCATCGCCTTCAACTGGGCGGCGGAGACGACGCGTTGACGCCCGTGAGCGGGCACGGGACGGCCGGAGTGAAGCGGGGTGTTCTGGGTCATGCTCCGGTGTACCCCGCCGACGGGCGCGGCCTTGACCCCTGTTACAGGGTCGTCGACATACCCGGACAAGGACACCGTCCTGGAGCAGGGACGCCCGGCACGGCCGTCTTCCGTCCCGCACCACGACCGAGCCCGTCCGGCGTTCGAGGACGGCACCCTTGCCCGGGACCGGGGCAACCGGGCCAGGGCCGCCCCGAGCCGGACGCCCTCCGCCTACGCCACCGCGTCCGTGGCCTGCGCCCGCAGCGCCCGGGCCAGGTCGTCCCGGGCCTCCAGCACCAGCCGCCGCAGCGCCGGGGCCGCGTCCGCCCGGGACTCCAGCCACGCGTCGGTCGCCTCCAGGGTCGCCGGGTCGTCCTGGAGGGACGGGAACAGCCCCCGGACCACGGCCATCCCGATCTGGATCGACCGCTCGGCCCAGACCCGCTCGATCGCCTCGAAGTACCGCGGGGCGTACGGCGCCAGCAGCTCCCGCTGGGAGGACTGCGCGAAGCCCGCGATCGTCGCCTCCACCAGCGCGTTGGACAGCGCGTCCGACTCCACGACGTCCGCCCACGCCCTGGCCTTCACCCCGGCGGACGGCCGGGAGGCCAGGCACCGCACCTGGTGGCGCTTGCCGGAGGCGGTGTCGTCCCGGGCCAGCTCCGCGTCGACCGCCGCCTCGTCGGCCGCGCCGTGGGCGACCAGCGGCGACAGGAACGCCCAGCGCAGCTCCTGGTCGACGTCGAGCCCGTCGATCCGGGCGGTGCCGTCGAGCAGCCCGGACAGCAGCTGGAAGTCGGTGCCGGACGTGGCGACCGACGCGAAGAACCGGGCCCAGGCGAGCTGGTGCTCGCTGCCCGGCTCGGCGAGCCGCAGTTCGCCGAGCGCGCCCTCGGCCAGCGCCCGGCCGCCCTCCTCGCGCCACGCGGGAGCCGCGTAGTTCACCAGCGCGCCGCGCGTCCAGGCGTGCAGCATCTGCAGGACGCCGATGTCCGTCTCGCGCCCGGCGAAGGCCAGGACCAGCGAGACGAAGTCGCGGGCCGGCATCAGCCCGTCGCGGGTGAGGTTCCACAGCGCCGACCAGCACAGCGCCCGGGCCAGCGGGTCCGTGATGTCGCCCAGGTGCGCGCGCAGGGTGGCGAGCGACACCTCGTCGAAGCGGACCTTGCAGTACGTCAGGTCGTCGTCGTTGACGAGGATCAGCTCGGGCCGCTCGGCCCCCGCCAGCTCCTCGATCACGGTGCGCGGACCCGACACGTCCGCCTCGGCACGCGCGTAACGCACCAGCTCGCCCTCGGTGTTGCGGCTGTAGAGGCCGATGGCGACCCGGTGGGGGCGCAGCTCCGGGTGGGACTCGGCGGCCTCCTGGAGGACGGCCAGCTCGGTGATCCGGCCGGCCGCGTCGTAGGTCGCGACCGGGGTCAGCGAGTTGACGCCCGCGGTCTGGAGCCAGGAGCGCGACCACGCGGTCATGTCACGGCCGGACGTCTCGGACAGCACCGACAGCAGGTCCCCGAGCCGGGTGTTGCCGTAGGCGTGCTTCTTGAAGTAGCGCCGGGCGCCCTCCAGGAACGCCTCCCGCCCCACGTACGCCACGAGCTGCTTGAGGACGGAGGCGCCCTTGGCGTACGTGATGCCGTCGAAGTTCAGCTTGGCGTCCTCCAGGTCACGGATGTCGGCCGTGATCGGGTGGGTGGAGGGCAGCTGGTCGGCGCGGTACGCCCACGACTTGCGGTTGTTGGCGAAGGTGATCCAGCCGTCCTCGAAGCGGGTCGCGCCGGTCATCGCGAAGACGCCCATGAAGTCCGCGAAGGACTCCTTCAGCCACAGGTCGTCCCACCACCGCATGGTCACGAGGTCCCCGAACCACATGTGCGCCATCTCGTGCAGGATGACGTTGGCCCGGCCCTCGTACGCCGCCTGCGTCACCTTGCCGCGGAAGATGTACTCCTCGCGGAACGTGACACAGCCCGGGTTCTCCATCGCGCCGAGGTTGTACTCCGGCACGAACGCCTGGTCGTACTTCCCGAACGGGTACGGGTAGTCGAAGTTGTCGTGGAAGAAGTCCAGGCCCTGCTTGGTGATCAGGAAGACGTCGTCGGCGTCGAAGTGCTTGGCGAGCCCCTTGCGGCACATCGCGCCGAGCGGGATCTCCAGCGTCGTGCCGTCCTCGGAGGTCCGGCTGTAGGAGTCGGTGACGTAGTGGTACGGACCGGCGACGACCGCCGTGATGTACGTCGAGATCGGCTCGGTCTCCGCGAACCGCCACACCCCGCCCTCGCGGGACTCCTCCGCGCCGTTGCTCCACACCGTCCACCCGGCGGGCGCGGTCACCCGGAAGCGGAACGGGGCCTTGAGGTCGGGCTGCTCGAAGTTGGCGAAGACGCGGCGGGCGTCGGCCGGTTCGTACTGGGTGTAGAGGTAGACCTCGCCGTCCTCCGGGTCCACGAACCGGTGCATGCCCTCGCCGGTCCGGCTGTACGCGCACTGGGCGTCGACCACCAGGACGTGCTCGCCCTCCGCCAGGTCCGCCAGCGCGATCCGCGCCCCGTCGAACACGGCCGCCGGGTCCAGCGCGGTGCCGTCCAGCGTCACGGCGTCGACGGACGGGGCGATCAGGTCCGCGAAGGTCGACTCGCCGCCGCGCGCCGCGCGGAAGCGGATCGTCGTCACCGAGCGGAAGGTCAGCGGAGCGTCCGCCATGTCGTCCCCGCCGGTCGCGGAACGCACGTCGAGTTCGACGTCGTAACCGTCGACGGTCAGCAGCTCGGCCCGCTCACGGGCCTCGTCTCGGGACAGGTTCTCGCCGGGCACGGCACACTCCTTTGTGTCACGTTCGAATAGTTTGATCCTCCCATGCCGTCTTCCGGACTCGCGGGCGGGAATGGCCGGAGCGTCGTCCGGTGTTGTCGGGCACAGACTTGTCCACCGACGCGATCCGCCCGTTCGAGGAGAGAGATGCCTGACAACAGCACGGCGACCGGCAGGACCCCCGTCGACTTCTGGTTCGACCCGCTCTGCCCCTGGGCCTGGATGACCTCCCGCTGGATGCTGGAGGTGGAGAAGGTCCGCGACGTCGAGGTCCGCTGGCACGTCATGAGCCTGGCCGTGCTCAACGAGGACCGGCTCGACGAGCTGCCCGCCGAGTACCGCGACATGCTGGAGAACAAGGCGTGGGGCCCGGTCCGCGTCGTGGTCGCCGCCCAGCAGCTGCACGGCGACGAGGTCGTCGGCCCGCTCTACACCGCGCTCGGCACCCGCTTCCACAACCGCGGCGAGGGCCCGACCCGCGAGGCCGTCGAGAGCGCGCTCAAGGACGTCGGCCTCCCCGTCGAACTCGCCGGCCACGCGGACTCGGACACCTACGACGCCGAGCTGCGCGCCTCCCACAAGGAGGGCATCGAGAAGGTGGGCCAGGAGGTCGGCACCCCGGTCATCGCCGTCCCCGGCGCCGACGGCGAGCAGATCGCCTTCTTCGGCCCGGTCGTCACCCCGGCCCCCAAGGGCGAGGAGGCCGCCAGGCTCTGGGACGGCACCCTGATGGTCGCCTCGATCCCCGGCTTCTACGAGATCAAGCGCACCCGCACCCAGGGCCCGATCTTCGACTGACGGCCGGTCCGGCGGCGGGGCACCCTCCCCGCCGCCGGCTGTGACGCCACCGTGACGCGATATGTGACCTGGCACACAGCCCGCCCCGGGCGCTCTTTGATCTTCTGGGCGGATGCGCCCCGTCACCGCCCTCGCCCTGTGTGCCGCCCTCGCGAGCACCGCGCTGCTCACCGGATGCGGGAAGGAGACCGCCGGGGCCTCCGCCTCGCCCGGGGCGACCTGCGCCTCCCTCGCCCCGCTTCCCGACCCCGCCGGGCGGACCTGGGACGACGTCCGGGTCATCAGCGGCGGGTGCGGCCCGTCCGGCGCCCCGTCCACCGGGTTCGAGGTCACCAACACGGACGACGAACCGCTCACCTACACCATCACGTTCACCCTGGTCAACGGGTTCGGCGAGGCCAGGGACAGCACCACGCGCACCGTCGAGGCGGTCAAGCCCGGCCAGACCGTGCGGCGGCCCCTGGACGCCGAGGACGGACCGGGCTCGGCCCGCGCGTACCGGGCCCGGATCACCAAGGTGCGGGCCGTCCCCGCCGAGGGGACGTCCGGCGCCTGCCCGCCCTCCGGGGTCCGCGTCACCAACGACCGGGGCGACGCCGCGATGGGGCTGCGGGTCGTCGGCATCCACCTCACCAACTGCTCCACCACCGACTACCAGCTGAACGGCTACCCGGCGCTCCGGCTCCTCGACGAGGACCGCGACCCGGTGACCGGGGTCGAGATCCTGCACGGCACCTCCGACATCTCCAGCGGCCTCGGCGGCGACGCCGCACCACGCCCCGTCACACTGCGCCCCGGCGAGAGCGCGTACGCCAACCTCGCCTGGCGCAACACCACCACGGACGGCGTCCCGGTCAACGCCCCCTATGCCGAGGTCACCGCGAAGCCCGGCGCCCGGCCGGTGACGGTCACCCCGGAGCTGGACCTCGGCACCACGGGCCGGCTCGGCGTCAGCCCGTGGACGAAGACCCCGGCGGACGCGGGCGCCCCTCAGGAGTAGAAGTTGCGCGGCCAGCCGTGCTCGGCCAGGACCGCCAGCTGCTCCGCGGTGAGCGGCCGTCCGTCGCTCAGCGCGGTGTTGCGCTCCACGTTCCGGACGCTGCGCATCCCCGGGATCACCGTGGAGACCGCCGGGTGGCTCAGGACGAACCGCAGCGCGTGCTCCGCGATCGCGTCCGGCTCGATGCCCAGGTCCGCCACGATCGCCGCGACGCGCCGCTCGACCTGGGCCGGGCGGTCGCCCCGGAAGTAGCGGTTGCGGAAGTCGCCCTCGGGGAACGTCGAGTCCGCGGTGATCCGGCCGGTCAGCCCGCCCTCGTCCAGCGCGACCCGGACGATGACGCCGACCCCGTGCTCCGCGCAGGCCGGCAGCAGCTCCTCGGCCGGGGACTGGTCGAACACGTTGTAGATGACCTGGACGCTGTCCACGACCCCGCTGCGCACGAGCGCCACCGCGCTCTGCGGCGAGTGGTCGTTGACGGAGACCCCGAACAGGCGGATCTTGCCCTCCCGCTTCAGCTCCGCCACCGTCTCCAGCCAGTCCCCGCGCCCCAGCCACTCGTCGTTCCAGACGTGGAACTGGAGCACGTCGAAGTGGTCGAGACCGGAAGCGGCGAGGCTGGTCTCCAGGCTGCTGCGGATGTGCTCCCCGGGGAACGCGTCCGCCGGGTCGGTGCCGTCCGCCGCCGGCCAGACGCCGTTCTTCGGCGGCACCTTGGTCGCGACCAGCACCTCCTCACCGGCCCGTTCGCGGACCACCTGCCCGACGATGCGCTCGCTCTCTCCGTAGCCGCGCGCGGTGTCGATCAGGTTCACCCCGAGGTCGACGGCCCGGTGCAGGGCGCGCAGCGACTCGTCCCGCGTCGCCCCCACCCAGCTGGACTCCCCGATGCCCCAGGCTCCGTAACCGATCTCGGACACCGAAAGTCCGCTGCGTCCCAGCTCGCGGTAGCGCACAGTCATCCTCCACGTCGTCGTCCCGTTCCGGGCGGATCAGCACGACGATAGGAGAGTCCTACCGGCGGGGCAGCCGGTTTTACGGGTCGCTCAGCCGCCCACCGGGCTGTGGACGGACACCGGGTCGCCGACCCGCACCACGCCCTCGCGGACCACCGCGTTCTTCACGCCGAAGCTGAGCTTGCCGCCGAACTCCGGCTCCCTGCGGTACGTGGCCAGCGTGCGCACCGGCTCCGGTCCGGCGCGGCGCCCGGTCCGCTGGTCGACGAGCGGGACGTTGCACCGCAGCGCCCGCACCGAGTAGGCGAGTTCGGCGGTGCCCACGGTCATCCGTGTCACCCGGTCCTCGAAGTGCGGTTCGTCGTCACCGGTCAGCACGATGTTCGCCCGGAAGCGGTCCATGGGCACGGGCGCGGCGTCGCCCCGGGCCGCGATGCGGGCGTTGAGACCGGCCAGCGAGGCGGTCGAGGCGACCAGGACCGCGTGCGCGTCGGCGAAGTTGAGCTTGCCGGGGGTCTCGCCCCAGCCGTCCCGGTCGAAGCCCGGGCGCACCCGTACCAGCCGGGAGGCGGCCCCCAGCGCCTCGGAGAACCACTCCGCGGCCTCGTCCCCCTGGTCGACGGCCTCCCCGAGGTCCCGGCCGAACATGCTGACCTCGCGGCGCGGCCCGTCCGGGGCGACGTCGAAGCGCAGCGTCCCGGTGCCGTCGGCGGACAGGGCGAGGGCCGCTCCGGAGTCCAGGACCCGGACGCCGACCGCCGCCATCGCGGGGTGGGCGCGCTGGCTGCGGAACGTGCCGTCGGCCGCGTCGACCACCATGAACGTCCGGTCGTGTTCCAGGCCGGTGGTGGTGACCCGCGCGGAGTCGGCCCGGGTGCCGGCGCAGCCCTTGACCGGGTAGTACACCAGCTCGTGGACGGTGATCGTCATGACGTGCTCCTCATGCCGGACATCATGACAGCCGGGGGCGGACGGCAGAGAGGCCCTCGCCTGTCACGTCCAGGCGGGGGCCTCTCCTTCTTCCGCCTGCCGGGTGAAGGGTGAGAAGACGATCACGAGGCAGGACGTCCGGTGCGCCCCGGGCGGGGCGCCGGCTCAGGGCGCGAGCAGCAGCACGTCCGCGCGCTCCTTGGCGGCGGCGTAGCGCTTGGCCACGTCCTGCCAGTTGACGACGGCCCACATCGCCTCGATGAAGTCGACCTTCTGGTTCTTGTACTGGAGGTAGAAGGCGTGCTCCCAGGCGTCGAAGACCAGGATCGGGGTGGAGCCCTGGCCCACGTTGCCCTGGTGGTCGTAGACCTGCTCCACGATCAGCCTGCCGCTGACCGGCTCGTAGGCGAGGACGCCCCAGCCGGAGCCCTGCGTGGTGGCCGCGGCCTTCGTCAGCTGGGACTTGAAGCCGGCGAAGGAGCCGAAGGACTCGGTGATCGCGTCCGCGAGGTCGCCGACGCCGTCCGCGGCGAGCGGCTCGCCGCCGCCGTCACCGGTCATGTTGTGCCAGTAGATCGAGTGCAGGATGTGGCCGGAGAGGTGGAAGGCGAGGTTCTTCTGGAGGCCGTTGACCGCTCCCCACGCCTCCTTGTCCCGTGCCTCCTCCAGCTGCTCCAGGGTGTCGTTGGCGCCCTTCACGTACGCCGCGTGGTGCTTGTCGTGGTGGAGCTCGATGATCTGCGGATTGATGACCGGTTCGAGCGCGGCGTAGTCGTACGGGAGTTCCGGGAGCGTGTACGTGGCCATTGGTGTCGAACCCTCCAACTGCTGACAAGTTGTTATTGCAACCTCTATGCAAGAGCAGGCTAACAGCAGAAACGCGAAACACCGGGTCAGCCCTTCGGCTTAGGACCCGGTGTTTCGTACTGCTTTGCGAGGATTCGGCTCAGACCTCCGCGCGCCTGCGCCGGCGTACGGCCCCGATCACCGCCAGGGCCACCGTCAGCGCACCCGACGCCAGGAGCTGGTCCCGGGTGGAGGGCTGGCGGAGCATCAGCACGAAGATGCCGGCCATGGCGAGCAGCGCCACCACCGTCAGCCCCGGGAACAGCCACATCCGCACCACGAGCTTCTCGGGTGCCTCGCGCTCCAGGCGCGCCCGAAGGATCAGCTGGGAGACGGCGATGAAGATCCAGACGACGAGGATCACCGCACCGGTCATGTTGAGCAGCCAGGGGAAGACGTCGTCCGGGCGCCAGTAGCTCAGCAGCACGCAGAGGAAGCCGAAGACGGACGAGACCAGGACCGCCGTGCGCGGCACCCCGCCGGAGACCCGGCCCAGCCGCCTCGGGCCCTGGCCGCGCGCCACCAGCGAACAGGCCATGCGCGAGGCTCCGTAGATGTTGGCGTTCATCGCGGAGAGCAGGGCGACCAGGATCACGACGTTCATGATCTGCGCGGCCTGTCCGATGCCGAGGTGGTCCAGCGCCGCGTAGAACGGCCCGACCTCCACGACCTTCGCCTCGTCCCAGGGGACCAGCGTGACGACGACCGCCATCGAGCCCACGTAGAACAGCGCGATCCGCCACATCGCCGTCCGCACGGCCTTCGCGACGCCCCGCACCGGGTCCTCGGACTCCGCGGCGGCGATGGTGACCGTCTCCAGACCGCCGTACGCGAAGACGGAGGCGAGCAGCCCGATCACCAGGCCGTCCGGGCCGTTCGGCAGGAAGCCGCCCTCCCCGGTCAGGTTGGCGGTGCCCGGCGCGTCGGTGCCGGGCAGCACGCCCAGCACCGCCAGCACGCCCAGCACCAGGAACAGCGTGATCGCGGTGACCTTGAGCGCGGCGAACCAGAACTCGAACTCGCCGAACTTCGTCACCGAGGCCAGGTTCGTGCCCAGGAACACCAGCATGAAGAGCGCCACCCAGGCCCACTCCGGGGTCCCCGGCAGCCAGCCCGTCACGATCTTGGCGGCGCCGATCCCCTCCAGGCCCACGGCCGTGCACAGCAGCACCCAGAAGGCCCAGCCCGCCGTGAACCCGGCCCACGGCCCGATCGCCCGCTCCGCGTGCACCGAGAAGGAACCGGACGCCGGATTGGCCGCCGACATCTCGCCGAGCATCCGCATCACGAGCATCACCAGCAGCCCCGAGACGGCGTACGCGATGACGATCGAGGGCCCCGCGGCGGCGATGCCCGCGCCGGAGCCGACGAAGAGCCCGGCGCCGATGACACCGCCCAGGGCGATCATCGAGAGATGGCGCTGCTTCAGTCCGTGCGACAGGGGCGCATCGGGGCCGGTGTCCGGCGCGGTGGCCGGGGAGCCGGAGCCGGTGGGGGAGGGCGCGGAGGTCCGGGACATGGACGGGCTCTGTTCGGTCGGTGAGACGGGGGGACGTTTTCCCAGTCTGGACACGTGATCCGCTCGCCGGTAACCGCCGTCCGCCATACGGTCACCGGGTCCACACCGGGCATGCACGCGGCGGCGGGCGACGGGCCACCGTCACGTCCCGCGCTTTTAGAGGGAGTTCACAGTCCCGCTTCCGCTCTCCATCCCGGACCGCCCCGGACGCATCCGGGCCCACCTCAGTGACCAGCATCACGCTTCGCGATGATTGCGCCGCCCCCCTTGTGTGAATCCCACCAACGCCCCGATCACCGCTTTGTGGGCCGCTGATGGTGATCGGGCGCGGCCCGGTCGGATAGCGTCACGGTCAGTCCCTCTCCACCCTCACCCCCGCGGAGTCCCCGATGAGCACTGCTGCCGCCCCCGCCCGCACCGGAGCGGTCCTCGCCGACCTGCTGCCCGCCGCCCGGCACCGCTACGCCGTGGACACCGCCCTGGTGCTCGGCGGCGCCGCGCTCACCGGCATAGCCGCCCAGATCGCCGTGCCGGTCCCGGGCTCCCCGGTCCCGGTCACCGGCCAGACCTTCGCGGCCCTCCTCGTCGGCACCGCGCTCGGCGCCCGCCGCGGCTTCCTCTCCCTCGCCGTGTACGCCCTCGTCGGCATGGCGGGCATGCCGTGGTTCTCGGCCGGCACCTCCGGCCCGGGCGGTGCCTCCTTCGGCTACGTCCTCGGCATGCTCCTGGCCGCCACCGTCGTCGGCGGCCTGGCCCGGCGCGGCGGCGACCGCTCCGCGCCGCGCACGGCCGGAACGATGGTCCTCGGCTCGGCGATCATCTACGCGGTCGGCGTGCCGTACCTGGCCCTGTCCACCGGCATGTCGGCGAGCGCCGCGATCGCCGCCGGCCTGACCCCGTTCCTGCTCGGCGACGCCCTGAAGGCGGCGCTGGCCATGGGCGCGCTGCCGGCCTCCTGGAAGCTCCTGGGCCGCCGGGGCTGACCCCGCGACACCTCTCGGAGGCCCGCCGGACCGCACCGCGGAACGGCGGGCCTCCGCGCGTCCGCCCGGCACCGGACGGGCCCTGGTCCCTGTCCGGGCACCGCACGTGCCACACTCCTCCCATGCGCGTGTACCTCGGATCCGACCATGCCGGTTACGAACTCAAGAACCACCTCGTCGAGTGGCTCAAGGCCCAGGGCCACGAGGCCGTCGACTGCGGTCCCCACATCTACGACGCCCAGGACGACTACCCGCCGTTCTGCCTCCGCGCCGCCGAGAAGACGGCCGCCGACCCGGACAGCCTCGGCATCGTGATCGGCGGCTCCGGCAACGGCGAGCAGATCGCCGCCAACAAGGTGAAGGGCGTCCGCGCCGCACTGGCCTGGAGCGAGCAGACCGCCGCGCTCGGCCGCGAGCACAACGACGCCAACGTGATCTCCATCGGCGGCCGCATGCACACGGTCGAGGAGTCCACCAAGTTCGTGGAGATCTTCCTCTCCACCCCGTACTCCGGCGAGGAGCGGCACACCCGCCGCATCGACATGCTCACGGCGTACGAGAACACCGGCGAGCTCCCCCCGATCCCGGCCCACCACCCGCAGCAGGGCTGACCTCCGCCCCCGTCCCGTGCCGCCGGCCCGCGCCGCGGGCCGGCCCAGGGGGGCCCCCCCCCCCCCCCCCCCCCCCCGCGCCCCCGGCCCCGGGGGGCCCGCGCCCCCCCCCCCCCCCGGGCCCCCCCCGCCCG
>NZ_VJNO01000029.1 GCF_007096885.1 Streptomyces sp. 130 | reverse complement strand
GCTTGAGGAGCGGGGCCCGGGGCAGCGCCCCGGTTTCGGGAAGGGGCGGGGAGGGGAACAGGCCCGCCGCAGGCGCACCACCGCCGCAGGCGCACTGCCCCCGCCAGCGCCCCGCCCCCCGGCGGCGTACCGCCCCCGCAAGCGCACCGCCCCCCGGAGGCGCACCGCCCCTCGCAAGCGCCCCCGCCGCCCGGAAAACGCGTGGCGCACGCCGCCGCACCCATGACACGCTCCGCCCCCATGTCCGACAACGAGATCCGCGCCCTGATGTCCGCCGCCCACAACGACCGCCTGACCTGGAACACCCCCCTCTCCGACGAGCACGCCGCCCAGCTGATCACTGCCTGCGCCCCCGCCCCCGGCGCCCGTGTCGCGGACCTCGGCAGCGGCTGGGGCGAGCTGCTGATGCGCCTCGTGGAGTCCGCCCCCGGGAGCACCGGGGACGGCGTCGAGACCGACGCGGAGGCCATCGCCCGAGGCCGGGCACTCGCGGCGAAGCGGGGGCTCGCGGAGCGCGTACGGTTCCACGAGGTGCCCGCCGCCGAATGGCAGGAGCGGGACTACGACCTGGCGGTGTCCATCGGCGCCTCGCACGCCTGGCCCGGCGGGACAGCCGAGGCGCTGGCCGCGCTGCGGGCGTCCGTACGGCCCGGCGGACGGGTGCTGTTCGGCGAGGGGTTCTGGGAGCGGGAGCCGGACGAGGCGGCGCTCGCCGGGCTCGGGGCGGAGCGCGGGGACTTCGGCTCGCTGCTCGACCTCATCCGGCAGGCCGAGGCGGCGGGGCTCCGAGCGCTCCAGGTGACCGCCGCCGACCGGCGCGAGTGGGACCTCTTCGAGGCGAACGCCAACATCGGCCGGGGCGAGCGCTGGGCGCTGGCCCACCCGGACCACCCCCTGCGCGACGGGGTCGTCGCCGCCGTGGACGAGCGCCGCACCGGCTATTACGGCGGCTACCGGGGCACGTTCGGCCTGGCCTACCTCGTGCTCAGCGCCTGAGCGGGTATCGAACACGCTGGCGAAGGTGCCCCTCCGGTGCGCCCCGATGCGGCAACCCCGCCCCGCGTACGGCACAATTCGCAGCGTTCACAGACGAGTTGGACCGCCGACGGCGGCAACAGGGGCGGGAAGGGGCGGCGTTCTCCGTGGCGTTGGACGAGGCACGACAGGGCGCGCACGGCGGCGGCTGCACCTGCGGGGACTGCCCGCACGGGGCGCGCCAGGGACACCGGCGCGCGGTGGCCGCCTTCCTGGCCAAGCGCGACGAGTTCGCCGCCGGACAGGGGCTGCCCGCCGGGGTCGCCCAGTCGGCGTCCGCCACCCGGCAGTGGGTCTCCGACGAGCTGACCGAGTCCGCGCGCGAGGTGGCCGACCGGGGCCGCGAGGCCGGGGACGCCTGGCTGTACCAGGTGTGGCGGCGCACCCTCGTCATTGTCTGGGGCGGCCTCGCCGTCCTCGCCCTCGCCGAGGCCGCCACCGCGATCGGGGCGGGCTGGACCCACGCCCGTACCGCCGGACTCGTCGCCGGACTGGTCACCGCCGTGCTGCTGACCGCCGCCGCCCACGTCCACCGGGCCCGCGGCGGCCTCCTCGCCCCGCTGATCGGCGAGGACAACCGGCTCTCCACCTCCCGCGCGGTCGCCGCGTCCTGGGTGCTGCTCGCCGTGTTCTCCGTGCTCGTCCTCGCCCTCGAACTGGCCGCCGCCTCCGGGCACGCCCGGCGCGACGAACTGATCGAGGGGCTGGACCTGGCGCGCGGCGCCGGGATCGTGGCCGTGCTGGCGCTGGTGTGCGCCGTGGCCGTCGCCGCGCGCCGGGTGGTGAGCGTACGGGTGCTGTCCGGGCGGCTCCAGAAACTGCGCGCCGACCGGCCGCGCGCGGCGGACCTGCTCACCGACGACTCGGGGCGCGGCGGCTTCACGGACGTGCAGTACGTGCTGGTGTCCACGGTCGCCGTGGTGTTCGCCGCGGTCCGCCTGGCCCGCAGGCCCGAGCAGCTGCCCGACCTGCCGTGGGGCCTCGCCCTCCTGGTGGCGGTGTCGGCGGCCGTCTACTTCACCGGCAAGTACGGCGAGGGCGGCCGGCCCGTCGTGCTCTCCGTCGTCCGGTCCCGGGAGGCGGGCGATCTGGACGCGCCGATCCGGACCGGGGACGACATCGAGATCCGGGGCGCCGGGTTCGTGCCGCCCGGTGCGGGGGCCCCGGACCGGCTGGCCCGGGTCGTGGTGCGGATCGGGACCGTGCACGTCCATGTCCCGCTGGTGCCGGTCGCCGGGGGCTTCGCGAACCCCTCCGACACACTGCTGACCGTGCCGGTGCCGGTCGAGGTGGAGCCGGGCGTGGTCGAGGTGCAGGTCGTGACGGCCGCGGGCACGGAGACCGCCCCGGTCGCCATCGACGTCACGGACTGATCCGGCGCCTGCCCGCGAACCCGGACCGCGCTGAACGCTTTCGCCGCGTTCGTACGTAAGGTCGGGTCACGGGCCGCACGGTCCGGTGGCCGCGACCGGGCGGCCGCAGCGACGGCACGGCCGTGGAAGGCGGGAGAAGCATGTACGGGTACGGCGGTAACGGGCGGGGCCTGGGACGGGTCCAGGGCGAGGGCAGCAGCCTGCGGGACCTGGCGCGGGAGCACGCCCTGCTGCCGCTGCGGATCTTCCTCGGCGTCACCTTCGTGTACGCGGGGCTCGACAAGCTCACCGACAGCGCGTTCTTCCACGCCACCGGCCCCGGATCGATCGGCGGGCAGATGCACGCCGTCCGCGACTCCGCCGCCATCCCCGGCCTCGTCGACCTCGCGCTGAACAGCCCCTCCGGCTTCGGTTACGCGATCGCCATCGGCGAGCTGGCCGTGGGCATCGGCACCCTCCTCGGCCTGTGGACGAGGATCGCCGCGCTCGGCGGCGCCCTCATCTCGCTGAGCCTGTGGCTGACCGTCAGCTGGGAGGTCTCCCCGTACTACCTCGGCAACGACCTGGTCTACCTCATGGCATGGCTGCCGCTGCTGCTGGGCGGGGCCGCGTCGCTCTCGCTGGACGCGCTCTTCGCGGCGCGCCGACGGCGGATGCGGTAGTTGATCCAGGTCGCCCAGGCCGCCGTCCACAGCCCGCCGCCGAGCAGCGCGATGAAGAACTGCGGCGGGGCGTCCCAGGCGCCCGCCGCGTCCGCCGCGTAACCGGCGGCCAGGGCCAGCGTCATCAGGCCGGTGACGGCCCGGCCCGGCCGGAAGTCATGACGCGGCACGGTTGACCTCCACCTGTCCGTATTCCACTTCCAGATCCAGCTCCACCGTGCCGCCCGGGGTGCTGCCCTCGGCCGGGGGCAGCGTCCTGCGCTGGTCCTGGGTGGCGCGGATGTCCAGATCGCCCTTGTGGTGCCCGTCCACCACCATGAGCGCGCCGAACCGGGTCCGGGCGTGCACCCGGACGGTGACCTCCGGCGGGACGTGCACCAGCACCCGGCCCGCCCGGGCCTCCACCCGGGTCCGCACGGTCTCGCCCTTCGGCACGGTGACCCGGGTCAGGTCCAGCTCGGCCTGGCCCGTGCCGATCGCGTACAACGGCCGGACCGCGGCGACGGACGCCGGGCGCCACTCCTCGCGCACCCAGTGGGTGCTGATGTCCTTGGGCAGCGACGCGGCGCCCACCAGCAGCCCGGACGTGATCACCGCCAGCAGCAGCGTGCCGAAGCCGGTCCGGCCGACGGACGCGCTGACCAGCATCGCCAGGCCGAACACCCCGAGCGCGGCGGCGAGACCGATCTCCAGGCTGGTGCCCAGTGGCTGGGAATCCCAGGTCAGCCCCGTACCGAGACCGCCCGCGAGCAGGGCGCCGAGGAAGGCCGGGCCGGCGATCGAGCGCGGCTCCCGCACCTCCCGGGACCGGGGCGGCGGCGGGCGGAACGGCGCGTCGGGCGTCGCCCCGGGCGGCTCGCCGAGGGCCGCGGCGTCGTGCGGTCCCCAGAGGTAACCGATCGCCACCTTTCCGGTCGACCCGTCCTTGACTATGGGGTCGCGCCACCACGACGGCCACGACAGCACCGGCGGCGCCATCACCTCGGGCGGTGCCTCCGACGCCGCCTGCGCCGCCGCCTGGTGCAGCGGGTCCTCCGGACCGGCCTTCTTGCGCGCCTGCGTCCACATGGAGAAGCCGAGGACCGCGACCGACAGCATCGCGGAGAACGCCAGCGTGCCCCCGTTGCCCAGCATCGACAGGAACAGACCGCAGCCGATCAGCGCGCACAGCACCGCGCTCAGCGACGCCAGCTCGACCCGGCCAGACAGCAGCCGCCGCGCCTCGTTCTCCTCCTCGCCCTCCGCCGGGATCAGCAGCCAGGCGAAGCCGTAGAAGATGAGCCCGAAGCCACCGGTCACCGACAGCACGCCGAGCACGATCCGGAAGATCACCGGATCGACGTCGCAGTACCGGCCCATCCCGCCGCACACACCGGCCACCACCTTGTGCCGAGGGCTGCGGTGCAGGCGCGGAGCGGGCTCGGGAGTCGGCGGTGCGGCGCCGGGCGGCGCGTCCTGGGGAACGGTCATGGCTCCATGGTGACGGCCCCCGAGCCCCACCGGCACCCGCACCGACCCTGGCCGGTCCCTGATATTGACCCGCCCGTCTCTCAGGGGTGCCGGGCCCCGCCCCGCCCCCGCACCCCAGCCGTCTCAGGGACGAACTGGGGGCCGACCCTGATGTCCTCACCCGCAGGGGCATGTGACGATCGGACCATGCCAGCCGCCACCACCCGAGCCGCAAGCTCCCACGCCCCCGACCCGGAGGAGCCCCCGCTGCGCAAGCTGTACCGCAGCGCGGACGGCCGTCTCCTCGGCGGGGTGGCGCGCGGACTCGCCGGCCACCTCGGACTCCCGGTCGTCTGGCTGCGGTTCGTCTTCCTCGGCCTGTTCTTCGCGGACGGCCTCGGCGCCCTGCTGTACGCGGTGTTCTGGATCGTGGTCCCGCTCGGCGTCGGCGGCGTGGACGGGCCCCGGTCCGTCTTCGAGACCGCCCCCGACGGCACCCGCCGCCTCCGCAAACCCGACAAGGGCCAGGTCTTCGCCCTCATCGCGCTGCTGTTCGGCGCCGCCGTCTTCGTCGGCAACGTCGACATGGGCAGCAAGGCCGACCGCTACATCTGGCCCAGCCTTCTCATCGGCGCCGGCTCCGTCCTGGTGTGGCGCCAGGCCGACAACGCCCGCCGCGCCCGCTGGATGGAGGTCGGCCACCGCCGCCGCGTCCTGCAGGTGGCCCGCGCCCTGGCCGGAGTCGCCCTCGTCGGCCTGGGGCTCGCCGTCTTCATGGTCGTACGCGGCTCCGCCGCCCAGCTCGGCAACGTCATCACCGCCGCCATCGCCGTGCTCACCGGCATCGCCCTCCTGGCCGGCCCCTACCTCGTCCGCATGACCCAGGACCTCTCCGAGGAACGCCTCATGCGCATCCGGGCCCAGGAGCGCGCCGAGGTCGCCGCCCACGTCCACGACTCCGTGCTGCACACCCTCACCCTGATCCAGCGCAGCGCCGACGACGCCGGGGAGGTCCGCCGGCTGGCCCGCTCCCAGGAGCGCGAGCTGCGCAACTGGCTGTACAACCCCGAGGGCACCGGCAAGGACGAGGCCGACGAGCCGGAGACGCTGGCCGAGGCCGTCAAGCGGGCCGCCGCCGAGGTCGAGGACAAGCACGGCGTCCCCCTGGAGGTCGTCGTCGTCGGCGACTGCCCGCTGGACGAGAAGCTGGCCGCACAGATGCAGGCCGCGCGCGAGGCGATGGTCAACGCCGCCAAGTACGGTGGCGAGGGCGGCGCCGTCCAGGTCTACGCGGAGGTCGAGGGCCACACGGTCTTCGTCTCCGTGCGCGACCGGGGCCCGGGATTCGACCTGGACTCCGTGCCGGGCGACAGAATGGGCGTACGCGAATCGATCATCGGCCGGATGCAGCGCAACGGCGGTACGGCCCGGCTGCGTTCGGTGCCCGGCGGGGGCACCGAGGTCGAGCTTGAGATGGAGAGGACGAGCGATGAACGGGACCAGTGAGGCGACCGGGGGCCGGGAGAACCCGGAGCGCCGGGTACGAGTCGTGCTCGTCGACGACCACCGGATGTTCCGCACCGGCGTGCAGGCCGAGATCGGCCGTACCGAGGAGACCGGCGTCGAGGTCGTCGGTGAGGCGGCCGACGTCGATCAGGCGGTCACCGTCATCACGGCGACCCGCCCCGAGGTCGTCCTCCTCGACGTCCACCTCCCCGGCGGCGGCGGCGTCGAGGTCCTGCGCCGCTGCGCGCCCCTGATGGCCGCCGCCGAGGACCCGGTGCGCTTCCTCGCGCTCTCCGTGTCGGACGCCGCCGAGGACGTCATCGGCGTCATCCGGGGCGGCGCCCGGGGCTACGTCACCAAGACGATCACCGGCAGCGACCTGGTCGACTCGGTCTTCCGGGTCCAGGACGGCGACGCGGTCTTCTCGCCCCGCCTGGCCGGCTTCGTCCTCGACGCCTTCGCCTCCACCGACGCACCCCCGGTCGACGAGGACCTGGACCGGCTGACCCAGCGCGAACGCGAGGTCCTGCGCCTGATCGCCCGGGGCTACGCGTACAAGGAGATCGCGAAGCAGCTGTTCATCTCCGTGAAGACGGTCGAGTCCCACGTCTCGGCGGTGCTGCGCAAGCTCCAGCTCTCCAACCGCCACGAACTGACCCGCTGGGCGACGGCGCGGCGGCTGGTCTAGGGCCTGTCCGGGGCGAGCGAGATGTTCAGCTTCTCGCCCACCCTGCGGTAGCCGATGGACGCGTAGATCCGCTCCACGTCGGCGTCGCCCGGCTCCAGCCACACCACCCGGCAGCCCCGCTCGAACGCGGTGCGCGTCAGGTGTGCGGAGAGCGCGGCGCCGATGCCCCGGCGGCGGAAGTCCGCGCCGACCGCGAGGCCCGCCAGCTCGCTGAGGCCGTCCACGGGGACCGAGCAGCCGCCCGCGCCCGCCGGGACGCCGCCGACCGTGGCGAGCGCGGCGACCCCGCCGCCCGCCGCCGCGTTGCGCAGCCACCGGGCCGTGCCGTCCTCGGGCTCGCCCTCCCCGCCGTAGCCCAGGTGCTGGACGAGCGCGGCGGCGGCGAACTCCGCCCCGGTGGCGGGCTCGGCGATGACCAGGTCCGCGACCGGCTTCGGCTCCACCAGGCCGCCGGGGGCGCAGGCGAGGACCGGGGCGCGGTTCTCGACGGTGAACCCGGCGGCGAGCAGCGCCGGTTCGACGGCCGGCGCCCAGCCGGGCAGGAACTCCAGGCGGGGCATCCGTTCCAGCTCGCCGAACGCCGCTATGAGCGCGTCGACTTCGCCGGGCGTCGGCTCGGCGTCCTGGTCCGGGATCGCGTAGTTGGCGTACTTCAGCGACCAGTCCGGGTTGTAGCGGATCACGAACGGCCCGACGCGGACATGGTCCGGGGAGCGCAGCGTGAGCGTGCGGGCATGGGTCTGGACGTCGGCGTCCATCGGCATGTTCGGGTGTCCTCCGGGCCGTTGAGGTAGGGGCCGCGCCGGAGCCTATGCCACCCGGGTCGCCCCCGCGAAGGGCATTTCGTCGATGGGCGCGATCCGGACCGGGGCCCCGGGACGCGGCGCGTGGATCATCCGGCCGTTCCCGATGTACAGGCCGACGTGGCTGACGCCCGAGTAGAAGAACACCAGGTCCCCGGGGGCCAGCTGGGAACGCGGCACCCGCTGCCCGGCGTTGATCTGGGTGTACGTGGTCCGGGGCAGCGAGACTCCGGCGGCGCGCCAGGCGGCCTGGGTCAGCCCGGAACAGTCGAAGGAGTTGGGCCCGGTCGCGCCCCACACGTACGGCTTGCCCAGCGCGCTGTACGCGAAGGCGACGGCCTGGGCGGCGCGGGCGCCCGGTGCGGCGACGGCACCGCGCGGTGCGCTCCGGTCCGCGCGACCGGGTCCGCGGCCGTCCTCGGAGGCGTCGTAGGCGGCGCGCTCGGCCGGGGTGAGGCGGGCGAGCAGGCGGCGGGCCTCGGCCAGCTTGGCGCGGACGGTCGCCCGGTGCTCCTTGAGGGCGGCCTGCCGGGCGGCCAGCTCGGTGAGCTTGCCGGCCGCCTCGGCGCGTACCTGGGCGATCTCCGCGACCTGGCGGCGCACCGAGCGCACCTCGGCGGCCCGGCGTTCACCGGCCCGCTCCGCGTAGGTGGCGCGGCGCAGGTACTGGTCGGGGTCGGAGGAGAGCGCCAGCTGCACGGAGGGGTCGATGCCGGCGGACCGGTACTGCGCGGCGGCGTACGCGCCGAGTACATCGCGGGCGCTGTTGAGGCGGGCGGTCCTGCGGGCGGCCTCGTCGCGCAGGGCGTCGACCGACTTGGCGGCGGCGGTCGCCTCGGACTTCGCGCCGTTGTACTTCTCGGTGGCGACCTCCGCCTCCCGGTAGAGCCGGTCCACCTGGGCCTTGACCTGCCGTGCGGTGGGCGCGGGGTCCGCGTGCGCGGTTCCCGGCAGCACGGCGGCCGTCGCGGCTCCGGCGACGGCGAGGGTCGCCGCGGTGCGGGCCGTGGAGGCGGTGGTGAGGCGCTGCCTGGGTTTGCGATGCGCTGCCACGGGGGCGGGCGTCCTTCCGTGCGACGGCCCGGCGGGGTCTACCGGCGGGCTTCTCCGGTGGCCGGCGAGGACGGTCCCTGCTCCACGGCCACCGGGAAGGGACGCTAATCCCAGGTCACGGGAAGGTGTCGTTATGACGGTTATTGCCCGCTCTTGGCGTGGCATTGTCGCTGTATGACCGGTCGTGCGGCATGAGTGACCAGAGCGAGGCCCGCAGAATCAGGCAAAAAGTGCATTCATCATTCAAACGACCCGTAGGCCCCACCCTGACCCACCCTGCCCGGAGCGGTCCGGGGAGAGGGTTCTAGGGTGCAAAACCATGCGCGTACTCATCGATTTCGTCGTCGCCCTGCACATCATCGGCATCGCCGCCCTGCTCGGCGGCTTCCTCGGTCAGATGAAGGCGATGAAGGCCGGCACCGCCCGGTTCGTCCCCGGCATGCTGCACGGCGCGCTGACCATGCTCGTCACCGGCATCGCCCTGGTCGGCCTGGACCAGGCCGACGACCACCCCGTGAACAACGTCAAGATCGGGATCAAGCTGCTGTTCCTGGTGGTGATCCTGGGGCTCGTCTACGTCAAGCGGGACGAGGAGAAGGTCGAGAAGGGGTTCTTCGCGGCGGTCGGCGCGCTGACCCTGGCGAACATCTTCATCGCCACGCTCTGGACCTGAGCGCCCTCGCGGCGGCCGGCCCGGGCGCGGGCCGGCCCTCTTCCCCGGTCAGGCGGGGCGCACACTCCCGTAGATCGGCATGTAGTAGATCGACTCCTCGCGCACGTTCGCCCCGGGCTTCGGCGCGTGGATCATCATCCCGTCGCCCTTGTAGATCCCGACGTGGCTGATGTCGTCGTAAAAGAACACCAGGTCACCGGGTTGCAGATCGGCCGTGGCGACCCGTGTGCCGACGTTCACCTGGTCCCAGGTGGTACGCGGGAGGTCGACGCCCGCCGCCTTCCAGGCCGCCTGCGTCAGCCCGGAGCAGTCGTACGAGGAGGGGCCGGTCGCGCCCCAGACGTACGGCTTGCCGATCTGGGCGCGGGCGAACGCGAGGACCTTCTCCGCCTTCGTGGAGGCGCTGCTGCCGGTGCCGGTGCCGGTGCCGGTGCCGCTGCCGGAACCCGAGCCCGTCTCCGTACCACCGCTGCCGGCCGACTCCTTCGCCTTCTGCTCGGCTTCCTTCCTGGCGGCGGCCTGCTTCTCCGCCAGCTCCGCGGCCTTCCGCTTTGCCTCCGCCTCCTTCTCGCGCTCCAGCTCGGCCAGGCGCGCCTTCTCCTCGGCGGTCAGCTTCGACAGCAGCGTCCGGGCCTCGGTCAGCTTCGTCCGGACGTTCTGCTTGCTGGTGCGCAGCTCGGCCTGCGACTCGGTCAGCGTCTCCAGGCTCTCCACGGCCTCCGCGCGCTGCTTCGACGCCTTCGCCTGCTGCGTGCGGAACTCCGTGACCGCCTGCTGCTGGCGCTCGGCCATGCGGTCCATGAGGTGCGTCTGGTCGAAGAACGACTGCGGGTCGTCGGCCAGGAAGAAGGTCGCGGTCGGCGCGAGGCCGCCGGTGCGGTACTGGGCGGCCGCGTAGTTGCCGAGCGTCCGGCGGGCGTCGTTCAGCTTCTCGGTCCGCTCGGCCACATCGTCCAGCAGCGCGTCGACCCGGGCCTTCTGCTCGTCCGTGGCCTCCTTGGCCCGGTTGTACTTCTGGGTGGCGGTACCGGCCTGCCGATAGAGGTCGTCCACCCGCTTCTGGACTTCCTCGATGCTCGGCTTCGGCGCCGGAGCGGCCATCGCGCTCTGCGCGGACAGCAGGGTCACCGAGGCCAGCGCGGCCGAGGTGAGCCCGACGGGAATGGTGGAGCGCACCCGGGTGCGCGGTCTGCGATGCGACGCCAAGGCCGGCATCTCCTTCCGTGGACCGCCTACCGGGTTAGCTGTCGGGTTCGGGCGGAACGGAAGGCTGCCCTACGGTCCGGTGGGGAAGGACCGATTCACCCCGGTACTGCGTGTGGGTCCCCGGTTCCGGGCGGGCCCGGATTCGGCGTGGGGCCCGCTCGGCGTGGGTCGCCTCTGGGGGTACGGGCCGTCCGAACGTGCACGCTAGCCAACCCACGGGGCCGCTGTGAAGGTTGGTGTTCGATATGCCCGATACATTTCCGTGACCTTTTCGGAGCGGGGCCGGGTGTCAGCCGGGCGCTTTAGACTCGGACAGCGATGAGCAGCCTCTTTGACGACAGTTTCCTGGCCGGCCTCCAGCAGCAGGAGGAGGACGCGCCCCCGCCGCCCCCCGAGGACCCCGCACCCGAAGCGGTGCCGGAGGACCTGTTCGCGGGCGTGTTCGACGGGCCTCCGCCGGCCCGCGACGCGTACTACCGCGACGGCGCGCACCGCCCCGTCATCGACCCCGAGGCCCTGCTCGACGGGCTGAACACCGAGCAGCGCGCCGCCGTCGTGCACGCCGGGTCGCCCCTGCTCATCGTCGCCGGCGCCGGCTCCGGCAAGACCAGGGTGCTCACCCACCGCATCGCCCACCTGCTGGCCGAGCGGGGCGTCCACCCCGGCCAGATCCTGGCGATCACCTTCACCAACAAGGCCGCCGGCGAGATGAAGGAGCGCGTCGAGCAGCTGGTCGGGCCCCGGGCCAACGCCATGTGGGTCATGACCTTCCACAGCGCCTGCGTCCGCATCCTGCGCCGCGAGTCCAAGAAGCTCGGTTTCACGTCCTCGTTCTCGATCTACGACGCGGCCGACTCCAAGCGGCTCATGGCCCTCGTCTGCCGCGACCTGGAGCTGGACCCCAAGCGCTACCCGCCGAAGTCCTTCACCGCCAAGGTCTCCAACCTCAAGAACGAGCTCATCGACGAGGAGACCTTCGCGGGCCAGGCCGTCGACGGCTTCGAGAAGACGCTCGCCCAGGCGTACGCGATGTACCAGGCCCGGCTGCGCGAGGCCAACGCACTGGACTTCGACGACATCATCATGACGACGGTCCACCTGCTCCAGGCGTTCCCCGACGTCGCCGAGCACTACCGCCGCCGCTTCCGGCACGTCCTCGTCGACGAGTACCAGGACACCAACCACGCCCAGTACACGCTGGTGCGCGAGCTGGTCGGCCCGGCCGGTCCCGAGAACGCCCCCGCCGAGCTGTGCGTCGTGGGTGACGCCGACCAGTCGATCTACGCCTTCCGGGGCGCGACCATCCGCAACATCCTCCAGTTCGAGGAGGACTACCCGGACGCGACGACGATCCTGCTCGAACAGAACTACCGCTCCACCCAGACGATCCTCTCCGCCGCCAACGCGGTCATCGAGCGCAACGAGAGCCGCCGCCCCAAGAACCTCTGGACCAAGGCCGGCACCGGCACCCGCATCACGGGCTACGTCGCGGACACCGAGCACGACGAGGCGCAGTTCGTCGCCGAGGAGATCGACCGCCTCACCGACGCGGGCGACGCCAAGGCCGGCGACGTCGCCGTCTTCTACCGGACGAACGCGCAGTCCCGGGTCTTCGAGGAGATCTTCATCCGGGTCGGCCTGCCCTACAAGGTCGTCGGCGGCGTCCGCTTCTACGAGCGCAAGGAGGTCCGCGACGTCCTGGCCTACCTGCGGGTCCTCGCCAACCCCGAGGACACCGTCCCGCTCCGCCGCATCCTCAACGTGCCCAAGCGCGGCATCGGAGAGCGCGCCGAGGCCATGATCGACGCACTCTCGCTGCGCGAGAAGATCACCTTCCCGCAGGCGCTGCGCCGGGTGGACGAGGCGTACGGCATGGCCGCCCGCTCCGCCAACGCCGTGAAGCGGTTCAACACGCTGATGGAGGAGCTGCGCACGGTCGTCGAGTCCGGCGCCGGGCCCGCCGTGGTGCTGGAAGCGGTCCTGGAGCGTACGGGCTATCTCGCCGAGCTCCAGGCGTCCACCGACCCGCAGGACGAGACCCGCATCGAGAACCTCCAGGAGCTCGCCGCCGTCGCCCTCGAGTTCGAGCAGGACCGGGGCGAGGAGGAGGGCGCGGGCACGCTCGCGGAGTTCCTGGAGCAGGTCGCGCTCGTCGCCGACTCCGACCAGATCCCCGACGAGGACGCCGACGGCTCCGGTGTCATCACGCTGATGACCCTGCACACCGCGAAGGGCCTCGAATTCCCGGTCGTCTTCCTGACCGGCATGGAGGACGGCGTCTTTCCGCACATGCGGGCGCTCGGCCAGGTCAAGGAGCTGGAGGAGGAGCGCCGTCTCGCGTACGTCGGCATCACCCGCGCCCG
Source organism: Streptomyces sp. 130 (assembly GCF_007096885.1). Taxonomy (GTDB): domain Bacteria; phylum Actinomycetota; class Actinomycetes; order Streptomycetales; family Streptomycetaceae; genus Streptomyces. The sequence continues at coordinate 75,032 of NZ_VJNO01000029.1, read as the reverse complement.
CGAGCGGCTGTATCTGACCCGGGCCGCCATGCGCAGCGCCTGGGGCCAGCCCTCGTACAACCCGCCGTCGCGCTTCCTGGAGGAGATCCCCGACCAGCACCTGGACTGGAAGCGGAAGGGCCCGATGGCCGCCCCGGCCGGCCCCACCTCGGGGATCACCTCGTCGCTCTCCGCCTCCCGCGCCCGCTCCGGCCCCTCCGGTTTCGCGACCCGGCGGACCTCGGACAAGCCGACGATCACCCTGGTGGCGGGCGACCGGGTCACGCACGACCAGTTCGGCCTGGGCACGGTGACGGCGGTCGAGGGCGTCGGCGACCAGGCGAAGGCCACGGTCGACTTCGGAGACGACCGCCCGAAGAAGCTGCTCCTGCGGTACGCGCCGGTGCAGAAGCTCTGAGAACGCGGCGGCGGCCGGAGCCCCCGAGGCCCCGGCCGCCGCCGTCGTTCCCGTCCGCTCAGGTCGGGTTGACCCCGTGGCCGCGCAGCCACGGCAGCGGGTCGATCGCCGCGCCGCCGCCCGGCCGCACCTCGAAGTGCATGTGCGGACCGGTCGAGTTCCCGGAGTTGCCGGAGTACGCGATGACGTCGCCCGCCTTGACCGGGCCCGAGCGGATACGGGTGCTGCTGAGGTGGCAGTACCAGGTCTCCGTGCCGTCGGCCATGGTCACGATGGCCATGTTGCCGTAGGCGCTGTTGTACTGCGTACGGACCGTGCCGTCGGTCGCCGCCATCACCGGGGTGCCGTACTGGACGGGGAAGTCGATGCCCGTGTGCACGGACATCCAGTTGACGCCCGCCTGCCCGAAGTAGGCGCTCAGCCCGTGCTGCTTGACCGGCAGCACGAACTTGGGGCGCAGGGCCTCCTTGCGGGCGGCCTCCGCCTCGCGCTTCTTCCTCTCGGCGGCCTGCCGCTGCTTCAGGTCGATGCGCTCCTGGGTGCGGCTGGCGCGGTCCGCGAAGTTCTCGGCGTCGGCGCTGAGATTGGCGAGCTGGGTGTCCAGCTCGTTGTTGGCCGCGACCGGTTTGACCGTGCCGGGGTCGGCGGCGGCCATGGTGGTCTTCGCGTCCTTCTTCGACTCGTCGCCGCCCATTCCGCCCACGGAGGCGGCGGCGATCCCGGCCACGCTCATCACGCAGGCGGAGGGAACGGCGACGGTGAGGAGTGCGGAGCGCTTCGCGGGGGAACGCCTGCGGCTGCGACCGCCGCGGTGGGGCTGCTCGGCGGGGGCGAGATCGGGGTGCGGCTGCGGCTCGGCGGCATCGCCCGGACGGCCGTCGTCGGCGGCGCGGCGGTGGGGCTCGGAGGGGTCGTAGTCGTGGGAGCCGGGCTCGCCGTGCGACTCGTAGGTCTCGTACGTCTCGTACGTCTCCGAGGGGGCGGCCTGTTCGGCTTCGTTCGAGGCGGCCGGGCTTTGCACATTTTGCTCTTCGTGCCCGGGCGTGGCGCCGGTGTTCCAGGCGGTGGCGTCGTACACGCCGGTGTCGTACGTCCCCGTGTCGTCGGAGGGCCACGTGGTCGCGGCTGCGGTCCAGGTGGTGGTGTCCCACTGGCCGGACGTGTCCGGGGCGCCGCCCTGGGACGGGATGCCGGGGGCGTAGTCCTCCATCGGCAGCCAGGTCGCGGTGCTGTACGAGGTCGTGTCGTAGGGGGCGTACGGCGGGTGCTGCTGGGCCTGGTACGCGCCCGTGTCCCACTGGGTGGTGTCGTACGAGCCGCCGTATCCGCTCCCGCCGGCGGTGTACGGGATGCCGTAGCCCTGCGAGGTGTCGTACGAGGCGTCAGGGGTGCCGTCGTAGGTGACGCCGGTGCCGGGGAGCGAGCCGAAGAGCGGGTCCGTGTCGAAGCCGCCGGTGTCGAAGCCGCTCGTGTCGAAGCTGCCCGTATCGACGCTGCCCGTGGAGTAGCCGTCGTATCCGGCATACCCGGCGTGGGGGTGCTGGTCGTTCACCAACTTCTCTCTCGCCTCGGCAGCAGAACCAGGTTCCGGGGGCGTGGGGCACCCCGGGAGAACTGGCGGCGACTGTACCCGGCGGTATCCGCCGTCGACAATCTTCGACGGCGGTGGAGCACCCGGTAAAAGGGGCAAAACGGCCGTCTCTCGACGGCGCCCCCACAGAGCCTTGGCTCTATGTTCGAAACCTGTTCGGTTTAGGCGGCCGGGGTGGTTCGGGTGGTTCCGGAGGCGGTCCCGGGCTTTGCCCCGGGGGTCTCCTGGACGGGCCCGGAGTCGTCCAGGGCCTGCCGCACGGCAGCCGCCACGGCCGGGTGCACCGGCAGCGCGAGGTGGCCGATCCCGGTGACGCGTACGTTGACCGCGTCCAGGTCCGGGTGGTCGACGCAGGCCGCCTCGGCGGGGACGATCACCCGGTCGAGTTCGCTCCAGAAGCTGACGAACCGGGTACGGCAGCCGGGCGCGGGCAGCCGCAGCTCCTCCACGGGCGCCGAGCCCTCGCGCATCTGCCGCACGATGGGCAGCGCCCCGGCCAGCGGCGCGACAGCGGTGCCCGCGTGTGGCGTGCCCAGCGTGACGAGGGTCCGCACCCGGCGGTCCCCGGCCAGCCGCTGCACGTAGTAGCGCGCGATGAGGCCGCCGAGGCTGTGGCCCACGATGTCCACCCGGTGGTGGCCGGTGCGGGCGCAGATCTCCTCGATGTGCCGGCCCAGCAGCTCGGCGGCCGTACGGATGTCGCTGGTCAGCGGGGAGTAGTTGAGCGACTCCAGATGGAGCCAGCCGTGCCGGGCCAGGGAGCGGCGCAGCAGGACGAAGACGGAGCGGTTGTCGATGAAACCGTGAAGAAAGACGACGGGTGGCCGGTCGGTGGGCGGGATGTCCATGCGGGCGGACTCGGCGCCGTCGTCGGGCCGGGGCCGGCCCGGGTGGCGTTCACCGGCGATCCCGGTCGGATACAGCAGGGCGTGCCCGGCGAGCACGACGAGCTCCAGCGCGGTCGCTCTCAGCAGCGCGGCCGGCGGGGCGGGGAACGGCAGGATGGGGGTCCTCATGGTCGGCCTCCTGCTCCTGACGGGCGCCGCGCCGACGGAGGTCCGGGCGGGCTGCGGCCCGCGCGGGCGGAGACCCGTACCACCGTGCCGTGCGGCTGACGGCGCGGTGATACGGCGACCCGGTGCGGCTCCCCGGGCGCCCGGCCCCACGGCGAAGGCGCCGGGGCGGATGCCCGTGAACAATGTCCCATGTGTGATTTCCCCCTCCCGGCTCACCGCGAAACGGCCGCTTGCGGGATGCTGTGGATAACGTTCGTTCACATCCCCGGCCCTTCAGGCACGGGAGACGCATGTGGAGGCAGTGATGGGTGTGACCGGTCCGATCCGTGTGGTGGTGGCCAAGCCGGGCCTCGACGGCCATGACCGCGGGGCGAAGGTGATCGCGCGGGCGCTGCGCGACGCGGGGATGGAGGTCATCTACACGGGCCTGCACCAGACCCCGGAGCAGATCGTGGACACGGCGATCCAGGAGGACGCCGACGCGATCGGCCTCTCGATCCTCTCCGGCGCGCACAACACGCTCTTCGCCAAGGTGATCGAACTCCTGAAGGACCGCGAGGCGGCGGACATCAAGGTCTTCGGCGGCGGCATCATCCCCGAGGCGGACATCGCCCCGCTGAAGGACCAGGGCGTCGCGGAGATCTTCACCCCGGGCGCGACGACGACGGCGATCGTCGACTGGGTCAACGCGAACGTCCGCCAGACGGCAGGCGCGTAGGGCGCCGAAGGCGCCGGTCTCCGGGGGCGCGGGGTTCGGGGGCGCCGCGGTCCCGGTGGGCCTGTGCGTCTGTGGTCCGGTGCGGCTGGCCCGGTGGGCCGGTGCGCCGTGGGCCGTGCGGCCGGCCCAGTGCGCTGTGGGCCGGTGCGGTCGGCCCGGTGCGCTGTGGGCCGTTGCGGCTGGGCCGGTGTGCGGTCGGCCCGGTGTGCGGTCGGCCTGGTGTGCTGCGGCCCGTTGCGGCTGGGCCGGGGAGGTGCGGCGTGCCCGGGGCGCCCGGGCCCGCCGGGCCGTGCGTCGGCCGGGCCCGCTGGGCGGCGGGCGCCGCGTCGCTGGGGTGGAGCGCCGGTGCCGGGTGACCGCCGGGCGGCCCGGGCTCGGGGACGCCCGGCCGCAGCAGGCCGTGGCACCGGCGCGCCGGGGCGCGGGGCCGTCGGCGCGGAGCGTCACCGCACCGGGGACCCGGACAGCTCGCTGTCCATCGTGGCGCGCAGGCGCAGCGTGGAGACCAGGCGTTGGAACGCCTCCGTCCAGTAGCCGTTCGCGCCGGGGGAGGCGTCCGCCGGCTCGGCGGGGGTCGTCGTCAGGACCTCCAGGCGGGCCGCCTCCGCCGGGTCGAGGCAGCGTTCAGCCAGGCCCATGACGCCGCTGAAGCTCCACGGATAGCTGCCCGCGTCCCTGGCCATGTCGAGCGCGTCGACCACGGCCCGGCCGAGCGGCGGCGCCCACGGGACCGGGCAGACCCCCAGCAGCTGGAACGCCTCCGACAAGCCGTGCGCGGCGACGAAATCCGCCACCCAGACGGCCCGTTCCGCCGGGGGCAGCACCGCCAGGAGCTTCGCCCGCTCGGCGAGCGACGCCGTACCGGGGCCGTTGGACGGGGGCGTCGACGGCGGACCCAGCAACGCCCGCGCCCACGCGCCATCGCGCTGCCGCACGGCGGCCCGGCACCAGGCAGCGTGCAGCTCCTCGCCCCAGCCGTCCGCCACGGGCAGCCCCACGATCTCCTCCGCGCCGCGCCCGCCGAACCGCGCCGGCCAGACCGAGAGCGGGGTCGCCTCCACCAACTGGCCTAGCCACCAGGAGCGTTCGCCCCGGCCGGAGGGCGGGAGCGGCGCCACCCCGTCGCGCTGCATCGCCTCGTCGCACTCGTGCGGCGCCTCCACCGCGACGAACGGCTCGTCGCCGGTGAGCCCCGGGCTCACGCAGGACAGCGCCCGGTCCGCCATCCGCCGGGCCAGCGCCGAACCGGGCAGCGCGGACAGCAGTTCGGCCGCCGTCGCCCGGACATTGCGGCTGCGGTCGGCGAGCGCCCGCTCCAGGAACTCCTCGTCGTCGGCGCACAGCCCGGTGCGCAGCGAGTCCACGAACATCAGCCGGTCCTCGGCCCGTTCGGTCTTCCACGTGGTGGCCAGCAGCGCGCGGGCCGCCTCGGCGTCATGCGCCCGTACGGCCCCGAGCAGGGCGACCCGCTCCGCGAACAAACCCTCCTCCCAGAGCCGCCGGACCGCCTCCGCGTCATCCGGTGAGGGCAGCAGCGCGCTGCCGGACGCGCCGCGCAGGGCGAACTTCCACTCCGGGTTCAGCCCGGCCAGCCAGAGGCCTCGCGGCCCGGCGAACTCCAGGGTCGGCGGGCGCAGATCGGTGCGGGCCCGGGCCGCGTCCAGCAGTGCGGGCAGGGCCGAGTCCGGCGCCCGGTAACCGTGCGCGTTCGCGGTGGCCAGCCACTGCGGGATCAGCTCCGTCAGGTCCGGGGCCGCGCCCCGCCGGCCGCCGGACCCGGCCGCCCGGTCCGCCAGGAGCTGGGCCAGCCGGCCGCGGGCGGCCTCCGGCAGGGGCGGCCGTGGGTCGTCGGGTGCCACGGCGGGGCGCGGGGACGCGGCGGCGGGCAGCAGCCCCGCCCGGCGCCGCACGGTGTGCAGCGCGGCGGCGTCCAGCAGCGCGGCGGCCGCGCCGTCCGGACCGGTGCCGGCCGCGTCCCCGGGCGGCCGGCGGTCCGTGCCGAGCAGGGCCGAGGTGACCAGCTCCTCCCACGGCACGGACGCGAGCGCGTCGGCGGGCCCGCCGGGCGCGGGGGCCGCGCCCGCGGTCGGGATGGCGGCTGGTGTGGTCGTACGGGACATCGCCCCTCCTCGGGAGCCGGACTACGGAGTCAGATGAGCGTGACGGTCTCGACGCCGCCGGGCGGCGCGGGCACAACCGCCCCGGCCGCCGCCCCCGGCCACGCCGCCAGCGGGTCGAAGCCCCGGTGGCCGCACTCGCCGAAGACCGTCAGCGGGGCGCCGCCCGAGACCGCGACGAGCTTCCACAGCGCCGGGCGGTTCAACGCGGCGGGGGTCACGGGCAGGGCCTCCCGGCCCTCCGCGTCCACCAGCTGCCAGCCGTCCGGGGACGGCACGGGTATCACGTCGCGCAGGGTCACCGGCCAGGACTCCAGCCACGGGTCGTCACCCAGGGCCCGCCCGTACACGGCGATCGCCTCGGCGACCGTGACACCCGGCGGGGGCGCGGCGACGGGCTCGGGCACGCCGAAGCGGTCGCCCAGCTCGGCGCGCAGCTGCCCGGAACCCGGATGGGGCGTCAGCTCGGCGTCGATCGTGGCGCCCACGGGCAGGGACAGGGCGGGGGACCGGCCGGCCGCCCCGAAGGACAGCAGCAGCGCCGCGCGCCCCGACTCCTCGCCGTACAGCCAGACGCGGCGGGTGACGATCTTGCCCTCGGGCGTGTCGTACTGGGCGAGGACCAGCCAGCGGTCGCGGACCGGGGGACCCTCCGGGGAGGCCGGCAACCCCACCCGCGTGCGGACCGTGGCCGCGAGCGCGGGCGGCAGCCGGTCGCGGCCCAGCCACGCCGAGTCCAGCAGATGGAGCAGCGCGCACTCCTCGAGGAGCCGCACCGGCCAGCCCGGACCGGACGCCGGGACGGCGCCCAGCTCACGCACCCGGCCGGCGAGACCGGGTGCCTGCGCGTCGACCATGCGGGCCGCCGTCTCGTCCCACAGCCCGTACCCCGACTGCTCGGCCGCCGCGAGACCGCCGCGCAGCAGGTCGGTGAGCCGCTGCTTCAACTCCCGCGCACCGCCCCCGATCCGCTCGGCACGCCTCTCCGCCCGCTTGCGCGCGGCCTCCGGATCGGCGGGGCCCGCCGACGCACCGTCACCCCCGGCGGGCCGCGCCTTCGCCCCGGCCCGCGCGCGGCGGCCGTCCAGCCACTCCCGCGCCCAGTCCGGCGGCGCCCCGGCGGGCACCGCCGCGTCGTCCGCGGCGCGGAGCAGGAGCAGCCCCAGCGCGTGCTTGCACGGGAACTTCCGGCTGGGACAACTGCACTTGTACGCGGGACCGGTGGTGTCGACCACCGTGCGGTACGGCTTGCTCCCGCTGCCCTTGCACAGCCCCCATACCCCGCCCGTCGCTTCCCAGCCGGTGTCCGACCAGGAGCCGGCCGCAGCGAGCTTGTTCCCCGCCTTGCGTGATGCGTCGTCAGGAGCCAGGGCCAGGACCTGCTCCACCGTCTGGCGCGCGGCCGAGGCAGCGGCGCCCAAGGGTTCTCCCCCGTCAGTCAGCAGCATGCCAACGACGTTAGGCGGCCCCACTGACAATGACCCTGACCTGCGCAAAGGCCGATTGTCAGTGCCATGGTGCACGGTGGAACCACATCCGGCCGACCGACTCGGCGACCGATCCGGAGGGGGACCCATGACCGTGTCCGAAACCACCCAGGCAAGCGCAGGCGAGGCCCTGCGCCCGCATGCCGAGGACGCCTTCGCCGACGAGCTGAAGGCGCTCGCGGCGGCCGACGACCGGCCCAGGCCCGAGCGCTGGCGCCTGTCGCCCTGGGCCGTCGCGACGTATCTGCTGGGCGGCACATTGCCCGACGGCACCGTCATCACACCCAAGTACGTGGGACCGCGCCGCCTCGTCGAGGTCGCCGTCACCACGCTCGCCACCGACCGCGCCCTGCTGCTCCTCGGCGTTCCCGGCACCGCCAAGACCTGGGTCTCCGAGCACCTGGCCGCCGCCGTCAGCGGTGACTCGACGCTGCTCGTCCAGGGCACGGCCGGCACCCCCGAGGAAGCCGTCCGCTATGGGTGGAACTACGCGCAGCTGCTCGCCCACGGCCCCAGCCGCGACGCCCTCGTGCCCAGCCCGCTGATGCGCGCCATGGCCCAGGGCATGACGGCCCGCATCGAGGAACTGACCCGCATCCCCGCCGATGTGCAGGATTCGCTGATCACGATCCTCTCCGAGAAGACCCTGCCCCTGCCCGAGCTCGGCCAGGAGGTCCAGGCGGTGCGCGGGTTCAACGTCATCGCGACCGCCAACGACCGCGACCGGGGCGTCAACGAGCTGTCCAGCGCGCTGCGCCGCCGGTTCAACACCGTCGTCCTGCCGCTGCCCGCGACCCCCGAGGCGGAGGTCGACATCGTCTCCCGCCGCGTCGACCAGGTCGGCCGCTCGCTCGACCTGCCGCCCGCGCCCGACGGCCTCGCCGAGATCCGCCGCGTCGTCACGGTCTTCCGCGAACTGCGCGACGGCGTCACCACCGACGGCCGCACCAAACTCAAGTCCCCCTCCGGGACGCTCTCCACGGCCGAGGCCATCTCCGTCGTCACCAACGGCCTCGCGCTCGCCGCCCACTTCGGGGACGGGGTGCTGCGCCCGGGCGACGTCGCGGCCGGCATCCTCGGCGCCGTCGTCCGCGACCCGGCGGCGGACCGGGTGATCTGGCAGGAGTACCTGGAGACCGTGGTGCGCGAGCGGGACGGCTGGAAGGACTTCTACCGCGCCTGCCGGGAGGCGTCCGCATGACCGGCACCCGTGGACCGGGGCCGCTGCTGCTCGGGGTGCGGCACCACGGCCCCGGCTCGGCCCGCGCCGTCCGCGCCGCCCTCGACGCGACGGACCCCCGGGCGGTCCTGATCGAGGGCCCGCCCGAGGGCGACGCGCTGCTGCCGCTCGCCGCCGACGAGGAGATGCGGCCCCCGGTCGCCCTGCTCGCCCACGCGGTGGACGACCCGGGCCGGGCGGCGTTCTGGCCGTTCGCCGAGTTCTCCCCCGAGTGGGTCGCCATCCGCTGGGCCCTGGCCCGGGACGTGCCCGTCCGCTTCATCGACCTGCCCGCCGCCCACTCGCTGGCCATGGAGGCCGAAGCGGGGACGGACCGGGACGACACCGCCGGGGAACCGCCCGTGCCCGTCGACCCGGTCCGGGTGCTCGCCGAGACCGCCGGGTACGACGACCCCGAGCGCTGGTGGGAGGACGTGGTCGAGCACCGCGTGCCCGGCAGCGACGAGGCCGCCGGACCGCTCGCCGCGTTCGCCGCGCTCGGCGAGGCGATGGCCGCGCTCCGCGAGGCGTACGGCGACGGCGGGCACCCCAGGGACGCGGTGCGCGAGGCGTACATGCGTATACAGCTGCGGACCGCGCAGAAGGAGTTCGGCGACGACTTCGCCGTGGTCTGCGGCGCCTGGCACGTGCCCGCCCTCCGTACGCGCACGACGCTCACCGCCGACCGGGCCCTGCTCAAGGGCCTGCCCAAGGCCAAGGCCGAGCTGACCTGGGTGCCCTGGACCCACCGCAGGCTCGCCCGGCACAGCGGATACGGCGCGGGCATCGAGTCGCCCGGCTGGTACGAGCACCTCTTCGCCGCCCCCGACCGCCCGATCGAGCGCTGGATGACGAAGGTCGCCGGACTCCTGCGCGACGAGGACCGGTTCGTCTCGTCCGCCCACGCCATCGAGGCCGTCCGGCTCGCCGAGACGCTCGCCGCGATGCGCGGCCGGCCGCTCGCCGGGCTGAGCGAGACGACCGACGCGATCCGGGCCGTCATGTGCGAGGGCTCCGACGTGCCCCTCGCGCTCGTCCACGACCGCCTCGTCGTCGGCACCACGCTCGGCGAGGTCCCCGACACCGCCCCGGCCGTCCCCCTCCAGCGCGACCTGACCCGGCAGCAGCGCACCCTGCGGCTCAAGCCGGAGGCCGACGAACGGGAGATCGAGCTCGACCTGCGCAAGGACACCGACGCCGCCCGCAGCCGCCTGCTGCACCGGCTCCGCCTCCTCGGCATCGCCTGGGGCGAACCGGCCGCGGGCCGGGGGAGCACCGGCACCTTCCGGGAGAGCTGGCGGCTGCGCTGGGAGCCCGAGCTGTATGTGCGCGTCGCCGAGGCGGGCGTCTGGGGCACCACCGTGCTCTCCGCCGCCACCGCCCGCGCCGAGTCCGACGCCCTGGCCGCCACCGCGCTCGCCGAGGTCACCGCGCTGGCCGAGCACTGCCTGCTCGCCGACCTGCCGGACGCCCTGCCCGTCGTGATGCGGGCCCTCGCCGACCGCGCCGCACTCGACGCCGACGTCGGCCACCTCGCGGACGCCCTCCCGGCCCTGGCCCGCACCCTGCGCTACGGCGACGTCCGCGCCACGGACACCACGGCCCTCGGCGAGGTCGCGGCAGGCCTCGCGGAGCGGATCTGCGTCGGCCTGCCCCCCGCCTGCACCGGGCTGGACACCGACGGGGCCGAGGCGCTGCGCCGGCGGATCGACGGCGTCCACACCGCGACCGGGCTGCTCGCCGGCGCCGTCCCCGCCGGCGCGGACGGGCTGCGCCAGCGCTGGCGCGCGGTGCTCCACAAGCTCACCGTCCGGGACACGGTCGCGGGCGTCATCCGGGGCCGGGCCGCCCGCCTGCTCCTGGACGACGGCCACCTCGACCAGGACGCCGCCGCCCGGCTGATGGGCCTCGCCCTCTCCCCGGGCACCCCGCCGGCCGACGCCGCCGCCTGGATCGAGGGCTTCGTCGGCGGTGCGGCGGGCGGCGGCATGCTCCTCGTCCACGACGAACGGCTGCTCGCGCTGGTCGACGCCTGGCTCACCGGAGTCCCCGCCGACACGTTCACCGATGTGCTGCCCCTGCTGCGGCGCACGTTCTCCGCGTACGAGCCGGGCGTCCGGCGCACCCTGGGCGACCTCGTCCGGCGCGGCCCGGTCCCCGCCGGGGTGCCGGGGGCCGGCTCGCCGGCGGGCGCGGGCGCCACGGCCCCGGGCTTCGGCCCGGTCCTGGACGCGGCCCGCGCGGACGCGGTGGTCCCGGTCCTGCGCCTGCTCCTCGGCCTGGACGAGCACCCGGCGCCCACGGCCCCCGCCCACCACGACGACCCGCACCTGGGGGAGACGGCATGACGACCACCACGGACAACGCCCACGACGAGCGGCTGCGCCGGTGGCGCCTGGTGCTGGGCGCCGACGACGGCACCGGCCGCGTGCTCACCGGCCGCGACGCCGCGATGGACCAGGCGCTCACCGCGCTCTACGGGAGCGGGGGCCGGCCCGGCGGCCGGAGCGGGGGCGGGCGCTCCGCCGGGCTCGGTGCCTCCGCGCCCTCCGTGGCCCGCTGGCTCGGTGACATCCGGACGTACTTCCCCAGCTCCGTCGTCCAGGTCATGCAGCGCGACGCCATCGACCGCCTCGGCCTCTCCGCGCTCCTGCTCGAACCGGAGATGCTGGAGGCCGTCGAGGCCGACGTCCACCTCGTCGGCACCCTGCTCTCGCTCAACAAGGCCATGCCGGAGACGACGAAGGAGACCGCCCGGGCCGTGGTCCGCAAGGTGGTCGAGCAGCTGGAGAAGCGGCTCACCACCCGCACCCGGGCCACGCTCACCGGCGCGCTCGACCGGTCGGCGAAGGTCACCCGCCCCCGCCACCACGACATCGACTGGGACCGCACCATCCGGGCCAACCTGAAGAACTACCTGGAGCTGCCCGGCCAGGACGGCGCGGGCACGGTCGTCCCCGAACGGCTCATCGGCTACGGGCGGGCCGCCCAGTCCGTGAAGAAGGACGTCATCCTCTGCATCGACCAGTCGGGCTCGATGGCCGCCTCCGTGGTCTACGCGTCGGTGTTCGGCGCCGTGCTCGCCTCGATGCGCGCCCTGCGTACCCGGCTCGTCGTCTTCGACACCGCGGTGGTCGACCTCACCGACCAGCTCGACGACCCCGTCGACGTCCTGTTCGGCACCCAGCTCGGCGGCGGCACCGACATCAACCGCGCCCTGGCCTACTGCCAGTCCCGGATCACCCGGCCGGCCGACACCGTCGTCGTGCTCATCAGCGACCTGTACGAGGGCGGCATCCGCAACGAGATGCTGAAGCGGGTGGCCGCGATGAAGGCGTCGGGGGTGCAGTTCGTGACGCTGCTCGCGCTCTCCGACGAGGGCGCACCGGCCTACGACCGCGACCACGCGGCGGCGCTGTCCGCCCTCGGCGCCCCCGCCTTCGCCTGTACGCCGGACCTCTTCCCGGACGTCATGGCCGCCGCGATCGAGAAGCGCCCGCTGCCGATACCGGACCCGGAGAACGCCCCCACCAGGGGGATTCTGTGACCGTAATCACCGCCCAGGTGTGATCTGCGATTTAGGGTCACACCGGCCTCGGGGATAACCTGCGAGATGGACATGCCGCGTATCCGGTCACCGTGTGCGCCTTCCTAGTGACACCGCAGTCACGTTGCCCCTCGCGGCACGCCCACGCAGAAAACCAACCGCGAGACCATTGATAAAGGGACGGACGCGCGTGGACCTGTTCGAGTACCAGGCGAGGGACCTCTTCGCCAAGCACGGTGTACCGGTGCTGGCCGGTGAAGTCATCGACACGCCTGAGGCAGCCCGCGAGGCGACCGAGCGGCTGGGCGGCAAGTCGGTCGTCAAGGCGCAGGTGAAGGTCGGCGGTCGCGGCAAGGCCGGCGGTGTCAAGCTGGCGGCGAACGCCGACGAGGCGGTCGCCCGCGCGACCGACATCCTCGGCATGGACATCAAGGGCCACACGGTCCACAAGGTGATGATCGCCGAGCTGTCGCCGGAGATCGAGGCGGAGTACTACGTCTCGTACCTGCTCGACCGCACCAACCGCACCTTCCTGGCCATGGCCTCGGTGCAGGGTGGCATGGACATCGAGGAGGTCGCGGAGAAGACCCCCGAGGCCCTCGCGAAGGTCCCGGTCAACGCGGTGGACGGCGTCGACATCGCCAAGGCCCGCGAGATCGTGGCCCAGGCGAAGTTCCCGGCCGACGTGGCCGAGGGCGTCGCCGAGGCCCTGGTCACCCTGTGGGAGACCTTCGTCGCCGAGGACGCGCTCCTCGTCGAGGTCAACCCGCTGGTGAAGACCAAGGACGGCCGCATCCTGGCCCTCGACGGCAAGGTCTCGCTCGACGAGAACGCCGACTTCCGCCAGCCGGAGCACGAGGCCCTCGAGGACAAGGCCGCGGCCAACCCGCTCGAGGCCGCAGCCAAGGCCAAGAACCTCAACTACGTCAAGCTCGACGGCGAGGTCGGCATCATCGGCAACGGCGCCGGACTGGTCATGTCGACGCTGGACGTCGTCGCGTACGCCGGTGAGAAGCACGGCAACGTGAAGCCCGCCAACTTCCTCGACATCGGTGGCGGCGCCTCCGCCGAGGTCATGGCGAACGGCCTGGAGATCATCCTCGGCGACTCGGACGTCAAGTCCGTCTTCGTCAACGTCTTCGGTGGCATCACCGCCTGCGACGAGGTCGCCAACGGCATCGTCCAGGCCCTGGAGCTGCTGAAGTCGAAGGGCGAGGACGTCACCAAGCCCCTCGTCGTGCGTCTCGACGGCAACAACGCGGAGCTGGGTCGCAAGATCCTCTCCGACGCCAACCACCCGCTGGTCCAGCGCGTGGACACCATGGACGGCGCGGCCGACAAGGCCGCCGAGCTCGCCGCGGCCGCGAAGTAAGGAAGAGGGACTCAGACCACCATGGCTATCTTCCTCACCAAGGACAGCAAGGTCATCGTCCAGGGGATGACCGGCGCCACGGGCATGAAGCACACCAAGCTCATGCTGGGCGACGGCACCAACATCGTCGGCGGCGTCAACCCGCGCAAGGCCGGTACGACCGTCGACTTCGACGGCACCGAGGTGCCCGTGTTCGGCTCCGTCGCCGAGGCGATGGAGAAGACCGGCGCCGACGTGTCCGTCCTCTTCGTGCCGCCGGCCTTCGCGAAGGCCGCCGTCATCGAGGCGATCGACGCCGAGATTCCGCTCGCCGTCGTGATCACCGAGGGCATCGCCGTCCACGACTCGGCCGCCTTCTGGGCGTACGCCGGCTCGAAGGGCAACAAGACCCGCATCATCGGCCCGAACTGCCCCGGCCTGATCACCCCCGGCCAGTCCAACGCCGGCATCATCCCGGGCGACATCACCAAGCCCGGCCGCATCGGTCTCGTGTCCAAGTCCGGCACGCTGACCTACCAGATGATGTACGAGCTCCGCGACATCGGCTTCTCGTCCGCCGTCGGCATCGGTGGCGACCCGGTCATCGGTACGACGCACATCGACGCCCTCGCGGCCTTCGAGGCGGACCCCGAGACCGACCTGATCGTCATGATCGGCGAGATCGGCGGCGACGCCGAGGAGCGTGCGGCCGACTTCATCAAGGCCAACGTCACCAAGCCGGTCGTCGGTTACGTCGCGGGCTTCACCGCCCCCGAGGGCAAGACCATGGGCCACGCCGGCGCCATCGTCTCCGGCTCCTCCGGCACCGCCGCCGCGAAGAAGGAGGCCCTCGAGGCCGCCGGCGTGAAGGTCGGCAAGACGCCGACCGAGACCGCCAAGCTGGCGCGCGAGATCCTCGGCGCCTGACGCCGCCGCCGCGCTCGCGCGGCAGGGTGTCACCGCACGCACGACGCGGGCCCGTCCCCTTGCCGGGGGGCGGGCCCGCGTCGTCGTGTGCGCCGGGCCGGTTCAGCCGGCCTCGGGCACCAGCCGGTGCGGGCCGCGGAACAGCTCGTCGCCGAGCTTCTTGCGCAGCTTGACGTCCTGCGGCGTCAGCTTCTGCGGGCCCCCGACCGGCGGCACCCCGCCGACCTTCTGGGCGGGCGCCGGGGGTGTCTCGTACTTCCGGGGAGCCGTCGCCAGCGTGATCAGCGTCAGCCCGACGATCAGCACGGTGAACGCGATCGCCGTCCGGGCCCACAGCTGCGCCTTGCGTTCGCTGCCGGTACGGATCAGCTCCGGCACCGGCAGCGAGGAGACGGGCCTGCCGCGGGCGAGCGTGCCCAGCCGCTCGTGGATCAGCGCGGACTGCTCGGCCGGTGAGTCCGGCTCCGCGATCTCGGGCAGCCGCTCCGCGACGGCCGCCCGCGCGGTCACCAGCCGTCCGGCCGCCGCCCGGGTGCTCGCCTCGGTCTCCGCCGCGGTCTCCGGCAGCCCCAGCCCGACGCCGTCGTGCAGCACCAGCGTGCGGCGGTACGAGGGGGGAAGGGCCAGCAGCGCGTCGAGCAGCGCCCGCGAGGCCGGGGCCTCGGGAGGCGGGTCGGGGCGGCGGTGCTCCCGGTTCAGCCGGCGCCAGGGGGACATCGCGTACTCGTACGCGGCGGCCCGCACCCAGCCGACCGGGTCCCGGTCGACCGCGACCTCCGGCCAGCGCTCCCAGGCCAGCTCGAACGCCTTGGTCACGGCCGCGCGGGACAGGGCGCGCCGCCCGGTCAGCAGATAGGTCTGCTGGAAGAGGGCCGCGGAGGCGTACCGGTACAACGCGTCGAACGCGGCAGCGGGCGCGCCGTCGTCCGCGAGACCGTCATCCGACGTGCCCGAAGGCGCCTCGGGGCCCTCGGGATCTTCGGGGGCCTGAGGGGCCTGAGGGGCTTGGGGGGCCTGGAGGGCGTGGGGAGCCCGGGGCCCCTTGGGCGCTTCAGCCGCCTCAGGCACCGCGACCGCCTCAGACGCCGCGACCGCCTTGGCCGCCTCGCGTGCCTCGACCGTCTCGGCCGCCGCGGGTGGCTCGGCCGCCTCACGCGTCTTGACCGCCGTGGGTGCCTCGGCCACCGCAGGTGCCTTGGCCGCTGCAGGGATCTCGATCGCCTCAGGCGCCTCGACCGCTGCAGGGACCTCGATCGCCTCAGGTGCCTCGGCCACCGCGGGGACCTCGACCACCTCAGCTGCCACAGCAACCTCAGCTGCCTCGGGCACCTTCTCAGGCACCGCAGCCGCACCGGCCGCACCGGCCGCACCGGCCGCACCGGCCGCACCGGCCGCCGTACCGGCCGCACAGGCCGCCGTACCCGCCGCGCTCGTCCCGATCAGCCGGGCGTACGCCTCCCGCTTGCGGCCGCGTGGGGTGCTGCGGCCCGTTTCCCAGGCCCGCACCGTCGCCCGCGTCACGCCGATGGCCGACGCGACCTGCTCCTCCGTCAGCCCCAGGGCCTCCCGCAGCCTGCGCCGCTCCTTCGGCGAGGGCAGCGCAGCGGCGGAGGCCGTCTCGGACGTGCTCTGCGTCATGCGGGCCGCCCACACGGCCTGCACCGGGTGAAAAAGTACATAAACGTATATTGATCGACACCCCGGCTGTTCGCCCGTTACACGAAATAGGCGCGTGTCGTTGGCAGCATGACCGCGTGACCCAAGTGACCGAACGCAGCCCCTTGTTGTCGCGGGACGAGCGGGGCCGGCCCGCCGTGCTGGTCTCCGCGGCGCTGCGCGGGGCCCTCGCGGCCGGACTCGGCCTGGGCTCCCTCGCCGTCCTCGTCGCCGCGCTCTGGATCAGCTCCCCGGCCCCGGACAGCGGCCCGGGCGAGGCGTTCCACGCGGCGGCCGGCCTCTGGCTCCTCGCGCACGGCGCCGAACTGCTCAGGACCGAGACGCTGACCGGGGCCCCGGCACCGATGGGCGTCGTCCCCCTGCTGCTCTCCGCGCTGCCGGTGTGGCTGGTGCACCGGGCGGCCAGGGACGTGCTGGAGCCCGAGGAGGGTCGCGGGGCCCCGTCGCCCGGCGGCGCGTTCGCCCTGGTGACGGGCGGATATCTGCTGGTCGGCGGGGCGGTCGCCCTCTACGCGCGCGGCGCGTCGCTGTCCGCGCGCCCGCTCTCCCTGCTCTTCCCCGGCGCCCTCGTCGTCGCGGGCGCGGCGGCGGCCGGGGTGTGGACGGCCAGCGGGCGCCCGCTCGGCCCGCCGCCGTCCTGGGCGCCGGTGCGGCTGCACGAGGCGATGGCGCGCACCCGGTTCCTGCGGCGGGCCGACGCGGTGGGCCGGTCGGCGCTGGCCGGGACCGCGGCCCTGCTGGGCGGCGGCGCGCTGGTCGTCGCGTCGGCCCTGGTGTGGCACGGCGCACCGGTCCAGGAATCGTTCCTCCGGCTCTCCGGCGACTGGGGCGGCCGCGTCGCCGTACTCCTGCTGGCGCTGGGGCTCGTGCCGAACGCGGCGGTCTGGGGCGCGGCGTACGGGCTGGGCCCCGGGTTCGCCCTCGGCACGGCCTCGACGGTCACCCCGCTGGCCTTCACCGGGGCTCCGGCCGTCCCCGACTTCCCGCTGCTGGCCGCGATGCCCGCGCAGGGCCCGGGCGCGCCGCTGAACTGGGCGGCCGGGGCGGTCCCGGTGGCGGCGGCGCTGACGGTCGCCTGGTTCACCGTGGGCAGGGCGGTGCCCGCCCGCGGCGTACGGGAGGAGGCGTGGGGCCCGGGGGAGACCGCGCTCACCACCGCGCTGGGGGCGGCGGGCTGCGGGCTCGGCGCGGCGCTGCTGGCGGCGGGCGCCGGGGGACCGTTGGGCACGCACGCCCTGGCGGACTTCGGCCCGGTGTGGTGGCTCACCGGGGCGGCGGCGCTGGCATGGACCACGGTCATCGGCGTCCCCGCGGCCCTGCTGCTGCGGGCCTGGCGGCTGCGCGGGCGCGAGGACGGCGCCACCGAGGAGGAACCGGCGGAGACGGCGGAGAACCCTCAGCCCGCCGTGCCCGTCTCCGTACCGGCGAAGGCGGTGTCCACCGCCGACGGGGGAGACGGGGAGGGCGGGGCGGCAGCGGACGAGGCGGACATCGACGCGTACGACTTCCTGCCCACCGACCCCTGGCACGCCCGGGAGGCCGACGCGCCCCCCGGCCCGCCCGCCGCTAGCGCTTGACGCCGAAGAACGGCTCCAGCGGCTTCGGGAGCAGGTCGTTGCAGGTCAGCTGGCCCGACTTGGTCAGGGCGTCGTTCACACAGGTGTAGTAGTCGCGGTAGACCATCTGCACCGTGAACGTAGTCGCGACGATCGCCAGCGCGACCACGCCCGTCACCAGACCGCTCACCGCGGCCGTGGTCTGCTGCCGGCCCCCGCGCTGGGCGGCGAGCGTGTCCGGCGCCGGACCGGTCCCGTCCGCCGCACCGGGAGCGGCGGGGCCCTCCGCCGCACCCCCCGGCACAGGCGGCTTCGGCTTGGCGCGCAGCGCGCTGACCGCCCAGTACGTGGCGAGCGCGCCGAGCAGCAGGGCGATCTCCGAGAAGTCGAAGATGGCGAAGAAGAAGGCCCACATGCCGGAGAGCAGCGCGTAGCGGGCGCGACGCTGGACGGGGTCGGTCGGGTCCCAGCGCGGGCCGGCCGGAGGTCTCTCCTGACCCCCGGGGCCGGAAGGACGGCCGCCGAAGGAGCCGTTCTGGGGGCCGGGCTGCCGGCTGCTCCACTGGCTGCCCCACACGGGCCGGTCGTCGGAGGGGCCGCCCTCGGGCCGGTCCCCGCCGCCGTTCGCCGAGCCGTTCGCCGAGCCGTCCGTGGAGCCGGACGGGTGGCGCGGCTGCCAGGGCTGGTCGGGCCGGCCCTCCGGCGGCGGCGCGAAGGGGTTGTCGTCGTCCGGGCTCCCGGAGGGACCGGAGGAAGAGGACGAGGAGGAGCGCTCGCGCATCAGCAGCGTGGCCCGCTCGGGCAGCGGCTGGCGGAAGGCGGTGCGGCGGCGTCGGTCCGGCATGTGGTGAACGTCTTCCCCATCTCGTCGTTTCCGCCCGGCGGACGGTTCGCTGCCCCTGACGCTACCTTCCGCCGAGGAGGGGCCGAAAGCGGGGAGCGCGGGGCCCGCCACCCCCCGGGACCCCGGCTCCGTCACCCCCGTCAGGCGGGGGCGCGGCGAGGTGCCGGTATCGTTGCTGACGGTCGGCCCGTTCGTAGAGTTCCCCGTATGGGGGAGCGCGCTTCTTTCGTACGACCGTACAAATCGCAGGCCGCCGCCCCGGTGCCGTGGTGGCGGGCCGGCCGCTTCGAACCGCTCGCACGCGAGAAAGGGCCCAGCCGTGGCCTCCCCGCTTCCCTCCGCCGCCCCGGCCCGTGTGGTCGTCCTGGTCTCCGGTTCCGGTACGAACCTCCAGGCCCTGCTCGACGCGATCGGTGACGATCCCGAGGGCTTCGGCGCCCGGATCGTCGCGGTCGGCGCCGACCGCGACGGCATCACCGGCCTGGAACGGGCCGAGCGCGCCGGGCTCCCCACCTTCACGTGCCGCGTCAGGGACCACGCCACCCGCGAGGAGTGGGACACCGCGCTCGCCGAGGCCACCGCCGCGCACCGGCCGGACCTCGTCGTGTCCGCCGGGTTCATGAAGATCGTGGGCAAGGAGTTCCTGGCCCGGTTCGGCGGCCGGTTCGTCAACACCCACCCCGCCCTGCTCCCCAGCTTTCCCGGTGCCCACGGCGTGCGTGACGCGCTCGCGTACGGCGTGAAGGTCACCGGGTGCACCGTCCACTTCGTCGACGACGGCGTCGACACCGGTCCGATCATCGCGCAGGGCGTGGTCGAGGTGACCGAAGAGGACACCCCGGAGGGCGAAGCGGCCCTCCACGAACGCATCAAGGAAGTCGAGCGCAAGCTGCTCGTCGAGGCCGTGGGGCGGCTCGCCCGTGACGGCTATCGCATTGAGGGACGAAAGGTTCATCTCGGTCATGTCGGAGAATAAGCCCATCCGCCGCGCCCTGGTCAGCGTCTACGACAAGACGGGCCTCGAAGACCTCGCCCGCGGCCTGCACCAGGCGGGTGTCGAACTGGTCTCCACCGGGTCCACCGCCGGGAAGATCGCCGCCGCCGGTGTCCCGGTCACCAAGGTCGAGGAGCTGACCGGCTTCCCCGAGTGCCTCGACGGCCGCGTCAAGACGCTGCACCCCCGCGTCCACGCCGGCATCCTCGCCGACCTGCGCCTCGACGCGCACCGCGAGCAGCTGGCCGAGCTGGGCGTCGAGCCGTTCGACCTGGTGGTCGTCAACCTGTATCCGTTCAAGGAGACCGTCGCCTCCGGCGCCACCGCCGACGAGTGCGTCGAGCAGATCGACATCGGCGGTCCGTCCATGGTCCGCGCCGCCGCCAAGAACCACCCCTCCGTGGCCGTCGTCACCAGCCCGGAGCGTTACGCCGACGTGCTCGCCGCCGTCGAGGCGGGCGGCTTCGACCTGACCGCCCGCAAGCGGCTCGCCGCCGAGGCGTTCCAGCACACCGCCGCCTACGACGTGGCCGTCGCCGGCTGGTTCGCCGACGACTACGCCGCCGCCGACGACTCCGGCTTCCCGGACTTCTTCGGTACGACGTACGAGCGCCAGGACGTCCTGCGCTACGGCGAGAACCCGCACCAGCCCGCCGCGCTCTACACCTCGGGCACCGGCGGCCTGGCCGGCGCCGAGCAGCTGCACGGCAAGGCGATGTCGTACAACAACTACACGGACACCGACGCCGCCCGGCGTGCCGCGTACGACCACGCCGAGCCGTGCGTCGCGATCATCAAGCACGCCAACCCGTGCGGGATCGCCATCGCCGACGACATCGCCGAGGCGCACCGCAACGCCCACGCCTGCGACCCGCTCTCCGCGTACGGCGGGGTCATCGCCGTCAACCGCCCGGTGAGCGTCGCCATGGCCGAGCAGGTCGCGGAGATCTTCACCGAGGTCATCGTCGCCCCGGCGTACGAGGACGGCGCGGTCGAGATCCTGGCCCGCAAGAAGAACATCCGCGTGCTCCGCTGCCCCGAGGCCCCGTCCGGCGAGGTCGAGGTCAAGCCGATCGACGGCGGCGCGCTGCTCCAGGTCACCGACCGGCTCCAGGCCGAGGGCGACGACCCGGCCAACTGGACGCTCGCCGCCGGCGACGCGCTCTCGGCCGACGAGCTCAAGGAGCTCGCCTTCGCGTGGAAGGCGTGCCGGGCGGTCAAGTCCAACGCCATCCTGCTGGCCAAGGGCGGCGCCTCGGTCGGCGTCGGCATGGGCCAGGTCAACCGGGTCGACTCCGCGAAGCTGGCCGTCGAGCGCGCGGGCGCGGAGCGGGCGGCCGGTTCCTACGCGGCGTCCGACGCCTTCTTCCCCTTCCCGGACGGGCTGGAGGTCCTGACCGCCGCCGGCGTCAAGGCCGTGGTCCAGCCGGGCGGTTCGGTCCGCGACGAGCTGGTGGTCGAGGCCGCGGAGAAGGCCGGCGTGACGATGTACTTCACGGGCACCCGGCACTTCTTCCACTGAGCCGGTCCGCCCCCGTACGACCGAGGGCCGTGACCCCGCGCGGATCGCGTGGGGTCACGGCCCTCGGGCCTGTGCGGGGGCGGTCAGCCCACGCGCACCACGACGGTGGAGCAGACCTTGTCCGCGAACGTCTGGTTCTTCGAGTCCCACAGCGGCCACAGCCAGCCGAGGTAGCAGGCGATGCTGTCCAGGAAGTGGGCGATCTGGCGGACGAAGGCCATGCCGAAGCCGAGCGGCCGGCCGTCCATCTCGCGCAGCAGGCTGATGCCGAGGGCCTTCTTGCCGATCCACTGACCGGTCGTGCCCTCCTTGTACAGCTTGAAGAGGAAGCCGCCGATGCAGACGAGGATGCCGAGGCCCATGAGCGCGGCGCCCGCGCCGCCGCCCACGGCGCCGCCGACGCCCAGCAGGATGCCGTAGGGGATACCGATGACGATGATGTCGACCAGGTACGCGCCGACGCGGCGCCCCCAGCTCGCCAGCGGCGGGCGGGCGCCGTAGCCGGGCTGCTGGCCGTAGTCGCCACCCGGCACCGGCGGGGCCGACGGGTAGCCGTAGCCCTGCTGCGGCACACCCTGCGGGGCCTGGGGGTAGCCGTAGCCCGGCTGCGGCTGACCGGGCTGCTGCCCGTAGGGGTTGTTCGGGTTCGGGTCGCCGAAGCTCATGGGCGTTCCTCCAACAGACGTACGGGGACGGTGCGGCCGCACGGAGGAAGAGAAAACGTCAGCGGTCCAACCCCCCGGTTACTGCTGCGGCACAGCGGCCCTCATCGTTATAAGCGGTTAGTACGTTTGTCCAGCCGCGGCCCGAGAAGTTGTCCAAGTGCAACCTTGCGTCCACGCCACGTACCTGATTGGTCCGAGGGCGGGGTCATCCGGGAGTATGGGGACCATGACTGCCCAGATTCTCGACGGCAAGGCCACCGCAGCCGCGATCAAGTCCGATCTGACCGCCCGCGTGGCGGCCCTCAAGGCCCGGGGCGTCACGCCCGGCCTGGGAACCCTGCTGGTCGGGGACGACCCGGGCAGCCGGTGGTACGTGAACGGCAAGCACAAGGACTGCGCGCAGGTCGGCATCGGGTCCATCCAGCGCGAACTGCCCGGCACCGCCACGCAGGAGGACATCGAGGCCGTCGTCCGCGAGCTCAACGCCGATCCCGCCTGCACGGGTTACATCGTGCAGCTTCCCCTGCCCAAGGGAATCGACACCAACCGCGTCCTGGAACTGATGGATCCGGCCAAGGACGCGGACGGCCTGCACCCGATGAACCTCGGCCGCCTGGTGCTCAACGAGACCGGCCCGCTGCCGTGCACCCCCCAGGGCGTCGTCCAGCTGCTGCGCCACCACGGCGTCGAGATCGACGGCGCCCACGTCGTGGTCGTCGGACGCGGCGTCACCATCGGGCGGTCCATCCCGCTGCTGCTCACCCGCAAGTCGGAGAACGCCACGGTGACCCAGTGCCACACCGGCACCCGGGACCTGGCCGCCCACCTGAAGCAGGCCGACATCATCGTCGCCGCCGCGGGCGTCCCGCACATCATCAAGCCCGAGCACGTGAAGCCGGGCGCCGCGGTCCTGGACGTCGGCGTCAGCCGCGACGAGAACGGCAAGATCGTCGGCGACGTCCACCCCGGCGTGGCCGAGGTCGCCGCCTGGATCTCGCCGAACCCGGGCGGTGTCGGCCCGATGACCCGCGCCCAGCTCCTCGTCAACGTGGTCGAGACCGCCGAGCGCGACGCCGCGGCCGTCGCCGCCGGCTGACCCGTGGCTGCTGGTACGAGTCCGGACACCGGCTCCACCGAGAAGACCGGCGAGGCCGCCGCCGACGCCTCCGCCGCCACCCGGCGGTCCCGGCGGTTCTCGCTGACCCGGGACACCGCGCGGCCCGAGGGCGGCGGGCGGGCGGCCGGCGGGGACGCGCCGGCGCCGGCCCGGCAGTGGCCGCTGCTCGCGGTGCTCTGCACGGCCGGTGCCGGACTGCTGATCGTGGCGGCCGATCCGTTCGAGGAAGCCTTCCGCGTCGGCACGATACTGATCGGCGTCGCCCTCGTCCTGGGCGCGGTCCTGCGCGTGGCCGTCCGGTCGGTGGGCATGCTCGCGGTGCGCTCCCGCTTCACCGACCTGGTGACGTACGGCCTGCTCGGCGTCCTCATCGTGCTGCTCGCGCTGGTCGCGCAGCCGAAGCCGTGGCTCGACATCCCGTTCCTGGAGGACGCGGTCCACTTCACGGTCCGCTGACCCGCGCTTCCCGGGAGCGGTGCGCGAAAGCGATCCGCTGACCCGCGCTTCCCGGGAGCGGTGCGCGAAAGCGATCCGCTGACCCGCGCTTCCAAGGAGCGGTGCGCGGGAGCGGACCGCAGGAACGAAAGGGCCGGTGGCCGTCCCCTCCCCCGAGAAGGGACGGACACCGGAGTCGGGGGCAACCCGGAGCGCGAAGCTCCCGTAGCGGCGGTCGAGCGGCCTTGCCCCGTCCTGCGTCCAGCCTTGTCGACGGCCCTCACCCGTTCAAGGGATGGCCGTTCCCTGTGGCACGGAAGTGACCATTCCGCCATGGTGTGACCGACAGGCAACGGGGGCCGGGCGGTCGTGGGGCTCCGGGTCGGATAGCCTGGCCGACGGATATCTCTTCACATCAAGATTCAGGGAGATGTCCCGCACCAGGGGCCAGGAGCCCGGACCGCCAGCTGTCTAACGGAGATCGCCATGACCCGCACTCCCGTGAATGTCACCGTGACCGGCGCAGCCGGCCAGATCGGCTACGCGCTGCTCTTCCGCATCGCCTCCGGCCACCTGCTCGGCCCGGACGTGCCGGTCAACCTGCGTCTCCTGGAGATCCCCCAGGGGCTGAAGGCCGCCGAGGGCACCGCGATGGAGCTCGACGACTGCGCCTTCCCGCTGCTGCGCGGCATCGAGATCACCGACGACGCGAACGTCGGCTTCGACGGTGCGAACGTCGCCCTGCTCGTCGGCGCCCGCCCCCGTACCAAGGGCATGGAGCGCGGCGACCTGCTCTCCGCCAACGGCGGCATCTTCAAGCCGCAGGGCAAGGCGATCAACGACAACGCCGCGGACGACATCAAGGTCCTCGTCGTCGGCAACCCGGCCAACACCAACGCGCTCATCGCGCAGGCCGCCGCCCCGGACGTCCCGGCCGAGCGCTTCACCGCGATGACCCGCCTGGACCACAACCGCGCGATCTCGCAGCTGGCCGCCAAGACCGGCGCCGCCGTCTCCGACATCAAGAAGCTGACGATCTGGGGCAACCACTCGGCCACCCAGTACCCGGACATCTTCCACGCCGAGGTCGCCGGCAAGAACGCCGCCGAGCTGGTGAACGACGAGGCGTGGCTGGCCGACTCCTTCATCCCGACCGTCGCCAAGCGCGGCGCCGCGATCATCGAGGCCCGTGGCGCGTCCTCCGCCGCCTCCGCCGCCAACGCCGCCATCGACCACGTGTACACCTGGGTCAACGGCACCGCCGAGGGCGACTGGACCTCGATGGGCGTCCCGTCGGACGGCTCCTACGGCGTGCCCGAGGGCATCATCTCGTCCTTCCCGGTCACCACGAAGAACGGCACCTACGAGATCGTCCAGGGCCTGGACATCAACGAGTTCTCCCGTGCGCGCATCGACGCCTCGGTGAAGGAGCTCACCGAGGAGCGCGACGCGGTCCGCGAGCTCGGCCTCATCTGAGACACCGCCCCAGGCGCACACGCCACGCCCCCGGCAGCCGCACGGCCGCCGGGGGCGTGGCGTGTCCACGGGGTCAGAGCCCGGCCGCGATCTCCCGCACCGCCGCCATCGCCCGGCGCTGGAGGCCCGGCCCGAAGGTGATCCGGGTCGCGCCCAGCTCACCGAGCCGGCCCGGCCCCGGCCCGTCCGGGCGGGCCAGCGCGTTCAGCGGCAGCCCCGGCAGCGCACCGGCCAGCGGCCCGAACACCTCGGGCGGGGCCAGGATCGGGTACACGCAGTCCGCGCCCGCCGCCGCGTAGAGCCGCGCCCGGCGCAGGGTCTCCGCCGCCGGGTCCACCCCGTCCGGGACGCCCGTGACGTACGTGTCGATGCGGGCGTTCACGAAGAGCGCGTCCCCGGCCGCCGCCCGCACCGCGGCCAGCCGGTCCGCCTGCGCTCCGGCGTCCAGCAGGACCCCGTCCACCGTGTCCTCCAGATTGCAGCCGGCGGCCCCGGCCGCGAGCAGCCGCTCCACCAGCTCGCCGGCCGCCAGCCCGTAGCCCGCCTCGATGTCGGCGGAGACCGGTACGGGGACGGCCCGGGCGATCCGCGCCACCGCCGCGAACATCTCGGCGGCGGGTGTCGCGCCGTCCTCGTAGCCCAAGGACGCGGCGACCCCCGCGCTCGGCGTGGCGAGCGCGGGGAAACCTGCGTCCGCGAAGACCCGGGCGCTCGCTGCGTCCCACGGGCCGGGGAGGACCAGGGGGTCGCCCGGGGCGCGGCCGCGGTGCAGGGCCCGCAGGCCGGACGCGGTCACCGGGCCGCTCAGCCGTGGTCGCCCGGCGTGTAGTGGCCCGGCACCATGCGCGTGGCCACCTGGAACCGGTTCCAGGCGTTGATCGTGATGATCGCGCCGAGGAGGTGGGCCAGCTCCTCCTCGCCGAAGTGCTTCGCGGCCCGCGCGTACACCTCGTCCGGGACGAAGCCGTCGGTCAGCACGGTCACCGCCTCGGTCAGCTCGATCGCGGCGATCTCCTTCGGCGTGTAGAAGTGCCGCGACTCCTCCCACGCGCTGAGCTGGACGATCCGCTGCACGGACTCGCCCGCCGCGAGCGCGTCCTTGGTGTGCATGTCCAGGCAGGACGCGCAGTGGTTGATCTGCGAGGCACGGATCTTCACCAGCTCGCCGATCACCGGGTCGACACCCCTGCGGGAGGCGGCGTCCAGGCGGACCATCGCCTTGTAGACGTCGGGGGCGTGCTGCGCCCAGGCCAGGCGGGGGGTGTGCTCGGGGCAGTAGCCGGAGGCGCTGTCGCTGTTCTCGTTCGTCGTCATGCCCCCAACGCTACGCGGAGAGTGGCGCAGCGGTATGGTCCATTTCCATGACGGATGACTGGGCCACTTTCGGCGCCGACCTCCATATCGACCCGACCGGCTCAACCGGTCTGCGGGCCGGCCTGATGGACGCCCTGCGCGAGGCCGTCCGCACCGGCCGCCTGTCGCCCGGCACCCGCCTGCCGTCCTCCCGGACGCTCGCCGCCGACCTCGGCATCGCCCGCAACACCGTCGCCGACGCCTACGCGGAGCTCGTCGCCGAGGGCTGGCTCACCGCCCGCCAGGGCTCCGGCACCCGGGTGGCCCGCCGCGCCGACCCCCGGCCCCTGGCGGCGGCCACGCCTTCCCGGGCGAAGCCGCCGCGGGGTCAGGCGGCGTACAACCTCAAGCCGGGCACCCCCGACCTGGCCACCTTCCCGCGCGCCGAATGGCTGAAGGCCGCCCGGCGCGCCCTGTCCGCCGCGCCGAACGACGCCTTCGGCTACGGAGACCCGCGCGGTCGCGTCGAACTGCGCACCGTCCTCGCCGAGTACCTGGCCCGGGCGCGCGGGGTGTACGCCGACCCGGACCGGATCATCGTCTGCTCCGGCTTCGTGCACGCCCTGATGCTGCTCGGCAAGGTGCTGCGGGCGCGCCGGGTGCGCGAGGTGGCCGTCGAGTCGTACGGTCTCGGCGTCCACACCCGCCTGCTCGCCGACGCCGGGCTGCGCATCCCCTGCCTGCCGCTCGACGAGTTCGGCACCCGGACCGCCGAGCTGCACACCCTGCGCCACGCGGGCGCGGTCCTGCTGACCCCGGCGCACCAGTTCCCCACGGGCGTCCCGCTCCACCCGGACCGGCGGGCGGCGGCCGTCGACTGGGCCCGGGCCACCGGCGGGCTGATCCTGGAGGACGACTACGACGGCGAGTTCCGGTACGACCGCCAGCCGGTCGGCGCCCTCCAGGGCCTAGACCCGGAACGCGTCGTCTATCTGGGCAGCGCCAGCAAGTCCATGGCCCCGGGGCTGCGGCTCGGCTGGATGGTGGTGCCGCGCGCCCTGGCCGACGGGGTCGTCGAGGCGAAGGGGGCGAGCGACTGGGCGCCGGGCGCGCTGGACCAGCTGACGCTGGCGGAGTTCATGGCCTCGGGGGCGTACGACCGGCACGTGCGGTCCGTGCGGCTGCGCTACCGCAACCGCCGCGACCAGCTCGTCGCGGCGCTGGCCGAGCGCGCGCCGGAGGTCCGGGTCAGCGGGATCGCCGCCGGGCTGCACGCCGTCCTCGAACTGCCGGAGGGCACCGAGGCCGAGGTGATCCGGGCGGCGGCCTGGCAGGGCCTCGCGGTCGAGGGCCTGGGCTTCTTCCGCCACCCGGACGCCGGGCTGAAGCGCGAGGCGCTGGTCATCGGCTACGGCACGCCGACGGACAGTGCGTGGGCGGGGTCGCTGGAGGCGCTGCTGCGGGTGCTCGGCTGAGGGGCGGGCGCCGGGTCGCCTCCTGGTCCGCGTCCGGCCCCGGTGTCAGCTCCGCAGGGCCTCCCGCAGGTGGTTGAGGTGCTGGGGGTGCTCGGCTGAGTGGCGGGGGCCGGGTCGCTTTCCGGTCCGCGTCCGGCCCCGGTGTCAGCTCCGCAGGTGGTCGAGGTGCTGGGGGTGCTCGGCTGAGGGGCGGGCGCCGGGGCGCTTTCCGGTCCGCGTCCGGCCCCGGTGTCAGCCTCGCAGCACCTCCCGCAGCTGGTCGAGCCCCCAGTCCAGGTCCTCCTTGCCGATCACCAGGGGCGGGGCGATCCGGATCGTGGAGCCGTGGGTGTCCTTCACCAGGACCCGGCGCTCCATCAGCCGCTCGGAGATCTCCCGGCCCGTGCCCAGCTCCGGCTCGATGTCCACGCCCGCCCACAGCCCGCGCCCCCGGACGGCCCGGACCGCGCCCCCGCCCGCCAGGAGCCCCAGCTCGTGGTGGAGGTGGTCGCCCAGCTCGGCGGCGCGCTGCTGGTACTCGCCGGTGTTCAGCATGTCGATGACCTCCAGCGCCACCGCGCAGGCCAGCGGGTTCCCGCCGAACGTCGAGCCGTGCTCCCCGGGGCGGTACACACCGAGCACCGCCGCCGACGACACC
Organism: Streptomyces sp. 130; assembly: GCF_007096885.1. Classification (GTDB taxonomy): domain Bacteria; phylum Actinomycetota; class Actinomycetes; order Streptomycetales; family Streptomycetaceae; genus Streptomyces. The sequence continues at coordinate 46,971 of NZ_VJNO01000029.1, read as the reverse complement.
ACGGCCGACACCGGCACCACGCCGCCGCCGAGCGCCTTGCCCAGGAGGTACACGTCCGGCACGACGCCCTCGTGCTCGCAGGCGAAGGTCTTCCCGGTCCGGCCCAGACCGGACTGGATCTCGTCCGCGACGAACAGCACGTTCCGCTCGCGGGTCAGCTCCCGCACCCCGGCGAGATAGCCCGGCGGCGGCACCAGGACACCCGCCTCGCCCTGGATCGGCTCGATGAGCACGGCCACGGTGTTCTCCGTCATGGCCTCGCGCATCGCGGTGAGATCCCCGTACGGCACGATCTCGAACCCCGGGGTGTACGGGCCGAAGTCGGCGCGGGCCTCCGGGTCCGTGGAGAAGCTGATGACCGTGGTCGTGCGGCCGTGGAAGTTGTCGGCGGCGACGATGATCTTCGCCATGCCGTCCGGTACGCCCTTGACCCGGTAACCCCACTTGCGGGCGGTCTTCACCGCCGTCTCGACGGCCTCCGCCCCGGTGTTCATCGGGAGCACCATCTCCATGCCGCACAGCTCCGCCAGGCGGGTGCAGAAGTCGGCGAACCGGTCGTGGTGGAAGGCCCGGGAGGTGAGCGTGACCCGCTCCAGCTGCGCCCGCGCCGCGTCGGTGAGCCGGCGGTTGTTGTGGCCGAAATTGAGCGCCGAGTAACCGGCGAGCAGGTCGAGGTAGCGGCGGCCCTCGACATCGGTCATCCAGGCCCCGTCCGCCGTGGCGACGACGACGGGCAGCGGGTGGTAGTTGTGCGCGCTGTGCGCCTCGGCGGAGGCGATGGCGTTGTCCGTGGTCGACACGGGATCTCCGATCGTCGTGCGGCGTGAGCCTTGGGTGGGCCCACTTTGTATCGTCGGTCGGTTCCTCCGCGAGGAAACCTCCGGTTCACGGCGCGCCCGCGTTTTCCACCGCGGCGGCCCGTCGGGCGATTCCTCCACCGGGCGCCCGGGAAGGGCCGCACACCTGAGACAATGAGCCCATGGCCTCTGAACGTCCCCGCGTGCTCTCCGGAATCCAGCCCACCTCCGGCTCGTTCCACCTCGGCAACTACCTCGGCGCGGTCCGCCAGTGGGTGGCCCTGCAGGAGTCCCACGACGCCTTCTACATGGTGGTCGACCTGCACGCGATCACCGTCGCCCAGGACCCGGCGCAGCTGCGGGCCAACACCCGGTTCGCCGTCGCCCAGTTGCTGGCCGCCGGGCTCGACCCCGAGCGCTGCACGCTGTTCATCCAGAGCCATGTGCCCGAGCACGCCCAGCTGGGCTGGGTCATGAACTGCCTGGCCGGGTTCGGCGAGGCGTCCCGCATGACGCAGTTCAAGGACAAGTCCGCCCGGCACGGCGCCGACCGCACCACGGTCGGCCTGTTCACCTACCCCATGCTGATGGTCGCCGACATCCTCCTCTACCAGGCCGACCAGGTCCCGGTGGGCGAGGACCAGCGCCAGCACCTGGAGCTGACCCGCAATCTCGCCGAGCGTTTCAACAGCACCTACGGCGAGACCTTCACCGTCCCGGACCCGTACATCCTCAAGGAGACGGCGAAGATCTACGACCTCCAGGACCCGTCCTCGAAGATGAGCAAGTCGACGGCGAACCCGAAGGGCCTGATCAACCTCCTGGACGAGCCGAAGACCACCGCCAAGAAGGTGAAGAGCGCCGTCACGGACACGGACACGGTGATCCGCTTCGACCGCGCCGAGAAGCCCGGCGTCAGCAATCTGCTGACGATCTACTCGACGCTCACCGGCGCCTCGGTGCCGGAGCTGGAGCAGAAGTACGAGGGCAAGGGCTACGGCGCGCTGAAGACGGACCTGGCCGAGGTCATGGTCGACTTCGTCACACCGTTCCGCACGCGTACGCAGGAATACCTGGACGACCCGGAGACGCTGGACTCCATCCTGGCCGAGGGTGCCGAGAAGGCGCGGGCCGTGGCGGCCGAGACGCTGGCGCTCACCTACGACCGGATGGGTCTTCTGCCCGCGAAGCACTGAGTCCAAGGACCCTGGCGGCACAGGGCTCGCAGACGGCACACTTGCGGCGTGAAGTCTGCGGCCGCCCTTGGCTGAAAACAGACCACCGAGGAGTGAAGGAGAACGACGTGGGGACCGTAACGCTCGGCGTTTCGATCGCGGTCCCGGAGCCCTACGGCAGCCTGCTCCAGGAGCGCCGCGCGAGCTTCGGGGACCCTGCCGCACACGGCATTCCCACCCACGTCACCCTTCTGCCGCCGACCGAGGCCGAGGCGGCCGACCTGCCCGCGATCGAGGCGCACCTCGCCTCGATCGCGACCGGCGGCCGGCCCTTCCCGATGCGGCTGTCCGGCACGGGCACCTTCCGCCCGCTCTCGCCGGTCGTCTTCGTCCAGGTGGTCGAGGGCGCCTCGGCCTGCTCCTGGCTCCAGAAGCGGGTACGGGACGCCTCCGGGCCCCTGGTGCGCGAGCTCCAGTTCCCGTACCACCCGCACGTGACCGTCGCCCACGACATCCCCGAAGCGGCGATGGACCGGGCGTACGAGGAGCTCGCCGACTACGAGGCGTCCTGGATCTGCGGCTCCTTCGCGCTGTACGAGCAGGGCCGGCTGGACCGCGTCTGGCGCAAGATCAACGAGTTCCCGTTCGGCGCCGGCGGCACCGGTCCCGCCGTCCCCGCGCAGAGCGGCAGCACCCTGGACGCCCCCTCTCTGCACCCGTGACCGCGCCCTACACCGGCAGCCGCCGGAACAGCGGCCGGGGGACGTGCCGCAGCGCGGACATCACCGCGCGCAGCGCCCCCGGCACCCACACCGTCTCCTGGCGCCTGCGCAGCCCGGTCACGATCGCGTCCGCCACCGCACCGGGCGTCGTCACCAGCGGCGTCCGGGTGAACGGCACCGTCGCCAGCGGCCCCCCGGCCCTCCGCACCGCCGCCGCGTCCGGCACCACCAGCCCGGGCCGCACCACCATCACGTGCACCCCCGTGCCGTGCAGCGCGTCGCCGAGGCCCTGCGTGAACACGTCCAGGCCCGCCTTGCTCGACCCGTAGATGAAGTCCGCGCGCCGGGCCCGCTCACCGGCCACCGAGGACAGCACCACCAGCGAGCCGTGCCCCTGCGCCTGGAGCGCGCCCGCGCACACCAGACCGGCGGAGACCGCGCCGGTGTAGTTGGTCTGCGCCACCCGGACCGCCGCGAGCGGTTCCTCCTCGTCGCGCTCCTGGTCGCCCGCGATGCCGAAGGCGAGGAGCACCATGTCGATGTCGCCCTCGGCGAAGATCTTGCCCAGGACGGTCTCGTGGGACTCGGTGTCCAGCGCGTCGAACGCCACGGTCTGCACGTACGCCCCCCGGTGGCGCAGGTCCTCCGCCGCCGCCTCCAGGGCGGGCGAGGGGCGGCCGGCCAGCCAGACCGTGCGGGTGCGGTGGGCGATCAGCCGGCGTGCGGTGGCGAGCCCGATCTCCGACGTGCCGCCGAGGACGAGCAGGGACTGCGGGGCACCGAAGGCATCCTTCACGGGAACGCTCCTTGCAGGGGGAGAGGGGTCTACAGCGACAGCCGGCGGGACAGGTCCGAGCGGAACGCCCCGTTCGGGTCCAGTTCGGCCCGCAGCGCCCGGAAGTCGGGCAGCCGCGGGTACATCGCGGCGAGCGCGTCGGGGCGCAGCCGGGCGTCCTCCGTCAGGGAGACCCGGCCGCCCGCCGCCGCCACCTCCTCGTCCAGCGAGTCGAGGAAGCGGGCGAGCCCCGGCAGCCCGGCCGGCAGATCGAGGGAGAGGTGCCAGCCGGGCGCCGGGAAGGACAGCCAGCCGGGACCGCCCTCGCCGCACCGCCTGAGCACCGCGCGGAAGGACGGGCAGCGGCTGCGGGCGATGCGCCCGACGATCCGCCGCAGCGTCTCCTCCTGTCCGTGCCCGACCAGGAACGCGTAGTGGATGCGCCCGCCGGTGGGGGAGACGCGGTTGCTGTGCGGCCGGGCGTCCAGGGTGCGGAAGAAGGCGCCCAGCGGCTGGAGTTCGCCGGCGCGGGACCGGGGCGCGCAGCGGTAGCCGATCTCGTTGAGCGCGGTGGCGGACAGCCGGCCGAAGAGGCGGGGGAGGAGCGGCGGCGCGGCGGGACGGCGCGCCGGACCGGCGGAGAGGGCGGTGCGCCGGGCGTGCGCCGGGAGCGCCCGCACCGGGACGTGGTCCGCGCGGACCAGGACGCCGCGGCCGGTGGCCCGGCCCCGGGCGGTGAGGTCGATCCGGGCGTACTCGTAGGGGCGGTGGCCGCGCGCCATCCGGGCCAGCAGGTCGTCCAGGCCGGCCGCCCGCTCGGTGTCGACCGACATCAGGGCGGTGGTGACGGGCCGGAACCGGAGCGTGGCCGAGAGGATGACCCCGGTCAGGCCGAGGCCGCCGGCGGTCGCGTCGAAGAGCGGGGTGCCCGGGCGCACCGTACAGACCTCGCCGCCGGCGGTGAGCAGCGTGAACTCCGTGACGTGCCGGGAGAAGGAGCCGGCCGCGCGGTGGTTGTCGCCGTGCGCGTCCGAGCCGATCGCGCCGCCCACCGTGACGTAGCGCCCGCCGGGGACGACCGGCGGGAACCAGCCGAGCGGCAGCATCACCTCGCGCAGCCGGTGCAGGGTCGTGCCCGCGTCGCAGACCACCAGGCCGGCCGCCGCGTCGATGGTCCGGACCCGGTCCAGCGCCGTCATGTCGAGGACCGAACCACCGGCGTTCTGCGCCGCGTCGCCGTGCGTCCGGCCCAGGCCCCGCGCGATCGAACCGCGCGGCCCGCAGCCCAGCACGGTCGCCGCGGCCTCCTCGTAACTCCGGGGGCGGAAACGCAGCGCGGTCGTCGGGGCGGTGCGGCCCCAGCCGGTCAGGGACACGGTGTCGACAGACATGAGGGTGACCGTATCGCCCGAGATAACACCTTTGAGGGATTTGTTACAACGCTCACCGAAATGGGTGATTGAGGGCTCGTCATCTCCTCCACCCGCCGACGGGCTTCGGTTTTCCCGGCCTTCAGGGGTAGTCGTGATCCATGGACTGGCTGAAGAAACTCCCCGTCATCGGGCCGCTCGTCTCGCGGCTGATGGAGACGCACGCCTGGCGCAGTTACGAGACGCTGGTGCGGGTCCACTGGGCCCGGCTGGCCGCGGCCATCACGTTCATCAGCTTCCTCGCGCTCTTCCCGCTGATCGCGGTCGGGGCGGCGGTGGGTGCCGCGCTGCTGACCGACAAGCAGCTGAAGACGATCGAGGACAAGCTCGCCGAGCAGGTGCCCGGCATCTCCGACCAGCTCGGCATCGACAGTCTGGTCGCCCACGCGGGGACGGTCGGTCTGGTGGCCGGTGTGCTGCTGCTCTTCACCGGCGTCGGCTGGATCGGCTCGATGCGGGACTGCCTGCGCGCGGTCTGGGAGCGGGACGACCTGGACGAGGGCAATCCGGTCCTGCGCAAGCTCAAGGACGCGGGGGTGCTGTTCGGGTTCGGCGGCGCCGCGCTGGTGACGCTCGCCATCTCCTCGGTCGGCTCCGTGGCCGTCGGCTGGGTCGCCGATCTGCTGCACATCCCCGAGAACGGGGCGGGCGGGGTGCTGCTGCGGATCGCCGCCCTGCTGGTGGCCGTCGCCGCCGACTTCCTGCTGCTGCTCTATCTGCTGACGCTGCTGCCCGGCGTCGAACCGCCGCGCCGCCGGCTGATGGTGGCCGCGCTGCTCGGCGCGGTCGGGTTCGAACTGCTCAAGCTGCTGCTCGGCAGCTATATGAAGGGCGTCGCGTCCAAGAGCATGTACGGCGCCTTCGGGGTGCCGATCGCCCTGCTGCTGTGGATCAACTTCACCGCGAAGCTGCTGCTGTTCTGCGCCGCCTGGACGGCGACGCCGAGCAAGGAGGACGAGCCGGCGGCGGAGGCGGAGGAGGGCGCCACGCCCGCCGCCCGGCGCGTCACGGGCGAGGGCGGCGACGCATCAGGTCCGGCAGCGGCCAGCGCCGGTTGACCAGGAACACCCCGCCCGCCAGCAGGACCAGCACCCCGCCGGCGATGGCCAGCGCGATCCCGGCCCCGCTGGAGCCGTCGGTGGCCGCCGCCGCCCGCGCGGCCTTGTCCGGCCCGTGGCCGCCCTTGTCCGCGACCGCGGTGTCCGCCTCGGCGCCCTTGCCCGCCCCGGCGGTGTCCGTGCCGTCGCCGGTGACCGCGGACTTCGGCGGGACCAGCTCACCGACCGGGGTGACCTTGCCGGTGGCGGCGAACCCCCAGTCCAGGAGCCGGGCCGCCTCCTTGTAGACCGAGTGCGTCTCCTCGGACGAGGGGTGCATGACGGTGACCAGGAGGACCTTGCCGTTGCGCTCGGCGACACCGGTGAACGTGTTGCCGGCGTGCGTGGTGTAGCCGTTCTTGACGCCCGCGATGCCCTTGTACGCGGTGACGCCGTCGGCCCCGGTGAGCAGCCGGTTGGTGTTCTGGATGCCGAAGGTCTCGCGCTTCTCGCCCTTCTTCTTCTCGCCGGGGAACTGCGCGGTGGCGGTCGAGCAGTACTCCCGGAAGTCCGCGTTCTGCAGCCCGTCGCGGGCGAAGAGCGAGAGGTCGTACGCGCTGGAGACCTGCTCGGGCGCGTCGTAGCCGTCCGGCGACACCACATGCGTGTCCAGCGCCTGGAGCTCCACCGCACGGTCCTGCATGGCCTGGACGGTCTTCGGCACCCCGCCGTACATCGAGGACAGTACGTGCACCGCGTCGTTCCCCGAGCGCAGGAAGACCCCGAGCCACAGGTCGTGCACCGTGTAGCTGTGGTCCTCCTTGATGCCGACGAGGCTGCTGCCCTCGCCCATGCCCGCGAGGTCCTCGTCCTTCACCGTGTACTCCCGCGTCTTCGGCAGGAGCGCCGGGTCGTCGAGGAGGGTGTCCGCGAAGAGCATCTTCAGCGTGGACGCCGGGGGCAGCCGCCAGTGCGCGTTGTGCGCGGCGAGCACCTCGCCGGTCTCCGCGTCCGAGACCATCCACGACCGGCCCGTCAGCTCCTTGGGCAGCACCGGGGCGCCGGGCCCGAGATTGACCTGGGTGCCGGCCCGCCCCAGCTGCGCGCCACCGACCTGCGACATGGTCGCCGGAGGCTTGGGGGCGTCGTCGTCCCCGTCGGCCGCCGAGGCGGGCGTGACGACGAAAGCGGACAGCAGGGCGGCAGAGGTGACCGCCAACGCGGCCTTCTTGAGAGCTGGCACGGTCGAAAACGTACATGCAGTTGATGTGAATATATGTACTGGCGACGTGACCCGCCGGGCGGACCGCCGGGACGGGCCACCCCGCCCGAGCCCGCCGGAGCGCGGCGGTGATACTGAATCCATGAAGCTCAGCCGCCCGGTCTCCTGGTTCCTGCTCGCCTTCGGGGCGTGGTCGTGGGTCATCTGGGTCACCTTCGTCAAAAACTTGTGGAAGGACGGCAGCGGCCTCGCCTTCGACGACGCCGGTGACCCGACCGCGTACTTCTGGGTGCATCTGCTGCTCGCCATCACGTCCTTTCTCCTGGGGACGGCGGTGGGCTGGATCGGGTTCCGGGGCGTCAGGGCCCTGCGCACCGAAAAGGCTTGAAATCATCGGTCCCGGCCAGGGGCTGAATCCGGCGGTACCGGGACGAACGGGGCGGGGGCAGGTATGCGGGTCGTGGGGGCCGCGCTGGCGGCGATCGTGGTGCTTGCACTGCTCGTGGCCGTGCACCGCTATGTGTGGCGCCGGCTCGTCGGTGACACGACGGCCCAGGGCAGCCCGTGGCGCAGGGCCGGCACGATCGCCGCGTACGTGCTGCCGCTGCTCAGCGTGGGCGCCCTGGTCGCCGGGCCCGCGGGCGCGCCCTTCCCGGTCCAGCGGGTGCTGGCCTGGCCCGGCTACCTCTGGCTCGCCGCGCTGCTCTATCTGACGCTCGCCCTGCTCGTCGGCGAGGCCGTGCGGCCCCTGCTGCGCCGGTGGCTCGCGCGCCGGACGGCGGCCGGGACGGCGCCCGCGCCGGAGCCCGCGCCCGTACGGGAGCCCGCGCCCGTCCCCGCCCCCGTTCCGGCGTCGGTGCCGGAGGCCGCTCCCGCGCCGGAGCCCGCCGCGCCCGCCCTCGCCGCCCCGTCGCGGCGGCTGTTCGTGGCGCGGGCGGTCGGGGGCGCCGCCGCCGTCGCGGGGCTCGGGACCGTGGGCTACGGGACGTACGGGGTGCTGCGCGGGCCCCGGGTGAAGCGGGTCACCGTGCCGCTCGCCCGGCTGCCGAGGTCCGCGCACGGGTTTCGCGTCGCCGTCGTCAGCGACATCCACCTGGGCCCGATCCTGGGCCGCTCCCACACGCAACGCATCGTGGACGCGGTCAACCGGACGCAGCCCGATCTCATCGCGGTCGTCGGTGATCTGGTGGACGGATCGGTCGCCGATCTCGGTCCGGCCGCCGAACCGCTCGCCGGCCTCCGCGCCCGGCACGGGGCGTTCTTTGTCACCGGCAATCACGAGTACTACTCCGGCGCCGCCCAATGGGTGGAACACGTCAGGGAATTGGGGCTGCACCCGCTGGAGAACGCCCGGGTGGAGTTGGGCGGTTTTGATCTGGCCGGGGTCAATGACATCGCCGGCGAGAGCGAAGGGCAGGGCCCGGATTTCGCCCGCGCGCTGGGGGACCGCGACCCCGCCCGCGCGGTGGTCCTCATGGCCCACCAGCCCGTGGTGATCGACGAGGCCGTCGAACACGGCGTGGACCTGCAGCTGTCCGGGCACACCCACGGCGGTCAGCTGTGGCCGGGCAACTACGTGGCGGAGCTGTCCAATCCGACGGTCGCCGGGCTCGAACGCCACGGCGACACCCAGCTCTACGTCACCCGCGGAGCCGGTGCCTGGGGTCCGCCGGTGCGGGTCGGCGCGCCTTCCGACATCACCGTCGTCGAGCTCGCCTCCCGGCAGGCGTAATGACCCGCGTACGCACGCGAAATGGCGGAACGGGTGACCGGGCGGGAACCCTCTGTATTCGGCGTAAGCGTCAAAGGTTTCGACTGACAAACAATTGGCTATGAGCCTCTGATCGCCCCTTCCAGATGTGAAAATCGTGTGATTTGCTGAGCGCGAACGTGCGGTGATCTGCGTGTCTGTGCGCGACACCGAGGTGGGGCAGTTAAAGGGAGAGCACGTCAATGCGGTCGGTCCGGCTACGGATTCTCGCGATTCTCGCGGTTTTGGTCATCGCAGGCGTGGTCGCCTGGCAACTGCTTCCCTCGGACGAGGAGAACTCCGATCCGGTCGTCGTCGGGACGACCGACGCGGTGACCTCGCTCGACCCGGCGGGCGCCTACGACGCCGGTTCCTGGGCGATGTACAGCAACGTCTACCAGTCCCTGATGACGTTCAAGTCCGGCGGGATCGTCCCCGAGCCGGACGCGGCCGAGAGCTGCGGCTTCATCGGCGGCAAGCTGCAGACGTACCAGTGCAAGCTCCGTGACGACCTGACGTTCTCCAACGGCGACAAGATCACCGCCGAGGACGTCAAGTACTCGTTCGACCGGATGCTGGAGATCAAGACGGACGTCGGTCCCTCGGTCCTCTTCCCCAGCCTGAAGAACGTGGTCACCGAGGGCCGGACCATCACCTTCAACCTCTCCTCGCGTGACGCGACCTTCCCGCAGAAGATCGCCACGGGCGCCGGCTCGATCGTGGAGAAGGACGCCTACGCGGAGCACAAGCTGCGCAACGACGGCCAGGTGACGGGCTCGGGGCCGTACGTCCTGAAGTCCTACGAGCCCGGTGTGAAGGCCGAACTCGTGCCGAACTCGCGCTACAAGGGCGCGATCAGCAAGACCGGCGGCCCGGTCACCGTGCGGTACTACAAGGAGTCCGACGACCTGCTCTCGGCCTGGAAGTCCGGCCAGGTCGATGTGACGCACCGTCAGCTCCCGCCGGCCACGCTCGCCGCGCTGAACCCGGGCGACACCGACAAGCGCGTCACCGAGGCCGACAGCGCCGAGATCCGCAACCTCGTCTTCAACGTCCGCAAGGACGCCCCGCTCGCCGACCGCAGGGTCCGCCAGGCCATCGCGGCGGTCATCGACCGCGGTCCGCTGGTGAGCAAGATCTACAAGGGCACCGTGGAACCGCTCTACTCGCTGATCCCGCAGGGCACCATCGGGCACAGCACCCCGTTCTTCGACGCCTACCCCTCGCCGGACGCCAAGCGCGCGAAGTCGCTCATGGACGAGGCCGGCATCCAGACGCCGCTGGCCATCACCTTCGCCTACCGCGAGGGGGACCAGTACACCGACGAGACCAAGGAGATCCAGCGGCAGCTGAACGCCACCGGGCTCTTCAAGGTGACGATCAAGCCCGTCGAGTGGACCCGGTTCCAGAAGGGCTACGCGGAAGGTGAGTACGACATGTACACCGTCGGCTGGCTTCCGGACTACCCGGACCCCGACACCTTCAGCCAGCCGCTCGTCGGCCGCGACAGCAGCCTCCACAACGGCTACACCAGCACCAAGATGGACGAACTGATCAGCGCCACGCTTCAGTACAGCGACCGCAGCCGGGCCTCCGGGGACTTCAAGGAGCTCCAGAAGCTGGTCGGCGAGGACGTGCCGCTGGTTCCGCTGTGGCAGAAGAAGGACTACGTCGTCGCCAAGGCGGACGTCTCCGGCTCGCAGTACCTCACCGACGGCACGGGCGTGTGGCGCCTGTGGGAGCTCGGCTGGATCTGATCCCGGCGACTGCGCGCGGGCGGCTAGGACTTCACCGGTCCGGCCGCCCGCGCCGTCGTTTCCGGCAGGAACTCCTCCAGCACCTCGGCCACCTGGCGCACCAGCGGGCGCAGCACCCGGAAGCGGGACAGGGCCAGGGCGCGGGCGGCGATCGGGACGGTGCGGCTGACGAGCCGGCGGCTGCGGGCGGCGCCGTCCGTCCGGTCGTACACCCAGAACAGCACCAGGCCCATGTGCGCGAGCCACAACAACCGCGGGAGCAGCGGCTTCAGTTCGGGGTCCGTCCGGGTGGTGGAGCCGGTCAGGCAGCGCTCGTGGATGGCGATGACCGCCTCGCGCGCGGTGACCGACTCCGGGGAGAACGGGCTGAGCGGGCTCTCCGGATCGGCGGCGTTCTTGAAGAACTGCGTGGCGAAGGGGCGGTACGGCTCCGCCACGTCCAGCCAGGCCAGCAGCACCCCGCGCAGCCGTGCCGAGAGCTCCGTCCGGCCCTCCAGGACCGGCCGCACCGCCTCCGTGTGCTCGGCGGCGAGCCGGTCGTAGAAGCCCTGGACCAGGTGCTCCTTGGACGAGAAGTAGTAGTAGGCGTTCCCCACGGAGACGCCCGCCTCCTGGGCGATGGCCCGCATGGTCGTCCGGTCGTAGCCGCGTTCCTGGAAGAGCCGGAGCGCGGTTTCGAGGATGAGCGCACGGGTCTGCTCGCTCCGGGGCGCCCTCACGGCCTTCTCGTCCTTCTCTTCCCTCACCACGGCCCCGAGCGTATCCGGGCCGCGCCCGCTACCCCGCCGCGGGCGTCGCCCCGGTCGGCGCCCCCGTCTCCCGCGCCGCTCCGGCGCAGGGTGCTCCGAAGCGCCGTACCCCCGGCACGGCGGCGGTGCCCGCGCATGCGACGCCGGCCAGCACCCCGGCCGCGGCGAGCGGGACCTCCGTGTTCCAGGCGGAGGCGGCGATCGGGGCGAGGACGTAGCCGAGGGGCGTCGCGGCCAGCGAGAGCAGCCAGTCGTACGAGGTCACCCTGGCCAGGGACTGCGGCGGCACCGCGGACTGGACGGCGGTCTCCCAGACCGGGTTGAGGAAGCCGAGACCGGCCATGGCGATCCCGTACGCGGTGAGCGAGACGGCCACCGGGGCGTGCGCGGCCAGCAGGCAGAGCGGCAGCACGTACAGCGCGCCGGCGAGATTGGCGGCCAGGACGGCCCGGCGGGGGCGGACGCGGCCGGCCACCAGTGAGCCGATCAGCAGGCCCACCGCGCCGGTCTGGAGCAGGACGACCCAGCTCCCCTTGCCGCCGGGGCCGTGCAGGAAGAGGGCCGGGCCGAGCGTGGCCAGCACGGCCGCCGCCCCGTTCCAGACGGCGTGCGCGATCAGGCTCGTCCAGTACCAGTCCCGGCCGCGGACCTCGGTCCAGCCGCCCTTGAGGTCGCCCAGCAGCGAGCTCCGGGGGATCGGGACGTGGCGGACCCGGATCACGTACAGCAGGGCGGCGCTCACCGCGAAGCTCGCGCCGTCCAGCACGAAGGCCCAGCCCGGTCCGGCGGTGAGGATCAGGGCCCCGGCGACGGCCGGCCCGGCTGTCCGCGCGGTCGCGGAGGCCACCGCCATCAGCGCGTTGGCGCGCAGCAGCCCCGACTCGTCCACGGTGCCCCGGATCAGCGGGGACGAGGTCGGCATCGCGAAGGCGCCGGCGGCGCCGCTGACCGCCTCGGCGAGGGCGATCTGCCAGAGGGCCGGGGTGCCGGAGAGCAGTTCGGCGCCGACGAAGAGCTGGGTCGCGCACCGCACGAGGTCGGTGGTCAGGGCCACCGTGCGGGCGTTGAATCGGTCGCCGACGACACCGCCCAACGGGAGCAGCAGCAGCTTGGGCACCATCGCGCACCCCAGCACCAGGGCGAGGGCGCCGGTCGAGCCGGTGGCCAGATAGACGGCGAGGGTGAGCGCGGCGGGGATCGCGGAGTCGCCCAGCATCGACAGGGAGCGGCCGATGAAGAGGAGCCGGAACGAGCGTGTCCTTAACGGGTGGGCCATGGGCGGCAATCTATTTCGGAAGCGAAGTACTCGTCAACGAGAATTTCGGTGCCGAAAGAAGCCGTCGTAAGCCGTCACCCCCTGGAACCGCCCGCGTAGGCTGAACGCCATGGAGCTACGCGACTGGACCGACGGGCACGTGGAGCGGTGGAGACCCGTGCTTCCCGAGCTCGACCCGGATGTCGAGGGCGCGGTGACCCGGATGAAGAAGCTCTCCGTCCACCTGCGCCGGGTGCGCGAGCAGTCCCTCGTCGACTTCGACCTGGACCGGCAGGAGTTCGACACCCTGCACAAGCTCGCCGGGCGCGGCGGCACCGCGGCCCCGTCCGAACTGGCCGCCGACCTCGACCTCGCCCCCGCGTCCGTCACCGGCCGGCTGGACGCGGTGGAACGACGCGGCTTCGTCCGCCGCACCCCGTCCACCACGGACCGGCGCCGCGTCGACGTGGTGCTGACGGACGAGGGCCGGTCGACCTGGCTCGGCGCGATGGCCATCCTCGGGCACGAGGAGGAACGGCTCCTGGGCGTCCTGGACGCGGACGAGCGGGCGCTGCTCAACGACATGCTGCGGCGCATCATGGTGGCCGCGGAGGACCGGAACGGGGCGGCCTGGGACTGACCCGGCCCGGCACGCACTCCCGCCGCACACCCGCACCACCCGAGTACGTCCGGTACGAGGACGATCCGGGCAACGCGCCGAGAAGTGGGGGTCTCCCCTGTTCGAGCGGAGCCGAGAACTCAGGGGCACACCGGACGCCGCGAAGATCCGCCGGACGGGCGGCCCTACCCCCGCCCGGCCGCCAGCTTCTCCCGGACCCCGTCCGGACCGAGCTCCAGCAGCCGGGCCACCGCCCCGTCCCACCCCGCCGCCGCCCGCTCCACCGCGTCCCGGAAGCCCCGCCGCAACGGCCCCCCGGCCAGCAGCAGGACCACGGCGGCGACCGGGCGCAGCAGCCACCGCCCGCGCACCGTGGCCGCCGCCTCCACCAGCCAGCGCCCGTCCTGCGCGCGCCGGGGCCGCAGCCGCAGCCGCGCCTCACCCAGCGGGTGCTTCAGCCGCACGGTCACCGGGGCGCGCGCGGCGGGCGGCGCACCGGGAGGCAGCGCCGCCGCGTCCCACCACGCGGCCAGATCGGCCCGCGCCCTCCCCGACCCGCGCCGCAGCACACCCGAGCCGTCCGGCCCCCGCATCCGCCCCCGCGCGTCGATGAGCCGGGGCCGGTCGGGCGCGGCCAGCCGCAGGGTCACCCGGGCGCTCAGGTCCGGGGCGGTCAGCAGCTGCTCCACCTCGATCGCGGTGGAGCGCCGCCACTCCCGTACGCGTACCGCCATCCGCTCGTCGTCGTCCGCCCGCCCGATCTCGTACAGCGCCCCGGTCCGCAGGTGCCGGCCCCGCACCAGCCGCAGGTCCTCGACGGGCCGCCCGTCCGGCGTGCGGACGGTCGCGCCGTCGGCCCGGGTCGACTCGGCCAGGTCCAGGACGAGCGGGGCGAGTTCGGCGAGGAGGGCGCGCTCCACGGCGAGGACGGTGACGGAGTGCCGGAGAGTGGTCATCCGAACGACCGTACCGAAGGGGCCCCCGGACACGGCAAGAGGCCCGGACCCCCTGCGGGGACCGGGCCTCTTCGGGTGCTCGGGGGATCAGAAGCGACGCGTGATCAGCGCGCGCTTGACCTCCTGGATCGCCTTGGTGACCTCGATGCCACGCGGGCAGGCGTCCGTGCAGTTGAAGGTGGTGCGGCAACGCCACACACCGTCACGGTCGTTGAGGATCTCCAGGCGCTGCTCGCCGCCCTCGTCGCGCGAGTCGAAGATGAAGCGGTGCGCGTTGACGATCGCCGCCGGGCCGAAGTACTGGCCGTCGTTCCAGAACACCGGGCACGAGGACGTGCACGCGGCGCACAGGATGCACTTGGTGGTGTCGTCGAAGCGCTCGCGGTCCTCGGGGGACTGCAGGCGCTCGCGGGTCGGCTCGTTCCCCTTGGTGATGAGGAAGGGCATGACGTCGCGGTACGCCTGGAAGAACGGGTCCATGTCGACCACGAGGTCCTTGAGGACCGTGAGGCCCTTGATGGCCTCGATCGTGATCGGCTTCTCCGGGCTCAGGTCCTTGATCAGCGTCTTGCAGGCGAGCCTGTTCTTGCCGTTGATCCGCATGGCGTCCGAACCGCAGATGCCGTGCGCGCAGGACCGGCGGAACGTGAGCGTCCCGTCCTGGTTCCACTTGATCTTGTGAAGGGCGTCGAGCACCCGCTCCTTCGGGTCGATCTCGATCTGGAAGTCCTGCCACTGGGCCTCGTCGGAGACCTCCGGGTTGAACCGCCGGATGCGGAACGTGGCCGTGATGTACGGCGAGTCGGCGAAGCCGGGCTCGGGAGCCTTGTCGGCCTTGTCCAGGGTGGGTGTAGCCATCAGTACTTACGCTCCATCGGCTGGTAGCGGGTCTGGACGACCGGCTTGTAGTCCAGCCGGATCGACTCGGTGCCGTCCTCGGCGACCTCGCGGTACGCCATGGTGTGGCGCATGAAGTTGACGTCGTCGCGGTTGGGGTAGTCCTCGCGGTAGTGACCGCCGCGGGACTCCTTGCGCGCCAGCGCCGACGTCGCCATGACCTCGGCGAGGTCGAGCAGGTTGCCCAGCTCGATGGCCTCCAGCAGGTCCGTGTTGAACCGCTTGCCCTTGTCCTGGATGGACACGTCCAGGTAGCGCTTGCGCAGCTCCGCGATCTTGTCGACTGCGGTCTTGATGGTCTGCTCGGTGCGGAAGACCATCACGTTGGCGTCCATGCACTCCTGGAGCTCCTGGCGGATCGTCGCGACCCGCTCGGTGCCCGTGGAGTTGCGCAGCCGCTCGACCTGGTCGATCACCTGCTGGGCCGGGTTCTCCGGAAGCGCGACGAGGTCGTTCTTCGCGGCGTACTCGGCGGCGGCGATGCCCGCGCGGCGTCCGAAGACGTTGATGTCGAGCAGCGAGTTGGTGCCGAGGCGGTTGGCGCCGTGCACCGACACGCAGGCGACCTCGCCGGCGGCGTACAGGCCCGGAACGACGGTGGTGTTGTCGGCCAGCACCTCGCCCTCGACGTTGGTCGGGATGCCGCCCATGGCGTAGTGCGCGGTCGGCTGGATCGGGATCGGGTCCGTGTACGGCTCGATGCCGAGGTACGTACGCGCGAACTCGGTGATGTCCGGGAGCTTGGCGTCCAGCTGCTCCGGCGGCAGGTGCGTCAGGTCGAGGTAGACGTGGTCGCCCTCGGGACCGCAGCCGCGGCCCTCGCGGATCTCCGTGTAGATGGAGCGCGAGACGACGTCGCGCGAGGCGAGGTCCTTCATGACCGGCGCGTACTTCTCCATGAAGCGCTCGCCGTCCTTGTTGCGGAGGATGCCGCCCTCACCGCGGGCGCCCTCCGTCAGCAGGATGCCCATCCGCCAGATGCCGGTCGGGTGGAACTGGAAGAACTCCATGTCCTCCAGCGGCAGACCCCGGCGGTAGCAGGCGGCCTGGCCGTCACCGGTCAGGGTGTGCGCGTTCGACGTCACCTTGAAGAACTTGCCGGTGCCGCCCGAGGCGTAGATGACCGACTTCGCCTGGAAGACGTGGATCTCGCCGGTGGCCAGCTCGTAGGCGACGACGCCGGCGGACTTCTTGACGCCGTCCTCCTCGACGACCAGCTGGTCCAGGACGTAGAACTCGTTGAAGAACTCCACGCCCTCCTTGACGCAGTTCTGGTAGAGCGTCTGGAGGATCATGTGACCGGTGCGGTCGCCCGAGTAGCAGGCGCGGCGGACCGGGGCCTCGCCGTGGTTGCGGGAGTGACCGCCGAACCGGCGCTGGTCGATCCTGCCCTCGGGAGTACGGCCGAAGGGCAGGCCCATCTTCTCCAGGTCGAGAACGGCGTCGATGGCCTCCTTCGCCAGGATCTCGGCGGCGTCCTGGTCGACCAGGTAGTCACCGCCCTTGATCGTGTCGAAGGTGTGCCACTCCCAGTTGTCCTCCTCCACGTTGGCCAGCGCGGCGGCCATGCCGCCCTGCGCGGCGCCCGTGTGGGAGCGGGTGGGGTAGAGCTTGGTCAGCACGGCGGTGCGGCTGCGCTTGGTCGCCTCGATGGCCGCGCGCATGCCTGCGCCGCCGGCGCCGACGATGACGGTGTCGTACGTGTGGATCTGCATGGTTTACCTCTGGTCCTTCGGGCCCGGCGCCTAGCGGATGTTCGGGTCGAAGGTGAAGATCACCAGCGTGCCCAGCAGGACGGTGAACACCGTGGCGGTGTACAGCAGCATCTTCAGCCAGAAGCGGGTGTTGTCCCGTTCGGCGTAGTCGTTGATGACCGTACGCAGACCATTGGCGCCGTGCAGCATGGCGAGCCACAGCATCGCCAGGTCCCAGACCTGCCAGAACGGCGAGGCCCAGCGGCCCGCCACGAAGGCGAAGCCGATCTTGGAGACACCGCCGTCCAGCACCAGCTGGATCAGCAGGTGGCCGATGACCAGGACGACCAGCACGATGCCCGACAGGCGCATGAAGAGCCAGGCGTACATCTCGAAGTTGGTGCGCGAGCCCTTGGGGGTCTTGCCGGTCCGCTTGCGCGGCGGCTCGATGACGGGGGCCGGATTGTCGACGTCGTACAGCGAGACGCCTTCGACGGCGCCGATCGCGGAAGTCTCGGTGGACATGGGCCTCAGCTCCCGAAGAGTTCGCGTACGGCGTGGCCGAGCACCGGGTACAGGGCACCCAGCATCAGCACGATCCAGATACCCAGCACGGCCCAGAGCATCTGCTTCTGAACGCGCGGGCCCTTGGCCCAGAAGTCCACGGCGACGATGCGCAGACCGTTCAGCGCGTGGAAGAGAATCGCGGCCACCAGGCCGTATTCCAGGAGCGCGACGATCGGCGTCTTGTACGTGGACACGACGTCGTCGTACGCCTCGGGGGAGACGCGGACGAGGGCGGTGTCCAGGACATGCACGAACAGGAAGAAGAAAATGAGGACACCGGTGACTCGATGAGCCACCCAGGACCACATGCCTTCCCGGCCGCGGTACAGCGTTCCAGCCGGCACGGAAGAACCCTCCGGGAGCGGGGATTGGGGTCGGCCGGCTTGACTGTCGGTCTGACCCGGCCGGGTACGGTCCACCGGCCCCGGCCATCGTAGCGACGGATTGTCGGTTCGATCGCGCGGGGCCCTCCGGTGTGATCAATGTGGCAACGAAACAGGCACGGACGGGCTATGGACAGCCCTCCGCGGCCCTGCTTCGCCCCTCCGGACCGGGGGTGTTCGGCCGCGCGGCCCGCAGCCAACCCGTTATCGACTCGATATCAACGCGGCCAGCCGGCCCCGGGCGAGTCGCCGCATCTCGTCCGCCGTGACCGCCCGCTCCCGGTCCTTCTCGTGGGCCAGCCGGGCCCGGATGCCGGCCAGCACCTGGTCGGGGTGTTCGGCGGGCGGATAGCCGTCCAGGCAGATCACGAAGACATGGCCGAACTTGCGTTCGTATTCGGCGTGGGCGACGGACAGGGCGAGATGGGCGGAGCGCGGTGCGTCCGGCCGCAGCCCCGCGGACACCTCGGCCGCCAGCGCCTCGGCGTGATCGGCGGGGGAGAGGTCGTAGGCCGCCTCGTCGGCCGCGGCGAACAGCGCCTCCGCGTCCGGGTAGGGGCGGTGGCAGGCCAGGCGCCGCGCCCAGACCGTACTGCCGAAGCAGTCGAGGAGGGCCGCCTCCGCCTCGGGCGCGGGTGCGCCGTTGAACCGGGGCAGGTCCCAGGCGCGCGCGGCGGACCGGGCGGGGGCGCCGCCGCGGCTCTGCACGGGTACGGCGGTGCGCCGGGCGGGCCGGGGCGGCTGCTCGGGGAGGCCGGCGTGGGACTCGCTGGACCTGGACAGCGGGAGCTCCCGAAAGAAGAGACGAAGGGGGACTCGGATGCGAAGGGGGCTCAACGCTAGCGACGAGGGGATAAGGGTGGGCGAAGGATGCGCGAATTTCACCCGGACGGGAGAGTTCCGCGATGTCTGACGAGCGGAAATGTGAGGAGAATGCCCGGTTACCTCCCTACATCTGCGCTGCTCTCCGACCGTTCCGCTTTCCTTTTGTTCTCTCTTTTGTCCCTTTCTCCCGAACCGGAGGTTTCTGACCGATGGCACCCTCACGCGGCGCCCTCCTGGCCGTGACGGCGGCGACCGCGGCGAGCGTCGCCCTGGCCGGCTGCGACGGCTCCGGAACCGAGCACGGCAACGGCCCCGAGACGTCCCGCGCGGCGTCGTCCCCTTCCCCCACCCCGTCGCCGACCCGGAGCTACCCGCTCTCCAAGGCCCCCCGCACCATCCCCGCCGTACGGGAGCACACCGCCGCCCGCGGGCCCGGCTGGAAGCCCGGCGAGGACAGCGGCGTCGTCATCGCCAAGGGCAGCGGCAAGCTGGCCGACGAGGGAAAGCTGCTGGCCGGCGAGTTGAAGATCCACTACCGGGGCGAGGCGGCGGCCCGCGCCGGTGACGTCGAGCTCGCCCTCACCCCGAAGGCGTCCGGCGGGCCGGAGTCGTACACCCTGCGCACCGCCGACGGGCGGGTGAGGATCAGCGGGCCCGGCGAGGCGGGCGTCTTCTACGGCACCCGCACCCTCAAGCAGTCCGTGCGCGCCGACGGCTCGATGCCCGAGGGCGTGGTGCGCGACCGGCCGGACAAGCCGCAGCGCGGCCTCAACCTCGACATCGCGCGCAAGCACTACACCGCGTCCTGGATCGAGGACCGGATGCGGGAGATGGCCGACCTCAAGCTCAACCAGCTCGGCCTGCACTTCTCCGACGACCAGGCGTTCCGCATCGAGTCCGACACGCACCCCGAGGTGGTCTCCACGGACCACCTGACCAAGAAGCAGGTGCGGCACATCGTCGACCTGGCCGCCCGGCTGCACATCCAGGTCGTCCCGGAGATCGACTCGCCCGGCCACCTCGGCGCGGTGCTGCGCGCCCACCCCGACCTCCAGCTGCACAACGTCTCCGGCACCGCCTCGACCGGATCGCTGGACATCTCCAAGCCGGGCGCGGCCAAGCTGATCGACGAGCTGCTCGGCGAGTACGCGGAGCTGTTCGGCGGCGAGTACTGGCACCTGGGCGGCGACGAGTACCGGGCGCTGATGGTGAAGGACCCGGCCGCTTCCTACCCGCAGCTGCAGCGCGCCGCAGTCGCGAAGTACGGCTCCGGGGCCGGCATCGACGACCTCGCCACCGGCTGGCTCAACGACCGGGCGAAGGTGGTCCGCAAGCGCGGCATGCGGCCGAAGGCGTGGAACGACGGCCAGTTCCGCGACAGCGAGGTGCGTGCCGACAAGGACATCGAGGTCGAGTACTGGACGGGCAAGGAGTACGGGGCCCGGTCGCCGGAGGAGTATTTGCGCGAGGGCCGCAAGGTCCTCAACCTCAACGACGAGTTCATGTACTACGTACTCGGCCAGCCCAACGCCTTCGTCTACCCGACCGGCAAGCGGATCTACGAGCAGTGGACCCCGCTCGTGCTGCGCGGCACCACCCCGGTCCCGGCCCGCTACTCGGACCAGATCCTCGGCGGCCGGTTCGCCGTCTGGGGCGACTTCCCGAACGCCCAGACCGCCGCGCAGGTCGCGGCCGGCATCCGGATGCCTCTGCGGGCGACGGCCCAGAAGCTTTGGGTCCCGGGCGAACCGAAGCTGAGCTATCCCGCGTTCCAGTCGCTGGCGAAGGAGATCGACGCGGGCTGAGACGCCGGTGCGAGGCATCTGACCATGGACAACGCGGCTTTCGGGGCATACGGTCCGGTGGCCGCGCCGTCCGGGGAGGGACGCGCGCCTCTCGCGTCGACGTCCGAATCCTGGGGGGTTCCGTTCTTCATGGTCTGTTCCATCTGCGGTACGAGATCGGCCGGTACGGGCGACGTGCGGTGCGCCATGTGCGCCGGCGCGGCGGAGGCCGGCCGGGGCCGGGCCTGGGCCGGCAGCTCCGGCGTGACACCGTCCCCCTTCCGGCTGGACGAGCTGCGCTCACCGGTGGGCCTGGCCAAGGCGGTGTGCGTGCTGCTCGGCGCCGTGGCGGTGGCGGACGTGCTGGCGATCGCCGCCGGTGTCCACTCCCGCATGCTGCTCGCGGACGGGCTGGACGGCGGCTTCTTCTCGGTGGACGACGACGACCTGACCCTCGCCGACAACCTGTACCGGACCGCCGGCGCCCTTCAGATGCTCACCTTCCTGGCGACGTCCGTCGTCTTCCTGGTGTGGCTGCGCCGGGTCCGGCGCAACGCCCAGCTGTTCGACCCGTACGCCCACGCCATGCAGCCGGGCTGGGCGATCGGCGCCTGGTTCGTGCCCATCGGCAATCTGTGGCTGCCGTACCAGGTGGCGAGCGGTGTGTGGACCGCGAGCGCCCCCGTCGACGGCCCCGGCGGCCGGGGCGGGGCGCCGCGTGGCCCGCTGAACGTGTGGTGGGCGGCGCTGGTCGCGGACCAGATCCTGAACAGGTTCGCCGGCCGCTACTACGCCCGCGCGGAGGCCGGGGACGCGATCCTGCGCGGGCTCGACATGCTCGCGGTCTGCGACGCGCTGGACATCGGCGCGGCGGTCCTGGCGATCCTGTTCGTCCGCAAACTGACGGCGATGCAGACCTGGCGCGCGAACCTCGGCCCGGCTCCCGTGGCGCCGCGTCCGCTCCGGGCGCACTGAGGGCCTGCGGGCGCCCTGGGGCGGGCGCGCACGCGACGAGGAGGCGGCGGCAATCGGCCATGGGCGGGCGGCTGACAGTAATCGGCCATCGGTAGTGACGCTTTTCGGCCATTCGGCGCTGAATGCGATAACAGGAAGCGCCGCGCCCCCCTGCGTCCCGGCCCGGGGTGCGTACGGGAGGGCTGACAGGAGACGCCGATGAGCCTGCTCGACCTGATCGCCGCCGCCGACGAACGCGGGCTCGCCGCCGGAGCGGTCGCCTGCCTCGAACGCTGTCTGCCCCAGCCCGCCCCGGGCGCCGCCCCCGACCCGCTGCGCCCGCTCTGGGCCGCCTGCGCCGAGCCCCGTCTCTGGCCCGCCCGCCTCGCCGAGGCCCGCGCCGCCCTGGACACCGCCGGTGACCCCGGCGCACCGGCCGCCCGCGTCCGGGAGCTGCTCGCCGGCGCCCCGGACGGCCGGACGGGCGAGGAGCTGCGCGCCTGGGCCCACGCCTGCTCGGTGCTGGCGCTGGAGGTCCACCTCGGCCACGACACGAGCGCCTCCGCCGCACCGGACCCGGTGGCCCGCTGCCGGGCGGGCGACCCCACGGGCGCGGGCCCGCTGCTGGCCGGCGAGGCGGCCCGCCAGACCGCGATCCTGGAGATGCTGGCCGCCATGGACGAGGCCGCGCCCGCCACGGCGGGCCTGCGCCAGATCCGCGACGTCTCCACGGAGGGCCAGCGGGTGCTCCGGGCGGCGGCGGCCCGGCGGGGGCGCGGGCGGGTGCGGTCCTGAGGCAAGGGGGCGGCGGCGGGAGAAACGAGGACGACCGGGGCCGCCACCCCCCACAGGAGAGGCCCCGGTCGTCTTCCGCGGGGCCGCAGGACGACCCCGTACTCATCTCTGCGCCGCGGGTGCGTTTTCTGTCACACCCCGGGCGGGGCGAGGGAATGTTGCGGGTTGTACAAGTCATGGACGCGGTGCGTGCCAAGGACGTAGCGTGCTGAGTCGCGCAGGGTGGCGCGGCAGTGGTGACCAGCTGCGATTCGGACAGCAGGGCAGGGTTGGGGTAGTGCTGGGGGACGACGCGGGGCTTACCGCCGCGGTGCTCGCGGCGCAGCGCGGGGACGAGGACGCCTTCCGTACTGTGTACCGCGCTGTGCAGCCGCGGCTGCTTGGCTACATAAAGACACTGGTGGGGGAGCCGGACGCCGAGGACGTGGCGTCCGAGTCGTGGCTTCAGATAGCCCGTGACCTCGACCGTTTCAGCGGGGACGCCGACCGCTTCCGGGGCTGGGCCGCGCGCATAGCCCGCAACCGGGCGCTGGACCACCTCCGGATGCGCGGCAGGCGCCCGGCGATAGGCGGCGACGAGACGGAGCTCTCCGACAAGCCGGCCGGCTCCGACACGGCCGACGAGGCGATGGAGTCCCTGGCGACCGGGCGCACCATGTCGCTCATCGCCCAGCTGCCGCAGGACCAGGCCGAGGCGGTGGTGCTCCGCGTGGTGGTCGGCCTCGACGCGAAGAGCGCCGCGCAGACGCTCGGCAAGCGGCCCGGCGCGGTGCGCACCGCCGCCCACCGGGGGCTGAAACGGCTCGCCGAACTGCTCCGGGCGGACGCGGCGGGCGCGGCGGCCCAGCGCCCGGGCGGCGGGGACGGACAGCCGGGCGCCGACCCCGCCCCCGTCCCCGGCGCCGCGGACGGCGGACGGCGGTACGGGGGCGAGCCGGAGGGCCCCGGGGCTCCCTCGGCGTCCTTCCGGGAGAATGCGGGGGACGCGCCGGGACGGTCCGGAGGGCTCGGCGCCGTACCCGTACAACGCCCCCCGCGCACCGGCCTGGTGGCTCCCGCCGGTGTGACGCATTCGCGTCTGTGGACGCAGAAGGACATGTGATGGCCGACGAGCAGGACGCATGGCTTGACAAGGAAGCGGCGGAGAAACTGCTCCGCGGCGAACCGGTCGACCCTGCCGAAGGCCGTCCCCGCCAGGACGCCGAACGCCTGGCCACCGCCCTCGACGCCGCCGCCCGCACCGCCCGCCCCGCCACCCGTGAACTCCCCGGCGAGGCCGCCGCGCTCGCCGCCTTCCGCGCCGCCCCCCGCCGCCCCCGTACCGCCGGGGACGCGGCGGCACACGGCGGCGACGCCGATACGGCGGTGCTCGCCCCGGTCCGGATCGGCAGGGCGGCCGGCCCCGAGCGCGGTGACCGCCCGTTCCGCTGGAGCCGGCCCCTGCGCTTCGGGCTCGCCGCGTCGCTGGCCTGCTGCGCCATAGGAGGGGTGGCCGTGGCCGCCGGGTCCGGGATGCTGCCCGGCCCCTTCGGCCGGCACACCCCCGCACCGGCGACCTCGGTCTCGGCCGCCGAGTCCCCCGAGGAGCTGGGCACCGACGTGGTCCCCGGCGAGGGGACCTCCGCGTCCCCGCCGCCCGGCGCACCCACCCCGGACGCCCCGGCCCCCGGCGGCCGGACCGACGCCGACGCCGGCTCCGAGGCCGACGCCGGTTCCGGTTCCGGTTCCGGCGCCGAGGACTCCGCGCGCCCCGGCGGCGGCGCGTCCCACGACGACCCGGACGGCCGGGGCGACGCGACCGGCGCCGGCCGGGCGGGCGGCAGCCGGACCGGCGGCGGGACGGACCCCGGCGACGGCGCCTCCGGCGACAGCGGCGACGGGGACCCCGCGCAGGGGGACGACCGCTCCGGCGACAACGCCTCCGGCTCCTGGTACGCCAAGACCCTCCAGGCGTGCCGCGACTACCGCGACGGCACGCTCGACGCCGACCGCCGTACCCGCCTCGAAGCCCTGGCCAAGGGCGCCCGCAACCTGGACCGGTTCTGCGACCGGCTGCTCGCCGCCGAGGAGGGCGAGCACGGCGCGGGCGACACCGGGCAGGGCGGCGGCGCCTCCGCGCCGCTCCCCTCCGTCCGGTTCACCGAATCGCCCGGCGGCCCCTCGACGGCGGCCATCGCCCCGGACCCGGAGCCGACGGACACCGCCACCGAGGCCCCCGGGCCGGCCGCCTCCGCGGCGGCCCGCTGACCTTTGCTACCGGCCGGTGTGACGTTTTTCGGCCTGCGGACGCTGTACGGAATGAGCCGACTGGTCATCGGCAGCGCCCGGAGCCGGGGTTCCCCCCGTACCTGCGGCTCGGCGCACATGGCGCGGGCGGGACACGTTCCCCCGGTCCCGCCCGCGCCCCTCACCCCGCCTCACTTGTAGACGACGACCTTGTCGCCGGTGCGGACGGCCGCGAACAGGGCCGCGATCTTCCCCTCGTCCCGGACGTTCACACATCCGTGCGAGGCCCCGTTGTAGCCACGGGCCGCGAAGTCCGAGGAGTAGTGCACCGCCTGGCCGCCGCTGAAGAACATCGCGTACGGCATGGCCGTGTGGTAGATCGACGACACGTGGTGACGCGACTTCCAGTACACGGAGAACGTGCCCTCGCGGGTCGGTGTGTACTGCGAGCCGAACCGCACGTCCATGGACGAGACGACCTTGCCGTCGATCATCCAGGACAGCGTGCGGCTGTTCTTGCTGATGCAGAGCACCCGCCCCGTCAGGCACCGCTTGTCCGGCTTCGCGACCGGCCGGGTGGTCGGCGGGTTCAGTTCGGCCGCGGTCGGCTCGTGCGTCATGCCGAGCAGCTTCTGCCAGGTGACGGTGTCCGTCTTCCCGGTCCGCACCAGGCCGCGCTTGCCCTGGAACGACTGCACGGCGGCCACGGTGACCGTCCCGTAGTAGCCCGTGGGGGTGCGGTTGAAATGCCCGATCTGCCGCAGCCGGGCCTGGAGTTCGCGCACCTGCCCGCCCTCGGCCCCGCTCGCCATGAGCACCTTGCCCTGCGGGTCGGCCGCCGGGGCGGTGCTGCTCGCGCTCGGCTTGGGTGACGCCGTGACCGGCTCCTTCGGCTCCTCGGGCTGATCCGGCCCCGGCGTCGCGCTCGCGGAAGCGCTCGCGGAAGTGCTCGCGGACGGGCTCGTGGCGCCGCCGCCCGGCTTCGCGTCGTCGGTGGCAGAGCCGCTGCCCGCCGGGGCCGAGGACGCGGCCGGCGCACCGGCCGCGGGCTGCTCCTTGCACCCGGCGGTCACCCCGGCCATCGCCACCACGGCCACGACGGCGGCCCCTCGGAGCGCGTAACCGCGCCCGGTCCTGCGCGTGCGTATCATTCCGGCCCCCTGCATCCTCGCCCCGGCGTCCTCGGCCCTGAACCCGCTATCTCATGAGACGGGTTCCCGCTCCACCCGGTTGCTGAATCCCGCACCGTTCCAACCGTCGCGCGTCTGTGACGGATCACGCACCCTTCCGCGCCCATACCCCCGGAATACCCGCTTCCGGACCGTCGCCGACGCGTGCGAGACTCCGTCCCATGCTGGGTGTCACCGACCTTCCGACCTATCTCGCCGGCCTCGTGCTGATCGTTCTGCTGCCGGGGCCCAATTCGCTGTACGTGCTGTCCGTCGCCGCGCGGCGCGGGGTGCGGACCGGGTACGTCGCGGCGGCCGGGGTGTGGACCGGCGACACCGTGCTGATGACGCTCTCCGCGCTGGGCGCCTCGTCGCTGCTGCAGACCACGCCCGTGCTGTTCGCGATCGTCAAGTACGCGGGCGCGGGCTATCTGACCTGGATGGCGATCGGGATGCTGCGGGCCGCCCGGTCGATGTGGCGGGAGCGGCACCGGCGGGCCGCCGAGATCGCGGACGAGGCGGAAGCGCCCGGCACCATGGAGCGGCCGTACCGGCGGGCGCTGGTGGTCAGCCTGTTCAACCCGAAGGCGATCCTCTTCCTGATCTCGTTCTTCGTGCAGTTCGTGGACCCCGACTACGCCTACCCGGCCCTGTCGTTCCTGGTCCTGGGCACCCTGCTCCAGCTCGCCAGCTTCCTCTACCTGTCCGCGCTGATCTTCGGCGGCACCCGGCTGTCCGCCGCGTTCCGCAGGCGCCGGCGGCTCTCGGCCGGGGCCACCTCGGCGGCCGGGGTGCTGTTCCTCGGCTTCGCCGCCAAGCTCTCGCTCAGCAGCGTCTGACCGGCCCTTCAGGCCGTACGCCCCCGCTCCGCCCGCAGGTACGCCGACGTCGAGACCCGCCCCAGCAGCCGCAGCCGCGAGGCGCCGCCCGCCAGGTGCTTGTCCAGGGCCTCCTGGACGCCCGGCCACGCAGCGTCCCCGTAGTCGTCCAGCACCACGACCCCGCCGGGGGCCGCGATCTCCTCGACCCATTCCAGGTCGGCGGCCAC
The DNA here is from genome assembly GCF_007096885.1 of Streptomyces sp. 130. Lineage (GTDB taxonomy): Bacteria > Actinomycetota > Actinomycetes > Streptomycetales > Streptomycetaceae > Streptomyces. The sequence continues at coordinate 20,385 of NZ_VJNO01000029.1, read as the reverse complement.
CCCCGCCATGGAGTGGTCGCCGTCCACCACGATCACCCCGTACTCCCGGTCGCCCGCCTCCGCCCGCACTTCGGGCGCGCTGGAGAAGCCCTGGACGATCCGGGGATGGTGCGTCGTGCCGCCCCCGGTCAGCGCGAGGTTGGCCCGCACCACGTCCTCGCGCACGGGGGTGCCCGTGGGGTCGGCGGGCTGCGAGGTGCCCGACTGGAGCTGGGAACCGGCCAGCGGATCGACGATCGTCAGCTCCGGCTCGACCCCCGCCCGGTGCGTCATCCGGGTCAGCGCGGCGGCGAACAGCCCGTACAGCGTGCCGATCTCCAGGATGCGCCCGTTCGGCGGGGCCAGCAGGGGTACGGTCGCCAGCTTGCCGCACACATTGGACGTCGAGCCCGCGAGCCGGCCCACGCCCAGCGCCTCCAGCGCGACCACCGTGCGGTAGGCGGACACCACACTCCGCCGCGCCGCCGCCCCGTTCCCCGTCAGCGCGCCCACCTCGCGGACCAGCCGGTCGACCTCCTGGGCCGAGGGCATCCGGAACGTGCCGCGCCCGGACCGGTCGAGCAGCAGCTCCAGGGCGTGACGGCCGCGCCGCTCCATCTCGTACTCCCGCCGCAGAGCGGCCAGTTCGCCGCGCAACGGGCCGGTGGCGCGTTCCACGCGCTGCTGGATGCGGCGGTCGACCAGGGTGGCGGCGGGGCGCAGGGCGCGCCGTGTCAGGGGGTTGTTCAGAAGGGAGACCATGGCTGGGAACGTACGCGCGGGCGCCGGGCCGCCCCACCACGCGGAGATGAAGTTCCGGTGTCGTCGCGGGCGAACGGGTTTACGGCGCCCCCTTTCGCGGCGCTCCCTTTCACGGTGCCCCCTTTCACGGTGCCCTCTTTCGCGGTGCCCTCTTTCACGGCGCCCTCTTTCGCGGCGCCCCCTTTCACGGCGCCCCCTTTCGCAGCGTCCCCTTGCGCCGCCGCCCGGTCACCCCGACCGCCACCAGGCCCATCAGCGCCACGCCCCCGGCGAGGCTCCCCGCCTTCAGCCCCGGCGGCCGGAACGAGCAGTCGAGGACCGGCCGGTCGCCGCTCACCGGGGCCGCGACCAGCCCGAGGTACGAGTCGGCCGGACGGCCCCCGCAGCTCCACCCGGCGATCCGGGGCGCGGCGAGCACCGCCAAGCCGCTGGTGCCGACGGGGAGTTCGGCGCGCACTCCGCTGCCGGTGACGGTCACCCGCGTCGCCCCCGTCCGCTTCAGCCCGGCCACCGCGTCGGCCAGCCGGTCCCGGTCCAGGCAGCCGACGGCGTCGCGCGGGACGGTCCCGTCGCGTTCCACCCGCAACGACACGGCGAGCGCCCCGCCCCCGTCGCCCAGTGCGCGCACCCCGGCCCGCCGCGAGGGCAACTCGCCCCTGAACTCGGCCGCCTCGGCCGACCCCAGCTGGGCCCGGCCGAACAGGTCCGGCGCCCACAGATACACCTCGCTGCCGGCCGGACAGGCCGCACGCAGGGTGTAGGTGCCGGGCCGCACCGCGTAGCCGTCCGGGCCCGCGTCCGGCGCTTCGCTCCCGTCCGCCGCGTGCAGGGCGGTCGTCGGCACCGTGTAGACGGACGCGCCGAGCAGCATCTCCTGGTTGCGGAACGGCGAACGCCCGTAGCCCACGGACCCGCTGTCGGGCCGGACCGTCACCAGCGGCGGCACCTCCGCCCGGGTCACCGTGACCGGGCGGGCGTCCGGGCGGTTCCAGACCTGGTGCGCGTCGCGCGGCATGTGGACCCGGGCGCCGACGGAGAACACCGCGTCCGTCACCGCGCTGTCCAGATCCTGCAGGGACCGGCCGTTGGACGTCCAGCCGGCGCCGAGGGCGCGGAAGGTGCGGGTCAGCACGTCCGGGGTGTGGCTGCTGTAGTACGCCCCGCCCTGGCCGCCGGCCACCAGCGGATCGTTCGCCGTGCTCTGCTCCAGACCGGGGTCGGTCCGGTAGCGCGGCCAGCCGTCCGCCCCGGCGACCGCAGCTGCCTGGAGGCTCTGGCGCTCGCCCCAGGGCCCGTAGTCGTCCAGCCGGTCCAGCCGCTGCCGGTCGGCGTAAGCGGTCGTCGCGGCGGCCTGCCCGGCCTGCGCCCCGACCAGGAGGAGCGCCGCCAGCACGGCGTACCGGCCGTGCCGGGCCAGCACCAGGGCGCCCGCCACGGCCACCAGGCCCGCCGCGAACAGCGGGTACGTCCACGTGGTGACCAGGGCGCTGGACGCGGCCCCGGCGGCGATCAGCACGACCACCCCGGCGCCGCCGAGCAGCGCCCGCCGGTCCGGCCAGGCGGAGGCGACCGACAGCCAGGCGGCGATCACCAACAGCCCGGACAGCACGAACGTCTGGCGGTACGGGCTGCCGTTGGGCGTCGCGAAGGCGTGCCAGAGCAGATGCGTCGGCTCCCACTGCAAGGACAGCGCCACCCCGGCCACGAGCCCCGTCCACACCAGGCGTTCGGTGCGCGGGACGGCCCGCTGGAAGGCCAGGGCACCCGCGAGCAGCAGGGCGCCGGTGCCCAGGAACACCGCCGGCGTGAAGAAGCTGTACGTCGCCGGGAGCAACCGGGCCGCGACATCGTCCCAGGCGGCCGGGGCGAACGCGCGCGTCCAGCCCGGGTAGGCGTGCCGCGTCCCGAGGAACACCGGCACCAGGACGGGCGCGGCGAGCCCGATCCCGAGCGCGACCGTCCGCACCGCCCGCCCCAGGCCCCGGACCCGCTCCCGGCGCGTCCCGTCCTCCAGCACCAGCCGTACCACCAGCACCAGGGCCGCGCCGAGCGTCGCCATGTACGCGGTGTAGAAGTTCGACACCCAGGCCAGTGTCACCAGCAGCGTGCCCAGGACCGGCCGCCGGCCCGTGCGCGCCCACTCGGCGGTCAGGCACAGCAGCGGGAACGCGATCAGTCCGTCCAGCCACATCGGGTTGTACACGGCCTCGATCACCGACCACCCGCACAGCGCGTAGGAGGCCCCGAGCACCACGGCCGCCCACTCCCGGCCCCGCCCGCGCCGGAGCGCCGTCAGCAGCCAGGTCATCGCGGCTGCCGCCGCCCCCGTCTTGACCAGCGTCACCGCGTACACGGCCAGGTCGATCCGGTCCTTGGGGAAGACCCCGACGAGCAGGGCGAACGGGCTGCTCAGATACGTACCGAAGTCGGGAAGGAAGCTCGTGCCGAAACCGGACTGCCAGTTCAGCAGCAGACCCCCGTCCGCTTGCCCGTGCAGCAGGTCCCAGAGGCGGGCGTGGAACGGGACGAACTGGTTGCCCAGGTCGTTGACGCTGCGGGTGTGCGGGCCGAAGGGATAGCTGCGGGCCACCGCGTCCCCGGCGCAGACGCTGAGGGCGGCGAGCACGGAGGCCAGGGCGGCGGCCCGGGCGCGCGGTGAGCGGAGAATCGACGGAGTCCTCATGGTGGGTTCGAATATGCCATCGAGCATCGTCAAATCCCCTGGCCAGAAGGGTGGTTCACGTGATCGTCCGCCGGGCTTCACGCAAACACCCCCGACCGGCCATCCTGCACACCGGCGCCGGCGCCCGCCGAGTGCGGGACAGCTGTGGATGACGACCGGCAAGGGCGATCGGCCGCCGGACACGTAGGTCAGGCGTTGGTGCCGACGTGGAGGGTGCCGCCCGGGGTTGCGGTGGCGTAGGTGCCGAAGATGGAGCCGTTGGCGTCGATGCGGGTGGAGCCGGTCCAGGTGCCGTTGGTGTTGCGGGTGCGGTGCCAGACTTCGCCGTTGACGACGGCTTGGACGTGGAGGGTTCCGTCGGGGAGTGCGGCGGAGGCGATGTCGGTGACGGCTCCGCCCGCGTCGATCTGGGTGGATCCGGTCCAGGTGCCGTTGGTGTTGCGGGTGCGGTCCCAGATTTCGCCGTTGACGACGGCTTGGACGTGGAGGGTCCCGTCGGGGAGTGCGGCGGAGGCGATGTCGGTGACGGCTCCGCCTGCGTCGATCTGGGTGGAGCCGGTCCAGGTGCCGTTGGTGTTGCGGGTGCGGTCCCAGACTTCGCCGTTGACCAAGGATTCAACGTGCACCGTGCCGTTGGGGAGCGAGGCAGCGGATACGGCGTTGACCGAGCCGCCCGCGTCGATCAGGTCCGCGGTCGTGTCCCAGGCTCCACCGTCCGGGCGCGCGCGGTCCCAGACCCGGCCTGCGGGCCGGCTTGTCTCACCCACGATGCCCTTCAGCCGCGCGGGCTTGTACGTGCCGTACCCCGAGAAATACGGGTAGGGGATCCGGTGGTACTGCACACCGCTGCCGCTGAACTCGTATCCCATGTAGGCGGTGTGGGAGGAGTCCGTCCACGAAGAGAAGAGGGCTACATGGCCCAGGTTGCCGGCGGCGTCATTGAGGAGGACGTCTCCCGCCATCAGGCTGTCCTTGGTGCTCCACTCGGCAACACCTGACGGAACGAACGTGTTGGTGACGAGGGACGAGCCCAGGTTCCAGGCCATCGAGACATAGCCGGAGCAGTCGGTGCGCCAGTTGTCGTATGAACCGGACTGGTTGTAGACGAGCCCGAGGCCCACCCACGACTTCGCTCGGCGTATGACTTCCGCACGGGTGATGGGAGAGGAAGTCTGAGCCGCGGCCAGAGCGCCGGACGCGAGGTCGGCCCGGGGCGTGACGGGCCCCTGCCCCTTGCTGCCGTGCTGGTCGTCCGGATGGGCGGAGAGGCTTGCCGTGGGAGCTGCTGCGGCGTTCTGGACGGGTCCCAGAACGCCGGCCGCTATGAGAGCCGTCGCGACTGCCGCAAGCCTGCCGCGTCCTCTGATCAGATCGAAAGGCACAGATTTCCCCGGAGAGTTTGGTGTGGTGCGCCGAAACGAGAAGGCATGAACAAGCGTGGTGCCGAAGATCGGGTCGTTGGCATCGATCGCCTCGAGCTTTCGGGCGCGCTGAATGGCGTGAAGCGCAGTGCATGCGAATCCGCACACTGCGAAATAAATTTTCTGGCGTATTCGTCCGAGCCCCCGTACCAGTGGCGCGGCGAATGGAACGCTATGAGTCGGCCGGATTGCGGTCAAGCGGCCAGAGGCGCGGGGCGTTCGGAACCGGCGACTCGGAGTATTTGATTCCGCTCCGTTGCATCTCTTCGCAGGCGATCTGATCGGGTGAGCCGTCATGGGGTACTTGTATGACTTGGCCGGATGTGTCCCTCGAGTTTCCAACCGGCCCGTGTTGCATTCCCGCTGCGGGGCCGTCGCAGCTCCGGCGCTCTCGTGAGTGGGTATTCCTCATTCGTATTCCTTATTCGTATTCCTTATGGACGAGGGATGAATTGATTGCGCGAGGCTGGCCCCCGAAGGCCCACGAGATGGCTGGAAACTGTTCGCTGTCCCCCGGCGGTCGGCACTTCGGCACAGGGCGGCCAGCGGGGACAGCGAAGGCCCCGTCCGGTGGGACGGGGCCTTTGCCGTGGAGTGCCGACGCTCAGGTGGTGATGACCTGGCTGGAAACGAAGCACGGCTCCGGCGTCGTCGGACCGCAGAAGCCGGGGCGGCAGCCAAGGGTGAGGGAGTCGTCGGCGTCCTTGGGCGCCCACGTGACCGTCGCGGTCCGGCCGGCGGCGTTGCGATGCCGCCTCACCTCAGCGCCGCCCGCTTCAGCGCCCGGGCTCGTCGCGCCACCTTCCGGAGGGCCGGGCTGCGGGGGATGAAGGCGAGCTGGGCGGGGACCGCCCCCGGCAGGGCCAGGGCGCTCAGGCGGCGTCGCTTGAAGTAGCGCCAGGTGCGGTCGTCCAGATGGTGTGCGAGGTAGCGCTCGGCCGCCGGGCGCAACTCCGGGTAGATCCGGGGCTGCATGGCGAAGCCCACCGCCGTGAGCAGCGGGGAGACGAGCTCGGCCACCTGCTCGGCGGACGGCGGCGACCATCCGCTCACGGCCCGGGCGTCCTCCAGGTCCGGCAGCAGCGCGTCGATCAGCGTCACCGGAATCCGGTTGCTGTTCTGGTACGGGGCGAGCCGGTCCAGCAGCAGCTCCGTGCCGGTCCTGGCGACCGGCAGCCCGAAGAACGAGGCCGCCGTCATCAGCCCCGTCGAGAAGCAGCCGACGACCAGGGCCGGCCGCATCCGCTGGTACAGCACCTCCACGAGCAGCGAGGCGCCCGGTGATCCGTCCGGGCCCGCTTCGCGCCGCAGCACGGTCAGTTCGGCGCCGAGGGCGTCCGCCTCGGCGGCCATCGCCTGGCTCCACTGCTCCGGGGCGGTGGGGTGCGGCTTGAACACCAGGCGGGTGTGCCCGAGGGCGACGGCGCCCCGGATCATCCGCAGGTGCAGCTCCTCCTCCTGCGCCGATTCGATGAGCCCGAGCGCCGAGAGGTACTGGCCCAGCAGCAGGGCGGGGGCCTCGACGGCCGGGACCTCGAACGGCAGGTCGGCCAGCTCGGCGAACACCTTCAGCAGGTGACCCGTGCCCAGCGTCTCCGCCTCGACGCCGAACTCGGTGAGCAGCAAAGGCTTCAGCCCCGGCACGAGTTCGGGATGGATCAGCCGGCGGATCCGGGTGCCGACGAGGGGGTCGAGCTTGTCCCTGGTCGGGCCGTAGCTCATCAAGCCGTCCGCGTACACGTCGATCGGCGCCGAGGGGAAGATCTGGCAGATCGACAGGGCGGGACTGACTTGGATCGATTCGACCACCAGCTCGACGCGGTCGTGTCCGAGCTCCCATTCGCGCCGCAGATGACGCTCCCACAGCGGCACGTCGTCCGCGCGCGGCACCCAGGCGCCGGGGTGGAAGGGCGCGATGGCCTCGTTCCACGACAGCACGCCGTCGAATCGGCCGCGCAGCGCTTCAAAGCCGGGCATCTCGTCGACGGAGGGGGAGGTCTCCGGAATCGAGGCGTTGTTGCAGAGCAGCAGGAGCGAGCGGTCGGCCGTCTCGAACCGGCCCGCGTCCAATGCGGCGGCCAGCGTGGCCACGCCGTAGAGGGTGGAGGCGACGAAGAGGCGCGTGGTGCGCACGGTGGTGCTCACGCGGCGACCGCCTCCTTCGCGGTGTACGTCCGGCGACGCAGCCGGCGCAGCAGCGTCGCGCGCTGCCCGTCCATCGAGTCCAGTGCCTCGTCGAGTACCTGGCGCGGCATGCGCTTCAGGGCCGCCGAGCTGAGCGACTTCAGTGTCCGGGCCACAGAGGGTTCGAACCTTTCGATCGAGTTGATGTGATGAGAGATGACGGCGCAGTACGTCCGTACGGCCTTCGGCAGCAGGGTGTCCGCGTCGCGGTCGTCGGCCGTTTCCCGTACGACCTGATCGAACGCCCGGATGAAATCGAGCTGGCGTACGTCCCCGATCTGGGTCAGCGACGTGGTCACCCCGCGCCGGTAGAAGAGACCCAGCATGCCGACCACCGCGAAGGACTCGGCCTCGCGGTGCAGCCGCCAGATCCACGGCCGGTCCTCCGCCGTGCGCAATCCGTCGGTGAAATGGAGCAGCCCGCTGTCCAGGAGCCGGCGGTGGTAGATCCCGGCCCAGGCGTACGGGTAATCGACCATCGTGGACCGGTGGGCGGGCAGGATCGCCGCGCGGGGGTCCAGCGGTACGCCCCGGAGACCGTGCGGCGCGCGCTGCACCGTGCGGGCGCGGCCGTTCGCCTGGACGTGGTCCGTACGCACGAAGTCGCAGGCCAGAGCCTCGGCGTGGGCGACCAGCTCCGCGTAGTAGCCGGGTGCCAGCCAGTCGTCGCCGTCCAGGAAGGTGATGTACTCCCCACGGGCCGCGTCCAGACCGGTGTTGCGTGCGGTGGCCAGGCCGCCGTTCTGTTCGTGTCTGCGCACCACCACCCCCGGAATCTCCTTCTGGGCGCGATGCAACAGGCCGGCCGTTCCATCGGTCGAGCAATCGTCGACCAGGATGAATTCGAAGTCCTCGCGGGCGTTGGCCAACAGGCTTCGGAGGGTGTCGGACGCGTATGTCTGCACGTTGTAGAACGGCACGATGACGGAGAGCTTAACCACCCGCCTCACGCTAGTTGCGGGCCGCGCATTCGCCCTGTCGGCGATGCGGACGGCAGGTGAACGCCGCCCGTCGAAATCGTGAATCAGCGGTCTTTCGGCGTGTTCTTCTCCCCTTTTCGCCGGTCCGTGGAGTCGGTTCGGCAATCGTCGGCGGGCTGTTAACCCTCTGTTGCTGTCGCGTTGGGCCGCGCACCCCCTGACCTTCCTAACGTCTGAGACGTGCCACGACGTACCGAAAAGACGACCGCCCTCAGGGCAGCCGTGATCGCCGACTCCGACACCCGGTGGAAATGGGGCGCGCTCACCGCGCACCGCCTCACCGCCCCCGTGTCCGGGGCGCCCGCCCAGCGGGTCGAGGTCAGCGGGCTGCTGCTGCGCGGCCGGGCGACCCCGACCCCGCGCCAGCTCGCCGAGGTCGGCGACGTGGGGATTCCCGCCGACCGGGTGCGCGAGGTCACCGCCGTCGAGTTCCTGCACGCCGTACGGGACGAGGGATACGACGTCGTCGTCCTGGCCCTCGTCGGCGGCGCGGTCCAGGCCATGCTGCACGGCATCGCCGCCCTCCGGCTGCCCACCAGGCCCGTCCTCGTCACCGGCTACGTCGGTGTCGTCTACGAGAAGCTCACCGACGGGCTCCTGCTGCGCCACGGCGCCGACATCGTCCTGGCCAACTCCCGCCACGACGCGGAGCGCTTCCGCGCGGTGTACGAGGGAGTGGGCGCCGACGCCTCGGCCGTCACCGAGGCCGCCCTGCCGTTCCTCGGCGGCGACCCGTACCGCCCCGAACCCGGCCGCGACACCCTGGTGTTCGCCGCCCAGCCCTCCGTACCGGCGAGCCGGGCCGACCGCACGTACCTGCTGCGGCGCCTCGTCGAGCACGCCCGGCTGCACCCCCGCCGCGAGGTCCTGCTCAAGCTGCGGTCCAAGCCCGGCGAGCACACCACGCACATCGAGGAGCACCCCTATCAGCGGCTCGCCGAGCGGCTGCCCGGCGGCCTCCCGCCCAACTTCCGCCTGGTGTACGGGCACATGGGCGAGGTCCTGGACCGCACCGACCTCCTCGTCACCGTCTCGTCCACCGCCGCCCTGGAAGCCCTGCACCGGCGCATCCCCACCGCCGTCCTGACCGACCTCGGGGTGCGCGAAGCCCTCGGCAACCACCACTTCACCGGCTCCGGACTGCTGACCTCCTTCGACCACCTGGACGCCGGCGCCCGGCCCCGGCCCGACCCCGCGTGGCTGGCCGGCCAGGGCGTCGCCGCCGACGGCAGCTACCCCACCGCCTACGACACCGCCCGGGCCCGGGTCACCGCACTGCTGGCCCGGGGCCGGCTGCCCGACCCGGCGCCCTACTACACGCCCGCCACCGCCCCCGGCTACCTCCCGGGCATCCTCGCCCGCCACCACCTGGCCCCCGACGGCCACCCGCTGCCCGGTGCCGCCGCGCCCCGCGAGGCCGGCCGGGTCAGAACGGCGGTGCGCGAGGCGGTCCGGGACGCGGCCCGGGGCGCGTACCGGCACGGCGTCCAGCGCGTCGCCCCGGTCGTCCGGCGGATGGGGGAGCTGTGACCACGCGAGCTGTGCACACCACCGACACCACACCCACCGGAGCACCGATGAACCGACCCACCGTGCTCGCCGTCATCCCCGCGCGCGGCGGCTCCAAGGGCGTCCCCGCCAAGAACCTCGCCCGGGTCGGCGGCGTCCCGCTCGTCGCCCGCGCCGTCCGCGCCTGCCTGGCCTCCGGCGAGGTCACCGACGTCGTGGTGACGACCGACGCGCCCGCCGTCGCCGAGGCCGCCCGCGCGGCGGCCGAAGCGCTCGGCGAGGGCGCCCGGCTGCACTGCGTACAGCGCCCCGAGGAGATCGCCGGCGACACCGCGACCAGCGAGGCCGCCGTGCTGCACGCCCTCGACGCCTACGAGGCGCTGCGGGGCCGTACCGCCGACGTCGTCCTGCTCGTCCAGTGCACCAGCCCCTTCGTCACCCGCGAGGACATCGACGGGGTCGCCGCCGCCGTCGCCCGCGACGGCGCCGACACCGCCGTCACCGTCGCCCCCTTCCACGGCTTCCTGTGGCGCGACGGCACCGCGATCGAGGACCACAACTACGGCGTCAACCACGACAAGCGGGTCCGCCCGCGCCGCCAGGACCGCCCCGAGGACCTGCTGGAGACGGGCGCCGCCTACGCCATGGACGCCGCCGGCTTCCGCACCCACCGCCACCGCTTCTTCGGCCACACCGCGCTGGTCCGCACCGACCCGGCGCGCGTCCTGGAGATCGACGACCCGCACGACCTGGAGCGCGCCCGCCTGCTCGCCCCGCTCCTGGACCCGGCCCCGCTGCCGACCCTGGACGACATCGACGCCGTGGTCCTCGACTTCGACGGCACCCAGACCGACGACCGGGTCCTGGTGGACTCCGACGGCCGCGAGACCGTCGCCGTGCACCGGGGCGACGGGCTCGGCATCGCCGCCCTCCGCAAGGCCGGCGTACCGCTGCTGATCCTGTCCACCGAACAGAACCCGGTCGTCGCCGCCCGCGCCAACAAGCTGCGGGTGCCCGTCCTGCACGGCGTGGACCGCAAGGACCTCGCGCTCAAGCAGTGGTGCGACGAGCAGTCCCTCGCACCCGAACGCGTCATGTACGTCGGCAACGACGTCAACGACCTCCCCTGCTTCGCGCTCGCCGGCTGGCCCGTGGCCGTCGCGAGCGCCCACGACTCGGTGCGCGCAGCGGCGCGCGCCGTGACGACCACCCCGGGCGGCTCCGGCGCCATCCGCGAGATCGCGGCCTGGCTCCTGGGCCCCACCCTCACCACAGCCCCCACCGAGTAAGGAACACCCTCATGAGCACCTCCCGCCTGCGCAGCCTCGGCAACCGCACCGCCGGCCCCGGCCACCCCGTCTACATCACCGGCGAGATCGGCATCAACCACAACGGCGACCTCGACAACGCCCTCGCGCTGATCGACGTGGCCGCCGAGGCCGGCTGCGACGCCGTCAAGTTCCAGAAGCGCACCCCGGAGATCTGCACCCCGCGCGACCAGTGGGACATCGAGCGCGACACCCCCTGGGGCCGCATGACGTACATCGACTACCGCCACCGCGTGGAGTTCGGCGAGGACGAGTACCGGGCCATCTCCGAGCACTGCGCCGAGCGCGGCATCGACTGGTTCGCCTCCCCGTGGGACACCGAGGCCGTCGCCTTCCTGGAGAAGTTCGACGTCCCCGCCCACAAGGTGGCCTCCGCGTCGCTCACCGACGACGAGCTGCTGCGCACCCTGCGCGCCACCGGCCGCACGGTGATCCTCTCCACCGGCATGTCGACCCCGCGCCAGATCCGGCACGCCGTCGAGGTGCTCGGCTCCGACAACATCCTGCTCTGCCACGCCACCTCGACGTACCCGGCGAAGGCCGAGGAGCTGAACCTGCGGGTCATCCACACCCTCCAGCAGGAGTACCCCAACGTCCCGATCGGCTACAGCGGCCACGAGACGGGCCTGCAGACCACCCTCGCCGCCGTCGCCCTCGGCGCCGCGTTCGTGGAGCGCCACATCACCCTGGACCGCGCCATGTGGGGCTCCGACCAGGCCGCCTCCGTCGAGCCGCAGGGCCTGTCCCGCCTCGTCCGCGACATCCGCACCATCGAGGCCTCCCTCGGCGACGGCGTCAAGAAGGTCTACGAGTCCGAGCTCGGCCCGATGAAGAAGCTCCGCCGGGTCCCGGGCGTCGTGGCGGAGAGCGACGCGGCGGCCACGGCCGCCGAACCGGTCGCGGTCTGACGGGCCGGCCGGTGAACCTCGCCTTCGTCGAGAGCCCGGTCCAGCTCCTGAACGTCCTGGAGTGGGCCGTCACCGAGGGAGGCGGCGGGCGCGTCCTCACGGACGTCACCGTCGTCGTCCTCCCCCCGGTCGACCCGATGTCGCGCGGTCAGCTGCGCCGGATGGCGGAGCTGGCCCGCGACGAGGGCATGACCGTGCGCTGGCAGGAGGCGCGCGGCGACTCGGGCACCCCCCTGAAGTCGCTGCGCGCCCTCACCCGGCTCGTCCGCAACGCCGACCACATCGTCATCGGCGACCCCTTCTCGCGCTACGTGCAGCTGCTGCTCACGCTCGTACGCCCCCGCCGCCTCACCGTGGTGGACGACGGCACCGCCACCATGGAGTTCGTCGCCCAGCTCACCCGGGGCGAACGCCTGGTGCGCTGGCACCGGCGCGGCGGCCTCAGCCCGCGCGAGCTGGCCCTCGCGCCGGTGACGTCCACCGCGCGGCGCCGGTTCACGCCGTCGGCGGCGCGCGAGGTCGAGCTGTTCACCGCCATGCCCGTGATCCCGCCGCCGGGCGTCACCCTCATCCCGAACACCTTCTCCTGGACCCGGTCCCGCTTCGGTCCGCCGTCGCTCACCAAGGGCGCGGACCTGGTCGGCACCTCACTGGTCGAGACGGGCGTGGTGGACCGGGCCCGCTATCTGGACGCGGTCGCCGCCCTCGCCCGGACGCACGGCGCCACCCGCTACTTCGCGCACCGCCGCGAGTCCACCGAGAAGCTGCACGCCCTGGAGGCGGCCACCGGCCTGGAGATCGTCCGGCCCGACCTCCCCCTGGAACTCATCGCCCGCCGCGGCCCCATCGGCCGTACGGTGGTGAGCTTCCCGTCCACCGTGGTGCACACCCTGCCCCTCGCCCTGGCCGGCACCGAGGTGAAGGTCGCGGTCTGCGACATCGCCCCGGAATGGCTCCACGAAACGGCGTCCCCGCGCGCCCAGGGCTTCCTGAGCGGCGTCACGGAGACCGCCCGCGACGCCCACCGCCTGGCTTCCTGGCACGTCACGGCGGTGGCGGGGGAGGCGTGAGGGCCTGGTTCAGCGACCGTTCATGATCTGCCGCGCCACGCGCTCCCGGGCCCCGGCCAGCTCCCCGCCCAGGGCCGCCTCGCGGCCCGGACGTCGTACAGGGGATTCAGCCGGGCTCCACCGCGCGACGAGCGCCGGAGTGTACCCATCCCGCGCGCGTCCCACACGCCGGGACGCGGCCAAACATTCGCCTGTGTGGCTGAAGTTTTCCTGTTTCATGGTCAGTTGAGGAGGGAAGAGGCTTACCCTTCAACAGGTGAGCCAGTTGATCTGCCCCGAGTCCGAAGCCGGTCCCTCCCAGAGCGAGACCCTGCCCGGCACCCTGCCCGACGCCCTCCGCGCCGAGCTGATCGCCTTCCGCCGGGACCTGCACATGCACCCCGAGCTGGGCAATCAGGAGTTCCGCACCACCGCGGCGATCAAGGCCCGGCTGGAGCAGGCCGGGCTCGCGCCGAAGGTGCTCGCCTCCGGGACCGGGCTCATGTGTGACGTCGGGACGCGCGGGGAAGGCACGCGGCCGATGCTCGCGCTCCGGGCCGACATCGACGCGCTGCCCATCCCGGACACCAAGAGCGGCGTCCCCTACCGCTCCACCGTGCCCGACCGCGCGCACGCCTGCGGGCACGACGTCCACACCACCACCGTGCTCGGCGCCGGACTCGTGCTCGCCGAGCTGGACCGGCGGGGGCTGCTGCCCAACCCGGTGCGGCTGATCTTCCAGCCGGCCGAGGAGGTGCTGCCCGGCGGGGCGCCCGACGCCATCGAGTCCGGGGTCCTCGACGGCGTCGGCCGGATCGTCGGCGTCCACTGCGACCCGAAGGTGGACGTCGGCCGGATCGGGCTCCGGACCGGCGCGATCACCTCCGCCTGCGACCGCCTCGAACTCTCCCTCGACGGACCCGGCGGCCACACCGCCCGCCCCCACCTGACCACGGACCTGGTCACCGCCGCCGCCAAGGTCGCCACCGAGGTGCCCGCGCTGCTGGCCCGCCGGGTCGACGCGCGGGCCGGGCTCGCCCTGACCTGGGGGCGGCTGGAGGCCGGCCACGCCTGCAACGTCATCCCCCAGCACGCGGAGCTCTCCGGCACGGTGCGCTGCCTGGACCTCAAGACGTGGCGGGAGGCGCCGGACCTGGTGCACGCCGCGATCGACGAGGTCGCCGGGACGTACCGCGCCAAGACGGTGATCAACTACGTCCGGGGCGTTCCGCCCGTCGTCAACGAGGCCGCCGCGGCCGACCTCCTGGCCGGTGCGATGTCCGCGCGCCGGGGGCCGTACGCCATCGAGGACACCGAGCAGAGCCTCGGCGGCGAGGACTTCTCCTGGTACCTGGAGCACGTCCCGGGGGCCATGGCGCGCCTCGGGGTCCGGACCCCCGGCGACGCCCGCGGGCTCGACCTCCACCGGGGCGACTTCGACGCCGACGAGGAGGCGATCACGGTCGGCGTCGAACTCTTCACCGCCGCCGCGTTGCTCCACGTAAACCATCTGTGACCGAACCCGTCGCCCCGGCGTCGGCTCGCGTTCGCGACGATCCGATAACGGCTTCCGTACAGGGCTTTATCTGACATCTACGCGCGTTACGATCGCGGCGAAACCAGCGCCGGAAGAGGCGCTTCGGTCAGGTTTGAAGGAGCCTTCCCTTGCGCCGGGTATCCAAGATCAGCGCCGCGATCGCCGTCACCGCGGCTCTCGCGCTCACCGCCACCGCGTGCGGCGAGTCGTCCGACGAGAGCAGCGGCTCGGACGACGGCAAGATGAAGATCGGCATGGCCTACGACGTCGGCGGTCGTGGCGACAACTCGTTCAACGACTCCGCCGCGCGCGGCCTGGACAAGGCCAAGGCCGAGTTCGGTGCCGAGACCAAGGAGCTCACCGCCAAGACCGGTGAGAGCTCGGCCGACCGCGACCAGCGTCTCCAGTCGCTCGCCGAGGGCGGCTACAACCCGGTCATCGCGATCGGCTTCGCGTACAAGGAGGCGGTCGACAAGATCGCGCCCAAGTACCCGAAGATCACCTTCGGCCTGGTCGACTCGGTCTCCGACGTGAAGAACGTCGACAACATCGTCTTCACCGAGGAGCAGGGCTCGTACCTCGCCGGTGTCGCTGCGGCGCTGAAGTCCAAGGACGACAAGGTCGGCTTCATCGGCGGCGTGGACCTCCCGCTGATCAAGAAGTTCGCGGCCGGCTTCCGCCAGGGCGTCCTGGACACCAAGCCGAAGGCCACGGTGCAGATCCAGTACCTGTCCACCGGCTCGGACCTCTCCGGCTTCGGCAGCCCCGACAAGGGCAAGGCCGCCGCCAAGGGCATGCTCGACAAGGGCATCGACGTCATCTTCGCCGCCGCGGGCGGCTCGGGCGCCGGCTCGATCGAGGCCGTCGCCGGCAAGAAGGGCGCCTGGTCCATCGGCGTCGACTCCGACCAGGCCAAGGACCCGGCCCTGGCGAAGTACGCCGACACGATCCTGACCTCGGTCGTCAAGAACGTCGACTCCGGCGTCTTCGACCTGGTCAAGTCCGTCAAGGACGGCAAGCCGATCACCGGCACCCAGACGTACTCGCTGGCCAAGGGCGGCGTCAGCCTGACCCCCACGGGTGACCACCTCAAGGACATCCAGACCCAGCTCGACGAGGCGAAGAAGAAGATCGTCGACGGCACCATCACGGTCAAGACCACGACCTGATCCACCGTTGATCGGGGCCCGGCGAGCGGCTTCGGCCGCCCGTTCCGGGCCCCGATTCACGTACCCCCGGCGGGGTGGCGGCCACCTGTGATCAGGTGGCCAACGATGCGGCGCCGCGCCGCGCGTCGCGCCGGGACTGGAACCGGCCGGGCGCGATACGTTTTCCACCCCCCGCCTTCCGTCCCCACCGCCCCCGCCCTCCGCTCCTGCCAAGGAGAGTGCGCCATCAACGCGTCCAGCAGTCCCAACGCCGTGGAGCTCCGCGGTATCACCAAGCGCTTCCCCGGGGTCGTGGCCAACCACGACATCGACATCACCGTGCGCCGCGGCACCGTCCACGCCCTCGTCGGCGAGAACGGCGCCGGCAAGTCCACTCTGATGAAGATCCTTTACGGCATGCAGAAGCCGGACGAGGGCACCATCGCGGTGGACGGCGAACAGGCCGTGTTCTCCAACCCGGGCGACGCCATCGACCGCGGCATCGGCATGGTGCACCAGCACTTCATGCTCGCCGACTACCTCACCGTCCTGGAGAACGTCGTCCTCGGCTCCGAGAAGCTGTACGGCATCGGCGACCGGGCCCGCGCAAAGATCCGGGAGATCTCCGACGCCTACGGCCTCGGCGTCCGCCCGGACGCCATGGTCGAGGACCTCGGCGTCGCCGACCGGCAGCGCGTGGAGATCCTCAAGGTCCTCTACCGGGGCGCCCGCACCCTGATCCTCGACGAGCCGACCGCCGTCCTCGTGCCCCAGGAGGTCGACGCGCTCTTCGACAACCTGCGCGAGCTCAAGGCCGAGGGCCTGACCGTCATCTTCATCTCGCACAAGCTGGGCGAGGTCCTGTCGGTCGCCGACGAGATCACGGTCATCCGGCGCGGCACCACCGTCGGGACCGCCGACCCCAGCAACACCACGACCAAGCAGCTCGCCGAGCTCATGGTCGGCAGCGAGCTCCCCTCCCCGGAGACCCGCGAATCCACGGTCACCGACACCCCCATGCTCACCGTGGACGGCCTGCGGCTCACCGCGACCGACCCGGACGGCGCCGTGCGCGCCGTGCTCGACGGCATCACCTTCACCATCCACAAGGGCGAGGTCCTGGGCATCGCCGGCGTGGAGGGCAACGGCCAGTCCGAACTGGTGGACGCGATCATGGGCATGCGCTCCCCGGACGAGGGCACCCTCACACTGGACGGCACGGACATCTCCCGTACGCCGACCCGCAAGCGCCGCGAGGGCGGCATGGCCGTCATCCCCGAGGACCGCCACCGGCACGGCCTCCTCCTGGAGGCCCCGCTCTGGGAGAACCGCATCCTCGGCCACGTCACCGAGCGGCCCAACAGCCGGGGCGCCTTCCTCGACATCAGGGCCGCCCGCACCGACACCGAGCGCATCGTGCGCGAGTACGACGTCCGCACCCCCGGGATCGACGTCACCGCGGCCTCCCTCTCCGGCGGCAACCAGCAGAAGCTGATCGTCGGCCGCGAGATGAGCCACGCCCCCAAGCTCCTGATCGCCGCGCACCCCACCCGGGGCGTGGACGTCGGCGCCCAGGCCCAGATCTGGGACCAGATCCGCGAGGCGCGGAGCGAGGGCCTGGCCGTCCTGCTGATCTCCGCCGACCTGGACGAGCTGATCGGGCTCTCCGACACCCTGCGCGTCATGTACCGCGGCCGCCTGGTCGCGGACGCCGACCCCGCGGCCATCACCCCCGAGGAGCTGGGCTCGGCGATGACCGGCGCGGCCAGCGGCCACCTGGAAGCGCCGGAGGAGGGCGGGGCGACCGCCGCGCCCGCCACGGACGACGACACCGACCCCCGCGAAGGGGGAGAGGACCGATGAAGAAGATCGACAAGGAGCGGCTGCTCCTGGGGATCGCGGCCCCCGTACTCGCGATCGTGGTCGCCTTCCTGGTGACGGCACTCGTGCTCGCCGCCACCGGCAAGGAGCCGTTCAACGCCTTCGGCATCATGTTCGACTACGGCCTGAAGTCGGACAGCCAGGTCTACATCCTCAACAAGGCCACGACGTACTACCTCGCGGGTCTCGCGGTGGCCGTCGGCTTCCGGATGAACCTCTTCAACATCGGCGTCGACGGGCAGTACCGCCTCGCGGCCTTCTTCGCCGCCGCGCTCGGCGGCGCGCTGACCCTGCCCGGCGCGCTCCAGATCCCGCTGATCATCCTCACCGCGATGATCGTCGGCGCCATGTGGGCCGGCATCGCCGGTCTGCTCAAGGTCACCCGGGGCGTCAGCGAGGTCGTCTCGACCATCATGCTGAACTCCATCGCGACCGCGGTCATCGGCTACCTGCTCCAGCAGAACCGCCTCGGCCACCTCGACGAGGCCGGCACCAAGATCTCCACCAAGCCGCTCCCGGAGTCCTCGCACTTCTTCGAGTTCCCGACGACGCCGACGCCCGTCTGGGGCTTCATCGTCGTCGCCGTCGCCGCCGGCATCGCGTACTGGTTCACGCTCTCCCGTACCCGCTTCGGCTTCGACCTGCGCACCGTGGGCCAGTCCGGCTCCGCCGCCGAGGCCAGCGGGGTCAACGTCCGCCGCATGGTCATCACTTCGATGCTCATCTCGGGCGCCGTCGCCGGCCTCGTCGGCATGCCGACGCTGCTCAACGACAGCCACGAGTTCAGCGGCGACTTCCCGGTCGGCATCGGCTTCACCGGCATCGCCATCGCCCTCCTCGGCCGCAACCACCCCATCGGCATCGCGCTCGGCGCGCTGCTCTGGGGCTTCCTGGAGCGCGGCACCGGAAAGCTGGAGTTCGAGGGGTACGACAAGGAGATCGTCGGCGTGATCCAGGGCGTCATCGTCCTGTGCGTCGTCATCGCGTACGAAGTCGTCCGCCGCTACGGACTCAAGCGCCAGCAGAGCAAGGTCGGCGCGGAACTCGCCGCACAGGCCGCCCGTAACTCCGACCAGCAGGAGGTGTCGGCGTGACCGCCACGGCGACTTCCACCCCGCCCCCGGCGGCCCCCCAGGTCTCCGGCGGCAAGAGCGGGCGTTCCCGTCTCTCCTTCCCCGTCGTCCTGCTGATCATCGCGGGCGCCCTGCTCGCGCTGTCCGCCGTGCGCGCCATCACCGGCGCCCAGGACGTCACCTCGGCGGGCCAGATCAGCGCCGCGCTCGCCATGGCCGTGCCGATCGGCCTCGCCGGTCTCGGCGGCCTGTGGTCCGAACGCGCCGGCGTGGTCAACATCGGCCTCGAAGGCATGATGATCCTCGGCACCTTCTTCGGCGCCTGGGCCGGCTGGCAGACCAGCCCCTGGCTGGGCGTCCTCGCCGGTGTCGTCGGCGGCATGCTCGGCGGCCTGCTCCACGCGGTCGCGACCATCACCTTCGGCGTCGACCACATCATCTCCGGCATCGCGATCAACATCCTGGCGCTCGGCTTCACCACCTACTTCGCCAAGCTGTGGTTCAACACCGGCGAGGCGGCGGCCAAGGGCGGCTCCCCGAAGCAGTCCCCGCCGGCCGACGAGATCACCTCGGTCACGATCCCCGGCCTCTCCGACGGACTGCACTCCATCGAGAAGCACCACTGGTTCTTCGTCTCCGACCTGGCCGGCATCCTCGGCGGCCTCGTCACCAACCTGTCGCTGCTGACGATCCTCGCCGTCGTCCTCTTCGTCGGGACCTTCTTCGTCCTGTGGAAGAGCGCGTTCGGCCTGCGGCTGCGCTCCTGCGGCGAGAACCCGGTCGCCGCCGAATCCCTCGGCGTCAACGTCTACACGTACAAGTACGTCGCGGTGATCGTCTCCGGCGGGCTGGCCGGACTCGGCGGCGCCTTCCTCTCCCTGGTCACCTCGCACATCTACAACGAGGGCCAGACCGGCGGACGCGGTTACATCGGCCTCGCCGCGATGATCTTCGGCAACTGGCGCCCCGGCGGACTCGCCATGGGCGCGGGCCTGTTCGGCTTCGCCGACGCGCTCCAGCTGCGCAACGGCGGCGAGTCCGTCCACGCGCTGCTCCTGCTGCTGTTCGTGGTGCTCGTCGGCCTCGCCGGGTGGAAGCTCTACCGCAAGAGCTACGTGCAGGGCGTCGTCAGCGCGGTCATCGCGGCGGCCGTCCTGGTCTGGTACCTCGCCACGGACAGCGTGCCCACCGAGTTCGTCAGCGCCACGCCGTACATCGTCACGCTGCTCGTCCTCTCGCTCTCCGCCCAGCGGCTGCGGATGCCGAAGGCGGACGGCATGCGCTATCGCAAGGGCCAGGGCAAGTGACGCCCCCGCCCTTCACCGAGGCCGACTGGGAGGCCCTGCGGGCCGCGGCCAGGGACGCCATGTCCCGGGCGTACGCCCCCTACTCCGGCTACCCGGTCGGCGTCGCGGCCCGGGTGGACGACGGCCGTACGATCACCGGCTGCAACGTCGAGAACGCCTCGTACGGCATCGGGCTCTGCGCCGAATGCGGCCTGGTCTCCCAGCTGCACGCCACGGGCGGCGGCCGGCTGACCCACTTCACCTGCGTGGACGGGGCGGGCGAGAGCCTGGTCCCGTGCGGCCGGTGCCGGCAGCTGCTGTACGAGTTCGGCGGCCCGGAGCTGATCCTGGAGACCCCGGACGGCTTCCGCACCCTGGACGAGATGCTGCCCCAGGCGTTCGGCCCGTCGCACCTCGGCTGACCGTTCCCGCCCGGGGGGGCCCCCCCCCCCGCCGCCCCCCCCCCCCCCGCCCCCCCCCCCCCGGCCGGCGCGCCCCCCCCCACCCCCCCCCCCTCCCCCCCCCCCCCCGCCCCCCCCCCCCCCCCCGGCGGCCGGCCCCCCCGGGGCCGGGGGGGGGGGCCCGGGCCCTCGGGCCTGTGCGGGGGCGGTCAGCCCACGCGCACCACGACGGTGGAGCAGACCTTGTCCGCGAACG
>NZ_VJNO01000116.1 GCF_007096885.1 Streptomyces sp. 130 | reverse complement strand
GCTTGCCGCCCTCGCCCTCGTCCTTCACGATCGTGCCCGCGGTGCGGGCCGGACGCTCGGCCGCGGAGTCGACCGCGGTCCACGCACCCGCCAGACCCACCTCGTCCGCGTCGATGCCCAGGTCGTCCAGGTCCAGGGACTTCACCGGCTTCTTCTTCGCCGCCATGATCCCCTTGAACGACGGGTAACGGGCCTCACCGGACTGGTCGGTCACCGACACCACCGCCGGAAGCGACGCCTCCAGCTCCTCCGACGCGCTGTCCCCGTCCCGGCGGCCACGCACCACACCGCCCTCGACCGACACCTGCGACAGCAGCGTCACCTGCGGCACACCCAGCCGCTCCGCGAGCAGCGCCGGCACCACACCCATCGTGCCGTCCGTCGACGCCATGCCCGAGATCACCAGGTCGTACCCGGTCTCCTCGACCGCCTTCGCCAGCACCAGCGACGTACCCATCGCGTCCGTACCGTGCAGATCGTCGTCCTCGACGTGAACCGCCTTGTCCGCACCCATCGACAGCGCCTTGCGCAACGCGTCCTTGGCGTCCTCCGGACCCACCGTCAACACCGTGACCTCGGCCTCGTCGGCCGCCTCCGCGATCTGCAACGCCTGCTCGACCGCGTACTCGTCCAGCTCCGACAGCAGACCGTCGACATCCTCACGGTCCAGCGTCAGGTCATCGGCGAAATGCCGGTCACCGGTCGCGTCGGGCACGTACTTCACACAGACAACGATCCTCAAGCTCACGCCGGCTCTCC
>NZ_VJNO01000028.1 GCF_007096885.1 Streptomyces sp. 130 | reverse complement strand
GGGCCCGGCACCCCTCGGGGTGCCGGGCCCACGGCATGTCCGGACCCGCCACGCACGACCCGAGGGAACAGCTGTGAGTACGTCCTACGACTTCGACACCGTGACCGACCGCCGAGGGACCTGGTGCGTCCAGTGGGACGGCGTCGCGGACCGCTTCGGGGTGGACGGGCTGCTGCCGTTCACCATCTCCGACATGGACTTCGAGACCGCCCCCGAGGTGCTGGCCGCCCTGCGGGCCCGCCTCGAACACGGCGTACTCGGTTACACGGACTGGCGGCTGGGCGACTTCCGGGAGGCCGTCGCCCACTGGTACGCGACGCGGTACGGCACCGCGATCGACACCGGGAGCCTGGTCTACGGCCCGTCCGTGCTCAGCCAGCTCTCCCAGCTGCTCCAGATGTGGACGGCCGAGGGCGACGGCGTCGTCCTGCACACGCCCACGTACGACGGCTTCCGCAAGGCGGTCCTCGGGCTCGGGCGCGAGCTGCGGGGCGTGCCGCTGGGAGACACGGACGCGCTGGAACGGGAGCTCGCGCGGCCGGACAGCAAGGTCCTCGTGGTCTGCTCCCCGCACAACCCGTCCGGGCGGGTGTGGACGGAGGAGGAGCTCGCCGGGATGGCCGAGCTCGCCGCGCGCCATGGCGTGGCCGTGATCAGCGACGAGATCCACGCGGACTTCGTGCACGACGGGCGCCCGCACGTGCCGTGGAGCCGGGTGGGCGGCGAAGCGCGCTGGGCGGTCGTCACCTCGGCCTCGAAGTCGTTCAACTTCCCGGCGCTGACCGGCTCGTACGGCCTCATCGGGCGGCCGGAGGACCGGACCGAGTACCTGCGCCGGATGGAGACGGCGGAGGGCCTCGCCTCACCGGCGGTGCTCTCGCTGACCGCGCACATCGCCGCGTACCGGGAGGGCGGGCCGTGGCTGGACGCGGTACGCGCGTACGTCGCCGAGAACCTGGCCCTGGTCGCGGAGCGGCTGAACACCGCGTTCCCCGCCCTGGAGTGGGAGCCGCCGCAGGCCGGGTACCTGGCCTGGATCGATGTGCGGCGCGCGGGCGTGCGGGACGACGAGGCGTTGCAACGCGTCCTGATCGAGCGGGAGCGCGTCGCGGTGATGCCGGGCAGCACGTACGGGGCCGAGGGCTTCGTGCGGCTCAACGTGGGGTGCGCGCGGAGCAAGGCCGAGGCCGGGCTCGACGCGCTGATCCGGGGCATCGAGGCGGTCCGGGCCGGCGCCTGAGGGCTCCCGGTGGCCCTTCGGCCGGGAGGCGACGATGCTGAGGCCATGGAGAAGAGCGAGGCGGACGGGCCCGCGATCCGGGTGGCCTCCCCCGGCGGGCGCTGGGTCGTCCTGACGACGGTGCTCGGGTCGAGCATGGCCATGCTCGACTCCACCGTCATCAACGTCGCCCTGCCCCGCATCGGCGACGACCTGGGCACCGACCTGGCCGCGCTCCAGTGGACCGTCAACGCCTACATGCTGACCCTGGCGGGGCTGATCCTGCTCGGCGGGGCGCTCGGCGACCGCTACGGGCGGCGCCGGGTCTTCGTGGCCGGCGTCATCTGGTTCGCCGCCGCATCACTGGTCTGCGGCCTCGCGCCGAACGCCCCCGTCCTCATCGCCGCCCGCGCCCTCCAGGGGGTCGGCGGCGCGCTGCTGACGCCCGGCTCGCTGGCCCTCATCCAGGCGAGCTTCCACCCCGACGACCGGGCCCGCGCGGTCGGGCTCTGGTCCGGGTTCGGCGGGGTCGGCGCCGCCGTGGGGCCCTTCCTGGGCGGCTGGCTCGTCGACGGGCCGGGCTGGCGCTGGGTGTTCCTGCTCAACCTGCCGCTCGCCGCCGTCTGCGTGCCCGTCGCGCTGCGCCACGTACCGGAGTCCCGGGACCCGGACGCCCAGGGGCGCTTCGATGTCGCCGGGGCGGCTCTCGGGGCCCTCGCGCTGGCGCTGGTGACGTACGCGCTGATCGGCGCGCCGGAGCAGGGTGCCTCCCCGGCAGTGACCGGGTCGGCGGCGGGCGGGGTGCTCCTCGGCGCCGCCTTCGTCCGGCTCGAACGGCGGCGGGCGCATCCGATGCTGCCGCCCTCGGTGTTCGCGTCCCGCCGGTTCACCGCCGTCAACGTCGTCACCCTGTGCGTGTACGCGGCGCTCGGCGGCTACTTCTTCCTCTCCGCGATCCAGCTCCAGGTCGTCGCCGGGTACTCCGCGCTGGGCGCCGGCACCGCGCTGCTGCCGACCACCCTCCTGATGCTGCTGTTCTCGGCCGCGTCGGGCGAGCTGGGCCAGCGCATCGGCCCGCGCATCCCGCTCACCGCCGGACCGCTGACCGCCGCCGCCGGCATGCTGCTGATGCTGCGCGTGGGGCCGGGCTCGAACTCGGTCACGGGCTACCTGACCGACGTGCTGCCCGCCGTGGCCGTCCTGGGCGTCGGGCTCGTCATCGTCGTGGCGCCCCTCACCGCGACCGTCCTGGCTTCCGTGGAGACCGGCCGGGCCGGGCTCGCCAGCGGCATCAACAACGCCGCCGCACGCGCCGCAGGGCTCATCGCGGTGGCCGCGCTGCCGCTGCTCGCCGGCATGGGGCCGGAGGCGTACCGGGACGCGGGGGAGTTCGCCGCGACGTTCCGGCGGGCGATGCCGATGTGCGCCGGGCTGCTGGTGCTCGGCGCGCTGATCGCCTGGGCGACCGTACGCACACCCGCCCCCGCGCACGACACCGCGCGGCCCGAGTGCGCGATGCACTGCGGCGTCACGAGCCCGCCACTGGAACCCGAGCCGGAGACCGGCCCGCCGGGCACCGCGGGCTGAAGGGCGCGGCGAGTCGCGAGGCACGGGCCGGGGCGGGATTCGCGCCCACCCGGTCCGCGGCGGGCCCCGTGCCAGGCACACTGGGAGCATGTCGATCCACGAGAACCTGCTCGGGGGCCCGCCCCCGACCCACCTGCCCGACGACCCGGAGCCGCGCGAACTGCTCGCCGCGGGCACCGCGCCCGCCGACGTCGCCGCGAAGTACCCGACCTCCTCGCTGGCCTGGGCGCAGCTCGCCGACGAGGCGTTCGAGGGCGGCCGGGTCATCGAGTCGTACGCCTACGCACGCACCGGCTACCACCGCGGCCTCGACGCGCTGCGCCGGGCCGGCTGGAAGGGCCACGGCCCCGTGCCGTTCGAGCACGAGCCGAACCGGGGCTTCCTGCGCGCCCTGCACGCCCTCGCACGGGCCGCGCAGGCCATCGGCGAGCAGGAGGAGTACGAGCGCTGCTCGGCGTTCCTGCGCGACTCCTCGCCGACCGCCGCCCAGACCCTCGGCTAGCCGGCGCCGTACCGCAGGCCCCGCAGCCCCGCATCCGGGACTGCGGGGCCTGCGCGTGTCCCGAGGTGGTGTTTAGTATGCGATCAGGGGACCGGGGCTCCACTTCCGAACGGAAGGGGCGGACCGCTACCCGGAAGCTCGTGTCGAGGAGACAGCGATGTCGACGATCCACCCCGACCCCGAAGCCACCGGTGCGGCGACCCCGCACCTCGACTTCGCGGGCACGACTCCGTACGAGGACTACGTCCAGGCGGATGTCCTGACCCACCTCCAGCACCTCCGCTCGGACGATCCCGGCGAGATGGTCTTCCTGGTCACCACCCAGGTCATGGAGCTGTGGTTCACCGTCATCGTCCATGAGTGGGAGACCGCCGCGCACGCGATGCGCGAGGACCGCCTGGACGTCGCGCAGGACGCGCTGAAGCGGTCACTGCGCGAGCTGGAGGCCCTGAACGCCTCCTGGACGCCGCTCGCCCAGCTGACGCCCGCCCAGTTCAACTCCTACCGGTCCTCGCTCGGCGAGGGTTCCGGTTTCCAGTCGGCGATGTACCGGCGGATGGAGTTCCTGCTGGGCGACAAGTCCGCGTCCATGCTGGTGCCGCACCGCGGCGCGCCCCGCGTCCACGCGGAGCTGGAGAAGGCCCTCGCGGAGCCCGGCCTGTACGACGAGGCCCTCGCCCTGCTCGCCCGGCGCGGGCACGCGATCCCTCAGGCCGTGCTCGGCCGGGACCTGACGCAGAAGTACGAGCCGTCGCCCGAGGTCGAGGCCGTCTGGGCGGAGGTCTACGCCAACCCGGACCAGAACGACGAGCTGGTCCGCCTCGGCGAGGTGCTCACCGATGTGGGCGAGCTGGTGTGGCGATGGCGCAACGACCATCTCCTCGCGACCCGGCGGGCCATGGGCTCGAAGACCGGCACCGGCGGCTCGGCGGGGGTGGCCTGGCTGGAGAAGCGCGCCACGAAGAACGTGTTCCCCGAGCTCTGGACGGCCCGCAGCCATGTCTGACCTGCGGGAGCGCGCACAGGCGCTCGACTCCGACGACACCCTCGCGCCGTTGCGCGAGCTGTTCTCCCTCGACGACACCGTCTACCTGGACGGCAACTCGCTCGGCGCGCTGCCGCGCCACGTGCCCGCCCGGGTGCAGGAGGTCCTCACCCGCGAGTGGGGCGAACTGCGCATCCGGTCCTGGGGCGAGAGCGGCTGGTGGACGGCGCCGGAACGGATCGGTGACCGCATCGCCCCGCTCGTCGGCGCGGCGGCCGGTCAGATCGTCGTCGGCGACTCGACCAGCGTGAACGTCTTCAAGGCCCTCGTCGCCGCGACCCGGCTGGCGCCGGAGGGCCGCGACGAGATCCTGGTCGACGCGCAGACGTTCCCCACCGACGGCTACATCGCCGCGTCGGCGGCCCGGATGACCGGCCACCGGATCGTGCCGGTCGCCCCCGCAGGCGTGCCGGACGCGCTGGGCCCGCGGACCGCCGCCGTCCTGCTCAACCACGTCGACTACCGCTCGGGCCGGCTGCACGACCTGCCGGGGCTGACCGCCGCGGTGCGGGCCGCGGGCGCGATCGCCGTCTGGGACCTGTGCCACAGCGCGGGGGCGCTCCCCGTCGGCCTGGACGAGCACGGCGTGGACCTGGCGGTCGGCTGCACGTACAAGTACCTCAACGGCGGCCCCGGTTCGCCCGCCTACCTGTACGTCGCCGAGCGCCACCAGGCGTCCTTCGACTCGCCCCTTCCGGGGTGGACGTCGCATGCCGACCCGTTCGCGATGACGCCCGGTTACACCCCGGCGGACGGCGCGGTGCGGGGCCGGGTCGGCACCCCCGACATCCTGTCCATGCTGACCCTGGAGGCGTCCCTGGACGTCTGGGACGGGGTCGGGATCGAGGCGGTCAGGGCCAAGTCCCTGGCCCTGACGGACTTCTTCCTGGAGTGCGTCGAGGCGTACGCCCCCGAGGGCCGGGTCACCTCGGTGACCCCGGCCGCCCACGCGGAACGGGGCAGCCAGGTCGCGCTGCGGTGCGACGACGCGGAGCCCGTGATGGCCGAGCTGATCGCGCGCGGTGTCGTCGGGGACCTGCGCCGCCCGGATGTGCTGCGGTTCGGTTTCACACCGCTGTACGTGGGGTTCGCGGACGCGGAACGCGCGGCGCGGGTGCTCGCGGAGGTTCTGGGCGCCCCGGCGGCGTAGGCTGCCGCATCCGTCCGGTGACCGGCTCGCCCCGGTCGCCGGACGGCGCCGTGCGGGGGGCTCGCGCGGCGCGGGCTTTCGCGCGGTGCCGGGGTGCCGATTCCCGGTGGGCGGGGCCCTCCACCGTACTGGTACCGTCCCCGCAGGTCAGGCCAGTTGGGCCGGACGACAGGGAGGGTGGGAGCAGGATGTCGGATTCCGCCGCGCGCGAGCGGGACGCCGCCGAGACCGAGTCGGCCTTCTCGCACCCCGCCGTCGCCCCCGACGCGTCCGCCGCCTATGGCGGCCACCCCGACCAGGTCATCGACTTCTACGCCCCGCGCGGGGGCCGCACCGGCGCGCCGGTCGTGGTCGTGCTGCACGGCGGCGCGTGGCGGGCTCCGTACGACCGGGCGCACATGTCGCCGTTCGCCGGTTTCCTGGCCCGGCAAGGGTTCGCCGTGGCCAGCGTGGAGTACCGGCGCGGCAGCGAGCTTCCGCAGCAGCGCGGCACCGGCCCGGTCGCGGGGCGCTGGCCGGAGACCTTCGACGACGTCGCCGCGGCGATGGACGCGCTGCCGGAGCTGCTGGCGCGGGAGCTGCCGGCGGCGGACGTCCGCCGGATCGTGGTCACCGGGCACTCGGCGGGCGGACAGCTGGCCCTGTGGGCCGCCGCCCGGCACGTGCTGCCGGAGGGGTCGCCGTGGCGGCTCGCCGCGCCGCCCGCGCTGCGCGGTGTGGTGGCGCTCGCGCCGGTCGCGGACTTCGGCTCGGCGGTCGCCCTCGACGTGTGCTCGGGGGCGATCGGGCAGCTTCTGGGGCCTGCGGAGGACTTCGCCGAGCGGAGCGGCCACGCCGACCCGTCCCGGCTGCTGCCCACCGGTATCGCGACGGTGGTCGTCCAGGGCACGACGGACCTCACGGTGCCGGCGGCGGTCGCCGAGGCGTTCGTGGACGCGGCGGCCAAGGAGGGCGAGACGGTGGGGCTGACCCTGCTCCCGGACGTCGGCCACTTCCCGCTGATCGACCCGGCCGCCGACGCGTGCGCGGTGGTCGCCGAGGAGATCGCCCAGCTCGCCTGGTAGGGGCCTCGCGGCGGCGCGTAGTACTTGCGACGGACGGCCGGGAATCCGCTTCACTGCTGACGACCCGGCCCGGCGCCCCGCCTACCGTTGAGGCGTGACCGAGACCAGGACCAGAAGCCCGGAGCTACGGCTCGCCGCCCGTGCGATGGACGACCTCCGGGAAGACCTCTTCGAGGACGCCTTCGCCTACCGGCCGATGCCGCCGATGAGCACGGACGGGCCCCTGACGAGGCGGCTGCCGCGGCGGCTCGCGGCACGGGCCGCGTGGACCCCGCACGCGGCGGTGCTGGGCGCCGCGCTGATCACCTTCATGGCGGGGTTCACCGCGACCGGCAACGCCGGCGTCCTGCTGTCCGGGCTGCTGCCCGCCGTCTGTGTCGCGATGACGCTGATCCGGCCGGTCGGGGCGTTCTGGATGTCGATGGTTCTGGTGCCGGTGGACGTGGTGGTGGGCGGTTACGAACCGTGGGCGCCGAGCGCCTTCATCTCCCACCTCGTGGTGCTGTTCGTCGTCGCGGCCAGGACCCGGCCGCGCACCGCCGCCTGGATGTGGGTGCTCACGCTGCTGCTGGGCCTCGTCGTGGAGGGCGTCGTCACCGGCGGGGCCGGCGGGCCGAACACCGCGGGCATGGCGGTGGTCTCGGCGTTCGCGCTGCTCGTGGTGAGCATGGTCCAGGTCCGGCGGGAGGCGCAGCGCGAGGTCACCGTGCAGCGCACCGTCACCGCCGTCGAGCGCGACCGGCGCACACTGCTGGAGGAGCGCACCACGATCGCCCGCGAACTCCACGACGTGGTCGCCCACCACATGTCCGTCGTCGCCATCCAGGCCGAGGCCGCCCCGTACCGGGTGGAGAACCCGCCGCCGGAGCTGGAGCAGGTGTTCGTCACGATCCGGGAGAACGCCGTGGCCGCGCTCACCGAACTGCGCCGGGTCCTCGGCGTCGTACGGGCCGACGACTACGAGGCACCGGACGGGCCGCAGCCCACCCTCGCCGACCTCGACCGGCTGCTCGCCAACGTCGGGGACGCGGGCCTGGTGACCGAGAAGGCGGTGACCGGCGCGGTCCGCGAACTGCCCCAGGGCGTCGAGCTGTCGGCGTACCGGATCATCCAGGAGGCCCTCAGCAACAGCCTGCGGCACGCCCCGGGCGCCACGGCCAGGGTCGAGCTCGGCTACGTCCTCGGCGGCCTGGGCCTGCGCGTGGTCAACGGACCCCCGACCGCCCCGGTGAAGCCGTCGCCGGGGGCCGGGCACGGGATCACCGGGATGCGGGAGCGGGTCGCGATGCTGAACGGCGAGATGACCGCCGAGCCCACCGAGGACGGCGGCTACGAGGTCACCGCCTTCATCCCGGCCCAGCAGACGGCGCCCGGTGCGTCCGGCGTCTTCGAGGAGCAGGCATGACGACGCAGCCCGCCGCCCCGCCGATCCGGGTCCTGATCGCGGACGACCAGATGATGGTCCGCGAGGGCTTCTCGGTCCTGCTCAACGCCATGCCGGGCATCGAGGTCGTCGGCGAGGCGGTGAACGGCCGCGAAGCCGTTTCCCAGGTCACCGCCCTGCGCCCCGACGTGGTGCTGATGGACATCCGCATGCCGGAGCTCAACGGCATCGAGGCGACCCGCGAGATCGTCGCCGCGGACGCGGACGCGAAGGTCCTCGTCCTGACCACCTTCGACCTCGACGAATACGTCTACCAGGCCCTGCGCGCGGGGGCCTCCGGCTTCCTCCTCAAGGACGCCTCGGCCCGCCGGCTCGCCGACGGCGTCCGTGTGGTCGCCTCCGGCGAGGCGCTGCTGGCCCCCACCGTGACCCGGCGCCTGATCACCGAGTTCTCCCGGCTCGCCTCGGCGCCCCGCACCCCGGCCCTGGCCCGGGTCGGCGACCTCACCGAGCGCGAGACCGAGGTGCTCGTCCTCATCGCCCAGGGCCTGTCGAACGCGGAGATCGCCGGACACCTGGTCGTCGCCGAGTCGACCATCAAGACCCATGTGAGCCGCATCCTGGTCAAACTCGGCCTCCGCGACCGCACCCAGGCCGCCGTCTTCGCCTACGAGGCCCGCCTGGTCACCCCCTCCTGAGCACCGTGGTCTAGCGTCGGCCCATGGAACAGCCCAGCACCTCCCCCGCCCCGTTCGACCCGTGGTCGGCGGCCTTCGTCGCCGACCCGTATCCCGCCTACGCCGAGCTGCGGGCCACCGGCCGTGCGCACTACTTCGAGGCCACCGGCCAATGGCTCGTCCCGCACCACGCCGATGTGTCGGCCCTGCTGCGCGACCGGCGGCTGGGGCGCACCTACCTCCACCGGTTCACGCACGAGGAGTTCGGCCGGACACCGCCGCCCCCGGAGCACGAGCCGTTCGAGACGCTCAACGGGCAGGGGCTGCTGGACCTCGAACCGCCGGACCACACCCGCATCCGGCGCCTGGTGTCCAAGGCGTTCACCCCGCGCACCGTCGAACAGCTCGTCCCGACCGTCCAGCGGCTGGCCGCCGGACTCGTGGACGACTTCGTCGAGCGGGGCGGGGGCGACCTGCTGACCGCCGTCGCCGAGCCGTTGCCCGTCGCCGTGATCGCCGAGATGCTCGGCATCCCGGAGTCCGACCGGGCCCCGCTGCGGCCCTGGTCCGCGGCGATCTGCGGGATGTTCGAGCTCAACCCGTCGGAGGAGACCGCCCGCGCCGCCGTCCGTGCCTCCCTCGAGTTCTCCGCGTATCTGCGCGAGCTGATCGCCGAGCGGCGCGCGCGCCCGGGCACCGACCTCATCTCCGCCCTCGTCGCCGCCCACGACGCGGGCGAGCGGCTGACCGAGCAGGAGATGGTTTCCACCTGTGTCCTCCTTCTGAACGCAGGGCACGAGGCGACCGTCAACACCACGGTCAACGGCTGGTGGACACTGCTGCGCCACCCCGGGCAACTGGCCGCCCTCCGCGCCGACCACGGGCTCGTGCCCACGGCGCTGGAAGAACTGATGCGGTACGACACCCCCCTCCAGATGTTCGAGCGCTGGGTCCTGGACGACATCGAGATCGACGGCACGGTCATCCCACGGGGCTCCGAGGTCGCGCTGCTCTTCGGGTCCGCCAACCGCGACCCCGCCCGTTTCGCGGCCCCGGACACCCTGGACCTCGCCCGGCGGGAGAACCCGCACATCACCTTCGGCGCCGGTATCCACTTCTGCCTGGGCGCCCCGCTCGCCCGGGTCGAGCTGGCCGCCTCCTTCGGCGAGCTGCTGCGCAGGGCACCCGGTCTGCGCCTGGCCGCCGAGCCCGAGTGGAACCCGGGCTACGTCATCAGGGGCCTGAAGGAGCTGCGGGTCGAGGTGTGAGCCCGCCGGCGCGCCCGCCGCCCCTTCCGGCGCCGCTCCTTCCGCCCCGTCCGCTACCCCGCCGGGAGCATCAGTCCCCAGGCCCCCGCCCGGACCGTCCAGGTCCGGGTCCGCACCGGCCCCGCGACCTGTATGTCCGCCCGGTAGCGGAAGTCCGCCCCCGAGACCGTGACGGCCTTCGCCTCCGTGGTGACCGGCGCGGTGTCCGGCGCGTCGATCGTCACGGCGGCCAGGCCGTCGTCGCCGCAGCCCGACGTCACCGTCACGGAGGCGACGGGGCGGTCGAGGTCGTTCAGCACGACGCCGTCGGCCTCCACGCGCAGCCGGTGCGTCGGCGGCGCGGCGGGCGGTTCCGGAGGCGCGGGGCGCACCAGGGCGCGGACCAGCGAACGGCAGGTGTCCCAGACGGAGGACACCTCCGAGCGGCCGGCCCCCGCGCCGGCGCCGGGGGCCCCGCTCAGCGCGGGGATGCGCAGCGCGCCCAGGACCACACCGTCGCTGTCGTCGACGAGCAGGTCGAGGCGCCGCACAGCGCCGTCCAGCGCCGTGCGCGCCGCCGCCACGGCGCCGTTCGGCACGCCGAGCGAGTGGGCGAGTTCCAGCGCGTCCGACGCGCCGACGGGGATGAGCGACAGCGCGCTCATGGCGGGCTCCCGCTCCCGGTGCAGCAGGGATACGGCGCGCCGCAGCGCCCGGTCGTCGCCGATCACCACCGGCCGCCGGCCGCCCCGGCGGGACAGGGCGCGGGCGAATTCCCCGGGGCTGTCCGGGAGGCAGATCTTGGCGTGCGAGCCCGCGCTCAGCACGTCCTTGGCGATGCGGACGGACTCGCCGTCCGTCCGGCGGGCGACCGGATCGATCACCACCAGCAGGTGGGGCGCACCGTTACCGGAGGGCTGGGCAGCCGACACCTCGGTCCTTCCTCGGGTAGCATCTTGGTGCAAGAGCCCCTTGCGCTATTGCGCCAGGGGTTTCGTCTATTCCGGGGCACCCGGTTCGACGGTTCGGACTGTGCCGTACAACGACGTACGGCATGTACGGCGTTTTCGTACGCCCCCTGACCTTGGACATGCCCCGCCCGGAAGGGGTGTACGCCTGTGCCCGCACTTGTGCTGCTCGGTGCTCAGTGGGGTGACGAGGGCAAGGGAAAGGCCACCGACCTCCTCGGTGGATCCGTGGACTACGTGGTGCGCTACCAGGGCGGCAACAACGCCGGCCACACGGTGGTCGTCGGTGACCAGAAGTACGCACTGCATCTCCTCCCCTCCGGCATCCTGTCACCGGGATGTACCCCGGTCATCGGCAATGGTGTCGTCGTCGACCCGGCGGTCCTGCTCTCCGAGCTGAGTGGGCTGAACGACCGCGGCGTGGACACGTCGAAGCTGCTGATCAGCGGCAACGCTCATTTGATCACTCCGTACAACGTCACCGTCGACAAGGTGACGGAACGCTTCCTCGGGAAGCGCAAGATCGGCACCACCGGGCGCGGCATCGGCCCGACGTACGCCGACAAGATCAACCGGGTCGGCATCCGCGTCCAGGACCTCTACGACGAGTCGATCCTGGAGCAGAAGGTCGAGGCGGCCCTGGAGCAGAAGAACCAGCTCCTGGCCAAGGTCTTCAACCGGCGCGCCATCGAGGCCGGCAAGGTCGTCGAGGACATGCTCCAGTACGCGGAGCAGATCAAGCCCTACGTGGCCGACACGACGCTCGTCCTGAACAACGCCATCGACGCGGGCAAGGTCGTCCTGTTCGAGGGCGGTCAGGGCACGCTGCTCGACGTCGACCACGGCACGTACCCGTTCGTGACCTCCTCGAACCCGACCGCGGGCGGTGCCTGCACCGGTGCCGGTGTCGGTCCGACCAAGATCAGCCGGGTCATCGGCATCCTCAAGGCGTACACGACGCGTGTCGGCGCCGGCCCGTTCCCGACGGAGCTGCACGACGAGGACGGCGAGGCGCTGCGACGGATCGGCGGCGAGCGCGGTGTCACCACCGGCCGTGACCGCCGGTGCGGCTGGTTCGACGCGGTCATCGCGCGGTACGCGACCCGGGTCAACGGCCTGACCGACTTCTTCCTCACCAAGCTGGACGTGCTGACCGGCTGGGAGCAGATCCCGGTGTGTGTCGCGTACGAGATCGACGGCAAGCGCGTCGAGGAGCTTCCGTACAGCCAGACCGACTTCCACCACGCGAAGCCGGTCTACGAGATGCTTCCGGGCTGGTCCGAGGACATCACCAAGGCGAAGACGTTCGCCGACCTGCCGAAGAACGCGCAGGCGTACGTGAAGGCGCTGGAGGAGATGTCCGGCGCCCCGATCTCCGCGATCGGCGTCGGCCCCGGCCGTACCGAGACCATCGAGATCAACTCGTTCCTGTAGTCGTACGGGAGCACAGGAGGGCCGGGGCGGTGGTCGAGCCCCGGCCCTCCGGCATGAGCGCGCTCCTACCGGACGGCTGGTCTAGACCTTGACAGGTCCAGACCAGCGGCGGTTGGGTGCAGGGATGCCCGCACGGCCCGCCTGCCGAGGTGTGCGGCGCACCATGCCCGTCCTCGTCGAAGGAGTGAGCAGCGCTGAACCGCATCAAGAGCATTCTGACCGTACTGAGCGCGGTCGTCGCCACGGCAGGCTTCCTGCCCGCCGCCGCCACCGCCGCACCCGCCGCCTCGGACGCCGCGGGCTCCGCGTCGTGCGCGCCCCTGTGGAACTCGTCGACCGCCTACTCGGCCGGCGGCACGGTCTCGCACCACGGCCGCAACTGGACGGCGAAATGGTGGACGCGGAACGAGAATCCGGGCGCCACCACCGTCTGGGCGGACGCGGGCGCCTGTACGGGAGGGGTTTCCGACTTCGTCATCAGTGAGGCGGAGTTCGACGAGATCTTCCCCGAACGCGACTCCTTCTACACCTACCAGGGCCTGATCGACGCACTGCACGCGTATCCGCGCTTCGCCAACACCGGGACCGAGGAGACCAGGAGCCGGGAGGCCGCGGCCTTCCTGACGCACGCCGACTTCGAATCGGTCGGCCTGCGGTACGTGAAGGAGATCAACGAGGCCAACTACTGGATCAAGTGCGACTACAGCCAGCCGTTCGGCTGTCCCGCCGGCCAGTCCGCCTACTACGGGCGCGGCCCGATCATGTTCAGCTGGAACTTCAACTACAAGGCGGCCGGGGACGCGCTCGGCCTCGACCTGCTCAACGACCCCTGGCTGGTGGAGCGCGATCCGTCCGTCGCCTGGCAGACCGCGCTCTGGTACTGGAACACCCAGAACGGTCCCGGGACCATGACCTCCCACGACGCCATGGTCGGCGGCGCCGGCTTCGGTGAGACCATCCGCTCGCTCAACGGTTCGCTGGAGTGCAACGGCGGAAATCCCGGATCGGTGCAGGCCCGCGCGGCCAAGTACGAGCACATCACGGACGTCATCGGCGTCAATCCCGGGTCTCACCTGACCTGCTGACGCTTCTTCGGGCCCCGGGGCCGGCGCGCTCTGCGCGTCGTGGGCAGGCCCCGGGGTCCGCGCGGCCGAAGAAATTCCGGGTCTGGTCTGGACCTTGACAGGTCCAGACCAAACGCGCTTGAGTGGCGGCAACCCCCCACAGCGGTGCGCCGCGACGATCGGTGCGCCGCGCCGAAGGAGTGTGCAGATGTTCCGACGCCTCATGGGCCTGCTCGCCGCGCTGGGCGCGGTCGTCGCAGGGCTCGTCGTACTCCCCGCCACCACCGCGTCGGCCGCCGACTGCGCGGCCGCCTGGAACGCCTCGTCCGTGTACACGGGCGGTGGCACCGCCTCGTACAACGGGCACAACTGGACCGCCAAATGGTGGACGCAGAACGAGAAGCCGGGCAGCTCGGACGTCTGGGCCGACCAGGGTGCCTGCGGAAGCGGAGGCGGTACGGACCCGGGCGGCCCGGGCTCGTCCACCGGCTTCGTGGTGAGCGAGGCGCAGTTCAACCAGATGTTCCCGAACCGGAACTCGTTCTACACGTACAACGGACTGGTCGCCGCGCTGGGCGCCTATCCGGGCTTCGCCAACACCGGCAGTGACACCGTCAAGAAGCAGGAGGCCGCGGCCTTCCTCGCCAACGTCAGCCACGAGACCGGCGGACTGGTGTACATCGTCGAGCAGAACACCGCCAACTACCCGCACTACTGCGACAGCAGCCAGCCCTACGGCTGCCCGGCGGGCCAGTCCGCGTACTACGGGCGCGGCCCGATCCAGCTCAGCTGGAACTTCAACTACAAGGCCGCGGGTGACGCGCTCGGCATCGATCTGCTGCACAACCCGAACCTGGTGCAGACCGACGCGGCCGTGGCCTGGAAGACCGGCCTCTGGTACTGGAACACCCAGAACGGCCCCGGCACCATGACCGCCCACAACGCCATGGTGAACGGCGCCGGCTTCGGTGAGACGATCCGCTCCATCAACGGTTCGCTGGAGTGCAACGGCGGCAACCCCGCCCAGGTCCAGAGCCGCATCAGCAAGTACCAGGCGTTCGTGCAGATCCTCGGCACCACGGCCGGTTCCAACCTGAGCTGCTGACCTGCGCTTTCATCCGGCAACTTCACTCGTGTGGGGGACGCCTCCGGCCTCGCGGACGGAGGCGTTCCCCGTTGTGTTGTCAGTGGCCGCCTCTAACGTCGCAAGCGTCGGGACCGCAGGCGGTCGGCGCGCGAGGAGAGGGCATCACGATGGAGTTCCGGATCGAACGAGGCGAGCTGACGGACGCTGTCGCCTGGGCCGCCCGCGTTCTGCCGACCAGGTCGCCCGTGCCCGTCCTCGGCGGGCTGCTGCTGGAGGCGACGGACGGCGGACTCAGCATCTCCGGCCTGGACTACGAGGCGTCCGCCCGCATCGAGGTGGCGGCGCGGACCGAGCGGCCCGGGAAGGTCCTGGTCATGGGCCGCCGCCTGCTGGACGTGTGCAAGGTGCTGCCCGAGGGGCCGGTGGAGTGCGCGGTCGAGGGCTCACGGTTCACGGTGACGGGCGGCGGTGCCGGATTCGGGCTGTCCGTCCTGCCGCTGGACGACTACCCCGCGCTGCCGCCGCTGCCCGGGATACTCGGGGAGGTGGACGGGCGGGAGTTCGCGGCCGCCGTCGCCGACGTGTCGGTGGCCGCGGGCCGGGACGACACCCTTCCCACGCTCACCGGAATCCGCCTGGCCCTCGACGGCGAGCGGATGACCCTCGCGGCCACCGACCGCTACCGCTTCGCCGTCCGTACGCTCGACTGGAGGCCCACGAGCCAGGGCGGCACCGCCGACGCCGTCGTCCCGGCCCGCCGGCTCGGCGAGATCGCCCGCTCGGTCGGCGCCCGCCCCGGTACGGTCCGCCTCGCCCTGGACAGCGGTTCGGCGGGCTTCGAACGGGAGGGCATGCGCACCACGGTCCGGCTGCTCGACGGCCGGCTCCCGCGCCACGACAAGCTGTTCGTGCTGACCGGTCCGGTCAAGGCGGTGACCGAGCGCGAAGCGCTGGTCGAGGCGGTGAAGCGGGTCGCGGTCGTGGCGGACGGCGACAGCCCCCTCCAGTTCGCGTTCACCCGCGACTCCGTCCTGCTCCAGGCCGGGTACGAGGACGACGTGGCCTCCCAGCGCCTGCCCGCCGGGCTCCTGGGCGCCGAGGAGATCGCCGTGGGCTTCAACCCCACCTACCTGATGGACGCGCTGGCCACCTTCGACAGCCCGGTGATCCGGTTCCAGCTCATGGGCCAGGGCCAGCGCGCCATGATCACCGGCCATCGGGACCACGAGGAAGCGGTGGCGGCGGCGGACGGGGCGGGGGACACGGTCCACCAGCACCTGCTCATGTCGCTCCGGCCGCTGATCCAGTGAAAGCGGTGGCGGGACCGGGCCGTGGGCGGTCGCGCGCCCGCACCGGCGGCCCCGCCCGGCCCGCCGCGTCAGCCGGACTTCGTGTACGTGAGCTTCTCGCCGCTCGACGTGTTCTCACGGCTCAGACTGCCGTCCGGGAGCAGGGTGAGCCTCGTCGGAGCGCCGGGAGAGCAGGAAGCGGCAGGTTCCCCCTCCGTCACGGTGGACGGGCCGATGCTGACGGACTCGCCCTCGGCGGCCTCGGCGCTCAGGGGTGCCTCGAAGACGCAGTGGTAGGTGCCGCCGCTGGCCAGCGGGCCCTCGGCGGTCAGGGTGAGGACCGTGTCGCCCACTTCGCCCTGGCTGATGACGAGTTCACGGGTGGAGTGGCCGGTGTCGTTGTCGATGCTGCCGGACCAGGAGCCCAGGTAGCCCTCGGGGATGCCGCCCCCCTCGCCGTTGTCCCCGTCGTCGGGCGAGGGATCGGGGGAGACGTCGGGGGAGGGGGAGTCGTCGACGGCCTGCGAGGGGGTGGGCCCGGCCGAGTGGGTGGGCCCGGCCGTGGGCGTCCCGCCCTTGTCGTTCATGAGGGCGTAGACGGACCCGCCGGCGCCTACGGCGACCAGGACGGCGACGAGGATCAGCGCGATGGTCGAGCCGCTGCTCCGGCGGGCCGGTTCGGGTGCGGGGGCCGGGTGCTGGGCGCCGGCGGGGTACCCGGGGCCGTACGGAGGGGTGGCGCCCTGACCGGGCTGCTGGGGGTAGCCGTACGGGTAGCCGTGGTCCGGGCTCGGCTGCTGGGGGTAGCCGTATGCCTGGCCTTGCCCGGGGTGCTGCGGATAGCCGTAGCCCTGGGCGGGGTGGGGTGGTTGGGGGTGGCCGTAGCCCTGGGCGGGATGGGGCTGCTGGGGGGGGCCGTCGCCCGGGGCGGGATGGGGCTGCTGCGGGGGGCCGTAGCCCTGGGCCTGCTGCGGCGGGGCGGCCGGGTGCGGGTAGCCGTATCCGGGAGGCGGGGTGCCCGGGGGCGGCCCGCTCGGCGGCGTGTCGGCGGCACCGGCCGCGGCACCGGCCGCCGTGGGGTGCGCCGGGGCGGGGCCGGGGCCGGGCAGCCCGGAGGGCGGGAGCGGGGCGGTCGGACCGGCGGAGGAGACGAGGACCTCGGTCGCCGGCTCGGCGGGAGGCTCGACGCCCGGCTCGGGCAGGGCACCGGAGGGGGGCACGGCGTCGGACGGCCCGTCGAGGAGGACCGCGCCCTGCGGATTCCCGTTTCCGGGGGCGGGGACGGGGACGGGGCCCCGGGCCCGGTCCGGCACGGCGTCCGTCGGCGCGCCGTCCGCCGGCACCGCGTCGGTCAGCGCGTCACCGGGCCCCGCGACGGCGGGCACCCCGCCACCCGACGCCGCCCCGCCGCCGGCCGCCCCGCCACCCGACGCCGCCCCGCCACCCGACGCCGCCGCGTCGGCCGGCGCCGCCCCGCCACCCGGCACCGCGTCCTCGGGGTCCTCCGAATCGAGCAGTTCCACGGCGTGGCGGCCGAGCTGGGCGATGAGGGCACCCGGGAGCCAGGGCTCCGCGTTGTCGTCGCCGTCGGCCAGCAGCGCCAGGATGTCGTCCGTGGACGGCCGGGCCCCCGGGTCCTTGTGGAGGCAGCCGCGGATCAGGTCGTCGAGGCCGGGCGTGACCCCGGTCAGGTCCGGGTCCTCCTGCGCGATGCGGAACAGCAGGGCGTGCATCTCGTTGGCCGCGGCGCCGAAGGGAAGCCGGCCGGTCAGGGCGTACGTCAGCACCGACCCCAGGCAGAACACGTCGCTGGCCGCGCTCACCCGCTCGCCCCGCACCTGCTCCGGAGACATGAAGCCGGGCGTGCCGACCAGGGCGCCGGTGCGGGTGAGGCCGCCGTCCGTGATGGTGTCCAGGGCCCTCGCTATCCCGAAGTCGATGACGCGCGGTCCGTCGATCGTGAGCAGGATGTTGGAGGGCTTCAGGTCCCGGTGGATCAGTCCGGCCGCGTGGATGGCCTTCAGGGCGTGCGCCAGCCCCGAGCCGAGAATGCGGACGGACCGCTCCGGCAGGGGGCCGTAGGCGCCGGGGGCCGGGCCGGACGCGGTGCCCGGCCCGCCCGAGACGGTGGCGTGGAGGGAGGGGCCCGCCACATATCCGGTGGCGACCCACGGGACGTCGGCCTCGGTGTCGGCGTCCAGGACGGGCGCGGTCCAGATCGAACCGACCCGGCGGGCGGCCCGCACCTCCTGGCGGAACCGGTCGCGGAATTCCTGCTGCGCGGCCAGCTCCTCGCGCACCAGCTTGAGCGCGACCGTGCGGCCCCGGTCGGACCGGGCCAGATACACCTGGCCCATCCCGCCCGCGCCGAGGCGCCCGAGCAGACGGTAGGCGCCGATGCGCTGTGGATCGGTGGACCCGAGCTTCTCCATGGTGTGCGGCCTCCCCCGTACGACAACACGCCGGACGGGGACGAGAATAGCGGCGTGGATCGCCCGGCCGGGCCCCTCCGGGGCTCAGGGCCGGGGCGGCCCCGGTCTAAGGTGACCCGGAACCGAATGGGGGAGGGGCGCCATGTGCGCGAGCGGAGCCGTCACCCGCAGCACCCTGCGGCAGCAGATCGCGGACGCGCTGCGCGACGAGGTGCTCGCCGGGCGTCTGCTGCCGGGGCGGGAGTTCACCGTCAAACAGATCGCCGAGCAGTACGGGGTGTCCGCGACGCCCGTCCGCGAGGCGCTGTTCGACCTCTCCGCGCAGGGCCTGCTCGAATCGGACCAGCACCGCGGATTCCGGGTGCACCGGTTCACGGTCGCCGACTACCGGGCGATGGTGGAGGCCCGGGCCCTGGTCATGGACGGGGTCATCCGGGACGTCTTCCACGAGCCGGTCGCGGACCGGCGTGCCGACTACCGGGACGCGCTCGTCTCGGTACGCCGCCGTGCCGAGGAGGCCGCCAGGGCGGCCCGCAGCGGCGACCTGGACATCCTCATCGGCTACGACCTGCGCTTCTGGCGCGAGCTCGGCGGGCTCATCGGCAACGGCTACATCAGCGACTTCCTGCACCGGCTGCGCGTCCAGGCATGGGTGTTCGCCGTGCCGTACCTGCGGGACGACGCCGATCTGCGGGACTGGCTGTGGAACGGCCACGCCGAGCTGGTCGCCGCCATCACGCACCGGGACCGCGAGGCCCTGCGGACGGCGATAGACGGGTACAACGGCCATGCGCTGAGCTGGGCCGACCGCCTGGCCGGGCGGGGGCCGAGCGCGGAGGAGACCGAGGGGCGCGCCTGACCGGCCCGGCCCGCGCCGCCCCTCGCGCCCCGGGCCGGTCGTGAGCGACCACTGTGCGCGCGGTTCCGACCGCACTACGCTGTCCCGACCACCGCACGCACCCGTTGGAGAGCGAGACTTCGTGGCCTGTGACCTGTGGCTGGTCCCCCTTGTCGACGTGCTGTGCCACAGCCCCGACAACCCCTTCGCCGAAGAGATCGCCC
Source organism: Streptomyces sp. 130 (assembly GCF_007096885.1). GTDB lineage: Bacteria > Actinomycetota > Actinomycetes > Streptomycetales > Streptomycetaceae > Streptomyces. The sequence goes on along the minus strand of NZ_VJNO01000028.1, from coordinate 76,965 downwards.
TTTACGACAAGGCCCTGGGCGAGGCCGGACTGCCGCCCGTCCCCGTCTACGCCTACATGCCGGGGCTGACCGGAGACGTCGCCCCGGTCGCCGGCTTCGACTACGACGCCCTGCACTTCCTGCGCCGTGCCTATCTGCTCCAGCTCAGCGGCCTCGCCGTCACGCCGGTCGGCGAGCTGGGCGGGGACTACGAGCAGTTGCTGGAGATGTTCGAGGCAACGGCCCGGCAGTCGCACCTGGTGTGGCACTTCGACCACGCGGGGGCGTACGTCCCCCTCGACTTCGAGGCGCCCGTCTCCACCGACGACCTGCTGGCGGCGGGCGGCCCGCTCGGTTCCGCGCACGGGCTGCTGCGGGAGCTGGAGTTCGTCGCCCCGGCCATCGGGATCGACCCGGCGAACCCGCCGGCCGCCCCCCTGCCGCCCGCCGCCCCCACCGAGCTGGAGGAGCCGGCGACCTCCGTCCCGTACGACGACAGCCCCTTCGCCCGGGAGCGCCACGTCTGGCTCGGCCTGCACGCCGCGGCCACCCGCAGCCTCGCCCAGGGATCGATGATCGTCTTCAGCTGAAGCGGTCCCGGTGCCCCGCGCCGGAGCCCCGCGACGGCCGGCGAACGGTCAGCGCGGGGACTCCGGCGGGCGCTGCCGGGGCATGTTCGGCCGGCCCATCGACTGGAGCGGGAAGCGTCCGGGCGCCGCGCCCTGCTCCGGGCGCCCGGTCCCGGAACCGCCGGAGACCAGGGCCTGCATCCCCAGCGGTGCGGGCCCGGCCCGGAACTCCACCATCCAGTCGGCGGTCTCCGACCGTACGAGTTCCGTGATGTCCTCGGAGAAGCGCCGCAGCACGCCCAGGCACCGCTCGGTCGCCTCGCTCGCCGTGCCCTCGGCCGGGCCGAGCACCTCCCGTACGCACTCCGACGCCCAGTCGAACCGGAGCACCTGAAGCCGGCGCTGCACCGCCTGCGCGGTCGCGAGATTCCTTATCCAGCCCGAGGTCAGACCGAAGTAGCGGTCGCACGCCATGCACGCGGCGCCGAGGAGCAGCGACAGATAACCCCAGCCGGCCGCGCCGTGCAGCGCGCCCGTCAGGTCGAGCAGCGGCAGGGCGGCGCCCGCGACCGCCCCGGCGGCGGTGCCCATGCGCAGCGCCCTGGCGCCGCGCCGCTTCCACAGCCGGTCGTGCAGATACCAGTCGGCGGTCCGCAGCGCCTCCGCCTCCAGCCACCGGTAGAGCTCGTCCAGCCGCTGGGACGGCTCTCCCCAGTCGCCGCCCAGCGGGAACGGCTCCCCGGTCAGGTCACGGCCCCGCCCCGCACGGTCCTCGGAGTCCGTACCGGAGGGAGCGGCCGCACCCGCCGGGCCGGACGTGCCGGACTTGCGGGGTGGCACTTCGGGCTGCATCTCCGGCTGACTCACCGGGGTACTCCTCTGCATGCTGCATAGCGACGCGTGCTCTCGACCGCGTACTCGACGGCGGGGCGGATCCCTGTTCTGCTCCCGGTCCCTGGACGCGACGGGCAGTCCCCCATGCGTAACCATGCGTGAGGAGGGGTAGGCGCTGCGTGCCGGGACGCATGCCCTTCCTACCGCCGAATGGTGGGCCGTGGGGTCGAAATCGCGGTATTCACGGGTGTGCACGGCCTCTGGTCAGGTATAGGACTTCAGGCACGGCTCTCCCGATCTCACTCGAAAGAGTTGCTCCTCGGCGGGTGGGGCGCGCCGCCCGGGGACAACGTAGGCTCGGCGTACCGAAACATTTGTCGTCGAAATGCCTGGAGTGACCGTGATTCCCGGTGGTGGTCAGCCCGACATGCAGCAGCTGCTGCAGCAGGCCCAGAAGATGCAGCAGGAGCTCGCCCAGGCCCAGGAAGAGCTTGCCAGGACCGAGGTCGACGGCCAGGCGGGCGGCGGCCTGGTCAAGGCGACGGTCAACGGCTCGGGCGAGCTGCGTGCCCTGGTGATCGATCCGAAGGCGGTGGACCCGGAGGACACCGAGACCCTCGCGGACCTCGTCGTCGCGGCGGTCCAGGCGGCCAACGAGAACGCGCAGCAGCTCCAGCAGCAGAAGCTGGGCCCGCTGACCCAGGCCCTGGGCGGCGGCATGCCCGGCCTGCCGTTCTGACCGGCCGCATATCCAAGACCGTACGTACCCCCTACGGTACGTACCACGACTCAGCCGACTCAGTCAGGAAGGCGTTCCGTTGTACGAAGGCGTGGTTCAGGACCTCATCGACGAACTGGGCAGGCTGCCCGGCGTCGGTCCCAAGAGCGCGCAGCGGATCGCCTTCCACGTGCTGCAGGCGGAGCCCACGGACGTGCGGCGCCTGGCGCACGCCCTGCTGGAGGTCAAGGACAAGGTCCGCTTCTGCGCGGTCTGCGGCAACGTGGCCCAGGAGGAGGAGTGCGGGATCTGCCGCGACCAGCGGCGCGACCGGTCGGTCATCTGCGTGGTCGAGGAGCCCAAGGACGTCGTCGCGATCGAGCGGACCCGTGAGTTCCGGGGGCGCTACCACGTGCTGGGCGGGGCCATCAGCCCCATCGAGGGCGTCGGTCCGGACGATCTGCGCATCCGCGAGCTCCTCGCCCGCCTCGCCGACGGCTCCATCACCGAACTGATCCTGGCGACCGACCCCAACCTGGAGGGCGAGGCCACCGCGACGTACCTGGCGCGGATGGTCAAGCCGATGGGTCTGCGCGTCACCCGGCTGGCCAGCGGCCTTCCGGTCGGCGGCGACCTGGAGTACGCGGACGAGGTCACGCTCGGCCGGGCCTTCGAGGGCAGGCGGCTGCTCGATGTCTGACGGCCGCGTTCCCGCATCTCACGACGGCTTTACGTTCAGCGCGGTTATCTTCTACTCACCGTCTCCGACCGGTCACACGGGAGGTCTCCTCGATGTCTGACGCCACGCTGAACACCGTCACACAGGACCCCGGCGATTTCGCTGTCCAGATCGCCGACCAGATCAAGACGTTCATCGTCGCGGTCACCGAGGTGTCCAAGGTCGAGGAGCCGGAAGAGGCCGTTCCGGTCCTGCTCCTCCAGGTCTCCCAGCTCCTGCTGGCCGGCGGCCGGCTCGGTGCGTACGAGGACATCGTCCCCGACGAGCGCTACGAGCCCGACCTGGGCGCCGAACCGGACGCGGACGGCCTGCGCGAGCGCTTCGCGGCCCTCCTGGAGCCGATCGACGTCTACTCCGAGGTCTTCGACCCGTACGAGCCCCGCAAGGCCCCGGTCGCCGCCCGCATCTCCGACGACCTGGCCGACCTCGTCACCGACCTGCGCCACGGCCTGGCCCACTACGAGGAGGACCGCACCACCGAGGCCCTGTGGTGGTGGCAGTTCTCCTACTTCTCCAACTGGGGCTCCACCGCTTCCGCCGCCCTGCGCGCCCTCCAGTCCCTGATCGCCCACATCCGGCTCAACCAGCCCCTCCAGGAGCTGGACGGCCTGGACACCGACCAGGACGCCGGCGACGACGACCTCGCAGAAGAGGCGGGCCGCGTCATGTTCGAGGAGATCGCGGGCCCGCTGGGACTGCGCCCGGCGAAGTAGGCGGCCCCGGTCGGCGCCGTCGGGTGTGGGCTGGGCCACAAAAGGGAATGCGTACGTGTCCGGTGGGCAGCAGGGCGGTACGAGCGGTTCGGAGTGCACGCGGATGATCACGTGGTGAGCGGGACATCTCAGCATGTGGTATCAGCAGGGCGTTTCCGGGCTGCTCGTTAAACTGAGCCGACCGCAGTAATGGACTGAGCGAGGAGCGCACGTGGGCCTTGTCGTGCAGAAGTACGGAGGCTCCTCCGTAGCCGATGCCGAGGGCATCAAGCGCGTCGCCAAGCGAATCGTCGATGCCAAGAAGAACGGCAACCAGGTGGTTGTCGTGGTGTCCGCGATGGGCGACACGACGGACGAGTTGATCGATCTCGCCGAGCAGGTATCCCCGATACCGGCCGGGCGTGAGTTCGACATGCTGCTGACCGCGGGAGAGCGCATCTCCATGGCGCTGCTGGCCATGGCGATCAAAAACCTGGGCCACGAGGCCCAGTCGTTCACCGGCAGCCAGGCGGGCGTCATCACCGACTCGGTCCACAACAAAGCGCGCATCATCGATGTGACGCCGGGCCGTATCCGTACGGCGCTGGACGAGGGGAACATCGCGATCGTCGCGGGGTTCCAGGGTGTGTCCCAGGACAAGAAGGACATCACCACGCTCGGCCGCGGCGGGTCGGACACCACTGCCGTCGCTCTCGCCGCCGCGCTGGACGCCGAGGTCTGCGAGATCTACACCGACGTGGACGGCGTGTTCACCGCCGACCCGCGGGTCGTCAAGAAGGCCCGTAAGATCGACTGGATCTCCTTCGAGGACATGCTGGAGCTGGCCGCGTCCGGCTCCAAGGTGCTGCTGCACCGCTGCGTCGAGTACGCACGCCGATACAACATCCCGATCCACGTCCGCTCGTCCTTCTCCGGACTGCGGGGCACCTGGGTCAGCAACGAGCCGCAAGGGGACCAGAAGGTGGAGCACGCGATCATCTCCGGAGTCGCCCATGACGTCTCCGAGGCCAAGATCACCGTCGTCGGCGTGCCCGACAAGCCCGGCGAGGCCGCCGCGATCTTCCGTACGATCGCGAACGCCGAGGTCAACATCGACATGGTGGTGCAGAACGTCTCCGCCGCGTCGACCGGCCTGACGGACATCTCGTTCACGCTCCCGAAGGCCGAGGGCCGCAAGGCCATCGACGCCCTGGAGCGCAACCGCGGCGTGATCGGCTTCGACTCGCTGCGCTACGACGACCAGATCGCCAAGATCTCCCTGGTCGGCGCGGGCATGAAGACGAACCCCGGGGTCACCGCCGGCTTCTTCGAGGCGCTGTCGGACGCCGGCGTCAACATCGAGCTGATCTCGACGTCCGAGATCCGCATCTCGGTGGTCACCCGGGCCGACGACGTCAACGAGGCCGTGCGCGCCGTGCACACCGCCTTCGGCCTCGACAGCGACTCCGACGAGGCCGTCGTGTACGGGGGCACCGGCCGATGACCGCACGCCGCCCTTCGCTCGCGGTCGTCGGTGCGACCGGGGCGATCGGTGGCGTCATGCTCCAGATCCTCTCGCAGCACGCGGACGTCTGGGGCGAGGTCAGACTCGTCGCCTCACCGCGCTCGGCCGGCCGCAAGCTGGTCGTACGCGGTGAGGAGAGCGAGGTCCTCGAACTCACCGAGGACGTCTTCGAAGGCATCGACGTGGCACTGTTCCTGGTGCCCGCCGAGGTCTCCGCGCGCTGGGCCCCGGTCGCGGCCTCCAAGGGCGCCGTCGTCATCGACGACTCCGCCGCCTTCCGGGCCGACGACGACGTTCCGCTCGTCGTGCCCGAGATCAACCCGCACGCCGTACGGATGAGACCGCGCGGCATCGTCGCGAACCCGAACTGCACCACGCTGGCGCTGATCGTCGCCGTCGGCGCCCTGCACGCCGAGTTCGGCCTGCGGGAGCTCGTCGTCTCCTCCTACCAGGCCGTCAGCGGCGCCGGCCGCGACGGGGTCGCCGTACTGCGCGAACAGCTGTCGATGGTGGCCGGCACCGAACTCGGTACGAAGCCGGGCGATGTGCGCCGCGTCGTGGGCGACACGCACGGCGGCCCGTTCGCCGCGCCGGTCGCGCTCAACGTCGTCCCGTGGGCCGGGACGGACGCCGGCGACGGCTGGTCGTCGGAGGAGCTGGCCATCCGCGAGGAGTGCCGCAAGATCCTCGGCCTGCCGAGCCTGCGCGTGTCGGCGACCTGCGTGTACGTACCCGTCGTCGCCACGCACTCGATGTCCGTCCACGCCCGCTTCGAGAACGAGGTCGCGGTCGACCGGGCCCACGAGATCCTGGCGACCGCTCCCGGGGTCGTGCTGTACGACAGCCCGGGCGCCGGTGACTTCCCCACCCCGTCCGACGTGGTCGGCACCGACCCGACCTGGGTCGGCCGGGTCCGGCGCTCGCTGGACGACCCGCAGGCGCTGGAACTCTTCGTCTGCGGCGACAACCTCCGCAAGGGCGCCGCGCTCAACGTGGCGCAGATCGCCGAATCCGTGGCCGCGGAATTCCCCCGGCTCTGACCGGCAGCGGTCACGAGGGCCGGATCGAACCTGTTTTGCACTTTCTGTGAACGCTCTGTGAGCAACTCGCTGGTCTGAACCTCTTGAGCTGGGCAGTCGCCGTGACGGACGATGACCTTTCGGTTCGTTGCAACCGCGGGTCGGGCGCCAGGCGTCTAAGCGGTCACTTCTTGCGCGGCGGGGCGCATGTGCGGGGCATCTGGGAAGAGCGGGTACGTATGAAGGCATATCGCAGGGCCTCAAACGCGGTGCCGTATGCGTACAACCCTGACGGGGGGAAGCGTGTCCAACTGGCGTGGCAGAGGTTCTCGATATCACAGTGGTGGGCCCCTTGCGCGGCGCTTCGGTGCGACCGCTCCGCCGGGCCCGTGCAGCCGGTGGCATGCCGGTGATCGCGCCCATGCCCGCCGCGCGCCAGACGGGGCTGCCGGCGCAGCGCGAGGGTGCTGAAGAGAGCGTGGCAGCCGGAACGACCGTCGACCATCTCACCGAAACCTACCGCGCCCACTACCGTTCGCTGCTCGGCCTCGCGGCCCTGCTGCTGGACGACACGGCGTCCTGCGAGGACGTCGTGCAGGAGGCGTTCATCCGCGTGCACTCCGCGCGCAACCGGGTCCGCGAGCCCGAGAAGACCCTCGCGTACCTGCGCCAGACCGTCGTCAACCTCTCCCGCTCCGCGCTGCGCCGCCGCATCCTCGGGCTGAAGCTGCTCTCGAAGCCGATGCCGGACATGGCCAGCGCGGAGGAGGGGGCGTACGACCAGCTGGAGCGGGACGCGCTGATCAAGGCGATGCGCGGCCTGCAGAGGCGTCAGCGTGAGGTGCTGGTCCTGCGCTACTTCGCGGACATGACCGAAGCCCAGGTCGCCGAGACGCTGGGCATATCCCTGGGCTCGGTGAAGGCCTACGGGTCACGCGGTATCGCGGCCCTGCGCGTGGTGATGGAGGCGCAGGTATGAGCCGGCGCGATGACCACCGCGATCACGACCATGAACAGGACCGGCGGCCCGGGGGCCGTGACGGATCGCGGCGCGCATTCCCGCGTGGCGTGCCGCTGGACCGGACCGGGAACGCACCTGTGAACCAAGGGCCGGACGACGCCCCGCACGCGGACCGCGACGGCGACCCCCTGGGCCTCGCGGCCACGGCCGGCCTGTTCGGCGGCGGATCGGCCGGCGGGGGTGTGCCCTTCGGCGACGACGGTGACGACGGCGCCGAGGACGCGCTGCGCCGCATGATGCACGGTGCCGTGCAGGACCTGGAGCCGAGCGAGGGCAGCCTCGACCGACTGCAGCGCGCGGTGCCCGCCCGGCGGGCCCGGCGGCGGCAGGCCCTGGTCGGTGCCGCCGCGGCGGCCCTGCTCATCGGCACCGCGATCCCCGCGTTCGTCCACGTCGCCAACTCGGACGGCGCCGGCACGGCCAGCCCCGCCATCGCCGGCCACGGCGAGCAGGCGCAGGGCGGCAACGGCGAGGAGCCCGGTGCGGACTCGGGCAACGGCGGCGGCGAGAGCGGCGGCGGCCACCCCAACGGCGGCCAGGGGCTTCCGCACAGCACCACGACCCCGTCCGACAGCAGCGGCCAGGGCCAGGTCGGCGACCCGGCCGGCGCGTCCGCCGATCCCGCCATGAGCGCGGTGGACACCATGCGCCCGTGCGATCCGGGACAGCTCGGCGTGAAGTCGGCCAGGAGCGGCGCGCCGGGCGCCGACGGCACGGTCTACGGGGCGTTCCGCATCGCCAACGTGTCCGGCGAGGACTGCGTGGTGCGCAGCGGTGGCACCGTGGGCTTCGAGGCGATGGGCGCGGCCGACCCGACGCGGATCGAGGTCGTCCGGCACACCCCGGGCGACCCCGCGTCCGGTCTGCCCGACCCCGCCGCGGAGGAGGACAGCGTCCTGCTGAAGCCGGACGCGGTCTACGAGGTGCAGTTCGCCTGGGTCCCGAAGGACACCTGTCCGTCCACCGGCGGTTCGCCCTCCCCGACGCCGACGGACGGCGCGGGGGGCGCCGGCGGCGGCGGTTCGGCCGGATCCGTGGCCACGGGCGGCACCGGAGAGAGCGAGACGGGCACGGAGACGCAGTTCGGCGCCGACGGCGCGGCCCCCGCCGAGGGCAGCATCTCCGTGCGGCACACCCCGGAGCCGGGGGCTCCGGTCGCCGCTACGAAGATCGACAACGCCTGCGCGGGAACGATTTACCGGACGGGCGTCCTGGAGCCCTCGTCGTAGCGGCGGGTCCGGGGCGGCCGGTGGCCCGCGCCGCCGGGCCGCCCGCTCACACCCCGGAGCGGGCCTCCGCCTCGGGGACCGCCGGTGAGACGGCCTCCGCCTCGGGCACCAGGCCGAGCCGCACGTCCCGGGCGGCCTCGGCCTCGCGCCGGAGCAGCCGGAACCACATGAAGACCACGAACCCGGCGAAGACGAACCACTCACCCGTGTAGCCGAGATTCTGGAAGGCCTTGAGGTCGAGCCCGCCGCCCTCCGGCGCGGCGGCCGGAACCGGGCGCAATGCGGTCGCCTCGGACCGGGCCGCACCGCTCACCGCGTCGCCCGAGGCGCCCACGGCCTTCTCGGAGCCGCCCGCGCCGCTCGCCGGGAGCGTCACCCAGGCGTCGTACACGTCGTACGGCACCAGGTTGACGAGTGACGCCGCGCTGATCATGCCCACTTGGCCGTCCGGCAGCCCACCCGTCGCGCCGACGCCCGCAGTGCCCGCGTTTTCCGAGGCCTGGAGGTCGCCGGTCACCGTGACCCGGCCGGCCGGCGCGGGCGGCACCCGGGTCTGACCGGGCTTCCCGGGCAGCCAGCCGCGTACCACCGGCAGGGCCTTGCCGCTGTCGGTCCGGAGCATGTCCAGGACGTAGAACCCCTTCCGCTCGTCCAGCTCGCGGCCGGGCACCAGGAAGCGGTCCGCGTACCGCCCGGTCGCGATGGCGGGCCGGCCGGAGGTCTCGGTGTCGACGGGCAGCAGCTCGTCGAGCGGTTCGGCGGTACGGCTGCCGGGCGCGGGCTGCTTCTCGGCGGCCTCGTGCGTGTGCACGCGGTCCTCGAAGCGGCCGAGCTGCCAGGTGCCCATGAACACGCAGAACGGGATCGCCAGCACGACGAAGAGGTTGATCCCCCACCACCGCGGGGTCAGCAGGAACCGGTACACCCCTCCACGGTACGGTCCCCGCTCCGGCCGGCCGGAGCGGGGGCACCCGGAAGGCGGCCTTTTATCCGGCTCCTACGCGGGCCCGGCCGGCGACACCCCGGACAGGTGCCGTCGGGCGAAGTCGAGCTCCAGCCGGACCTGCTTGATCCGCTCCTCCACGACGAGCGAGCCGTGCCCCGCGTCGTACCGGTAGACCTCGTGCACGGCGTCCCGGGCCTTCAGCCGGTCCACGTAGTTCTCCACCTGGCGGATCGGGCAGCGCGGGTCGTTGACCCCGGCGGAGATGTAGACCGGGGCGCGCACGGCGTCGACGTACGTCAGGGGGGACGACGCCTCGAACCGCTCGGGCACCTCCTCCGGCGTCCCGCCCAGCAGCGTGCGGTCCATCGCCTTCAGGGCCTCCATCTCGTCGTGATACGCCGTGACGTAGTCCGCGACGGGGACCGCGGCCAGCCCGAGGGCCCAGTCGCCGGGCTGCGTACCGAGGCCGAGCAGCGTGAGATAGCCGCCCCAGGAGCCGCCGGCCAGAACGAGCTTCGCCGGGTCCGCGAGGCCGGACTTCACCGCCCACTCCCGTACCGCCGCGATGTCCTCCAGCTCGATCAGCCCGACGCGGTGCTTGAGCGCGTCCGTCCACGCCCGCCCGTAACCGGTCGAGCCGCGGTAGTTGACCCGGACGACCGCGTAGCCGTGGTCGACCCAGGCCGCCGGGCCGGCCGCGAATGCGTCGCTGTCGTGCCAGGTGGGGCCGCCGTGGATCTCGAAGACCGTCGGGAACGGCCCCTCGGCGGGCGCCGCCGGACGCTGGACGAGCGCGTGGATCCGGCCGCCGGGCCCGTCCACCCACACGTCCTCGACGGGCACCGAGGCCGGGGCCTTGGCCCCCGGCGGGTCGAGCACCACCGCGCCGGTCGTGGAGCGGACGACGGGCGGCTCGGCCGCCGACGACCACAGGTATTCGACCGTCCCGTCCGGGCGGGCCGTGGCGCCGGAGACCGTGCCGGCCGGCGTCTCCAGCCGGACCAGCTCGCCGTCGGCCGCGGCGGGCTCGTACCGCCAGAGCTCGCTGCGGGCCTCGAAGCCGTGCTCGACGAGCAGCGCGGAGCCGTCCGGATACCACTCGGCGCCCACATCGCCCGGCAGGTCGATGGCCAGGTCCGTCTCCGTGCCCGCCACCGGGTCCCAGATCATCGGCTCCCAGCGTCCGCGCCTCTGGTGCCCGACCAGCAGCCGGGTGTCGCCGGCGACCGGCGCGAAGCCGAGGACGGCGAGGCCCAGCTCCTTCGTACCCCCCTCCGTGTCGTCCAGCTCCGCGACCGTCGTCCCGTCCGGCCGGACCACGCGCAGCGCGGAGTGCATCGCGTCCCCGTGCTCGGTGTGCTCCAGGGCGATCAGCGTGCCGTCGTGGCTCAGGTCGCCGACCCCGGCCGATTCGCGGTGCCGGTAGATCTCCACGGGGGCCGCGCCCGGCCGTACGACATGGACCGTCGAACCGTCCTCGTCCGTCGAACGGCCGATCACCGCCGTGTTGTCCCGGCCGATCGCGAGCCCGGCCGGATAGGACGGCCCGAGGCCCGGAGCGGCCGGCGCGGACCCGGCGTCCACTCCGCCGTGGAACGGCCGGCGCATCCACACCCCGAACTCGTCCCCGTCGGTGTCGTCGAACCACCACACGGACTCGCCGTCCGGCGTCAGCACGCCGTCCGTCGTCCCGTTCGGCCGGTCGGTCACCCGGCGCTGCTCACCGGTCGACCGGTCCCACGCGTACAGCTCGTAGGTCCCCGTCGCGTTGGAGACGAACAACGCGCGGTCCGGCGCGTCCTCGGCCCAGTCGGGCAGCGACACCCGGGGCGCGCGGAAGCGCTGCTCCCACAGCGGAACGGATGCGGTCGTCGGCGATCCAGTGGCCTCAGTCATGACCCCATTCTGCGCCGGGCCCCCGACAATCCGTTCGCCTCATCCGCAGCCTGTGGATAACCTCGCGCACATGTCCACCGCTCCGACACCGCCCGACTGGCGCGAGGCCAACCGCAGGATGTGGGATGAACGCGTGCCCATCCACGCAGGCAGTGACTTCTACGACCTGGGCTCCTTCCGCGCGGGGAAGGACGCCCTGCGGCCCTTCGAGCTGGCCGAGGTCGGTGAGGTGACCGGCCGGTCGCTGCTGCACCTGCAGTGCCACATCGGACTCGACACCCTCTCCTGGGCCCGGCACGGCGCGGCGCAGGTCGTCGGCCTCGACTTCTCCGAACCGGCCGTCGAGACCGCCCGCGCCCTCGCCCGGGACCTGGGGCTCGGCCCCGACCGCGCGGCCTTCGTCGCCGCCGATGTGTACGACGCGGCCCAGGCCGTGCCGGACTCCTCGTACGACATCGTCTACACGGGCGTCGGCGCGCTGAACTGGCTGCCCGACATCGACCGCTGGGCCGAGACGGCCGCGTCGCTGGTGGCGCCCGGCGGCTTCCTCTACCTCGCGGAGTTCCATCCGCTCACGGACTGCCTGGACGACGAGACGGGCTCGCGGATCGTGCACGACTACTTCAGCCACGAGGCATGGGTGGACGAGACTCCGGGTACGTACGCGGACTTCGACGCCCCGACCGTCCACAACCGCAGCGTCGAGTGGCAGCACCCGGTGGGCAGCGTGGTGTCCGCGCTGGCCGCCGCCGGCCTGCGGATCGAATTCCTCCACGAGCACGACGTCTCGCTCTTCGCGCGTTTCCCGGTCCTGAAACGTGGCGGGGACGACTTCTTCCGTTTCCCGCCGGACCGTCCGCGCATCCCGCTGATGTACTCCCTCAAGGCGACCCGCCCGGCGGTCTGACGGGGCAGCGGCGCCCCGGCGGAGGGCCGGGGCGCCGCTTTCGTGTCTACGCCGCCGAGCGGAACGCCGGCAGGTAACCGCCGGACTGGCCCTCGGGCTTCGGGTGGTACGAGTTGTAGACGGGGATCGAGACGCTGTGCAGCCACGGATCGCCGGAGCACAGCTCATGCCCGGTGAACTCGTCGGCGACCCCGGAGAAGGTGAACCCGGCGTTCGCCGCCTGCTTGGCGATGACGCCGTTCAGCACGTCGGACGCGTTGTTGATGGCCGTACGCGCCTTGTCGGACAGTCCGACCAGACAGCTTCCGCCGATCTTGTAGAAGCGGGGGTAGCCCAGCACCACGACATGGGCCTGCGGGGCCTTGGAGTGGATGGAGGCGTAGAGCGAACTCAGCGCCGAGGGCAGGGCGTTGTTCATCTTGCCGACGGCCGCGTTCACGGCCGAGACGCAGGCGGACTCGCCGGACAGCACGCAGTCCTGCATGACGTCGGCGAACCCGACGTCATTGCCGCCCGCGGTGACGCTCACCAGCGACGTGGACGAACTCAGCGCGCCGAGCTGACCACTGGCCACGGTGCTCGTGGTGGCGCCCGAACAGGCGACGAACGCGAAGGAGGACGGCGAGTTCGCCGCCGCCCAGAGGTAGGGATAGGCCTTGGTACTGCGCCGGCAGTCACCGCTGTCGGACAGATAGCTGCCCGCGCCGACACCGGACGAGTACGAATCGCCCAGGGCGACGTACCCGCCGGCGGCGGCCGGGGAGGACGCCGAAGCCGGCTGGGCGATCCCCAGAGCGGCAGCGGCGGCGAGGAGCAGAGTGGATGCGGACGCCCAGAATCTCCGTACTGACATGGCTGTCAGCCCTCCGAAGTGTGGGGGGTGGGTGGGGGGTTGAGTGAGCGGTCCCTGTTGTAGCAGCTCCCGGTACCAGTCGGTAATAGCTCTGCGAGAACCCGCCTGAATTGCCCGAATGATCGGTCGGCAGCCATAGCTCCGCGCGTAGATAAACCCACAACTCCCCCTGAAACAAAGGTTTTACGATGACCGGCCCATCGCATCACAGGGGGCGGCTCACCGGTGGCGGCGTCCGGCTTCCCGGCTCCGGCCCCGCGGCCGGCGTCGAGGCCGAAGCCGTACGAGTGGTGGTTCGCGTCCGGGCTGCCGCACGGCCCCTGCCCCCAGAAGCCGCTCAGGGGCCCGACCCGCGATGCGGATCAGGTCCCTGACCTGGTAATCACCGTCGGGGTGACGGGATTTGAGCCCACGACCCCTTCGTCCCGGACGGATCGTCTCCCGGGTCTCTCCCGGGGCGGCTGCTCGACGCCCCGGTCGTCTCCCGTGGTCGAGCCGTCGCGGACGCGCGGCAACCGGCATCGGCAGGCGGCCCCGGCGGGTCGGTTGACTATCTCGCGTACTGGCGGCACTCGCCGGTGAAGACGACGGCCAGTTCGGCCTCGAGCAGGGGTGTCACGCACGGGGCCACGGTTGCTTCGGCGGCGTCCTCGGGCTCGCGGTAGACCTGGAGCGCCAGGCCCTCCATCACGGCGGTGAGGCGAATGGCGGCGGGCAGCGGGTCCACGTCCTCCTCGACCTCTCCGCACTCCTTGCCGTTGTGGACGGCGCGGGCGATGTCGTCGCGCAGCTTGCAGGCGGTCTCCGTGTCGACAGCCGCGAGGGCGGGGGCGTCGAGGGAGCGGCCGGCGAACGCGCGGGCCACCCGGTACTCGGTGCGTCGGGCCTCGTCCAGGGGGATGTACTCGGTCATCACCTCGGCCATGACCCGGGCGATGGGCCGCTTGTGCTCGACCCCGTCCCTGATCCGTGCCTCGACGCGCGCGCGGATGCGAGCCGAGACCTCGCGGAAGGCGTGGAGCAGCATCTCGTCCTTGGTGCGGAAGTAGTGCTGGACGAGTCCGACGGACATGCCCGCGGTGGCGGCCGTGCGGGCGACGGTGACGGCGTCGAGCCCGTGAGTGGTGATCAACTGGCTGACCGCCCCGGCGATTTGACGGCGGCGTTCTTCATGGTCGGCGGTTCGTGGCACTTGATAACCGTACCAGCGTACGGTTATAACCGTATCTCCATATGGTTACCCGGTGTGCTCATGGAAGGACGACACTCCATGCTCAGCCCGCTTGGCCGCGTCGCCGCGGCGGCGACAGCCCTCCTGCTCCCTCTGCTGCCCTCAGGTCAGCCGCCGGCCGCGGCCGACTCGCCCGTCTCCGCAGACCGCTTGGCGGCTGTGGACGCCTATGTGCGCGGACGCATGGAGGCCACCCGTACGCCCGGGCTCTCCTACGCCGTGGTCGGGCCCGGCGGGCCGATTCATACGCGGGCCTGGGGAACGGACGGACACGGCGAACCGGTCACGACCGACACTCCCTTCCTCTGGGGCTCGGTCGCCAAGCCCATCGCCGCGAGCGCCGTGATGACGCTCGTGCAGGACGGGCGGCTCCGGCTCGACGACCCGGTCGTCGACCACCTCCCCGCCTTCCGCTTCGGCGGTGACGCCCACGCCTCTCGCGTCACTGTCCGCCACCTGCTCCAGCAGACCGCGGGCCTTCCCGAGTCGGCCACCATCGAGGTCACCGACTGCGTCGACGCGGACTGCCCGGGCGCGGTGGAGCGCGTCGCCGAGCTGGACGGCATCCATCCGCTCGGACCGCCCGGCTCCACGTACGCGTACACCAGCGCCAACTACCTCGTGCTGGCCGCCGTCGTCGAGTCCGTGACCGGCCGGTCCTTCGCCGACCATCTCCGGGACAGCGTCCTGCGCCCGGCCGGCATGGACGGGGCGATCGCCGACCGGGCGTCCGCCCGCGAGCGGAACCTTCCGCCCGGACACCAGCTGCTGTGGGGCATACCGTCCGCGATCGCCGACGGCGTGGACGACGACGGCGCCGCCTACGGCTACACCGGCGGTGACCTGAACGACCTCGCCGCCTTCGCGGCCCTCCAGCTCCGGTCGGGGAAGGCCGACGACGGAGCGTCGGTCCTGACGCCCGAGTCCGTCCGCCTCATGCGGCAGTCCGGCCGACTGGACCCATCCGGCGCCGAAACCGGATACGGACTGGGTTGGCGCGTCGGGGGCCTTGAGGCTCCCCTCGACAGCGCGATCTGGCACACCGGCGCCACCCCGGGCTACTCCGCGATGCTCTTCCTCCTGCCGGAGCGGAACATCGCCCTCGTCCTCCAGCAGAACCTCCACGGCCTCCTTCACGACGCTGCCGTCATGGAAGTCGGCTTCGGCGCCGCCCGCATCCTCGCCGGAGGCGCCACCCCCACCGACGCCCCCTCCGCCGCGACGTACCACGCCACGGTCTGGGGCGTCACCGCCCTGGCCCTCGCCCTCCTCGCGGGCGCCTTCCACGCTGCCCGCCTGCTCCGCCGACGGCCCGTACCCCGCCGCGTCGTCCCCACCGTCCTGTGGTGTCTGGCCGGCGCCCTGCCCGGTATCGCCATGGCGGCAGCCCTCGCCCTCATCGGCCCCAACGCGCTGTGGGTCTGGATACCCGACGTCTTCATCGCGCTGTGCACGGCGACGGCCGCCGGGGCCGCCACCATCGCCCTGCGGCTCGCGGCCGCGTGCAGGAGCAGAGGCGGCGCCCGGCGACCCGCTGCCCCGGTGCGAGCCCGAAGTGCCTGAAAGGCGAGGGGCACGCGACCGTACGAGGAGAGGCAGCCGCCTCGCGGGCGGCGCGTCGCGGACGCACGGCCCGTCGGCTCAGGGGCGTACGTTCCCCGGGGCCGGGCCCGGCGAGGCGTCGGGGTGTCCGTCGCCCCGCGTGGCCGGATTCTGGAGGGGGCGGCTGTCGGTGACCTGGTAGGTGGCCTGCGGTTCCGGGGCGCCATCGGCCTTCATCGCCTTGGTCTCGCTCTTGAGGACGCGGGCGGCCTTGCCGGCGCTGCGGGCGAGTTCGGGCAGCTTCTTGGCGCCGATGAGGAGAATGACGGCGATCAGGATGATCGCCATCTCGCTGATTCCGAACACTGTCTTCCGCTCTCCCAGGAGGTGGTCGTCTCGGAGCTGAAAATCTACAGTGATGTAGAGGGAATGGGGAAGGCCCGGCTTCCGGCCCCGTGCCGCGTCTCCCATGTCGTACGACAGCGCCACCAACGCCACCCGAACGACAACAGGCCGAGCCGCGACGTCTCAGTACGATGAACCGCCCCACAGGGCAGGACGAGTCGGCGGGAGGGCGGCGGAATGACGAAGGACACGCGAGAGGGGCAGGACGCCTCTCCCCGGCGGCGGGGACAGGGCGAGCTCGAAGCGCAGGTGCTGTCCGCGCTGCGCCAGGCCGGCGGTGCCCGTACCGCGGGGTGGGTGCGGGAGCGGCTCGGCGGCGGTCTCGCCTACACGACCGTCATCACGATCCTGACCCGTCTGCACGTGAAGGGCGCGGTGTCGCGCGAGCGGGCGGGGCGTTCGTTCGAGTGGACGGCGGTCGCCGACGAGGCCGGGCTCGCGGCGCTGCGGATGCGGAAGGTCCTGGACGGCGAGGCGGACCGGGAGGCGGTGCTGGCCAGCTTTGTGACGGGCCTCCCGCCTCATGACGAGCGCTTGTTGCGGGACCTGCTGGCTCAGGACTCCGAGGAGGGGGAAGGCTGACGGCATGGGGCTCTTCGTCTTCCTGCCGCTGGTCCTGCCCTTGACGGCATGGCCGGTCGCACGACTTGCCGAGCACCACCTGCATCCGCGGACAGCCACCTGGCTCCTGGCCGGTGTGTCCGGTGTGCTGGCCGTGTGCAGCACCGTGTGCCTGGCCCTGCTGATGGTGGTCGGCACCGCGCAGCTTCCCGGCAACCCGCTGCCGGACGGCTGGTCGGACCCGGAGGTCCGCGAGGCCGTCCCGTACGACGAGGTCGCGGGGAAGGCCGCCATCCCCGCCCTGTTCGCCGTTCTCGCCTCCTGCGCCAGAGCCGCGTGGCGCCACCACCGCGTGCGCAGCCGCGCCGGGCGGGCGCTGGCGGGGCTGCCGGCCACCTCGGGCGTGGTGCTGCCCGACAAGAGCCCGTACGCGTACGCCCTGCCGGGCCGGAGGAACCGTGTCGTCGTCACGACCGCGATGCTCGCCGCCCTGAAAGGGCCCGAGCGCCGAGCCCTCTTCGCCCACGAGCGTGCCCACCTCGACGCCCGGCACCACAGGTTCCTGCTGACCGTGCAGCTCGCCGCGCGTGCCAACCCGTTCCTGCGGCCCCTGCGCACGGCGGTCACGTACACCACCGAGCGGTGGGCGGACGAGGAGGCCGCCGCCCGGATCGGCAGCCGCCGGGTCGTGGCGCGAGCGGTCGGCAAGGCCGCGCTGGCCTCCCGGGTCGCGCCGGCTGTGACGCTCGCGGGATTCGCGGCGGCGGGTCCCGTACCGCGTCGGGTGGCGGCCCTGCTGGGCCCGGCTCCGGTCGCGGGCGTCTGGCCGTCGCTGTTCACGCGCGCGGGTCTGGCGGCATGGGGTGCGGCAGCCGGTACCACGGTCTCCGCGCTCTCCTCGGCGAACTCGGCCGTCACGCTGTTCGTGATCCTCAAGGCGGCGACCCCGCTCTGACGGGCCCCGGTCGCAGCCCGACTCCCGTAAACCCCGGGGGAACGAGGGGGGGGCTGATGAACTGACGGACTGCTTCTGGTGGGTTCTGATCCTTTTCCGGACGTCACAGGTGTTCGCGGAGGAGCTGACGGTCCCGGCCCGGCAGGGCGCGGAGGGTGGGGCCGGCGACGACGGGGCGGGCCCCACCCAGAACGGTGGTCGACTACAGGTCGAACTCGTGCGGCGGGAGGCCGAGGGCGAAGCACGCCTCCCGTACGACCGCCTGCTCGTCCTTGTCGAAGTCGCCGTCGGCGCCGCCGATGATGATGCCGATCTGGATGACGGCGCGGGCCTCGGCGGGCTTCTTCTTCGCCTTGGCGACCTCCTGGAGGACGCTGACCTTGCCGAAGCCGAAGTCGGCGGTGAGCTTGTCGCAGTTGGCCTCGAAGCGGCGCTGGAGGTCCTCCGCCGGGAAGTTCTGCAGCACCTCGTTGCTCATGATGAGCTGGGCGACCTTCTGACGTTCGGACGGGTCGATGCTGCCGTCCGCGGCGGCGACGAGCGCGCACATCGCCATGGCGGCGTCGCGGAACGCGCCGCTCTTCAGGTCGTTCTTCTTCGCCATCAGCTGCGTCTGCATCGTCGACGCGGATTCCTTGATGCGGTCCCACAGGGCCATGTCCGAGCTCCGTTACGTGTCGGAGGCGGCCCGGGCCGGACGGGGTCGGTCCGGGCCACCCCCGAATCTTCTACATTGATGTAGAAGTTATCAGGCGCTGAGTCGCGCCGCGCTGTTCCCGGTCAACTCGTCCGTGGCCGCCCCACGAGAGGGCCGGCTTCTCGGGCGAGCCGGCCGCCGTCAGGGTTTCGGGGCTCTGCGCATGGCACTTGGCGCACGACGGCCCCAAGAACCGTGGAATCGCGGGCTTTCGGCAAGCGTCGCGCGGTCGGTGCTGCGCATCGAGGCAGTGGCCGACGTGGCGGCGATCAGGGCGAGTACGGGGGAGTGGGCTGGCATGGCGGGCTCCCGCGGGGGAGGCGATATCGCTGTATCCCCAAGCCCGGAACCTGCGGTGCCGTAGAGCCGGAATCCGCAGTGCCGTAGGGCCGGAATCCGCAGTGCCGTAGGGCCGGAATCCGCAGTGCCGTAGGGCCGGAATCCGCACTGCCCTAGAGGCGGACCCGGTCGACGCTCCCGGCCCCGTGCTCCGGATGGCCCGTGTGGCTGTACGGGCGCGATTCCGTCCCGTTGCGGGCCCAGGAGGTGTGCGGATGAGGCCTCGTCAGGCTGGGTCAGCCCTCGTCGCCTTCCTCCTCGTCGCCCTCGAAGAAGTCGCCGATCTCGTCGACGGCCTCGGCCGCGACCATGCCGCCGACGACGCCGACCGCGAGGCCCGCCGCGCCCGCCGCGATCGCGGTGCCCATGCCCGGACCGGAGCGGTGCCCGTGGTCGTCGCGGTGGTCGCCGTGGTGGTGGTCACCGTGGCTGAAGTCGGCGTGGGAGCCGTACGAGGAGTGCGCTCCGTGGGAGGCGCGGTGCTCGACGAGCCGGCGGATCCAGCCATCGGCCTCGGCGTTCCAGTCGGTCTGCTCGACGCCGTGGTGGCTGACCGTGTAGCGGCCGAGGGTGTCGTGACCCTCGGAGAAGAAGCCGCCGCGCTTGTCGGCCTCCAGGATCACCTCCAGGCCGGCGGGTCCGGAGAGGAAGGTCACCTCGATCTCGTTGACCTGGTGTGCGTACTGCGGAGGCGGTGCGAGCTCGATCTCCTGGTAGAAGGGCAACTGCTGACCGGTTCCCCGGATGTGCCCGAGCTCGAGGTCGGCCGACTTGAAGCCGAACCCGAGCTGGCCCAGGGCCTCCAGGATCGCCTCCTGCGCGGGCAGCGGCCGCACCGCGAGCGGGTCCAGGTCGCCCTTGTCCTTCGCGCCGGCGACACCCAGCTCGGTCCGCACACCGAGGGCGATGCCCAGGCCCTGCCCGTACAACTCGGTGATCGGCGTCTCCCATGGCAGCGGGAAGGAGAACGGCACGCTGCGCTGCTCGCCCTCGGCGAGGGGGAAGCCCCCGCCCACCACGTGTTGATGGAAGACGACCACGCCCTCGGACTCACCGTCGTGATGCTCGGCCTCGACGCGGGCCACGAGCTCCAGGGTGATGTGCTCGATGGTGAAGTCGGCGTTCCCGCCCTCCAGGTGCACCTGGCCGCTCAGGGTGCCACCGGGCGTCACCGCGCCGGAATCCAGCACGGTGTCCACCGAGGGGCCGCCCACGCCGAGCGAGCCGAGCAGACGCTTGAACACCATGTGGCGTTCACTCCTTCAGATAGCTTGCCTGGTTCAGCACTTGGGCCGGACGACCTCCGGCCATCTACATGCGCGTAGAAGCATAGGGGGGAAGTCCGTCCCGGAATCAGCCGGAGACGTGCCGGGCGCGCAGATTCGGACAGCGCGCACCCGTCGTCGGCTGGAGAGGGGTGCGAAAAGGCGGCGTCGGACGACATGCGTGTGCTCGGGGACGCGTCCGGCGAGGTCCTGGAACGGGCGGCGGCCGTGACCTTCGGGCTGCTCGCCTCCCCGGTGCGTCCGCGTATCCCCCGGGCCCCGGCGCAGGGCGAGAACGATGTGGCACGCCTGACGGCAAGGGTCGGCGGAGCGCCGTCCACGATCGGCCGGCACCTGTCGGCGCTCAAGCGATCCGGGCTCGGTAGCGCGCGCGGGGACGGGCGGCGGCATGCGTACCGCTCTGCGGGGGCCTCCGCCTCCAAACGATCTACAAAACCAGTCAGGGGTCTGATTCGATCTCTCGAATCAGACCCCTGACCTGGTCTTACAGCTGTCGGGGTGGCGGGATTTGAACCCACGACCTCTTCGTCCCGAACGAAGCGCGCTGCCAAGCTGCGCTACACCCCGATCGCCGCCGGTCTCCCGGCGACATCGACAACTTTAGCCCACCGGCGCCCGGAGACGAAATCCGGTTGTTGTCGTGATCGGCGGGAGCGGCCCGGTCAGGCGTCCCGGGGCGTCAGGGTGAGCAGGGTCGCCTCCGGGGGGCAGGCCACGCGGACCGGGGCGTAGCGGCTCGTACCGCAGCCCGCGGAGACGTGGAGGTAGGAGCGGTTGCCGCCGCAGTAGTGGGTGGAGAGGCCCTTCACGCGGTCCGTGTCCAGGTCGCAGTTGGTGACCAGGGCGCCGTAGAAGGGGATGCAGACCTGGCCGCCGTGGGTGTGACCGGCGAGGATCAAGGGGTAACCGTCCGTGGTGAACGCGTCCAGGGAGCGCAGGTAGGGGGCGTGGACCACGCCGATCGAGAGGTCGGCGCCCGTCTCGGGGCCGCCGGCCACCTCGGCGTAGCGGTCGCGCTTGATGTGCGGGTCGTCCAGGCCGGTGAAGGCGAGCTCCAGGCCGTCCAGCTTGAGGCGGCCTCGGGTGTTGGACAGGTTGAGCCAGCCCGCCTCGTCGAAGGCGTCGCGCATCGGCTCCCACGGGTTGTGGACGGCGCCGGTCGCCGGGGCGTTGCCGTTGAGCCCGTGCTTGCCCGACGCCTTCTCGAAGAGATAGCGGACCGGGTTGCGCAGCTTGGGGCCGTAGTAGTCGTTGGAGCCGAACACGTACACGCCCGGGAGCTCCATCAGCGGGCCGAGGGCGTCCAGCAGCTCCGGTACGGCCTCGGGGTCGGAGAGGTTGTCGCCGGTGTTCACCACGAAGTCGGGGCGCAAACCGGCCAGGGACTGGAGCCAGGCGCGCTTCTTGCGCTGTCCGCTGACCATGTGCACGTCGGAGACCTGGAGGACGCGCAACGGGCGCGCCCCTCGGGGAAGCACCGGGACAGTGACCCTGCGCAGGCGGAACGAGCGGACTTCGAAGCCTGCCGCGTAGGCGAGACCGGCGGCGCCGGCCGCGGCGGTGACCGCCGTGATTTTCAGGGGTACTCCGTAGCGTGCGCGCATGCGCCCATCGTCGCAGACGCCGTCCGCCCGCAGGAAAACAGGCGGGCGCCGGGCGCCCCGCACCTGCCACAATCACCACATGACCACGCTCAAGTCCAAGCTCAAGGAAGACCTCACCACGGCCATGAAGGCGCGTGACGAACTGACCTCGTCCACGCTCCGGCTGACCCTGACCGCGATCACGAAGGAAGAGGTCGGCGGCAAGACCGCCCGCGAACTCTCCGACGACGAGGTGCAGAAGGTGATTGCCAAGGAGGCCAAGAAGCGCCGTGAGGCCGCCGATGCCTTCGCCAAGGGCGGCCGGGCCGAGCAGGCCGAGCGGGAGAAGAAGGAGGGCGAGATCCTTGAGGCGTACCTCCCCCAGCAGCTGAGCGACGAGGAACTGACCGCGATCGTGGCCTCCGCCGTCGACGAGGCGAAGGCCGCCGGGGCCGAGGGGCCGCGCGCGATGGGCGCCGTCATGAAGATCGTCAACCCGAAGGTGGCGGGGCGCGCCGAGGGCGGCCGGGTGGCCGCCACGGTGAAGAAGCTCCTCGCGGGCTGAGCGAAGGCCGAGCCGGCCGCGTACCTACGAGGGCGGGGCGCCCGGATGATCCGGAGCGCCCCGCCCTCGTCTGTGCGTCTGTGCGTCTGTGCAACGGCCGATCAGGGGCCGTTCGTACCGCCACCGTTCTGACCGCGGCCGTGGCCGTTGTCGCCGCCGAGGATGTCCGGCGGGATGCTGATCCCGGGGAACGGGTTGTCGTCGCCGGGCTTGTTGTCGCCCGGCTTCTTCTTGTCCCGGTCCCTGTTCTTGTCCTTGTCCTCCCTCTCCTTCGCCCGCGGTACGTCGACCGGGTTGAAGGACGGGGTCTCGGACGAGCTGAGGGAGCCGGTCATCGCCGTCTTCCAGATCGGTCCGGGCAGGCAGCCACCGCAGACCTTGTCGTAGTACTGGCCGCCGATGACGATGTTGGACATCTTGTTCTGGCGGGCGCCGTCGCTGCCGACCCATACCGCCGTGGACAGGTTCGGTGTGTAGCCGACGAACCAGGCGTTCTTGCGCTCGTCGGTGGTACCGGTCTTGCCCGCGTTGTCCCGGTCGCTGAGGCCGGCCTGCGTACCGGTGCCGTCCTCCACGACGCCCTTGAGCATCTGGTTGATGGTGTCGGCCGTGTGCTCGCTCATCGCGCGGTTGCACTGCGACTTCGGTACGTCGATCGGCTTGCCGTCCGGCTTGGTGACCGAGAGGAGCGCGACCGGCGTGCAGTACGTGCCGCGGTTGGCGAAGGTCGCGTAGACCGAGGCCATGGCCAGCGGGGTCGACTCCTGGCTGCCGAGGGTCGTGGTGGGGACCTGCAGGAGCGGCTTGTTGTCACCGCGGTCGTAGCCGACCTTCTTGGCCATCGCGAGCGTCTCGCAGAGGCCGGTCTGCTGCTGCAGCTTGGCGAAGTAGGTGTTGATCGACTTGCCCAGCGCGCTGGTCATGTCGAACATGCCCTTCTCGGTCTCCGTCTCGTTCCCGACCTCCCACGGCTTGTCATCGGCGGGGGCGCCGTCGCAGGTGCGGAAGGCGTCGGCGGGAAGAGTTATCGAGGAAGGGGTGTCGAAGGTCTGCGCCGGGCTGATGCCCTTCTCCAGGGCCGCCGCCGCGGTGATCGGCTTGAACGTCGAACCGACCTGGAAGCCGACGTAGCTGCCGCCCATCGCGTGGTCGACCGAGAGGTTCAGCATGGTCTGGTGCTTGGAGGAGTCGAGGCCGTACGGGCGGGACTGGGCCATCGCCAGGATGCGTCCGGTGCCGGGCTGGACCTGGACGACCGCGTCCGCGACCTTGTCGTCCGCGTTGACGCGGGAGACGGCGGCCTCGTTGGACGCGGCCTGCGACCTCGGGTCCAGGGTCGTCTTGATGGTCAGCCCGCCGGTCGCCCAGAGCTTCGCGCGGTCCTTCGCGGTCTTGCCGAAGGCCGGGTCGCTCTTGACGATCTTCGAGACGTAGTCGCAGAAGAACCCGGCGCCGCTGACGGCGGTGATGCAGCCGTTCCGCGGTCGCTTGACCTTCAGCTTGATCGGGGTGTTCTTGGCCTTGTCCGCCTCCGTCTGCGAGATCTTGCCGATGTCCGCCATCCGCTGGAGCACGGTGTTGCGGCGCTTGGTCGCCTCCTCCGTGTCGTTGATGGGGTCATAGCGGCTGGGCGACTGCACGATCCCGGCCAGCAGCGCCGCCTCCTCCAGCTTCAGGTCCTTCGCGGACTTGGAGAAGTAGCGCTGGGAGGCCGCCTCGACGCCGTACGCCTGCTGCCCGAAGAAGGTGATGTTGAGGTAGTTCTCCAGGATCTTCCGCTTGCCGAGCTCTTCCTCGACCTGGATCGCGTACTTCAGCTCCTGGACCTTGCGGCCCAGCGTCTGCTGGGTGGCCTCGGCGACCTTGGCCGGGTCGTCGCCGGCCTCCTCCACGAAGACGTTCTTCACGTACTGCTGGGTGAGGGTCGACGCGCCTTCCGCCGTACCGCCCGCCTGGACGTTGCGGTTCAGCGCGCGCAGGATGCCCTTGAGGTCGACCGCGCCGTGCTCGTAGAAGCGGGCGTCCTCGATCGCGATGATCGCGTCCTGCATGTAAGGGGAGATGCTCGTGAGCGGCACCACCGTGCGGTCACGCGAGTAGACCGTGGCGATCAGGCCGCCCTCGCTGTCGAGGATCTTGGTGCGCTGGCTGAGCGGCGGGGTCTTCAGGTTGGCCGGGATCTCGTCGAACCCGTCGACCGTCCCCTTGGCCGCGAGGCCCAGTGCTCCGGCCGCCGGCAGCGCGATGCCCGCCAGGACGACTCCGGAGAGTGCGGCGACACCGAGGAACTTGGCGGCCTGCTGGGTCGTGGTGAGACCCCCGCCCGAGCGCTTCTTTGGCATGGGGGCAGCCTAATCCGTAGATATGAGCGTTCCGTAGGACCGGGGGCCCCTCGGAGCGTTCGCGTACCGGACCGTGACATTTCAATCCGGCGTGGTTGCCGCACAGCGGCTGCTGGACCTGGTGGCATGGCGGCGCGAGGCGGCTACGTTCCCATTCGCCGGACACACGGATATGCCTTGGCCTAAGCTGCTCTCAACTGTCACAGCAGTCCGGTTCCGCATCAACCCCCGTGCACGATCAGGCCACACATCCGGCGCTCCCGAATTCGCCCCGTGTGTCACCGAATGTCCGATGTGGTTCTGGCAGACTGTCCTGATTTTGACAGGATGGTCCCGCATGTCCTCACCTCACTCCCCTGGGTGATCTGCCGTTTACGCATAGTCCGTTCGGGCCATTCAAGATTGGGCCCGAAGGGGGTGTTGTGCTGTCGCCACCTTCCGTAACGTCCTCAACTGGCAGCGGTGAATATGCCGCTGCCGCCGTGGGGGAGCCTCGATTCGGGAGAGGACGGCGCCGGGATGGGCTGGGTAACCGACTGGAGTGCGCAGGCAGCCTGCCGCACTACTGATCCGGATGAACTGTTCGTACAAGGGGCAGCGCAGAACAGGGCCAAGGCGGTGTGCACCGGATGCCCGGTGCGGACCGAGTGCCTGGCCGACGCGCTGGACAATCGCGTCGAATTCGGCGTGTGGGGCGGGATGACCGAGCGGGAGCGCCGCGCGCTGCTGCGCAGGCGGCCGACGGTGACGTCATGGCGCCGGCTGCTGGAGACGGCCCGGAGCGAATACGAGCGCTCCTCGGGCCTCCTGCCCGTGGCGATCGGGCTGGAGGACGGCGAGGAACTGCACGAGACGTTCGCCGCCGTCGGCTAGTCCTGGCGGTCCGTACGTTGTAAGGCTTACGTGGCACGAGGGGCTAGGCGGCTCCGGCCGGTGCTGAACCGGTCGCGAGGCGGTCTCCGATGGCTCGCAGGCCCGAGAGGTCATGGACGTCTCCGGGCAGCGCGGCCACGGCGGTCACGGCCACCTCGGGGTGCAGCGCGGTGAAGCGGTCGCGTGTGTCCTGTTCGCGCGCGACCACCTGCATCCGCTCCGCATGCAGACGGAGCAGGCCCGCGGTCAGTTCTTCGGTGGTGACGGCTGCCGTGCTGTCGGGCCGGGGCCCTGGGTCCGTGGCGCGTGCGTGCCCGGCCGTGGGGGAGTCGGCGGGCTCACCAAGTCCAGCTTTCCCTGCCGCCTGATCGACAATGCCGCCGGTTTCAAGATTTTCTGCGTCAAGCTTCTCCGCGGCGGCGAGCGCCTGCCCGGCGGAGAGTCGCGCCGCATCGCTGTCGTGGACCCGGTTGAGCACCAGCCCCGCGAGCGGCATGGCCTCCGCGCCCAGCCGTTCCACGAAGTACGCCGCCTCGCGCAGGGCGTCCCGCTCCGGCGTCGCGACGACGAGGAACGCCGTACCGGGTGCCTGAAGAAGTTTGTACGTGGCGTCCGCCCGGGTACGGAAACCGCCGAACATGGTGTCCATCGCCGCGACGAACGTCTGTACGTCACGCAGGAACTGACCGCCCAGCAGCTTGCCCAGCGTCCCGGTCATCATCGACATGCCCACGTTGAGGAACTTCATCCCCGCCCGGCCGCCCATCTTCGCCGGGGCCATCAGCAGCTTGATGAACTTCCCGTCCAGGAACGACCCCAAACGCTTCGGGGCGTCCAGGAAGTCCAGCGCGGACCGCGACGGCGGAGTGTCCACGACGATCAGGTCCCACTCGTCCCGCGCCCGGAGCTGCCCCAGCTTCTCCATCGCCATGTATTCCTGCGTGCCCGCGAAGCCGGCCGACAGCGACTGGTAGAAGGGGTTCTCCAGGATCGCGCGGGCCCGCTCGGCGTCCGCGTGCGCCTCGACGATCTCGTCGAAGGTGCGCTTCATGTCGAGCATCATGGCGTGCAGCTCACCGGAGCCCTCGATGCCCTTCACCCGGCGCGGGACGTTGTCGAGCGAGTCGATGCCCATGGACTGGGCGAGTCTGCGGGCCGGGTCGATGGTGAGGACGACGGCCTTGCGGCCGCGCTCCGCCGCCCGCACCCCGAGGGCCGCGGCGGTGGTCGTCTTGCCGACGCCGCCGGAACCGCAGCAGACGATGATCCGGATGCCCGGATCGTCGATCAGGGCGTCGGTGTCCAGAGCCGGTACGGGAGCGGACGCGCCGGCCCGGGCGTCCTCGTCCGCCTTCGTGCGCGCTGTCATGCACCCGCCCCTCGTCCGGATCCCGTTTCGCCCACGCCCTGAGCGCGCAGCGTGGCCGCCAGGTGGTCGAGCCCCGCCCGGTCCACCCCCTCGCCGATCAGCGGCAGTTCGCACCCCGGCAGACCGAGCCCGGCCAGCACGGTGCGCTGCTCCCGCTCCAGCGCGACCCGCTGGGTGTGCTCGGCGGCCTGCTCGACCAGCGGGCGTACGAGCCCCGCCGCGCCGGTCACGCCCGCCCGCGTCAGCGTCTTGGCGATCTCCTTGCGCCGTCCGCCCACCGCGGCGCCCAGCGCGTCCCCGTCCAGCAGCTGCGGGCGCACCATGTTCACGATGACCCGGCCCACCGGCAGCTCGGCGGCGCGAAGCTCCGCGATGCCGTCCGCGGTCTCCTGGACCGGCATCTCCTCCAGCAGCGTCACCAGATGCACCGCGGTCTCCGGGGACTTCAGCACCCGCATCACGGCCTGTGCCTGATTGTGTATCGGGCCGATCCGGGCGAGCCCGGCCACCTCGTCGTTCACGTTGAGGAAGCGGGTGATGCGGCCGGTCGGCGGGGCGTCCATGACCACGTAGTCGTAGACGAACCGGTTCTGCCGGTCCTTTCGGCGGACCGCCTCGCACGCCTTGCCCGTCAGCAGGACGTCCCGCACACCGGGCGCGACGGTGGTGGCGAAGTCGATCGCGCCGAGCTTCTTGAGCGCCCGGCCCGCGCTGCCGAGCTTGTAGAACATCTGGAGGTAGTCGAGGAGCGCCAGCTCCGCGTCAATCGCGAGCGCGTAGACCTCGCCGCCGCCCGGAGCGACGGCGATCCTGCGCTCCTCGTAGGGGAGGGGGTCCGCCTCGAAGAGCTGGGCGATGCCCTGCCTGCCCTCGACCTCCACGAGGAGGGTGCGCCTGCCCTCGGCCGCGAGGGCGAGCGCGAGGGCGGCGGCGACCGTGGTCTTACCGGTACCGCCCTTGCCGCTGACGACCTGGAACCTGCTCACGTATTCGAGCCTAACCAGTCGCACCGCAGGCTACGCACGAGGCTGCGCGTGCCCTGGATTGCGCAGGCATTACAGTCGGGCCATGACCAAGTGGGAATACGCGACCGTGCCCCTTCTCGTGCACGCGACCAAGCAGATTCTGGACACCTGGGGCGAGGACGGCTGGGAGCTGGTCCAGGTCGTTCCCGGCCCGAACAACCCCGAGCAGCTCGTGGCGTACCTGAAGCGGGAGAAGCAGTAGTGGCGGGCACCGTCGAGGCGAAGCTGGCCGAGCTCGGACTGCCGCTGCCGGCCGTGGTGCCCCCGCTGGCCGCGTACCAGCCGGCCGTGCAGTCCGGGGTGTACGTGTACACGTCCGGCCAGCTGCCCATGGTCGACGGCAAGCTGGCGGTGACCGGCAAGGTCGGCGCCGAGGTCACGCCCGACGAGGCCAAGGAGCTGGCGAAGACCTGCGCGCTGAACGCCCTCGCCGCCGTGAAGTCGGTCGTGGGCGACCTGGACCGGATCGCGCGGGTCGTGAAGGTCGTCGGCTTCGTCGCCTCGGCCACCGACTTCACCGGTCAGCCCGGTGTGATCAACGGCGCGAGCGAGCTGCTGGGCGAGGTCCTCGGGGACAAGGGCGTGCACGCCCGCAGCGCCGTGGGTGTCGCCGTGCTGCCGCTGGACGCCCCGGTAGAGGTCGAGATCCAGGTCGAGCTGACCGGAGCCTGACCCGTACCGTCTCCCTCCCCTGATCCCGTCCGGCCGTGTGGCCCGGGCGGGATCTTGTGTGTACACGCCATACACGGATTCGGGGACCCCTCGAACATCGACGCGGTTCCGGATAGCCTCCGGCCATGTCCAATGGTCAGTGGTACCCCCCGGAATGGCCCGGCCGGATCAGGGCCCTCGCCGCAGGCGAGCTGACGGCCGCCGAGCCCCGGCGGGCCGCCACCGTGATGCTGCTCCGGGACGACGCCACCGACACCGGGGGCGCGCCCGCCGTCCACATGCTGCGCCGGCGCACCTCGATGGCCTTCGCCGGAGGCGCGTACGCCTATCCGGGTGGCGGCGTCGACCCGCGCGACGACGACCGGCTCGTCCGCTGGGCCGGGCCCGCGCTGGAGACCTGGGCGCACCGGCTGGGAGTCGGCACGCCGGCCGAGGCGCAGGCGATCGTGTGCGCCGCGGTGCGCGAGACGTACGAGGAGGCCGGGGTCCTGCTGGCCGGTCCGACACCGGAGACCGTCGTCACCGACACCACCGGTGACGACTGGGAGGCCGATCGCGCGGCGCTGGTCGCCCGGGAGCTGTCGTTCGCCGCGTTCCTGGAGGGGCGTGGGCTGGTGCTGCGCTCGGACCTGCTCGGCGCGTGGGCGCGCTGGATCACGCCGGAGTTCGAGCCGCGCCGCTACGACACGTGGTTCTTCGTCGCCGCGCTCCCCGAGGGCCAGCGCACCCGGAACGCCTCGACGGAGGCCGACCGCACGGTGTGGATCACGCCGGGCGACGCGGCCGACGGATACGACCGGGGCGAGCTGCTGATGATGCCGCCGACCGTGGCGACGCTGCGGACGCTGCGGCCGTACGCCACCGCCGCGCAGGCGCTGGAGGCGGCGCCGGACCAGGACCTCACCCCCGTACTGGCGCAGGCGCGTCTGGACGGGGACGAGCTGGTGCTGAGCTGGCCGGGGCACGAGGAATTCACCAAGCACGTTTCCACCGCCGCGACGGACGAAACACCCGCCGGGGTGAGATCCGGCGGGGAGGCCTCCGGTGTCGCGAGTGCGCCCGGCGCGGAAGGCGGCACGGCATGAGCGACGCGGCGGCGCTGCCCGGACAGCCGCGCGGCGGTGTGCTGTCCGGTCCCGCCACGGCCCGTACGGTCAATGTCCTGGCGCCCAACCCCTCGGCGATGACGCTGGACGGGACCAACACCTGGGTCGTCGCCGAGCCGGACTCGGACCTGGCGGTGGTCATCGACCCGGGCCCGCTGGACGACGGCCACCTGAGGGCCGTCATCGACACCGTCGAGCGCGCGGGCCGCCGGGTCGCGCTGACGCTCCTCACCCACGGCCACCCCGACCACGCGGAGGGCGCGGCGCGCTTCGCGGAGCTGACCCGGACCAAGGTGCGCGCGCTCGACCCGGAGCTGAGGCTCGGTGACGAGGGCCTGGGCACCGGCGACGTGATCACCACCGGCGGCCTCGAAATGTACGTGGTGCCGACGCCGGGCCACACGGCGGACTCGCTGTCGTTCCACCTGCCCGCCGACCAGGCGGTGCTGACCGGGGACACGATCCTCGGACGCGGGACGACGCTGGTGGCGCACCCGGACGGGCGGCTCGGGGACTACCTCGACTCCCTGCGGCGGCTGCGCTCGCTGACGGTGGACGACGGGGTCCACACGGTGCTGCCCGGCCACGGACCCGTGCTGGACGACGCGCAGGGGGCGGTCGAGTTCTATCTGGCCCACCGCGCGCACCGGCTGGCCCAGGTGGAGACCGCGGTGGAATCGGGCCACCGGACCTCGTCCGAGGTGGTGGCCCATGTCTACGCGGACGTGGACCGTTCGCTGTGGCCGGCGGCGGAGCTGTCGGTGCGGGCGCAGCTGGACTACCTGGCCGAGCACGGGCTGATCTGACATGCGTGAGGGGCCCCGCCGATGCCGGTGGGGCCCCCCACGACGCGACGGGTCAGCGCGACCGCTTGGCCAGCCGCTCCACGTCCAGGAGGATCACCGCGCGGGCCTCCAGCCGGAGCCAGCCGCGGCCGGCGAAGTCGGCGAGGGCCTTGTTGACCGTCTCGCGGGACGCGCCGACCAGCTGGGCCAGCTCCTCCTGCGTCAGGTCGTGCACCACGTGGATGCCTTCCTCGGACTGGACGCCGAAGCGGCGCGACAGGTCCAGGAGGGCGCGGGCGACGCGGCCGGGCACATCGGAGAAGACCAGGTCGGACATCTGGTCGTTGGTCTTGCGCAGGCGCCGGGCGACGGCGCGCAGGAGTGCCGTGGCCACCTCGGGGCGCGCGTTGAGCCAGGGCTGGAGGTCGCCGTGGCCGAGGCCGAGGAGCTTGACCTCGGTCAGTGCGGTGGCGGTGGCGGTGCGCGGGCCCGGGTCGAACAGCGAGAGCTCACCGATCAGCTCGCCGGGGCCGAGGACCGCCAGCATGTTCTCGCGACCGTCGGGGGAGGTGCGGTGGAGCTTCACCTTGCCCTCGGTGACCACGTAGAGGCGGTCGCCCGGGTCACCCTCGTGGAACAGCGCGTCACCGCGCGCGAGGGTCACCTCACTCATCGAGGCGCGGAGCTCCGCGGCCTGCTCGTCATCGAGCGCCGCGAAAAGCGGGGCGCGCCGCAGAACGTCGTCCACGAGTTCTCTCCTTGTCGGCCTGTTCAGGGAACCGTGGTCCCCATCATGCCGGACGGTAAAACAGTGCGATCAATCACAAACCAGTTTGACGCACGCGCGTGCCGAGGGGTACGGCAGGGGGCCGATTGGGGGCGGATCACCCGTGACCGGGGCGGATGTCAGTGCCGGGCTCTAGGCTGGCCGGGTGTCCGAATTGCCGGTGAGAGCGCAGGCCAAGGGGGTTGATGGGGTGTCGCAGGGCCGTGATTCCGCTGTGGGCGAACAGGGTGCTGGCAAGGGGAGGAATCTGAGGAAAACGGCGGAAAGCAGCTCCGGGCAGACGAAGAGCCGGTCCGCCGGCCCCGGCTCGGCCAGGCGGGCGAAGCCCGAGGAGGCCGGGGCGTCCGAAACCGCCGGGCCGAAGAAGCGGCCGGGCCGGCCGGAATCGCATCTGGCCATGGTCCGCCGGGCCCGCCGGATCAACCGCGAACTCGCCGAGGTCTACCCGTACGCCCATCCGGAGCTGGACTTCCGGAATCCGTTCGAACTGCTCGTGGCCACGGTTCTCTCCGCCCAGACCACCGACCTGAGGGTCAACCAGACCACGCCCGCCCTCTTCGCCGCCTACCCGACCCCCGAGGACATGGCCGCCGCCGTTCCGGAGGAGCTGGAAGAGCTCATCCGGCCGACGGGCTTCTTCCGGGCCAAGGCGAGGTCTCTCCTCGGCCTGTCCGCCGCGCTCCGCGACGACTTCGGCGGGGAGGTGCCGGGGAGGCTCGCGGATCTCGTCAAGCTGCCGGGGGTCGGCCGCAAGACGGCCAATGTCGTGTTGGGCAATGCCTTCGGAGTGCCTGGAATCACCGTGGACACCCACTTCGGGCGCTTGGTCCGGCGGTGGAAGTGGACCGAGCAGGAGGACCCGGAGAAGGTCGAGGCGGAGATCGCGGCGATCTTCCCCAAGAGCGAGTGGACCATGCTCTCGCACCGCGTCATTTTTCACGGACGCCGTGTCTGCCATGCCCGCAAGCCCGCCTGCGGCGCCTGCCCGATCGCCCCGCTGTGCCCGTCGTACGGTGAGGGCGAGACGGACCCGGACAAGGCCCGCAAGCTGCTGAAGTACGAGCTGGGCGGCCGGCCGGGCCAGCGGCTGAACCCGCCGCCGGATTACCCGGGAAGCCCGGCACCTCCCCTGGGCGCCGACTGACGCGGACCGCCGCTGCGGAACGAATCGCGGGACGACGGGCGTTGTGAGACGGAGGGGTGCCTATGAAGACGCATGAGACCGGCACGGAGCACGGTGGGGCGGACGGCCCCGCGGTCATGGTTTCGGAGGAGGGCCTGCCCGACTGGCTCGACCCCGTCGTCCGTGCCGCGCGTACGGTGCGGCCGCAGCAGCTCAGCCGCTTCCTGCCGCCGGAGAACGGGGCGGGACGCCAGTCGGCCGTGCTCGTCCTGTTCGGCGAGGGCGCGCGCGGCCCCGAGCTGCTCCTGATGGAGCGTGCCGGGAGCCTGCGCTCCCATCCCGGCCAGCCCTCGTTCCCGGGCGGCTCGCTCGACCCGGAGGACGGCGACGAGGCGACGACCGGACCGCTCAGGGCGGCTCTGCGCGAGGCCGAGGAGGAGACCGGCCTCGATCCGCGCGGGGTGCAGATCTTCGGTGTGCTGCCCCGTCTCTACATCCCCGTGAGCAGCTTCGTGGTGACGCCGGTCCTCGGCTGGTGGCGGACGCCCAGCCCGGTCGGTGTGGTCGACCCGGGCGAGACGGCGCGGGTCTTCACGGTCCCGGTGGCGGATCTCACGGACCCGGCCAACCGGGCGACGGCCGTCCACCCCAGCGGCCACCGGGGACCGGCGTTCCTGGTCGAATCGACACTCGTCTGGGGGTTCACGGCCGGCGTGATCGACCGGATTATGCACTTCGCGGGCTGGGAACGCCCGTGGGACAGAGCCAGACAGGTGCCGCTCGACTGGCGCGCATGACAGGCTGACCTCCGTGCTCCGCCGATCCGGGACCGCCCGGACCGCGGAGACGTACGGGCCCGGTGACGAATCTGCGAGGCTATAGACGGTGAACGTGCTGGACATCCTGCTGCTGGCCGGAGCCGTGTGGTTCGCGGTCATCGGCTACCGCCAGGGGTTCGTCGTCGGCATTCTGTCGGTGATCGGGTTCCTGGGCGGCGGTCTCGTCGCCGTTTACCTTCTGCCGGTCCTCTGGGATCGGATGACGGACGGTTCGGAGGTCTCATCCACCGCCGCCGTCGTCGCGGTCGTCATCGTGATCGTGTGCGCGTCGGTCGGCCAGGCGTTCACCACCCATCTGGGAAACAAACTCCGCCGGCACATCACGTGGTCGCCCGCACGCGCCCTGGACGCGACCGGCGGCGCCCTGGTCAACGTGGTGGCGATGCTCCTGGTCGCCTGGCTGATCGGCTCGGCCCTGGCGGGCACCTCGCTGCCGACACTGGGCAAGGAGGTCCGCAACTCCTCGGTCCTGCTGGGCGTCTCCCGGGTGATGCCGCCGCAGGCGTCCACGTGGTTCACGGACTTCTCCTCGGTCCTCGCGCAGAACGGCTTCCCCCAGGTCTTCAGCCCGTTCGCCAACGAACCGATCACCGAGGTCAGGGCCCCCGACCCGGCGCTGGTCGGCAGCCCCGTCGCCGCGCGCGCCAAGCAGTCCATCGTCAAGGTCGTGGGCACGGCCCCGAGCTGCGGCAAGGTCCTCGAGGGCACCGGGTTCGTCTTCTCCGACCGCCGGGTGATGACCAACGCCCACGTCGTCGGCGGCGTCGACGAGCCGACCGTGCAGATCGGCGGCCAGGGACGCCTGTACGACGCGAAGGTCGTCCTCTACGACTGGCAGCGCGACATCGCCGTACTCGACGTTCCGGACCTCGATGTGAAGCCCTTGCAGTTCACCGGTCCCGACAGCGATGCGGAGACGGGCGACAGCGCCATCGTCGCGGGCTTCCCGGAGAACGGCTCGTACGACGTGCGCTCCGCGCGCGTACGGGCCCGTATCGACGCCAACGGCCCCGACATCTACCACCGGGGCACGGTCCGCCGGGATGTGTACTCGCTCTACACCACGGTCCGCCAGGGCAACTCCGGAGGCCCGCTGCTCACCCCCGAGGGCAAGGTGTACGGGGTCGTGTTCGCGAAGTCGCTCGACGACCCGGACACGGGCTACGCGCTGACGGCGGACGAGATCCGCGACGACATCGCGCAGGGCCGTGCGGCCAACCAGCAGGTCGACAGCCAGGGATGCGCGCTCTGAAGGTCTCCGGACGGCCCGTGCGGGACCGCCGGCGTGTCAGCTGCGGGGATGGCGCAGCCGCGCCGAGACCCAGCGGGCCCTGCGGCGGAGGATGCGTGAGATGCCGAGCCGAGGATCATGCATGACGTGCAAAGCGTGCACCCGGCCCGGAAGGCCGTCCCCCTCGTGAATGCCCGGAACCGCCGTGGCGGTCGAGCGACGGTTGCGTGCTGCGTCACCGAAGTCGTGCGTCCAGCCCATACCCGGACGTCTGCCCGTGCCTCATGGTCCGTAACCGCCCATCCGTCAGCCAATTGGCTTATGCGCCGGGCACGTGGCCTTTCGTAGGACATGTGTGCCGGAGCGGCTAGCGATCCGGCTCGGAATCCTTGAGCCAGTTGATGAGTTCGGCCGAGAACCCCGCCGGGTCCTCCTCGTGGGGGAAGTGACCCAGACCGTCGAAAAGTCGCCAACGGTAGGGCGCCTCGACGTACTCGCCGGACCCGGCCGAGCTACGGGTGCGGACCGCCGGATCGAGTGAACCGTGGAGGTGCAGCGTCGGCACCCGAACGGGGCGCTTCATGCGGCGGTTGAACTGGATGCCGTCCGGGCGCGCCAGCGAGCGCACCATCCAGCGGTACGGCTCGATCGAGCAGTGGGCCGTCGAGGGAATCGTCATGGCCCGCCGGTAGACGTCCAGGGCCGCCTCGTCGGGGAATTCCGTTCTGCCCGGCCCCGCCCAGTCGCTGATCAGCCGCCCCACCAGGGCGGCGTCGTCGGCCACGAGCTGACGCTCCGGCACCCAGGGCCGCTGGAAGCCCCAGACGTACGAGCCGGCCCGGGTCTGCGCGAAGTCGGAGAGCATCGAGGAACGCCACCGCCGCGGGTGGGGCATCGAGGAGACGACCAGCCGACGCACCAGCTTCGGGCGCATCACGGCGGCGGTCCAGGCCAGGTAGCCGCCCATGTCGTGGCCGACGAGTGCGGCGTCCGGCTCGCCGAGGGACCTGACCACGCCCGTGATGTCGAGCGCCAGGTTGGCGGGATCGTAACCGCGCGGGGTTCGGTCGCTGCCGCCCACCCCGCGCAGGTCCATCGCCACGGCACGGAAGCCGGCCTCGGCGAGCGCAGGGAGCTGGTGGCGCCAGGTCCACCAGAACTGCGGGAAGCCGTGCAGCAGGAGGACCAGTGGCCCTTCGCCCATTTCGGCGATGTGGAAGCGGGCGCCGTTCGCCGCGACGTCCCGGTGGGTCCAGGGGCCGTCGAGGCGGACGGGGCCGCCGTCCGGTGCGGGAGCGCTCATGCGGACGAGCGTGCCACAGCCGACGCCTCGTCCTGGACCGGTGCGCTTTCGATGGCCCGGTCGGAGCGGGTGCTGCCGCCCACCGGGAGGATCGCGTCGGCCGCGGTCTCGGGGCGCGGGTGCGGCTTGACGCCCTGAAGGACGGCGGCGGTCTGCTTGGCGGAGGCGATGGACTTCTCCGGCGGCTTGACCTTCTTGAACTTCGCGTAGCCGAAGAGCGCGAGCAGGACGCCCAGAAGGATGAACGCGCTGCCCACGATCAGGAACGACCAGGCGAGGCCCAGACCCAGGTTGTGGATGCCGTACGCGGCCGCGAAGCTCAGCACCGGGATCGCGAACAGGATCAGCACGCCGGTGACGATGAAGGCCACGCTGCCGATGACGCCGCGCTTGACGTCCTGCCGTACCTCGGCCTTGGCCAGGGCGATTTCGTCGTGTACCAGCGCCGACAGTTCGGCCGTCGCCGACGCGACCAGCTGGCCGAGACTGCGGTCGGCGCCGCCCGCGTAATTGCCGGGGTCGCTCATCCCTGACTCCCTCTCCTGTTCAACACGTCCGATGTCAGATCATGCCGGACTGTCCGGCCTGTCGCTCGCTGCCCCCGCCAGTCGGGCAAGGCGGCGGTGCTCGGCCGCCTTCTCCTCGTAGATCGCGGCCATCCTCAGGTGGTACGCCGGATCGTCCTGCTCGTAGACGTCCGGCACACCGGAACCGTCCTCGTCGAGTTCCTCGGCGTCGGACAGTGCCCTGTATCTGCGTACCCGCAGTTTGAGCAGTACACCGGAGAGTACGGCGGCGATGAGGGAACCGAGCAGAACCGACGCCTTGATCTCGTTGATCATGTCGTCGTCACCGGCGAACGCGAGCTCCCCGATGAGCAGGGACACGGTGAAGCCGATGCCGGCGAGGGTGGCGATCGCGAAGACGTCCGCCCAGGCCAGGTCCTTGTTCAGCTCGGCCCTGGTCAGCCGGGTGGTCAGCCACGTACCGCCGAAGACCCCGATCGTCTTGCCGGCGACGAGGCCCAGGACCACCCCGAGGGTTTCCGGTCGGTCGAACACGGATGCCACCGCGCCGCCGGAGAGGGAGACGCCCGCGGAGAACAGCGCGAAGACCGGTACGGCGAAACCCGCCGACAGCGGGTGCACCAGGTGCTCGATGCGCTCACCGGGGGAGTGCTCCTCGCCCTCGCGGCGGCTGCAGCGCAGCATCAGGCCCATGGCGACACCGGCGATGGTGGCGTGGATGCCGCTGTTGTACATCAGCCCCCAGATGACCAGGGCGAGCGGCACGTAGACGTACCAGCCGCGCACGCCGAGGCGGAGCAGCAGATAGAAGAGGCCCAGGCCGAGGAAGGCGCCACCGAGCGCGAGAAAGTCGATGTCGTCGGTGAAGAAGATGGCGATGATGAGGATCGCGAAGAGGTCGTCCACGACGGCGAGCGTGAGCAGGAAGGCCCGGAGCGCGGCGGGCAGCGAGGCACCGATGACGGCGAGGACGGCGAGTGCGAAGGCGATGTCCGTGGCGGTGGGAACCGCCCAGCCGTCCTTCGAGCCGTCGCCGAACACGTTCACCAGGGTGTAGACGACCGCCGGGGCCGCCATGCCGCACAGCGCGGCGGCCACGGGGAGCGCCGCGGCCTTCGGATCGCGCAGTTCTCCCGCCACGAGTTCGCGTTTGAGCTCGACGCCCGCGACGAAGAAGAAGACCGCGAGCAGCCCGTCGGCGGCCCAGTGCTCCACGGAAAGGTGCAGGCCGAGGGTTTCGGGCCCGATGTGGAAGTGGCTGACGGCCGAATAGCTCGAACCGGCGGTGTTCGCCCACACCAGCGCGGCCACGGCGGCGACCAGCAGGATGACGCCCCCGACGGTCTCCGTGCGCAGGGCGTCGGCGACGTAGTTGCGCTCGGGGAGCGGCAGCCGTCCCAGGAAGGTGCGGCGCGGGCCGGTGGGCGCGGGGGTGGGTGTGGCCACGGGGGGAGACCTCCGGGTCGGTACGGCAGCGATGGCATGGCTGATGCACTTGCCGACCAGACTTCCCGGCACCCCTGTGGAGATTTTCTTATCTTGTTCTCGATCGGCTGCCACTGTACCCGTGGGGTGCGGCGGTAAGGGTGCTTGGGAGCGGTGATCTCACCGTAAGGGCCCGAAGGGCACCCGGCGCGCTGCCGGATGCCCTTCGGATCGTGCGACTCGTGCGACAGCGTCAGTCCTCGGAGGGAGCCGAGGGCAGCTGGCTCTGGATCAGGTCCATGACCGAGGAGTCGGTCAGGGTCGTGACATCGCCCAGGGCCCTGTTCTCCGCCACGTCGCGCAGCAGGCGGCGCATGATCTTGCCGGAACGGGTCTTCGGCAGCTCGGCCACCGGCATGATGCGCTTCGGCTTGGCGATCGGGCCGAGGGTCGACCCGACGTGGTTGCGCAGTTCCGCCACCAACTCGTCGGAGGCGGTCGCGGTGCCCCGGAGGATGACGAAGGCGACGATGGCCTGGCCGGTCGTCTCGTCGGCGGCGCCGACCACGGCGGCCTCGGCGACCGACGGGTGCGAGACGAGAGCCGACTCGACCTCGGTGGTCGAGATGTTGTGCCCCGACACCAGCATGACGTCGTCCACCCGGCCGAGCAGCCAGATGTCGCCGTCCTCGTCCTTCTTGGCACCGTCGCCGGCGAAGTACTTGCCCTCGAAGCGCGACCAGTAGGTGTCGAGGAACCGCTGGTCGTCGCGCCAGATGGTGCGGAGCATCGACGGCCACGGCTCGGTGAGGACCAGGTAGCCGCCTCCGCCGTTCGGGACCTCGTTGGCCTCGTCGTCCACGACGGTCGCGGAGATGCCGGGCAGGGCGCGCTGGGCGCTGCCCGGCTTGGTCTCGGTGACACCGGGCAGCGGCGAGATCATCATCGTGCCGGTCTCGGTCTGCCACCAGGTGTCCACGATCGGGCACTTGTCGGCACCGATGTGCTTGCGGTACCACACCCACGCCTCGGGGTTGATCGGCTCGCCGACCGAACCGAGGACGCGCAGGGACGACAGGTCGAACTTGGCGGGGATGTCGTCCCCCCACTTCATGAACGTACGGATCGCGGTCGGCGCGGTGTAGAGGATCGTGACCCCGTACTTCTGGACGATCTCCCAGAAGCGGCCCTGGTGCGGGGTGTCGGGCGTGCCCTCGTACATCACCTGCGTGGCGCCGTTGGCCAGAGGTCCGTAGACGATGTAGGAGTGTCCGGTCACCCAGCCGATGTCGGCGGTGCACCAGTAGACATCGCTCGCAGGCTTCAGGTCGAAGACCGCGTGGTGGGTGTACGCCGCCTGGGTGAGGTAGCCCCCGGAGGTGTGCAGGATGCCCTTGGGCTTCCCGGTCGTGCCCGAGGTGTACAGGATGAAGAGCGGCTGCTCCGCCTCGAACGCCTCGGGCGTGTGCTCGGCGGACTGGCGGCCCGTGATCTCGTGCCACCAGACGTCGCGGCCCTCGGTCCACGCGGTGTCCTGGCCCGTACGACGGACCACCAGGACGTGTTCCACGCTGTCGATACGGGAGACGGCGTCGTCGACCGCGGGCTTGAGCGCGGAGGGCTTGCCGCGGCGGTACCCGCCGTCGGCCGTGATGACGACCTTCGCGTCCGCGTCCTCGATGCGGGCGGCGATGGCGTCGGCGGAGAAGCCGCCGAAGACGACCGAGTGCGCGGCACCGATGCGGGCGCAGGCCAGCATCGCGACCGCGGCCTCGGGGATCATCGGGAGGTAGACGGCGACCCGGTCGCCCTTGCCGACACCGAGCTCGATGAGCGCGTTGGCGGCGCGGGAGACCTCGTCCTTCAGCTCCGCGTAGGTGATGGCGCGGCTGTCGCCGGGCTCGCCCTCGAAGTGGATGGCGACCCGGTCGCCGTTGCCCGCCTCGACGTGACGGTCGACGCAGTTGTACGCGACGTTGAGCTCGCCGTCCGCGAACCACTTCGCGAAGGGCGGGTTGCTCCAGTCGAGGGTCTCGGTCGGCTCGGTGGCCCAGGTCAGGCGGCGGGCCTGCTCGGCCCAGAAGCCCAGCCGGTCCGCTTCGGCCTGCTCGTACGCCTCTGCGGTGACGTTGGCGTTGGCGGCCAGCTCGGCAGGCGGAGCGAACTTCCGCTCTTCCCGAAGCAGGTTGGCAAGGCTCTCGTTGCTCACGACTTCTCCCAGTCCCAGGGTGTCCGTTGTGTCCCGGGGCATAGCTCATCAGTCCCGAGGCCGGGTGACAAGTGTCTGCCGGGAATTGGTTTAGACCTGTGTCTCGTGTATAGAGGCATGATCCCGCCTCCACGCCGAGGCGGCATGGTGGAGCACACCATCGGTGTGGGCGCTTCCGGCACGGAAGCGGGATCACTGGGTCCTACGGATCCGAGGTGCCTGCGGTTCAGAGGTGCCTGCGATTCAGAGGTGCCTGCGGTTCAGATGCCGGTACGTGCCGGCTCCGCCGGGTGCTCAGCCGTGATCGGCTCGAACACCTCGGCCGTGTCGTTCTCCGCGCTCGCGCCCTCGTCCAGCAGATACGACTGGGCCTCGGCCACGTGGAAGTACATGCCGTGGAGCTGCAGGGCGCCGTCGGCGATCCGGCGCGCCACCGAGGGGTGGGCCCTCAGGTGGTCGAGCTGCTGGAGCACGTTGGTGAGGCAGAGTCGCTCCACCGCGTCGGCCGGCAACCGCCCGGAGAGACGGACCGGCGTGTCGTCGGCCGAGGCCGCCCGGGCGAGGCTGGGAAGCCCATGCCGGAGCCAGCGCCACAGCGACGTGTCCGGGGTTTCCGGGGCGGCGCCCAGCAGCGCGTTCATGGCGCCGCAGTCCGAGTGGCCGCAGACGGTGATGGACTCGATGCCGAGCACGTCCACCGCGTACTCGATCGCGGCTCCCACCGAGTGGTCGCCCTCCTCGGCGTCGGGAGGAGGCACCAGGTTGCCGATGTTCCGCACGGTGAACAGGTCGCCCGGGCCGCTGGCCGTGATCATGCTCGTCACCAGGCGCGAGTCCGCGCAGGTGATGAAGAGCTGCGAGGGGCGTTGGCCCTCCCTGGCGAGTCGTGCCAGCTCGCCCCGGACCAGGGGCGCCGTATCCCGTTGGAACGAGCTGAGGCCTCTGACCAGTCGGTGATCGCGGGCTGCGCGCGAGGGACGGCCGGCGGACGCGCGCTGCTGGGCGGAGGCGGCTTGAGCGAGGTGCTCCGCGTGCCGGGTGGGGGGTGCCTGGGCGGAAGAGGCCGTGAGGGTGACGGGCGCGAGGGGCTGGGTCCGCGAGGGGGATGGGTGCTGGGGGAGGGGCGGGACGGGTTCGGGCGGAGTGGCGGGGCCGGTGCCGGTGCCGGTGCCGGTGCCAGGGCCGGTGTGAGGTGAGGCGGAGGCGGGGGCAGGGCCGCTCGGGGCCGGGCTGACGGTGGTGGCGATCCGCGTGGCCGCGGCTGCCGCGGTGCCGGCGGTGTGGGCGGTTCCCGGCGGGTGGACTGTGTCGGGCGCGCCTGCCGTGTGCTGCGGTGCCTCGGCCGCGGCGGCACCCGCGCCGCTGTCGGTCGCTGCGGGAGGCGCGTGCTCGGGCTGGTTGTGGCAGTGGTGGTTGCGCCACGGGGTCCACGGCCGGCAGCAGGAGTGCGCTGCCGCGGCGGGCTCGGCGATCCTGCCGCCCCACCTCCCGGCGAATGCCACCTGGCCGCCATGGGCCGTATGGGCGTTGCTCCAGTCCTGGATCGTCTCGTATGCGGCGTGATCCATGAACGAGCCGTCCAGCTCCACGATCACATCGGCATCCTGGGGAAGCCGCCCCAGTACCCGGCTGAGACGTGGGACGGCCAGGAAGGTCAACTGACCCCGTACGACCACGAGGTGTTGCCCGTGCTGTTCGGAGACCGAGATCCGGGTCCGGCCCAGCCGGTGCAGGGCGACGGCCACCGCTACGGCGATGCCGATGGCCACGCCCTTGAGGACGCCGACGACCAGGACCCCGGCGATGGTCGCGCCGTACACCAGGAACTCGCGGTGCTTATGCACATTGCGGATATGCGCAAGGCTCACCATCTTGAGGCCGACCATCATCACCAGCGCCCCCAGCGCGGCCAGCGGGATGCGCTCCAGCAAGGTGACGAGAAGGCCGGATGCGACCAGAATCCAAACGCCGTGCAGCACGGTGGACGCGCGACCCGTCGCCCCGGCTCTCACGTTCGCGGAACTGCGCACGGCTCCACCGGAAACCGCGAGTCCTCCCAGCAGACCGGACACCGCGTTGGCGACGCCTTGAGCGCGTAGCTCCCGGTCGAGGTCGGCGCGTTTGACCAGGGGTGGCGCGGGCCGCTTGATGTCGTCCGGGCCGGCGTGGGCGGCGGGTTTGCCGCGAGAGTCCGGGCGGTCGCCGTTCTCGCGCGTCCCGTCCGTCTCGTCGCCCTGTCGCTCTTCGGACTTCGCGGGGGAATGTGCCGAGTGCGCACGGCTCCGGTCGGCGGCCAGCTTGTCCACGGCGACAGCGGCGAGCAGCGACTCCAGGCTGGCCACCAGCATCATCGTGAACACGGCTGTGGCCAGGCCGAGCACCGGCCCCTGGGGCATTTCCGGCATGGCGTGCGAACGCCAGGAGGGCAGATCGACCCGGGCGATCGACGGTGCCGCCCACGCGGCCACGGCCGTGGCCAGGCCCACGGAGGCCAGGGCCGCCGGAACCCGACGCAGGAACCGCCCGGCACTTCCGGGCAGCAGCGGCCACACGACGAGGACGGCCACGGTGAGCGCGCCGATCAATGGGGCGGCGGGGCTGACACGTGCCAGCTGGTCGGGGAGATGCAGCACGTTGGAGATGGCCGAGCTCTGCGGTGAACCGCCCAGAACGATGTGCAGCTGAGCGAGCGCGATGGCCACGCCGATGCCGGCGAGCGTGCCGTGAACGATGGCGGGGCTGACGGCGAGTGCGCTGCGGGCCGCCCGCAACGAACCGAGCGCGAGCTGAAGCAGGCCCGCCCCGATCGTGATGGCGCAGGTGGTGCGCCATCCGTAGATCTGGATTGTCTCGGCGGTGACCACGGTCAGTCCGGCGGACGGGCCGGAGACCTGTAGGGGAGTGCCGCCGAGCAGTCCGGCGACGATGCCGCCGACCGCAGCGGAGATGAGGCCGGCCTCCAGAGGGGCTCCCATGGCGACAGCGAGGCCGAGCGACATGGGGATGGCGAGCAGAAAGACAGTGATGGACGCGGACACATCGGCGCCCGAGATGCGGAACTGTCCGCCGGACGGCGGTGGGGGCGGGCTGTGTGGTCGCTTGACTCCCGAGGACCGGGAGGGGCGCGAACTGCGGGACGAGTGTTCGTGGCGAGTGGGTACACAGGCAGACATATTTCCCGTCTCCTCCTGGGCAGCGCGGTCGCGGAACTCGATGACGCGACCGCGGGTCTCGGCATGCAGCGGCGGGATATCTCAACTCTCGGTAAATAGACAGTAATGGAGAGTAAAGAGTCGTGTCCAGGGTTGAGAGCAAATGGCCTATTCAGTCACTCATTCCGGTGAATAGTCAGCTTTTCATTCGGCCTGTTGTGCAGGTGCTTGGGTCGTGCGTGCGACTTTGGCCGCGCCGTGTCGGCACCCGGCGCAAGCGACCTGCGAGAAAGAGGTGGGCGGATGATGGCCGCGAGGAAGAGGATGGGCGCCACGAAAGGAATCTGCCTGGGCGTCGTGGCCGTGGCACTGGTCGCGGGGGTGGCCGGGTGCTCGGGGGCCGGCTCCGAGGC
The DNA here is from genome assembly GCF_007096885.1 of Streptomyces sp. 130. Taxonomy (GTDB): domain Bacteria; phylum Actinomycetota; class Actinomycetes; order Streptomycetales; family Streptomycetaceae; genus Streptomyces. The sequence continues at coordinate 33,693 of NZ_VJNO01000028.1, read as the reverse complement.
GGAGGGCTCCGGCCTCGGGGCCGTGAATGGCGCCGCAGGAGAGAAGAAGAAAGGTGCTGCAGCCGCACCCAAGCGCGTGTTCCGGGCCATTGGCGATGGTTCCACCGCGTTCACGGGTGTTCAGCCCAAGCAGCCCGCTGTGCACCGCCTGGCGACGGGCCAGAAGCCGCCGCAGTTCGTGGTGTTCTCATGGGACGGGGCGGGTGAGGACGGCCAGCGGCTCTTCTCGCACTTCCGCGAGGTGGGCAAGAAGTACGGCGCCGTGATGACGTATTTCCTCAGCGGTGTGTACCTGCTTCCGGAGGGGAGGCGGGACCAGTACGACCCGCCCAAGCACAACGCCGGCGCCTCCGACATCGGTTTCAACGACACCGAGGGCATCCGCGACACTCTGGCCCAGTTGCGTGGGGCCTGGCAGGACGGCAACGAGATCGGCACCCACTTCAACGGGCACTTCTGCGGCAAGGACGGCGGCGTCGGCACCTGGTCCGTCGAGGAGTGGAAGAGCGAGATCAACCAGGCCAAATCTTTCGTGCGGGGCTGGAAGACGAACGCTCCGGTCCTCAAGAACGAGACGGCGCTGCCCTTCGACTACGACAAGGAGCTCGTCGGCGGTCGTACCCCCTGCTTGGAGGGGCAGAAGAACATGGTGGCGGCGGCACGCACCATGGGGTTCCGGTACGACTCCAGCGGTGTCAACGATCAGGTATGGCCTCAGAAGAAGAGCGGTGTGTGGGACCTTTCCATGCAGCTGGTGCCGGTCCCGGGGCGCGATTTCGAGACGCTGTCGATGGACTACAACTTCATGTTCAACCAGTCCGGAACGACGCAGGGCGACCCCGCCAAGCACGAGTACTGGGGAAACCAGATGCGTGACGGACTGCTCCAGGCGTTCGACCGCGCGTATGACGGCAATCGCGCGCCGCTGATCATCGGCAATCACTTCGAGTCCTGGAACGGTGGTACGTACATGCGCGCCATCGAGCAGACGATCGCTGCGGTCTGCACCAAGAAGGACGTGCGCTGCGTCTCGTTCAGGCAGCTGGCGGACTGGCTCGATGCCCAGGACCCGGCGACCCTGGCGAAGCTCCGGACGCTGAAGGTCGGCCAGGCGCCCAAGCATGGCTGGCCCGAGTTCCTCAAGAAGGGCGCGGGCCGGGAACGGCCGGCCTCGAAGACGCCGCCCGCGGCCGCGGGCAACCAGGCCGGTCAGTAGATCCGGCGGCACCGGGCGCCGGGCACGACAGATGCCCGGCGCCGTCCGGTGCGCCCATCGGGCCGCGGGGCCGTCCGTGGCCGGGCCCGCACGGGATCTCAGCCGCTCACGCGGGCTGGCCGGCTTCGGCGCGGATGAAGCGCTCGTCCAGTACGAAGCCGGGGTCGACCTGTGCGGCGAGGTCGGCCCCGGTCTTCTCGTTCCCCCAGCTCTCCGCGTTCCGCAGGTGGAAATGCACCATCTGGCGCGTGTAACGGCCCCAGTCCCGCCGCTCGTACGAGTCCTCCGCCGCGTTCTGCAAGGCTTGCAGCGCCATCCGGTTGTCCGCCTCGAGCAGCTCGAAGCGCGCGGGGCGGCCCTTCTCCATGGCTCGCACCCAGTCGGAATGGCCGACGGTCACCAGCAGGTCCTCGCCGACCTCGGAGCGCAGGAAGTCCAGGTCGTCCTCGCCCTGCACCTTGTTTCCGACCACCTTCAGGTCCACGCCGAAGTCCCGCGCGTACTCCTTGTACTGGCGGTAGACGGAGACACCCTTGCGGGTCGGTTCGGCGATGAGGAACGTCATGTCGAAGCGGGTGAACATCCCCGAGGCGAAGGAGTCCGAACCGGCGGTCATGTCGACCACCACATACTCGTCGGGGCCGTCCACGAGGTGGTTGAGGCAGAGTTCGACCGCGCCGACCTTCGAGTGGTAGCACGCCACACCCAGGTCCGATTCGGTGAACGGTCCCGTGGCCATAAGCCTGATGTCCCCGTCGTCGAGCCGAACCGTACGGGCACAGGCGTCGAAGATCGGGTTGTCCTCGCGCACGCGCAGGAGGCGTGAGCCCTCGCCCGGCGGCGTCGTCTTGATCATCGTCTCGGCCGAGGCGATGCGCGGATTGCTGCCGCGCAGGTACTCCTTGATGAGAGGCAGCTGGGCCCCCATGGCGGGCAGTGCTGCGGATTCGTCCTCATCAAGGCCGAGCGCGGCTCCGAGGTGCTGGTTGATGTCGGCGTCCACCGCGACGACGTGGGCTTCATTGGCTGCGAGGTGGCGGATGAAGAGCGAGGACAGCGTGGTCTTCCCGCTGCCGCCCTTCCCTACGAAAGCGATCTTCATGTTCACCTAGGGTAGTCGATCGATCGCGGCGAGTTGCCCCGTTGCGTGAAGAAGGCCACTTGCGGTCGGTCGGCGGGCGGGAGGCGCGTAGCCTCGCTACTTATGAGTACGACTTCCTCGGACCCGCTCGTCGCACTGGGCGCTCTGCCGGGCGTGACCGACGCGGTGGACTCCGTACGCAAGGCGGTGGACCGCGTCTACGGCCACCGTGTGATGCGACGTCGAAGCAACGAGGTCACCGCGGAGGCCGCTCTTCGGGGCGCGCGTGCATCGGCCGCTCTGTCCGGCGCCGACTGGAATCTGGAAGAAGTGCGCCGGCGCACCGACTTCAGCGGCGACGGCGAGGCGCGTGTCGTCGGGGCCGCCCTTCGCCTGACGGCGGAGGCGGGGCAGCTGCTCTCCATCTGGCGGCAGTCGCCGTTGCGGGTCCTGGCACGGCTCCACCTGGTGGCGGCGGGCAGCGCTGCCCCGCAGGACGCGGTCGGGCGGCCCAGGCTCGCGGGTGAACCGGTGGACGAGCCTCTGATCGAGGCCCCCCTGCCGGACGCTGACGAGGTCGCGGGCCGATTGGACGGCCTCAGCAGGATCATCCTTTCGGGGAGCGAGGCGCCGGCTCTGGTGACCTCCGCTGTCGTCCATGGAGAGTTGCTGGCGCTGCGTCCCTTCGGTTCGCACAATGGCCTGGTGGCGCGGACCGCAGAGCGGATCGTGCTGATCGGGAGCGGGCTCGATCCAAAATCGATCTGCCCTGCCGAAGTCGGGCACGCCGAGCAGGGGCGGGCGGCCTACGCCGCCGCTTTCGACGGCTACCTGTCCGGTACGCCGGAAGGCATGGCGGCCTGGATCAGTCATTGCGGGCGCTCGGCGGAACTCGGCGTCAGGGAATCCACCGCGGTGTGCGAGGCCCTGCAACGAGGCGCCGCATAACGCGATCGACGCGTGCCGCCGACGCTGCCCGGTCGGCTGACATACGGGTCCGAGCATGGTTGCGGCGGTACCGGAACCGGTACCGCCGCTGGCACGTCCGCCCAGTTACCAAGCGTCCTCGAAATATGCCCATCAGGTCGGAGTCTTTGCCCGCTCCTGGTGCGGCTGGCCCGTAATCGACGGGTCGACGTCGCGTGGGTGCCGGGTTTCCATGCGCGGTCCGTGGGGCCTTTGCTGCGTAAATTCAGGTCATCCTCGCGGATGTCCTTGGTCTCGCGGGCCGTTGAGTCCTTTGTACTCCAGGGACCGATGGAGCGGTAGTGCCGACCGCACTTCTTTACTTTTGGGTTCAATTACGGACGAGTTGCTTCAATGGGTCGCGTCAGACGGAAGCCGTTCCGGCTCGCCGGCGGGCGGCGTACCAGACGGCACCGGCCGTGAGCGCTGCCGCACTCACGGCTGCCGCGGCCATGAGGGCCGGACGCGGTGGCAGGGAGAATGAGGAGAGGCGCTGCTTGAGGCGGACGGGCCGGTCGAAGGCGAGAATCGGCCACTCCCGGAGCGTGGCCTCACGGCGCAGCGCGCGGTCGGGGTTGACCGCGTGGGGATGGCCGACGGCTTCCAGCATCGGTACATCGGTGGCCGAGTCGCTGTACGCGTAGCAGCGGGCCAGGTCGTATCCCTCGGATTCGGCGAGTGCCTTGATGGCTTCGGCCTTTGTGGGGCCGTACGCGTAGTACTCCACCTCGCCCGTGTAGCAACCGTCGTCACCGACAACCATGCGGGTGGCGACGACGCGGTCGGCGCCGAGCAGCTCACCGATCGGTTCGACCACCTCGGCGCCCGAGGTCGAGACGATCACGACGTCGCGGCCGGCGGTGTGGTGCTCCTCGATGAGGGTCGCCGCCTCGTCGTAGATGATCGGGTCGATCAGTTCGTGCAGAGTCTCGGCCACGAGTTCCTTGACCTGCTGCACGTTCCAGCCCTTGCAGAGCGCCGAGAGGTATTCGCGCATCCGCTCCATCTGGTCGTGATCCGCGCCTCCGGCAAGGAACACGAACTGCGTGTACGCGGTACGCAGCACCGCGCGGCGGTTGATCAGGCCGCCGTGGTAGAAGGACTTGCTGAAGGTCAGTGTCGAGGACTTCGCAATGACCGTCTTGTCCAGGTCGAAGAAGGCGGCTGTGCGCGGCAAGAAGCGGTTTTCCACATGCAGAGCATAGGGGCCCGCCATTCGGCGTAAACCCCAGCGCGTGGGTTTGCCTGAGAAGGACCTCGGGTACACCATGGAAGTCACGGATCGTTCGCGACCGTGCTAAGCCGGTCCGGCTCCTCCCCCCCCCGAGTCGGCCGTGGGGACGACCCCCGCTCTCCCCCCCGGCGGGGGTCGTCGCATGTCCGGACGCGGTTTGCCGCGCGGAATCGACCATTTCTTCTCCTTCCGCACCAGGCAGGGCTCCGTCTGCGCCCCACTCCCCTGAGCGTGCGCCGTGACGCTGGGTAGCGAAAGAGTCGCGCCAGGAAGTCACCGGTATGAGCGACGAAGTTATTCACAACCACTGAGTTGTCCACAGTTTTTAACCAAGATCCACATCTTTTCCGGAAGCGCTGCACGGTGATTCCACCCGTGAACTCCACGGGTACCGCAATCGCCGTTCTCGGACGGGATCCGAGATCGTCGCGAACGGCGGTGAAGGCGAGTGATGGAGGGGGAGAACGTGGCTGAATCCAGTGCGCAGGACCGGTGGGCGGCTGTCACCACGCGGCGGGGCGGACCGCTGATCGTGACCGAGGACGCGGACCTGCTCGACGACTTGCTGAGGCTGTGTGCCGCCGCCGGTGCGGAACCGGAGGTGCATCACACGCTGCCGAACCATCGGGAGGGGTGGGAGCAGGCGCCCATGGTCCTCGTCGGCGACGACGCGGCCGCACGGTGCCGCGGAGCGGCGCGCAGGAGGGGCGTCATGGTGGTGGGCAGGGGGCAGGACGTGCCGGACGTGTGGCGTCGAGCCGTCGAAATCGGTGCGGAGTACGTGATCCGGCTGCCTGACTCCGAGACCTGGCTCGTCGACCAGATCGCCAATGCGTCGGAAGGCGTCGGCCGGCCGGCGGTCACGGTCGGGGTGATCGGTGGCCGGGGTGGCGCGGGGGCGTCCACATTGGCCTGCGCTCTGGCGGTGTCCGCCGCGAGAGCGGGGCAGCGGACCATGCTCATCGACGGGGACCCGCTGGGCGGCGGCATCGACGTGCTGCTCGGCGGCGAGCGGGCGGAGGGCATGCGGTGGCCGGATTTCGCTCATTCCAAGGGGCGGGTCGGTGGGGGCGCGCTGGAGGAGTCGCTGCCCGCGCTGCATGGGCTTCGGGTGCTCAGCTGGGGCCGGGACGACTGGGTGGTGATCCCGGCACCCGCCATGCGGGCGGTGCTGGCCGCCGCGCGCAGGCTTGGCGGGGTGGTGGTGGTCGACCTGCCGCGCCGGGTGGACGAAGCAGTGGCCGAGGCCCTCGCTCAGCTGGACCTGGGGCTTGTGGTCGTTCCCGGGGAGCTGCGAGCGGTCGCGGCGGCGAAGCGGGTGGCGTCGATGACCGGGGCGGTGCTCGACGACCTGCGGGTAGTGGCCCGGGGACCGTACGCGCCAGGGATCGACGCGCAGTGGGTGGCCCGAGCCATGCGTCTGCCGCTGGCCGGCGAAGTTCCGCTGGAAAGAGGTCTGCCGGCCGAGCAGGACATCGGTGAGCCGCCCGGTGGCAACGCGCGCGGCCCGCTGGCCAGGTTCTGCGCTGCCTTCTGGGAACAGGCGCTCGCGACGGAGAGCGTCAGCGGACCGCTCGCCGGGAGCACCCCATGACCGAGGCACTGCTCGACGCGGTCAGGCAACGGCTCGCCTCCAGCGGCACCGATCCGACCCCGGCCGGGGTCGCCGCCGCTCTGCGGGCGCAGGGCCGTCTGCTCGGCACGGCTGAAGTGCTGGGTCGCGCGGACGAACTGAGAGGGGAACTGATCGGTACCGGGGCGCTGGAGCCGCTCCTCGCCGACCCCGATGTCACGGACGTTCTGGTGTCCGCGCCCGACCGGGTGTGGGTGGATCGGGGCGGCGGGCTCGAACTCACCGAGGTGTCCTTCGCGGACGCGGCTGCCGTCCGCAGGCTGGCCCAGCGGCTCGCGGCCGTGGCGGGACGCCGGCTCGACGATGCCAGGCCCTGGGTGGATGCGAGGCTGCCGGACGGCACTCGCATGCATGCCGTGCTGCCCCCGGTATCGGTCGGGTCGACGTGCCTGTCTCTTCGGGTGGTCAGGCCCCGGGCCTTCTCACTGGCGGAGCTGGTCGAGGCCGGGACCGTGCCGCCCGGAGGCGACCGGCTGCTGAGGGCCCTGGTGGAGGCGCGGGTCTCCTACCTGATCAGCGGTGGGACGGGGGCGGGGAAGACGACTCTGCTCTCGAGCCTGCTGGGGGCGGGGGGGGAGCGCGAGCGGATCGTGCTCGCCGAGGACTCGGCAGAGCTGCGGCCGGACCACCCGCACGTCGTACGGCTGGAGTCGCGCCCCGCCAACCAGGAGGGTGCCGGACGGGTGACCCTTCGGGATCTGGTGCGACAAGCCCTGCGCATGCGCCCCGACCGGCTGGTGGTCGGCGAGGTACGTGGAAGCGAGGTGACCGAGCTCCTGGCCGCCCTCAATACGGGACATGAGGGCGGCTCCGGAACTGTCCATGCCAATGCTGCCGGACACGTTCCGGCACGGTTGGAGGCGCTCGGCACCGCGGCGGGGCTGGACCGGCTGGCGCTGCACAGCCAGCTGGCGGCGGCTCTGTCGGTCGTGGTCCACCTCGTACGGGACCGGGCGGGACGCAGACGAATCGCGGACATCCATGTGCTGGAGCGGGATGCGGCCGGGCTGGTGCTGACCGTTCCGGCGCTGCGGTGGGGCGTGACGGGCTTTGAGCGGGATCGGGGCTGGGAGCGGCTGTACGCGCTCATCGGGAGCGCGCTGTGACCGGGGAGGAGGCACACGCCGGGGCACCGGACGTGGTGCACGCTGCGGTGCTGTGCGCGGCAATGGCGGCGTGGCTGGTGTTGAGGGGGCGCAGTCGGCCGCTGCGCAGGGCGCGATCGCTGCTGACCGACGGGGGCGAGCGGTCACGGGCGGCGGAGAGGTGGTGCAGGGCCCGTAATCGGACAGAGGGGTGGGTCAGAGGGCGGTGGGAGTTGCTGTGTCTCCCGATGTCTTCGGTGCCGGCCCTGCTCGGACAGTCCGTACTGCCGCTGTTCGCGGGGGCCGTAGCCGTTCCCTTGGTACGGAGATGGCTGCTGCAAAGACGGTCGCGCAAGGAACAGGAGGTCCGGGCGAACGGAGTGGTGGACCTGTGCGCTGCGCTGGTCGGAGAGCTCAGGGCGGGGCGCGAGCCCGGGGAGGCGCTGCTCGTCGCGGTGCGAGGCACGGACATCATGGGCGAAGCCGGATTCCGCGTGTCGGCAGCCGCGCGATTCGGGGGCGACGTGCCGCGAGCACTCGTCCAGGCGGCGGGTGAACCGGGGCTGGACGGGCTGGCCGGAGTAGCCGCCTGCTGGCGGGTGGCGGTCGGCAGTGGGGCCGGGCTCGCTGCGGGACTGGGCCGGCTGGAGAGCGCGCTGCGTGCCGAACGCCGTCAGCGGGACGAACTGCGGGCGCAACTCGCGGGGGCGTGGTCGACGGTCACGGTGCTCGCCGTGCTTCCTGTGATCGGTCTGGGGCTCGGCGCCGCGCTGGGCGCGGACCCGTTGAGGGTGTTGTTGCACAGCACCGCCGGTCTGGTCTGCCTGGTCACCGGCGGCCTGCTGGAGATGTGCGGTCTCTTCTGGGCCGCCCGGATCGTCCGGGCGGGGGAAGCGGGATGAGCGCGTCGGCCGGCGGGCTCGTCCAGGCGGCGGAAGCCGTCGGCGTGGCGTTGTGCCTGTACGCGCGCTTGATTCTTCCTCTTGCGCGGCAGCAGGCCGGCCGGCGGGTGCGGCGTCGTGGCGAGCGCCTTCTGACGGTGCGGCTGCCGGCCCCCAAAGGCTGGACGGGATTCTTCCGGTTGTCCGGACCCCGGGTGGGCCGGACGGACTCCGTCGGCGCGGTCAGACAGTGGCTGGTGCTGTCGGCGGTCGTGCTGACCGGGTGGTTCCTCGTGGGCGGCCCGGTGGGATGGGCGGTCGGCCTGGCCTCGGCCTGCGGCGCTCGGCGGTGGCAGCGGCAGAGGCTCGGACACGCCTCTCGGCTCGCCGCCGAGGCGAAGGCCCGAGCGGAGGAGGCCGCACGACAACTGCCCATGGCGGCGGACCTGCTGGCGGCGTGCCTCTCCGCCGGTGCCGGTCCGGTGGAGGCGGCCGAGGCGGTGGGGGAGTCCCTGGGCGGTGCGGTGGGCGATCAGCTCGCTCGGACGGCGGCGGAGATCCGGCTCGGTGGAGACCCGGCTGTCGCCTGGGGGAGGTTCGGCGAGATACCGGGGGCCGCCGCGCTGGCCGGCTGCCTGGACCGGGCGGGCTCGACCGGCGCCCCGGCGGCGGAGCCGGTGGCCCGGATCGCCGAGGCACTGCGGGCGGAGCGGGCGAGGGCGGCTGTGGCGCGGGCGCAGAGGGCCGCCGTGATGGTCACCGCGCCCGTGGGGCTCTGCTTCCTTCCGGCGTTCCTGGCAGCGGGTGTGGCGCCCGTGGTGATCGGGCTGGCCGGGGGTCTGCTGCAGCCGGCGTAGCCCGGATGACGAAGACGTAGCCGACGAAGACATGAGAGCAGTGCAGCCGTGATGTACGTAACCGATGAGTCAGGAGTTCGAAGTGATGCGCAAGATCAAGAGCTGGACGCGGTACGTGGTCCGTCTCGCACGGTCCCGTGCCGACAGCGGAATGACGACATCCGAGTACGCGGTGGGCACGATCGCGGCCTGTGCGTTTGCCGCTGTGCTCTACAAGGTCGTCACCAGCGCGGCGGTGATGTCCCAGTTGCAGTCACTGCTGAAGGGCGCGCTCGATGCGAAGTTCTGAGGCCGGTGCGCGGGCGGCGGGGCCCGGGCCCGGAAGCCGGTCGAGGCGAGGGGGAAAGCGATGGCGCGGGAGCGCCGTGTGGAGCGTCAGGGGACGTGGCGATCGAGGAGCGGTGACGGCGGAGGCCGCCATGGTGATCCCGGTGCTGGCGGTGTTCGCCCTGGCCCTGCTCTGGGCCCTGATGGCCGCGGCAGCCCAGATCCGTTGTGTGGACGCGGCCCGGGCCGGCGCCCGTGCCGCGGCCCGTTCGGAGCCGGCACCGCAGGTGCGGGAGGCCGCTCTTTCCGCGGCGCCCGGCGGGGCTTCGGTCGAGGTGGAGCGGGCCGGAGCGCTGTGGCGGGTGACCGTGACGGCCCCGACGCCCGGACCCGGACGGCTCGCCGTGACGCTGAGGGCGGAGGCAGCGGCCGCGGCCGAGGACGCGCCCGTTCCCGCCGCCGCTACCGCTGCGGGCGCGCCGGACCTGGCGGTGGAAGGGGGTGACCGGTGAGCGGGCGGGGCCGCCGCCGGTGGATCGCGGCCCCGGCCCGGTGGCTGGGCCGGCGGCGCGCGCCGGTGAGGGACCAGGGGCTGGTGACCGTTTGGGCGGCGGTGACCACGGCGACGCTGTGCACCGTCTTCGCGGTGGTGCTGGCGCTCGGACAGGTGGTCGCCGCCCGGCATCGGGCCGGGGGTGCCGCCGACCTGGCGGCGCTGGCGGCGGCGGCCCGGGCGCTGGAAGGCGTGGATCGGGCCTGCGCGTCGGCCGAGGAGGTGGCCAGGGTGCAGGGGGCGGAGGTGGTGCGGTGCGCGGTCCTGGGAGAGGTCGCCGATGTGACGGCCCGGGCGCGGTTCGGGTCGTACGCGCCCGAGGTCAGGTCCCGGGCGGGGCCGGCGGAGGGGGCTCCTCCGGCGAGCGTGCCTCCGGCCCGGGCGGACCGGGATCAGCCGGGCGGCCGGGAGCGGGTGCACCAGGGCGGCCCGAGCCGCTCTCCGTGACACCCGAGCCCCTCGCCGTAGCGGCCGAGCCGCTCTTCGTGACGCCCATGCCCCCCGTTGTAGGGCCCGGGCCGCCCGCTTGGGGGCCCGAACTGTCGGCCTCGGCCGTCCCGCCCGGCGCGGACCGGAGGAGTTCCGTGAGGAGCCGGACGGCGCCTCGTTTGTGCAGGGGGTCGTTGCCGTTGCCGCACTTGGGGGACTGGATGCAGGACGGGCAGCCCGCAGCGCACTCGCAGGACGCGATGGCAAGGCGTGTGGCCGACAGCCACTCGCGGGCGGTGTGGAAGGCGCGTTCGGCGAATCCGGCGCCGCCCGGGTGGCCGTCGTACACGAAGACCGTCGGCAGCAGGGTGTCGGGGTGCAGCGGGACGGACACCCCGCCGATGTCCCAGCGGTCGCAGGTGGCGAAGAGCGGCAGCATGCCGATCGAGGCGTGCTCGGCGGCGTGGAGCGCGCCGCCGAGGATCTCGGGATTGATCCGGGCGGCCTCGAGCTGGTCCTCGGTCACCGTCCACCAGACGGCCCGGGTGCGCAGGGTGCGGGGCGGAAGGTCCAGCCTGCTCTCGCCGAGCACCTCGCCGGTGATCAGCCTGCGGCGGAGGAAGGAGACGACCTGGTTGGTGACCTCGACGGACCCGTAGCAGAGGCGGCCGTCCCCCCACGGGATCTCGGTGTCGGTGTCCAGGAGGGAGATGGAGGTGGTGTCGCGGGCGGTGGTCGAGTACGGCGGGTCGGCCTGTTCGACCAGGGCCACGGAGTCCCCCAGGTCCAGCTTCCGGACCAGGTAGGAGCGGCCCTGGTGGAGGTGGACGGCGCCCTCGTGCACGGCGCTGTGGGCGGCGGACTCGTCCACGGTGCCCAGCAGCCGGCCGGTGCCTTCCTCGACGATCTGGACGGGGCGGCCGCCCTCGCCCCGGATGTCGGTGAGGTCGGCGGCCCGCTCGCGCCGGGTCCAGTGCCAGCCGGACGGCCGTTTGCGGAGCAGCCTGGCGGTCTCCAGCTGGGGGAGGAGCCCGGGCGCGGCCGGGCCGAAGAGCTGGAGGTCCTTGTCGGTGAGCGGCAGTTCCGCGGCCGCGGCGCAGAGATGGGGAGCGAGGACGTACGGGTTGTCCGGGTCCAGGACGGTCGACTCCACGGGCTGCTCGAACAGGGCCTCGGGGTGGTGGACGAGGAAGGTGTCCAGCGGATCGTCACGGGCCACCAGGATGGCGAGGGCACCCTGGCCCGCCCGTCCGGCCCGGCCCGCCTGCTGCCAGAGGGATGCCCTCGTCCCCGGGTAGCCGGCTATGACGACGGCGTCCAGCCCGGACACGTCGATGCCCAGTTCGAGCGCGGTGGTGGCGGCGAGGCCGAGGAGGCTGCCGGAGTGCAGGGCGCGTTCGAGGGCGCGGCGTTCCTCGGGGAGGTACCCCCCGCGGTAGGCGGCGACGCGGGACGGCAGGGCGCGGTCGACCTCGGCGAGGCGTTCCTTGGCGATGACGGAGATCAGCTCGGCGCCGCGCCGGGAGCGCACGAAGGCGACCGAGCGGACGCCCTGGACGGTGAGGTCGGTGAGCAGGTCGGCGGTCTCGGCCGTGGCGGTACGGCGTACGGGGGCGCCCTTCTCGCCGTGCAGCTCGGTCAGCGGCGGCTCCCACAGGGCGAAGACGAGTTCGCCGCGTGGGGAGGCGTCGTCGGCCACCTCAGTGACGGGGAGGCCGGTCAAACGCCCGGCCGCGAGGGCGGGCTCGGCGGAGGTGGCGGACGCGAGGAGGAAGACGGGGTCGGAGCCGTAGCGGGCGCAGAGGCGGCGTAGCCGGCGCACCACCTGGGCGACGTGGGAGCCGAAGACGCCCCGGTAGGTGTGGCACTCGTCGATGACGACGTAGCGCAGGGAGCGCAGGAAGGAGGACCAGCGGGGGTGGGACGGGAGGATGCCCCGGTGGAGCATGTCGGGGTTGGTCAGGACGTAGTTGGCGTACTGGCGCACCCACTCGCGCTCCTCGACCGGCGTGTCACCGTCGAAGACGGCGGGCCGGATGCCGTTGCCCAGCGGGGCCGCGAGTGCCTTGACCGAGCGGCGCTGGTCGGCGGCCAGGGCCTTGGTCGGGGAGAGGTAGAGAGCGGTGGCGCCGCGCCCGTTCGGGGCTTCTGAGCCGTCCAGGAGGGCGCTGAGGACCGGGGCGAGGTAGGCCAGGGACTTTCCGGACGCCGTTCCGGTGGCGATCACGACGGACGTGCCGTCCAGTGCGAGCTCCGCGGCGGCCGCCTGATGGGCCCAGGGGTGGTCGATGCCGGCCTTCTGGATGGCGGCTGTCACTTCCGGACGGATGCGGTCGGGCCAGACCGCATGGGTTCCCGTCCGCGGGGGCAAGTGCTCCGTATGAGTGATGCGCGCGGACCGGCCCGCCCCTGCGGCGAGCCGGTCGAGGACCATGTCGGGAGAGGGGCGGGAGCCCCCACTCCCCGGGGGTCGACTGGGGCGTTGATTCTTGGCCATCGGCACCGAGTGTGTCACTGGCGAGGCGGACAATGGTCCGAAGGCGTCGTGCATGGCTGCCGGTAAGTGATTGAATGCCATCGCGGCTGGCGATCCGTCCCCCGGCTCCGTCGGGGAGACCGAGGGGCGACCGCTCGATAGCAAGGTGCTGGAGGATCCGTGGACCTGTCCTTGTCGACTCGCAATGTGTCCGGCCCTGGTGGCGACCGTACGGTCGTCGAGGTCGGTGGCGAGATTGATGTGTATACCGCGCCCAAGCTGCGCGAGCAGTTGGTCGAGTTGGTGAATGACGGCAGCTACCACCTGGTTGTCGACATGGAAGGCGTCGACTTCCTCGACTCCACCGGTCTCGGCGTGCTCGTGGGCGGCCTGAAGCGGGTGCGGGCCCATGAGGGCTCGCTACGCCTGGTGTGCAACCAGGAGCGCATTCTCAAGATTTTCCGGATCACCGGTCTGACCAAGGTGTTCCCGATCCACAACACGGTTGACGAGGCCGTCGCCGCCACCGACTGACATCGGGCCGGGCGCCGGGCCGGCTCGTGCCGGCCCGGCGTCGGACCGGCCCGCGAAGGCTTCTGAGGAAGCCGGCCGGGTGGTGGTGTCCGTTCCGCCGTGGCCGGTGGGGCGTGCCAGGGCTGCCGGGATCACCCGGTCGGCGGCCCGTGACCGATTTTGTTTGGCAGCCGTTGTTCGTCAGTCGTCCGACCCGTCCGGGAGTCCGCTCCGATGCCGGGAGCCAAGCGACCGCAGATGGAGCGGGGCTTCCGGCCGTGGTCTGTCCCTGGCATGCACATACGTACGTTCGAGGGGGATCGCATGGCCACCGTTGAACTCCGCTTCAGTGCCCAGCCCGAACACGTCAGGACCGCCCGTCTTGTGGCGGCGGCCGTGGCGCGCAGGGCCGGAGTCGACGAGGCCGTGCTCGACGAGGTCCGCCTTGCGGTGGGCGAGGCGTGCAGCCGCGCCGTCGGCCTGCACCGGAGCCACGGCATCACGGCTCCCGTCACGGTCCGCCTGATCGAGGACGAGAAGACGTTCGCCATCGAGGTCGGGGACGAGGTGCCGGGTCCCGGTGCGGACGGCTCCGTTCCGGGTGGTGTCTCCGGACGACGCGGTGCGGCCTCCGGCGGAGGGCTCGATGAACCCGAGGCTGACGAAGAGGACGAGATGGGTCTCGCGGTCATCAGCGGACTCGTTGACGACGTGGAGGTCCGGTCGGGTGCGGACGGCGGAGTGATCCGGATGAACTGGCCGAAGACGCCGGTCGGAGTTCTTCCCTGAACGGCGCCGGTGGGCGGGCGGGCGACGTGCGCTCAGCTCCCCGCAGACCATGAATCTCTGACGTCGCGTCCGCCCGGCAGTCCCCCTGTGCCGGTGGAGAATCGTTTGCGCGTGCTCCTCCGCGAGGGCTGTCCGGGTGAGTTGCGTATCCCTCATTTCCCTTGGTGCAAATGGCTGCAAAAGCCTGCCTATCGGACGCCTGGCACCCGGATGGGGGGCGCTCGGCGTGTAAGTTCCGGGGCCGAGAGCCTTGGAAGGGACCAAACCGGTGAACAAGAAGTTTGCAGCCGCGCTGTCCGGCGGTGCGGTACTCGTACTGGCACTGTCGGGCTGCAGCGACGACAGCGACGACAAGGTGAACGACTGGGCGAAGAAGGTCTGCGACCAGGTTCAGCCCCAGCTGCAGAAGATCGCGAACGCCAACGCGTCCATTCAGCAGCAGACCTCCGACAACAGCAAGCCGGCCGACGTCCAGAAGACCGACTCTGCTGCCTTCCAGCAGATCTCGCAGGCGTACAAGGCACTGGGCTCGGCCGTCGATTCGGCGGGTCCGCCGCCGGTGGACGACGGCGAGACCACGCAGAAGGAGGCCGTGAAGGAGCTCAACGCCTCCTCCGCGGCCTACGCGAAGCTCCAGGAGAAGGTCGATGACCTGGAGACGAAGGACCAGGGCAAGTTCGCCGACGGGCTCAAGGGCATCGCCGAGGAGCTGAACAAGATCAGCACCAGCGGTGACCAGGCGCTGCAGAAGCTCCAGTCCGGCGAGGTCGGCACCGCGATGGCGAAGCAGGAGGGCTGCCAGAAGCCGACCGCCTCGGCCTCTCCCTCGGCCGGCGCGTCGGACGACTCCGAGCCCTCGGCCGAGCCGTCGAAGGAAGCGTCTCCCTCCGCGTCCGCCGACAAGAAGGCGTAATCGGGCGGCCGTCGTCACGGCCGCCGAGAGTGGACGGAAACCGGGTGAGCGGCCCGGCCACCCCGGGGATTCCCGGCGCGGTGGCCGGGTCGCTGCCGTTGTCAGTGGGAGCCGTCACAATGGAGCACGTGAGTAAGACCAGCCTTTTCGCAGCAGACCTTCCCGCGACGGACCACGCGCACCGGCTCCGTGAGGCCCTGCTCACGGCCGCGTTCACGGCCGACGGGCTCCTCGACCTGCTCGGCGCGCCCGCCTACGCGGCGCTGGCGCGCAGCGAGACGGTCCCGGCGGCACGGGCCACGCGTGGGGACACGCCGCTCGACACGCTGGTGCACCTCTTCCTCCTTCAGCGTGCCGTGCCCGTCGAGCGGGCTGCGGTCGTGCTCCCGCTGAAGGAGTGCGTGGCGGACGGCTGGCTGACCGAGACGGCCGGCGAGGTGCGGGCGACCGTCGATGTGCGGCCGTACGGCGGGCCGGACGGCGAGGACTGGTTCATCGTGTCCGACCTGGGCTGCGCGGTGGGCGGCGCCGGCGGGATCGGCTCGCGCGAGAAGGGCGTCGTCCTCGGCATCGGCGGGGCCTCCACCACCCTGGCCGGCATCACCGTCCGCAGGCCCGTCGGCTCCGCCCTCGACATCGGTACGGGCTCCGGCATCCAGGCGTTGCACGCCGCGCAGCACGCCACCAGGGTCACGGCGACCGACCTCAATCCGCGCGCCCTCGCATTCACCCGGCTCACCCTCGCCCTGTCCGGAGCGGCCCCGGCCGACCTGCGCGAGGGCTCGCTCTACGAGCCGGTCGGCGGCGAGACCTTCGACCTGATCGTCTCCAACCCGCCATTCGTCATCTCGCCGGGCGCCCGGCTCACCTATCGCGACGGCGGAATGGCCGGTGACGACCTGTGCCGGACCCTGGTGCGGCAGACCGGCGACCGGCTCAACGAGGGCGGCTTCGCCCACTTCCTGGCCAACTGGGAGCACACCGAGGACGAGGAGTGGCAGGGCCGGCTGCGCGCCTGGGTCCCGGAGGGGTGCGACGCCTGGATCGTGCAGCGCGAGGTGCAGGACGTCACGCAGTACGCCGAGCTGTGGCTCCGCGACAGCGGCGACCACCGCACGGACCCGGCGGAGTACGAGGCGCGGTACGACGCCTGGCTGGACGAGTTCGAGGCGCGGCGGACGAAGGGCGTCGGCTTCGGCTGGATCACGCTGCGGAGGTCCGCCCCGGCCGCCGCCGGGAATCCCTCCATCGTGATCGAGGAGTGGCCGCACGCGGTGGAGCAGCCGCTCGGCCCTGCGGTCGAGGCGCACTTCGCCCGCCAGGACTTTCTGCGCGAGCAGGACGACGCCGCGCTGCTCGCCGCCCACTTCACCCTGGCCGCCGAGGTGGTGCAGGAGCAGGTGGGGCTCCCCGGGGCGGAGGACCCGGAGCATGTGGTGCTCCGTCAGAACCGGGGCATGCGCAGGGCTACCAAGGTCGACGCGGTCGGGGCCGGCTTCGCCGGTGTCTGCGACGGCTCGCTGCCCGCCGGGCGCATCCTCGACGCCATCGCCCAGCTGATGAACGAGGACCCGGTGCTGCTGAGGGACCGCACCCCGCAGGCCATCCGACTGCTGGTCGAGGAGGGCTTCCTGGAGCCGTTGCCGCCGGGTGGCGCCATGACCGGGTGATCCGGGTCGAGCTGGACGAGGCGTCGCTCGGCGCGACCCGCGTCGCGATCAACCCGTTGTGGGACGCCGTGCGTCTGTGGGGCGCCTTGCGCAGCCTCCGAGGCGCCGATGCCGCACCGCCACCCCTCCCGCCCGTACGGGACTGGGTGGTGCGAGCCAGCGAGGTGCTGCGTGAGACGACCGGACGCATGCGCTGCGGCTGCTGATCGACGGCCCGCACCTGTTCCCCGCCTTCATGCCGCCCCGGCCGGTCGGGGGCACCGCCGTCGAGACGGAGCGGGGCCTGCACGACCGGCTCCCCGCCGTCGATAACCTGCGCCACTTCGCAGAGTTGCTCGAAGTCGAGCACGGGACCAGAAGCAGCGGATCGCCGGGCTGCTCCGTCCCTGAAGTCCCCTTGCCGGACGAACCCCGTCCATCGGTGTGGAACCGGTGGCGGGGCGGGACCTCCGCCGCACCGTCGTCGGCTGCGCGCAGGTGGCCCACGGTGTTGCTGACTACGCATCACACGGCGGAGACCGACGAGCTGTGCGACCGGATCGCTGTCATCGCGGGCGGCACGTCCAGGGCACTCGGTACGCCGGACCGGCTCAAGTCGCGTGTGCAGGAACGCGGCGTCCTGGGGACCGAGGCGCATGGGGCGGGCGAAGACCACCTCGAACGCATGCGCGCAGTGGCCGGTGCGCACGGCGTGGTGGCCGGGGACCGGGGTGGACGGAGCACGGCGTTGATCTGCGCGGAGAGGGCCTGGCAGCGCTTGACGCGGTTCGCGTCGGACGGGTCGTCACCCGGACCCCCGAGGACGCCTACATCGTGATCGCCGGGGAGGCGGGCGCCCCCCGTGCGGAGTCCGCGGCTCAGGCGCCGAGTCCGTGGCTCAGGTCCCCGAGTCCGTGGCGGACCGCCGCCTCGGCGGTGAGGTCGCCGCGTGACGCCGGTCCGGGCCGTGTGCCTGGCCGCCGCCGATGGTGTGCGGACGCACGTGTCGTACATGTGCCGTTCGCCGCCGGCGACCACCTCGCCGTCCTCGTGTCCCCGGTCTGCGCGACGCTCTCCGGCCCCGATGGGCGTGATCAGCAGACGGTCGGAGCCGTCGGCGGCTCCAGTGCCCACCCCGCTCTCCGTCGTCTGCCCGCCCGTACCCCCTACGGATTCCGGTTCCGCCCCGCCCACCAGCGCCGGATCGTTTCCGCGGCAAGACCTGTGGCCCGCTGTTGCGACTCCTCTTCCTCGTCTTCCCGGGACGGCAGCTGGGCGCCGCCGACGACCGCATCCACCTGCTCGGCAACGCCGTGATCCCTCGTCCACAGCCTGTGCGTACGGCGGCACGGCGGCCGTCGCCAACGAGCGGCGTCACGGGATGCCGAGGGGTCGTGCTCAGCCGCCGCCGCAGTGCTCCGCTTCGGTTCGGCCGGGCTCTCTCGCATGTGCTGAAAACTCTCGTCATCAGGGCTTCACGCTCTCCCCGGCCTGCCTCCTGCTCGGTCTGCGTATTCCGCTTGACGCTCTTTCCGGGCTGGGCGCGGTCGCTGCTCGCCGTGGGTGACGGGACGCTCCCGCTGTTCACCCCGTGTTGGCGTCCGCGACGTTCCGCGGTGGGAGCCTCCCCGCGTATCCGAGACGCGGCAGGGAAGAGGGAGGCGTACGGAATGGAGAGCGGGCCCGCTGCTATCGCCGGAACGACGTTCGCACTGTTCGGCGCGGCGCTGCTGCTGTGGACGGGGGCGCGCGTGCTGAACCGCGCGCCGGTGGTGTACGGGGTGCGCCCCCTCTTCTCCACCGCACTCGCCACCGTGTTCGGCGTACTTTTCCTCGTCCTCGGGGTGTGGTGCTTCGGTCGCGTGTGAGTGCGCCCGTGCGCCTCGCGTACGAGGCCGGCCCGGCCCGGGCTCCGGGCGGTGAGGCCGGAAACACGCCCGGGCCGGCCGGCCCGGGCGCCCCGCGCCCGCAGGGCGGTCCGGACGGTGCCGAAAGCCGCAGGCGGCGGCCGTGTGCGCGGCGGACCGAGCGGGCCGGGCGGCAGGAATGGCGGAAGTCGGGTTACCGTTCGAGTGGCCGTTGCGGGCTTTTGCCGTTTGACACGGGGGCGGGTTGTACCGTCACACTCCGCAGCGACAGCACTGTCGGCAGCGCCCTCGCGCTGCCCCGGATGCCTACCGAGCGTCGACCGGAGAGAAGAGCGAAGTTGTCCCCGACCAGCGAGACCGCACAGGGCGGCCGCCGACTCGTCATTGTCGAGTCCCCTGCCAAGGCGAAGACGATCAAGGGCTACCTCGGCCCCGGATACGTTGTCGAGGCGAGCGTCGGGCACATCCGCGACCTCCCGAACGGCGCCGCCGAGGTGCCCGACGAGTACACCGGCGAGGTGCGCCGGCTCGGCGTGGACGTCGAGCACGACTTCCAGCCGATCTATGTCGTCAACGCGGACAAGAAGGCCCAGGTCAGGAAGCTGAAGCAGCTGCTGGCCGAGTCCGACGAGCTCTTCCTCGCCACCGATGAGGACCGCGAGGGCGAAGCCATCGCGTGGCACCTCCAGGAAGTCCTGCGGCCCAAGGTCCCCGTCCACCGGATGGTCTTCCACGAGATCACCAAGGACGCGATCCGGGCCGCCGTCGCCAATCCGCGCGAGCTGAACCAGCGCATGGTCGACGCCCAGGAGACCCGCCGCATCCTCGACCGCCTCTACGGCTACGAGGTCTCGCCGGTCCTGTGGAAGAAGGTCATGCCGAAGCTCTCGGCGGGCCGCGTCCAGTCCGTCGCCACCCGGCTCGTCGTCGAGCGGGAGCGCGAGCGCATCGCCTTCCGCTCCGCCGAGTACTGGGACCTGACCGGAACCTTCGCCACCGGTCGGGGCGGCGACGCGTCCGACCCGTCGACCTTCACGGCCCGGCTCAGCGCGGTCGACGGGCGCCGCATCGCCCAGGGCCGCGACTTCGGCGCCGACGGGCAGCTGAAGTCCGCCTCCGGCCAGACGCTGCACCTGGACGAGGCGAACGCCCGGGCCCTCGCCGCCGCGCTCGCGGACTCCGCGTTCGCCGTGCGGTCCGTCGAGTCGAAGCCGTACCGCCGCTCCCCGTACGCGCCCTTCCGTACGACGACCCTCCAGCAGGAGGCGAGCCGGAAGCTGGGCTTCGGGGCGAAGGCCACCATGCAGGTCGCGCAGAAGCTGTACGAGAACGGCTTCATCACTTATATGCGTACCGACTCCACGACCCTCTCGGACACCGCGGTCGCCGCGGCCCGGGCGCAGGTCACGCAGCTGTACGGCGCCGGCTACCTGCCCGAGAAGCCGCGTACGTATGCCGGCAAGGTCAAGAACGCGCAGGAGGCGCACGAGGCGATCCGCCCCTCCGGCGACCGCTTCCGCACGCCTGCCGAGACCGGCCTCACCGGCGACCAGTTCCGTCTCTACGAGCTGATCTGGAAGCGGACCGTCGCCTCCCAGATGAAGGACGCGACCGGTAACTCGGTCACCGTCAAGATCGGCGGCCGGGCGAGCGACGGGCGGGACGCCGAGTTCTCCGCGTCCGGTAAGACGATCACCTTCCACGGCTTCATGAAGGCGTACGTCGAGGGCGCCGACGACCCGAACGCCGAGCTGGACGACCGGGAGCGGCGGCTGCCGCAGGTCACCGAGGGCGACGCGCTGTCCGCCGACGAGATGACCGTCGACGGCCACGCGACGAAGCCGCCGGCCCGGTACACCGAGGCGTCGCTGGTCAAGGAGCTCGAAGAGCGCGAGATCGGCCGCCCGTCGACGTACGCCTCGATCATCGGGACGATCCTGGACCGCGGTTACGTGTTCAAGAAGGGCACGGCCCTGGTGCCGTCGTTCCTCTCGTTCGCCGTGGTCAACCTGCTGGAGAAGCACTTCGGCCGGCTCGTCGACTACGACTTCACGGCCCGCATGGAGGACGACCTCGACCGCATCGCACGCGGTGAGGCCCAGTCCGTGCCGTGGCTGAAGAGGTTCTACTTCGGTACGCAGGAGGGCGACGACGCGTCCGGTGCGGGAGCGGCCTCCGACGCGGGCAACGGCGACGGCGACCACCTCGGCGGGCTCAAGGAACTCGTCACCGATCTCGGCGCGATCGACGCGCGGGAGATTTCGTCCTTCCCCGTCGGCAACGACATCAAGCTTCGCGTCGGGAAGTACGGTCCGTACATCGAGCGGGGCGAGAAGGACGCCGAGGGGTACCAGAAGGCGGACATCCCCGACGATCTGGCGCCCGACGAGCTGTCCGTCGACTACGCGGAGGAGCTGCTCGCCAAGCCGAGCGGCGACTTCGAGCTCGGCGCCGATCCCGTGAGCGGGAACCAGATCGTCGCCAAGCACGGGCGGTACGGGCCGTACGTCACCGAGGTGCTGCCCGAGGGCACGCCGAAGACCGGGAAGAACGCGGTGAAGCCGCGGACGGCCTCGCTGTTCAAGTCGATGTCGCTCGACACGGTGACGCTGGACGACGCGCTCAAGCTCATGTCGCTGCCGCGGGTGGTCGGGGTGGACGCCGAAGGCGTCGAGATCACCGCGCAGAACGGGCGCTACGGGCCGTACCTGAAGAAGGGCACGGACTCGCGGTCGCTGACCTCCGAGGACCAGATCTTCGACATCACGCTCGACGAGGCGCTCGCGATCTACGCGCAGCCGAAGCAGCGTGGGCGGGCCGCGGCGAAGCCGCCGCTGAAGGAGCTGGGGACCGACCCGGTGAGCGGGTCTCCGGTCGTGGTGAAGGACGGGCGCTTTGGTCCGTACGTCACCGACGGGGAGACGAACGCGACGCTGCGTACCGGGGACAGTGTCGAGGACATCACGCCGGAGCGCGGGTACGAGCTGCTGGCGGAGAAGCGGGCGAAGGGGCCCGCGAAGAAGAAGACGACGAAGAAGGCCGCGGCCAAGAAGGCGCCGGCGAAGAAGGCTGCGGCCACGAAGAAGGCTGCCGCCAAGAAGACGACGGCCAAGACGGCGGCGGCCAAGACGGCGGCGGCCAAGAAGACGACGGCGAAGAAGGCTGTCGCCAAGAAGGCTGCCGCGGAGGAGTAGGCGGTCGGGGCGTCTGGCGCCTGCGGCGGGGCTGTTCCCCTACCCGCCCCTTCCCGAAACCGGGGGGGGGGCCCGCCCCCCCCCCCGCCGGGGCCCCGCGGGGGGGGGGGGGGGGGGGGGGGGGGGGGGGGGGGGGGGGGGGGGGGGGGGGGGGGGGGGGGGGGGGGGGGGGGGGGGGGGGGGGGGGGGGGGGGGGGGGGGGGGGGGGGGGGGGGGGGGGGGGGGGGGGGGGGGGGGGGGGGGGGGGGGGGGGGGGGGTTTGTTGGGGTGGGGGCACGGGGAATGTGGGTGTCCCGTTAGGCTGGGCGGATGACGCGAGCCGAGCAGCCTACGGTCGTGAGCCCCACCTCCGACGCACTTGCCGCAGACTCACGCGAGCGCGCCGTACGAGCCCTGTTGCGTGTTCCTCCGCTGAAGCGGTTGTGGAGCGCCCAGCTCGTCGGCAGTACCGGCGATGCACTCGCCCTTCTCGTGCTGGTGCTGCTGTCGCTGCAAGCGGCGGTTCTCGAGGGCTCATTCGGGACCGGATACCGAGGGGCGGCCTTTGCCGTCGCCGCCGTGTTCGGGGCCCGGATCATTTCCACCCTGCTCTTCGGAGCCGTACTTCTCGGGCCGTTGACGTCGCTCACGGCGCCGGGCGGGCCGGTCGACCGGCGGTGGCTGATGATCGGCGCCGACGGGCTGCGGCTCCTGCTGCTCGTCGTCGCGCCCCTGTGGATCGACTGGACGCCCTCCAACGCGCTCACGATGATCCTCGTCACCGTCTTCGTGGCCGGGGCGGCCGAACGGCTCTGGACCGTCGCCAAGGAGAGCGCGGCGCCCGCGTTGCTGCCGGCCCCGCCGATCGAGGGCGCCGCCGTGCGCCCGCTGCCGGACCACCTCGACGCACTGCGCCGGCTGTCCCTGCGGACGGACTTCGCGGCCGTCCCCCTCGCGGCGGCCGTGCTGCTGGTCGCCACCGTGATCGGCAGCCTGCTGGGCTCCGGCCTGGACTGGTTCTCCTTCCACCAGGCGGCCCTCGGCTCGTACGTCGCGGCCGGACTGTTCTCCGCCTCCATCTCCGCCCTGTACTTCCTGGAACTGCCCGGCACGCAGACGCCCCGCCCGCGCTCGCCCCTGGAGGGGTTGCGCCGGCCGTCCGCGGGGAACGGCCCCGACAAGGGACGCACCGGTTCCATCCCGCTCATCGTCGCCACCTGCGCGGCGGTCGCCGGAGCCATCGCGACCGCCGCCGCCGTCGCCGTGCTGCACGCCAGCGACCTCGGCGGCGGGCCCGTCACCCTCGCCCTGCTGGTCCTCGCCCTCACCGGCGGTACGGGTGTGGGCATCCGTACGGCGGGGAAGGTGCTGCCCACGCTGTCCCGGCGGCGGATGCTCTCGTTCGCCACCGCCGTCACGGGCATCGCCCTCCTGGCGATGGGCCTCGTCCCGGACACGGCGACCGTCGTCCTGCTCGCCGTGCTCGCCGGATACGCGGCGGGCGTCGCCGCGAACACCGGTCACGTCCTCGTCGACCAGGAGACCGAGGAGGCCCGCCGGACCAGGATCGGCGAACACCTCCAGGCCGTCGTCCGGGTCCTCATCGCCCTCGCCGCGGTCGGCGGCCCGCTGGTCGCCGCGGCCATCGGCACCCACCGGCTGACCATCGGCGACTTCGTCTTCGCGCACGGCGGCGCCGCGTTCACCCTGATGCTGGTCGGCGCCCTGCTGCTGCCCGTCGCGGTCATCGTCCTCGCGAAGACCGACGACCGCTCCGGCGTACCGCTGCGGCGCGATCTGCGCGAGGCGCTGCGCGGCGGCGACCCGGCCGTCGCGCCCGCCGCGAACGGGTTCTTCATCGCCCTGGAGGGCGGCGACGGAGCCGGCAAGTCCACCCAGGTGGAGGCGCTCGCCGAGTGGATCCGGGCCAAGGGCCACGAGGTCGTCGTCACCCGTGAGCCGGGCGCGACCCCGATCGGGAAGCGGCTGCGGTCCATCCTGCTCGACGTGTCCTCGGCCGGGCTCTCCAACCGGGCCGAGGCCCTGCTGTACGCCGCCGACCGCGCCGAGCACGTCGACTCGGTCGTCCGCCCGGCCCTGGAGCGCGGCGCCGTCGTCATCTCCGACCGCTACATCGACTCGTCCGTCGCCTACCAGGGCGCGGGCCGCGATCTGGCGCCGACCGAGATCGCCCGCATCTCGCGCTGGGCGACGAGTGGCCTCGTACCGCACCTGACCGTCCTCCTGGACGTCGCGCCCGAGACCGCGAGGGAACGGTTCACCGAGGCGCCCGACCGGCTGGAGTCCGAACCGCCGGAGTTCCACGCCCGGGTGCGTTCCGGCTTCCTGACCCTGGCCGCCGCCGACCCGACGCGTTACCTCGTGGTGGACGCCGGGCAGGAACCTGAGGCCATCACCACGGTCGTACGCCACCGCCTCGACCAGGTCCTGCCCCTCTCCGAGGCCGAGATCAAGGCCCGCGAGGAGGCCCGCAAGGCCGCCGAGGAAGAGGCCAGGCGCCGGGCCGAGGAAGAGGCCGCCCGCAAGGCCGAGGAGGAGCGCCTGGAGCGCGAGCGGCAGGAACAGCTCGCCAAGCTCCGCGCCGAGGAGGAGGAACGCAAGCGCCGCGAGGAGGAGGAAGCCCGCCGCCGCGAGGCCGAGCGCCAGGCCGAGGAGGCCAGGCGCCGGGCCGAGGAAGAGGCCGCCCGCAAGGCCGAGGAGGAGCGGCAGCGTGCCGAGGAGGCGCGCCGCGTCGCCGAGGCCGAGCGCGCGCGCCGCGAAGCCGAGGAAGCGGCCTACGAAGCGGAGCAGGCGCGGCTGCGCCGGCAGGCGGAGGAGGAGGCCCGGCTCCGCAAGGAGGCCGAGGCCGCGCGGCTGGAGAAGCAGCGCAAGGCCGAGGAGGCCCTGCTCCGGGCCGAGGCCGCCCGCCGTCAGGCGGAAGCGGAGGCTCAGGCGAAGGCCGAGGCCGAAGCGGCTGCCGCCGAGGAGCGTGCCCGTGAGCGGGCCGCCCGCGAGAAGGAGGCACGCGCCCTGGCCGAGCGGCAGGAAGCCCGCGCCCGGGCGGCCCGGGAGGAGGAAGCCCGGCTGCGGCAGGACTCCGGGGGCTCGTCGCGAGCCGGTGATCACGGCAGTGGCGGCGACAAGCCCGCCGGGCCCGACAACGAGCTGACCGTGCCCACGCCGATCGTGGACCCGAACGAGATCACGCAGCCCGTTCCCGCACCGGCGGATCCGGAGTCCGGTTCCGGCCGGGGCCGCGGGCCCTGGCCGTCCGACCAGGACGAGACGACCGTGATCCCGAAGTTCTCCGACGACTCCGAGGAGACGACCGTGCTGCCCGCCGTGCGGGACACCGGGCGCGACGGCGCCGTGCGGGAGTCCGGCCCGGCCGACCGCGTGCCGCCCGGCATCTTCCGGGACGAGCGGCCGGCGGAGAGCGACAACGAGCGCACCCGTGAGCTGCCGCAGATCACCGATCCGCATGCGGAGCGGCAGCGCCCCAGGCGCCCCCGGCCCGACTGGGCGGAGGAGACCCCGCTGGACGACCTGCCCAGCCTGGCCGACGAGCTGCTGGGCGGTTACGACGACGAGGGCCCGGAGTCGTCGGGGGGCCGGGGACGACGGCCGCGCCGCTGACCGGGACACCCCTACGGGACGACGCCGGTGGCCCCGCACCTTTCCCTGGTGTGGGGCCATCGGCGTCCGCGTTGTCGGACCCGTCCCCCACAATGGGAGACCGGAGCGACGAGAGCCACGCGTCGAGCGAAGCGGAAAGGCGGTGCCCCATGTCCGTGTGGGACGACCTGGTCGGCCAGGACCGGGTGCGGGAGCAGCTGGGCGCCGCCGCCCGGGACGCCGATGTGCTGGTCACCGCCGACGCGGCGGGGGAGACGGTGCCGCCCGGCTCGAAGATGACGCACGCCTGGCTGTTCACCGGCCCGCCGGGCTCCGGGCGCTCCACCGCCGCGCGGGCCTTCGCCGCCGCCCTCCAGTGCACCAGCCCCGACCGCGCGCTGGGCGGTGCGCCGGGCTGCGGCTTCTGCGACGGCTGCCACACCAGCCTCATCGGTACGCACGCCGACGTCGACGTGATCCGCACCGACCTGCTCTCCATCGGTGTGAAGGAGACCCGCGAGCTGGTGCGCCGCGCCCAGCTCTCCCCGGCCGTCGGGCGCTGGCAGGTCATCGTCATGGAGGACGCCGACCGCCTCACCGAGGGCGCGGGCAACGTCCTGCTGAAGGCGGTGGAGGAGCCCGCCCCGCGCACGGTGTGGCTGCTGTGCGCGCCCTCCCTGGAGGACGTGCTGCCGACGATCCGGTCGCGGTGCCGCCACCTCACCCTGCGTACGCCCCCGGTCGACGCGGTCGCCGACGTCCTGGTGCGCCGGGACGGCATCGACCCGGAGCGGGCCGCCGCCGCCGCCCGCGCGACCCAGGGGCACATCGGGCGGGCGCGCCGCCTCGCCACGGACGAGCGGGCCCGGGCGCGCCGGGCGGCGGTGCTGAAGCTGCCGCTGCGCGTCGAGGACATCGGGGGATGCCTCAAGGCCGCGCAGGAGCTGATCGACACCGCGACCGAGGACGCGAAGCAGGCGTCCGAGGAGGTGGACGCGAAGGAGACGGAGGACATGAAGGCGGCGCTCGGTGCCGCCGCCGGGGGCCGGATGCCGCGCGGGACGGCCGGGGTGATGAAGGAGCTGGAGGACAAGCAGAAGCGGCGCAAGACCCGCACCCAGCGCGACAGCCTCGATCTGGCGCTCACCGAGCTGACCGGCTTCTACCGCGATGTGCTCGCCCTGCAGTTCGGCTCCCGGATCGCGATAGCCAACGCCGACGCCGAGGACGCCCTGGACCGCGTCGCGCGCTCGTCCACCCCGGAGCGCACGCTGCGCCGGATCGAGGCGGTGTCGGCCTGCCGCCGTGCCCTGGACCGGAATGTGGCACCGCTGCTGGCGGTGGAGGCGATGACGATGGCGCTGCGCGCCGGCTGACGGGTCCGTACGCCCATCGAATCACCCGAAAGAGCGAGGAATCGGGTGAGTGGCGGAGCTGCGGCTACGCTCCGGGCATGGACACCAGGCGCCCGTTCCGCACTCTCGCCCTCGCGCTCGGCACTGCCGGCCTGCTCGTCTCCGGGTGCAGCGACGGAGGCTCCTCGTCTGGAGCCGCGTCCTCCGCCGGCGCCGGGTCCGCGTCGCCACCGGCGGTTCCGGCCGCCCTGAAGCCGTACTACGCGCAGCACCTGAGCTGGCGGGACTGCGGTGTCAGCGGCTTCCAGTGCACGACGATGAAGGCGCCGCTGGACTACGCGAAGCCGGACGGGGGTGAGATCAAGCTCGCCGTCTCGCGCAAGAAGGCGACCGGGCCCGGCAAGCGGATCGGCTCCCTCCTGGTCAACCCGGGCGGCCCCGGCGGATCGGCCATCGGCTACCTCCAGGGCTACGCCGGGATCGGCTACCCCGCCCAGGTGCGGGCCCGCTACGACATGGTGGCCATCGACCCGCGCGGGGTGGCGCGCAGCGAGCCCGTCGAGTGCCTGACCGGACCGCAGATGGACGCGTACACGCAGGTGGACCAGACCCCGGACGACGACGCCGAGGTCACGAAGCTGAATGACGCCTTCGAGAAGTTCGCCTCGGGCTGCGAGAAGCGCTCGGGCGAGGTCCTGCCGCATGTCTCGACCGTGGAGACCGCCCGCGACATGGACATGCTGCGCGCCCTGCTCGGCGACGAGCGGCTGAACTACGTGGGGGCGTCGTACGGGACGTTCCTGGGTGCGACGTACGCCGAGCTGTTCCCCGGCCGCACCGGCCGCCTGGTGCTCGACGGGGCGATGGACCCCTCGCTCTCGTCGGTGGAGATGAACCGGGCGCAGACGGCCGGGTTCGAGACCGCGTTCCAGTCGTTCGCGAAGGACTGCGTGAAGCAGGCGCAGTGCCCCCTCGGGAACACCTCCGCCTCCGACGCGGCGGACCGCCTGAAGAGGCTCTTCGCCGACCTGGACGAGGACCCGGTCCCCACGGGCGAGTCGCGCGAGCTGGGCGAGTCGCTCGCCACGACGGGCGTCATCGCCGCGATGTACGACGAGTCGGCCTGGCCCCAGCTGCGCGAGGCACTGACCGGCGCCGAGTCGGGTGACGGCTCCGGGCTGCTGGCCCTGGCCGACAGCTACTACGAACGGGAGCCGAGCGGCAAGTACACCAATCTGATGTTCGCCAACGCCGCGGTGAACTGCCTCGACCTGCCGCCCGCCTTCACCGGCCCCGAGGCCGTCGAGAAGGCCCTGCCCTCCTTCGAGAAGGCGTCCCCGGTCTTCGGCAGGGGCTTCGCCTGGGCCGCCCTGAACTGCGCCCACTGGCCCGTCCCCGCCACCGGCACCGCCCACCGCATCACGGCCGAGGGGGCCGCCCCCATCGTCGTCGTCGGCACCACCCGCGACCCGGCCACCCCGTACGCCTGGGCCGAGTCCCTGGCCGGCCAGCTCTCCTCGGGCACCCTCCTCACCTACGAGGGCGACGGCCATACCGCGTACGGGCGTGGCAGCGACTGCGTCGACACGGCGATCAACACGTACCTCCTGGAGGGGACCCCGCCCGCCTCGGGCAAGAAGTGCCGCTGACCTGCGCGAACGGTGCCGAAGCGGGCTGGTTCGGAGCACCCCCGGAAACTGTGTAGACTTGGCGTCGCTGCTGATCGCATCATGGTGCGAACAGGGCGCGCCGCCTTAGCTCAGTTGGCCAGAGCAACGCACTCGTAATGCGTAGGTCTCGGGTTCGAATCCCGAAGGCGGCTCGGTACTTGACCAGCGGTTT
This sequence comes from Streptomyces sp. 130, assembly GCF_007096885.1. Classification (GTDB taxonomy): domain Bacteria; phylum Actinomycetota; class Actinomycetes; order Streptomycetales; family Streptomycetaceae; genus Streptomyces. The sequence goes on along the minus strand of NZ_VJNO01000028.1, from coordinate 5,298 downwards.
CCCACTCGGAAGCCGCTGGTCTTTTTCATGCCTAGTTGCAGTTGCCGTTGCAGTTCGGCGCTCAATCACCCCCACAGCGCGTCCCCCATCCGCTGGGCCGCGTCCTGCGCAAGCGGCGATCCGACGTGCGTGTAGCGGACCATCATGCGCATCGAGGAGTGACCCAGGACTTCCATTACGACGCGAGGGCTGACACCGGACTCGATCATCAGCGTGCCCGCGGTGTGCCGGCCGTCATGGACCCGGGCGTCCCGCAGCCCGGCCGCCGACAGGATGTCCTTGAAGTCGTCCCAGTCGTGCCGAGGATCGATCGGCCGCCCGTTGGGCTGGCAGAACACGAGGTCGTGTTCCTCCCATAGCTCCCCGGCCGCCAGGCGCTCGCGCAGCTGCTCGGCGCGGTGCGCGCGCAGTACGGGGATCAGGGGCGGCGGGATGGTGACGATGCGCTTGTTCTTCCCCTTGGGCTCGCGGAACACGAGGCCGCCGCCGGTGCGCTCGGGGCACGTCTTGGCGTGGGCCGTGCAGCCCTTCGGGCACGGCTTCGGGCACCCGTTCTTCAGCTTCGCGTGCTGGCGACAGGTCGACTTGCAGCCCTTGCGGTGGTGCCCGGCGCCGCACGCGTGTGGGTCCTCGCAGCCGTGCCGCCAGGTGAGCCGCTGAAGCTGCCACCAGACCTTCATCGCCCCGGTGTCCAGGTCTAGGTACTTCCAGCGCAGGCCCAGCGCCTCGCCCTGTCGCAGGCCGATTGCGAGCGCGACGGACCAGCGGGCGCCGTTGCGCCGCTGCCCGGCCTCGGTGAGCAGGGCGCGTGCCTCAGCCTGGCCGTACGGCTCGATCTCCACCTCCGACGGCTGCGGGGGCTCAACGAGCGTGGCGACGTTCCGGTGCACGATGTCGCGCTGCATGGCGACCTTGAGGGCTCGGGCGATGATCCGGTGCGTCTTCAGGACGGTGCCGCTGGACAGGCCCTGGCGCTCGATCATGTCGAGGTACAGGGCGTCCAGGTGCTCGGCAGCCAGCTTGTCGACGCGGTGCTTCCCGATGCCGGGGAACAGGTAGAGGCGGCATTTCGACCGGTAGTCGTCCAGGGTGCGCGGCGCCATCGTGCCGTCGGCCACCTTGCGCGCGCAGGCCGTGTCCATCCACGTCGTCAGCCACTGCTCGATGGTCGGTGCGCGGCCGGCCTTCCTGGTCCTGCCCGCGTCCCGGGCCTTCTCCAGCTCCTTGACCTTCGCGCGTACGACTGCTTCGTCCGGGCTCTGGCGGTGGCGGCGGTCCGGGGCGCCGTTCGGCTTCGTGCCGACCGTGACCCAGCCGTGCCACTTCCCGTCCGCTTCGGAGAAGTACACCGACGAGTCGCCGTTCGCGCGCCGGCCGCTCATCCCGCACGCCCCGGCCGGCCGGGGGGAAGGAATCCGCGCTTCCGCGCTCGGAGGATCCAGCCCTGCACGGTGCGCACGGGGGCCCCAGTCTGCTCAGCGATGGCCGGTCCCGGCGCCTCGTTGATGTGGGCCAGCCACCGATACTGCGCGGCAACGTCCTTCAGGAAGTCGTCCGTGATCCGCTGCGGCCTCACCAGGGGGGTGCTCGGCTGCTCCACGGGCTCAGGCACGTACGGCGTGTGCTCGCTGAACGTGAAGCGCTGGACTCGCCCGGCTGCAATCTGCTCCTTGAAGTGACGCTCAAGGTCCTCGATGGCAGTCGACTGACCGGCCCCAGCCGCGACAAGATCCATTGCGCGATCCTCCGCCATCCGCTCGATCGTGGCGAACGGGACCTGCGCCCAAGTTGCACTGCTGATGGGCCTGTTGGACTCCATGAAGGTCGCGCATGTGACGAGCCGTGCGGGGTCGCGCTCCGACGGCTTGAGTCGCAGATACGCCGTGCGGTCGTCGTTGCCGACGCACTTCGTCCAGCCTCCCGCGACGACGTGGAAGGTCCAGCTACCGGTCTCGTACATGGCCGCAGCCTCGCACGGCGGGCGTAGGTTACGCAACCCATCACGCAACCTCTTACATACTTGACGCGACCCGTTGTGACCCCTATGGTCCAAACGTGCGTAGCCAATTGGGTACGCAGTCAGTCACCTTCAGGGGTACGCATGAGCAAGCGGCTCTATCAAGTTCCGGAAGCAGCCCGGCAACTCAGTCTCGGGCTGACCACCACGAAGGCGCTCGTGGCCTCCGGTGAACTCCGGAGCGTGAAGATCGGGCACGCCCGACGCGTGCCGGCCGACGCCATCGACGAATACGTGCGCCGCCTCGACGCCGCACAGAACGGCGACAGGGCCGCGGTTGCACCCGCAGCCCTGTCCGTCGAATCACCCATCGCTGCCCAGTCCTGAACAGCCAAACGGCCGCGCGGGATGCCAGTCCCATATGCGCGGCCGTCGAAAAGGAGCTTCAGATGAAGCGTACGACCAACCTCCTCGCCGCCGCTACCCGGCCCGCCGTTCCGGCGCTCGACCTGACGAAGCACGGAAAGTGCCCGTTCACCGTCGACGCCGTCCAGCAGACCGCGGCCGCCGCCGACGCGCTCCCCACCCCCCGCTACACCGGCGCCCAGCTCGACGGCCACGAGTGCGCCCGCTGCGGCGTGGACCTCGCCTACGCCCAGGGCGAGCGCCCCTACTTCACCCCGGACGGGGAACGGCTCAACGTCTGCTACCCCCCGTGTGACGTGCGGTGCGCGTACGAGTGGTGCACCGTCACCGGCGACCACACCACGCACACCTCCGCGTATATCGAAGCGCCCACCGTCGACGGGTACGGCGACCACCTGCTGCCCGCAAGCATCATGGCCGAGGACGGGCCGAACGGCTTCAAGCCGTTCGTCGGGTTTCTCGACCTGGACTTGACCCCCGAGCAGGTCCGCACCCGGTGCGCCGACCTCCGCACGCACCTGGAGAAGGTCGAGGCGCTTGCGGACCAGCTCGACGGCCGGGCCCCGCTGGAGCCCGCCGCCGAGTGCTACTCCGTCACCACTTCCGGCGCGGCCGGAGACCTTCTGTCTGCGGAGATCTTCCGCAGCGACGACGTCGACAACCTGCGGACCTCGATCGCCGTGTGGTCTCAGCCGCGCTCCGGTGACGAACTCGACGTCGCCGGGGCCGACCAGCTGATCGCCGACCTGGAGCAGTTCATCCCCCGGCTCCGGGCCCTGCGCAACCACCTCGCCACCGTCGAGGACAGCCAGTGAGCAGCAATCCCACCGAGTCCCGTCCCCTCCTGGCCGTCGCGGCCGGGCGGGGGCGGGTCCTCCAGGCCGTCCCCGAGAACGTCACCGCCGGACAGATCACCGGCCTGCGCGCAGAGAACCAGATCGCCGCCCTGCGCGTCACCGAGTGGCCCACCTACGGCACCCCCGAGTGGCTTCAGCTCAGCCCCGAGGACCCCCGCACCTACGCGGCCACCCTCGAAGCCGCCGAACTCCACCGCCGCGCCGAGACCGAACGCCAGCGCCTTGACGACCTCGCGGACAGCGACCCAGTCGCCTGGTACCGCGAGATCACCGCCGAGGCCAACGCCGAGGCCGCCAAGCGGGGCCGCGAACTCGCCGCCCGCCGCACGGCCGAGGAGATCCGCGTCGCCCGCGACAACGCCAACAACCGGCCGCCGCACCAGCTGCGCGCAACCCCCGGGTGGCCGCCCATCGCCATACCGGGACAGCCGGGCCGCTACCTCACCCACGGTCAGGAGAACAGCGCGTGACCACTTCGTACGACCCCGTGGGCTTGCCGCCGCAGCACATCCGCGCGGCAAGCCCACAGGGCGGCTCAGACCCGATGTGGCTCGATGACGACCCCGCCCCGGGCCCCCCGCCCGCCGAAGGCGAGCAGCACCGCGGGCAACTCCGCATGGCCGAACGCCTCATCAACGAGCACGGCAACGAACTGCGGTACGTCCACGGCATCGGGTGGCACCAGTGGGACGGCACCCGGTGGAAGCCCGACGAGGAACGGGCCGACATGCAGGCCGCCATCGCCACCGTGAAGACGGCCCTGGGCAGCCTCGGCTACCTGGAGAAGACCGAACGCGACGCCCTGTACCAGGACGTCCGCCGGTCGGAGTCCGCGGCCGGCCTGGAGGGCATGCTCCGCATCGCCTCCGCCCTCCCCCCGGTCAGCACCGCATCCCGGAAGCTCGACGCCGACCCGTACCTGTTCAACGCCCTCGACGGCACCCTCAACCTCGACACCGGCCTCATCGGCCCGAACAACCGCGACCACCTGATCACGAAGGTGGCCGGGGCCCGCACCGGCGGCCGCCCCTACGCCGAGTGGGAGGCGTTCCTCGAACGCATCCTGCCCGACGAGGCCGTCCGCTCCTTCGTGCAGCGCCTGTTCGGCTACGCCATGCTCGGCAAGGTCACCGAGCACGTCATGCCGATCTTCACCGGGGCCGGGGCCAACGGGAAGGGCACCCTCCGCGACGCCGTCATGGCCACCTTCGGGGACTACGCCATCGAGATCGACCCGGCCATGCTCATGGAGTCCAAGCACGAGCGGCACGGCGCGTTCAAGATGCGACTCCGCGGCGCCCGGCTGGTGTTCTGCTCCGAGACGGAGAAGGGCCGCAAGTTCGCCGAGGCCCAGATGAAGCGGCTCGTGGGCGGCGACCCCATCGAGGCGAACCTGATGCACAAGAACCCCATCACGTTCGACCCCTCGCACACCCTGATCATGCTCACCAACCACCTGCCCGCCGTGTCCGGCGACGACCCCGCCGTCTGGCGCCGCATCCACGTCGTCCCGTTCGACGTCGTCATCCCCCCGGACGAGCGCGACGGACACCTCCCCGAGCGCCTGAAGGCCGCAGCAGACGCCGTCCTCGCGTGGGTGTACCAGGGGTGGAAGGACTACCAGGACCAGGGCCTCAACCCGCCCGAGGCGGTACGGGCCCGCACCGAGGCGTACCAGGCCGACTCCGACGCGCTGGGCCGCTTCCTGGCGGAGCGGACCATCGCCAACCAGCACGGCTACGTGAAGGCGCGTGAGCTGTTCACCGCCTGGTCCTCCTGGTGCCACGACACCGGCTTGAGGGGCGAGGACATCGGCAACGAGGTCTCGTTCGCCACCTCGATGCAGGCCCGCGGCTACGCGAAGAAGCGGAGCGCGGGCGGCCAGACCTACCGCGGGCTTCTGCTTACTGGCGGCGAAGAGGACGAAAGCCCCTGACCTGCGGGTGTGTAGGGGTGTGCAGGGTTTCCCGGTTTCTCCCTAGGCGCGCTCGCGTAGCGAGTTTCGGAAAACCCTGCACACCCCTACACAAGCCCCTCCACACCACCGATCGGAGACCC
>NZ_VJNO01000027.1 GCF_007096885.1 Streptomyces sp. 130 | reverse complement strand
GTGACCTTCGCGAAACGCGACTCGGGCCCGTCCCCGTCCTCGTAGTTGACCGAGTTGAGGACCGCGCGGCCACCCAGCTTCTCCAGGCCGGCCCGGAGCACGGGCAGTTCCGTGGAGTCCAGCACGATCGGCAGGGTGGAAGCGGTGGCGAACCGGCCGGCCAGCTCCTCCATGTCGGCGACGCCGTCGCGGCCCACGTAGTCGACGCACAGGTCGAGCATGTGCGCGCCCTCGCGGATCTGGTCGCGGGCCATCTCCACGCAGTCGTCCCAGCGGCCTTCGAGCATGGCCTCGCGGAACTTCTTGGACCCGTTGGCGTTCGTACGCTCACCGATCGCCAGGTACGCCGTGTCCTGGCGGAAGGGGATGGACTGGTAGAGCGAGGCGGCGCCCGGCTCGGGGCGCGGGTCGCGGGCGGCCGGGACCGTGCCGCGTACGCGCTCGACCACCTGGCGCAGGTGCTCCGGGGTCGTACCGCAGCAGCCGCCGACCAGCGAGAGGCCGTACTCCTGGACGAACGTCTCCTGCGCGTCGGCCAGCCCCTCGGCGTCGAGCGGGAAGTGGGCGCCGTCCTTGGTGAGGACCGGCAGTCCGGCGTTGGGCATGCAGAGCAGCGGGATGCGGGAGTGCCGGGTGAGGTAGCGCAGGTGCTCGCTCATCTCGGCGGGACCGGTCGAGCAGTTCAGGCCGATCATGTCGATGCCGAGGGGCTCCAGGGCGGTCAGGGCCGCGCCGATCTCGGAGCCCAGGAGCATGGTGCCGGTCGTCTCGAAGGCCAGCGAGCACAGCAGCGGGAGGTCGCTGCCGAGGGCGTCGAGGGCGCGGCGGGCGCCGAGGACGGCGGCCTTGGTCTGGAGGAGGTCCTGCGTCGTCTCCACGATCAGCGCGTCGGCGCCGCCGGCGATCAGGCCCTCGGCGTTCGCCTGGAAGCCGTCGCGGACGGTGGCGTACGGGATGTGGCCGAGGGTCGGCAGCTTGGTGCCCGGGCCCATGGAGCCGAGGACCCAGCGCTGCTCACCGGTGGAAGCGGTGTACTCGTCGGCGACCTCGCGGGCGATGCGCGCACCGGCCTCGGACAGCTCCCGGACCCGCTCGGGGATGTCGTACTCGCCGAGGGCCGCCGTGTTCGCGCCGAAGGTGTTGGTCTCGACGCAGTCGACGCCGACGGCGAAGTACGCCTCGTGCACGGAGCGCACGATGTCCGGCCGGGTGATGTTGAGGATCTCGTTGCAGCCTTCGAGGTTCTCGAAGTCCGCGAGCGTGGGGTCCTGCGCCTGGAGCATGGTGCCCATGGCACCGTCGGCCACCACCACGCGGGTGGCGAGCGCCTCACGGAGGGCTGCGGCTCGGTTCCGGCTGTCGGCGGAAGGGGTCGGCGACGAGGCCATGGATGTACTCCCTGGGATGCGACGGCTGTCGGCTTTGCGTCTTCGGTGGAAGGCGCACCCGGCCAGGGTAGCCGGGCCGCGACCTGGGCAGTCACTCTGTCCCACGAGCCGGACGGCATCCTGATGACGGGGGTTCCGGTGTCGAAGGGTGCTGCGGACTTCCCCCACGACCGAGCAAAGGTCGACATGGACCGATAGTGTTCAGCATTGTCGAACAAGGTGGAGGAGTACGGCGCGATGGCCAAGAACATCCAGTCGCTGGAGCGCGCGGCCGCGGTGCTGCGCCTGCTGGCAGGCGGCGAGCGGCGGCTCGGGCTGTCCGACATCGCCTCCTCACTGGGCCTGGCCAAGGGCACCGCGCACGGCATCCTGCGCACCCTCCAGCACGAGGGCTTCGTGGAGCAGGACGCCGCCTCCGGCCGCTACCAGCTGGGCGCGGAGCTGCTGCGCCTGGGCAACAGCTATCTCGACGTCCACGAGCTGCGGGCCCGGGCCCTGGTCTGGACGGACGACCTGGCCCGGTCCAGCGGCGAGAGCGTCCATCTCGGCGTACTGCACCAGCAGGGCGTGCTCATCGTCCACCACGTCTTCCGGCCCGACGACAGCCGCCAGGTCCTGGAGGTGGGCGCCATGCAGCCGCTGCACTCCACGGCCCTGGGCAAGGTGCTGGCCGCGTACGACCCGGTGGCGCACACCGAGGCGATGGAGGCGGAGCGGCAGCCGTTCACGCCCCGGACGGTGACCGGCGCCGAGGAGTTCGAGGCCGTGCTCGACGGGGTACGGGCCCGGGGGTGGGGGTCCGACGTGGAAGAGACCTGGGAGGGCGTCGCCGCGGTGGCGGCCCCGATCCACGACCGGCGCCGGATGCCCGTGGGGGCCATAGCCGTCACGGGTGCGGTGGAGCGGGTCTGCGAGGACGGCGAGCTGCGCCCGGAGCTGGTCGCCGCGGTCCGCGACTGCGCCCGCGCGGTCTCGCGGGACCTGGGCGCCAGGCGCTTCTGAGCGGCCCGGGTATCCGGCCGGCTCCTCTTCGTAACGATCGATTCGTACGTCACATCCCTCTTGACGCTGCCTTCGCCCGGGAGAAACACTGCCGTTCACCGGTCGGCATTGTCGAACACTTAACGGATATTCGCGTTAGGGTGTGACCGTGCCGGGGGGTGTCGGCCCTGCCAAGTCACCCCCCGGGGGCCGGCCAAGCCCTCACACGAGGGCGCGGACCACCGGTGGGACCCGGGGTTCGGCTTCCTGGACGAAGGACAAAGGAGTCGCGGGTGTCCAGCTCCGACATCTTCATCGGCGAGACCATCGGTACCGCCGTGCTCATCCTGCTCGGCGGCGGTGTCTGTGCCGCCGTCACGCTCAAGCACTCGAAGGCGCAGAACGCCGGCTGGGTCGCCATCACCTTCGGGTGGGGCTTCGCGGTGCTGACCGGCGCGTATCTCGCCGGCGGCGTGTCGGGGGCCCATCTCAACCCGGCCGTCACCATCGGCCTGGCCATCGAGGGCGGGACGAAGTGGAGCGACGTACCGCTCTACCTCGCCTCCGAACTGCTCGGCGCGATGATCGGCGCGGTGCTGGTCTGGCTGACCTACTACGGGCAGTTCCGGGCCCATCTCACCGATCCGGAGGTCCTGCGCGCCCATTCGGGTGAGGAGGGCATGGTCGACCAGGCCGCGGCCCCCCAGGCGGGCCCGGTCCTCGGTGTCTTCTCGACGGGCCCCGAGATCCGCAACGCCGTGCAGAACGTCCTCACCGAGATCATCGCCACGGTGGTGCTGGTGCTCGCCATCCTCACCCAGGGCCTCAACGGCGACGGCGACGGGCTCGGCACGCTGGGCGCGCTGATCACCGCCCTGGTCGTCGTCGGCATCGGCCTGTCGCTCGGCGGGCCGACGGGCTACGCGATCAACCCGGTCCGCGACCTCGGTCCGCGTATCGTGCACGCGCTGCTTCCGCTGCCGAACAAGGGCGGCTCCGACTGGGGCTACGCGTGGGTCCCCGTCGTCGGCCCGCTGATCGGCGGCGCGCTCGCGGGCGGCCTCTACAACCTCGCCTTCGCCTGACCCGCCCTCACCCCAGACCGCACAGACCTCCGGGAGCACACCGTGACCGACGCACACACCACCGGCAGCCACGGCACCGGGCCGTTCATCGCGGCCATCGACCAAGGCACGACCTCCAGCCGCTGCATCGTCTTCGACAAGGACGGGCGGATCGTCTCCGTCGACCAGAAGGAGCACGAGCAGATCTTCCCCAAGCCGGGCTGGGTCGAACATGACGCGGCCGAGATCTGGGCGAACGTCCAGGAAGTCGTCGCCGGGGCGATCTCCAAGGCGGGCATCACCGCCGCCGACGTCAAGGCGATCGGCATCACCAACCAGCGCGAGACCACCCTGCTGTGGGACAAGCACACCGGTGAGCCCGTCCACAACGCCCTCGTCTGGCAGGACACCCGTACGGACGCGCTCTGCAAGGAGCTCGGGCGCAACGTCGGCCAGGACCGCTTCCGCCGCGAGACCGGGCTGCCGCTCGCCTCGTACTTCGCCGGGCCGAAGGTGCGCTGGCTGCTCGACAACGTCGAGGGGCTGCGCGAGCGAGCCGAGCGCGGCGACATCCTCTTCGGCACCATGGACTCCTGGGTCATCTGGAACCTGACCGGCGGCACCGACGGCGGCGTCCACGTCACCGACGTCACCAACGCCTCACGCACCCTCCTGATGAACCTGCACACCATGCAGTGGGACGAGAGGATCTGCTCGTCCATCGGCGTGCCGACGGCCGTGCTGCCCGAGATCCGGTCCTCGGCCGAGGTGTACGGCACCACCATGGGCGGGGTGCTCGACGGGGTGCCGGTGGCCTCCGCGCTGGGCGACCAGCAGGCGGCGCTGTTCGGCCAGACCTGCTTCTCCGAGGGCGAGGCCAAGTCCACGTACGGCACCGGCACCTTCATGCTGATGAACACCGGCGAGACGCCCGTCAACTCCTACAACGGGCTGCTGACGACGGTCGGCTACCGGATCGGCGACCAGAAGGCGGTGTACGCCCTGGAGGGGTCGATCGCCGTCACCGGTTCGCTGGTCCAGTGGATGCGCGACCAGATGGGGCTGATCCAGTCCGCCGCCGAGATCGAGACCCTGGCCTCCTCGGTGGAGGACAACGGCGGCGCGTACTTCGTGCCCGCGTTCTCCGGCCTGTTCGCCCCTTACTGGCGCCCGGACGCCCGCGGTGTCATCGCCGGTCTCACCCGTTACGTCACCAAGGCGCACATCGCCCGCGCCGTCCTCGAGGCCACCGCCTGGCAGACGCGCGAGATCAGCGACGCCATGACCAAGGACTCCGGCGTCGAGCTGACCTCGCTCAAGGTCGACGGCGGCATGACCTCCAACAACCTGCTGATGCAGACGCTCGCCGACTTCCTGGACGCGCCCGTGGTGCGTCCGATGGTCGCCGAGACCACCTGCCTCGGCGCCGCCTACGCCGCCGGCCTGGCCGTCGGCTTCTGGCCGGACACCGACGCGCTGCGCGCCAACTGGCGCCGCGCCGCCGAGTGGACCCCCCGCATGGACGCGGACACCCGCGCCCGCGAGTACAAGAGCTGGCTCAAGGCCGTGGAACGCACCATGGGCTGGCTCGACGACGAGGAGTAGACAACATGACCACCCTGCAGAGCGTCCCCGCACTCGGGACGCGTCCGGCCTCCGGCTCCCTCCCGAGCCGCGCCGAGACCCGGGAGCGGCTCTCCAAGGCGACGTACGACCTCCTGGTGATCGGCGGCGGCATCCTGGGCATCTCCACCGCCTGGCACGCCGCGCAGTCCGGACTGCGGGTGGCCCTGGTGGACGCCGGTGACTTCGCCGGCGCCACCTCCTCCGCCTCCTCCAAGCTGCTGCACGGCGGTCTGCGCTACCTGCAGACCGGTGCGGTGAAGCTGGTGGCGGAGAACCACTTCGAGCGCCGTGCGGTCTCACGCCAGGTCGCCCCGCACCTGGCCAACCCGCTCACCTTCTACCTGCCGGTCTACAAGGGCGGGCCGCACGGCGCGGCCAAGCTCGGCGCGGGCGTGTTCGCGTACTCGGCGCTGTCCGCCTTCGGCGACGGCGTCGGCCATGTGATCAGCCCGGCCCGGGCGGTGCGCGACGTGCCGGAGCTGCGCACGGAGAACCTGCGCGCGGTCGCGGTGTACGGCGACGACCAGATGAACGACGCGCGGATGGCGCTGATGACGGTCCGCGCGGCCGTCGACGCGGGCGCGGTGGTGCTGAACCACGCGGCGGTGACCGGGCTGCGGTTCACCCGGGGCCGGGTGACGGGGGCGGAGCTGCGGGACTCCATGGACGGTACGGAGTTCGGGGTGACCGCCCGGCTGGTGCTGAACGCGACCGGGCCGTGGGTGGACCACCTGCGGAAGATGGAGGACCCGGACGCGGCGCCCTCCATACGCCTGTCCAAGGGCGCCCACCTGGTGCTGAAGCGGACCCGGCCGTGGAAGGCCGCGCTGGCCACGCCGATCGACAAGTACCGCATCACGTTCGCCCTGCCGTGGGAGGACATGCTGCTGCTGGGCACGACGGACGAGGCGTACGAGGGTGACCCGGCGGATGTCGCGGTGACCGAAGGGGACACCGCGCAGATCCTGGACGAGGCCGCGTTCTCGGTGCGGGACCAGCAGCTCTCCCGGGACCTGATCACGTACTCCTTCGCCGGTCTCCGGGTGCTGCCGGGCGGGCCCGGCGCCACCTCGAAGGCCAAGCGCGAGACGGTCGTGACGGAGGGCCGGGGCGGGATGCTGTCGGTGGCCGGCGGCAAGTGGACGACCTTCCGCCACATCGGCCGTACGGTGATGAACAAGCTGGCCGCGCTGCCGGGGCAGCCGCTGGCCGAGGACATGGAGCCGATGGCCCGGCTGCCGAGGAAGCTGCCGCTGCCCGGGATCGCCAGCCCGAACGCGGTGGCGCACCGGCTGCTGGTGGACGGCGGGACGCCGGGTCCCCGGATGGCCGCCGACACCGCGCGCCACCTGGCCACGCACTACGGTTCGCTCGCCTTCGACATCGCCCGGCTGGCCAACGAGAATCCGGCGCTGGCCGAGCGGATCCACCCGGACGCGCCGGAGATCTGGGCGCAGGTCGCCTACGCCCGGGACCACGAGTGGGCCGAGACCGCGGACGACGTGCTGCGGCGGCGGACGACGCTGACGATCCGGGGCCTGGCGACGGACGAGGTCCGGGCCGGGGTGGAGAAGGTGCTCGGCGAGCGGCGCGGCTGAGCGCGGCGGGCCGGGCCGGGCGGCCGGTGGACCACGGGGTGGTCCGGCGGTCGTACCGGCCTTGTCCGTGGCCGCATAATGGGGCGATACATCGGATGTCTGGAGGTCGCCCATGGCTGTCACCGACGAGGCCATCGAGAAGATCAAGGGAATGATCGTCTCGGGTGCGCTACGGCCCGGCGATCGTCTTCCCAAGGAGAGCGAACTCGCCTCGGAGCTGGGGCTTTCCCGCAACTCTCTGCGGGAGGCGGTGCGTGCCCTGTCGCTGATCCGCATTCTCGACGTCCGCCAGGGCGACGGCACGTATGTGACCAGCCTCGACCCGCAGTTGCTGCTGGAGGCGCTGAGCTTCGTCGTGGACTTCCACCGGGACGACACGGTGCTGGAGTTCCTGGCGGTGCGCCGCATTCTGGAGCCCGCCGCGACGGCGATGGCGGCGAGCCGGATCGGCGACGACCAGCTGGACGCGCTGAGCGCGCAGCTCGACGCGCTGGGCGAGCGTCCTTCGGTGGAGGACCTGGTCGCCTGCGACCTGGACTTCCACCGGGGCATCGTCCAGTCGTCCGGCAACTCCGTGCTCTGCTCGCTGCTGGACGGGCTCTCGGGGCCGACGACGCGGGCGCGGGTGTGGCGGGGGCTGACGCAGGAGGACGCGGTGAGCCGGACGCTGCACGAACACCGGGCGATCCTGGCGGCGTTGCGGGATCGCGACGCGGAGGCCGCGCGGGCGTGGGCGACGGTGCACGTGGCGAGCGTGGAGCAGTGGTTGCGGTCCGCGTTGTGACCGTTTCGGGGCTCTGCCTCTGGGCCCGCCCGCTCCGTGCGCCGCGGCCTGGGCGGGTTCAGCTGCCGGCGGGGCGCAGGCGCAGGCCCTGCATCCCGCCGTCGACGGCCAGGGCGGTGCCCGTCACGGAGGCCGCGGCGGGACTGGCGAGGTAGACGATCGCGGCGGCCACCTCACCGGCGGAGACCAGCCGGCCCAGCGGCTGCCGGGCGTCGAGCGCGGCCCGTTCGGCGGCCGGGTCGTCCGCCTGATCGAGCAGACGGCCGATCCACGGGGTGTCGGCGGTGCCCGGGTTGACGCAGTTGACGCGGACGCCCTCGCGGACGTGGTCGGCGGCCATGGCGAGGGTGAGCGCGAGGACCGCGCCCTTGCTCGCGCCGTACAGGGCGCGCTGGGGCAGCCCGGCGGTCGCGGCGATGGAGCAGGTGTGGGTGATGGACACGGCTCCGGGGCGCTCGGCGGCGGCGCGGCGCAGGTGCGGCAGGGCGTGCCGGGCGGCGCGGACCATGCCGAGGACGTTGACGTCGAGGACCCGGGCCCACTCGGTGTCGTCGTTGTCCTCGACGGTGCCGATGGCGCCGATGCCCGCGTTGGAGACGAGGGTGTGCAGGGGGCCCAGCTCGGCGACGGCCCGGTCCACCCCGGCGCGCACGGCGGCGTCGTCGGTGACGTCGGCCTCGACGGCGAGGGCCCGGTCGGGGGCGCCGGTGGTGTCCCGGTCGAGGACGGCGACCCGCGCGCCGCGCTCCAGGAGCAGGGCGGTGACGGCCGCCCCGATGCCGGACGCGCCGCCGGTGACCAGGGCGTTCATCCCCTCGAAGTCCTGTGTGCCGGTCATCGGCTGTCCTCCTTCTGCGCGATGCGGGCCTGCCAGACGGGGCCCTGCGGGTAGCGGTGAGCGGCGATGGACTCGGGGCGCATCCTGGCCGAGAAGCCGGGGGCGGCCGGGGCGGTGTAGCGGCCGTTCGCGATGACGGCGGGGTCGGTGAAGTGCTCGTGGAGGTGGTCGACGTACTCGATGACCCGGTCCTCGCGGGTGCCGGAGACGGCCACGTAGTCGAACATCGCGAGGTGCTGGACGAGTTCGCAGAGCCCGACGCCGCCCGCGTGCGGGCAGACCGGGACGCCGTACTTGGCGGCGAGCAGCAGGACCGCCAGGTTCTCGCTGACGCCGGCGACGCGTGCGGCGTCGATCTGGACGAAGTCGACGGCCCCGGCCTGGAGGAGCTGCTTGAACACGACCCGGTTGGCGACGTGTTCGCCGGTGGCGACCTTGACCGGCTGCGCGGCGCGGACGGCGGCGTGGCCGAGCACGTCGTCGGGGCTGGTCGGCTCCTCGATCCAGTGCGGGTCGTACGGGGCGAGCGCGGTCAGCCACGCCACGGCGTCGGCGACGTCCCAGCGCTGGTTGGCGTCGACGGCGATCCGGACGCCGGGTCCGACGGCCTCGCGGGCGAGCGCCATCCGGCGGGCGTCGTCCTCGACCCGGCCGCCGACCTTGAGCTTGATCTGGGTGAAGCCGTCGGCCACGGCCTGCTCGGCGAGCCGGACCAGCTTGTCGTCGGAGTGGCCGAGCCAGCCGGGCGAGGTGGTGTACGCGGGGTACCCCTCGGCGCGCAGCCGGGCGGCGCGTTCGGCGCGGCCCGGTTCGGCGGCGCGCAGGACGGCCAGCGCCTCGTCGGGGGTGAGGGCGTCGGTGAGGTAGCGGAAGTCCACGAGGGAGACCAGCTCCTCGGGGGTCATCCCGGCCAGGAACTCCCAGACGGGTCTGCCCGCCAGCCTGGCCGCCAGGTCCCAGGCGGCGTTGACCACCGCGCCGACCGCCATGTGCATCACGCCCTTCTCGGGCCCCAGCCAGCGCAGCTGGGAGTCGTGCGTGAGGTCCCGGTACAGGGCGCCGAGTCCGGCGGCCGTGCGGGGCACGGGGCGCCCGGTCAGATAGGGGCGCAGTGCCTCGATCGCGGCGGCCATGACCTCGTTGCCGCGCCCGATGGTGAAGCAGAAGCCGTGCCCCTCGACCGGTTCGCCGTCCGCGCCGGCGATGTCGGTCCGCAGGACGACGTAGGCGGCCGAGTAGTCGGGGTCGGGGTTCATGGCGTCCGAGCCGTCCAGTTGTTCCGAGGTCGGAAACCGGATGTCGTGGACCTCGAAATCCGTGACGGTCTGACTCATGCGCGCCCCCAGGGGAAATAACATCGGACCTCTGTCCCGGTCATCCGATGTATATCCGCCCCCAAGGGCGCAAGTCCAGAGAGGGGCGCGATTTTCCGCCGACAGCTCGGATGTATCGAGGGGGTGCTGCTGCACCGGGCGGCCATCCGCCCGTGCACGGGGGCTGCGGTCAGGGGGGCCGCAGGCCGTAAGGTTGGTCCGTACGCAAGGGAACTTCGGAAGGAGGCTGGGGTGATCGAGCTCGAGGGCGTTCCCGAGCTGATCGACCCGGTCATGGTGGCCGCGTTCGAGGGGTGGAACGACGCCGGTGACGCCGCCTCCACAGCGGTCGCGCATCTGGACCGGGAGTGGAAGGGCGAGGTGTTCGCGGCGCTGGACGCCGAGGACTACTACGACTTCCAGGTCAACCGCCCGACGGTGTGGATGGACAACGGGGCACGCAAGATCACCTGGCCGACGACCCGGCTCTCCGTGGTCCGCGTCGGCGGGGACAAGCCCCGCGACCTCGTCCTGGTCCGGGGCATCGAACCGTCCATGCGCTGGCGCTCGTTCTGCAACGAGCTGCTGGGATTCGCGCACGAACTGGGCGTCGAGATGGTGGTGGTGCTCGGTGCGCTGCTCGGCGACACCCCGCACACCCGCCCGGTCCCGGTCAGCGGGGTGACGTCCGACCCCGATCTGGCGCGCACCATGGACCTGGAGGAGACCAGGTACGAGGGCCCGACCGGCATCGTCGGCATCCTCCAGGAGGCGTGCACGCATGCCGGGGTGCCCGCCGTGAGCCTGTGGGCGGCGGTGCCGCACTATGTGTCGCAGCCGCCCAACCCCAAGGCGACGCTGGCGCTGCTGAACCGCCTCGAGGACCTGCTCGGGCTGCGCATCCCGCTCGGCGAACTGCCGGAGGACGCGCGCGCCTGGCAGGTCGGCGTCGACCAACTGGCCGCCGAGGACAGCGAGGTGGCCGAGTACGTGCAGACCCTCGAGGAGGCGCGGGACACCGCCGAACTGCCCGAGGCGAGCGGCGAGGCGATCGCCCGCGAGTTCGAGCGCTATCTGCGGCGGCGCGACCCGGGCCCCGGGCAGCCGCCCGGTGGCCACGCCACGGAGAGCGGCGACGCGACGTACCTCCGGGACACGTCGAGCGGCCGGACGCGACCGCCCAAGCCGGTCCGGCCGGAGACCGGTCCGGGCCTGCCGGGCGGTCCCGGCCGGCCGGGGCCCGCACGGCCGCCGGCCGACGGGGCCGATGACCGTACGGACGAGGACCCTGCCGACGAGGACCCTGCCGACGAGGGCCCTGCCGACGACGGCCCCGACGACCCGTCGAGGGACTGAGCGCAAGGGCTGAGCGCGAGGACTGAGCGCGGCGCGGAGCCGGGCGGGTGCGAACCCGCCCGGCTCCTGTGCCGGGTGCCCGTCGTTCAGGAGCAGACGAAGCGCGCGGCGGCCCAGTCCCCGTGGTCGCCGGTCTTGGACCCGTTCGTGTCCGTGACCTTCAGGTGGACGTGCCGCGCCCCGTCGAGCGCCACGTCCACCGGTACGGTCCCGGACGCCCCGGTCACCTTCGGCGAGGTCCACAGCACCTTGCCGTCGGCCTCCACGGAGAACGCGACCTCGCCGTACCCGTTGATCTCGTCGTCGATGCCGGTGTCCGCGGTGAACCGGGAGCACTGTCCGCCGAGGTAGACCTCGATGTCGGAGTCGGCGTGGGTGCCGATCCCCTTCTCGTAGGTCTTCCCGGCCAGCGTGAGCGGATGTCCGTCGGCCGCGCCCGACTCGCCGTTGCTGCGGTCGCGCTCTGCGGGGCCGTAGCCGTTGGCCGCGTTCAGCCACTCCATGTCGCTCGCCCAGGTCTCCCCGGTGGGCGGGGCCGGCATGACGGAGACCGCGAGCCGCTCGGCGGCGGTGCGGGACTCGCCCGCCGACCGGTAGCGCGCGAGGGCGGTCAGCCGCGCCTCGCCGGCCGTCGCGCCCTTCGCCGGGGTGACCTCGACCTCGACGCGCCGGGTGGTGCCCGCCGGTATCCGCTTCACCGGCGCGGCGGTGGCGGCCTGCCAGCCCTCGGGGACGTCGAGCGTGACGGACGCGTCCGTCACATCGGCGTTGCCCGCGGTGACGTCGACGGCGACGGTGCTCGGGGCGCCCGCGCCGGCCTCCTGGCCGCGCGGGGCCGTGACGGTGGCCGCGGCGGCGGAGTTCCGGCCGCCGACCGCGCTGGTGTGCTTGAGCTTCACGGAGAACTTCCGGTCCGTGGGCAGCGGTGCGGTCCTGATCTTCACCACGCCGCCCCGGTCGTCCCGGTCGTAGAACCAGCCCTGCTCCGCCTTCGCGTACGCGGCGGCCGAGGTGAGCCGGGGCAGCTTGCCCCTGAGCTGGACCGCGCTCGGCTCGGAGCCGGTGTGCACGGTGAACTCGTACGGGCGGCTGCTCTGCTTGCCCGTGAACTCCCCCTCGCTCGCGCCGATGTCCACGGTGACGTCGCCGGAGCCCCGGGCGGGTGCGCGGACGTCGGCGGTCTGCGTGGCGTACGCGCCGTCGCGGTGCTCGCGGGTCACGCCGTCGTCCTCGTACAGCGTGAACGAGGAGCGGCCCTGCGGATAGATGTCCCAGGCCAGCGGGGAGTCGGCGGTGCGGTCGGTGTACGAGCGGATGCCCGGCCACATCGGCACACTGGCCCCGCCCTTGACGAACAGCGGCAGGGTGTCCAGCGGGGCGCTGTAGTCGTCGAGGGTGACGGGGCCCTGGTAGGTGCGCCCGGTCCAGTAGTCGGTCCAGGTGCCCTTCGGCAGGTAGATGCCGTCGCGCTCGGTGCTGTCCTCGTAGACCGGGGCGACGAGGAAGTCCTCGCCCGACATGAACTCGTACTTCGCGGCGTCCGTCGCCGCCTTCGGGTCGTCCGGGTACTCCAGGACCAGCGGGCGGACCATGCCGACGCCGGTCTCGGTCGCCTCGTGGGCGTAGGAGTACTGGTAGGGCAGCAGCGACTCCTTGAGCTTGAGGTAGGCGCGGTTGACGGAGGTGTAGGGCTCGCCGTAGCGGAAGGGCTGCTTGTCGACGGCCGCCCAGCCGTCCATGGTCATCGTGGTCCCCAGGAACATCTTCCACTGGAGGTCACGGGTGTACGTCTTGGCGCTGCCGCCGAAGATGCCGTCCACGTCGCCCGTGGTGTAGGCGAGGCCGGACATCGTGGCCCCCGCGTAGGTCGGGATCTGCCAGCGGATGTAGTCCCAGGTGCCGTACTGGTCGCCGGACCACTGGACCCCGCAGCGCTGCGCGCCGGCCCAGCTCTCGGGGGCGTACGTGAAGCCGCGCGCGTCGCTGTTGGCCTCGATGCCCGCGTAGGCGTCCTTGCAGCCGTCGAGCGCGAACTCGTAGCCGGGGCCGACCCAGGCGACGTCCAGCTTCGCGACGCGCTGCCCGGCCTTCACCTGGTCCGCGAGGTCGTCGATGCCGTCCTCGGTCCACAGGCCGAGCTCCATGCCGCGGTCCTTGAGGCCCTTCGCCGTCTCGGCGAGGTCCTCGTAGCCGCAGCCGTAGCCGTCGTTGACGAGCATCCAGCCGTTGGGCATGTCGTGCTCGACGTAGCCGTCGGCGACCTTCAGGGCGTCCAGGGTCCGGCGCTCACCGCGGTTGGCGTTGTGCAGGTAGCAGTCGGAGTCGCCCATCTCCAGGCCGTAGACCGGGGGCAGGAACGGCTTGCCGGTGAGCTTCGTGTACTGCCCGATGACGTCCTTGGCGCTGTCACCGGCGAAGTAGTACGCGTCGAAGCGCCGCTCCTGCTCGCTGGTGGTCACCGGGTCGTTGAAGGCGTAGGTGCCGGGCGCGAAGGTGTTGCGGAAGACGCCGTAGCCGGCCGAGGAGAGGTAGAACGGCACCGAGTTGGGGTGGCCGCCGTCGTTCCAGTTGTAGTCGACGCCCACCTCGACGGTCTTGCCCCGGTGCGAGGTGTTGCCCCGGCCGTTCTGCATGCCGGCGCCGTAGAACTGCTCGTCGGCGCCTCGGGCGAGGGTCTGGGTGGTCTGCTCGGCGTCCCAGCTCAGCCCCTTCGCCTCGGACCAGACCCGGCCGCCGTCGGCCCGGTACAGAGCGAACCGCAGAGGCGACTTGTAGACACGGAGGGTGACGCTACGGGTGGACAGCTCGTAGCGGTCCCCGCGCTCCTTCCAACGGGTGCGGGGCGGGGTGCCCTGCGGGAGCACGATGGCGTCGCCGGCCGGGTCCTCGAAGGTGCCGTCGGGGGCGAGTTCGATACGGAAGGTCTCCTCGGAGACGAAACTGACCCGGGCCTTCGCCGCCCCCGCCGTCAGGCGGTACACGGCCCCGTCGGCCGAGAAGCCGGTGAGGTCGCCGACCGTCGTGGCGGCTGGTTCCGCCGCGTCGGCGGCCCGGGCCGCACCCGGTCCGGTGAGCACGGCGAAGAGTCCCAGCAGCGCTGCAACTACCGCCGATCTGATGCGCGTTGATGATTGCATAGAGCGCTTTTAGCGCAGCACCGAGCATTTGACCATGGACAAAACGGAACCGGCCCCGAACTTCGTGAAGAAGTCCGGGGCCGGTGAACTCGGCTGCTACGACGGAGAGTTACGAGGAAGGAGCTACAGAGCCACACCGAGGAGGGCGTCCACGGTGCGGGAGACGAGTCCGGGCGCCCCCTCGTCCGAACCGCCCTCGGCGGCCTGCCGCTCGGCCCAGCGGTCGACGGCGGCCAGCGCGGCCGGGGCGTCCAGGTCGTCGGCCAGGGCCGCGCGGACCTCCTCGACCAGGGCGTCCGCGGACAGCCCGTCCGGGCGGGAGACGGCGGCGCGCCAGCGGCCGAGGCGGGCCACGGCGTCGGCGAGCACCTGGTCGGTCCACTCCCAGTCGGAGCGGTAGTGGTGGGCGAGGAGGGCCAGGCGGATGGCGGCCGGGTCCACGCCGTCGCGGCGCAACGCGGAGACGAAGACGAGGTTGCCCTTGGACTTGGACATCTTCTCGCCGTCCAGGGCGACCATGCCGGCGTGCACGTACGCCTGGGCGAAGGGGTGCTCGCCGGTCAGCACCTGGGCGTGCGAGGCACCCATCTCGTGGTGCGGGAAGGCGAGGTCGGAGCCGCCGCCCTGGACGTCGAAGCCCATGCCGAGGTGGTCGAGGGCGATGGCCACGCACTCGATGTGCCAGCCGGGCCGGCCCGCGCCGAGGGAGCCGCCGTCCCAGCTCGGCTCGCCCTCGCGGGCGGCCATCCAGAGCATCGGGTCGAGCGGGTTCTTCTTGCCGGGGCGCTCCGGGTCGCCGCCGCGTTCGGCCGAGAGCAGCCGCATCGCCTCGGCGTCGAGGTTGGAGACCTCGCCGAAGTGCGGGTCGGTGTCGACGGAGAAGTAGATGTCGCCGTCGAGCTCGTAGGCGGCGCCCGCGTCGCGGAGGCGTTCCACGAGCGGCACGATGCCGGGTATCGCCTCGACGGCGCCGATGTAGTGGCGCGGCGGGAGCATGCGGAGCGCGGTCATGTCCTCGCGGAACAGGGCCGTCTCGCGCTCCGCGAGCTCGGTCCAGTCCTGTCCGTCGCGCACGGCCCGCTCCAGCAGCGGGTCGTCCACGTCCGTCACGTTCTGGACGTAGTGAACCTGCCGCTTGGTGTCGAGCCACACGCGCTGCACGAGGTCGAACGCGTTGTAGGTCGCCGCATGACCCATGTGGGTCGCGTCGTACGGCGTGATGCCGCAGACGTAGATGCGGGCGACGGGACCGGGGTCAAGGGTGATCCGTCCGCCGGTCGCGGTGTCGTGAATCCGAAGGTCGCGGCCCTTGCCGGGCAGGGCGGGGACCTCAGAAGCGGGCCAGGCATGCATGTCACGAGCGTAACCGGACGCGGCTTCCGGATACGAACCGGAGGGGGGATCTGACCGAAGAGGCACTCTTGCGCCGCCGCGCCCGGCGTGCGTCGGGGCGGACCGGCGTCAGACCGGCGGCCAGGGGATGGCGGGCCACTCGCCGCTGGGCTCCCGGTGCAGCCCGGTCGTCCGCAGGCCGGCCACGCGGGCCCGCAGGGCCTCGATCTCGGCCGCCGTGATGAGTTCGGCCAGCCGGGTGACCAGCGGGGCGCCGGGCTCCAGTGCCGCGGCCAGCCGGGCCAGGACCTCGACGGCCTCGGCGGTCAGGGGCTCGCCCGCCCAGCCCCACAGCAGGGTGCGCAGCTTGTCGTCGGCGTTGAAGGTCACCCCGTGGTCGATGCCGTAGAGCCGGCCGCCGGGGGCGGGCAGCAGGTGGCCGCCCTTGCGGTCGCCGTTGTTGATGACGGCGTCCAGGACGGCGAGCCGCCGCAGCCGGGGGTCGTCCGCGTGCACGAGCAGGGCGGTCCTCCCCTCCCCCACCTCGGCGAACGCGACCGCCTTCCAGCCCTCCCCGGGCTCCTCGTCCTCGACGAGGGCGAGCAGTCCGGGCTCGTCCTCGCCCGGTTGCTCGGCGTCGATCCACAGCTGGCACATGCCCCGGCCGTACGGCCCGTCCCGGAGCACGGTCGGCGGGATCAGCCCCCAGCCCATGGCCTCGGAGACCTCGTAGGCGGCCACCTCGCGCTGGGCGAGGGTGCCGTCGGGGAAGTCCCAGAGCGGCTGCTCGCCCGCCACGGGCTTGTACACGCAGTGCGCCTCCTCGCCCTCGTGGGCGACGGAGCAGTACAGCACCGCGTTGGACGCCCCGCAGACCTGCCCGAGGACGGTGAGGGTGCCCTCGGCCAGCAGGGCGACCTGCTCCGCGTCGATCAGGCGCCCCGGCGGTATCCGTTCTGGCGCGGGCATACGTGTCCTTCCGGGTCGAGCGGCAGGCTGCACAGCGGGCAGGGCGGGCGGCCGGCGTTGACCACGTCCAGGGCGCGCTTGGCGAAGGCGCGGGCCTGGGCGCCGGTGAGCCGGACGCGGAGCATGGGCGGGCCGTTCTCCTCGTCCTGGAGCAGCCGCTCCTCGGCCTCGGCGAGGTCCTCGACGGAGTCGGCGTCCAGCTCGACCAGGGCCTGCGCCTCGACGATCATGCGCTGCTCCTCGCCGTCCCAGGCGAGCGCCATGGTGCCGACGCGGAACTCCTCCTCGACGGGGACGTCGAGCGGCGCGGTGTCGGTGACGTCCATCGGGGCGACCGCGGGCACCGGGGAGTTCCCGCCGGTGCGGCGTACGACCTCGTCGAGGAGTTCGTCCACGCGCTCGGCGAGCGCGGCGACCTGGGTCTTCTCCAGGGCCACGCTGGTGACACGTCCGCCTGAGGATGCCTGCAGGAAGAACGTACGGCGTCCAGGCAGCCCGACCGTGCCGGCCACGAAGCGGTCCGGGGGGTCGTAGAGGAACACCTGACGGGACACGTCCTGTCTCCCTTGAGAGTCGGCGGGCAGATGAGGGTGGGCCGGAGCCTCGGAAAGCGTTCTACGGCGCGTCCACCCTACTGCGCGCGGCGATCACGGCGCCCCAGCGCCGCCCCCTACCGCCGCGTCCTGCCCGGCGGCGGCGTCCGGGCCCGGCTCGCGGGGCGCGAGTCCGGCGAGGTCGCCCGTGTCGCCGAGGCGCAGCAGATAGGGGCGGAGCCTCGTGTAGCGGATCGCGGTGACCGAGCACGGGTCGGCGTGGACGCGCTGGAAGAGGTCCAGGTGCATGCCGAGCGCGTCGGCGACCAGGGACTTGATGATGTCGCCGTGCGAGCACATGACGTAGACGGCGTTCTCGCCGTGCTCCGCCTCGATCCGCGCGTTCCAGTCCCGTACCGCCTCGACGGCGCGGGCCTGCATCGCGCGCATCGACTCGCCTCCGGGGAACGCGGCGGCGGAGGGGTGCTGCTGGACCACGGTCATCAGCGGTTCGTCGGTGAGTTCGGCGAGCTTGCGGCCCGACCAGTCGCCGTAGTCGCACTCGCTGATCCGGTCCTCCACGTGCAGCGGCAGGTCGGGGCGGGCGGCCAGCAGGGGTTCCAGGGTCTCCCGGCAGCGTTGCAGGGGGCTGCTGACGGCGGCGGCGAGCGGCAGGGCGGCCAGCCGGCCGGGGAGCGCGGCGGCCTGTGCGGCGCCCCGCTCGTCGAGGGCGACGCCGGGGGTCCGGCCCGCGAGCACCCCGGCGGTGTTGGCGGTGGAGCGTCCGTGGCGTACGAGGATCAGGGTGGGCATGCCGTCCAGCGTACGGGCGCGGCCCGGTTTCCCGGCGGGGCCAAAGGTGCATACCGGGCCGGAAGCAGGGAAGAATGCGCGCCGTGATTGTCGACTGCGCCATCTATCGCGACGGACGCCGGACCGAGGGCCCCGCCGACTTCTCCGACGCCCTCGCCCAGGCGCGGGAGTCCGGCGACGCGTTCCTCTGGATCGGCCTGCACGAGCCGACGGAGAGGGAGTTCGACCTCGTCAGCAGCGAGTTCGGGCTGCACCCGCTGGCCGTCGAGGACGCCCTCTCCGCCCACCAGCGGCCGAAGCTGGAGGTGTACGACGACTCGCTGTTCGCGGTGATCAAGCCGGTCCTGTACGACCACGACAGCGACACGGTCACCACGCACGAGCTGATGGTGTTCATGGGCGACTCATTCGTGGTGACCGTGCGGCACGGCGAGGGCGCGCCGCTGGCGGCCGTGCGCCGCCGCCTGGAGTCCGAGCCCGAGGTGCTGCGGCACGGGCCGACATCGGTCCTGTACGCGGTGAGCGACGCCATCGTGGACCACTACATAGACGTGGCGGGCGAGCTCCAGGTCGATCTGGAGGAGCTGGAGACGCAGGTCTTCGCGCCGAGCGGTACGGACGACTCCAAGAACACCGCGGCGCGCATCTACACCTTCAAGCGCCAGGTCCTCGAATTCCGCCGGGCGACCGTTCCGCTGGCCGCGCCGATGGCCCGGCTGGCGAGTGCGGGGGTGCCGTTCGTCCAGGAGCACGCGCAGCCGTTCTTCCGGGACGTCCAGGACCATCTGACCCGGGCGAACGAGCAGGTGGAGGGTCTTGACCGGCTGCTGTCCGACATCCTGTCCGCGCATCTCGCGCAGATGGGGGTGCGGCAGAACGACGACATGCGCAAGATCTCCGCCTGGGCGGCGATGGCCGCGGTGCCGACGATGGTCGCGGGGATCTACGGGATGAACTTCGAGCACATGCCGGAGCTGCGGTGGGTCGGCTCCTACCCGCTGGTGCTGCTGCTGATGGCGGGGGCGGTGCTGGGACTGTACCGCCAGTTCAAGCGGCGCGGCTGGCTGTAGCGCCCCCGGCCCCGGGCCTCAGGCGTACTCCGGCGCGGGCGTCGCGGGTCCGCCGAGGGCGTCGCGCCGGGTGGGCGGTGCCAGGCTGACCATGCGCCGCCAGCCGCCGAGGCGCTCGTAGGCGTACATGGCGTGGATGCCCGCGGCGAGCACCCCGGCCTTCGCGCGGGACCAGCCGAGCACCCGGCCCATGTGGTCCATGACGGCGAGGCTGACGTCGCGGTAGATCCGGATCTCGGCGAGCGCGCACTCGCGCAGGATGCGCTGGATCGTGCGGCCGTGCCCGGCCCGCGCGAAGCGCAGCAGCTCCTCGTGGCAGTACGCGAGGTGGTTGTCCTCGTCGTCGGAGATCATCCGGACCGCGCGGCCGAGCTCGGGGTGGTCGGCGAAGTACTTGTGCAGCAGCCGCATCTGCTCGGACGCGCGCTGCTCGGTGACCCTGCTGTGGGCCAGATACGTGATGATGTCGCGCTCGGTCAGCGGCTCCTCGCGGCCCAGCTGCTCGTGCGCGAGCCCGATGCCGTGGCGCTCCAGGAGCATCGTGTAGTCGGTGTCCGGCGGGACGGGCGCGGGCTGCAGGCCGCGCTTCTTGAGCAGGGCGTTGAAGATCCTGCCGTGCTTGTCCTCGTCGGCGCCGTGCCGGGCGATCTTGGGGGCCAGCGGGCGCTGGCTCGCGGGGACGAGGGCCGCGATCCGGCCGTTCTCCCAGCCGCCCTGGGACTCGCCGCTGGCCGCGATGGAGCAGAACAGCCGGAACGAGTCGTCGTTGTCGAGAATCTCCTGGAACAGGTTCTTTGCCGAGAGCATCACTGCCACCTCCGTGCCGGCGTCGCCGAGCGCCAGTCAACGGCGTGGGGCGGAGGCGGGCAACAGGAGCGGGCGGCGGCTGGGCCGGACGGGTGATGCGGGAGCCGCGCGCGCGAGGCGCGACCGTGACGGGCGAACCGTTTTTGCGTGGCCCCGTGACCCCGCCGCGCCGGGCGCGTTGTTCCCCGTGACGGCCGTGGCGGGGAGGACCCCCCGAGCCCCCACCACGGCCGCGGAGCCTCTTCCGGTCACGCGAGCCCGGCCCGCTCCAGGGCGTCCGTGCCGGCCCGGAGCGCGGCGATCCGCTCGTCCAGGGTGAAGCCCGCGGGCGCCAGGGTCAGGGTCGTGACCCCCACCTCCGCGTACGCCTGCATGCGCTCGGCGATGCGGTCCACGGAGCCGAGCAGCGTGGTCTGGTCGATCAGGCGGTGCGGTACGGCGGCCGCCGCGCCGCTCTTGTCGCCGGAAAGGTACTTCTCCTGGATCTCGGCGGCCTCCTTCTCGTACCCCATGCGCTGCGCGAGCCGGTTGTAGAAGTTCTGCTTCGCGCTGCCCATGCCGCCGACGTACAGCGCGGTGTAGGGGCGGAACATGTCCGCGAGGCCGGGGATGTCGTCGCCGACGGCGAGCGGGACGGTCGGGCAGACGTCGAAGCCCTCCATCGTCTTCCCGGCCTTCTCCCGGCCGGCCCGCAGATGGCCGACCGCGGTCTCCTCCAGGTGCTCGGCCGAGGGGAAGATCAGCAGGGCGCCGTCGGCGATCTCGCCGGTCTGCTCCAGGTTCTTCGGGCCGATCGCGGCGATGTAGAGCGGGATGTGCTCGCGCTGCGGGTGCACGGTCAGCTTGAGCGGCTTGCCGGGGCCGTCCGGCAGCGGGAGCGTCCAGTGCTCCCCCTCGTACGAGAGCCGCTCGCGGGTCATCGCCTTGCGGACGATGTCCACGTACTCCCGGGTGCGGGCCAGCGGCTTGTCGAACTTGACTCCGTACCAGCCCTCGGAGACCTGCGGGCCGGACACCCCGAGGCCGAGCCGGAACCGGCCGCCGGACAGGGAGTCGAGCGTGGCCGCCGTCATGGCCGCCATCGCGGGCTGGCGCGCCGGGATCTGGAGGATGGCCGAGCCGACGTCGATGGACTCCGTCTGCGCGGCCACCCAGGCCAGCACGGTCGGCGCGTCGGAGCCGTACGCCTCGGCCGCCCAGCAGACGTCGTAGCCGAGCCGGTCGGCCTCCTGCGCGACGGCGAGATTGTCGCCGTCCATCCCCGCGCCCCAGTAGCCGAGATTGATGCCGAGCCGCATGGCCGAACCCCTTACCGATCAGTAACGTGCTTGGGTTCCGGACTCTAGCGCGCGCGAAGTCGATCCGGCAGGGGGCCGCCGCACGCCGGTTGTAATCTCAGCGCCCATGGAGCAGAGGCATCTGGGCCGCACCGGCCTTCGTGTGTCCAGGATCGGACTCGGCACCCTCACCTGGGGCCGGGACACCGACGAGCACGACGCTGCCGAGCAGCTGAAGGTGTTCTGGGAGGCGGGCGGCACCCTGGTGGACACGGCCGATGTGTACGGCGGCGGCGAGGCCGAATATCTGCTCGGGCGGCTCGTGGACGGCCTGGTGCCCAGGGGCGATCTGGTCGTCGCGACCAAGGCGGGCAGTGTCGCCGACCCGTACCGCAGGGTCGACGCCTCGCGCGGGCACCTGCTGGCGGCCCTGGACGCCTCGCTGAGCCGGCTGGGCACGGATTACGTGGACCTGTGGCAGCTCCACGCGTTCGACCCGTACACCCCGCTGGAGGAGACCCTCCAGGCGCTGGACCTCGCGGTGTCCTCCGGGCGCGCCCGCTACGCCGGGGTGTCCGGCTTCTCCGGCTGGCAGCTCGCGAAGGCCGCGACCTGGCAGCTCGCCGCGCCCGGGGCGCGGACCCGGCTCGCCGCGACGCAGATGGAGTACTCGCTGCTCCAGCGCGGCGTGGAACGCGAGGTGCTGCCCGCCGCGCTCGACCTCGGCCTCGGCCTGCTGCCCTCGTCGCCGCTCGGCCGGGGCGTCCTGACCGGCAAGTACCGCACGGGCACACCGGCCGGCTCGCGCGGCGCGTCCGAGCTGCTGGCCCCTTTCGTGGAGCCGTACCTGGACGACGCGGCGGGCCGGATCGTGGACGCGGTGGCGACCGCGGCGGACGGGCTGGCCACCACGCCCGTCCAGGTCGCCCTGGCCTGGGTCCGCGACCGGCCCGGCGTCGCGGCACCGATCGTCGGCGCGCGCAACGCGCAGCAGCTGGCGGAGGCGTTGTCAGTGGAGACGCTTAGTCTTCCTGACGAGATCTGCCAGGCGCTGGACGATGTGTCGGCGCCCGTGCACCGCTATCCCGACCAGGACTGGAGCACGCTGTGACCGCGCTACCCCGGGGCGAATCCCCCGGCGCCGACACCGCCGCCGACCCGGCCGCCGCCGACGCGACGGACCCGGCCGGCACCCCCGCCGCCGAGGCCGCCCCGGCGGGCACCGGCGACGGGGCCGGTGAGGAAGGCGCCCCCGCGGTGTCCGAGGCCGAGGCCGAGATCGCCGCCCAGCGGGAGCTGCGGGAGCGGATCGAGAAGCGCAAGGCCGAGAAGGACGGGCCCATCGAGGCCGGGGGGAAGCTGAGCGGGACCGCGGCCGATCTGCTGGCGGCCGTCCGGGCGGTGGAGAGCGGGCAGAAGCCCGCCACGGCGTTCTACGACTCGCCCGCACCGGCGCCCGCCCGGCGGACGGCCCCCGCCCCGGCTCCGGTGCGGGACCGGGCCCCCGAGCCCGCTCCCGCGCCCCGGGCCGCCTCGGCCGAGAGCGTCGCCGCCGTGGCCGCCGTGCTGTCCGCCGGCGGGGCCCCCGCCGCGCTGGGCCGCCCCGCCGCCGCACTGCTCGGGGACCGGGCCGCCGAGATCCTGCGCGAGGACCCCTGGCAGCTGCTGGCCCTGCCCGGCGTCGGGCCCGAGCAGGCGGACGGCTTCGCCCGGGCGCTGCTCAAGGCGGCGGCCGGACCTGACGACGAGCGCCGCACCGCCGCGCTGACCGGCTGGCTCCTGGAGCGCGCCGCGCTCCGGGGCCACACCGCCCTGGACGCGGACCGGGTGCGCGAGGCGCTGGCCGGCCGGGGCGTGAGCGACCCCGCCGCGGCCGTGCAGCACGCCGTCGCGGAGGGCGTCGTGCTGGTCTTCCAGGACGGCCCGGAGGCCGGCGGGGCCGGCGAGGAGCCCGGCGAGCCGGAGGAGCCCGCCGCGCCCGTCCAGGTCCTCCTCGGCCTGGACCGCTACGCCCTGGCGGAGGAGAGCCTGGCCGACGGGCTGGCCCGGCTGGTCGACGGCGGCGGGGAAGCGGACTGGTCGGAGGCGGCCACCGCCGCGCCCTCCCCGTCGGCCGCCGAGCTGATCCGCGCGACCGCCGCCCACGGCCTCGTCGCGCACACGGGCGGCGAGGCGGCCCGGGCCGAGCCGGCCGCTCTGATCGCCGCGGCCCGGGGGCTCGGGCTGCGCGCCCTGGGCGCCGCGCACAGCGTGGACGGGCGCCGGCGGCTCGCGGCGGACATCGGCGCCCCGGAGGCGGCCGTCACGCTCGCCGGGCTGCTGTCGGGTGCCGAGGGGCCGGGGCGGGACGAGGAGGGGGCGCTCGCCCTCGACCTGCTCGTCGTGCTGGACGCGCCCCAGCTGGACGTGGAGACCGGCGCGATGCTGGTGGAGTCGCTGGCCGACGGCGTCCGCCTGGTCCTCAGCGGCGACCCGGGGGTGCTGGGCTCGGCGGGCGCCGGTCAGGTGTTCGCCGATGTGCTGGCCGCCCGTGCCTGCCCCCGCGTCGCCTCCCGCACCCCGGACGCCGGCCCGATCGGCGAGCTGGTCTCGGGCATCGGCGTCGGTGAGCTGAACCAGGTGGCGGCGCCGGGCAAGGAGGTCGTCATCGTCCCGGTCCGGGACGCGGGCGAGGCGGTGCACCGCACGGTGCAGCTCGTCGCCGACTCGGTGCCGCGCGCCCTCGGGGTGCCGTCCGGCGAGACCCAGGTCATCACGGTGGGCCACGGCGGCGCGGCGGGCACCCGGGCGCTGAACGAGGCCCTGAAGCAGCGGCTCAACCCGGGGCCCGGCCGCTTCGGCGGCTTCGACCCGGGCGACCGGGTCGCCCATGTCCCGGCGCCGGGGCGGACGGTGCCCGGTGTGGTGGTGTCGGCGGACGCGGAGGGGCTGCACCTGGACTGTGCGGGGAGCCCCGTCGTCGTACCGCAGGAGCGGGTGGCGGAGTCCGTGCGCCACGCGTGGGCGCTCAGCGCCCATCAGGCGGCCGGGATGCGGTGGCCGGCCGCGGTCGTGGTGCTGCCGGGCGACGCGGCGGGCGGGCTGAGCCGGCCGTGGGTCTACACCGCGTTCGGCCGGGGCGAGCGCCATCTGTCCGTGGTGCACGGCGTCGACCAGGCCCTGCCCCGCGCGGTGGCCGAGGTGCCCGCCCAGGAGCGCACCACGCGCCTGCGGGCCCTGCTGGAGGCGTCCAGGGCATCCCAGCAGGCGCCGGAGCCCCAGGAGCGGTGAGAGAGCGCCCCAAGGGCCCCTGCGGACGCCTGGCGCGTCCGCGGGGGCCCTTGGGGCGTCCGACAGGGTCCGCGGCGGCGGTCAGCCGGCGCGGTGCCCCGGTCCCTCCGGGTCGTCGTCGAGGTCGTCGTCGTCGAAGACCGCGCTGACGTCGAAGCGGCAGACCACCAGCTGGGGGTCGGCGTCGTCGAACGGGGCCGCCAGCCACTCCCCCGGTTCGGGGAGTTCCTCCGCCGCCGCGACCCAGAGCGTGGAGTCGCCCTCCTCCAGGCCGAACTCCGTGTGCCGGGAGGCGATCTCGTCCGCCTCGTACTCCCCGAAGAGCACTCCCAGCGCCGCGTGCACGCTGTTGCCGACGACCGCCGGGCCGCCCTCCTCCTGTTCGTCCGGGTCGGCGTCGGCCAGGCGCTGGGCCTGGGCCAGCAGCCGCTGGGGCTCCACCACCGCGTAGTCGCGGCGGATCAGCACGCTGAGCGCGTGCGGCTCGTCGGGTCCGTTGTAGGGCGGCAGGGCGTCCTGCTCCCCGGGGATCTCGAAGGGGGTCACCTCGTCGTGGCGGTCGTAGAGGAGTTCGTCGTAGGCCTCGGCGGCGGCGGCCAGTGCGTTGAACGCGTCGTAGACAGCGGGGTCCTCGTCCCCCGACCGGCGTTCGACCGCCGCGAGGTGGTGGTCGATCGCGGCTTTGACCGCATCGGCGGCGGCGCGTACCTCGGCAGCGGTGGGCTGCGCAGCATCAGACATGGGGCAGACGCTATCCGTACCGGGCCCTTGCCCGCACAATGGATTCGATGCCGGAATACGAATTCGTCGATGTGTACGTGCCGCGCGGGGTGTCCCGGAAGGACACGGCCCGCCTGTTGACCGACCATGCCGAGTACGGGCACTGGGAGCTGGACCGTCTGACGCTGCGCCGGGACGGCAGCCGCCGCGTGCGGCTGCGCCGCCGGATCATCCGTCAGCTACGGGCCACGTGGTGAGCCGGAAGGACCGGCCCCGGACCGTCCGACCACGCGAAACGGGCCCCGCGATCCGCGGGGCCCGTTTCCCTCACTGCTGCTCGCCGGTCCGGCGCTGCCGTCAGGCGGCGGCCTTCGCGCGGCGGTAGAGCACCGTGCCCGCGCCGGCCAGCAGCAGGCCCGCGCTCGCCGGGACGAGCAGGTCGAGCCCGCCCGCCCCGGTGTGGGCGAGCTGCGGTGCCTCCGGCACGGTCTGCGGCTCCGGCGTGTTCGGAGTGGGCTTCTCGGGCGTCGGCGGCGTGACGTGGCGGACCGGGGGTTCCGGAACGTCGACCGGCGGCGTGCTGTCGTTCTCGCACGTGTTGCCGATCGCCGGGTTCAGCAGGCCGACGACGTCGATGCTGTTGCCGCAGACGTTCACGGGGATGTCGATGGGCACCTGGATCTGGTTGCCCGAGAGCACACCGGGCGATCCCTGCGTGATCCCCTGGGCGGTGGCCCCGCCGCCGTTGCCACCGCGGACGGCCCGGTGCTTGCCGGTGCCCTGCTTGGCCCCCCGGGCGTGATCGTCGGAGGCCCGGGTGCCGGCGTGGCTGCCGGAGGCACCCGACGCGGAGTCGTGGCTGCCGGAGGTGCCCGAAGCGGAGTCGTGGCGGCCGGCGGTCGCGCCGTCCGAACCGTTTCCGCAGGCGTTTCCGGCGGCCGGGTTGAGCAGTCCGACGACGCTCACGGAGTTTCCGCAGACGTTCACCGGCACGTGTACCGGGATCTGCACCGAATTCCCTGAAATCACCCCCGGGGAATTCGAGGCGCCGCCGGCCGCTCCCGCGTCGGCGTGCGCGTAGCCGCCGCCGAGGGCGAGAACGCCACCCGCTGCCGCCATGGTGATCAGGCCGTTTCGCGTGACCTGTCGCATAGGTGTTTCCTGCCTTCTACCTTCCGGAGTACCCCCGGACTACCGTGCGGAGGCAAAGGACCCGACGGCCCCGGAGCGCGTTGAGTGCGGTCCGGGGCCGAGCGGGCTCAAACCCTTACGGGTTGACGCACAACGTCAGTCGTTGACGCAGACGTTGCCGAAGGCCGGGTTCAGCAGCCCGATCACGGAGATCGTGTTGCCGCACACGTTCACGGGAACGTGGACGGGAACCTGGATGACGTTGCCCGAGACGACGCCGGGGCTGCCGATGGCGGCACCCTGGGCACCCGAGTCGGCCACGGCCATGCCGGCGCCCGCGAGCACCAGACCACCGGTGGCAGCCGCCGCGGCGACGATCTTCTTGATCATGATTCCTCCTAGTTGGCAAACGCGGTCCCAGCCGCGGACCGCACCCCCTGTAACGAGGAGGAAGTAATGGGGCTACGAGCCGAACGCCCCATTCACTCGTACCGGTTATGGGCGTACATCCTGGCGATTTACGCCCTTGCGGGTCAGCTGTGGTCGATGAAGCGGTCCAGGACCCGGGCGCCGAACTTCAGCCCGTCGACCGGGACCCGCTCGTCCACGCCGTGGAACATGCCCGCGAAGTCGAGCTCCGGCGGGAGCTTCAGCGGAGCGAAGCCGAAGCAGCGGATGCCCAGGTCGTCGAAGGACTTGGCGTCCGTGCCGCCGGAGAGCATGTACGGGACGGCGCGGGCGATCGGGTCCTCGGCCTTGAGCGCGGTCTGCATGGCGTCCACCAGGGCGCCGTCGAAGTCGGTCTCCAGCGCCTTGTCGCCGTGCACGTCCTCGCGCCGGACGCGCGGGCCGAGGATGCGGTCGAGGTCGGCCAGGAACTCCTCCTCGTAACCCGGCAGGAAGCGCCCGTCGACGTGGGCGGTGGCCTGTCCGGGGATCACGTTGACCTTGTAGCCGGCGCCGAGCATGGTCGGGGCGGCGGAGTTGCGCAGGGTGGCGCCGACCATCTTGGCGATGCCGCCCAGCTTGGCGAGCGTGGCCTCCATGTCCTCCGGGTCGAGCGGGGTGCCGAGCGCGTCCGACAGCTCGTCCAGGAAGGACCGCACGGTCTTGGTCACCCGGACCGGCCAGGTGTGCCGGCCGAGCCGGCCGACCGCCTCGCACAGCTCGGTGATCGCGTTGTCGTCGTTGGTCATGGAGCCGTGGCCCGCCGTGCCGTCCACGGTCAGCCGCATCCAGTGCATGCCCTTCTGCGCCGTCTCCACGAGGTACAGCCGCAGGTTCTCGTTGACGGTGAACGAGAAGCCGCCGACCTCGCCGATCGCCTCGGTGACGCCCTCGAACAGACCGGGGTGCTTGTCCACGAGGTAGCGGGCCCCGTACGTGCCGCCCGCCTCCTCGTCCGCGAGGAAGGCGAGCACGATGTCGCGCGGGGGCTTGCGGCCGCTGCGCATGCGCTCGCGCACCACCGCGAGCGTCATCGCGTCCATGTCCTTCATGTCGACCGCGCCCCGGCCCCACACGCAGCCGTCCGCGATCTCGCCGGAGAACGGGTGGTGCGTCCAGTCGTCCGCGTTGGCCGGGACGACGTCGGTGTGGCCGTGGATCAGCAGGGCCGGACGGGAGGGGTCCTCGCCCTCGATCCGCGCCACGGTGGAGGCGCGGCCCTTGTGGGACTCGAAGATCTTCGGTTCCAGCCCGACCTCGGCCAGCTTCTCCGCCACGTACTCGGCGGCCGCCCGCTCGCCGGGCCCGGAGTGGTCGCCGTAGTTGCTGGTGTCGATCCGGATCAGGTCACGACAGAGGTCCACCACCTCGTTCTCGGCGGTCTCGCCCAAGCCGCTCCGGGCCGCATTGCTCTCGCTCACGCTGGTTCCTTCCCTGTCGCCGTGGTGCTCCCTCCCATCCTCCATCGCCGGGCCCGCGCCCCCAAGGCCCCCACGAGACCGGCCGTGATCGAGCACCCTCCAATGTTTGCTATGGTTTTCCACGTCGGAACGGGCAAGGCCCGCGAGACAGACACCTGGTCCGGGTGGCGGAATGGCAGACGCGCTAGCTTGAGGTGCTAGTGCCCTTTATCGGGCGTGGGGGTTCAAGTCCCCCCTCGGACACCGGCAGAGACCCCACTCCACGTGGGGTTTTTCTGTTTCTCACGCTGTGGCGTGAGAAAACCACGTGGCCGATGGCCGAGCGGACTTCCTGGTCCGTCGTGGACGACGACAAGCCAGCCACAGCCAGTGCCCGGCATGCCAAGAGAGAGCGTCACCGCCGGCGCCAAGCCATTGGGAAGCCCCCGGGCCTGCCCCGGCCCCGGGCCCGGCACCGGCACACCAGCGAGAGCGCCTGAGACAGGCGCACGGGCGCAGTCAGGCGCTCACCTCGGAGTGCGCAGGGACGGGCGGGCGAACTCCGGTGAGCGCCTCCGCACGGGCCACCAGGCGGGGCGCAAGGTCGGGATACCAGCCACGGGCTACGGCTTGCAGCATCTCGGCCAAGGCCGCGAGTTCCCCGATTCGGCCGGCCGGGGTGTCGAGGACCGCCGCGAACTCCTTGCGGATGCGGGCGGCTACGTCGGGCACAAGCAGGCTGTTGGCGTGCAGGAGCCCCGCGTCATAGCCGAAGGGCACCAAGCCCCACCGCTCCCAGTCCAGCAGGCACAGGGGCGCGGCGGTGAGGTTGCCCCCGTGCAGGTCACCGTGACCGGTCACCCGCTCCACCTGGGCGGGGGCCGGGACACCAAGGAACTGGGGGAAGGCTCGTTCGATCCACCCGTCCCGCACGGTGGCCTTCACTCCCTCCGCTTCAGCGACGAGGGCAAGGGCTTGGCGAAGGTCCGCCCACCACTCGTCCGGCAACCCCGGGTCGTGGTCGATGTCGGCCCGGTCCGGGGACACGATGGGTTGCGTGAGGTAGTCCAGGACTTCCGACTCGAAGGCCCACTTGCCGTCAGTCCAGTCATGCACCGCGTACAGGTGGGGGCGGGGCACGCCGTCAGGCACCAGCTCCGAGGCGCCGACGATGCCTTCCCCCGCCTTCCTGCCCGCGTTCCTCTTCGCCGTCCGGCTGACCCGTAGCCACCGGTCCCCCGCTCGGCGTCCGAGAGTGACACCGAGGAAGCCCCACGCCAACGGCCCCGTGCAGGTGAGGCCCAGCGCCCCGGCCGCCCGGTCGTGGGCGGCCTCCATCACGGCCCGCACCTCCTCATTCGCCGGCGAGTTCATCCGTCACCCTCCTGAGTTCCTGGGCCGTCAGCGGCGAGCCCAGAGCCTTGGCCACATCGTCCCAGTGCTCGCGGGTGCTCGCGGAGGTGAGGACGACATCGAGGCCAGGGCACGAGCCAGCGGCCAGCAGGGCAGCGGCTGCGGCCGACAGGCCGGGGCAGATGAGGTTCACCAGTTCGGGTGTCATGGCGTCGAGGAGTTCGCCCCCGTGCAGAGGGGCCGAGCCGAAGGTGATCAGCCCCGCGTCCTTCGCCTGCACCAGCGGTCCGCCGCCGTTCAAAGCCTGGGTGATGGGGGCATCCATGATCAGGCTGACGGGCATCTGCAAGCCCGTGAAGTGGTGGTCGGCGGAACCGGCCGCCTGCTGGGCGAGCGTGAGCAACTCGGGCACGCTGAGCGCTCCGGAGGTCAGGCCCGACCAGGTGGCGACGCCGTACCCGCCGATCCTGCCCGCATGGGCGAACTCTTCGAGCGCCGCAAAGGCTTCCCGTACCCGCCTGTGCAGAACGGCGCGGTCAAGGCCGTGCGCATGGTGCTCGGGATTGTGGACGAACACCAGGTCCACGCGCCCGAGCGCGGCCAAGGACCGCTCTGTCTGCCAGCGGACGAAGCCCCGTTCGAGGCTGTGCCCACCGGCGGCCTCTTCCCGCGTAAGCACGCCCTCAGTCAGGGCGGCGCGGCCTTGCTCCGCCGGTCCGTCCCTCACCCGCGCACACCGTCGCTGAGCGTAGGTGCACGGCTCCGGGGCGTCATGGTGACGTAACGGCGGGCGCGACCGTCAGGGTTCGGAAGGAGGAGCCCGGTCATCTCGCCGAACGCCCCGCGTCGAACCGGTTCTTCGCTCATCGGGGCCTGTCTGCAAACCTGCGGGGCACTGCAGACGCTAGTTGACGACAGGCCCTGACGTGATTGCGGAGGGCCTCGCCGACCGAGGAGACGCTTGAGCCGCACCGGCTCCGACTCGCTCACCCCGTACGAGAGTCCGTCACCCGGCGCCGGCTGCCTGCCGCCGTGCTTCTGGTACGCGGGGTCCGACGCCAGGCGGCTGTCGACGGCCGCCGGGCCTTCCACCTCTCGCCGCGCGCGGACATCGTGCGGCCGGGATTCGACGCCTCGACCCGGCGGCGGTCGCCGTGCCGGGCACCCGGTGCTTCAGGGCGCGGGCGGGGCGCCGTTCTCGTTCACGGCTCGGCGCTGGACGGGGGAGGCGCTGGACGCGGCGGAGCACCTGACGGGTCTGGTGGCCGGGGCCCGGGTCCATGCGGGCTGGACCACGCGGTGCAGGGCATCGGCTCGGGGTCGTACCGGCCGGGCATGCTGCCCGGGTTCCGGGTGGCGCGGGGCTGAGACCGCCGGGCGGGCCCGGTGCCGTACGGAATCGGCAACCGGGTCCGTTGTGTGCCGGGTTGGGGCCGCGACCCCCTTCCGCGAGGTGACCGGTGACGTCGTAGCATCGGCTCTTTGCGCGACCTTTACCGCTTCACAAGGGGGAATGTGATGGGCGTCGGCAGGCGGCGGGCCTCGGTCACCGCCGGGGTGGTGGCCGGGGCGGTGCTGGCGACGGGCACCGTCCTGTGGGCGACGGACAGCGGACCGTTCCGGGACAGTTACTGCTGGGGCGCGTGGAAGCAGAACAGCGGCCCGTCCTTCCTCGGTGACGACGCGTTGGAGAAGTCCGGCTCCGAGCGCGGCTCCACGGAGTCCGCCGCGCCCTCGGCGGCACGTCCGCACGGCACCTGCACGGTGTCCGTCACCTCCTCGGTCGAGGACGACGACTCGGACAAGCCGCTGGCCTTCGAGGAGTCGGTGACCCTGGAGTACGGGCCGGTGCCCGCCGGGGCGAAGGAGCGGCGGGCCTGGCTGGCGCGCTACTTCCACGGCTCGGCCTCCCCGCTGCCGGACGGGCTGGACGGCCTGGCCGGCGCCGACCGGGGCATGCTGGTGCTGCCGTCGTCCTGCGACCGGGACGGCGCGCCGTCCGTGGTGACGATCCGCAGCGAGAGCACCGGCGACGGCCATCTCGGCAAGGTCCCCATGCCGTTCACGATCGCCACGCGCACCGAGGTGGTCCGGATGCTGCTCGCCGCCGCCAACACCGGTATGGAGAAGGCGGGGTGCGCGCCGGAGCAGCCGCTGCGCGGCGGCTCCCCGATGGTGACGGTGGCCGAGGACGAGGAGTCGGCCTCGTCGCCGCTCTGCCGGATACCGGGCATGACCTTCGATTACGGCGAAGGTTCGCGCTACAGGCAGCAGGTGGGCGCGGTCACCGACCGGCTCCAGACGTGTTCGGTGGTGTGGAAGCAGCTGCGGATGCCCGAGGAGCCGTCCGCGCATTACGTGATGGCGAGCCGGAGCCGTCTGGTGGACCTGTTCCGGGGCATGCCGGAGGGGCCGGAACAAGGCCTGGTGCGCCGCAGCTGCGGCGGCCGGCCGACGGTCTTCTACGGGCAGGTGGAGGCCGGCCTCCAGGACCGGGGCCGCCCCTCCGACCAGCGGGTCTTCGACCGGTTCGTGGAGTCCGTGGGGAAGCGCATCGGATGCGGGAGCGGTGAGGACGCGTGAGCAGCGAGGAGAATGCCGTGACGGACACCGACATCCCGGCCGCCCCGGAGGCGCCTGAGGCCCCCCGGCCCCCGCTGGTCCGCCGCCTGCTGGGTAGCCGTACGGTCCGGACCGCGACCGTCGCCGCGCTGGCCGGGGCCCTGGTGGGCGCGGGTACGGTCGCCTGGCGCACGGACACGCTGCCGCTGGTGAGCTCGTCGTCCGCGCCCTGCTGGGACTCGCTCGGTTCCGGTTCCATGGACGCCCTGTTCGGGGACCGCAGGACCGAGGTGGAGGAGCAGTCGCTGCACGACGACCCGATGGGCGACACCGGTGTGTACGGCCAGTGCCGCATCACGAGCTACGAGGGCGACCGGGCGCGCCGCCAGGTGACGGTGAACGTACGCCGGCTGGATGGGCTGCGGGGCACCGACGCGCAGGACTGGCCGCGCGAGTTCCTGTCCTCGGGGATGGTGTCGCTCGGCGACGGGCTGCCCGGCATGGCCTCGTCCTCGCGGGCCTGGATCGCGCTGCCGCAGGCGTGCACCGGGCGCGACGAGTTCACCGGGCCCACGGTGGTGGACATCGGCATGGGCCGGGCGGACTTCGAGATGTCGTCCGAGTACGCCGCGCGGGACCGGGCGGCCCTGACCGGGGCGCTGATCGACGCGGTCAACGGCGTCATCGACGACTTCGGCTGCTCCGGCACGTACCGGGAGCCCCGCGGCCTGGCGGAGCCGGTGGAGTGGGACGGCACCCGGCCGTCCGCGTTCTGCGGGATTGAGGGCCTCGCCCTGCCGGCGGCGTACCGGAAGGACCTGCGGGAGACCCGCGTCAGCGGCGAGGGCGGCCCGGCCCGGGTCTGCGAGGCCGGGTACGACTCCGACGAGAAGGCCGTGCGGCTGACGACGGTGACCGACCCGGTGCTGGCCGAGATCTACTCGTCGGACGCGCTGCACTCGGGCGCCCCCGTGAAGGGCACCCGGGGTTACGGGAAGGCGGGCGGGAACCGGGCGGTGTTCAAGGCGGTCTGCCAGACCGGTCCGGTGATGTTCGTCCTGGAGCAGCTGCGCCCGGCGGGCAAGGGCAGCCGCTTCACGTTCACCCGCGACCTGCTTCCCGCCTACGTGGCGGCGGAGGCGGAACGGATCGGCTGCGGCCCGCAGAAGCTGACGTTCCCCGGGTCCTGAGCGGGCCCGCCTCCGTGAAAGGATGCCCGGCACCATGAGAACCATCAGCTTTGCGGTGCCGGGCCGGGGGCCCCGGTGAGGGGGCGGGCGAAGGCGCCGGTGTCGCCGCTTTCCCAGCGTGACGGTGTCGATCCGGTCCGGGTGCGGCTGCCGGCCGATCCGGGCGGGCGGTGGGCTACGGTCCGGGATCATCTCCTCGACCGGTTCGCCGGGGCGATCGGTGCGGACCGGGTGGGGGCGATGCTCGCGGAGGGGCGCTTCGTCTTCGCGGAGGGGCCGGTCACCGGCGACGAGCCGTACGCGGTGGGGCGTTACCTCTGGTTCCACCGCGACTTCGCGCCGGAGGAGCCGGTGCCGTTCCCGGTGGGGGTGGTGTACCGCGACGCGCATCTGGTGGTCGCGGACAAGCCGCACTTCCTGGCGACCATGCCGCGTGGCCGGCACATCACGGAGACGGCGGTGGCCCGGCTCCGCCGCGATCTGGGCCTGCCGGAGCTGCAGCCCGCGCACCGGCTGGACCGGCTGACGGCGGGGCTGGTGCTGTTCGTGGTGCGGCCCGGGGAGCGCGGGGCGTACCAGACGCTGTTCCGGGACCGGCTGGTG
Source organism: Streptomyces sp. 130 (assembly GCF_007096885.1). Lineage (GTDB taxonomy): Bacteria > Actinomycetota > Actinomycetes > Streptomycetales > Streptomycetaceae > Streptomyces. The sequence goes on along the minus strand of NZ_VJNO01000027.1, from coordinate 63,724 downwards.
CGCAAGGAGTACGAGGCGGTGGCCCCGTACGATTCCGGGCTCGTCCTGCCGCGTACGGTGCGCAGCCGCATCGTGAAGGAGCGCGGGGTGCTCGCGGCGCGGGAGGAGCCCGGCGAGCCGAACAGCGAGAGCCGGATCGGGCTGCTGGACCACCGGGACGGGCTCGGCCGTTACCGGCTGCTGCCCGCCACCGGGCGCACGCACCAGCTGCGGGTGCACATGAACAGCCTGGGGCTGCCGCTCGTCAACGATCCGGTGTACCCGGTCACCGAGCCGGACCCGGCACCCGGTGACTTCTCGCGTCCGTTGCAACTGCTGGCCCGGGTGCTGGAGTTCACCGATCCGGTCACGGGAGAGCCGCGCCGCTTCGAGAGCGGGCTGCGGCTCTCCGCGTGGCCGGGTCGGTAGAACCCTTCAGTGGCCCCTCGCGATCCACTCGTCCAGGTGCGGGGCCTCCGCGCCGATGGTGGTGGAGTCGCCGTGGCCGGTGCGCACCTCGGTCGCCGGGTCCAGGGTGAGCAGCCGGTCCCGGATGGAGTCCACGATCACCGGGAAGGACGAGAAGGACCGGCCGGTGGCGCCGGGCCCGCCCTGGAAGAGCGTGTCCCCGGTGAAGACCGTGGCCAGCTCGGGGGCGTACAGGCAGACCGCGCCGGGGGCGTGGCCCGGGGTGTGCAGGACGGTCAGCGTGGTGCCGGCCACGGTGATCTGCTGGCCGTCGGCCAGTTCGCCGTTCGGGGCCCGGTCCGGGTGGGTCTGCTTCCACAGCGGCAGGTCGTCCGGGTGGAGGAGAATCGGCGCGCCGGTGGCGTCGGCGAGCGCGGGGGCGGCGTCGATGTGGTCGTTGTGCGCGTGGGTGCAGATGATGGCGCGCAGCGTACGGCCGCCGAGGGCTTCCTCGATGGCGGCGGCGTCGTGGGCGGCGTCGATGACGACGGCCTCGGTGTCGTCGCCGACGATCCAGACGTTGTTGTCGACGTCCCACTCGCCGCCGTCGAGGGCGAAGGTGCCGGAGGTGACGAGGTGGTCGATGCGGGCGGCCATCAGAACACCACCACGGAGCGCAGCACGTCGCCGTCGTGCATGCGGCCGAACGCCTGCTCGATGTCGCCGAGGCCGATGGTCTCGGTGACGAACGCGGCGAGGTCGAGGCGGCCCTGCTGGTGGAGGTCGACCAGCATCGGGAAGTCGCGGGACGGCAGGCAGTCGCCGTACCAGGAGGACTTGAGCGAGCCGCCGCGGCCGAAGACGTCGAGCAGCGGGAGTTCGAGCTGCATTTCGGGAGTGGGGACGCCGACGAGGACGACGGTGCCGGCCAGGTCGCGGGCGTAGAACGCCTGCTTGTACGTCTCCGGGCGGCCGACGGCCTCGATGACGACGTCGGCGCCGTTGCCGCCGGTCAGCTCGCGGATGGCCTCGACGGGGTCGGCGGAGCGGGAGTTGACGGTGTGGGTCGCCCCCATCGACTTCGCGGTCTCCAGCTTGCGGTCGTCGATGTCCACGGCGATGATCCGGGCCGCGCCGGCCAGCCGGGCGCCCGCGATGGCCGCGTCGCCGACGCCGCCGCAGCCGATGACGGCGACCGAGTCGCCGCGGCCGACCTGGCCGGTGTTGATCGCGGCGCCGATGCCCGCCATGACGCCGCAGCCGAGGAGCCCGGCGACCTCGGGGGCGACCTCGGGGTCGACCTTGGTGCACTGGCCGGAGGCGACGAGGGTCTTCTCGGCGAAGGCGCCGATGCCCAGGGCCGGGGACAGCTCGGTGCCGTCGAGAAGGGTCATCTTCTGCTTCGCGTTGTGCGTGTCGAAGCAGTACCAGGGGCGCCCGCGCAGACAGGCGCGGCACTGACCGCACACCGCGCGCCAGTTGAGGATCACGAAGTCGCCCGGGGCGACGTCGGTGACGCCCTCGCCGACGGACTCCACGACACCCGCGGCCTCGTGGCCGAGGAGGAAGGGGAACTCGTCGTTGATGCCGCCCTGCTTGTAGTGCAGGTCGGTGTGGCAGACGCCGCACGCCTGGATCTTGACCACGGCCTCACCGGGGCCCGGGTCCGGGATGACGATCGTCTCGACGCGGACCGGTTCGTTCTTCCCCGGCGCGATGACCCCTTGTACGTGCTGCGGCATTCCCGTGAACTCCCTTTTCCCGACTCTTCACTGAGACCGGTGCTCCCGGTTCGTGGCCGGGATCGATCACGGGCAACGGTACGCGGTGCCGGGCGGCGGGCGGCCTCAGGGCGCGAGAACGTCCAGCTCGTGCAGGGCGCCGACGGCGATCTCCCGTGTCAGCCGCTCGGCCGCGGCCGCGTCCCCGGCGCGCACGGCCTCGGCGAGCCGGACGTGGAGGGTGACGGCCGCCGGGTCGGGGTCCTCGAACATCACCTGGTGGTGGGTGCGGCCCGCGAGGACCTCGGCGACCACGTCGCCCAGGCGCGCGAACATCTCGTTGCCGGAGGCGTTGAGGACGATGCGGTGGAAGGCGATGTCGTGGGCGAGGTAGCCCTCCAGCTGCTGGCCGCGCGAGGTGGCGACCATGCCGAGGGCCCGCTCGGTCAGCTCGGCGCACTGCTCCGGGGTGGCGTGGCGGGCGGCGAGCGAGGCGGCGACCGGCTCGATCGCGGAGCGCAGCACGGTGAGGGAGCGCAGCTGGCGGGGGCGGTCGGCGCCGGCCAGCCGCCACCGGATGACCTGGGGGTCGTACACGTTCCACGCCTCGGCCGGCCGTACGGTCACGCCGACGCGGCGGCGGGACTCGACCAGGTGCATGGACTCCAGGACCCGGATCACCTCGCGGACCACCGTGCGCGAGACGTCGAAGCGCTGGGCCAGCTCGTCGGTGCGCAAGACCTGCCCGGGCGGGTGCTCCCCGGCGGCGATCTCCAGGCCCAGGGTGTCCAGGACATGCGTGTGGAGCCCCTGGGCAGGTGTGGTCATGGACCAAGGGTACGGGGCCACCCCCGAGGCCATTAAGTACGACGTTTATGTCACATCCTCTTGAATAAGTCGTACGTATAGGTTTCAGTGGCGCGACGGACCGATGTCGAGGGAGACATCGAAGAGACAGCGAGGCACCGCTATGAGCACCCCCCACGTCGTCGTGGTGATGGGCGTGGCAGGGACCGGCAAGACCACGATCGGTCCCCTGCTCGCCGACGCACTGGGCGTCCCGTACGCCGAGGGCGACGACTTCCATCCCCCCGCCAACATCGCCAAGATGTCGGCCGGCACCCCGCTGGACGACGCGGACCGGTGGCCCTGGCTCGACGCGATCGGGCGCTGGGCGCACGGCCGGGCGGGGCTCGGCGGGGTCGTCAGCAGCTCCGCGCTCAAGCGCTCCTACCGGGACCGCCTGCGCGCCGAGGCCCCGGGCGCCGTCTTCCTCCACCTGACCGGTGACCGGTTCCTGATCGGGGAGCGGATGGCGGGCCGCAAGGGCCACTTCATGCCGACCGCGCTCCTCGACTCCCAGTTCGCCACCCTCCAGCCGCTGGAGGACGACGAGGCCGGCGTCGCCGTGGACGTCTCCGGCACCCCCGAAGAAATCACCCAGCGAGCCGTCGCCGCGTTGCGCCGGCTCGACAGCTAAGGATCACCACCGTGACCAGTCTCAGCGTCGAGATGCTGGCAGCGGACGCCGCCGAACCGATCACCTCGGCCGGCAACGCGCAGTTGGGCATCGCCGTCCTCGCGGGCATCGCCGTCATCGTCCTGCTCATCACCAAGTTCAAGATGCACGCGTTCCTCGCGCTCACCATCGGCTCGCTGGCGCTCGGCTCGTTCGCCGGCGCCGCGCCGGCGAAGACGATCGCGAGTTTCACCGCGGGCCTCGGCTCGACCGTCGCGGGTGTCGGCGTCCTGATCGCGCTCGGGGCGATCCTGGGCAAGCTGCTCGCTGACTCCGGCGGCGCCGACCAGATCGTGGACACGATCCTGGCGCGGACGAGCAAGCGGGCCATGCCGTGGGCGATGGTCCTCATCGCCTCGATCATCGGCCTGCCGCTCTTCTTCGAGGTCGGGATCGTCCTGCTGATCCCGGTCGTGCTGCTGGTCGCCAAGCGCGGCAACTACTCCCTGATGCGGATCGGCATCCCGGCCCTGGCCGGCCTGTCCGTGATGCACGGCCTCATCCCGCCGCACCCCGGCCCGCTCGTCGCGATCGACGCGCTCGACGCCAATCTGGGCGTCACGCTGGCCCTCGGCGTGGTCGTCGCCATCCCGACGGTGATCCTGGCCGGCCCGGTCTTCTCGCGTTACGCCGCCCGCTGGGTGGACATCAAGGCGCCGGAGAAGATGATCCCGCAGCGCCCCTCCGAGGACCTGGAGCGCCGCCCCGGTTTCGGTGCCACCCTGGCCACGATCCTGCTGCCCGTCGTGCTCATGCTGATCAAGGCGCTCGTGGACATCGTGGTGGACGACCCGGAGCAGGGGCTCCAGAAGGTCACCGATGTGATCGGGTCGCCGCTGATCGCGCTCCTCGCCGCCGTCATCGTCGGCATGTTCACGCTGGGCCGGGCGGCCGGCTTCACCAGGGCGCGGCTCTCCACCACGGTGGAGAAGTCCCTCGCCCCGATCGCCGGTGTGCTGCTCATCGTGGGCGCGGGCGGCGGCTTCAAGCAGACGCTGATCGACGCGGGCGTGGGCCAGATGATCCTGGACTTCTCCGAGGACTGGTCGATCCCCGCCCTGCTGCTCGGCTGGCTGATCGCCGTCGCGATCCGGCTCGCGACCGGTTCGGCGACCGTGGCCACGATCTCGGCGGCCGGCCTGGTCGCCCCGCTCGCGGCCGACATGTCGACCTCGCACGCGGCCCTGCTGGTCCTCGCCGTCGGCGCGGGCTCGCTCTTCTTCAGCCATGTCAACGACGCCGGCTTCTGGCTGGTGAAGGAGTACTTCGGCATGGACGTGGGCCAGACGGTGAAGACCTGGTCGGTGATGGAGACCATCATCTCCGTGGCCTCGCTGGTCTTCATCCTGCTGCTGTCACTGATCCTCTAGCCGGTCCCCCGCCCGCTCACCGGGCACCCACAGCGGGTGCTCGCGGCGGGCCCACTCCCGGCCCACCGACCCGGAGCGCATGCCGCGGCGTGCCTCCGGGTCGGCGTGTGCCAGGGCGATGTGGCCGGCCGGCACCAGGCCGGCCGCCAGGGCCAGCCGGTCGTGGACGAAGGCCGCGGCGGTGCGCCGGACCAGCGGGGCGAATCCGGTGGACCACATCAGCAGCCCGGTGCCCGCCATGACCAGCACCGCCCCGGCGATCCAGGCCGCGTACAGCTTCTGCCCGGCGTTGAGCTTCCCGGCCGGCCGCGCGCCGGCTCGTCCGATGTGCCCGTGCGCCGGGGGCGTCTCGCCGGGCAGGCGCGGGCCCGGCCGTGGCCGGCAGGGCGGCCCCGGGTGCCAGACTGGCGGCATGCCGAACCGTGAAGCGCTCAAGCCCTTTCTGCTCGCCTTCCCGGGGCCGCTGCGCGACCAGCTGGTCGCCGCGGTCCTGGACGGGCGGAAGGTGTCGACCTCCGGACTGCTCGTGGAGTACGAGATCGAGCAGGAGGAGCTGCCTCCGGTCGGTGAGCGGTCCGCCCTCATCGACTCGGACGGCCGGGAGATCGCCGTACTGGAGGTGACCGGGGTACGGGTGCTGCGGCTGGCGGACGTGGACCTCCAGCACGCGCTGGACGAGGGCGAGGGCTATGCGTCGGTCGCCGAGTGGCGGGCGGGCCACGAGCGGTTCTGGCACAGCGAGGAGATGCGCGAGGCGCTCGGCGACCCGGAGTTCACCGTGGACGACGAGACGATGATCGTCGCCGAGCGGTTCCGGGTGGTCGAGCGCATCGGTCCGGACGACGCGGCAGGCCTCACAGGGCGACACGCCTAGCTCCTCACCGGGTGATACGCCCAGGGCCTGTCCTGCGGATCTTCGTGGATCAGCCCGCGGCGTCCGGTGTGTCCCCGGGTTCCCGGCTCCGCTCGGACAGGGGAGACACCAACTTCCCGGCGTGCGCCCGGATCACCCTCGTACTGGACGGGCTCGGGTGATCCGGGCGTGCGGCGAGGGTGCGTGCCAGGCGTCGCGGGGCCGCCGGACAGGCCCTGGCTAAGGGGTGTCCTTCTCCCGCCCCCCGCCCTTCACCAGGCCCAGGCGGCGGCGGAACGCGAGCAGCCGGGGGTAGCGTTCGTGCAGCACGGCCGAACGGCGGTCGAGCTCCTGGCCCAGGCGCTCGGCGCGCTTCTCGATGTCGAGCTCGTCCAGGATGCGGTCCACCTCGGCGAGCAGCGCCCCGTGCAGCTGCCACTTCCGGGGGTGCTCCTGGACGGCGGCCAGCAGCATGTCCGCCACCAGGTCACGGGTCCGGCGGCTGGTGTCGAGCGCGTCGGTGAGCCGGTCCTCGGCCTCCTCGGCGCTGGCGGCGACCGGGGTCGTGATGAGCAGCGAGAAGCTCTCGATGGCCCCCGCCATCTGCTCGAACAGCTCCGTCATGTGGGCGGCGACCTCGGCCGGGAACTGGGGTGCGTCGCCCCGGTCCTTGGCGAGGTCGGTCAGCGTCCTGGACAGCACCCGGACGACGACGGCGCAGATCTCCAGCGTGTCCAGGCCCGTCCGCAGCACCACGCGGTGCAGCAGCCCCTGCCGCACCCTCGGGTTGTACATGAGGCTTTCCTCGGCCTGCCGCAGGGAGGCGTCCACCTCCACGATGTCGTGGTCGAGACGGCGGGCCCGGTGCAGCCGGTCGGCCGCCTCCGCGACGGTGACCGGGCGGGCGAGGTCGCTGCCGAGGTCGCGGAACATCCGCCCCATCTCGCGGGCCAGCCCGTCGATGGAGGCGCCCGCGGTCTGCACCCAGACGGGCGGGGCGAACAGCAGGTTGAACAGCAGGCCCACACCGGCGCCGATCAGCGTCTCGTACACGCGCTCCCAGGCCATGCTGGAGCGCGCGGACTGCGAGGTGACGCCGAGGACCAGCATGGCGCTGATCGCCACCTCGGGGACGAACTCGTTCACCCGCACCAGTCGGCCGATGATCAGCGCCGTGAAGATGGTCAGCCCCAGGCTCCACCAGGAAATGCCGACCAGGGAACTGAAGCCGCTCGCGATGAGGACGCCGACGATGACGGCCACCACACGCTTGACCGACATGTTGACGGTGGCGTAGAGGGTCACCTGGACGACGAGCAGCGCGGTCAGCGGTGCGGTCAGGGGGGCGGGCTCGGTCAGGGTCGCGGTCGCCACGGCATAGGCGATGACCGCGGCGCCCGTGGAGCGCAGGGTCTGCGCCGCCACGGGCTCCGTGGTGCGCCGGACGAGGTTGATGACGGGTTCGGCTACTCCTGGCATCTTCTTCCCATGCCCGGATCGGGGCGTCCGTCCACGCTTCCGCCCCCGGAACCCCACCGGACGGACGCGTCCGGTGCCGAGAACCCCTCAGCCGACCGCCCTCATCCGACCGTCCTCAGCCGGCCGCCCTCAGCCGGCCGCCCTCAGCCGACGGCCTTCGCCGCCGCCCGGCCCGCCGCCCGGCCGGAGAAGATGCAGCCGCCCAGGAAGGTGCCCTCCAGCGAGCGGTAGCCGTGCACCCCGCCGCCGCCGAAGCCGGCCGCCTCCCCCGCCGCGTACACCCCGGGCAGCACGGTGCCGTCGCCGGTCAGGACGCGCGAGGACAGGTCGGTCTCCAGACCGCCGAGCGACTTGCGGGTCAGGATGTTCAGCCGTACGGCGATGAGCGGCCCGGCCTTCGGGTCGAGGATGCGGTGGGGCGTCGCCGTGCGGATCAGCTTGTCGCCGAGGTAGCTGCGGGCGCCCCGGATCGCGGTGATCTGGAGGTCCTTGGTGAAGGGGTTGGCGATCTCCCGGTCGCGGGCGGTGATCTCGCGGCGCAGGGCGTCCTCGTCTATGAGGCCGTCCCCGGTGAGCGCGTTCATGCCGCGTACGAGGGAGCCGAGGTCCTTCTCCACGACGAAGTCCACCCCGTGGTCCATGAACGCCTTCACGGGGCCCGGGACGTCGGCGCGGGCGCGGCCGATCACGCCGCGGACGGACTTGCCGGTCAGATCGGGGTTCTGTTCGGAGCCGGAGAGGGCGAACTCCTTGCCGATGATCTTCTGGTCCAGCACGAACCAGGTGTAGTCGTGGCCGGTGCGCATGATGTGTTCGAGGGTGCCCAGCGTGTCGAAGCCGGGGAAGAGCGGGACGGGCAGCCGCTTGCCGGTGGCGTCCAGCCAGAGCGAGGACGGGCCGGGCAGGATGCGGATGGCGTGCTTGTCCCAGACGGGGTTCCAGTTCTCGATGCCCTCGGTGTAGTGCCACATCCGGTCGCGGTTGATGTGGTGGGCGCCCGCCTTCTCGGCGACGCCGAGCATCAGCCCGTCGACGTGCGCGGGCACACCGGAGAGCAGCTTGGCCGGCGGGGTGCCGAGCCGCTGCGGCCACTGGGCGCGAACCAGGTCGTGGTTGCCGCCGATGCCGCCGGAGGTGACGATCACCGCCTGGGCCCGGAGCTCGAAGGAGCCCGTGGTCTCCCGGCCGCTGGCGGTCCCGCGCGGCGCGGCGCTCGGGACCAGGACCTCGCCGGTCACCGTGTCGACGGCGCCGGCCGTGCGGGCGAGGCCGGTGACCCGGTGGCGGAAGCGGAAGGTGACCAGGCCCTTGGCGACGCCCTCGCGGACCCGGCGCTCGAAGGGTGCGACGACGCCGGGGCCGGTGCCCCAGGTGATGTGGAAGCGGGGCACCGAGTTGCCGTGGCCGTTCGCGTCGTAGCCGCCGCGCTCGGCCCAGCCGACGACGGGGAAGAACCGCATGCCCTGGGCGTGCAGCCAGGAGCGCTTCTCACCGGCCGCGAAGTCGACGTACGCCTCGGCCCACTTGCGCGGCCAGTGGTCCTCCTCGCGGTCGAAACCGGCCGTGCCCAGCCAGTCCTGGAGGGCCAGCTCATGGCTGTCCTTGACGCGCATCCGGCGCTGTTCGGGCGAGTCCACGAGGAAGAGGCCGCCGAAGGACCAGTGCGCCTGGCCGCCGAGCGACTGCTCCGGCTCCTGGTCGAGCACGATGACCGAACGCCCCGCGTCCACCAGCTCGGCGGTGGCCACGAGCCCGGCGAGCCCCGCCCCGATCACGATCACATCAGCGTCGTACGCCATGGTTTCCATCCTTGTCGGGGCTCGCGAAGTTACTGGTGCGTCAGATCTTCGGTACCGCCCGTCCCCGCGTCAACCGCCCCGGTCGGCCGCGCCACCGCCGCACCGGCCGGGGCGGGCGGTTATCGTCGGAACACATCACCCTCCTCCGGCCTGACGTGGGGTGGACAAGCGTGTCGGTGCTGGTCGTCGTGTTCGCCGTGGCCGCAGCCTGCTGTCTGGGCTTCGGCTTCGTGTTCCAGCAGGCCGCCGCCGCGCACGCGCCCAAGCGCGACTACCTGACGTTCCGGCTGCTGCTCGACCTGATGAAGGTGCGCAGCTGGCTGGCCGGGATCGCCCTCATGGTGTGCGGCATGGTGCTGGGGGCCCTGGCGCTCGGCAAGGGCGAGGTCTCCGTCGTGGAACCGCTGCTGGCGACCAACCTGCTCTTCGCGATGGCCCTGTCCCGCTACCGCACCGGCCAGCGGCTCGGCCGGCAGGGCTGGGCGGGGCTCTGGCTGCTGGCCCTCGGGGTCGCCGCGTTCCTGGTGGCGGGCGAGCCGGAGGGCGGCGAGGCGATGTCGAGCCCGCTGCGCCACTGGCTGGTCGTCGGGGTGGTGGCCGGGCTCGCCCTGCTGCTGACCGCGTTCGCCAAGCGCCGCAGGTCGCGGTCGTCCCCGGCACTGCTCGCGGTGGCGGCCGGGCTGCTCTACGGCTTGCAGGACGCGCTGACCCGGCTGAGCGGTGAGCGCTTCTCGGAGGGCGGCTGGTCGGGCCTGCTGACGTCCTGGCAGCCGTACGCGGTGCTGGTGCTGGGGGTGACGGGCCTGCTGCTGGTCCAGAGCGCCTTCGAGACGGGTCCGCTGCGGATGTCGCTGCCCGCGCTGACGGCCGCCCAGCCGCTGGCCGGGATCGCCTGCGGGATCGGGTTCCTGGGCGACCGGGTGCGGACGGACGCGGGCGCGCTGGCCTGGCAGGCCGCCGGGCTCGCGGCGATCGTCACGGGCATCGTGCTGCTGGGGCTGCATCCGGCGATGCCGAAGGGCCCGGCGCGGGGTGGTTCGCACAGCCTGCAGCGGCAGTGAGCGGGGGCGGGGCGGTGCTGTTGGATGGCCGGTATGAATCCTTCTGACGAGATCCTGGACATCGTCGACGAGAACGACGTGGTCGTGGGGCAGGCCCCGCGCGGCGAGGCGACCGCCCGGGGGCTGCGCCACCGGTGCGTCTTCATCGAGGCGCGGGACGCCGAGGGCCGGATCTTCGTGCACCGCAGGACCGCGGGCAAGCTGGTGTTCCCCTCGCACTACGACATGTTCGTCGGCGGGGTGGTCGGCGCCGGTGAGAGCTACGACGAGGCGGCGCTCCGGGAGGCCGAGGAGGAGCTGGGCGTGTCGGGGCTTCCGCGCCCGGAGCCGCTGTTCAAGTTCCTGTACGAGGACGAGGGCGGCCACCACACCTGGTGGTCGTCGGTCTACCGGGTCAGGTGCGAGCTGCCGGTGAACCCGCAGGTGGAAGAGGTCGCCTGGCACACCTTCCTGGACGACGCGGAGCTGGAGCGGCGGATCGGCGACTGGCTGTGGGTACCGGACGGGCTGGACTGCTACCGGCGGCTGCGGGCGTTCCGGGCAGCCAGCTGAGCCGATCGGAAGCGATCGGAAAAGCGGCGGATAAGGTCCACGGGTGAACGAATTCGTACAGAGCCTGCGGCTGTGGTTCGCGCCGCAGCGCATCCGCGCCGAGGGCGAGACGCCCGACTACCGCTTCTCGCTCGCCAACGAGCGGACCTTTCTGGCCTGGATCAGGACCGCCCTGGCCCTGATCGGCGGGGGCTTCGCGGTCGACCAGTTCCTGCCGGAGCTGTCCGGCTGGGTGCGGGCCGGTCTGGCGCTGGCGCTGCTGGCCGCCGGTGTGCTCTGCGCGCTGCGGGCGGTCAACCACTGGGTGCGGTGCGAGCGGGCGATGCGGCGCGGCGAGGACCTGCCGGTCTCGCGTTTCCCGACGCTGCTGAGCATCGCGGTCGCCGTGGTGGCGGTGGCGATGGTGGTGGTGGTCCTCTTCGGCTGGGAGGGCCGGTGACGGCCGGGCAGCGCGATCCTGGGCTGCAGCCGGAGCGGACCCGGCTGGCGTGGCGGCGTACGACGCTGTCCTGCACGGTGGCCGCGGTGCTGGCGGTGAAGCAGACGCTGCACAACGGGGCGACGGGCGCGGGGGTCATCGCGCTGTCGCTGAGCGTCCTGGCCTGGCTGGGGTTTCTCCTGGTCGCCCACCGCCGGGTGCAGTCCATGGGCCGCGCCCGCCCGCAGCCCATGGAGGCGGCGGGCGCCCTCACGGCCGCCGCGTGCACGGTGGCGCTGGCGGTGTTCGCGGCGGCCATGCTGTTCTGAGGGCGGGGCGCCCGGGCCGGCCCTCCGGCTCCTCCCGGTCCACCGTGAAGCGCCCGGGTCAGCCTCCCGGTCCACCGTGAAGCGCCCGGGTCAGCCCTCCGGTTCTTCCCGGTCGACCGTGACCACGATCTTGCCCCGGGTCCGGCCCTCCCCGTTGAGCCGCTGGGCCGCCGCCGCCTCGGCCAGCGGGAAGACCCGGTCGACGTGGACGGTGACGATGCCCTGCTCGGCCAGTTCCGCGAGGTGTGCCAGGTCGTCGGCGTCCGGCCGGACGAACGCGTACCGGCCGCCGTAGGAGACGACCTCGGTGTCCACGATGGAGGCGAGCCGTCCGTCCGGGGCCAGGGTCTCGGCGGAGGCGCGCAGGGCGTCCCCGCCCACCGTGTCGAAGGCGGCGTCGATGCCGTCGGGGGCCAGCGCCCGCAGCCGGTCCGCCAGCCCGTCCCCGTACTCCACGGGCTCCGCGCCGAGCCGGCGCAGGTGGTCGTGGTTGCGTTCGCTCGCGGTGCCGATGACCCGGCAGCCGGCGTGCCGGGCGAGCTGGACGGCGAGCGAGCCGACACCGCCCGCCGCCGCGTGGACGAGGACGGTCTCGCCCTCCTGGACGCGCAGGACGCGGTGGAGCACCTGATGGGCGGTGAGCCCGGCCAGGGGCAGGCCCGCCGCCTCCTCGAAGCTCAGGCTGAGCGGCTTGCGGGCGAGCGTCCGCACGGGCGCGGCCACGTACTCGGCGAAGGTCCCCCGGCTCAGGAAGTCCTCGCGGACGTAGCCGATGACCTCGTCGCCGGCCTCGAACTCGTCCACGGCGGCGCCGGGCTGGACGACGACGCCGGAGACGTCCCAGCCGGGGATCACCGGGAAGACCGTGTCGAGGATGCCGTCGAGCTTCCCCTCCCGGGTCGCCCGGTCCACGGGGTTCACCGCGGCGGCCCTGACCTCGACCAGGACGCTGTCGGGCCCCACCTTCGGGTCGGGCCGCTCGCCGTACTCCAGGACACTCTCGTCGCCGAATCGGCGGTAACTGATCGCCTTCATGCTCCGACACTCGCGGCGGGGCGGTGCGCGCGCAACTCAGCCGGTGCCGTCACCAGCGCGGGATCGACGGGGTCCGCCAGTCCGGCTCGGCCTTGCGCATCGCGGCGGCGTCGTCCCGCTCGCGCATCGTGCCGTCGTCGTCCAGCCAGCGGCGGTGCAGTACGGCGAGCCGGTCCCGGTCGAGTTCGACGCCCAGGCCGGGGGCGTCGGAGACGGTGAGGCGGCCGTCCTCGAAGACGTGGCGGGCGGTGATGACGTCCTCGGTCTGCCAGGGGTAGTGGCTGTCGCAGGCGTAGTCCAGGTTGGGGACGGTGGCCGCCACGTGTGTCATCGCGGCGAGGCTGATGCCCAGGTGGGTGTTGGAGTGCATGGAGAGCCCGACGCCGTGCAGGCGGCAGATCGCGGCGAGCTCGCGGGTGCGGTGCAGCCCGCCCCAGTAGTGGTGGTCGGACAGCACGACCTGGACGGCGTCCCGGGCGAACGCCCCGGGGACCTCGGCGAGCGTCGTGACGCACATGTTGGTGGCCAGCGGCACGCCGGTGGCGGCCGAGACGGCGGCCATCGCGTCCGTGCCGCTCGCCGGGTCCTCCAGGTATTCGAGGACGTCCGCCAGCCGCTCGGCGACGTACCGCGAGGTCTCCACGGACCAGGCGCCGTTGGGGTCCAGCCGCAGCGGCTGCCCGGGGAACGCCTCGGCGAGCGCGCGGACGGCGGCGATCTCCTCGTCGGGCGGGAACACGCCGCCCTTGAGCTTGAAGGACGAGAAGCCGTGGTCGCGGGCGAAGCGGCGGGCCTGGGCGACGACGCCGGCCGGGTCCAGGGCGGCGCCCCAGTCGTCGCGCTCGCCGCCCTCGGGGTGCTCCGCCCAGCGGTAGAAGAGGTACGCGCTGTACTCGACCCGGTCGCGCACCTTGCCGCCGAGCAGCGCGTGCACCGGGAGCCCGGCGGTCTTGCCGAGCGCGTCCAGGCAGGCCACCTCGAAGCCGGAGACCACGGAGAGCCGCAGCTTGTCCGCGGTCTGGACGCCGCGCAGCCCGCCCGCGTCGACCCGCTCGTCGGCCGCCCGTGAGTCGCCGCACACCTCGTCGGCCAGGGCGAACAGCCCGTTCACATCGCTGACCGGGCGGCCGGGCAGGGCGGCGGCCAGGGGCTTCGCGAGCTCCAGGTACTTGCCGTCGCCGTAGGTCTCCCCGATGCCGGTGACCCCGCCCCGGGTGACGACCTCCACGACGAGCCGGGGCGTGTACGGCTGGTGGACGCCCTGCGTGTTGAGCAGGGGCGGGTCGGCGATGAGGATCGGGGTCAGCCGGACTTCGTCGATGAGCAGCGCGGTATCCATACGTGAACCCTATTCAGGGATGCGACCGAGCACCAGGGGCGGGGCGGCACTGGGACCGGAGACTCCGCATCCGGTTCCGGGGACGCACTGGACGACATACCGACTGGTCGGCATCATGAGAGCGACCGTTCGCCCACCCCGGAGGTACGCACGATGAGCCACGTCCATCCGCCAGGTCTCGATCTCGGCCGGCTGCGCGGACACCTGGACCGCGAGCGCCCGGGACTGGTGAACGGACCGCTGGACGCCCGGGTCGTGGAGGGCGGCCGGTCGAACCTGACGTACGTCGTCACCGACGGCACGGGCCGGTGGGTCGTCCGCCGGCCCCCGCTGGGGCACGTGCTGGCCACCGCGCACGACATGAAGCGCGAACACCGGGTCATCAGCGCCCTGCACCCGACGGCGGTCCCGGTCCCCGAACCGCTCCTGCTCTGCGAGGACGACTCGGTGGTCGGCGCGCCGTTCTACGTCATGGAGTACGTCGAGGGCACCCCGTACCGCACGGCGGAGCAGCTGGCCCCGCTCGGCCCGGAACGCACCCGCGCCGCGGTCCTCGCCCTGGTCGACACGCTGGTCGAGCTGCACGCCGTGGACCCCGAGGCGGTCGGGCTGGGCGGCTTCGGGCGGCCCGAGGGCTTCCTGGACCGGCAGCTGCGCCGCTGGGGCAAGCAGCTGGACGCCTCCCGCAACCGCGAGCTGCCCGGCATCGAGGAGCTGCACGCGGCGCTCGGCCGCGACCTGCCCGGCTCCCCCGCGCCCACCGTGGTGCACGGGGACTACCGCCTGGACAACGCGCTGATCGGCCCCGACGACGAGATCAGGGCCGTCCTCGACTGGGAGATGTCCACGCTCGGCGACCCGCTCACCGACCTCGGACTGCTCGTGATGTACAGCTCCGACCTGGGGCTGCCCGAGTCGCCGGTCTCCACGACCAGCGGCGCGCCCGGCCACCCGTCCCCCGCCGAGCTGATCGAGCGCTACGCGTCCCGGTCCGGCCGCGACACCTCCGCCATCTCCTGGTACACGGCGTTCGCCTGGTTCAAGCTCGCCGTGATCCTGGAGGGCATCCACTACCGCTACACCCTGGGCCAGACGGTCGGCGGCGGCTTCGACCGCATCGGCGACCTCGTCCCCGTCTTCATCGAGCACGGCCTCACCACCCTCCAGGAAGGCTGAACCCCATGGACTTCGCATTCGACGCCCGTACCGAGGAGCTGCGCGCCCGGCTCCTCGCCTTCATGGACGAGCACGTCTACCCGGCCGAGCGGATCGCGGACGAGCAGCGCGCCGAGCTGGACTCCCCCTGGCAGACCCCGCGGATCGTGGAGGACCTGAAGGCGGAGGCCCGCCGGCAGGGTCTGTGGAACCTCTTCCTGCCGGGCACGGAGCACGGGGCGGGCCTGAGCAACCTCCAGTACGCGCCGCTGGCGGAGATCCTGGGCCGCTCGCCGCGGCTGGCGCCCACCGCGACGAACTGCGCGGCGCCGGACACCGGGAACATGGAGGTGCTGGCCGAGTTCGGCACCGACGAGCAGAAGAAGCGGTGGCTGGAACCGCTGCTGGCCGGGGAGATCCGGTCGGCCTTCGCGATGACGGAGCCGGAGGTCGCCTCCTCGGACGCGACGAACATCGAGACCCGGATCACCCGGGACGGCGGCGACTACGTCATCAACGGCCGCAAGTGGTACATCTCCGGGGCGATGAACCCGGACTGCGAGATCTTCATCGTGATGGGCAAGACGGACCCGGACGGCGAGGACATCCGCCGCCAGCAGTCGCAGATCCTCGTGCCCCGGGACACCCCCGGTCTGACGGTGAAGCGCGCCATGCAGGTGTACGGCTACGAGGACCACTGGCACGGCGGCCACGCGGAGGTCGTCTTCGAGGACGTGCGCGTCCCGGCGTCGCACCTGATCGGCGAGGAGGGCGGCGGCTTCGCCATCGCCCAGGCCCGGCTGGGTCCGGGGCGCATCCACCACTGCATGCGGCTCATCGGCATGGCGGAGCGGGCGATCGAGCTGATGTGCCGGCGCGCGGTCTCCCGTACCGCCTTCGGCAAGCCGCTCGCCCAGCAGGGCGTCGTGCAGAACTGGATCGCGGACGCCCGGGTCACCGTCGAGCAGCTGCGGCTGCTGGTGCTGAAGACGGCCTGGCTGATGGACACCGTCGGCAACCGGGGCGCGCACACCGAGATCCAGTCCATCAAGATCGCCACCCCGCGCGCGGTGGTCGCCATCCTGGACCAGGCGGTGCAGCTGCACGGCGCGGGCGGGGTGAGCCAGGACTTCCCGCTCGCCGAGCTGTGGGCCTCGGCCCGGACCCTGCGGCTGGCGGACGGCCCGGACGAGGTGCACCAGCGCTCGCTGGCCCGGCGGGAGATCAAGAAGTACCTGTAGCGCTTCAGTAGCCCCCGGTCGGCACGTGGTCGGCCAGGGCCAGTTCGCGGGCGAAGGCCCGTACCCGCAGCAGGGTGCGGGCCAGCAGGCGGACGGCGCGGGGGCGGCGGGGGCCGTAGGCCGCGGTCCACAGGGCGGGGATGCGGGCGGAGCTCTGGAGGTGCGCCATGAATCCAGCTTGGCCCCGGCCCGGGAGACGGTCCAACAGATGGATTCACTGGGAGCCATCGATAGCGTAGATGCATGGAGATACGCCAGCTCCGCCACTTCATGGCGGTGATCACGCACGGCAGCTTCACCGCCGCCGCCCGCGCCGAGCTGATCGTGCAGTCGGCGCTGAGCACGTCCGTGCGCAACCTGGAACGGGAGCTGGGCGCCGAGCTCTTCGACCGCACCGGCCGCCGGGTGGTCCTCACCGAGGCGGGCCGGGCGCTGCTGCCCGCCGCGCGCACGGTGCTCGCGGGGACGGACGCCGCCCGGGACGCGGTGGCGGCCGTGTCGGGGCTGGCCGCCGGGCGGGTCCGCGTCGGCACGATCCAGACGCTGACCTGCGTCGACCTCGCCGCCGAGCTGGCCGCGTTCCACCGGCTGTGGCCGGGGGTGCAGATCTCCCTGCGCGAGGCGACGACACCGGAGCTGGTGGCGGCGGTGCGCGCCGGGGAGCTGGATCTCGCCTATCTGGCGCCGGACACCGCCGAACTGCCCGAGGGCATCACCGCGTTCGCCACCTGGTACGAGGAGCTGGTGCTGATCACCGCGCCCGGGCACCCCCTCGCGAGGGCCGGGCGCACCCTGATCAAGGACCTCGCCGACGAGCCGTTCGTGGACTTCCGGGCGGGCACGGGCCTGGAGACGGCGGTGCGCCGGCTGGCCGCGCACTGCGGTCTGCAGCGCCGGATCACCTGCGACGTCACGCAGATCCGGCTGCTCGTCGACCTCGTCCGGGCGGGCATCGGGGTGGCGATCGTGCCGCGCCGGATCGGTGAGGACGCGGGGCTGCCGTGCGTGGCCATCCGGCAGCCGGAGCCGGGCCGGACGGTGCTGCTGGTGGGCCGGGCGCCCCGGCCGCGCAATCCGGCGGCCGAGGCGCTGCTCGGGCGGCTGTGCGGCGGGGAGCCCGCGGGCGGGGCCGCCGTTACGGTCGGAGCGCCCGGAGCAGCAGGTCGGCCAGGTGGTCGGCGACCTCCTGCGGGGTGAGCGGGCCGTCCGGGCGGTACCAGGTCGACAGGTGGTGGACCGAGCCGAAGTGGTAGTCCACGATGAGGTCCGCCGGGGTGGCCGTGGAGAAGACGCCGCTGCGCTGGCCCTCCTCGACCAGGGCGCGGAACCGCTCGTGGTAGCGCCGCCGCTCGCCGCGTACCTGCTTGTTCTTCTCCGGGCTCAGGTGGTGCATGGAGCGGAAGAAGATCGAGGCGTCGTCCAGGTTCTCGATGGTGGTGACGACCACGTCGGCCGCCGCGTCGCGCAGCCGCCGCTCGATGGGCGCCTCGGCGTTCGCGAAGGCGTCGAGCCGCTCCTGCTGGAGGCGCAGCACCCGGGCGTACACCTCCTGGAGCAGGTCCTCCTTGGAGCCGAAGTAGTGGTACAGCGCCCCCTTGGTGACGCCGGCCGCCTCCACGATCTCCTGCACCGAGGTGCGGTCGTAGCCCTGCTCGGCGAAGAGCCGGGTGGCGGCGGCCAGCAGTCGCTGCGGGACGGGGGCGCCGCTCCCGTCCGTCTCCTTGGCCATAGCCGCCGCCTTCCTTCCGTGCGTACGCGTCTGTCTGTTTCTAACGGGCTGAACGCAGTTCCCGCCTGAGGATCTTCCCACTTGCCGTCTTGGGCAGCTCGGCCAGGATCTCGACCTCGCGCGGGTACTTGTAGGCGGCCAGCCGTTCCTTGCAGTACGCGCCCAGCTCGTCCGGCTCCACGGACGCGCCCGGACGCAGGCTGACGTAGGCCCGGACCGTCTCGCCCCGGTAGGCGTCGGGCACGCCGACGACGGCGGCCTCGCGGACGGCCGGGTGCGTGTAGAGGACGTCCTCCACCTCGCGGGGCCACACCTTGAACCCGGAGGCGTTGATCATGTCCTTCTTGCGGTCGACCACGTAGAGCCAGCCCTCGCGGTCCATGAAGCCGATGTCGCCGGTGCGCAGCTCGCCGTCGGGGAAGGCGGCGGCGGTGGCCTCGGGCAGTCCCCAGTAGCCGGAGACGACCTGCGGGCCGCGCACCGCGATCTCGCCCTGCTCCCCGAAGGGCACCTCGGCGCCGTTCTCGTCCAGGATGCGGACGACGGTGTCCGGCCCCGGCACGCCGACCGACAGGGTGCCGGAGACCGGGTCGACGGGAGCCTCGCGCTCCGGGGGCACGGAGGCGCAGGGGGCGGTGCACTCGGTGAGCCCGTAGCCGTTGCGTATGTACGGGCCGAAGCCCGCCCGGAACTTCTCCACGAGCGCGGGCGGCAGCGGGGCGCCGCCGGACGAGATGACCTGGAAGGAGGCGAAGTGCGCGGGCGTCACGCCGGGGGTCGCGGCCAGCGCCATGAAGGCGGTGGAGGGTCCGACGGTGTACGCGGGGCGGTGCTCGGCGAAGGCGTCGAGGACGACCCCGGGGTGGAAGCGGTAGGCGAGGACGAGGGTGCCCGCGTTGGTGAGGCAGGCGGCCAGCTGGCAGACCATGCCGGTGATGTGGAAGAGCGGGGCGAGCGCGAAGTAGGCGGCGCCCTCGGGGACGGGGTGGCCGGTGCGCTGGCGTTCGGCGTTGACCATGATGTTGCCGTGGGAGTTCATGGCGCCCTTGGGGGTGCCGCTGGTCCCGGAGGTGTAGCTGATCAGCGCGGTGCCGGCGGCGGTGGGCTGCCGGCCGGCGGGGGCGGCGAGGCCCTGGCGGGCGACGGCGACGAGGTCGTCGGCGTCCGCCGCGGCGGGCAGCCGCTCGAAGTCCAGGACCCGCTTGTCGTTCTTCGTCTGGAGGTCCAGCTCGCAGGCGGTGAGCGCGATCCGGACGCTGGGCGCGGCCGCGGCGGTGTCCCGGAGATACGCCTCCCAGGCCCGGTCCGAGCAGATCAGGGCGGTGACCTGGGCGTCGTGGAGTACGTGCCCGACCTCGGCGGACTTGTACATCGGGTTGAGCGGGACGACGGTGGCGCCGGCCTTCCAGGCGCCGAGGAGCGCGAGGACGAACTGCGGGGAGTTCTGGAGCATGATCGCGACCCGGTCGCCGGGCTCCAGGCCCCGGGCGGCGAGGTGGCCGGCCACGGAGTCGGAGAGCTCGTCCGTCTCGCGGTAGGTGAGGCGTCCGTCGAAGTAGGCGAGCGCCGGGTGGTCCGGGGTGCGGGCGACCGACGCGCGGAAGGCGTGCACCAGGGTCTCGGCGGGGTGGACGGGGGCCCGCTGGGCCTCGCTGAGCAGCGGGAGCCAGGGCTTCGCCGCGTAGATGGACCCGGTCATGCTCCGGTCTCCTCCCAGGTGCGCTGGAGGCGGTTCATGCCGCGGATCCAGCGGTCGGTGTCGGCGGCCCTGGCCTGGTAGTAACGGCCGACCTCGGGGTGCGGCAGGACCAGGAACCGGTCGTTCGCCATGGCGTCGAACAGGGCGTCCGCGACGGCTTCGGGCTCGATGGCGCCGGGGGCCAGGACGAGCTCGCCGGCCGATCCGGCGGCGGTGAGCATGTCCGTGCGCACGCCCTGCGGGCAGATCGCGTGGACCTTGACGCCCCGGTGCCGGTAGGTCAGCGACAGCCACTCCGCGAAGGCGACGGCCCCGTGCTTGGACACGCTGTACGGGGCCGCGCCGATCATGGTGAGCAGCCCGGCGGCGGAGGCGGTGGAGACGAACCGGCCGCTGCCGCGTTCCAGCCAGTCCGGGAGCAGCGCGCGGGCCGCCCGGACGTGGGCCATCACGTTGACGTCCCAGGCCGCGGCCCAGACCTCCTCGTCGGCCAGCGGGTCGCCCGGCGAGGCGAGGCCCGCGTTGGCGCAGTAGACGTCGACGGTGCCGTCCAGGGCGTCCCGGGCGGCGTCCACGATCCGGGAGGCGTCCCCGGCGACGACGGTGGCGCCGATCTCCCCGGCGAGCGCCTCGACCCGGGCCGCGTCGAGGTCGTTGACGACGACCCGTGCGCCCTCGGCGGCGAATCTGCGGGCGAGGGCGGCGCCGATGCCGCCTCCGGCCCCGGTGACCACTACGCCAGCGCCCTGCACCGTACTCATCGCTCTCGCACCTCTCAGCCGACTGCACGGGCAGACTAACCAGTCGGTATGTCGTGTGGGAAGAGGTGTCGCGCGGGAAGAGGCGGAGCCGTCCCGTCGGCCACTCGCGGCGCGGCGGCCCCGTCCGACACGTTCCCCCGGGCCCGTCCGCGCGCTAGCGTGCGTGACCATGACACTCGTCGCGATCTTGGAGGTAGCCGAATGAGCCTGTCCAGGCGTGGTTTGCTGACTGCCGGCGGTGCGATGGGAGCGCTCGCGGCCACGGCCGCCTCGGCCGGCCCGGCGGCGGCCGGTGCCTCGCACGGCAAGGGCCGCGGGCACGGGAACGGGGGCGGGCAGCGGGTCCGTACCGGGTTCGACCGGCTGGCGGCGGACGGCTACGCCCTGCTGAAGGGGCAGCGCGTCGGCGTCGTCACCAACCCGACCGGGATCACGTCCGATGTCCGGCACATCGTGGACGTGATGCACCCGGACGGCCGGGTGGACCTCACCGCGGTCTTCGGCCCCGAGCACGGCTTCCGGGGGACCGCGCAGGCGGGCGGCTCCGAGGGCCGCTACGACGACCCGGCGACCGGGCTGCCGGTCTACGACACGTACCTGAAGAGCGGTCAGGCGCTCGCCGACGTCTTCACGGCGTCCGGCGTGGACACGATCGTCTTCGACATCCAGGACGCCGGCGCCCGCTTCTACACGTACATCTGGACGCTGTACGACTGCATGGAGGCGGCGGCGCTCGCGGGCAAGCGGTTCGTGGTGCTGGACCGGCCGAACCCGGTGTCGGGGCGGGCGGCGCTCGGGCCGGTGCTGGACCCGGCGTTCGGCACGTTCGTGGGGCGCCGGGAGATCTCCCAGGCGCACGGGATGACGGTGACCGAGCTGGCGCTGCTGTTCAACGGGGAGTTCCTGAAGGACCGCCCGGCCGAGCTGGAGACCGTGAAGATGTCGGGCTGGTCGCGCTCGGACTTCTTCGACGCGACGGGCCTGCCGTGGGTGCCGCCGAGCCCCAACATGCCGACGCCCGACACGGCCCTGGTCTACTCCGGCACGTGCCTCTTCGAGGGGACGAACCTGTCCGAGGGACGCGGCACGACCCGCCCGTTCGAGCTGCTGGGCGCGGAGGGCGTCGACCACCGGTGGGCGGACGCGGCCAACGCGCTGGAACTGCCCGGAGTGGCCTTCCGCGAGGCGTACTTCGCGCCGACCTTCTCGAAGTTCCAGGGCAGGACCGTGGGCGGGGTGCAGCTGCACGTCCAGGACCGCGAGGTCTTCGACCCGGTGCGTACGGGGATCGCGCTGCTGATCACCGCGAAGCGGACGTGGGACGGCTTCGCGTGGCGGTCGGACAACTGGATCGACAAGCTGACGGGGAACACCCGGGTGCGGACGATGATCGACGCCGGGGCGGACCTGGACGAGGTGACCGGCGCGTGGGCGGACGACCTCGCGGAGTTCCGGGCCGTGCGGAAGAAATACCTGCAGTACCGGTGAGCTGAGGTGAGCCGGGCGGGCCCGCGAGGACCCGCCCGGCCGCGGTTTCAGCGGTGGCTCGGGAACTCCACCACCTGCTGGTACGTCGGACGGTTCTGCCAGTGGATGCCCTTCTGGGCGATGCCGCCCAGCGCGCGGTGGATGATCGAGTCGGTGCACCACTGGTCACCGGCCTCGCAGCTGTCGTCGCCCGGGTAGACCTCGGCCGCCGGGACCGCCGCCGCCTCCTTCAGCGAGGCGAGCAGCGCCGTACGGCAGGCGCTCAGGTCGCCGCCGCCGCAGTAGGACTTGGCCAGCGGGCCCCTGACCTGCCGGCCGAGCACCTGGCGCAGGTCCTTGTCGGCGAAGCCCCACCAGCCGTACTGGAAGGCCGAGCCGCTGTGCGCCCCGCTCGGCCCGTGGCTGGCGGCCGGGGACTCGTCGGTGGCGACGTTCGCGGTGAGCGCTTCGTACAGCTCGTCGCCGAGACCGGGCCGGAACTCCGCCTCGATCAGCCGGGGCCACCACGCGTCCATGATCCGGACCGCGTCGGCGTGTCCGTAGGTGTGCGAGCCGGGGCTCGTCTCCTTGCGCTGGGCGCCCGCCGCGCGCCAGGAGTCCAGCTGCTGGACCACCGCGTCCAGGTCCGGGTCGGTGACCGGCTGGGAGCGGATGACCTTCAGCAGCTCGGGCAGCAGCTGCTCGCCGCGCAGGTCGGTGAGGGCCGCGTCCGCCATGGCCCGGGTGAGCGAGGCCCGGGTGACGCCGCCCTCGGCGACGAGCCCGGACACCCGGTCGTCCAGCAGGTCGCCGCGGTGCACCGCGCTGAGCCCGAAGCCGGCCGCCGCGTACCCCTCGGCCTGCTTGTTGTTCCAGGAGATGTAGTAGTCCTGGCCGCTGGAGTGCGGGTGCTCGGCGAAGGCGGTGTACGAGGCGGTGTTGGCGGCCGGGTCGTAGCCCTGCCACTCGTACGCCTTCTCGGCGCGGACCGGCAGTGCCGGGTCGACGCCGGGCGCGCGCACCGGGTTCATCCCGCTGTTGTAGTAGGCCGCGGTGCGGGAGTCGGCGTAGAACCAGTTGAAGGCGTAGTCGATGTTGCTCGCGGCCCGCTGGAAGGACGCCGCGTCGGTGACGTACGCCGGGTCGTTGAGCATCTGGAAGCCGATGATCGAGTCGGCCTCGTGGCGGTAGGTGGTGCGCAGCGTGGTGTACGCGACGGGCTTGCCGGCCACCGTGGCGCGGTGGGTGACGATGCCGTAGCCGGTGCGCCAGACCTGCATCCGGTACGACCCCTTGGCGGTGGAGTCGGCGACGGTCGGCTTCCAGGAGTTGGTCTTCTCCATCTTCTCCATCGCGGTGCAGGTGCCCCGGTAGAGGTAGTGCGTGGAGTCCTTGGCGGGCGTGGAGCCGTCGGGCTCGCACAGCTCGACGGCGTAGGTGTCGGTGATGTCCTGCCCGGCCGAGGTGGCGCTCCAGGCGTAGTCCTGGCCCCGGCCCATCTGGACGTACATCCCGACACCGGCGAAGGAGACGCCGCGCGCGCTGATGCCGGGGCCCTGGAGCTCCTGGAGCATCATCAGCTGCGGGGCGAAGTAGCCGGTCTGCGGCCCGAACACGGCGACCGGGTTTCCGCTCGCGGTGTGCTTGCCGGACACCAGCAGGGCGTTGGACATCCCGCGCTTCTGGGCGCCGGAGCCGGAGCCGGGCAGCGAGCCCTCGGGGATGACCCCGTCGTCGAAGATGCCCTGCGCCTTGCGGAGCGCCGCCGGGGCCTTGACGGGGGCCTTCACGCCGGTGCCCGCCGACCCGGTGCGGTCGTGGATGAGGGGTTCGGCGGTGACCGAGCCCCGGTCCGGGAGGGCCGTGCCGACGGCGTTGGCGGGCTTGTCCGCGTACGGGAAGGAGGTGCCGTCGTGGATGGTGAGCACGGCCTCGGGGTCGTTGCGCTGACGGAACGACTCCCAGACCTTGGTGCCCTCGGCGACGCCGTACTTCTGCTGGGCGGCGAGCAGCGACAGCGCCGCCTGCACCTCGCCGCCGCCCCCGCCGCCGAACTGGCCGCCGACGACCGAGGCGATGGAGATCAGGTCGGTCAGCTTGAACGGCTGGATCTCGCCGATGTTGGTGATGGCGTCGATCTTGCCGGTCAGGACGTACTCGCCGGGGAAGTAGCGGCCGTCCTTCGCCTTCTTGCGGTAGGCGTTGATGCCGTCCACGTACGCCTGCGCGTCCGCCATGGCCTGTTCGCCCCTGGCCCCCTCATGGGTCCTGATGTACTCGACCTGGGCCTCCAGATCGGCCTCGGTGTACGGGGCCTGCGGCCAGAACTGCTGCTCCAGGCCCTGGTTGGCGAGGGCCCCGCCGGCGAACGAGGTCAGCTCACCGCGCCCGATGTGCCGGAAGAGGTCCATCAGCCACAGCCGGTCCTGCCCGGCCGCGTACCCGGCGCCGAACTCGGTGCCGTAACGCGTCGTGCCCTTGATGTGCGGGACGCCGGTGGCCTTGTCGCGGGTGATGGTGACGTCGTCGCGCGGCGAGGTGACGGACTCGACCTGGTCCTTCGGTACGCCGAAGGAGGCGTCGTTGAAGAAGTCGGTGAGCTTCTGGTCGGTGAGCCCGGTGTGCCCGGCGACCAGCCCGTCGTAGCGGTCGAGCTGGTCGTCGCTGTGCGCGGGGTGGGTGCCGAACGCCTTGTTGCCCAGGATCTCCACCAGGGTGGCGTTGCCGTTCTCGCCGGGCGGCAGGATGTCGTCGCACTGCCCCTGGCAGTGGTCGGGGACGGGGTCCGCCTCGGCGGCGCCCGCGTGGGGAGCGGCGGCGAGCAGGGACGCGCCGAGGACGAGAGCCGCGGCGAGGGCGGCGGCTCTGGTGGTACCGGTGCGGGTCATACGGGTGCGTGGGGGCATGCGTACTCCTCCGAGAGGCCGATGCGCGGCAGGTTACCGGCGGTATGACCGGCCGGTAAGATGAACATCGGTCACCTTTTCCGAATCGCCACATGCCGGTGGATTCTGTGCGGCGTCTCATCTTCTGGACGTTCCGGCCCTTGAATGGAGCCGATCCGGGCAGTCGTACGTCCATCCCCTGACGCCGAAGTACGGGCGACGGAGTACGAGCGACGGAGGTGGCGGCTCAATGGCCGGTTTCCGGAGTCTGGCGAGACAGGTCCGCGACCCGAGGAGCGATCTGGCACTGCGGCGGTACTCGCTACGCAAGTGCCTGGAACGCTTCGCCCCTTACGGGCACCGGGCCACCTGGGACCATCTGTGCGCACGGCACGGCATAGCCCCCGAGGACCGGTCCCCGGACCCGGTGCGGCTGGTGCGGGCACTGGACGAGCTGGAGCGGGCCCGCACGGTCTGGCTCGGTTACGAGGCGGGGTTCGCGGAGCGCCGCCGGCGGGAGAAGCACCGGGGGCTGCGCCGGCCCGGCGCCTTCGACGACTGGCACCGGCGCACCTGGGGCGGCAACGGCGTCGCGCGCTGCGACGACCCGGCGGTCCACCCCTCGGCCCCGCTCGCCGAGGTGCTGGCGCGGCTGATCTCGGCCCTGGAGGCGGAGCCCGGCACCGGCTGCCCGGTGTGCGGCAGGACCAGGATCACCTGGCGGCACGACCTGGACAGCGAGCCCTGGTCGGGCCCGGTCTGCACCGGGTGCGGGATCGTGGTGCCGCAGCCCGTGCTCACCCCGGCGGCCCTGGCGCGGGCCCGCCGGGACCTGGCGGGCGAGCTGGCGACGGTGGCCTGAGAGGCGAGCGGCCCGCCGCGCGGGCCGCTCGGCGCCCCTCGGTCAGCAGCAGCCCTCGGCGCTCTCCGCCCGCTCGCGGCTCACCGGTGCGCGGTCCGCCGTGCGGCGCTCCGGCATCAGACGCGAACCGCTGATCCTCTCCCCGCTGATGTCGTCCGGGTTGGACAGGACGCAGGTCTCCAGCGACAGGCAGCCGCAGCCGATGCAGTCGGTGAGGTGGTCGCGGAGCCGGCCCAGCTGCTTGATCCGGTCGTCCAGCTCGGAGCGCCAGGCGTGCGAGAGCCGCGCCCAGTCGTCGCGGTTCGGGGTGCGCTCCTCGGGGAGTTCGGCCAGCGCCTCGCGGATCGTGGCCAGCGGGATGCCCACCCGCTGGGCAGCGCGGACGAAGGCGACCCGGCGCAGCGCGTCCCTGCTGTAGCGGCGCTGGTTGCCGCTCGTGCGGCGGCTGCTGATCAGGCCCTTGGCCTCGTAGAAGTGCAGGGCCGACACGGCGGCGCCACTGCGCGCGGAGAGCTGGCCGACGGTGAGTTCGTGAAGTGTCTGCGGGATCTGGGGCACCCCTCGAAGCCTACGCCGCCGGTGCTCGGCCCATCCGTCGTTGACAGGAACGCAGCCGCCAAGGATGCTGAGCAAGCGCTTAGACAGTGCGCGATGGACGGTCGGCAGAGCGGAAGGCAGGGAGCAGGAACATGGCTGAGCCGAGGATCTTCGACTCCGCGCAGGAGCTGCGGGACGGCGTGGGCGAGCAGCTGGGGTACAGCGACTGGCTGGAGATCGACCAGAAGCGGATCGACCTGTTCGCCGACGCCACCGGCGACCACCAGTGGATTCACGTGGACCCGGAGAAGGCGGCGGCCGGCCCGTTCGGGACGACCATCGCGCACGGCTATCTGACGCTGTCGCTGCTGCCGGTGCTCGTCCCGCAGGTCATGGCGGTCGAGGGCGCGAAGATGGGCATCAACTACGGCACCAACAAGGTCCGCTTCCCCTCCCCCGTGCCCGTGGGCTCGCGGGTGCGCGCGACGGCCGTCCTGAAGAGCGTCGAAGAGGCGGGCGGCGGCGTACAGATCACCGCCGTCGTGACGGTCGAGCGCGAGGGCGGCGACAAGCCGGCGTGCGTCGCCGAGTCGGTGTCGCGCTACTACTTCTGAGCCCGCGCCGGTGTGCGTACGCGAACACCCCCGGCCCCACGAGGGGGCCGGGGGTGCGGTCGTGCTCAGCGTCCGGCGGCGACCATGCGCAGCACCAGGCCGGCGTACAGCTCGGCGACCTCGTCGGGCGTCCGGCTGCCCTGCGCGTTGAACCAGCGCGCCACGTCGATGCAGAGCGACAGCACCGCGAGCGTGGTGCCCGGCACGTCCGGTACGTCGAACTCGCCGGAGGCGACGCCCTCACCGATGATCCGGCGCACCACCGCGTCGGTCTTGCGGCGCAGCGCGATGATCTCGGTGCGGTGCTCCTCGCCGAGCGCGTCCAGCTCGTACTGGACCACGCGGGCGGTGGCGTGCCGTTCGGCGTGCCAGCGGACGAAGGACCGGACGGCGGTGGCGAGCCGTTCGGCGGCCGTGCCGTCGCCGTCGGCGGCGGCCTCCAGCACGGCCAGGGCCCGGTCGTGGCCGATCCTGCTGATCCGGTGGAGCAGCTCTTCCTTGGTCTTGTAGTGGATGTAGAGCGCGGCGGGGCTCATTCCGGCGCGGCCCGCGATGTCCCGGGTGGTGGTCGCGTGGTACCCGCGCTCGGCGAAGGCGTCGACGGCCGCGACGAGGAGCCGCCGGGCGGCCTCGGGCGTCACCTCGGCCCACGGCGGGTCCTCGGCGTCGGTCTCCTGCGCCGTGCTCATCGTCGCTCGCCCCTCTCAGTCAGCAGGAGGCACACCCTACCCCGATCCTGAGCAAGCGCTTAGGGAAACGTGTCGCGGGTGGGCTCTCAGAGCTTCTGGAAGGGGTCGTGCTCGGCGAGGATCTTCTCCAGCCGGGCCTGGTCGACCCGGCTGACCAGCTGGCCCGCCTCCTGCTTGTCCCGGACGACCTTGGCCAGGGTGAAGCAGGACGTGACCAGGTAGAGGATGCCGATGGCGAGGAAGGCGCGGACCCAGGCGTCGGCGTCGAGGTAGTAGATCCCGAGGGTCACCGCGGCCATCGCGACCCCGAAGGACGCGACGGCCTGGCCGAAGTAGGCGGCGGTGTTCTGCTGTCTGACCGGTGTCGTCTCACTCATGACGCCCAGCATCCGACTGTATGACGCACGCCACATCCGTACGAGTACTCAGACGGTACTCAGAACGCGGAGACCCCCGTCAGGGCGCGGCCGATGATCAGCTTCTGGATCTGGCTGGTGCCCTCGTAGAGCGTCATCACGCGGGCGTCCCGGAGCAGCTTGCCGACCGGGTACTCGTCGATGTAGCCGTAGCCGCCGAAGACCTGGAGGGCGTTGCTGGCGGCGCGGACGGCGGCCTCGGAGGCGAACAGCTTGGCCCGGGACGCGGCGGTGGCGAAGTCCTGGCCCCGGTCGATGAGGTCGGCGACCCGCCAGGTGAGCAGGCGTGCGGCCTCGACGTCCACGGAGATGTCGCTGATGAGCTCCTGGACCAGCTGGTAGCCGGCGATGGGCCTGCCGAACTGCTCGCGTTCGCCCGCGTATCCGACGGCCGCGTCCAGGGCCGCCTGGGCGATTCCGACGCAGCCGGCCGCCACCGACATCCGGCCCTTGGCCAGGGCGGACATGGCGAGGGAGAAGCCCTTGCCCTCGGGGCCCAGCAGGGCGCTCGCGGGCACCCGTACGTCCTCCAGGACCAGTTCGGCCGTGGCCTGGCCGCGCAGGCCGAGCTTGCCGTGGATGGTGCGGCGGGTGAGGCCGGGGGTGTCGGCGGGGACCAGGAAGGCGGAGACGCCCTTGTGGCCGGGGGTGTCGTTGGTGCGGGCGAAGAGGAGCACCACGTCGGCCCAGGTGCCGTTGGTGATGAACATCTTGCTGCCGTTGATGACGTAGTCCGCGCCGTCCCGCACGGCCCGGGTCGTCAGGCTGCCCGCGTCCGAGCCGGTGCCGGGCTCGGTGAGCCCGAAGCAGCCGACCGCGTCGCCCGAGGTCAGCCGGGGCAGCCAGCGGCGCTTCTGCTCCTCGTCGCCCCAGGCGGCGACGGTCTTGGCGACCAGGCCCAGGGAGACCGAGACGATCCCGCGCACCGAGGAGTCGCCCCGGCCAAGCTCCTCGGTCACCAGGCAGTACGCGAGGTGGTCACCGCCCGAGCCGCCGTACTCCTCCGGAACGGTCAGGCCGAGGAAGCCGAGGGCGCCCAGCTTCTTCACGATCGACTTGTCGACGTTCTCGGACCGGTCCCACTCGGCCGCGTACGGGGTGACATCGCGGGCCACGAAGTCCCTCGCGAGCTGCCGGACGGCTTCCTGCTCCTCGCTCAGCTCCAGGTTCATCGGCCGCACCCTCCGCGTTAATTAGCACTGCTAGTTTTTGGATCGCAGGGCCTACTATGTGCCGCATGGCCCGCCCGCGCAAGCCCCTCCTGAGCAGAGAACGCATCGTCGAGACGGCGAGCGCCCTCGTGGACGCCGAAGGGCTCGACGCGGTGTCGACCCGCCGGCTGGCGGCCGAGCTGGGGGTCAGCGGGCCCTCGCTGTACAACCACTTCCGCAACAAGCACGAGATCCTGGACGCGGTCGCCGACGCCGTCTCGGCGCAGGTCGACCTGTCGATGTTCGAGGAGTCCGACCCCCGGGACTGGCGCGCCGCGCTGCACGACTGGGCGGTCTCCTACCGGGCCGCGCTCGCCGCGCATCCGCACATCGTCCCGGTGCTCGCCCAGGGGCCCGGGCGCCGCCCGGCCGGTCTGCGGGTCGCGGACGCCGTGTTCGGGGCCATGGTGCGCGCGGGGTGGCCGCCGGCCCAGGCCACGTACATCGGCGCGCTGATGCGCTACTTCATCACCGGCTCGGCGCT
Organism: Streptomyces sp. 130; assembly: GCF_007096885.1. Taxonomy (GTDB): domain Bacteria; phylum Actinomycetota; class Actinomycetes; order Streptomycetales; family Streptomycetaceae; genus Streptomyces. Next base: position 34,112 of record NZ_VJNO01000027.1, on the reverse strand, counting down.
CGGCTCCTTCGCCCGGGGTTTCGTGGACGACGAGACGGCCTACGACCCCGCCGACTACCCGCACCTGGGCCAGGCCCACCTGCTGGCCGAGCGGCGCCAGCAGGTGGACGAGGGGGCCTTTGAAACCGGGCTGCGGGCGCTGGTGGACGGGCTGGAGCTGCAGTACGCACAGCTGGAGCCCGCCCGCCGCGGACCGGGCTAGAAGACCACCAGCGCCCGGCCGCCCTTGCCCGCGATCATGTTGTCGAAGGCGGCGGGGATGCCGTCCAGGCCGATGTGTCCGGTGACCATCATGGAGAGGTCGAAGCGGCCCGCCCGGATGTGGTCCGCCAGCACCGGGAGGTCGCGGGCGGGGTCGCTGTCCCCGTAGACGCAGCCGGTCAGGGACCGGCCCCAGTGGAAGATCTCCAGGGCGTTGAAGGTGACCTGCTGGTCCTTGCCGCCGATGCCGACGACCGTGGTCCGGCCGCCCCGACGGGTGGACTCCCAGGCGCTGCGGATGGTGGCCGCCCGCCCCACGCACTCGACGGCCACGTCCGCGCCCTGGCCGCCGGTGAGCTTCCGGATGTCCCGGGGCGTGGTCTCCGAGGCGATGACGAAGTCCGTGGCGCCGGCGCGGCGGGCCAGCTCCTCCTTCTCCGGGGAGACGTCCACCGCGATGACCTGCGAGGCGCCCGCGATCCGGGCGGACTGGAGCACGGCGAGACCGACGCCGCCGATGCCGAACACCACGACGGACTCCCCCGCGCGGACCCGGGCGCTGTGGTGGACCGCGCCGTATCCGGTGAGCACCGCGCAGCCCAGGAGCGCCGCGTCGGTGAGCGGGATGCCGTCCGGGGCGGGCAGCACGCAGTTCCCGGCGACGACGGTCTCCTCGGCGAAGGCGGCGACGTTCAGCCCGGGATGCAGGTCGGTGCCGTCGGCGGTGCGGGCGTGCACGTTCGCCGCGCCGGCCAGGGCGCCCGCGCAGAGCCACACCTCGCCGATGCCGCAGTGGTGGCAGTCGCCGCAGGAGGGCGCCCAGTTGAGGACGACGCCGTCGCCCGGGGCGACGTGGGTGACGCCCTCGCCGACCGAGACGACGGTGCCGGCGCCCTCGTGGCCGAGGACGGCGGGGACGGGCACCCGCATCGTGCCGTTGGACAGCGAGAGGTCGGAGTGGCAGACCCCGGCGGCGGCGAGACGGACGCGCACCCGGCCGGGGCCGGGCTCGGGCAGGACGATGTCGGTGATCTCCAGCGGAGCTCCGACGGCGGGCAGTACGGCGGCGCGGACCACGGACTTGCTCCTCGCTGATCGCTGATGGGCGGGCGTTACGGGGCGGAGGGTGTCCTGTCGGTCAGGGCCGTGCCAGGCGTCGCGGGCCCGGCCCTGACCGGCAAGTCCCCCTAGAACTGGAGGGACTTGGTCTGGAGGTACTCGGACAGGCCGTGCGCGCCGAGTTCGCGGCCGACGCCGGACTGCTTGTAGCCGCCGAACGGCGCGAGGGGGTTGAAGCGGCCGCCGTTGATGTCGACCTGGCCGGTCTCCATCCGGCGGGCGAAGGCCACGGCCGTCTCGTCGTCGGCGGCCCACACGGCGCCGGCCAGCCCGTAGACGGTGCCGTTGGCGATGCGGAGCGCGTCGTCCTCGTCCTCGTACTTCAGGATCGATACGACGGGGCCGAAGATCTCCTCCTGGGCGATCGTCATCTCCGGCGTGACGTCGGCGAACACCGTGGGGCTGACGTAGTAGCCGGTGGGCAGCGGGGCCTCGGGGCCGCCGGCGACGAGACGGGCGCCCTCCTCGACGCCCTTCTCGATGTAACCGCGCACCCGGGCCTGCTGCTTGGCGTTGACGAGCGGGCCGACCCGGTCCCCGGGCACGTATTTGGCGACGGCCGCCGCGGCGAGCGCCACGGCCTCCTCGTACCGCTCCGCGTCGACCAGCATCCGGGTCCAGGCGCTGCACGTCTGGCCGGAGTTGGACATCACGTTGGCGACGCCGACGTTGACCGCCCTGGCGAGGTCCGCGCCGGGCAGGATCACGTTGGCGGACTTGCCGCCCAGTTCGAGCGCGACGCGCTTGACCGCGCCGCCGGCCGTGGCGCCGATCAGCCGGCCGACCGCGGTGGACCCGGTGAAGGAGACGAGGTCGACGTCCTCGTGCGCGGCGAGGGCCTGTCCGGCGACCGGGCCGAGCCCGGTGACCAGGTTGAACACGCCCGCGGGCAGCCCGGCCTCGGCGACCGCCTCGGCGAAGAGCTGGGCGGTGAGCGGGGTGTCCTCGGCGGGCTTGAGGACGACCGTGCAGCCGGCGGCCAGCGCGGGGGCCACCTTGGCGACGATCTGGTGCAGCGGGTAGTTCCAGGGGGTGATCGCGCCGACGACGCCCACGGGCTCCAGGTACACCGTCGAGTTGCCGTGCCGCTCCTCGAAGGCGTACGTGGCGGCGAGCTCGGCGTACGTCCCGGCGACCAGGAGCGGGAGGCCGGCGTGCACGGAGACGGCCAGCGCGGGCGGGGCGCCCAGCTCCGCGGTGACCGTCTCGGCGATCTCCTCCGCGCGGACGCCCAGCACGTCGCGGAGGGCGGCGATGCGGGCGGCGCGCTCGGCGGGCGGGGTGGCGGCCCAGCCGGGGAAGGCGGCGCGGGCGGCGCGCACCGCCGCGTCGACGTCCTCGGCGGTGCCGGCCGGGACGTGGCCGATGACCTGTTCGTCCGCCGGGTTCACGACCGCGATCGTGTCCGTTCCCGCGGCGGGCCGCCAGGCGCCGCCGATGTACATACCGTCGTGGGCCTTCATCGCTCTTCCTCCCGGGCACGGTGACGGACGGGATCGTCCGGAGCCCAAACTAGCGCTGTTAGTTTTCAGGCGCCAGAGACCCTCCGGAGACCCCCGTCACGTGCCGGCCCCGCCCGCCGCGGTCGGCGTCCGGCGGACGGGGCCGGCCGGGACTACATGTCCAGACCGGGGACGTCCTTCGGCAGCGGGCAGATGCGGCGGCCCTGGTGGTCGAAGACGTACAGGTGCGCGAGGTCGACCAGGAGGGGCACCTGGCCGCCGGTGCGCAGCATCATGTCGGGCCCGGTCCGCACGACGAGGTCGCTGGCGGTGACGGCGGGGCGGTCCGGGCTGTGCGTGCCCGGCGGCAGGTCGTCGGTCTCCGGCGCTTCCATGACGGCGACGGACCCTCCGACGTAGGAGGTGGCGCGCTCCTTGATCCGCCCCAGCATCCCCGTACCGCCCTGGCCGCCCCGGCGCCTGCGCACCGGGCCCCGGTCGGTGCGGGCCGACTCCAGCTCGGGGACCACGGCGGGGCGGGAACCGGTGTTGAGGTGGACCAGCGCCTCGTGGCCCTGGTACTCCACGTGCTCCACGATGCCGCTGAGCGCGACCTCGCCCGGGCGGGCGTGGCTGGGCGGGGCGATCCGGACCGCCTCCGAGCGGAGGCCGACGATGATCGGGCGGCCCTGCTGGATGCGCAGGAGCTGGTGGTCGTGGCTGAGCGGTTCGGACAGCGGGAGCCGCTGGCGGCCCAGGTCGATGGACATCCGGCCCTCCAGGGGCGCGTGCACCACGGCCTGGAGGAGGTTGATCCGGGGCGTCCCGATGAACGCGGCGACGAACACGTTCTCCGGCAGGGCGTACACCTCGCGCGGCGGGCTGACCTGTTGGAGGACCCCGCCGCGCATGACGGCGACCCGGTGGCCCAGGGACATGGCCTCGGCCTGGTCGTGGGTCACGTAGACGGTGGTGACGCCGAGTTCCTTGGTGAGCTGGGCTATCTCGGCGCGCAGATGGTTGCGGAGCTTGGCGTCGAGGTTGGACAGCGGCTCGTCCATGAGGAAGGCGGAGGGCTGGCGCGAGATGGCCCGCCCCATGGCGACCCGCTGGCGCTCGCCGCCGGAGAGCTGGCCGGGGAGCCGGTCCAGGACGCGTTCGATGCCGAGCATCCTGGCCGTGTTCTCGATGCGCTCGTTGTGGTCCGCGCGCGGGTTCTCCAGCTTCAGCGGGAAGCCGATGTTGGCCCGGTTGGTCATGGTCGGGTAGAGCGCGAAGTTCTGGAAGACCATCGACATGCCGCGTTCGCGCGGGGTGAGGTGGTTGGCCGGTTCGCCGTCGAGCAGGATCTCGCCCTCGGTGATGTCCTCCAGGCCGGCGATCATGCGGAGCACGGTCGACTTGCCGCAGCCCGAGGGGCCCAGCAGGACGACGAATTCGCCCGGGGCTATGGAGAGCGAGAGCTGGTCGACGGCGCGCTGGGACCGTCCGTAGGCCTTGCTTACGTTGTTCAGGGTGATGGCGCGAGTCATGTGGTTCCGCCCGGGAGGGTTCGTGATGGAGCGGTGGGGAGCGGCAGTGGCCCGAAATTAGCCCACCGGGCCCGGTGAGGGAATGACTCGCGCGAATTTGGGTATCCCCCGGCCCCGTTCACAGCCGGGCGCGAGGTCAGCCGAGGCGGTGGGCGAGGTAGGCGTGAATGAGCTCGCGGGTCTCGGCGACGAGTGCGTCGTCGCCGGACGGGTCGGTGCGGAAGGCCAGTTTGAGCAGGGCGTCGGCCGCCTCCACGCAGACCAGGATCGCGCGCAGCAGGTCCGCGTCGGTCTCCTGGCCGAGCCGGCCTGCGAGGAGTCCGGCGAGCCGGGACGCGACCCGCTGGTTGGCGTCGTCGGCCGGGTCCTCGTGGGGTGCGGGGGCGCCGAAGTCCACGAGGGCGAAGCCGGGGACGGTGCGCTTCATCGTCAGGTACTCGTCCAGCACGGCGTCGATCGCGCCGCGCCAGTCGGCGGTTTCCACGGCGGTCAGCCGGGCGGTGACGCGCTCCGCGTAGCTGTCGAGGTTGCGGCGGGCCAGCGCGTCGGCCAGGGACCGCTTGTTGGAGAAGAAGCGGTAGACGGAGCCGATGGGCACCCCGGCCCGCTGGGCCACGGCCCGGGTGGACAGCTGCTCGTAGCCCATCTCGTCCAGGAGTCCGGCGCAGGCGTCGAGAATCCGGGCGAGGCGTTCGGCACTGCGCTGCTGCACCGGGGCGCGGCGGAGGTTGTTCGTGTCGGGCACGCCTTCCATGATGCCGTGGGCCTTCCTGCGGCGGTGGCGGGAGCCCGGGCTCAGGCGATGAGCAGGGCGAGCCCTCCCACGGTGTACGCGATCATCAGGACGAGCAGCGGGAGTTGGCCGATGACGGCGCGCCGGGGCGGCATGAGCCGTACGGACCTGTCGTGCGCGGCGATGACGCCGAGGACGTGCCCGGTGACGATCGCGACGACCTGGAGGGTGGCGACGCCGCCCGGCCCCAGGGGTGGTGCGGGCGGGGCGGGCCGGTCGGCGCCGGACGCCAGCGCGAGGGTGCGGGGGCCCTCGGTGGCGAAGAGCGTGAAGTAGTGGGCGATCAGGTAGCCGAGGGCGATCGGCACCAGTGAGTGGGCGAACGCGGTGAGCGGGTGGGGCAGCGTGCCGCAGACGAGCCGGGTGGCGGCGGCGCAGAGCCCGTACAGGGCGGCGACGAGGGCGACGGCGCCGAGCAGCCCCAGGGTGGCGGTGGTGGTGCGGCCCAGCGCGGAGGTCTGCACGGTGGTGATCCAGCGCGGCGCGTCGGAGAAGCCGTCGTACGCGGTGGAGCCGAGCATCACGCAGACGGTGGCGACGAGTCCGGGGAGCCGGGGCGTGGCGTCGAGCCCGTTGAACGGGGAGCGGACGACGAGGCGCCCGTCGGCGGGGCGGCGGCCGAACGGGGAGAGCCGGGCGAGGAGGCCGGAGTAGACCTCGAAGGCGTCGGCGCGGTCGAACCAGCGGGCGCCGTACACCGCCGCGCCCGCGAGGTGGACGGCCGCGTGGACGCCGAGGAACACCAGCAGGGCGGTGGGCGAGGCGGGGTCGGGGGCGACGAGTTCCAGCCAGGTGAAGGCGAGGAGCCCGGCCGCGGCGGGCCACATGCCCAGGTGTACGGGGAGGGGCCGGCCGGACTCCGCGTCGCGGCCCAGCGCCCGGCAGGCGGCGAGGTGCACGGTGCGCAGGGGGTTGAGCGACCGCCAGACCGGCCCCAGGAGCAGCGAGGCGGGGACGAGCCCGACCCACAGGAGGACGTAGACCGCCCCGGGTGCCGGGTTGCGGTCCGGGTCGGCGGGGCCGAGGAACAGCCACAGCACGACGGTGAGCGCGGCGGCCAGGCCGAGCGCGCGGGCGGTGAGCCGGGTGGCGCGGGCGTCGGCCAGGCGCTGGACGGCGGCCGGGAGCGGGCGGCCCGCGCGCTCGCCCGTGAACCGCGAGTCGGACCAGAGCAGGCCGAGCGCCAGGAAGGAGACGAAGAGCGCGGCGAAGGCCCCGGCGAAGGCGTAGAAGGGCGAGAGGGGCAGGTCGTGCTGGGCCCCGATGCCGTGGGCGAGGACCCGCACGGCACCGGGGGCGGCGGCGCCCGTCACCGGACGACGAGCTGGGTCAGCAGGAGGTCCGACTCATGGGTCTCGACCTCGAAGAGCCCGGTGCGGTCGGCCGTGAAGGAGACCGTGACGGTCCGTCCGGCGGGCAGCCTGGCCTCCTTGTCGTAGCCGTGGACGTGCAGGACGTCGTCGCGGTCGCTGCGGACCCGCAGGCGGACGGTGCGGCCCTTGTCGACCTCGGTGCGGCCGGGCGCGGGGCTCACCTGGCCGCGCTCGACGGCCATCTCGACGGTGACGGTGTCGTCGCCGGGGCCCGTGGCGGCGTCGCCGAGCGTGGCGGCGGCCCGGACCGGGGCGGAGCCGACGGCCCAGGCGGTGTGGTCGTCGGCGTACAGCCCTGCGGTGAGGCGGGTGCCGCCCCCGGCTGCCCGGATCAGCGATTCGGGCAGGTGGAACCAGGCGCCGTAGACCCGGGCGAGCGGGTGGCCGTCCAGGAAGAGCCGGGCGTGGCCGCGTCCGGCGAGCGCGCCGCCGCCCACGCTGTCCGGGGTGAAGCGGAAGTTGGCCACGATGAGGTGGACGTTCCAGCCGTCCTCCGAGTCGGGCCGGACGGCGAGGTCCACCTCGGGGGCGCCGGCGGCGTCGACCTGGCGGAGCCGGTGGCCGTCGCCGTCGTCGGCCTTCAGGAGGCGCCCGTTGCTGCCGGTGTCCTCGGCGTGGCTGGTGCCGGGCTTGTGGTGGGTGGTCGCCCTGCCTCCGCACGCGCCCGCGCCGAGGACGAGGACGGCGGCGGCGAGCAGGGCGAGGACGGGGCGGGCGACGGGGCGGGCGCGGGTCACGAGGGGTCGCCTTCCGGTACCGGGGCGGGCGCGGGTCATGAGGGGTCGCCTTCCGGTTCCGGGGCGGGGGCGGCGGGGTGCGGGGCGGCGGGCGCGGCGGTGTGCGGGGCGGCGGGCGCGCCGGTGTGCGGGGCGGCGGGGGCGCCGGGGTGCGGGGCCGCGGAAGCGGCGGGGGCGGCGGTGGTCGCGGGTTTCGGTGCGCCGGCGCCCTCCGAGCCCCCGTCCCCGTCCCCTCCGGCGCCTGCGGCGCCCTCCGCGCCCCGCTCCCCGTGCCGGGCGGCGGCCACGACGGCCCAGACGACCCAGACCAGGCCGAGCAGCCCCCGTGCCCAGGCCGGGCTGAGCGGAATCCACGGGATCATGAACACGCCCTTGTCCAGCGCGTCGAGCAGCGTCAGCGCGCCCAGGACCACCGTCACCCAGCCGAACACCGGGCGCGCCGGGCGCAGCGCCAGGCCGATGCCGGTCCACCAGAGCCCGGTCAGCAGCAGTGCGAGGGCGGGGACGTAGGTGGCGGCGAGGCCCATGGTCGAGCCGGCCACGTCGAGGCCGAGGCCGATGACGCCGAGGACGGACGCGCCCGCGGCGAGCCGGCTCCCCCGCAGCCGCCGCCACCAGAGCACCCCGCCGACGAGGACGAGGACCACGGCGATGCCCAGGGCGGCCTGCACCTCGATGCGCTCGATGCCGCGCGCCCCGTACCAGTCGCAGCCGGCCGGGAGCCGGCGGGCCCGTACGTCGTAGTCGGCGCAGACCAGCAGCTGGGCGAGCTTGACGGGTTCGCCGAAGAGCCGGTCGGTGGAGCCGGAGACGTCGCCCCGCCTCTCACCGCAGCTGGGCAGGGCGCGCGGGGTGGAGGCACCGGTGTCGGACTGCCAGCAGTTGCCGTCGCCCTGGCCGTCCCACCAGACGTCGGTGCCGTTGGGGCGGGAGGTGCCGTTCCGGTCCTTGCCGAGGTGGTTGCCGGCGTACCGGTTGTGGTGCGAGGTGTCGGTCTGCTTGCCGAGGGCGTTCTCGCCGCGGATGAAGGCGGGGACGGCGCTCAGGAAGAAGGCCGCGCGGTCCTGCCCGTAGATCCAGTTGTCCTCGTAGCGGTTCCAGTTGCCGCCGGCGGTGATGATGCCGGTGCCCGGGGGCATCGAGATCTGCGGGCAGACGACGCCGTCCTCGTAACCCCGCTCGGCGGGCGGCTTGGCGCAGGTGCCGTCGGCGACGTAACGGTAGTAGTCGGCGTTGTTGTCGTGGATCAGGTTGCGTTCGAAGCGGGCGTGGTTCTGCGGGAGTCCGGGGTGGCCGGGGAAGGCGCTGTCCATCGAGGCGCCGCCCATGTTGTGGTCGAACTCGTTGTCGTGGACGTAGACGGAGTCTCCGGCGGTGCCGGAGTAGCCGACCATGCTGTGGTGACTGCGGCAGCCGGTGATCTCGATCGAGTAGCGCGGTACGTCGTAGCCGTAGCCGTCGTTGATGTCGGACGCGCTGCCGGGGTAAATGCCGGAGTCGCCGTTGCCGTAGGACTCGCAGTTCTTGTACAGGCCGTGGTCGCTGGCGAAGGTCAGGAAGCCGTACTCGTCGTTCCAGCGGGTCAGCACGTCGTCGATGACGAAGCCGTCCTGGGCGAGGACGTAGAGCGAGTTGAAGGTGGTGCGCTGGGCGGTGAAGTTCTTGAAGTAGATCCCGTCGGACTTGTCCGAGCGGATCGCGTTGAGCTTGCGGTACTTGGCGTCGATGACGACGTCCGTGCGGGCCGCGCCGGTGCCCTCGATCTGGAGGTCCTTCTTGCCGAGGATCGCCACCAGGTTCTGGTTGTGCGGGCACCTGACCTGCTGCTCGTAGCTGAGGATCTGGTAGCCCAGCTTGGAGTCGGGGGCCTCGAGGCGGGCGCACTCCCCCTTCGGCGCGGGCAGCGAGGGCTCCTCCTCGTACAGGCCGGGCAGGATCGCGATGGTCTTCCCGGGCCCGTCGACGGCGTCGACCGCCTGCTGGAGGTGGCGGTAGCCGGAGGTGCGGCACCGCTCGAAGAGCGTGAGGTTGCGCGCCTTCAGGGCATCGGGGAAGCCGGAGACGCGGCGCTCGAAGTCGGCCCGGTCGGTCTTGCAGACCAGGAGGTCGGGCTCGCCCGTCCGGTGCACGGGGACGCTGCCGGTGCCGTCGGGGAGGGCGACCGGCCGTTCCTCGTGCGCCTGGGCGGCGGGGGCCGCGAGCAGTGCGGCGGCGAGCACCGCCAGGACCGCCAAAAGTCTTCGTGTCCACGACATGTGCCGGAGAGTAGAGCAATGTTCAGCTTTTTGAACCCCTTCTGCACGACGAATGCCGTTGACTCGCCACGCTTCCATTCCTACGGTTGTGCATAGGATTCCTTCGGACGGGAGCGCACATGGGCGGCATCGAGCAGGCCAGGAAGACGGCGGAGGGGCTTGAGTACTCCACCGGTTTCGGGAATCAGCACAGCTCGGAAGCGGTGCCGGGAGCGCTCCCGCACGGGCGCAACTCGCCGCAGCGCGCCCCCCTGGGGCTGTACGCGGAGCAGCTGAGCGGGTCCGCGTTCACCGAGCCCCGCGCCCACAACCACCGCAGCTGGCTGTACCGCATCCGCCCCTCGGCGGCCCATCCCCCGTTCGTCCGCACGGACAACGGCGCGCTGCGCTCGGCCCCGTTCACCGAGACCGTGCCCGACCCGAACCGGCTGCGCTGGGACCCGCTGCCCGAGCCCGCGCCCGGCACGGACTTCGTGGCGGGCCTGTGGACCCTGGGCGGCAACGGCGACGTGACGCAGCGCGCCGGCATGGCGGTGCACCTCTACCACGCCAACGCGGCGATGACGGACCGGGTGTTCAGCGACAGCGACGGGGAGCTGCTGATCGTCCCCCAGCAGGGCGGGCTGCTCCTGCGCACCGAACTGGGCCTGCTGCGCGCCGAGCCCGGGCACGTCGCCCTGATCCCGCGCGGCGTCCGCTTCCGGGTCGAGCTGCTCGACGAGACCGCCCGGGGTTACGTCTGCGAGAACTACGGCCGCCCGTTCACGCTCCCGGACCTCGGCCCGATCGGCGCCAACGGCCTCGCCAACGCGCGGGACTTCCTCGCCCCGGTCGCCGCGTACGAGGACGTGGAGCGCCCGGTCGAGGTGATCAACAAGTACTGCGGCAACCTCTGGACGGCGACCTACGACCACTCCCCGCTCGACGTCGTCGCCTGGCACGGCAACCACACCCCGTACGTCTACGACCTGCACCGGTTCAACGTCATCGGCTCGATCAGCTACGACCACCCGGACCCGTCGATCTTCACGGTGCTGACCTCGCCCTCGGACACGCCGGGCCTGGCCGGGGTCGACTTCGTGGTGTTCGCCCCGCGCTGGCTGGTCGGCGAGGACACCTTCCGCCCGCCGTACTTCCACCGCAACGTGATGAGCGAGTACATGGGCCTGATCGAGGGCGCGTACGACGCGAAGACGGCCGGGAAGGGCGGCTTCGTGCCCGGCGGCGGCTCGCTCCACACCATGATGTCCGCGCACGGCCCGGACCGGGAGACCTTCGAGAAGGCGAGCGCGGCCGAGCTGAAGCCGCAGAAGATCGACGACGGCCTCGCCTTCATGTTCGAGACCCGCTGGCCGGTCACCGCGACCGCGCAGGCCACGACGGCGGACCACCTGCAGCGGGGCTACGACGACGTATGGCAGGGTCTGAGCCGCAACTTCAGGCCGTGACGGTCCCCGCCGGGGCCGGCGACGACGCACGCAGGAGGACCAGGTGCCGCAGCCCGCTGCGAACAGCCCCGCGCCCCGGGGCACCGCCTTCGCACCCGACTCGCTGGTCCTGAACCGCAAGCTGCCGCTGTGGTACCAGGTCTCGCAGTCGCTGCGGGCGTCCATACTGGGCCGCTCCCCGGACGCCACGCTGCGGCTGCCCACCGAGGAGCAGCTCGCGGCGCACTACGGGGTGAGCGTGCTGACCATGCGCCAGGCGCTCAAGGAGCTGGAGGCGGAGGGCCTGATCAGCCGGCACCGGCGGCGCGGCACGTTCATCGAGCCGCACGCCCGCCGGAGCGCGCCGGTCCGGCTGCTCGGCTCGATCGACGCGATCGTCGCCCAGCAGTCGGGCGAGCGCTCCACGCTGCTCGGCCACGGCCCGGTCCCGGTCCCGGTCGAGGTGGCCGAGCACTTCCCGGGGTGCGCGGAGGTCGTCGGCTACCGCCGGCTGCGGTGCGACGGGACGACCGGCGAGCCCACCAACTGGGCGCAGAACTGGGTGCACCCGGAGGTCGCGGCGGAGTTGGACGCGGCGGACCTCGACCGGTGGCCGATGACCAAGGTGCTGCGCGACCGGGTGGGCGTCCCGATCTCCCGGATCACCGACACGGTCGAGGCCCGCCTCGCCGACCCGGCCACCGCCGAACTGCTGGGCGTCCCGCTGCTGAGCCCGATCCTGTACTACACGGGCATCACGTACGACGAGAGCGGCCGGGTGGTCGACGTGGCCCGGATCCACTACCGGGGCGACCGGTTCTCGTTCTCGGTGACGGTGGAGGCCCACTGAGTCCTACGATGCCGGGGAAGGCGGCAGGCGGGGAGGACGACACGGTGGCAGCACCGGCAGCGGCCGGGTCCGGCGAGGGCCCGCGCGGTCCCCTCCTGGACGACCTCATGCCCTGGTCGGTCCGGCCGGTGCGCACCGGGCGCACCTGGGTGACCGCCCCCGACGCGGCGTCCCTGCGGGCCCGCTGGGACCGTCTGGTGCGGGCGTCCGGCGAGGAGCGCGAGCGGCTGTTCGCCCCGACCCGCGCCCGTACGCAGCACACCGCCGTGACCGCCCTGCCCGGCCGGTCCGGCGGCACCGGCCGCTTCGCCCGCGAGACGGGCCCCTGCCCCGAGCCGGTGCGGATCGCGCACGGGCCGTACGACGAACAGTGGCTGATCCCCGACCACCGTCTCATCGACGTGGCCCGGCCCGAGCTGTGGCGGGTCGCCGACGACCACCAGCTCTTCCTGGTCGAGCACGGCCGGGTGCCGAACGATCCGGGCCCCGCCGTGTCGGTGACGGCCCTGCTGCCCGACGGCCACTCCCCCGCCGGCCGCCCGGGCCGGGTCCGCCCGCTGTACCGCCGCCCCGGCGGCCTCGAACCCAACCTCGCCCCCGGCCTGCTCCCCGTGCTGCGCGCCCGGTACGGGCAGGCGGTCACCGCCGAGTCGGTGCTCGCCTGGATTCTGGCCGCGGCCCGCCCCTCACCGGCCGGCTGCGTGGTCCCGCTCCCGGCGGACGCGGCGCGCTGGGCGGAGGGGGTGGAGCTTGGCCGCGAGCTGCTGCGGCTCCAGCTGCGCGGGGCGCGCGGGGCCGAGCGCCCCCGGCTGCCGGGCGGGCAGCGCCCCTATGTGCGGGCGGCCGTCCCGCCGGTCCCGGTGCCCCTGTCGTACGACGCCGGGGAGCGGGTGCTCGCGCTCGGCACCGGCCGCGTCTCGCCGGTGCCCGCCGGTGCGTGGGAGTTCCGGGTGAGCGGGGTGCGGACCCTGGAGCTGTGGTTCGAGCGGCGGGCGGCGGTGTGCGGGGCGCCGGGGGCGGACGCGGCGGGGCTCGACGCGGTCCGGCCGCGCGCCTGGCCGCAGGAGTGGACCTCGGAGCTGCTGGACCTGGTCACGCTCCTCGCGCTCCTCGCCGAGCTGCGGCCCCGTCAGGAGGAGCTGGCCGGGGCGCTGGCGGCGGGCCCGGGGACCGGCGAGGACGAGCTGCGGGCGGCGGGGGTGCTGCCGGTCGGGGAGCCGGCCCGGCGGCCCGCTTCGGTCCTGGACCATCAGGAGGAGGGGCCGGACGGTCAGTTCGCGCTGCTGTGAGCGGGGCCGGGCGCGCCCCGGTCGGCCAGGGCAGCCGGCCGGTCCAGGTCGCCGAGCAGGCGGACGAAGCCCGTCTCCAGGAAGGCGCGGAGCTCGTCCAGGGCGTCCGGCTCGTCCAGCGGCCAGCCGGAGACCGCCTCCTCGGCGAAGGCGAGCCAGGCCCGGGCGGCCAGGGTCAGCCGGGGCGACGGCTCCATCCCGAGCCGGCGCCGCCCCTCCACGATCCGGCGGACGAGGGTGGCGCGGGTGGCCTCCACGATGTCGCCGGCGGCGGGGTGGCTGCCGGCGGCGCCCCGGACGAGGGCGCGGTAGACCTTGCGGCGCCCGGTCACGTACGCGACGAGGCCGGCGATGAACGCGCGCATCCAGGCGACCGGGTCCAGGGAGGCGTCGGGTGCGGTGGCGGCGGCGAAGTCGTCGCACTCCTGGCGCACCACGGACCGGTAGAAGTCGCGTTTGGAGTCGAAATAGTGGAAGAGCAGGCCGCGCGATATGCCGGCCCGCCGGGCCACGGCATCGGTGGAGAGCTCGTCCAGGGAGCAATCGGCGAGCATGTCCACGCCAATCGCCACCAATTGCGCCCTTCGTTCCTCGGGGCGCAGGCGCGCGGCTCGCTTCTCGGGCATGGGCACAGTGTAGAAGTAGTTCGGCATCGAATTACCTCGGTACCCATGCGGGCCTGTCGGACACGGTGTGTGACCGGGCGCGGACATGGCGACGCGCCACTGCCGGCTCCGGGGATGACGGAAGAGCGGGCAGCAGCGCGCTGCGGGAGTCGGGACCGCGATCGGGTCAGTGGCGGCTGCCGAAGAGCGAGCGCCGCAGCCGGCGCAGTGGCGCGAAGAGCGACACCCGCGCGCTCCGGCTGCGCCGGGCGTGTCCGGCGTCGCGCGAGGTCAGTTCGCGCATCAGCAGTGTCGCCTCCGCCGCCTCGCGCTGCGGCACGACCGGGCCGCCCAGCACCGCGAGATGGCGGTCGAGGCGCGAACTCGTCGCACCGCTCCCGCAGGTAATGGCAGGTACGCGCGCCCTGCTGCGCACCGTTATCTGTTCCATGTCACTCCCCACCCGTACGAGGGCACTCGGCCCGGGCAGGTTAACCCTATCGCCTGCCACCGACACTCGTGTATCCCGGGAGCGGGATTGCGCACACATATACGGAGGTTGACGAAGCGTCGGTGAATCCGCCCGGGTCCGGGGCGAGTTGGCGGGCGCGCCCCGCCCGGGGCGCGCCGCGGGCTCAGTCGAGGGCGTTCAGGACCGGCAGGTAGCCACCGGACTGCCCGGCGGCGAAGGGGTGGTACGACTCGCCGATGTTCAGCCAGTTGAGGCTGTGCAGCCAGGCGCTTCCGGAGCAGATCTCGTGCCCGGCGAAGGTGCTGGTGACGTCGCCGAAGCTGAAGCCGTGGTCGGCGGCGCGCTTGGCGGTGGCCGCGTTGAGGTAGTCGGCGGCGCCGTTGATGGCACTGCGCACCTTGTCGCTCAGTCCGACGATGCAGCTGCCGCCGATCTTGTAGAAGCGCGGGTAGCCGAGGACGACGACATGGGCGGCGGGGGCCTTGGCCTCGATCGCGTCGTACACCGAGTCCAGCTTGCCGGGCAGCGTGGTGTCCACGTAGCTGCGGGCGGTGGCGATGCGGTTGAGGCAGGTGGTCTCCGACTGGAGGACACAGGTCGTCATGACGTCGGAGAAGCCCGCGTCGTTGCCGCCGATGGAGATCGAGACGAGGTCGGTGGAGGAGTTGAGCGGCCCGAGCTGACCGGCGATCACATCGCCGGTACGCGCCCCGGAGCAGGCGGTGAAGGAGAAGGACGCGGGCGAGTGGGCGGAGGCCCAGAGGGAGGGGTAGGCGAGGGTGCTGCGCTTGCAGTCCCCGCTGGAGCTGATGTAACTCCCGGAGCCGACGCCGGAGGAGTACGAGTCCCCGAGGGCGACGTAGTCGACGGAGGATGCGGCGTTCGCGGTGGCGGCCCCGGTCAGGGCGATGACGGCGCCGAGCAGGAGCGAGGACGAGAAGGCCACAAGTCTGGACAGTTTCACGGAATCTCCCTTGAGCGGCCGGCAGGATCTCTGCCTACCCAGTGGTAGCAGCGCGGGCCCCCTTTCCGGAAGTGTTCATGCCAAGTCGAACGGGTGAGCTTTTGCCGACGCGCTCATGACCGGACGCCCCGTCAACTCGCGGACGGGGCGCACGTGCCGGCCCGGGATCTCGCCGGGGCCGTACTCAGTCCGCGAAGACGGCGCGCACCGCGTCCTGGGCGAGTTCCAGGGTGCGGGCGCGGGAGAGGCCGAGGCGGCGGGCCTGTTCGGCGTACGCGCGGGCCGCGGCGGCGGCGTTGCGGTCGGCGGTGTCACCGGCGGCGGCGACGAACGTGCCGTTGCGGCCGCGGGTCTCGATGACGCCGTCCGCCTCCAGCGCCCGGTACGCCTTGGCGACCGTGTTGGCGGCGAGTCCCAGTTCCCCGGCGAAGCCGCGTACCGTCGGGAGCCGGTGACCGACCGGCAGCACGCCGGAGCGGGCCTGTTCGGAGATCTGGGTGCGCAGCTGCTCGTACGGGGCGATGCCGGAGTCCGGGTCCACAGTGATCTTCAGGGTCACGGGCCGATTGTCCCCCACCGGCGGAAAATGGGAGGCGGGCGGGGCCGGGGCGCGGCTAGCGTCCGGCGCATGACTGTCCTCGTACGCGACTTCCGGCCCGCCGACGCCGAGGGGTGGGTGCGGGTGCGGCGCGCCGCCCTCCCGTACATGATCACCACGCCGGAGCAGGCCGTGTCCGATCTCGCCGGGGCCCCGGCGGCCCGGCGGTACCGGATGCTGGTCGCCGAGGAGGACGGCGAGATCATCGGGACGGCGCAGGTGGGCCTGGCCCACGAGAGCCCGGAGCCGGGACTGGCGTTCTGCAATCCCTACACCCATCCGGAGCGGACCGGCCGGGGCGCGGGGACGCTGCTGCTGCGGACCGCCGAGGAGTATCTGGCCCTGGCGGGGGCGACGTCGGTCTACACCTGGGTCCTGGACACGCCCGGCGACCGGGCGTTCGCCGCGAAGCACGGCTACACGCCGAGCCGGCCGGCCCACTTCCTCCGGCTGGACCTGGCGAACGGCTCGCTGCCGCCGCGTCAGGAGCTGCCGCCCGGGGTGGAGCTGCGGACGGGCGCCGACTTCGCCGACGATCCGCGCCCGCTCTTCGAGGCGGACGCCGAGGCCACGGCGGACGAGCCCAGCGACACGCCTGCCCGGCTCGGGGACTACGAGGAGTGGCTCGCCGAGATCTGGCGGGCGCCCGGTCTCGACCACGGCCTCACCTCGGTCGTGGTGGCCGGCGGCGAGGTGGCGGCCTTCAGCGCCGCCCGGACCGACGGGGTGAGCCGCTACGGCTCGGCGATGACGGGCACCCGCCGGGCGCACCGGGGCCGCGGCCTCGCCAAGCTCGCGAAGAACGACTCGCTGCACCGGGCGCGCGCCGCCGGCTACACCGACGCCTACACCGGGAACGACGCCGGGAACGGGCCGATGCTGGCGATCAACCGCTGGTTCGGCTACGAGATCTGTGCCACGGAGGTGCGCCATGTCCGCAGGCTCGGCTGACGCCGGCCTGACCGTCGTCCTGGTCAAGGCCGGGAAGACCAAGATCAGGTATCCGGCGGTCCCGGTCGCCGACGACGGGACCCGGATCACGGTCCGGGCCCCCTGGGCCGCCCCGGGCGTCCGGGACTTCGGCTTCGTCCGCTTCGAGCCGGGCGACGTCTTCACCGAGCACTACTGGCGGAACGCCTGGTTCGCGGTGAAGGAGGTCCGCACCGGCTCGGGCGAACTCAAGGGCTGGTACTGCGACGTGACCCGCCCGGCGGTGCTCCGGGACGGCGAACTGGTCGTGGAGGACCTGGACCTCGACCTGTGGGTGCCGGCCGACCGCTCGGAGATCCTGCGCCTGGACGAGGACGAGTTCGCCGCGAGCGGCCTGGCCGGCCGCGACCCGGAGGCCGCGGCGGCAGCGGCGGCGGCCCTGGACGAGCTGGAGAGGCTGGCCCGCTCCCCGGAGGGTCTGGCCCCGCTGCTGGCCTGACCGCCCGGGCCCCTCAGCGCACCACCAGCTCCACCTCGTACCCCGCCGCGTCCTCCAGGTAGGCGGCCACGCGGTCCTCGCCGCCCGCGTGCGGATGGCGGTCCGGGAAGAGCAGCCGCCAGCCGTGGTCCGGGGCCCGGGCCACCAGCGCGTCCAGGGCGGCCCGGTCCTCGACGTGGAACGCCAGGTGGTTGAGACCGGGGCGCCGCCGTTCGTGCGCCCCGGGGGCCAGGTCGGGCGACTGCTCGATCACCACATAGCCGTCCCCGCGCCGCCAGCTGCGCCCGTGCTCCCACTCCTGGTACGGGACGTGGCCCAGCTCGCCGAGGAGCCAGCCCCAGCCCGGTGTGGCCGCCGCCAGGTCGGGCACCCACAGCTCGATGTGGTGGACCCGCCCGGTGCGGGCGCCGCTCACCGGCAGCGCCACCGCCCGCCGCTCGCCGCCCGGTTCGTACGCGATCGGGTCGCCGTCCTCGTGCCAGTGGACCAGGAAGCGCTCCCCGGCCCGGTAGCCGTCGAGGGCCGCGCGGCAGTACGCGACCATGTCGTCGGGGAGGGCGTCCAGCGGATGCCAGGCGAGCTCGGAGCACTTGTCGGGTTCGCGGTTGTACGGGGGCCGCGCGGGGTCGTACGCCGCCTCGAAGAACCAGCCCGTGCGCGGATCGCCGCCCGGGCCGCGGTGCTGCATGACCAGCGCCACGCGCAGCTCCGCCGGGTCCAGGACGAGGCCGGTCTCCTCGGCCGCCTCCCGGACCACCGCGGCGCGCACGTCCTCGCCGTCCTCCACATGGCCGGACGGGGCGTGCAGCAGGCCGTCCGCGTATCCCGTGCCGGCCCGGCGGGCGAGCAGGACCTCGGAGCCGCGACGGAGGATCAGGTGCACGTCGACCACCTCGGTGTGACGGCGTGTCCCGCGCACGGGGGCCACCAGCGCGTACCGCTCGTCGTCCACGTCCTTGCCCCACAGGTCGCGGTCGCCGGAGAGGCGTTCGTGGTGGACGCGCTCGGTGAGCGGGGCGAGCAGCGCCGTGAGGCGGTCGGCGGGGATTCCGGTGCCGTTCCACACGCCCTCCACCAGGACCAGCCTGCCGCCGGGGCGCAGGAGCCCGGCCCAGTGGCGCAGGACGGCCGCCGGGTCGGGCAGCAGCCACACCACGTGCCGGGCGAGGACCACGTCGAACTTCCGGTCGCCGACGGGCGGCCGGGCCGCATCGCCCACCAACACCTCGGCGCCCGTGCCGGCCAGCTTGGCGCGGGCCCGCTCCACCATGCGCGGCGAACTGTCCACACCGGTGAGCCGGTGGCCCAGGCCGGCCGCGAGCAGGGACAGGCTCCCCGTACCGCAGCCGAGGTCGAGCACGTCGGACGGCCCGGCGGGCAGCCAGCTCGCCAGCCGCCGCGCCCAGGCGGCGCGGACCACCGGGTCGAGCAGCCCGTGGTCGGCCTCCTGGTCGAAGGTGCCGGCGAGGGAGTCCCAGTCGTTCGTCTTCATGATCCGATCGTGCCAGCCGCCACTGACAACGCCCCGTCCCTGACTCTCCTCGCGCGAGCGGCCCCCGAGACGCCCGGGTCGCGCGAGCGGCCCCCGAGACGCCCGGGTCGCGCAAGCAGCCCCCGGAACAGCCGGGTTACGCAAGCGGCCCCCAAGCCACCCAGGTCGCGCAAGCAGCCCCCGGAACGCCCGGGTTACGCAAGCGGCCCCCAAGCCGCCCAGGTCGCGCAAGCAGCCCCCGGAACGCCCGGGTAACACAAGCAACCCCCGAGCCGTCCGGGCCCGCGCGGCCCCGCGCGCCGTTCAGGCCGCCAGCCGCCCCGGCATCACGGCGCGGGGGCCGTACCGCTCCCGCAGCCGGTCCGCGACCGCCTCGATCCGCCGCGCCCGCTCGTCCACCGGGTCGAGGCTCAGCTGCCGGGCCGCCCGCCCGGCCTCGCCCAGCCCCTCCGCGCGCAGCCCGACCCCCCGGACCCGGGCCCGTTGCAGGCCGAAGGAGTCGTGGATGCGGTACGCGAGCGCGGTGAGCTCCGCGGAGTGCGCGGTGGGTTCGCGGAGGGTACGGCTCCGGGTCAGCGTCGAGTAACCGGTGCGGTCGGCGTAGCGCACGGAGACCGCGAGCGCGCGGCACACCTGCCCCTCGCCGCGCATCCGCGCCCCCAGCTCCTCGGTGAGCGACATGAGCGCGCGGCGCTGCCGCTCCGGGTCCAGCTCGTCGCGCGGGAAGGTGCGCTCGGCGGCGACCGAGCGGGCGGCGGCGTTCGGCCGGACGGCGGTGCGGTCGATGCCGCGCGCCCGCTCCCACAGGTCGCGCCCGGTCCGCGCGCCGGTGATCCGTTGCAGGGTGCCGAGCGGGGCCGCCGCGATCCGGCCGACGGAGTCGAGCCCGTACCCGCACAGCGTCCGGGCCGTCGCCGCCCCGACGCCGTCCAGCGCGGCGGCCGGCCGGTCCGCGAGGAAGGCGGCCACCCCGTCTGCGGGCACCACGAAGGTCGTCCCGGGCGCGGCCTGCCGCAGCGCCATCCGGGCCAGCATCGGATTCGGGGCGGCCCCGATCGCGCAGTCCACCCCGTGCAGGGCCAGCGCGCGGACCCGGAACACCGAGGCCAGGCCCCGCACGTCCCGCCCGAAGTAGCGGAGCGCGCCGCGCACATCGGCGAGCGCCCCGTCGGGCGGGGCCGCCTCCACGACCGGGGTGAACGTATCGAGCAGGGCGAGCAGCCCCGCGTACCCGGCGGCGTCCGGGGGGCCGCCGCCGACCCGGCGAAACCGCAGGCAGAGGACGCCGGGCTGCCCGGCCGGCACCCCGGTCATCCCGCGCTCCCCGGGCTCTGGTGCCACAGCTTCCTTCCGGTGGGCAGCCCCTCGCCGGGCGGCTTGAGGTCCGCCCAGGGGTTCATCTCGTAACCGGTGGGCATCCGGATGCGACGCCCGCCCTCACCGGCCGGCTCCGGCCCTTCCGGGGCCCCGCCCTCCGGCTCGGGCACCCGCGCCAGCCGCTCCGCGACCGCGTCGAGTCCGCCGGTGCGCCGCAGCTCGGCCAGCTCCGCCAGGTTCCAGGCGGCCGCGCCGACCACGCTCAGGCTGCGCGCCCCGCGTCGCTGCACCACTCCGCGCACCAGCAGCAGCCAGGAGTGGAAGACGGTGTGCGCGCAGGCGGCGTGGCTGTCGTCGAAGAAGGCCAGGTCGACCAGGCCCGTACCGTCGTCCAGGGTGGTGAAGACGACCCGGCGCCCGGAGCGGACGGGCGGGGTCTGGGTCGCCGCCTTGGCGCCCGCGACCAGCACGGTCTCCCCGTGCCGCGCCTCCCGCAGCCGCTTGGCCGAGACCGCGCCGAGCTCCTTGAGGAAGGCGTGGTGATCGCTCATCAGATGGCGCGAGACGTCCATGCTCAGCACACCCAGTTCGGCGCTGAGCCGTTCCGCCTCGTTGAGGTCGGGCAGACCGACGGAGGCGGTGCGGTGCCCGCCGCCGAGCGGGAGCTGCGCGCCGGAGCCCGGGCCGCGCTGGGCCCGGTGCAGTTCGGACAGGTGGAGCAGCAGGTCGCGGCGGTTGGCGCCGAACGCGTCCAGCGCGCCGACCTGGGCCAGCCGTTCGGCGGCCGGCTTTCCCGGGCGGGCCCGCTGCCAGAAGTCGAGCAGCGAGCCGTAGGGCTGGCCGGCCTCGATCCGGGCGACCTCGGCCTCGCTGATCCCGTGCACGTCCGAGAGCGCGAGCCGCAGCCCCCAGCGCTCCCCCTCACCCCCCTCATCAGACACCAGTTCGATTCGATGGGCCGCCGCCGACCGGTTCACGTCCAGCGGCAGCACGGGCACCCCGCGTCGCCGGGCGTCGGCGAGCAGCAGCCGCTTCGGGTACATCCCGGGGTCGTGGGTGAGCAGCCCGGCGTAGAAGGCGGCCGGGTGGTGCGCCTTCAGCCAGGCCGACTGGTACGTGGGCACGGCGAAGGCCACCGCGTGCGCCTTGCAGAAGCCGTAGCTGCCGAACGCCTCGACGATCTCCCAGGCGCGGGCGATCACCTCCGCGTCGTACTTCCGCGCCGCCGCGTGCTGGGCGAACCAGACCCTGATCCGGGCCTGCGATTCGGGGTCGGAGAGCCCGCGCCTGACCCGGTCGGCCTCGTCACGGCCGCAGCCGGTCATGATGTCGACGATCTGGATGACCTGCTCGTGGAAGACCACCACGCCGTACGTCTCGCGCAGCGGGCCCTCCAGGTCGGGGTGCGGATAGCGGACCGGCGCCCGGCCGTGCCGGGCCTCGATGAACGGGCGGACCATGTCGGCGGAGACCGGGCCCGGCCGGAACAGCGAGATGTCGACCACCAGATCGTGGAAGTTCTCCGGCTGGAGCCTGCCGACCAGGTCCCGCTGGCCCGGTGACTCGATCTGGAAGCAGCCCAGCGTCTCGGCCGTCCTGATCAGCTGGTACGTACGCGGGTCGCCCGGCTCCACGGCGTCCAGGTCCACCTCGCGCCCCGAGGCCCGCTTCACCTCGGCGACCGCGTGCGCCATCGCCGACTGCATCCGTACGCCCAGCACGTCCAGCTTGAGCAGCCCCAGGTGCTCCACGTCGTCCTTGTCGAACTGGGACATGGGGAAGGCCTCGCCGCTGGTGGGCACGACGGGGGTGCGGCGCAGCAGCGAGGCGTCCGAGAGGAGGACCCCGCACGGGTGCATGGCGACGCCGCGCGGCAGCGCGTCCAGCGCCTCCACCAGCTCCCACAGCCTCCCGTACGTCTCCTTGGTCCTCGCGACCTCGCGCAGTTCGGGCAGTTCCTCCATGGCCGCGCGGGCGTCGCGGGCCCGGATGTGCGGGAACGCCTTGGCGAGCCGGTCGGTCTCGGCCGGGTTCATGGAGAGCGCGGCGCCGACGTCGCGGATGGCGTGGCGCACCCGGTAGGTCTCGGGCATGGCGACGGTGGCGACCCGCTCGGCGCCGAAGCGGTCGATGATCGCACGGTAGACGTCGAGGCGGCGGGCCGACTCGACGTCGATGTCGATGTCGGGCAGCACGAAGCGGCGCTTGGACAGGAAGCGCTCCATCAGCAGCCCGTGCTCGACCGGGTCGGCGTGGGCGATGCCCAGCAGGTGGTTGACCAGCGAACCGGCCCCGGAGCCCCGGGCGGCCACCCGCACCTTCATCGCGCGTACGTCGTCCACCACCTGGGCGACCGTCAGGAAGTACGAGGCGAAGTTGTGGTGGGCGATGATGTCCAGCTCGTGGTGCATCCGGTCCCAGTACTCGGGCCTGCGGTCGTAGCCGTGCAGCACCATGCCGGCGGCGGCGCGGGAGGCCAGCACCCGCTGGGCGGTGCGCCGGTGCGCGCCGACGAGGCCGGGCTCCGGGAAGCGGACGGAGCCGATGCCGATGTCGCCCCCGGGGTCCACCACGCACGCCTCCGCGGTGTGCCGGGTCTCCGCGAGGAGCCGCGCCCCGGCACCGGCGCCGAGTCCGGCGGCGGCGGTGATCCGCTCGGCGGTCTCCGCCATCGCGCGGGCGTCCTTCAGCCAGCGCTCACCGCTGTCGAGCGGGGCCCGGCGCGGGTCGACGGGGACGAGCCGGCGGGCGGCGTCGAGCACGTCGGCGACCGGTCCCTGCCCCGGGTCGGCGTACCGGACGGCGTTGGTCAGCACGGCCCGCACGCCCTGCTCGGCGGCGAGGCCGACGGTACGGGCGGCGAGCCGCAGCGAACCGGGCCCGGTGCCGGTCCGCCCGTGGTGGACGGCTTCGAGGCGCAGTCCGTCCCCGTACAGCTCACGCCAGGGGGCGAGGAGGGCGGCGGCCAGGTCGGGGCGGCCCGCCGACAGCGCCCGGCCCACGTCGGAGGCGGGGCCGAGCAGCACGGTCAGCCCTTCGGCGGGCAGGGCGGACCGGTCGACCAGGGGCCGGCCGCCCTCGGGGACGGCGGCGTGGGCGGCGGTGACCAGACGGCACAGCTCGGCCCAGCCCAGGGCGCCGTCGCGGGCGAGGAAGGTGACCCGGGGTGCCGATTCATCGACGAAGACACCTCCCCGGGCGGGGGTGCGGGGGCGCCGGGCGGGCCCGTCCGCCCGGCCCGGTCCCGGTCCCACCGCGAGGTCCGCCCCGAACAGCGGGCGCACCCGTGCCCGCTCGCAGGCCCGGGCGAACCGGACCGCCCCGGCCAGGGAGTCGCGATCGGTCAGCGCGAGGGCGTCCAGGCCGCGCTCGGCGGCGCGCTCCGCCAGCCGCTCCGGGTGCGAGGCCCCGTACCGCAGGGAGAACCCGGAGGCGGTACGCAGATGCGTGAACCCTGGCACCTGCACCTCCTGAACCGATTCGTACGCGCTGCCCACCCCCTCGCTCTCCACCATAAACCAAGTTTCGAACACTCGTACGATACTCCGCGCCCGCCCCTCTCCCCCGGTCACGCACCCCTCCCCTTCCGCCGTTCGGCCGCGTCCCGACTGCGCGCGCGGGGAGCAGCCCGGAGCGTGGGGGGCATGACTTTCGCCGACGAGGTGAGGAACGCCGTCACTCCCCGGGCCGCTCTGCTCGTCATCGGGGTGCTGGCGCTCCAGCTGCTCTTCATCGCGTCCTACATCGGGGCGCTGCACCACCCGAAGCCGACGGACGTCCCCTTCGGCGTCGTCGCGCCCCAGCAGGCGTCCGCCCGGCTCGTCGCCGAGCTGGACGGCCTCCCGGGCGGCCCGCTCGATCCGCGTACGGTCTCCGACGAGGCCACCGCCCGCCGGCAGATCCTGGACCGCGAGATCGACGGGGCCCTGATCGTGGACCCCCGGGGCACGAAGGACACCGTGCTGGTCGCCTCCGGCGGGGGCACCGTCCTGGCCACCTCGCTGACGAAGATCGTCAAGGAGGCGGAGGCCGCCCAGCGGCGCACCGTGCGCGCCGTCGACGTGGCCCCCGCCTCCCGTCAGGACTTCGACGGGCTGTCCGCGTTCTACCTGGCGGTGGGCTGGTGCGTCGGCGGCTATCTGTGCGCCTCGATCCTGGCGATCAGCGCGGGCACCCGCCCCGCCAACCGGCAGCGCGCGCTGATCCGTACCGGGGTCATGGCGCTGTACGCGATCGCGGGCGGCATCGGCGGCGCGCTCATCATCGGCCCGGTCCTCGGCGCCCTGCCCGGCAGCATCTGGGGGCTGTCGGGCCTGGGCGCGCTGACCGTCTTCGCGGTCGGCATGATCACCCTCGCCCTGGAGGGGCTCACCGGCATCGTCGGCATCGGCCTGGCCGTCCTGATCGTGGTCATCGCGGGCAACCCGAGCGCGGGCGGCGCCTTCCCGCTCCCGATGCTCCCGGACTTCTGGCGCGCGATCGGCCCCGCCCTGCCCCCGGGCGCCTCGACCTGGACGGCCCGCTCGATCGCGTACTTCCGCGGCAACGCGGTGACCGGACCCCTGCTGGTGCTGTCCGCGTGGGCGGTGGCGGGCACGGCGGGGACCCTGCTGACGGCGATGCGGCGGAGGCCTGACCGGCCGGCGGCGACGGAGGCGTCCCCCCGTTAACATCGGCCCCCATGATCACACTGGCCGTCACCATCGGGCTCACGTTCGCCGGCTACGCCCTCACCTATCTCAACGGGCTGCGCCTCGCGCAGCGCCAGGAACGCCTCGCCCGGGTGAACCGCCAGCTCGGCGAGTTCTACGGCCCTCTGTTCGCCCTCACCGAGGCCAACAGCCGCATCTTCGCCGCGTTCCTGGAACGCAACGCCCGCCCCGGCGGCAGGTCCCCCTTCGACCACGGGACACCGCCCACCGAGGAGGAGCTCGCCGAGTGGCGGCTGTGGGTCACGACCGTCTTCCTCCCGAACATCCGGGCCATGCGCGATCTGGTCCTCGCCCACGCCGACCTCCTGAGCGAGCCGGCGATGCCACCCTTCCTGCTCCAGCTGTGCGCCCATGTCTCGGGTTACGAGATCACGGCCGCCCGGTGGTCGCGGGGCAGCCATGAACAGCACCTCTCGGTCGTACCGTTCCCCAGTCAGGAGATAGCCGCGTACGCGCGCAAGGGCTTCGCCGAACTGAAGAGGGAGCAGGCCCGCCTGCTGGGACGGCGGCACGCCCGCTGACGCGTACCCCGCACGGCGCACAGCGCCGAACAGCCACCGCACGCCCCTAGGCGTGACAGGTGCATGGCGGCATCCTGGAGCGACTCGCGCACCCGTGAGCCGCTCCAACCGCCCCTCGCCCCACGGAGGTTGTCCATGCGCCGACGCATCGCCACCCTGCTCGCCGCCCTCGGGATGTCACTCCCGCTCGCCCTGCTGCCCACCGCCTCCGCCTCGGCGGCCCCCGCGGACAAGCCCCAGGTCCTCAGCTCCTGGACGCAGACGAGCGCCGCCAGCTACAACGCGTGGAACTCCGCCCGCAACAACAAGGGCGCGTGGTCCGCGTACGGCTTCGACTGGTCGACGGACTACTGCAGCACCTCGCCCGACAACCCCTTCGGCTTCCCGTTCCAGACGGCCTGCGCCCGCCACGACTTCGGGTACCGCAACTACAAGGCCGCGGGTACGTTCTCCGCCAACAAGGCCCGGCTCGACAGCGCCCTCTACGCGGACCTCAAGCGCGTGTGCGCCGCCTACTCGGGCGCCACGCGGACCTCGTGCGACGCCACGGCCTGGACGTACTACCACGCGGTGGACATCTTCGGCGTGGCACCGGCCGGGGCGGGCGCGGCCGGCGGCTGACCGGCGTCCCGCCCCTCTCGCGCGCATGGCCCCCGGCGAACCGGGGGCCATGCGTCCGTACGGGACCGGACGTCAGTTCAGGCTGACGCCGTACGCGCTCAGCGCCTCGGTGACCGGCTGGAAGAACGTCGTACCGCCGGAGCTGCAGTTGCCGCTGCCGCCGGAGGTCAGGCCGATGGCCTTGCTGCCGGAGTAGAGCGGACCGCCCGAGTCGCCGCCCTCGGCGCACACGTTGGTCTTGATCATGCCGTAGACGACATCGCCGTTGCCGTAGTTGACCGTGGCGTTGAGCCCGGTGACGGTGCCGCTGTGGGTGCCGGTCGTGGAGCCCCGGCGGGTCACGGACATGCCGACCGTCGCGTTGGCCGCGCCCGTGATGGTGACGCTGCCGACCGTGCCCGGGTGGGCGAGCGCGGTGTTGTCGTAGCGCACGATTCCGTAGTCGTTGCCCGGGAAGCTGGAGCCGACCGTCGGGCCTATGTAGGTGCTGTTCGAGGAGTTGGTGTACCAGGGCGGGTTGCCGTCGGTGCAGTGACCGGCGGTCAGGAAGTAGTACGTGCTGCCGCTGTGGACGTTGAACCCGAGGGAACAGCGCCAGCCGGGGGCGTAGATCGCGTCGCCGCCGGAGAGCAGCTTGTTGAACTTGCCCGGGGTGCGCTCGATGCGCAGGGCGCCCGCGTTGCCGCCCGCGGAGTCCTTGATCTGCTTGATCTCCGCCGCGGAGACCGTGCTGTCGACCGTGACCACGACCTTCCCGGTCTTCTGGTCGACGCTCCACGCGGTACCCGCGATGTCGGCGCCGAGCACGGCGTCACTGGCGGCGGCGAGCTGGTTGGCGCTGTACGTTCCGCTGGAGCTGGCCTGGGCGGTGGGGGCGGCCAGGGCGCCTACGGCCACCAGGCCCGCCGCGATGGCGATGGCCCGAGTGCGTCTGGCGGTACCGCTGAGGGGGGTGGTGCGCTTGATCCTCACTGTCATTCCTCCCGAGGGGAATCGGGGGCCCGCCTGTGGGGTGGTCGGGCCCGTGAGGCGCAGTCAGGTGCCCGGCGATCCGTCCGCATTCCGGATACGCCGTGCTCCTGACAAGCGCTGCTCGGGAGTATTCAAGGCGTCAACTTCTGGCGCAAGGGCGCCTTTTGGCCTGAGCCCGGCAGCCGCCTCAGCCGTCGACCCGGTTCCGCTCCCCCGCGGCCACGGCCACCGGAAGGGTGTTGCCCGGCGGCGGGAAGGGGCAGATGAAGTGGTCAGCGAAGGCGCACGGCGGCAGCAGTGAGCGGTTGAAGTCGACGGTCACCGCGCCGTCGGCGTCCGGCGCGGCGGGCCGCAGGAAACGGAAGCGGTAGCTGCCGTTCCCGCTGGTGGCGTCGGCGAAGACGGCCCAGAGCGAACCGTCCGGCTCGACGGCGACCCGGAGCGTGTGCCCGGCCCCGTCCAGCTCGAAGGCGATCTCCCCGGCGAGCCCGAGTCCGCGTTCGACACCGTCGGCGTTCTCGACCCGGACGGAGCGCGCGTCCGGGTACGGGCGGAAGGTGCCCGGCACCGCCCAGCGTGGCTCGTACGGGGTCGCGTCGATCGCCCGGAACGCGCGCCGCGCCGGCGATTCGGGGTCGAAGACCCGGACCGCCCACAGGCCCTCCCGGCTGAGCACGACGAGCCTGCGCCCCTCGTGCGCGACCCGGGAGGCGTCGACCGGACCCCGGTCGGCGCCGAGCCGGACCTCGCCGGCGAAGGGCTTCCCGTCGACGGTCAGCCGGTCCTCCGGGACGGCGTCCAGCGCCAACGCGCCGTCCACCTCGCGCCACCGGCCCGGGACGGCCGGAATTCGCCCCTCCAGGTAATCCGCGAGCCAGTGGGTCCCGGTGAGGGACAGCGGACCGTACGGCGCCGCGACCGCGGCGGTCCGCTCCTCGCGCCAGCGCTCCCAGTCCCGCGCTGCCTGCTGCTGTGCGTGCGTGCTCATGGTGGTCAACCCTTCCATACGGGGGGCGGCGATCCCGTGACGCGGCCACCACGCGGCACCGGGTCCCGCGGGTGACACCGCCTCAGCAGTCGCACCCGCAGTCACAGCCGTCGCTGCAGCTGCAACAGTCGCAGCAGTTGCTGCACGCCTCGCAGCCGTCACAGCAGTCCCCGCAGTCGCACTGGCTGCACAGCCCTTCGCGCCGCTGACGAGACCAGGGGTCCTCGAAGGTGCCACAGCACATCTGGCAGGTGCAGGCGAGCCCCGCCCACACCAGGCAGCCCATGACGAGACCGCGCCGGTCGCGCGGCGGCTCGGGCGGCCGGGGCCCGGCGGGCCCGCCCGGTCCGGTGGGCGCGTACGGGTTGCCCGGCGGCGGCCCGAACGAGCCCGCGGGCGCCGTTCCTGACGGTTCGCCGGAGGCGGCCGGCGGTCCGCCCGCGCGGTGCGAGCAGACGTCCGTGGCGAAGGCCCGGTCCACCGAGCGCCGCAGTTCGTGGGTCAGCAGCACATGGGCGAGCCGGCCATCGGTGAACTCCGCGTCCGCCAGCGCCAGCCGTACGCCCCTCAGCGCGTCGTCGCACAGCCGCCGGGCCTCCGCGCGCGAGGTGCCGGTCGCGGTGAGCGGGTTCCAGGCTCCCGACGCCGCGTCGGCCTCCTGGTCCTCCACCGCGTCCAGCAGGTGCGCGAGGCGCCCGAAGAGGCGTCCGGCCTCGGCGAGCGGTTCGGCGTTCTCCGGCTTGCCCGCGAGGACGGCGGTGTGCGCGAAGGCCGCGGCGGTGGCGGTCTCGGTGGGCTCGGTGACCGTCAGCAGCGGGGTGCCGGGGCCCGCGAGGAGCTCGATGCCGGTCTGCCGGTCGACCGCGTCGACCAGGACGGCGGTGTCGAAGCCGAGCTGGGCACCGGTGCGCGCCCCGGCCCGGTCCCAGCCCGCCGCGACGCGGCGGGCCGCCGCGGCGACCGGGCGGCGCGCCAACAGGCCGTCCCGGTCGGCGACGTGGTCCCGCACCTTCGCCGAGGCCAGCACCAGCGAGACGGCGGCGGCCAGCCGGGCACCCTCGCCGCGCGCGACGGGCGCGGTGCGCATGGAGCGCAGCGGGCAGGGCCCGGCCGTCCGGCGCTGTGCGGGGGTGCGTTCGGCCTGAGCCTCCGTCAGGACCGAGACGATCAGGCCGTCGTAGTTGGTGACGACCCGGGCGAACTGCCCGTGGTCGGAGCGGAGCGCCAGACAGAGCCCGCAGAGGTGGGCCATCCACTCGGTCCTGAGCCTCTCGGAGAGGCGGTGCGTACAGGGCCTGACTATTCCGAACACGGCCGTCCCCCGGGTTTCGTTCGCGGTGTGCGCCGCGCTCGGGCGCGGACGCGACGGCATCGTACCCAGCGTCCCGTTCACCCGTACGCCCCCCATGTCACCCGTACGGCCCGGAGATCATATTTTCTTTCTTCAGCACCCTTTACCGGGGCGAAAGCTGACGAATCGCCACATCATGTGCACCAGTACCGTCACGAATGCCCTGCGCGCCGCCTATCCACTTGGCGCACGATCCGCATCATGGACGACCATAGGGATACGAAAGAGATGCGGAACACCAAGGAACCGCGGTGAGAGGAGGCGTCCATGGGATCGGTGCGCAAGGCGAGTGCCTGGCTGGGCCTCGTAGAGGACAACGACGAGCGGTACTACGAGGACGACGAGTACGCCGAGGGTGCACGGACCGGCACCGGTCAGGCGTGGGTGACCGATCCCCGGGTGCGGGTGGCCTCCGAGTCCGCCGAGGAGACGGGCCGCCGGATCGCCACCGTCACCCCGGACAGCTTCCGGGACGCCCGGGCCATCGGCGAGCTCTTCCGGGACGGTGTCCCGGTGATCATGAACCTCACCTCCATGGACTCCGCCGACGCCAAGCGCGTGGTGGACTTCGCCGCGGGCCTGATCTTCGGACTGCGCGGGTCGATCGACCGCGTCGCCACCCGCGTCTTCCTGCTGACCCCCGCCGACACCCAGGTGATGAACGGCGAAGCCGTCGGCCGGCCGGCCGACGGCTTCTTCAACCAGAGCTGACCGCCCTCCGGGCGCTCATCGGAACGCGTCCAGGCCGGTGAGCGCCTTCCCCAGCACCAGCTGGTGCATCTCCACGGTCCCCTCGTAGGTGAGCACCGACTCCAGGTTGGTCGCGTGCCGCATCACCGGGTACTCCAGCGAGATCCCGTTGGCACCGAGGATCGTGCGCGAGGTGCGGCAGATCTCGATGGCCTCCCGCACGTTGTTCAGCTTCCCGAAACTCACCTGCTCCGGGCGCAGCCGCCCGGCGTCCATCCGCCGGCCCAGGTGGTGGGCGAGCAGGATGCCCTTGTGCAGCTCGACCGCCATGTCGGCCAGCTTGGCCTGGGTGAGCTGGAAACCTCCGATCGGCTTCCCGAACTGCTCCCGGGTGCGCGCGTAGTCGACGGCCGCCTCGAAGCTGGACCGGGCCGCGCCCATGGCGCCCCAGACGATGCCGTAGCGGGCGTGGCTCAGGCAGCTGAGCGGTCCGCGCAGCCCGGTGACCCCGGGCAGGACGGCGTCGGCGGGCAGCCGCACCTCGTCCAGGATCAGTTCGCTGGTGACCGAGGCGCGCAGCGACCACTTGTGCCGGATCTCGGGGGCGGAGAAGCCCGGCGCGTCCGTCGGGACCACGAAGCCCCGGATGCCGGTGCCGGCCGGGCCCTCGTCGGTCTGCGCCCAGACGACCGCGACACCGGCGACCGAGCCGTTGGTGATCCACATCTTGCGGCCGTTGAGCACCCAGTCCTCGCCGTCGCGCTTGGCGTACGTGCGCATGGCGGCCGGGTCCGATCCGTGGTCGGGCTCGGTGAGGCCGAAGCAGCCGATGGTCTCGCCCGCCGCCATGCCGGGCAGCCACCGCCGCTTCTGCTCCTCGGAGCCGTAGCGGTGGATCGCGTACATCGCGAGGGAGCCCTGTACGGAGACGAGCGAGCGGATGCCGGAGTCGGCCGCCTCCAGCTCCAGGCAGGCCAGCCCGTACTGGACGGCCGTCGCACCGGCGCAGCCGTAGCCCTGGAGCGACATGCCGAGCGCGCCGAGGGCGCCCAGTTCGCGGGCCAGCTCACGGATGCCGGGCAGCTCGCCGTTCTCGTACCACTCGGCGATGTGCGGCAGGACGCGGTCGGCGGCCCAGGTGCGGACGGTGTCGCGGATGGCGAGGTCCTCGGGGCTCAGCAGGTCGTCGACGCCGATCGGATCGCGGGGGTCGAAGGGCGGGGGCGGCGAGGACGGGGCGGTGGACATGAGGGGGTGCCTCCGGCGGGGTGCTCGAAAACTAGCAGCGTTAGTTACGGTGCCGGGCCGACGTTACGACCCGGTGTGCCGGACGTCCAGGGTGCCCGGCGCCCGCCGCCCCGCCCGGCCGGCGCCGCGCCGGCACCCGCGGCGGCGCGTCCGGCCGGTCCACGGCCTCGCGCGCCGGCGCGTCCGGGCGCTCCACCGGCTCCCGGGGCTCGCAGAGCTTCGGGGCGCACTCCATCGCCCGGGGCAGCCGCAGCGCGGCCAGCGCCCCGAGCAGCAGGAGCCCCGCGCTGACCAGCAGGGTCACGTGCAGCCCGGCGATGAAGGCGTCCCGGGCCGTGGTGCGCAGCACCGCGCCGAGCGGCCCGCCCAGGTGCGTGGCCTCCTGGTAGGCCTCGCCGAGCGAGTGGGCGGCCCCGGCGGCTGCGGACGCGGGGACGCCGTCGGCCCGCAGGCCCGCGAGGCCGGGCGTATAGGCGGCGTTCATCACGCTGCCGAGGAGCGCTATCCCCATGCCGGCGCCCAGCTGGTAGGAGGTCTCCCCGATGGCCGCCGCCCCGCCCGCCCGGTCGGCGGGGGCCTCGCTGAGCATCGACTCGTAGGCGCCGAACAGCGTCGTCTGGAGGCCGAAGCCCAGGGCCACGAAGGCGACGGCCAGCAGGGCGGGCCGGTCGTCCCGGCCCATCACGGTGAGCGTCAGCACCGAGGCGGCCGTCACGACGAAGCCCCAGCCGACCATCCGGCGCGGCCCGATCCGGCGCAGCGTGTGGGAGCCGGTGGCGCCGGCGGCCATCGCGGCGAAGGTGAGCGGCAGCAGCCTGAGGCCGGTCTCCAGGGGGCTGAGGCCCAGGACGAGCTGGAGGTACTGGACGGCGACGAGCTCGAGGCCGACCAGGGCGAGCATGGCCAGGACGATGCAGCCGACGGCGGTCGAGAAGGCGGGCCGGGCGAACATGCCGATGTCGATCAGCGGGTGGGTGCGCCGTTTCTGGCGGCGCACGAAGGCGACCAGCAGGACGGCGCCGAGCAGCAGCGGCAGCAGGGTCGCGAGGCCGGCCACGTCCTCACCGGTGCCGGCCCGCTTCACGCCGAGGACCACCCCGAGCACCCCGGCGGCGGCCATCAGCGCGCCGAGCACGTCCCAGGGCCCGTCGTCGTTGCCCCGGGACTCGGGGAGCAGCAGCCGGCCGACTGGGAGGATCAGCGCCATCAGCGGGATGTTGACCAGGAAGACCGAGCCCCACCAGAAGTGCTCGACGAGGAAGCCGCCGATGACGGGCCCGGTGGCGGCGCCGACGGCGGCCACGGCGGACCAGACGCCGATCGCCACCGCCCGTTCGCGCCGGTCGGGGAAGACCTGGCGCAGGATCGAGAGGGTCGCGGGCATGATCATCGCCCCGCCGACGCCGAGCAGGGCCCGCGCCGCGATGAGCACCGCCGCGCTGCCGGCCAGGGCGGCGACGGCCGAGGCGGCGCCGAAGAGGGCGTAGCCGAGCAGCAGGACGCGCCGGCGTCCGAACCGGTCGCCGAGGGTGCCGAAGAGGATCAGCAGCGAGGCGCAGACGAGCGGGTAGGCGTCCACGATCCAGAGCAGTCCGGCGGCGCTGGGCCGCAGGTCCTCGGAGACGGCGGGGACGGCGACGTGGAGCACGGTCGCGTCGAGCGCGACGAGCAGCAGACTGAGGCAGAGGACGACCAGGACGACCCAGCGGTTGGCACCGTCGGCGGCTGCGCGCGGGCGGATTCGGGCGGTGGGCGTCCCGGACATGCATCTACCTCCCAGATGGTCCCCTCGCTCTCGGCGGGCCCACGGGACGCGGCGTCCGGGCCCGGCGTCGACGGGCGAGTGATCCGTCAGCGTACGCGAGTTCGGCTGGGCCACACGTGGCCCATCTCATACCGCCCGACCCGCCTCGGTGTGGCGTACGCCACTGCGCGCGCCGCCCGGCGGCACCGTACGACCCCCCACCCGAAGCCGTACGGTAACCGGACTGACACCCTCCGTTCCGCTTCGCCACGCTACGGACAAACACACTTCGAGATCCCTTCGGAATTCTCGCAAGCGTCAGCGAATTACTTGTCGAACAGGTATCGCATAATCGGCCGAAAAGAATAGGGGAGTTATTCAGGCAACCTAGAAAAACCCGGCGGCTGAGACATACTCCACATCACATCGTCATCACAAAGCGCCCGGATCGACAGGCGCGCCCACTCACTCCCTGTAACGTCGATTGGGTGCGTACCGACATCTTCGCCCGGCTGGACCGGGAGCCGGAACCGCCGAAGATAGAGACACCGCGGATGAGCCGTCACCGCATCGCTCTCTTCGGCGGGACGTTGGCGTTCTATCTGGCCATCGTCATTGCCGTGCTCATGTCGTCCTGGCTGGTGGCCCTGGACTGGAAGGTCATGCTCTTCCGGCCCTACCAGCAGTGGCCCGAAATCCACGCCGCCCTGGACTACTACGTGGTCCTCGGCCAGCGCGGGCCCACCGCGGTCATGGTCGCCTGCTGGCTCGGCTGGCGCTCCTGGCGGCAGCACACCCTGCGTCCGCTGCTGACGCTCGGCGCCTCGCTGCTGCTGCTCAACCTGACGGTGGGCGCGGTCAAGATCGGCCTCGGCCGGCTCGGCCCGCACTACGCGACCAGGATCGGATCGGCCGAGCTCTTCGCCGGCGGCGATATATTTCCCTCCGGCCACACCGCCAACGCCGTCGTGACCTGGGGCATCCTCGCCTATCTGGCCGCCACCCCGAGGGCCAGGCGCTATCTGTCGGCCATGTCCGCCATCGTCTCGCTCGGCGTCGGCCTGACGACGGTCTACCTCGGTACGCACTGGCTGAGCGACGTGCTCCTCGGCTGGGCGGCGGGCCTGCTGATCCTGCTGGGCCTGCCCTGGGTGGAGCCGCTGATCACCCGGGCCGAGAACTGGATCTTCGCCGCCCGCGCGCGGCTCGGCGCCCCCGGCAGCCGCCCGGTGCCCCCGGCACCCCCCGCCGAGACCCCGGCGCCCGCGCCGGCCGCGCAGCCGCCCGCACAGCCGCCCGTCGAGGAACCGACGGCCCAGGGCCCGGCCCGCGGCCAGGCCGGGCGCCCGCCGGCCGCTCGCGGCCGGCGG
>NZ_VJNO01000026.1 GCF_007096885.1 Streptomyces sp. 130 | reverse complement strand
TGGGGGGGGGGGGGGGGGGGGGGGGGGGGGGGGGGGGGGGGGGGGGGGGGGGGGCCCCGGGGGGGGGGGGGGGGGGGGGGGGGGGGCGTGCCGGGGGGCCCGGGCCCGCCCCCCGGCACGGCCTTACTGGCCCCGTACAGGTTCGTCGGCCATACTGCCCGCCGTGGAGCAGCGCATAGACCCGAAGACCCAGCCCGCGTACGCCGCAGGGACCGACCCGGCGTACATCCCCGGTCTCACGGCCCCCCGACCCGCCGAAGCGGTGGACGAGGAGCCGGAGAACACCGAGGAGCCCGCCCCCGCGGACGCCGTCGCCGAGCCGCCGGCCGACGAGGTGCCGGTGGCGCAGGACGAGGAGGAGCAGGAGGAGCAGGACGAGCAGGAGAGCGACGAAGAGGCCGCTCAGGGCCCCTCGTTCGAGGCGAGCGACCGGCGCGGGTCGGTCTCGGCGGGGCCCGAGGGCGTCCGGTTCACGCTGGACGACCAGCAGGCGGACTTCGGCTGGGACGAGATCGGCGCGGTCGAGCTGAAGCCGGCCCGCTTCGGCCGCCGCTTCACCGTCACCGTGCACCTGTCGTCCCAGCGCTGGTTCAACGGCGAGGTCGAGGCGCCGTCGCGCGCCGGCCTCAAGGAGTGGACCGAGGGCTTCGACGCGGTCCTGGACACCTACTTCGAGGAGTCCTGACCGGGGGCGTCGCCCCGGACCCCCGGTCCCGGAACGCCGGACGGGCCGCATGCCGGCCCGTCCGGCGTTCGACGTACGACAGGGGTCAGGCGTCCGCCAGGACCACCGAGCGGGTCAGGTGGCGCGGGGCGTCCGGGTCGAGCCCGCGGGCGGTGGCGCGGGCCACGGCCAGGCGCTGGACGCGGACCAGGTCGGCCAGCGGGTCCAGGTCGCTCTCCACCCAGCGGGCGCCGGTCTCCAGGAGCTGCTCGCGCAGGCCCCCGGGGGCGGCGCCGAACGTCCAGGTGGCGGTGGTGTCGGTGGCGATGGAGATCGGGCCGTGGCGGTACTCCATCGCGGCGTACGACTCGGTCCAGGAGAGCGAAGCCTCCTTCATCTTGAGCGCCGCCTCGTTGGCGAGCCCGGCCGTCCAGCCGCGCCCGAGGAACGTGAACTGCGTGCGGTCCACCAGGCCCTCCGGCAGCGGCTCGGCGAGCGCCCGCTCGGCGTCCCGGACCACGGCGTCGGTGTGCAGTCCGAGGTGCGCGCGCAGCAGCGTGAGCAGCGTGGTGGCGAACCGGGTCTGGACGACGGACCGTTCGTCCGCGAAGTCCAGCACGACGACCGCGTCGGCGGCCGTCATCACCGGGGTCCGCGGGTCGGCGGTGATGGCCACCGTGGGCGTGGTGCCGCTCAGCCGGCCGAGGAGTTCGAGGACCTCGGTCGTGGTGCCGGAGCGGGTGAGCGCGAGGACCCGGTCGTAGCGGCGGCGGGTGGGGAACTCGGACGCGGCGAAGGCATCGGTCTCGCCCTGCCCGGACTCCTCACGGAGCGAGGCGTATGCCTGAGCCATGTAGAACGAGGTGCCGCAGCCGACGACGGCGACGCGCTCGCCCGCCGCGGGCAGCACGGCCGCGTGACTCGGTGCCAGCTCCGCTGCGCGGCGCCAGCACTCCGGCTGACTGGCGATCTCGATCTCGACAAATGACACTTTTGCACTCCGTACTGGTGATGGGATGCTCGTTTGCGCACGTTACCCGCGAGGAACGAGCATTATCAAGCATTCTGCTTGCGCGGGGCTTGACTCGCCGGAGCCTTGTGCGACGCTTGCGCCCTGTCCGGTGATCGCGCCCAAGGGGATGGGCGCCCGCAGCCCGGACCTGTGAGGAGAACCGTCTTGTCCAGGGATGCCCGGTGGAACGCACTGCTGGAACTCGTAGGTAAGAACGGCCGGGTGGACGTCGAGGACGCCGCGCGGGCGCTGGACGTCTCGGCCGCGACCATCCGGCGGGACCTGGACCAGCTCGCCGAGCAGCAACTGCTCACCCGCACCAGGGGCGGCGCGATCGCCCACGGCGTCAGTTACGAGCTGGCCCTCAGATACAAAACGGGGCGCAACGCCCCGGAGAAGCAGGCCATCGGCCGTGCCGTCGCCGAACTCGTCGCGGTCGGCGAGGTGGTCGGCCTCACCGGCGGCACCACGATCACCGAGGTGGCCCGCTCGCTCGCCGTCCGCGCGGACCTGGTGGGCGACGGAGCCGGCGGTGCGGCGGGCCAGCCGACGCTGACGGTGGTGACCAACGCCCTCAACATCGCCAACGAGCTGGTGATCCGGCCGCAGATCAAGATGGTCGTCACCGGCGGCGTCGCCAGGCCCCAGTCGTACGAGCTGACCGGACCGCTCGCCAGCGGGGTGCTCGGCGAGATAACGCTCGACGTGGCCGTCCTCGGTGTCAACGCCATCGACACCGAACGCGGGGCGTACGTGCACCACGAGGGCGAGGCCAGCATCAACCGGCTGCTCGCCCAGCAGGCCCAGCGCGTGGTGGTCGCCGCCGACTCCTCGAAGATCGGCAAGCGGGCCTTCGCCCGGGTCTGCGACCTCTCGCTGGTGGACTTCCTGGTCACCGACCGGGGGATCGCCCCGGAGGCGTCCGCCCGCTTCACCGAGGCCGGTGTCACGGTCATCGCCGTCTGACCCCTTCGCCGTACCCCCAGCGGGCCGTCGCGCGCACATGGCGCGGCGGCCCGCTCTTTCGCGCGCGCCCAAACCGGTTCAGGGTGCCGGACCGTGCGTGAAATGCGCACCATCAAGCACAACTGTGCGCCGACTGGCCGGTCCTGACGGAGGAACAGTGCATTCCGGCCCCCGTTCCGCAGGCATGGAGCGCCCCTTGTGGGGTGAATGCCTGGTATGTGACACGCAGTGAGGCGGCATCCGACGACTTTTGCCTGCCCATAGATGTTCGTTACCTCTGCGAAATGAACAACTCTTGCCATATGGCCGCACGGTCGTGAACTATGTGCCTGTCGCCGCGAAGAGGCAGCGGCCGCGCTTCCCGAAGCACGCGCCGCCCCTTCACGTATGCGGGACGTTCTCTCGCTCCATCAGCCCTGGAGGTGCCTGTGACGATGGCAAACACGCCGGTCACAGCTGCGCGGCCGCCCGTGCCGCAGCCCCGCGACCCGGAAGACGCGGAACGTCCCGCGGGGAGGAAGGGCAAGAGGAACCGAATACGGCAGCCGCTCCGGCAGCGCATCAAGCGGGACAAGGCGCTTCTGCTCTTCTGCCTGCCCGGCGTGCTGTACTTCGTCCTCTTCTTCTACCTGCCGCTCGCGGGCAACGTCATCGCCTTCCAGGACTACCAGCCGTTCCTGGGCTTCAAGCAGAGCCCGTTCGTCGGGATGGCGAACTTCACCGCGCTGCTGGCCGAGCCCGAGTTCTGGAGCGCGGTGTCCAACACCCTCCAGATCACGGCGATCCAGCTCCTCCTGTACTTCCCGGCACCGATCGCCCTCGCCCTGCTGCTCAACTCGCTGATCAGCGAGAAGATCAAGCGGTTCATCCAGACCGTCGTCTACCTCCCGCACTTCCTGTCCTGGGTCGTCGTCGTCGCGATGTGCAAGCAGGTCCTCGGCGGCGCCGGATCGGTCACCACGCTCCTCATGGAGCACGGGGTCGGCATCGGCAACGTGATGACCGACCCCGGGACCTTCAAGTTCCTCATCACCGCGCAGGCCATCTGGAAGGACTGCGGCTGGGGCACGATCATCTTCCTGGCGTCCATCGCCTCGATCGACATGGGCCAGTACGAGTCCGCCGCCATGGACGGTGCCGGCTGGCTCCGCCGGATCTGGCACATCACCCTGCCCGGCATCCGGCCGGTCATCCTGATGCTGCTCATCCTGCGGCTCGGCGACATCCTCTCGGTCGGCTTCGAGCAGATCCTGCTCCAGCGCGACGCCGTCGGCCCGGACGCCGCCGAGGTGATGGACACCTATGTCTACTTCCACGGCGTCGTGGACGGCGACTGGGGCATGAGCACCGCCGCCGGACTGATGAAGGGCGTCATCGGATTCGCCCTCATCCTCGCCGCCAACAAGCTGGCCCACCGCTTCGGCGAGCAGGGAGTGTACCGATGAGTCAGTCCGTCGCGACCCGGCCGCGCGCCGCCCGGTCCGGTCCTCCCCGCCCCCGCAAGTCCAACGGCCGCCCGCCGTGGATGGAGCGCCCGCACTGGTACGGGCAGGGCGCCAAGGGCCTCGCACTCATCGTGCTGACCGTGATCGTGCTCTACCCCTTCGTCCTGGCCATCGGCACCAGCCTCGCGGGCCGCGAGGAGCTGAACGCCAACGGCGGCTACGTGCTGATCCCGCACCACCCGACGCTGGAGGCGTACCGCGTCATCCTGTCCGGGGGCGTGGTCACCCGGGCCGCGGTGGTGTCCGTCTTCATCACGCTGATCGGGACCGCGCTCAGCCTGGCCTGCACGGTGATGATCGCGTACGGCACCTCGCGCCCCGGCACGGTCCTCGCCAAGCCGATCCTGCTGCTGGTGCTCGGCACGTTCCTCTTCGCACCCGGCATCATCCCGACGTACCTCGCCGTCCAGCAGTTCCACATGCTGGATACGTACGCCTCACTGATCCTTCCGGTCCTGCTGAACGCCTTCAACATCGTCGTCGTCCGCTCGTTCTTCCAGAGCATTCCGGAAGAGCTGTACGACGCGGCGCGCATCGACGGCGCGGGTGAGGTCACGGTCCTCTTCCGGATCGTCCTCCCGCTGTCGAAGGCGGTCCTCGCCGTGGTCGGCCTGTTCTACGCCGTCGGGTACTGGAACAGCTTCTTCAACGCGGTGCTGTACCTCAACGACTCCAGCAAGTTCCCCATCCAGGTGATCCTGCGCAGCTACGTCCTGAACGGACAGAGCATCAACGCCTCCGCGATGGGCGTCCACTCCGTCCCGCCCGCGACCTCCCTGCAGATGGCCGTGCTGATCATCGCCATCGTGCCCATCTTCTGCGTCTACCCCTTCCTGCAGAAGTTCTTCGTCAAGGGCGTCCTCACCGGGGCGATCAAGGGCTGACCCCGCCCGCCCCGCACCACCGCCCCGCCCGCCACCCACTTCAAGGAGCCCCATGTCCACCCACCTGTCCCGACGCGGTTTCATGGGCGCCGCGGGAATCGCCGGCCTCACCGTCGCGGGTCTGACCACCCTGAGCGCCTGCGGCAGCGGCGCCGCGGTCAGCAAGGGAGGCGCCAAGGCGTCGGCCAAGCTCAGGCTCCCGACGTACGTGGCGGCCCAGACCGCGCCCGCCGACCTCCCGGGCAACGCGTCGGGCCTCGACGCCACCTATCTGCGCTACCCCAAGAAGCTCACCAAGTCCGTCGCGAAGACCCCCGGCGACGGCAGCCGCATCACCGCCCTCACCGAGACGTTCACCACGCCCGCGCCGCCGCAGGCCAGGAACGCCTACTGGCAGGAGCTGAACAAGCGGCTCGGGGCCCGGTTCGACATGACGATCGTCGTGGACCAGGGCGTCGACGCGTACCTCACCAAGTTCAACGCCATGATGGCCGGCGGCGACATACCCGACCTCGTGTGGTTCCCGCCGAACCAGGGCATCCAGCGCGTGCCCGAGCTCCTGGACGCCAAGTTCCACGACCTCACCCCCTACCTGTCGGGCGACGCCGTCAAGGCGTACCCCAACCTCGCCAACCTGCCGACCACCGCCTGGAAGACCGCCGTCGTCAACGGCAAGATCCGCGGGGTCACCGTCGCCTACGGCTCCATGGGCCAGGTCTACGTCGTCAACCAGGACTTCTGGAAGCCGGTCGGCGGCGCCGAGTTCACCAGCGCCGAGGACTTCCTCGCCAAGGGCAAGGAGCTGCTGGACGTCAAGCGCAACAAGTACGTCCTGGAGCCGGCGTACGTGAACCACATCGCCCAGTTCGCCCAGTGGTTCGGCGCCCCCAGCGGCTGGCGACTGGAGGGCGGAAAGCTGACGCACCAGTACGAGACGGAGGAGTACCAGGAGGCCCTGGCCTTCGCCGTCAAGTGCGCCAGGGCCAAGCTCTTCTGGCCGGACCCCAACCTCAGCACCACCATGGAGAAGATGGCCCAGGGCTCCCTCGGCGCCTACGTCCAGTCCTTCCCCAGCTTCCTGGTCGACGCCAAGACGTACGACTTCCCGTTCGGCGTCATCGTGCCGTTCGCCGCCAAGGAAGGCGCCACGCCGCACTACAACATGGGCTACGGCTCCGTCGGCTACACCGCCATCAACAAGAAGGCCGACGACAAGCGCGTCAGGATGCTGCTGCGCGTCCTGGACTACCTGGCCGCCCCCTTCGGTACCGAGGAGCGCCTGTTCCTCGACAACGGCATCGAGGGCAAGCACTGGACCCGCACCTCCGGGGGCGACGTCAAGCTCACCGCCAAGGGCAACTCCGAGGCCGTCACCACCGCCATGCCGCTGGCCTTCCTCGCCGCCGGGCCGGAGTACGTCTACCTGCCGGGCCGGGGCGACATGGCGAGCAAGATCCACGGCTGGCAGGAGGACCTGCTCAAGATCGCCCAGACCAACCCGACGAGCGGCCACTTCTCGGACACGTCCACCAGCAAGAGCCCGTCGCTCACCACCGCCATGAGCGACATCCAGCTGGACATCGTCGCCGGCCGCAAGCCGGTCTCCGCCTTCGAGGACGAGCTGCGCAAGTGGCGCTCCGGCGGCGGCGACAAGATGCGCGCCGAGTTCGAGGCCTCGCTCGCCGGCAAGTAGCCTCCGCCCGCACGACCCGCACCAACTGAAGGGACTCCCGTGTCAGACCTGCGACTCGGTGTCATCGGGCTCGGCCTGCGCCGGTCCATCGCGATGTCGGCCCACCACCCCGGCAAGGGATCGGCGATCACCGCCGTCTGCGACCTCGACCCGGAGGTGCGCCGGCGCGAGGCCGAGCGCTTCGGCGCCGGGACCGCGGTCGAGGACTACAAGCTGCTCCTCGGCCGGGACGACCTGGACGCGATCATCGTCGCCACCCCGGACGACACCCACGAAGCCATCGCCATCGACGCCCTGCGGGCCGGCAAGGCGGTCTTCGTCGAGAAGCCCCTCGGCATCACCGTCGAGAGCTGCGACAACATCCTGCGCGCCGCGTACGAGACCGGCACCCGGCTCTACGTCGGCCACAACATGCGCCACATGGGCGTCGTCCGGCTGATGCGCGACATCATCGCGCGCGGCGACATCGGCGAGCCCAAGGCCGTCTGGGTGCGGCACTTCGTCGGCTACGGCGGCGACTACTACTTCAAGGACTGGCACGCCGACCGCACCCGTACCACCGGCCTGCTCCTCCAGAAGGCCGCCCACGACATCGACGTGCTGCACTGGCTGGCCGGCGGCTACACGCGGCGCGTCAACGCCCTCGGCGACCTGCTCGTCTACGGGAACCTGCCGCGCCGCGAGCCGGACACCCCGCGCCCCGAGAACTGGCTGCGCGAGTTCGACTGGCCGCCGACGGCCCGCAAGGACCTGCACCACATCGTGGACGTCGAGGACGTCTCGGTGATGAACATGCAGCTGGACAACGGTGTCGTGGCCGCCTACCAGCAGTGCCACTTCACCCCCGACTACTGGCGCAACTACACGGTGATCGGCACCGAGGGCCGGCTGGAGAACTTCGGTGACGGCCCCGGCGACGAGGTCAAGGTCTGGAACACCGGCCCCAGCGGCTACCGCGCCGACGCCGACATCACCTACCGGGTGCCCGAGGCCAAGGGCTCCCACGGCGGCGGCGACAGCCGGATCATGCGGGAGTTCGTCCGCTTCGTCCGCGAAGGGGGAGTCACCGACACCTCCCCGGTCGCCGCCCGGATGAGCGTCGCCGCCGGAGTCCTCGCGACCCGCTCCCTGCGCGAGGGCGGCGCACCGCACGAGGTGCCGCCCCTCGACCCCGAGCTGATCGCGTACTTCGAACGCGGCCAGGTCCGTTCCTGACGGTCCGGCCGACTTGAGCCACGGGTCCCCGGTGCGCCGCTCTCCGAGCGGTGCACCGGGGACCTTTTGGCGTCTGTTTTCAGCCATGCTCGGTGGGTAATCGGTCTCTTCCGGTTTGAGGGCCCCGTCTCCCGCAATAGTGACGAAGTCGGTCCGAAGTGGTCTCGTACGGTCACCACCTGGCCCTCCGCGTCGCCGGTAAAGGGCTATTTCAAGCCAATCGTGTGCCCGGATGGTCGGGTTCGAACGCGCGACCGGAAAGTGGTCGGCATAATCGCGTCCATGTCGATCACGGGTGGGGATGTCGTTGACCTTGGCAGGGGCCTGTATGCCTGGCTCCCGCCCAAGCGTGGCTGGGGGCTGGCCAACTGCGGCCTGCTCGTCTCGCCCCGTGGGGCGCTGTGGATCGACACGCCGTACGACCCGGTGCTCGCCGGCCAGTTCCTCGCCGAATCCACCAAGCGGCTGCCCGACGGCGTCACCATCGACCGGGTGGTCGTCACGCACGCCAACGGCGACCACTTCTGGGGCGCGGGCGTCCTTCCGGACGCCGAGATCATCGTGACCCGCGAGGCCAGGGAGCACATCCACTACGAGCCCTCGCCGCAGCAGCAGCACGCGCTCGTCACCGGCGGCGCCCCCACGACCCCGCTCGGGTCCTACCTCGCCCGCCACTTCGGCCCGTTCGACTGGTCGCGGACCGAGCCCGTCCGGCCGACCACCTACTTCACGGGCGAGCTCGAACTGAGCCTCGGCGACTACCCGGTGCAGATCACCTCGCTGGCACCCGCGCACACCACCGGCGACCTCATGGTCCACCTGCCCGCCCAGTCCACCGTGTTCAGCGGCGACATCATCTTCTCGTCGTCCCCCGAGCAGCCCGGTGACCACCCGATCCACTGGGAAGGCCCGCTGAGCAACATCATCGGAGCCTGCGAACAGGTGCTGGCCACCGGTGCCGAAACGATCGTCCCCGGCCACGGGCCCGTCCTCGACCGGGACGGCGTCCGCGAGCACATCACGTACCTCGAATACATCCGCGAGCGCGCCCACGCGCTGCACGCCGCGGGCGTCCCCTCCATCGACGCCGCCCGCCAGGTCATCGCCGAGGGCCGCTACCCCGGACTCGGCCTCCCCGAACGGCTGGTGGTGACCATCGCCAGCGAATACCGGCAGCTCGACGGCTCGCAGCGGCCCAGCGTGGTCCAGATCATGACCGACGTCGCCACCGTCGCACACGAAGTGGAGCAGGTCAGTGAGCCGGCAGGCCTCGCGGGCTGACCGCGCGGTCCCGCCCCGCGCGGGGCGGCGGACCGACCCGACGAGAGAGACGCGGTAACGGCATGGCATGGATCGTCGCAGTCATCGCCGTCGCCGCCGCGGCGGTCGGCTTCTCGCGCGCCTACCGGACCGGCCTCTCCGAGCAGCAGGCCGTCACCCGCGCCGAACTCGCCGAACGCCAGGCCAAGGCCGCCGAGGCCCGCACCGCGGCCCTCCTGGACGAGATCCGGCAGCTCGCGCGCAAGCGGATACCCGCCGCCGCCCTCGCCCTCTCCCACCCCAGCGCCACCGTCCCCGGACTGCGCGAGGCGGCCGAGGTCGACGGCGGCGCCGCCCTCCTGCTCACCGAGGCCGTCCAGGCCGCGCGGACCGCCGTCCTCGAAGAGCGCGGACGCGTCGACGCCGCGGCCCGCGCCGCGATGCGCGGCACCTCCGCCAAGATCCAGTCCCTCCTGAACCAGTCCCAGCAGCTGCTGCACGAACTCCAGCACGAGTACGACGACCCGCGCATCCTCCAGCTCGACTTCCGCAACGAACTCGCGCTGCGCCGCACCCAGTCCACCGCCGTCCTGTGCGACGCCTGGCCCGGACTGGCCCGCCAGAACTCGCCGCTGGTCGAGATCGTCCTCGGCGCCCAGTCCCGCGTGGCCGGCTACGAGCGGATCAAGGTCTCCAACCACCTGCGCGACGAACGCCTCGCGCTCGCCGCCCGCGCCGCCGAACCCCTCGCCATCGCCCTGGCCGAACTCCTCGCCAACGCCACCGCGTACTCCCACCCGGACACCGACGTCCAGGTCACCGTCCAGCAGAGCGGCGGCCGGGGCGCGTTCCTCGTCGTGGACGACGCCGGCATCGGCATGGACGAGGACGCCCTGGACCGGGCCCGCGCGCTGCTCGCCGGACCCGCCGAAGTCCTGCTCACCGAGCTCGGCGACCCGCCGCAGACCGGTTTCGCGGTCGTCGGCCGGCTCGTCGAGCAGTACGGCTTCGAGTGCCACATCGAGGCGTCCCCGTTCGGCGGCATGCGGACCATCCTGCGCGTCCCGGCCCACCTGCTCACCGTGCTCGACGAGGACCGGAACCTCTCCGCCCTCGCCCCCGCCCCCGTGGCCGCCGCCGCCCCCGCCCGGCCCGCCCCCGCCGGAACGGACGCCCCCGCCCCGGCCGCCGCCGAGCCCACCGGACTGCCCAGCCGCCGCCGGCGGACGCCGCGCCGCGCACCCGCCGCGGGCACCGCCGCCCGGGCCGCCGAGCCGTCCGCCGGCCTGATGGCCCGTACACCGGAGGCGGCAGGGGCTTCCTGGGCGGCCCTCCAGCAGGGCACCCTCAACGGCAGGAGCGTCACGGGGCGGCCGCCCGCACCGGACACCGGCGCCCCCGACCACCAGGACGAACAAGGAGACGACGAGAAGTGAGCGCCCCCAGCCCCACCTCAGGCGACCTCGCATGGGTGCTGACCCCGCTGCTTGAGCTGCCCGGAGTCCAGCACGCCGTGGTCGCCACCGGCGACGGCCTGGTCGAAGGCGCGTCCCCCGGCCTCGACCGGGCCTCCGGCGAACGGGTCGCCGCGATGACGGCCACCCTGCACGCCGCCGCCCGCGCCTTCACGACCGCCTTCACCGACGCCGAGGCCCCGCAACTCGCGCAGAC
Organism: Streptomyces sp. 130; assembly: GCF_007096885.1. GTDB lineage: Bacteria > Actinomycetota > Actinomycetes > Streptomycetales > Streptomycetaceae > Streptomyces. Next base: position 86,790 of record NZ_VJNO01000026.1, on the reverse strand, counting down.
CGTCGTGGAATCGGACCTGGGCTTCGCCGTCGTCGTACCGGCCGGCCGCAACACCACCCTCGCCCTGTTCGCCGAACCCGGCGCCAAACTGGGCGACATCGCCTACCAGATGCAGGTCCAGGTCACCGCGCTCACCCGGGCGATGCACGCACCCGCCCGCCAGCCGGACACCGCCGCCCGGCCATGACCCCCGGCCCAGCACGCCGTCTGATCCCCGCCTATCTGGTCACCGGCGGCCGGTCCCGCCCCGCCGGCCCCGCCCTCGACCGGCTCGCCGTCCTCGTACGGACCGAAGCGCCCGTGCCCGACGACGCCGGAACCCAGGCCCGCAGACTCTGCGACCTGCTGGAACCGGGAGCCCTCACCGTCGTCGAGTGCGCGGCCCACCTGGACCTGCCGGTCAGTGCCACCGTCTTCCTGGCCACGGACCTCGCGGCCACCGGACTACTGCTCACCCGACCGCCGATACCCAGTGCCGGGCAGATCGACAGGTCGCTTGTCGAGAGGCTGCTCGATGGACTCCGCTCCCTCCCCTGACCGGACCGGCGTCGGCTATCTGCCGGCCGCCGCCCGGACCCTGATGAAACTCGTCGTCACGGGTCCCTTCGGCGTGGGCAAGACCACCCTGATCCGCACCCTCTCGGAGATCGCCACCCTCCACACCGAGGAGGCGATGACCCAGTCCAGCACCCGCGTCGACTCGACCGCCGGACTCCCCGAGAAGACCACCACCACGGTCGCCATCGACTTCGGCCGCCTCACCGTCCCCGACGACCTCGTGCTCTACATGTTCGGCACCCCCGGCCAGGAACGGTTCCTGCCGCTGTGGGAGGACATCGCCCGCGGCGCCCTCGGCGCACTCGTCCTCGTGGACACCCGGCGGCTCGCCGACTCCTTCGCCGTGATGGACATGGTCGAGGAGCAGGGACTGCCGTACGCCGTCGCGGTGAATCGTTTCCCCGACGCCCCGGAGCACAGCGACGAGGTCCTGCGCAAGCACCTCGACCTGGCCGAGACCACCCCGCTCGTCCAGTGCGACGCGCGCGAACGCCGCGGCAGCATCGACGCCCTGATCGCACTCGCCGAACACGTGCTGACCCGCATGCCGCAGCCCGAGGACGCCTCATGACCGCCTACGCGCCGCCGCCGCGGCCCCTCGCGCTGTACGGCCCGGCCTTCGCGGCCGACCCGCAGGGCCACTACCGCGCCCTGCGCGAGCACGGCCCGCTCGCACCGGTGCGGATCGCCCCCGACGTCGAGGCGCTGCTCGTCACGGACTACCAGGCCGCCATCGACCTGCTCCGCGACACCCACACCTTCAGCAAGGACCCCCGCGCCTGGCAGGCCACCGTCCCGCCGGACTCGCCCGTGCTGCCCGTGCTCGGCCACCGCCCCACCGCCCTGTTCAGCGACGGTGCGGTGCACGCCCGCTACCGCCAGGCCATCAACGACAGCCTCGCGCTGATCGAACCGCACGTCCTGCGCGCCGAGGTGGCCCGCGTCGCCCGCCAGCTCATCGGCCGGTTCGCCGCCACCGGCAGCGGCGACCTCATCGCCCAGTACGCCCGCCGGCTCCCCATGCACATCTTCGTCACCTGGTTCGGCGCCGACCCCGAGGACGGCGAACGGATCGTGGACGGGGTCGCCGGGATGATGAACTCGGCCGCCGACGCCGCCGCCGCGTACGCCGACCTGGTCGACGTCGTCACCCGGCTCGTCGCCGACCGGCGCGCCCGGCCGCGCCGCGACCTGACCTCGTACTTCCTCGCCCACCCGGCGGGACTCGACAACGACGAGACGGTCCGTCAGATCACCCTGGTGATGAGCGCCGGCAACGACCCGATGACCAACCTCATCGGCAACGCCACGCTCCACATGCTCACCGACGAACGCTACGCGGGCTCCCTGCACGGCGGCGCGATGACCGCCCACGAGGCGATCAACGAGGTGCTGTGGCGCGACCCGCCGCTCGCCAACCTGGCGGCCCACTACCCGCGCCACGACACCGAGTTCCACGGTGTACGGCTGCGCGCCGGACAGCTCGTCCTGGTCTCCTACGCCGCCGCCAACTCCCAGTCCGCGCCGCCCGTCTCCGACGACGGCCTCCGCTCCGGGGCCAGCGCCCATCTCGCCTGGTCGGCCGGGCCCCACCGCTGCCCGGCCAAGCAGCCGGCCCTGCTCATCGCCATGACCGCCATCGAACAGCTCACCAGCCTCCTGTGCGACGCGGAGCTCGCCGTGGCGCCGGACGAACTGATCTGGCGCCCCGGCCCGTTCCACCGCGCGCTGGCCCACCTCCCGATCCGCTTCACCCCGCTGGACAGCACCACCGCTCCGAGCGGCGCCATCACGGTCGCGGACCCCGCGGACGTGATTCCGGCGGCTTCAATCGGGCCTTGAGCCGTGTCGCTCGTAGGCCGAACGGGTGAGGGAGGGGACAATCGCCCGATGAACAGTGAGCGCGGCCGGCGCGACGCCGACCGAGGTGCGGACGGGGTGTTCCGGTGAGCAGGTACGACAGGTACGACGTCACGGACGAGCAGTGGGAGGGGCTGGCCCAGGTCGTACCGCTGCGCAGCCGCAACGAGTGGCCCTCCCGGGTGGACCACCGCGGCGTCCAGGACGAGCCGGAACCCGCCGAGCAGCGGCGCATGGTCGTGCTGCGGGTCCAGGTGTTCGCCGACGCCCGCGAGGTCGCGGAGTACCTGGTCGCCCAGGTGCCGGTGCTGCTCGACCTGACCAGCGCGGAGAGCGATGTGGCCAAGCGCATCCTGGACTTCGCCAGCGGGGTCGTCTTCGGGCTGGGCAGCGGCATGCACCGGGTGGACCGCAACGTCTTCCTGCTGTCGCCCGCCGGCATGGAGGTCGAGGGCGTCACGGCGGCCGGGGTGCCGGGAGCGTAGGGCGAGGACATGACCGGGCTCGACGTACGGACCCTCCAGCGGCGGCTGGCCGCCTTCGCGGACGCGCGCGACTGGGGGCAGTACCACACACCGAAGAACCTGGCCTCGGCGCTGAGCGTGGAGGCCGCCGAACTCCTGGAGATCTTCCAGTGGCTGACGCCCGAGCAGTCGGCGCGGGTCATGGCGGACCCGGAGACGGCGCCCCGCGTGGCGGACGAGGTCGCGGACGTGCTCGCCTATCTCCTCCAGTTCTGCGAGGTGCTGGGAATCGACCCGCTTTCGGCGCTCGCGGCCAAGATCGAACGGAACGAGTCGCGCTTTCCGGCCCCCGAATCGACGGGCAGCCAAGATCGTCACTCTTCGGAGTGATCGACTTATCCACATTCGATTGAGTGTCCACAGATTTCCGAAATCCTCTGGCGTCCCGGTGCGGTCGCCCTCACTGTGGGTAATGAACGTGGTGAGCGGGTTTTCCGCAGCGTTGGGCGGGTTTTCGCATCGAACGGGGGCAGTCGATGGAAGCGGAACGGCTGGTGGCGGTCATCAGGCAGGCGCTGGCGCAGAGCCGGGGCACACCGGACATCATCGCCGAGGCGTGGCAGGCCCAGGCCCTGGCCCAGGCGGTCGGCAGCCGGCTGGCGGCGGGCGGCCCCAAGGAGCTGCGGGCCGAGGCGGGCGCCCTCAGCGAGATCGGGGGCAGGACCGGCGGCGCGCTCGACCACCCGGCGGCCCGCGCCGGGGTGGCCCGCGCGGCCCGGCTGACCGAGGTCGCCGATCCCCGGGCGGCCCTGACGGGCCTGGCCGCGCTGCTCGGTGAGGTCGGCATGGCCCTGGTCGGGGTGGCCTGCGAGACCGATGAGCAGGGCCTGTACTGGCAGTGCATGGAGGCGATCGACGCCGCCGACGAGTCGACCGACCGGGTCCGCTCCATGCTCCGGCTCCTGGACGAGCGGGAGCGGGAGCGGCGGGAGCAGCTGGAGCGCGGCCGGGAGCGGGACGGCCCGCCCGGGGCGCTGCACGGCCCGGTGGGCCCGGTGACCGGCATCCAGTGAGCGGTCACCCCCTCCGGTACGCCTCCGAGGCCGCGACTCCACGCGGACGGTGCCCCGGAGAGGGGCGGACGGCGCGCGCGGGTGCAGGATGGAGGCATGGATCTCCGCATTTTCACCGAGCCCCAGCAGGGGGCGAGCTACGACACCCTCCTCACCGTCGCCAAGGCCACCGAGGACCTCGGCTTCGACGCCTTCTACCGGTCCGACCACTATCTGCGCATGGGGCAGGGTGACGGCCTGCCCGGCCCCACCGACGCCTGGATCACGCTGGCCGGGCTGGCCCGCGAGACCAAGCGCATCCGCCTGGGCACGCTGATGACGGCGGGCACCTTCCGGCTCCCCGGTGTCCTCGCCATCCAGGTGGCGCAGGTCGACCAGATGTCGGGCGGCCGGGTCGAACTGGGCCTGGGCGCGGGCTGGTTCGAGGAGGAGCACACGGCGTACGGCATCCCCTTCCCGAAGGAGAAGTTCGGCCGCCTGGAAGAACAGCTCGCGATCGTCACGGGGCTGTGGGCGACCGAGGTCGGCAAGACGTTCAGCTACGACGGCACGTACTACCAGCTGAAGGACTCGCCTGCGCTGCCCAAGCCGGCGCAGGCCAAGGTGCCGGTGCTCATCGGCGGACACGGCGCGAAGCGCACCCCGCGCCTCGCCGCCCAGTACGCGGACGAGTTCAACATCCCGTTCGCCTCGCTGGAGGACAGCGAGAAGCAGTTCGGCCGGGTCCGGGAGGCGGCCGAGGCGGCGGGCCGGAAGCCGGACGACCTGGTGTACTCCAACGCGCTGGTGGTCTGTGTCGGCCGGGACGACGCGGAGGTGGCGCGCCGGGCCGCCGTCATCGGCCGGGAGGTGGCCGAGCTGAAGGCCAACGGACTCGCGGGGTCGCCCGCCGAGGTGGTCGACAAGATCGGGCGGTACGCGGAGATCGGGGCCTCGCGGATCTACCTCCAGGTCCTCGACCTGGACGATCTGGACCACCTGGACCTGATCGCCTCCCAGGTCCAGTCCCAGCTGGGCTGAGAGCGGGGCCGCGATGACACCTGGGCCCGGCCGCCCGCTGGCCGCCGCGCTGGCCGAGGGCACGGTCCTGCTCGACGGCGGGCTCTCCAACCAGCTGGAGGCCCAGGGCTGCGACCTGTCCGACGCGCTGTGGTCCGCCCGGCTGCTCGCCGACGGACCCGGGCAGATCGAGGCCGCCCACACGGCGTACGTGCGGGCCGGGGCCCAGGTGCTCATCACGGCCAGTTACCAGGCGAGCTACGAGGGGTTCGGGCGGCGCGGAATCGGGCGGGACGAGGCGGCCGGGCTCTTCGCCCGCAGCGTGGAGCTGGCCCGGCGGGCGGCCGGCACGGTCGAGCGGGACGTCTGGGTCGCGGCCTCGGTCGGTCCGTACGGGGCGGTGACGGCGGACGGGGCGGAATACCGGGGCCGCTACGGGCTGACCGTCCGGGAGCTGGAGCGCTTCCACCGCCCCCGCGTCGAGGCGCTGGCCGCCGCCGGGCCGGACGTGCTGGCCCTGGAGACGGTGCCGGACACGGCCGAGGCGCGGGCGCTGCTGCGGGTGGCGGGGGAGTACGGGCTGCCGGTGTGGCTCTCCTACACCGTGGCCGGGGGCCGGACCCGGGCCGGGCAGCCGCTGGACGAGGCGTTCGCCCTGGCCCGGGAGCACGACGAGGTGATCGCGGTCGGCGTCAACTGCTGCGCCCCCGCCGAAGCGGAGGCCGCCGCGCGGGAGGCGGTCCGGGTGACCGGGAAGCCGGCCGTTGTCTACCCGAACAGCGGCGAACGCTGGGACGCGGAGTCGGGCGCGTGGACCGGGAGCGCCGCGTTCGGCCCCGGGCGGCTGGCGGCCTGGCAGGAGGCGGGCGCCCGGCTGGTCGGCGGGTGCTGCCGGGTGGGGCCGGGGGAGATCGCGGGGCTGGCGACTGCGCGGCGCGGTGCGCCCGGGGGCGCCACGGGGGGAGCCGGGGCGGGGTGACACGGCCCCGGTGGGCTTGGGCGGGGGTGCGGGCCGGCGCCGGCCTCGGAGGGGGCAGCGCGGCCCTCCGGCTATCGCAGGCGGATGCCGGACCAGGTGGCGACCTCGCACTGCCCGTCCGCGTTGTTCCCCGTGCTGACGACCGTGCCGTCGGCGCGCAGGCCGAGCGTGTGCGTCGAGCCCGCCGCCACGGCGACGATGCCGCGCCAGCCGCCGACCTCGCACTGACCGTGGCTGTTGTCTCCCACCGCGAGGACCCGTCCGGAGGAGGTGACCCCCACGGTGTGGCGGCTGCCCGCGTCCAGCGCCACCACGTCCTCCCACTCACCGACCTCGCACGCCCCGGTCGTCCGGTCGCCGGTGGCCAGCGCGCGCCCGTCGGCCCGGAGGCCGACGGTGTGGAGGTACCCGGCCGAGACGGCGGCCAGGCCGCGCCATTCCGCCACGGCGCACTGCCCGCGCCGGTTGTTCCCCGCGGCCACCGCGGTACCGTCCGCCCGGACGCCGACCGAGTGCCAGTCACCGCACGAGAGGGCGACCACCTCGCGCCAGGGCCCCACATCGCACTGCCCTTCCGCGCGCCGGCCCGCCGCCAGCACGCGGCCGTTCCCGAGCAGCCCGAGCGTGCGGCGCCAGCCCGCGGCCACGGCCGTGACGCCCCGCCAGCCGGAGACGTCGCACTGCCCGTCGCCGTTCCAGCCCGTCGCCAGCACCCTGCCGTCCGAACGGAGGCCCACCGTATGGGACCTGCCCGTGTTCCTCGCGGTGTGGACGTTGCCCGCCGCGACCGAGACCACGCCGTCCCACCGGCCGACACGGCATTCGGCGGTCGCGAGTTCGCCGCCCGCGGCGCGCACGGTGCCGTCCCGGCGCAGACCGACCGAGTGACGCCTCGCGGCGGCCAGCACCGACGGGCCGATGGGCATGACGCCTCCTGGAAGCTCGGGGGAGCGCTCGTGGCGGGCACACGGAAATTGCCTGGTGGGACGCGAGCGGGCGGATCATACTCAAACGCGTGTTCCTGACGATCAGTACCACCGGCTCCCCGGAACGTCCCGCCACCGACCTCGGATTCCTGCTGCACAAGCATCCCGGGCGGGCGCAGGCGTTCTCCACCTCCCACGGCACCGCGCACGTCTTCTATCCCGAGGCGTCCGTGGAGCGGTGCACGGCGGCCCTGCTGCTGGAGGTCGATCCCATCGCCCTGGTGCGCAAGGGGAAGGGCAAGGGCCGGGGCGGGGCGCCCGACTCGGCGCTCGCGCAGTACGTCAACGACCGCCCCTACGCGGCATCCTCGCTGCTGTCCGTCGCGATGAGCACCGTCTTCAAGTCCGCGCTGAGCGGTGCCTGCAAGGCGATGCCCGAGCGGGCGGCGGCCCCCATGGAGCTGCGGATCGAAGTGCCCGCCCTGCCGGCCCGTGGTGGTGCCGAGCTGGTGCGCAAGCTCTTCGGTCCGCTCGGATGGACGCGGGTGGAGGCGGAGGCCGTGCCGCTGGACGAGACGTTCCCGGACTGGGGCGACTCGCGGTACGTACGGCTGGTGCTCGAAGGCGAGCTGCGGCTCGCCGACGCGCTGCGCCAGCTGTACGTGCTGCTGCCGGTGCTGGACGACGCCAAGCACTACTGGGTGGCGCCGGACGAGGTCGACAAGCTGCTGCGCGCGGGCGAGGGGTGGCTGGCCGAGCACCCCGAGCACAAGCTCATCACCAGCCGGTACCTGGCGCGGCGCTGGGGGCTGACCCGGCAGGCGATGGAGCGCCTGGAACTGGTGCGGCTCGCGGAGGCGGACGACCTCGACGTCGAGAGCGTCGACAACGCCGTGGACGAGGGCTCCGACACCGAGGAGCGGCCGGTGCCGCTGGCCGTGCGGCGCCGCGACGCGATCCTGTCCGCGCTCACCGCCGCCGGGGCGGGCCGGGTGCTCGACCTCGGCTGCGGACAGGGGCAGTTGGTGCAGGCACTGCTGAAGGACCCGCGCTTCACGGAGGTCGTCGGCCTCGACGTGTCCATGCGCGCCCTGACGATCGCCGCGCGCCGGCTGAAGCTGGACCGGATGGGGGAGCGCCAGGCGGCCCGCGTGACGCTGCGCCAGGGCTCGCTGACCTACACGGACAAGCGGCTCAAGGGGTATGACGCGGCGGTGCTCAGCGAGGTCATCGAGCACCTGGACCCGGAGCGGCTGCCCGCCCTGGAGTTCGCCGTGTTCGGCTCCGCGCGCCCCCGCACGGTGCTCGTGACCACGCCGAACGTCGAGTACAACGTCCGCTGGGAGACCCTTCCGGCCGGCCACACCCGCCACAGCGACCACCGCTTCGAGTGGACACGGGCCGAATTCCGGGCCTGGGCGGACGCGGTGGCCGCCCGGTACGGATACGGCGTGGCATACGTGCCCGTGGGCCCGGACGACCCCGAGGTCGGCCCGCCCACGCAGATGGCCGTGTTCACCGCGGGCACAGCGACCACCGACGAGACCGAGAAGGAGGCGAAAGCCGCATGAACGGCACCGACGACACCGGGCGCGCCCCGCGCACCCTCCCCGTCACCGACCTCTCCCTCGTCGTGCTCATCGGGGCCAGCGGGTCCGGCAAGTCCACCTTCGCGCGGCGGCACTTCAAGCCGACCGAGGTCATCTCCTCGGACTTCTGCCGGGGCCTCGTCGCCGACGACGAGAACGACCAGAGCGCCAGCAAGGACGCCTTCGACGTCCTGCACTACATCGCGGGCAAGCGCCTCGCCGCCGGCCGGCGGACCGTCGTGGACGCCACGAACGTGCAGCCGGAGGCCCGGCGCCAGCTCCTGCGGGTGGCCCGGGAGCACGACGTGCTGCCCATCGCCATCGTGCTCGACCTGCCCGAAGAGGTCTGCCTCGCCCGCAACGCGGCCCGCCCGGACCGCGCCGACATGCCCCGCCACGTCGTCCAGCGCCACCGCCGCGAGCTGCGCCGCTCGCTGCGCGGCCTGGAGCGCGAGGGCTTCCGCAAGGTGCACGTCCTGCGCTCCGAGGACGAGGCCGAGCGGGCCGAAGTGGTCCTGGAGCGCCGCTACAACGACCTGCGCCACCTCACCGGACCGTTCGACATCATCGGCGACATCCACGGCTGCCGCTCCGAGCTGGACACCCTCCTCGGCAAGCTGGGGTACGTGGACGGCGCCCACCCCGAGGGCCGCACCGCGGTCTTCGTCGGCGACCTGGTCGACCGCGGCCCCGACAGCCCCGGCGTCCTGCGCCGCGTGATGTCGATGGTGGCCGGCGGCAACGCCCTGTGCGTCCCCGGCAACCACGAGAACAAGCTCGGCCGCTACCTCAAGGGCCGCAAGGTCCAGCTCACCCACGGCCTCGCCGAGACCGTCGAGCAGCTGGAACGGGAGGACGCGAAGGACCCCGAGTTCCGCACGCGGGTCGCCGCGTTCATCGACGGGCTCGTCAGCCACTACGTGCTGGACGGCGGCCGGCTCGTCGTCTGCCACGCCGGGCTGCCCGAGAAGTACCACGGCCGCACCTCGGGCCGGGTCCGCTCGCACGCGCTGTACGGCGAGACCACCGGCGAGACCGACGAGTTCGGGCTGCCCGTGCGCTACCCGTGGGCCGAGGACTACCGGGGCAGCGCCGCCGTGGTCTACGGCCACACGCCCGTGCCCAACACCTCGTGGATCAACAACACCATCTGCCTGGACACCGGTGCCGTCTTCGGCGGGAAGATGACCGCGCTGCGCTGGCCGGAGCGCGAGCTCGTCGACGTACCGGCGGAGCGGGTCTGGTACGAGCCGGTGAAGCCGCTGGAGACGGACGCGCCCGGGGGCCGGGAGGGCCGGCCGCTGGACCTGGACGACGTGTGGGGCCGCCGGATCGTGGAGACCCGCCACATGGGCCGCCTCGCCGTCCGCGAGGAGAACGCCGCCGCCGCCCTGGAGGTCATGAGCCGGTTCGCGGTCGATCCCCGGCTGCTGCCGTACCTGCCGCCGACCATGGCGCCCACCGCCACCTCGCGCGAGGAGGGCTATCTGGAGCACCCGGCCGAGGCGTTCGGCGAGTACCGCGCGGCCGGGGTGGCGAAGGTGGTGTGCGAGGAGAAGCACATGGGCTCCCGCGCCGTGGCCCTGGTCTGCAAGGACGCCGCCGCGGCCCGGGAGCGCTTCGGGACCCCGGACACCGGCGACGGCGGGCCCGCCGGCGCGCTGTACACCCGCACCGGCCGCCCGTTCCTGGACGACCCCGCGCTCACCGGGACGGTGCTCGGGCGGCTGCGCGCGGCGGTGACCGCGGCCGGGCTGTGGGACGAGTGGGGCACCGACTGGGTGCTGCTCGACGCCGAGCTGATGCCCTGGTCCCTGAAGGCGCGCGGCCTGCTCCGCTCGCAGTACGCGGCCGTGGGCGCCGCCTCGGGCGCGGTGTTCCCCGCCGCCGCCGGGGCCCTCGCCGCAGCCGCCGCGCGCGGCGTCGACGTGGGCGCGCTCGCGGACCGGCAGCGGGAGCGGGCCGAGGACGCGGCGGCGTTCACCCAGGCGTACCGGCGCTACTGCTGGGGCACCGACGGGCTGGACGGCGTGCGCCTGGCGCCGTTCCAGATCCTCGCCGTCGAGGGCCGCTCGCTGGCCTCCGTACCGCACGACGAGCAGCTGGCCTGGCTGGACCGGCTGGTGGAGCACGACCCCAGCGGGCTGCTCCAGGTCACCCGGCGGCTCGTGGTGGACACCGCCGACGAGGCGTCCGTCCGCGCGGGCACCGACTGGTGGCTGGAGATGACCGGCCGGGGCGGCGAGGGCATGGTCGTCAAGCCGCTCGGCGCGCTCGTCCGGGACGGCAAGGGGCGCCTGGTGCAGCCCGGGATCAAGGTGCGCGGCCGGGAGTACCTGCGGATCATCTACGGCCCCGAGTACACCCGCCCGGACAATCTGGACCGCCTTCGCGGCCGTTTCCTCGGCCACAAGCGCTCGCTGGCCCTGCGCGAGTACGCCCTCGGCCTGGAGGCCCTGGACCGGCTCGCGGACGGGGAGCCGCTGTGGCGGGTCCACGAAGCGGTGTTCGCCGTCCTGGCGCTGGAGTCGGAGCCGGTGGACCCCCGGCTCTGAGCGGGCGTCGGGCCGCGCCGCAGGAACAGGCTGGCGATTCGCCGGGTGAACGGCGCGCCGCGCGGTGAGGATGTGGGCATGGGATTCCATGTCGACTCCGAGGCCGGGCGGCTGCGCCGCGTCATCCTGCACCGCCCCGATCTGGAACTGAAACGGCTCACGCCGAGCAACAAGGACGCGCTGCTCTTCGACGACGTGCTCTGGGTGCGCCGGGCCCGGCAGGAGCACGACGGTTTCGCGGACGTGCTGCGCGACCGGGGCGTCGAGGTGCACCTCTTCGGCGACCTGCTGCGCGAGGCGCTGGAGATCCCGGTCGCCCGGCGCCTCGTGCTGGACCGGGTCTTCGCCGAGAAGGAGTACGGCCCGCTCGCCACCGAGCACCTGCGGGCCGCCTTCGAGGAGTTGACCGCGGCCGAGCTGTGCGAGGCGCTGGTCGGCGGGATGACCAAACGGGAGTTCCTGGAACGGCACGAGGAGCCGGTCTCGGTGCGCTTCCACGTCATGGACCTGGACGACTTCCTGCTCGGACCGCTCCCCAACCACCTGTTCACCCGGGACACCTCGGCCTGGATCTACGACGGCGTCTCGATCAACGCCATGCGCTGGCCGGCCCGGCAGCGCGAGACGGTCCACTTCGAGGCGATCTACCGCCACCACCCGCTGTTCACCGGGCCGGAGGCGGGCGCCTTCCACCACTGGTCCGAGGGGCAGGACGACTACCCCTCCACCATCGAGGGCGGCGACGTCCTCGTCATCGGCAACGGCGCCGTGCTCATCGGGATGAGCGAGCGCACCACCCCGCAGGCCGTCGAGATGCTGGCCCGGGGCCTCTTCGACGCGGGCTCGGCCCGGACCATCGTGGCGCTGGACATGCCCAAGAGCCGGGCCTTCATGCACCTGGACACCGTGATGACGATGGTCGACGGGGACACCTTCACCAAGTACGCGGGCCTCGGCATGCTCCGCTCGTACACCATCGAGCCCGGCGACGGGCCGCGCGACCTCAAGGTCACCGACCACCCGCCCGAGCAGATGCACACCGCCATCGCCCAGGCGCTCGGTCTCGGCTCGATCCGGGTGCTCACCGCGACCCAGGACGTGCACGCGGCCGAGCGCGAGCAGTGGGACGACGGCTGCAACGTGCTGGCCGTCGAACCCGGCGTCGTCGTCGCCTACGAGCGCAACGCCACCACCAACACGCATCTGCGCCGGCAGGGCATCGAGGTCATCGAGATCCGGGGCAGCGAGCTGGGCCGGGGCCGGGGCGGTCCGCGCTGCATGAGCTGCCCGGTCGTGCGGGACGCGGTGTGAGGGCGGCGGGCCGCCGTACCACGAGACGTCTCTGTATAGCGATGCATTGCATCGTATAGACTTCCAGCGTTACGGTATGCGTCCCCCGCCCGACCCAGGAGCAGTCACCATGGCCATAGACCTCGCAGGCCGCCACTTCCTCAAGGAGCTGGACTTCACGGCCGCGGAGTTCCGCGGCCTGATCGAGCTGGCCGCCGGGCTCAAGGCCGCCAAGAAGTCGGGCACGGAGACGCAGACGCTGCGCGGCCGGAACATCGCGCTGATCTTCGAGAAGACGTCGACCCGCACCCGGTGCGCGTTCGAGGTCGCCGCCGCCGACCAGGGCGCCTCGACCACGTATCTCGACCCCTCCGGCTCGCAGATGGGGCACAAGGAGTCGGTCAAGGACACCGCGCGCGTCCTCGGCCGGATGTTCGACGGGATCGAGTACCGGGGCGACAGCCAGGCGGCCGTCGAGGAGCTGGCCGCGTACGCCGGGGTGCCGGTCTTCAACGGGCTGACCGACGACTGGCACCCCACCCAGATGCTCGCCGACGTGCTGACGATGACCGAGCACAGCGAGAAGCCGCTGGAGGAGATCGCCTTCGCCTACCTCGGCGACGCCCGCTTCAACATGGGCAACTCCTACCTGGTCACCGGTGCCCTGCTCGGCATGGACGTGCGCATCGTCGCGCCCAAGGCGTACTGGCCGGCCGAGACGGTCGTCGCCGAGGCCCGGGCGCTCGCCGCGGAGTCCGGCGCCCGGGTCACGCTCACCGAGGACGTGGCCGAGGGGGTGCGCGGCGCGGACTTCGTCGCCACCGACGTCTGGGTCTCGATGGGCGAGCCCAAGGAGGTCTGGGACGCCCGCATCGCGGCTCTCCTGCCGTACGCCGTCACCATGGACGTGCTGCGGGCCACCGGGAACCCCGGGGTGAAGTTCATGCACTGCCTGCCCGCGTACCACGACCTCGGTACCGGGGTGGGCCGCGAGATCCACGAGCGGCACGGGCTCAGTGAGCTGGAAGTCAGCGACGAGGTGTTCGAGTCCGAGCACTCGGTCGTCTTCGACGAGGCGGAGAACCGCATGCACACGATCAAGGCCGTGCTCGTGGCGACGATGGCCCGCTAGCAGCGTCGGCCTCGCATGTTCATACATCCGATTGGGTGAATATGCGGTCAGGTGTCTATGATGGTGCCGATTGGTGGGGTTCGAGCTCGCACGCTCGAACCCCCTTTTCGTGCGCGCGACGGCCCCCACCGCCCGAGCGCGCTCCCCCCACGCGTACCACCGAAATGAGACACCGCCGTGCGCCCTCTGCGCCTCCCCGGCCCCCCGCACCGCGTCAAGGACCCGCACCGGCTGATCGCCGAGTCGGGCGCCGACCTGGAGGGGCACGGCCTCAAGCGCACCATGGGCCTGTTCCAGCTGGTGTGCTTCGGGGTCGGCGCGGTCGTCGGGACCGGCATCTTCGTGGGCCTGTCCGACAGCGTGGCGGAGGCCGGGCCCGCCGTCGTGGTCTCCTTCGTCCTCGCCGCCGTCACCTGCGTCTTCACGGCGTTCTCGTTCGCCGAGCTGGGCAGCGCCATTCCCGTCTCCGGCAGCTCCTACTCCTTCGCCTACGCCACGCTCGGCGAACGCCTCGCCTTCCTCGTCGGCTGGTGTCTGCTCCTGGAGTACGGCGTCTCGGTCTCCGCCGTCGCGGTCGGCTGGAGCCAGTACGTCAACGAACTCCTCGACAGCCTCTTCGGCCACCAGCTGCCCGCCGCGCTCTCCGCCGGACCGGGCGACGGCGGCGTGATCAACCTGCCCGCCGTGATCGTGGTCATGATGGCCGCGACCCTGCTGGTGCGGGGCGTACGGGAGAGCGCGACCGCCACCGCCGCGATGGCCGTCCTCAAGCTGGTGGTCCTGGCCCTGTTCTGCGTCATCGCGTTCACCGCGTTCGAGCGCGGCAACCTCGCCCCGTTCGCCGCCCACGGCGCGGGCGGCGTCACGGCGGGCGCGTCCCTGGCGTTCTTCTCGTACATCGGTTTCGACGCGATCACCACGGCGGGCGAGGAGGTCAAGAACCCCCGGCGCAACATCCCGCTCGCGATCATGATCTGCATCGGCCTGGTCACGCTGCTCTACTGCGCGGTCGCCCTCGCCGCGATCGGCGCGCTCGGACCGGACGCCGTCTCCGACAAGCCCGCCGCGCTCTCGCTGATCGTGGACCAGGTCACCGGCTCCTCCGTGGGCGGCGGCGTCATCGCCTTCGGCGCGGTGGTCGCCATCGCCTCGGTGGTCCTCGCGGTGATGTACGGACAGACCCGCATCCTGATGTCGATGTCCCGCGACGGCCTGGTCCCGAGGGTCTTCGAGCGGGTCTCCCCGCGCACCGCCACCCCCGTCGCCAACACCTGGATCGTCGCCGTCGTCTTCGCGGTCCCGGCGGCCTTCTCCTCGCTCGACATGGTGGTGAACCTGACCACCATCGGCACGCTCGCCACCATGGTCGCCGTCAACGCCGCCGTCCTCGTGCTGCGCCGCCGCAACCCCGAGGTGCGCGGCTCCTTCCGGGTGCCGCTCTACCCCCTGAGCCCGCTCGCCGGCATCGGCTTCTGCGTCTATCTGATGTACGGCACCGGCTGGACGACCTGGGTGCAGTTCGCCGTGTTCCTCGCGGTCGGTGCCCTCGTGTACGCGGTCTACGGGCACCGCCGCTCCCGGCTGGCCTGAGCCCTACGCCGGCGGCAGCCGGAACCACACCGCCTTGCCGCGCTCGGTCGGGCGGTGGCCGCAGGACGAGCTGAGCGTGCGGATCAGCAGCAGCCCCCGGCCGTGCTCCTGCCACGGGTCCGGTACGTCGTCGGGCCCGGGGCGGGACAGATCGCCGGGCGGGGCCGGGTCGCCGTCGTGCACCTCCACCTGGCAGCCGGCCGCCAGCAGCTCGACCACCAGCTCCATGGGCTCGTCGCCCGGGGTGTGCTCCACCGCGTTGGCGACCAGCTCTGCGGTCAGCAGTTCGGCGGTGTCGCTGTCGGCGGGGGCGTCGATGTCCGTCAGCACCGAGCGGATCAGCGCGCGGGCGATCGGTACGGCGGCCGTGGAGTGCGGCAGGCAGATGCGCCAGAAGGGGCGTGGCGGGCCGTCGGGGGGCACGAGGGTTCCGTTCGGGTGGGCGCGGGGTCCTGGGCCCAGACGGTTCCGCGCTCAAGACTTCTTCGGCTCCACCTTACGAAGCGGCGCGACGCGGACGTCTTCCGGTGTGCTGTGGCCGGCGGCCCTCGCCGGCGCGGACCACCCCGCCGCGAGGTGCGGGCGGGGGACCGCCCGCGACGCCCCGGGCGACGGACGCCCCCGCCGGGGCCCGGGGACCGGGGCCGGCGGGGGCGTGGCGAAGCGCGTCAGTACGGCTGGACCAGCACGTGGGCGGCGCCCGGGATGCCGATCTTCAGCAGCTCGTCCTCCTCCGGCGTGGTCGGGCCGCCCGTCTCCTGCTTCAGCACCGCGCGCGAGATGGCCTGCACCCACATGGCGCGCGGGCGGCGACGGGCCTCCCACACGTCCAGGGCCGCGTCGACGTCCGCCTCCGCGTCCAGCGACTCGGCGAGCACCAGCGCGTCCTCCACGGCCATCGCCGCGCCCTGCGCGATGTGCGGGGTGCACGCGTGCGCGGCGTCACCGGCCAGGACGACCCGGCCCACGTGCCACGGCTCCTCGACCGTCACCTGGGAGATCCGCGAATAGACGACCGCCTCCGGCCCGGTGACCTCGGCCAGCGCCTCGGCGACCGGCCCCGAGAACATCGCCAGGCGCTCCTTCAGCTGCTCGTGCGCCTTGTCCGGGTCCGGCCGGAAGTCCTCGGCCTCCGCGAAGACCGAGCCCAGGTACATCAGCTCGTCGGTGATCGGGGTGAGCAGCGCCTTCGCGGCCTGGCCGGCGGTGCCCATCACGACGCCGCGCACCTGCTCCTGACGGGGCACGGTGACCCGCCAGTTGGCGAAGCCGGTGTACTGGGGGGCGTAGCGGTCCCCGTACAGCCGGGTGCGCAGCGGCGAGCCGATGCCGTCGAAGCCGACGACGAGGTCCCAGCGCCCGGCCGAGCCGTCGGACAGGGTGACGTCGACGCCGTCGCCCTCGTCGGTGAGCTCGGTGATGGTCGTGCCGAACCGGATCTTCGCACCGGCCGAGGTGGCCGCCGCGTTCAGGACGCGGGCCAGCGCGGGGCGGGGGATGCCGTTGTTGGAGGGGGCGTCGCCCATGCGCGGCTGCGGTATCTCGGCCAGGGTGTTGCCGGCCGGGTCCGCGATGGTCAGGACCTCCCACTCGAAGCCCGCCTCCAGGCACTCCTCCAGCACCCCGATCTCCCGCATCACGTGCAGGGCGTTGGACGGCTGGATGATGCCGACGCCGAGGGCTTCGAGCTGGTCGCGGAGCTCGGCCACCTCGACGGTGTGGCCCCGCCGGGCCAGGGCGGTGGCGAGCGTCAGCCCGCCGATGCCGCCGCCGTGGATCAGGACGCGCAGAGGTGTTGCCATGTCGGGTCTCTCCAGAACGAGGAAGTGGAAGCAGTGAAGGGGGAGGGGGCGGGCCGGGGTCAGCCCGCCGCCACGGGGAGGCTCATCAGGTGGTCCACGAGGGCCAGCAGCACATCCCGGCCGAACGGCCGCTCGCGTACGTCGCCGACCAGCAGCGGCACGTGCGGGTCCAGGTCCAGGGCGGCCCTGATCTCTTCCGCGGTACGGGTGTTGTGCCCGTAGAAGCAGTTGATCGCGACGACGAAGGGGATGTCCCGGCTCTCGAAGAAGTCGATCGAGGCGAAGCTGCTCTCGAGCCGCCGGGTGTCGGCGATCACGACCCCGCCGAGGGCCCCGTTGACCAGGTCGTTCCACATGAACCAGAAGCGCTCCTGGCCCGGTGTGCCGAACAGGTAGACGACCAGGTCCTGGCTGACCGTGATCCGGCCGAAGTCCAGGGCCACGGTCGTCGTGTCCTTCTGGCCGACGCCGGCCAGGTCGTCCACGCCGATGCTGGCCGTGGTCAGAAGCTCCTCGGTGCGCAGCGGGGTGACCTCGCTGACGGCTCCCACGAGGGTGGTCTTGCCGACGCCGAAACCGCCGGCTATCAGGATCTTGACGGCGGCGGGCGCCGCCTGACTGGTGGTCATCTTGGGTCAGAGTCTCCGGAGTCCGTCGCGAACAGCGGCCAGTACGCCCATGTCGGCGCCGCCGGACACCCGGGCCACCGACAGCGGGGCCCGGGCGATCAGGAGGCCGTTGGCGACCAGGTCGGCCAGAAGGATCTTGGTCACCGAGACCGGCAGGTCGAGGTCCGCGGCGACCTCGGCGACCGCCGCGGGCCGCCGGCAGCGGTCCAGGATCAGCCGGTGCTCCGGCTGGAGCCGGCCCGGGCGGGCCGCCGCGCCGTGCTCGTCCCGCGGATCGTGCGCGGTCGTCAGCACGGTGATGAGGGTGAGGTCGTCCCGGTCGGGGGCCGTCCGGCCGCGGGTGATGGTGTACGGGCGCACCATCGTCCCCGCGGCGTCCTCGCCGTCGTCCTCGATGTCCCCCTGCCCGTAAGGCCAGTGGCCGGTCACGCCCGCGGCCTGTCCCCGGCGCCGAAGGCGTCGAAGTCGACCCGGGCCGGGGTGCTGAGCTTCTGGCCGACCTGGAGGACGAGGTTGTGCATGGCGAGCGACATGATCTCGGCGTCCACCTCCTGGGAGGCGATCACGGCCAGGTGGGTGCCCTGGCCCGCCGAGATGATGAAGAGCCACAGGTCCGCCAGCTCCACGATCACCTGGTGGACGCCACCGCCGTTGAAGAGCTGGCCCACACCGCGGGCCAGGCTCTGCTGCCCGGTGCAGATCGCGGCCAGCCGCTCGGCGTCGGGCCGCTCGATGGTGCGCGAGTGGCTCACCACCAGCCCGTCGTCCGAGAGCAGGACGGCGTTGATGGTCTCGGCCACCGAATCGACCAGACCGTCGAGGAGCCAGTCGAGATCCTGGCGAGTGGCGGTTGTGCGTGTCATGTCCGTTCTTCTCTCGTGAGGTCGGGCTGCGTCGGCGGCTCGTCGGTGGCGCGGGCGGCGCGGGAGCGGCGCTGGAAGGCTCCGATGGCCGCACCCGCGCGGTGCGGGGCGGTCCGGGGCGGCGGGTCCTCGGCCCTGACCCGCGGCCGGGCCGCGGCGGCCGGAGCGGCCGGGTCGACCCGCAGCTCGTCGGCGAGGCTGGCCTGACGCACCCGGCGCGGCAGCGGCGGCTCCCCGAGGGACGTCCCGAGCGGCGCGGCCGGGAGGTCCGGCCCCGGGGCGGGCTGCGAGAGCTGCGCGGGCGGTGCGGCCGGTTCCGGCTGCGGGGGCAGGGAGACCGGGAAGCCGTCCGCGTCCAGCTCACCCGTCAGATACACGTCCGGGTAGGGCTGCTGCGGAGCGCCGTACGGCTCCGAGGGCTCCGGGTACGCCTGGTGGGCGACCGGGTACTGCCCCTGGGTCGTCATGTACGGCTGCTCGGGGGCCGGGTAGCCGCCGTGGTGTGCGGCCTCCTCCTGCGGGGCCCCGCCGTACACGTCGTCCCGCTGCCCGTACGCGTGCCCGTCCGCGCCGTCGTACGGCGCATCGGGCACGGGGGAGGGGGCGGGCGCGGGGGCGGCCGCGTGCGTGCCCGGCGCGTGCAGGGCGGTGACCCCGGCGAGGGCCCGGCCCCGGCCCCGGCTGGGCAGCGCGTCGGTGTCCCGGAGCGGGGCGGGGGCCTGTGCGGGCTCCTCCGCCTCGGGGGCGGGGACGGCCACCGGACCGGCGTGCGGGCCGGGGACGGTGAGCGCGTCCGGGACCAGCACGACGACGCGGGTGCCGCCGAACGCCGACCGGCGGAACTCCACCCGGAGCCCGTGCTGGTGGGCGAGGCGCGCGATCACGTACAGGCCGAGGCGGATGTCGTCGGCGTGGGCCAGCACGTCCATCCGGGGCAGCCGGCTCATCAGCTCGTTGGCCGCCGCGAGCTGGTCCTCCTCCATGCCGAGCCCGCGGTCCTCGACCTCGATGGCCAGGCCCCGGCTCACCTGGGCGGCCCTGACCTCGACGGGGCTGGGCGGCCGGGAGAAGGTGAGGGCGTTCTCGATCAGCTCCGCCAGTACGTGGGAGACCGGGCCCACGGCCCGCGCGGCGAGCCACGGGGAGCCGTCCAGGTCCAGCACCACGCGCTGGTAGTCCTGCACCTCGCCCTGGGCGGAGCGCATGACGTCCAGCAGCGGTACGGGCTTGCGCCAGCGCCGGTGCGGGGAGCCGCCCGCGAGGATGACCAGGTTCTCCTCGTACCGCCTCAGGCGGGCGGTGAGGTGGTCGAGGTCGAAGAGGCCGTCGAGCACCTCCGGGTCCTCGTGCTTGCGCTCCAGCTCGTCCAGCTTCTTCAGCTGCTGGCCGATGAGCTGCTGGGTGCGGCGGGCGATGCGCTGGAGCAGCCGCTCGAAGCCGCGGTGCTGGTCGGCCTGGTCGACGGCGGCGCGCAGGGCGCTGGTGCGGGCCAGGTCGAGCGCGTGGCCGAGCTGGGCCAGCTCGTCCGTCGTACCGGCCTCACCGCCGTCCCCGATCGCCCGGGCCTCGGCCTCGACGTCGATGCGCTCGCCCTTGCCGAGCCGTTCGACCACGTCGGGCAGCGCCTTCTCCAGCTCCTCGGCCCGCTCCTGGAGCCGGCTGATCCTTCGGCGCAGGTTGCGCGAGAGCCGCCAGGTGAACCAGATGACCGCGACGACGGCGGCGAGGCCGACGACCGTGGTCAGCACGACCTTGATCAGGAGGGAGATCACACTGTCCTTGCCCTCCGCGACCACGACGTCGGTGCGGGCCTCCATCAGCTCGACCAGCTGGGGCGTGAGCTCGTCCATCGCGCCGCGCCAGTCCGCCTCCTTCGCGCCGAGGGAGACGGAGCCGGAGGAGTCCGCGGCGGCCGGGCGCAGCACCTGGGACTCCACCCGGGTCTTGGCCTTCCAGGCGGTTCCGGCGAAGACCTCCTGCCACTTGGCCTTCTCGTCCGCCGGGAGATAGGGCATGACCTTGTTCGTGTACTGGAACGACTGGGCGGAGACGGCCTGCCGGACCTCCTGGAGGTCCGCGGTGCTCAGCCCGCCCTTCGCCCAGCCCCGGGCGAGCAGGGCGTCCGAGCGGGAGATCATCTCCTTGGCCCAGAACAGGTCCACCAACGGCTGCGAGATCGTGGTGATCCGGCCGTTGTCGACATGGCTGAGGGCGGTGAAGAGCTTCAGGTCGACGGCGATCAGGTCCGTGTAGTAGCGGTACACGGCCTTCTGCTGGTCGTTGTCGCCCTCGTCCACGAGAGCGCGTTGCGCCGGGAGTTGGGTGATCGCCGTACGGGCCTCGCCGACCGCGTCCCGTATCTCGCCGGGGGCGTCGTCGGTGTCGGTGTCGGACAGCGACTGGAAGCTGGCGATCGCCTTGTCGGTCAGCTTGCGCTGCTTGAGGAGGGCGTCCGTGACCCCTCCTCCCCTGTGGGCCAGCGCCTCGGCGCTGAGCCGCCGCTCCTCCTGGAGGTTGTAGTACACGATGTTGGACGGCTGGCCGGCCTTCTGGGCCAACTGCCCTTGAGCGGCTTGCTTCTGGAAGTCGAGCAGAGTCTGACCACTGGTGACGGCCCAGAGGGCGGCCAGGGCAACACCGGGGACGACGGCCAGTACGAGCAGGGCCGTCCGCAGCGCCATTGTGGTCGAGCTGCTCCGCCGTGACGCGCGCGTGCGCAGGGCATGCTCCTTGACGTGGTACCGACCTCACGGCCGGTCAAATCCGTTGAGAACCAGGACGGATAGATAGTAGTCACAGTGCAAAAAAGAAAAGTAAGTGGGATCACATGTTCAACATCGGTCGCGCACATGAACGCCATGAAGTGGCGGCGCTCCCGGTGATGTGACGGGCCGCCCGGGGTGCGGCGGGTCGGACGAGTGAAGCGGCCTTGGGGATATATCTGTATTTAGTGCCCTCTGTCCGTTCGGTAGCCCCGCACCCTCCGCCGCCCGCCGCCGCGTCCCGCCGCCCCGCCGTATGACCGCGCTCATCCTCGCCCACTTCGTCCTCGCGGCCTTCGCGCGCCCGCTGGTGCGACGGCTGGGCACGCGCGCCTTCCTCGTCCTCGCCCTGCCGCCCGCCGCCACCACCTGCTGGGCGTTCACCCGCTGGGACACGGCCGCCTCCGGCTCCTCGGTGAACTGGTCCTGGGCCTGGATGCCCGACTACGGCGTCTCCGTCGACCTGCGCCTGGACGCGCTCGCCGAACTCATGGTGCTGCTCGCGTCCGGCGTCGGCACGCTCGTCCTGCTGTACTGCGCCTCCTACTTCAGCGACACGACACCGCGCCTGGCCGGATTCGCCGGGAACCTCCTCGCGTTCGCCGGCGCGATGCTCGCCCTCGTCCTCAGCGACGACCTGATCTCCCTCTACGTCTTCTGGGAGCTCACCACCGTCTTCTCGTACCTGCTCATCGGGTACGACAGCGAGCAGCGCCACAGCAGGCGCTCCGCGCTCCAGGCGCTGACCGTCACCACGCTCGGCGGCCTGGCCATGCTGATCGGCTTCCTGATCATCGGCCAGGAGGCCGGGACCTACCGCGTCTCCGCGATCCTCGCCGACCCGCCCCCGGCGACCGCCGCCGTGGAGGCCGCCGTCCTGCTCATCCTCTGCGGGGCCCTGTCCAAGTCGGCGGTCTGGCCGTTCAGCCTGTGGCTGCCCAACGCCATGGCCGCGCCCACCCCGGTCAGCGCCTATCTGCACGCCGCCGCGATGGTCAAGGCCGGGGTCTATCTGGTCGCCCGGCTCGCCCCCGCCTTCGCCGACGTGCCCGGCTGGCGGCCCGTCGTGACGGTCCTCGGCGCCGCGACCATGCTCCTCGCCGGCTGGCGGGCCCTCAGGCTGCACGACCTGAAGATCGTCCTCGCCTACGGCACCGTCAGCCAGCTCGGCTTCCTCACCCTCCTCGCGGGCGCCGGCAACCGCGACGCCGCGCTCGCCGCCGCCGTCATGATCCTCGGCCACGCCCTCTTCAAGGCCCCGCTCTTCCTCGTCACCGGCATCGTGGACCACGCCGCCGGCACCCGTGACCTGCGCAAGCTCTCCGGCGTCGGGCGCGCCCTGCCCCATGTGTGCGCCGTCGCCGTGCTCGCCGCAGCCTCCATGGCCGCCCTGCCCCCGCTGCTCGGCTTCGCCGCGAAGGAGTCGGCGTTCGAGGCGCTGCTGCACGGCGGCACGGCGGACCGCTGGGCGCTCGGCGCCGCGGTCGCCGGCTCGGCGCTCACCGTGGCGTACACCGCGCGCTTCATCTGGGGCGGCTTCCTGCGCAAACCGGGGGTCGCCGACACCCCCGTGCACCGGGTCGGCCCGGCCTTCCTCGCCGCGCCCGCCGCGCTCGCCCTCTGCGGGCTCGTCCTGGGCCCCGCCGTCGGCTGGACCGACCGGCTGCTCAGCGCCTACGCCGACGCCTTCCCGGCCCCCGCGCACCCGTACCACCTCGCGCTCTGGCACGGCTGGGGCACCGCCCTCCTCCTCTCCGTCGCCGCCATCGCCGGCGGCGCGGTCCTCTTCGCCGCGCGGGACCGGGTCGCCCGGCTCTCCCGGCGCATCGCCTGGCCCACCGCCGACGGCGTCTTCGGCCAGCTGCTCCTGGGCCTGGAACGCCTCTCCCTGCAGGCCACCGGCTTCGTCCAGCGCGGCTCGCTCTCCGTGTACCTCGCCACGACCCTGCTGGTGATGCTCGCCGGACAGCTCGCCGTGCTCATCGCCGACCGCCCCTGGCAGGGCGCCTCGGCGCCCCGGCTCTGGGACGTCCCGCTCCAGGGCGCCGTCGCCGCCCTGACCTGCGCGGCGGCCCTCCTCTGCCTCACCGTCAGACGCCGCATGAAGGCCGTGGTGCTGGCCGGACTCACCGGTTACGGGACCGCCCTGCTGTTCGTCGTCCAGGGCGGCCCCGACCTGGCGCTCACCCAGTTCTGCGTCGAGACCGTGTCGATGATCGTGTTCGTGCTGGTCCTGCGGCGGATGCCGGTGCACTTCCAGGAGTCCGTCAGCACCTGGCGGCGGGCCGTGCGCATCCCGGTCGCCCTGGCCGCCGCCGCCACCCTCGGCGTGGTGGTCTGGGTCGCCGCCGCCGCGCGCACCGCGCCCCCGGCGGGCGCCGCCATGGTCGAGGAGACCGAGCACCACGGCCTCAAGGACGTCGTCGCCACCATCCTCGTCGACCTCCGCGCCTGGGACACCATGGGCGAGTCCGCCGTACTCGCCGCCGCCGCGATCGGCGTCACCAGCCTCATCTACCTGCACCGCCGCGCCGAGGGGACGGCGGCGCCCGCCGAGGTACGGGGCCGCACCGCCTGGTCCGTGACCGCCGAACCGCTGACCGGGGTGCCCCAGGGCGACGAGGGGGCGCCCGAGCGCGGCTGGCTGGCGGCCGGTGCCACGCTGGCACCCGAGCACCGGTCCGTGGTCTTCGAGGTGGTGACCCGGCTGCTCTTCCACCCGATCCTGGTGCTCTCGGTCTACCTGTTGTTCTGCGCCGAGAACATGCCGGGCGGAGGCTTCGTCGGCGGCCTGGTCGCGGGCCTCGCCCTGATCACCCGCTACCTCGCGGGCGGGCGCTTCGAACTCGCCGAGGCAGCGCCCCTGCAGCCCGGCCTGTTCACCGGGCTCGGCCTCTTCGTCTCCACCGGGGTCGCCCTGCTCGGCCTCACCGACGGAACGGTCCTGCACGCCTGGACGTACCACGGCCACCTGCCGCTCATCGGCGACTTCGCATTCGGCACCCCCGTCCTCTTCGACTGCGGGGTCTACCTGCTGGTCCTCGGCGTCGTCCTCGACATCGTGCGGGCCCTCGGCGCCAAGATCGACCGGCAGATCGAGCGCGCCGCCGCCGAGAAGGCCGCCGCCCGCCGGCCCGGCCCCGAGCCCGGGGAGGCCACCCCGTGACCGTCAGCGCCTCGCTCCTGGCCACCGCGGCGGTCCTCTGCGCCGTCGGCGGCGTCCTCATGCTGACCCGGCCCCTCACCCGCATCCTGCTCGGCGCGGTCATCGCCGGCAACGGCATCAACCTCTTCATCCTGTCCGCCACCGGCCGGGCGGGCCGCGAACCGCTGCTGTACGGCGTCGACCTCGGCCGGGTCACCGACCCGCTGCCCCAGGCCATCGCGCTGACCGCGATCGTCATCACCCTGGCCACCACCGCGTTCCTGCTCGCCATGGCCTACCGCGGCCACCAGCTCACCGGCACCGACGAGGTCCACGACGACCTGGAGGACCGCCGCATCGTCCTGCGCGCCGAGGTGCTGGACGAGCGCGACGAACTGCGCGCGCGGTTCCGGGCCGACGGCGACCGCAGCGCCGAGGCGCGCCGCGCCTACCGCGCAGAACGCCGCCGCCTCCGGGCCCGGCTGCGCGCCGACCGCGCCCTCCAGGCCCGGGGCCGCGACGCCACCGGCGACCTGTGGCACGACGTCCTCGGCGCGGACCCGGAGGACTACACGAAGAGCACCGAGGACCCGCGAGGGCCCGCAACCCACGACCCCGGAGGCACCGGATGAACGCCCTCGTCCCGCTGCCGGTGCTGCTGCCGCTCTGCGCGACCGGCCTGAGCCTCGCCTTCGGCACCCGGCTCAAGCAGATCCAGCGCTTCGTCAGCGTGGCCGTGCTCACCGCCGTACTCGGCCTCTCGGTCACTCTGATGATCGCCGCCGACACCGACGGGCCGCTCTCCGTGCACCTGGGCGACTTCGCACCCCCGCTCGGCATCACCCTGGTCGCCGACCGGCTCTCCGGGCTGATGCTGACGGTCTCCTCCGCCGTCACCCTGTGCGTCCTCGTCTACTCCCTGGGACAGGGCATGGCGGACCGGGACGAGGAGACGCCCGTCGCCGTCTTCCACCCCGCCTACCTGATCCTGGTCGCGGGCGTCTCGTGCACCTTCCTCGCCGGTGACCTGGTCAACCTCTACGTCGGCTTCGAGATCATGCTCGTCGCCAGCTTCGTCCTGCTGACCCTCGGCGGCACCGGTCCGCGCATCCGGGCGGGCTCCACCTACGTGATCATCTCGCTGTTCTCCTCGATGCTCTTCCTGACCGCCATCGCCATGACGTACGCCGCGACCGGCACCGCCAACTTCGCCCAGCTCGCCGAACGCCTCGGCGGGCTACCGCTGGGCGTCCAGACGCTGATCCAGGCCATGCTGCTGACGGTCTTCGCCGTCAAGGCGGCCGTCTTCCCGCTCGCCGCCTGGCTGCCCGACTCCTACCCGACCGCGCCCGCCCCCGTCACCGCCGTCTTCGCCGGGCTGCTCACCAAGGTCGGCGTCTACTGCATGCTGCGCACCGAGACCCTGCTCTTCCCCGGCAACCGGCTCGGCGACCTGCTGATGGCGGCGGCCCTCGCCTCGATGACCGTCGGCATCCTGGGGGCCGTCGCCCAGACCGACCTCAAGCGGCTGCTCTCCTTCACCCTCATCAGCCACATCGGCTACATGGTCTTCGGCATCGGCCTCGCCACCCGCCAGGCGTACGCCGGCGCGATCGTGTACGTCGTCCACCACATCACCGTCCAGACCACGCTGTTCCTGGTCGCCGGGCTGATCGAACGCCGGACCGGCACCACCGAACTCACCCGGATCGGCGGCATCGCCCGGGCCGCCCCCGCCCTCGCCGTCCTCTTCTTCGTGCCCGCGATGAACCTCGCCGGCATCCCGCCGCTGTCCGGCTTCATCGGCAAGCTGGGCCTCATGCGCGCCGGTGTCGCCGACGGCGGGGTGTGGGCGTGGACCCTCGTCGCCGGGGCGACCGCGACCAGCCTGCTCACGCTGTACGTGATGGCCAAGGTCTGGAACCTCGCCTTCTGGCGGGCGGCGCCCCCGGGGCAGGCCGCCGCCGGCACCGTCCTGGAGTCGGACGACGACAGCGACGACGACGATGCCGACGAGGGCCCGGACCGGATGGCCGGCACCGGCGACGAGGGCTTCCGCGTCCGCCACCAGCCCGCCGGGCTCGCCGTCGCCGCCACGCTCCACGGCCACGCCGTCACCACCACCAGCGTGCTGCCCCGCCCGATGACCTGGGCGACGGCCGCCGCGGTCGGCCTCGGCCTCGCCTTCACCGTGTTCGCCGGCCCGCTCACCTCGTACACCGACCGTGCCGCCACCGAACTCATCGCCCGCACGCCGTACACCCGGGAGGTGCTGGGACCGTGAAACGCCTCGTCACCTTCTCCTTCCGGAACAAGGACCTGCCGCCGTTCAGCGCCGCGTTCGGGGCCCGCCGCCGCAGGGTGCTCGACCTGCCGCTGATCGCCTGGCTCACCGTCATCTGGGTGCTGCTCTGGTCCAGCCTGAACTGGGCGAACCTGCTGACCGGGGCCGTGGTCGCGGTGGCCGTCTGCCTGGCCTTCCCGCTGCCCAAGGTCGACCTGGGGCTGCGGCTGCATCCCTGGGGCATCCTGCGCCTGGCCGGCTATCTGCTGTACGACATGTACACCTCCGGCGTGAAGGTCACCCGGCAGATCCACGGCCGGCAGCCCCGGCAGGCGGCCGTCATCGCCGTCCCGCTGCGCTGCCGCTCCGACCTGATGCTCGCCGCCACCGCCGTCACCGTCTCGAACGTGCCCGACGGTTCCGTCGTGGAGGTCCGCCGCGCCACGGCCACCGTCTTCCTGCACGTCCTGGACGCGGGCGACCCCGCCGAGCTGGAAGCCGCCCGGCGCTCCGTGTGGCGCCTGGAGGAGCTGACCGTACGCGCCTTCGGCACCCGCGACGAGATCGAGCGGGTCGCCGCCCCGCCCCCGCGGGCACCGCACACCGGCCAACCGCCGAAGGACCAGGAGGACGGCCGATGAGCGCCCCCCAGACCGTGGACCGGGTGCTGCTCACGGCGGCCGTCGTCCTGATCGCCGCCGCCGGAGCGCTGCTGCTCGCCCGCATCTGGCGCGGCCCCTCGATGCTCGACCGGGCCATCGCGCTCGACGTCTGCGCCGCGCTCATCATCGCCGGGCTCGGCGCCAAATCGGCGTTCGCGCGCGACCCGTTCTACTTCCCGATCATGCTGGTCCTCGCCTTCCTCGGCTTCACCGGCTCGGTCGGCATCGCGCGCTTCATCGCCGTACGCGACCGGCCGCCCGGCCGACCGCACGGGGAGCGGGCCCGGCCCGGCGGGGAGGAGAGGCAGTGAGCGTCTGGCTCCAGGTCCTGGACACGGCGGGCGCCGCGCTGGTGCTGCTCGGCGCCGCGATCTGCCTGCTCGGCGTGGTCGGCATGCTGCGCCTGCCCGACGTCCTCTCGCGCAGCCACGCCGCGACCAAACCGCAGGCGCTCGGCATGCTCATCGTGCTCGCCGGCGTCGCACTGCGGCTGCGCAGCGGCATGGACCTGGCGACGCTGGCGCTCATCGGCTTCTTCCAGCTGATGACCGGCCCGGTCGCCGCGCACCTGGTCGCCCGCTCGGCGTACCGGACGGGGCAGGTCGACCACACGGAACTGCTCTTCGACGACCTGGACGAACAGCTCACCGAGGAGACCTGAGCGACCGGTCTTCTCACACCGGCGGCCCGCCCGGTGTGCGACGAGCGTTACCGCCCATGATCGGCCGGTGCCACACCGGCGTAACGGCGCCTTCCTACCGTCGGAGCACGATCCGATTCACGGAAGGTCTCCCCGGTGCCCCCACAGAGCTCGTCGGCCGACGCCACTCAGGTCCGCACGGTCTGCTCGTACTGCGGGGTGGGCTGCGGAATGGTCCTCGACGTCGCGGCCGGGCCCGGCGGACGCCGTACGGTCCTCAAGGCGTCGGGCGACAAGGCCCACCCCGCCAACGCGGGACGGCTCTGCACCAAGGGCGCGACCACCGCCGACCTGCTCGCCGCCCCCGGCCGGCTGACCACCGCCCTGGTGCGGCCGGAGCGCGGCGCGGAGCCCGTACCGGTGGGCGTGGACGAGGCGGTCGCGTCCACCGCGCGGCGGCTTCGGGCGGTCATCGACACCCACGGACCGGACGCCGTCGCGTTCTACGTGTCCGGGCAGCTGAGCCTGGAGGCGCAGTACCTCGCCAACAAGCTGGCCAAGGGCTTCGTCCGCACCAACCGCGTCGAGTCCAACTCGCGGCTGTGCATGGCGAGCGCGGGCAGCGGCTACAAGCTGTCGCTCGGCGCGGACGGGCCGCCCGGCTCCTACGACGACCTGGACCGCGCGGACGTCTTCCTCGTCATCGGGTCCAACATGGCCGACTGCCACCCGGTCCTCTTCCTGCGCCTCCTGGACCGCGTCAAGGCCGGCGCCAAGCTCATCGTCGTGGACCCCCGGCGCACCGCCACCGCCGACCGGGCCGACCTCTTCCTGCGCGTCAACCCCGGCACCGACCTGGCCCTCCTCAACGGCCTCCTGCACCTGCTCCACGCGAACGGGCACACCGACCCCGCGTTCATCGCCGCGCACACCGAGGGCTGGGAGGAGATGCCGGAATTCCTGGCCGGCTACCCGCCCGCCACCGTCGCCGAGATCACCGGCGTCCCGGAGGACGACCTCCGCCTCGCCGCCCGGTGGATCGGCGGGGCGGGGGAGTGGACGAGCTGCTGGACGATGGGGCTCAACCAGTCCACCCACGGCACCTGGAACACCAACGCGCTGATCAACCTCCACCTCGCGACCGGCGCGATCTGCCGCCCCGGCAGCGGCCCCCTCTCGCTCACCGGCCAGCCCAACGCCATGGGCGGGCGGGAGATGGGCTACATGGGACCCGGCCTGCCCGGCCAGCGCTCCCTCCTGGACGACGAGGACCGCGCCTTCACCGAGGAGCTGTGGGGGCTCGCCCCCGGCACCCTGCGCAAGGACGAGTGCGGCCGGGGGACGGTCGAGATGTTCCAGCGGATGGCGGCCGGCGACATCAAGGCGTGCTGGATCATCTGCACCAACCCCGTCGCCTCCGTCGCCAACCGCCGTACCGTCATCGAGGCCCTGGAGGCCGCCGAGCTCGTCATCACCCAGGACGTGTTCGCCGACACCGAGACCAACGCCTACGCCGACGTCGTCCTGCCCGGCGCCCTGTGGAGCGAGACGGAGGGCGTACTCGTCAACAGCGAACGCAACCTCACCCTCGCCCGCCCGGCCGTCGAGCCCCCCGGCGAAGCCCTCGCGGACTGGCGGATCATCGCCCGTATCGCCTGCGCCATGGGATACGAGGACGCCTTCACGTACGACAGCGCCGAGGAGGTCTTCGAGGAGATCAAGCGCGCCGCCAACCCCCGCACCGGCTACGACCTCCGGGGCGTGACGTACGAACGGCTGCGCACCGCCCCCGTCCAGTGGCCCGCCCCCACCCCGGACGGCCCGGACCGCAACCCCATCCGCTATCTCGCCCCGGACGGCGGCGGACCGGTCTTCCCGACCCCGACCGGACGCGCCCGCTTCTTCGCCCGCCCCCACGTCCCGGCGGCCGAGATGCCGGACGACGACTACCCCTTCCTGCTCAACACCGGCCGCGTCCAGCACCAGTGGCACACCCTCACCAAGACCGGCAAGGTCGCCAAGCTCAACCGGCTCGACCCCGGACCGTTCGTGGAGGTGCACCCCGAGGACGCGGCACGCCTGCGCCTCGCGGACGGCGACCCGGTGGAGGTCGAGTCCCGGCGCGGGCGGGCCGTGCTGCCGGCCGTGGTCACCGACCGGGTGGCCCCGGGCTGCTGCTTCGCGCCCTTCCACTGGAACGACCTGTTCGGCGAATACCTCAGCGTCAACGCGGTGACCGGCGACGCCGTGGACCCGGTCTCCCACCAGCCGGAGTTCAAGGTGTGCGCGGTGACGCTGACGAAGGTGGCGGCGCCGCCGCCTTCCGCCGCGGATGTGCCCGCGACCGCCGCCGTCTTCGGCCTGGACACCACCCCGCCCCCGGTCCTCGCCGAGCACGAGCGCCAGTACCTCGTCGGCTTCCTCGCCGGGCTGCCCCTGGGCGCCCCCGGCGTCCCCGTCCTCCCGCCCGGCGCGCCCTTCAGCGCCGAGCACGCGCGCTGGGTGAACGGCGTCCTGGCCGGCATGTACTCGCGCACCGGGCCGCCCGCCGAGGACCCCGCGCCCGCCCCCGCCGCCGAGGCCCCCGGCCGCGAGGTCGTCGTGCTGTGGGCCTCGCAGACCGGCAACGCCGAGGAGTTCGCCGTCGCCACCGCCGACCGGCTCACCGCCACGGGCCACCGCACCCGGCTCCTCGGCATGGACCAGGCGGACCCGCGCGCCCTGCCGCCGGCCGCCGACCTCCTCCTGATCACCAGCACCTTCGGGGACGGCGACGCGCCGGACAACGGCTCCCGCTTCTGGGAGGCCCTGACGGCGGCGGACCTCCCGCCCCTGGACGGCAGGCGGTACGCCGTCCTGGCCTTCGGCGACTCCTCCTACGACGACTTCTGCGGGCACGGGCGCAGGCTGGACCGGCGGCTGGACGAGCTGGGGGCCGTCCGCCTCGCCCCGCGCACCGACTGCGAACCCGACTACGAACCGTCCGCGCTGAGCTGGCTCGACCAGGTCCTGGCCGGGCTCACCGCCCCGCCCGCCGCCCCGGCCCCCGCGCCGGCGCCCGCGCCCCCGCCCGCCCCGGCCCGGGCCCCCAGGCCCGCCCCCGTCACCGCCCGGCTGGCCGGCAACCGGCTGCTCGGCCGGCCCGGCTCCGGCAAGGAGGTCCGCCGGTTCACCTTCGACACCGGCGGGACCGGGACCGCCCTCGACTACGCGGCCGGGGACGCGCTCGGCGTCCACGCCGCCAACCACCCGGACCTGGTGGCCGAATGGCTCTCCGTGACCGGCCTCGACCCCGACACCGGGATCGAGGTCTCCGGCGCCGGCGGTCTCCGGCTCGGCGACGCGCTCCGCACCCACCTGGACATCACCCGCCTGACCCCCGCCCTCCTCGGCTTCGTCACCGAACGCACCGGCGACCGGGACCTGAAGAAGATGCTGCGGCCCGACAACAAGGGCGAGCTGGCCCGCTGGTCCTGGGGCCGCCAGGCCGTCGACGTCCTCGCCGAATACCCGGTCAAGGCCACCCCCGAGGAGTGGGCCGGCGTCCTCAAGCCGCTCCAGCCCCGCCTGTACTCGATATCGTCCAGCCCGCTCACCGACCCCGGCCGCCTCTCCCTGACGGTCTCCGTCGTCCGCTACGAGAACCCCAACGGCCGCCCGCGCGCCGGGGTCTGCTCGCCCTTCCTCGCGGACGCCGAGCCCGACACCCGCGTCCCGGTCTTCGTCCGCCGGGCCCCGCACTTCCGGCCACCGGCCCGCCCCGACGCACCGATGGTCATGGTCGGCCCCGGGACCGGCGTCGCCCCCTTCATCGGCTTCCTGGAGGAGCGCCGCGCCCGCCGCGACCCGGGCCCCAACTGGCTGCTCTTCGGGGAGCAGCACCGGGCCACCGACTTCTTCTACGAGGAGGAGCTGACGTCCTTCCTCGCGGACTCCACCCTCACCCGCCTGGACACCGCCTTCTCGCGCGACCAGCGCGCCAAGGTCTACGTCCAGGACCGGATGCGCGAGCACGGCGCGAAGCTGTGGTCCTGGCTGCGCGACGGCGCCCACTTCTACGTGTGCGGCGACGCGGCCCGGATGGCGAAGGACGTCGACCGGGCGCTGCGCGACATCGCGGTCGCGCACGGCGGGCTCGACCCGGAGGCCGCCGCCCTGTACGTGAAGCAGCTCGCCGCCGACAAGCGGTACGTGCGGGACGTCTACTGAGGCTCAGAGCGCCACGAGCGTCACTTCGGTGGCCTTGACGCTGGTCCACACCCGCGCCCCGTCCGCCAGGGACAGCTCGGCGGCGGCCTGCGGGGTGATCTCGGCGACCAGGTCGGGCGCCCGCTCCGACCCCACCAGCACCCGGAGCCGGCTCCCGCCCGCCGTGATCTCGCGCACCGTCCCAGGCCACACGTTGCGCGGGCTGCCGGCCGGCTTCTCCCGGTGCACGGCGACGGCCTCGGGCGCGATCACCGCGAGCGCGGGCACCCCGGCGGGCAGCGGGTCGGCCGCGACGAGGCGACCGCCGCCCGGGAGCTCCAGGCCGTCGGCGGTGGCGGTGCCGGGCCAGGCGTTGCGGCCGAGCATCCGGGCGACCCAGGGGGAGCGCGGGTGCCGGGTCACCTCGGCGGGCGGGGCGTCCTGGAGCGCGCGGCCGGCCTCCAGGACGAGGACCCGGTCGGCGAGCGCGACGGCCTCCACCGGGTCGTGCGTGACGATGAGGCAGACACCGCCGAACCCGTCGAGATGGCGGCGCAGCGTGTGCCGGACCCGGGACCGGGTCGTCTGGTCGAGCGCGGCGAGCGGTTCGTCGAGCAGCAGCAGGCGCGGACGGGCGGCCAGCGCGCGGGCCAGCGCGACGCGCTGTGCCTGGCCGCCGGAGACCTGGGCGGGGCGGTGCGCGGCCAGCTGCCCGACCCCGAGCCGGTCCAGCCACTCCTGCGCGGTGCGCCGGGCCTCGGCGCGCGGCACGCCCCGGGCGCGCAGCCCGTAGGCGGTGTTGGCGAGGGTGCTCAGGTGCGGGAACAGCGCGCCGTCCTGCGGGACCCAGGCGACGCCCCGGCGGTGGGCGGGCAGGGCGGTGACGTCGGTGCCGCCCAGCAGGAGCCGGGCGTGGGCGCGCGGGGTGAGGCCGAGCAGGGCGCGCAGCAGGGTCGTCTTGCCGGCGCCGTTGGGGCCGACGACGGCGATGGTGGTGCCGGCCTCCGCGTCGAGGGTCAGCTCGTTGAAGCCGGTGACCTCGGCGTGCAGCGGCCAGCTCTCCCGTACGGCCGGGGGCGCGACGGGGGAGGGGGCGTCCGCCGCCGGTTCGTCCGCCACGGCCTCCCGCCGGGTGCGCTCCGGCGGCGTCCCCGTCCACCGCCCCCGCAGCGCGAGCAGCACCGCCATGGCGATGACGAGCAGCAGCAGGGACACCGAGGTCGCCGCCTCCGGGTCGTCCTGGAGCAGCAGGTAGACCTGGAGGGGCAGGGTCTGCGTGGTGCCGGGGAGGTTGCCCGCGAAGGTGATGGTCGCGCCGAACTCGCCGAGCGCCCGGGCCCAGGTCAGGGCCGCTCCGGCGGCCAGTCCGGGGGCCACCATCGGCAGGGTGACCGTGAAGAACACCCGTACCGGCGAAGCCCCCAGGGAGGCCGCGGTCTCCTCGTAACGGGGCCGCAGCCCGCCGAGCGCGCCCTCAAGGCTGATGACCAGGAACGGCATGGCGACGAAGGTCGCCGCGAGCACCGCGCCGGAGGTGTGGAACGGCAGCGTGATCCCGAACCAGTCCTCCAGCCACGGCCCCAGCAGCCCCCGGCGGCCGAAGCCGAGGAGCAGCGCGACCCCGCCGACCGTGGGCGGCAGCACCATCGGCAGCAGCACCAGCGAGCGGACGAAGACCTTGCCGGGGAAGTCGACCCGGGCCAGCAGCCAGGCCAGCGGCACACCCAGGACGAGGGAGAGGAGCAGCGCCCAGCCGGAGACGATCAGCGACAGCGTCAGCGCCCTGGTCGTGCCCTCGCCGGTGAGGTGGGTGCCCAGCTCGCCCCACGAGGTCCTGGCCAGGATGCCGGCCAGCGGCAGCAGCAGGAACGCGACGGCCAGGAGCGCGGGGAGGGCCAGCACGAGCGGCGCGCGGCCACGGGGTCGGTTCATCGGCGTTCCTTGTCCACGCTACGGCTGCTGGAAGCCCGCACCGGTCAGGATCTTTTGTGCCTCGGGCGAGGACAGCCACTTTACGAACGCCTCGGCCGCCGCGGCGTGCTCGCTGGTCCTCAGGGTCGCCGCCGGGTACGAGGCGACGGCGTTCTGCTCGTCCGGGATGTCGACCGAGCCGACCTTGCCCGCGGCCGAGGCGACATCGGTGCGGTAGACCAGCCCGGCGTCCGCCTCGCCCAGCTCGACCTTGCTGAGCACCGCGCGCACGTTGGGCTCCTGCGAGACCGGTTTCACGGTGATCCTCTGCGCGTCCAGGATCTGCCTGCTGTACCGCCCCACCGGCACCTCGGGCGCGGCGAGGACCACCTTCAGCCGCTTGTCCGCGAGGTCCTCGAGGCTCTCGACCTTCTCCGGGTTGCCCTTGCCGGTGGCGATGACGAGACGGTTCTTCGCGATGACGACCGGTGTGCCGGTGTCCGACTTCAGCCCGTCCATCGTCTTCGTGTCGGCCGTGACCAGCGCGTCGGCGGGGGCACCCTGCCCGACCTGCGCGGCCAGCTCCTGCGACCCGGCGAAGGAGAACGTCACCTCGGTGCCCGGGTGCTCCTTCTCGTACGCCGCGCCCGCCTCCTCGAACACATCGGTGAGCGAGGACGCGGCAAGGACGGTGAGGCGGGTGCTCGTGTCTTCGGTGCCGTCGCCGCCGCACGCGGTGAGGGGGGTGAGCAGGCCCACGACGACGAGGGCGGCGGCGGCGCGCCGCTGAGTGGAAGCAGGAGTCATGGAGAACAGCATGTGCCAAAGCGTAGGGGTGATCACATGGCATTTACAGCTTTCCATCGGAAAACACATGGCAGGTGCGGCTCCGCCTGGAGGAAGCTCCCAGCCGCCTCCGGGCCGCCCGTGACCGGCCAGTAGAGTGCGGGTGCGCGCAAGCCCCCGAGACCCGAGGTACCGTCCGTGACCCCCGAGCACCCCCGTCCGCCCGCAGTCACCGTGGTCGGGATCGGCGCCGACGGCTGGGCCGGGCTCACCGGACCGGCGCGTGCGGCACTGACGGACGCCCAGGTCCTCATCGGCGCCGACCGGCAACTCGGCCTCCTGCCACCCGAGTGCGCGGGCACCCGCGTGCCCTGGCCCTCACCCCTGCGCCCCGCCGTCCCCGGTCTGCTCGCCGCGCACGCGGGCCGCCGCATCGCCGTCCTCGCCAGCGGCGACCCCATGTTCTACGGGATCGGCCGGGCCCTCACCGAAGTCCTGGGCGCCGGACGGCCGCACGTCCTGCCGCACCCCTCCTCCGTCTCCTACGCCTGCGCCCGGATCGGCTGGCCGGTGGAGGACACCGAGGTCGTCACCCTCGTCGGCCGCCCCGCCGCCCGGCTGGCCGCCGCCCTGCACGACGGACGCCGGCTCCTCGTCCTCAGCGCCGACGCCACCACCCCGGCCACCGTCGCCGCACTGCTGCGCGACCACGGCTTCGGCCCCAGCCGCATGCGGGTCCTGGAACAGCTCGGCGGCGAGGACGAGGCGTGCGCCGAGGGCACGGCGGACACCTGGGACCACCCCGCAGGGGACCCGCTCAACGTCGTCGCCGTCGAGTGCCGGGCCGCCCCGGGGGCGCTGCGCCTCGGCGCCGTACCGGGCCTGCCGGACGAGGCGTACGACCACGACGGGCAGCTGACGAAGCGTCACGTCCGGGCCGTCACGCTCGGCGTGCTCGCCCCCGCCCCCGGCGAACTCCTCTGGGACATCGGCGGCGGCTCCGGCTCCGTCGCGATCGAGTGGATGCGCGTCCACCCGTCCTGCCGGGCCGTCACCGTCGAACGCGACCCCGTCCGCGCGGCGCGCATCGCGGCCAACGCCGACCGGCTCGGCGTGCCCGGCCTCCGCGTCGTCACCGGCCGCGCGCCCGGCGTCCTGGCCAAACTGCCCGCTCCGGACGCCGTGTTCATCGGCGGCGGCCTCACCGCCCCCGGCCTCCTCGACACCTGCCTCGCCGCGCTCCCGCCCGGCGGCCGGCTGGTCGCCAACACGGTCACCCTGGAGTCCGAGGCGCTGCTCGCGGCCCGGCACAAGGCGCACGGCGGTGAGCTGGTCCGCCTCGCCGTGTCGCACGCCGTGCCCGTCGGCACGTTCACCGGCTGGCGCCAGGCCATGCCCGTCACCCAGTGGTCCGTACGCAAGCCCACGGACCCCGCAACGGCCCCCGCACAACCCTCAGGAGACGACAGATGACCGTGTACTTCATCGGCGCGGGCCCCGGCGCCGCCGACCTGATCACGGTGCGCGGCGCGCGCACGCTCGCCGCCTGCCGGGTGTGCCTGTACGCGGGCAGCCTGGTGCCCCGCGAACTCCTGGCCGAGTGCCCGGACGACGCCCGCCTGGTGGACACCGCGCAGCTCGACATCGACGCCATCACCGCCGAACTCGTCGCCGCGCACCGGGCCGGCCACGACGTGGCGCGGCTGCACTCCGGCGACCCCTCGGTGTTCAGCGCGGTCAACGAGCAGATGCGGCGCCTGGACGAGGCCGGCGTGCCGTACGAGGTGGTCCCGGGCGTGCCCGCGTTCGCCGCCGCCGCGGCGGCCCTCAAGCGCGAGCTGACCGTGCCGACCGTCGGCCAGACCGTCATCCTGACCCGGATCGCCCAGCGGGCCACCGCCATGCCGGAGGGCGAGGACCTGGCCACCCTCGGCCGCAGCGGCGCGCTGATCGTCCTGCACCTCGCGGCCCGCTACGTGGAACGCGTCGTCGAGGAGCTGCTGCCGCACTACGGGGCGGACTGCCCGGCCGCCGTCGTCGCGATGGCCTCACGCCCCGACGAACTCGTCCTGCGCGGCACCCTGGACGACATCGCCGCACAGGTGAAGGCCCAGGGAGTCATCCGCACCGCCGTGATCATGGTCGGCCGCACCCTGGGCGCCGAGCAGTTCCACGACAGCCACCTCTACTCGCCCGCCCGCGACCGCCACACCTGCTGACCGCGGCCCGCCCGGGCGGGTCAGCGTACGGGGCTGCGCCCGACCACGGTCCCCGCCCGGTCGATGCAGATCACGTCCACCGCCACCGGCGCGCCCCGCAGCACCGACAGCGCCTGGTCCCGCGCGGCAACGGCCACCAGATCGCCCAGCGGCACCCCGCCCGCCTGGCACAACCGCAGCGCGGCCAGACCGGTGTTGGCGACGGCGATCTCGGCGGCCAGGGCCTCGCCGGCACCGCCGCGCCGGGCCAGCTCCGCCAGGTACGCCCTGTCGACCTGGGAGCGCCCCGAGTGGAGGTCCAGATGGCCGGCGGCGAGCTTCGACAGCTTGGCGAACCCGCCGCACACGGTGAGCCGGTCCACCGGGTGGCGGCGCACGTATTTGAGGACCGCGCCCGCGAAGTCCCCCATGTCCAGCAGCGCGATCTCCGGCAGCCCGTACTCGGCGACCACCGTCCTCTCCGAGGTGGAGCCCGTGCACCCGGCGACATGGGTGTGCCCCGCCGCGCGCGCCACGTCCACGCCCCGGCGGATCGAGTCGATCCACGCCGAGCAGGAGTACGGCACCACGACCCCGGTCGTGCCGAGGATCGACAGGCCGCCCAGGATGCCCAGGCGCGGGTTCCAGGTGGAGCGGGCGATCTCCTCGCCGTGGTCCACGCCGATCGTCACCTCGACGTCCCCGGACCCGCCGTGCGCCGCAGCGACCCGCGCGAGGTGGTCCCGGATCATCTGACGCGGCACCGGGTTCACCGCCGGTTCGCCGACGTCCAGCGGCAGCCCCGGCAGCGTCACCGTGCCCACCCCGGGCCCGGCCCGGAACACCACGCCCGAGCCCGGCGGCAGCGCCCGCACGCTCACCCGCACCAGGGCGCCGTGCGTCACGTCGGGGTCGTCGCCCGCGTCCTTGACCACGCCCGCCGTCGCCCGCCCGTCGCCCAGCTCCTCCACGGCCAGCGCGAACGCCGGGGTCTGGCCCCGGGGCAGCGTGATCGTCACCGGGTCCGGGAAGTCCCCGCTCAGCAGCGCCGTGTACGCGGCCGTCGCGGCGGCCGTCGCGCAGGCACCGGTCGTCCAGCCGGGCCGCAGACCGGTGTGCTTGAGTTGGGCGCCGCGCCCGCCTTTCGCCTCACTCATGGATGGTCCCCGTGCACGTACTGATTCTGGGCGGGACGACGGAGGCCCGCCGTCTCGCCGAGCTGCTGGTGGCCCAGCTGCCCGCCGGAAGCAGGGTCACCAGCTCCCTCGCGGGCCGGGTGGCCCGGCCGAAGCCGCCGCCCGGAGAGGTCCGGGTCGGCGGCTTCGGCGGAGCCGACGGGCTGGCGGACTGGCTCCGCTCGCACCGGGTGCGCGCGCTCATCGACGCCACCCATCCTTTCGCCGGGACGATCACCTTCAACGCGGCCGCCGCAGCCGCCGCGGCCCATGTTCCCCTGCTCATGCTGCGCCGGCCCGGCTGGGTGCCCGGTGCCGGTGACGACTGGCACCCGGCCGGCTCCCTGGCCGAGGCGGCCGGGGCGCTGCCCGCGCTGGGGCGGCGCGTCTTCCTCACCACGGGCCGCATGGGGCTCGCCGCCTTCGCGGACCTGGACGACCTGTGGTTCCTGGCGCGGTCCGTGGACGCCCCGCAGCCGCCGCACCCGGCCCGGATGGAGGTCCTGCTCGACCGGGGCCCCTTCACCCTGGAGGGCGAGCGCGAGCTGATCCGCCGCCACCGGATCGACGTCCTCGTCACCAAGGACAGCGGCGGCGCCGCGACGGCCCCCAAGCTGACCGCCGCCCGCGAGGCCGGCATCCCCGTGGTCGTGGTCCGCCGGCCACCGGTCCCCGAGGGAGGCGCGGTGGCCGGCTCCCCGGAAGCCGCCCTGGCCTGGCTGACGGATCAGCTCTCCGGGTAGCGGCGCGGCGTCCACACGATCTGCGTGCCGTCGCCCCGCCGCCCCCACCGGGTCTGCGAGGACCCGACGATCAGGATCGTGCGCATGTCCACCTCGGCCGGATCGAGGTCGCCGAGGCGCACCGTCCGTACGCTCTCGCCCGGCCCGCCGACGTCCCGGCCGAGGACCACCGGCGTGTCGGGGGAGCGGTGTTCGAGGAGCAGGTCCCGCGCCTTCCCGACCTGCCAGGTCCGGCTCCGCGAACCGGGGTTGTACAGCGCGAGCACCAGGTCCGCCGAGGCGGCGGCGGACAGCCGGCGCGCGATGACCTCCCACGGCTTGAGCCGGTCCGACAGCGAGATCGCCGCGTAGTCGTGGCCCAGCGGCGCACCCGCCCGGGCCGCCGCCGCGTTCGCCGCCGTCACCCCCGGCAGCACCCGCACCGGCACCTCCGCGTACTCCTCGCGCGACGCGACTTCGAGGACCGCCGTCGCCATCGCGAAGACCCCCGGGTCGCCGCCGGACACCACGGCGACCCGCCGCCCGCGCCGGGCCAGGTCGAGCGCGAACTCCGCCCGCTCCGACTCCACCTTGTTGTCCGAGCCGTGCCGGACCTGCCCGGGCCGGACCGGCACCCGGGCCAGATAGGTCGTGTAGCCGACCAGGTCGTCCGCCTCGGCCAGCGCCCCGCGCGTCTCGGGCGTCAGCCACAGCGGCCCGGCCGGGCCGGTGCCGACGACCGCCACCTCACCGTCGCCCGGGGAGCGCTCCGGGCGGGCGTCGATCCGGCTCGGCAGCACGGCGACCGCGAAGTACGGCACCGAGTCCGCGTCCGTGTCCGCGAGCACGCCCAGCCGCTCCCCGGCCATCGTGGCGCGTTCCACATAGCGGGCCTCGGGCAGCCGGCCCGACGCCTCGAACGCGCGGCGCACGGCGGGGAACGTCCGGCCGAGCTTCATCACGACGGCGGCGTCGGTCGCGGCCAGCCGGGCGGTCAGCTCCTCCTCGGGCAGGGTGCCCGGCAGGATCGTCAGGACCTCCTCGCCCTCCGCGAGCGGGGTCCCGAGCCGCGCGGCGGCGGCGCTGACCGAGGTCACCCCGGGGATCACCTCGGCCGGGTAGCGGTCGGCCAGCCGCTTGTGCATGTGCATGTACGAGCCGTAGAACATCGGGTCGCCCTCGGCGAGCACGGCGACCGTGCGCCCCGCGTCCAGGTGGTCCGCGAGCCGGGCCGCCGCCTCGGTGTAGAAGTCCTCCATCGCGCCCCGG
This sequence comes from Streptomyces sp. 130, assembly GCF_007096885.1. Taxonomy (GTDB): domain Bacteria; phylum Actinomycetota; class Actinomycetes; order Streptomycetales; family Streptomycetaceae; genus Streptomyces. Next base: position 46,739 of record NZ_VJNO01000026.1, on the reverse strand, counting down.
TAGCCGCCCGGGTGGTCCGTGGTCTCCGTGGTGACCGGATAGACCAGGGCCTCCTCGATGTGGTCGGCGCGCAGGTGCTCCGCCGCGATGGACCGGGCGATGGACCGGCCGTGCCGGGCGCTGTGGTAGGCGACGACGTCCGCCTCGGCGATGGCCTCCACCGCGCGCAGGGTCATCAGCGCCGGGTCGCCGGGGCCGAGCCCGACCCCGTAGAGCCGGCCCGTCCGCCGCTCGCCCGGCCGGCCCGTCGTCTGCTGGCTCACGGTCATTCTTCCTCGCTGGCGATGGCGTTGAGCGCGGCGGCGGCGATGGCGCTCCCGCCGCGCCGGCCGCGCACGATCAGGTGGTCGAGCCCCGACGGGTGGGCGGCCAGGGCGTCCTTGGACTCGGCGGCGCCGACGAACCCGACCGGCACACCGATGACGGCGGCGGGGCGCGGGGCCCCCTCCTCGATCATCTCCAGCAGCCGGAACAGGGCGGTCGGCGCGTTCCCGACGGCCACGACCGCCCCGTCGAGGCGGTCCCGCCACAGCTCCAGGGCCGCCGCCGAGCGGGTCGTGCCCAGCTCCGCCGCGAGCCCGGGCACCGCCGGGTCGGACAGGGTGCACACCACCTCGTTGTCCGCGGGCAGCCGCTTGCGGGTGACCCCGCTGGCGACCATGGCCACGTCGCAGAGGATGGGCGCGCCGGCCCGCAGCGCCGCGCGGGCGCGGGCGACCGCGCCGGGCGTGTAGCCGAGGTCGCGTACGAGGTCGACCATCCCGCAGGCGTGGATCATCCGGACCGCGACCTGGCTCACGTCCGCGGGCAGCCCGGCGAGGTCCGCCTCCGCCCGGATGGTGGCGAAGGACTGGCGATAGATGGCCGGTCCGTCCTTCTCGTACTCGTACACAGTGGTGTCGCTCTCTTCAGCAGGCGGGAAACTCGGGTGGGAAAAGCTGTCGTGTGCCGTTCAGGGACGGGTTCTGCGGGCCGCCGCCACGGCGTCGGCCAGCGCGGCGGGGTCGCCGGCGACGCGCGCCGGGGCCCCGGGCCGTCCGTCCCGTACGACGGACACCCGGTAGCCGCCGTCCGGGCCGGCGACGACGTCGACCCACGCACCGCGCGGGTGCCCGCAGCGCCGTTCGCACCCGGACCAGTGGACGGGCAGGGCGCCCGGACGCGAGGCGTCCGGCAGCGCTGACGCGGCGTCACCCCGCACATCCGCACGGGACTTCGCGCATCCCGGCCGCCCGATGCACGCCCCCGTCCCGGACCACGGCGAGCGGTCCCCGACGACGAGGCCCACCGCCTCCAGCGCGTCGAGCGCCTCGGACGCCTCCTCGCGCCGGACGCCGGGCACGACGACTCCGCGCCACGGGGTGAGCCGCAGTTCGCCGGCGCCGTGGTCCCGGGCGAAATCCGTCAGCGCCCGCCACCGCACCGCGTCCGCCCGCCCGAGCGGCAGCCCGACGGACAGCGCGGCCGTGCCGCCGGCCCCCGTCACCACACCGAGCGCCGGGGGCGCCCCGCCCGGCACCGGCACGGTCGCCCGGGCGACCGGCAGCCCGGCCGCGCCCAGCTGCCGTACCACCTCGTCGAACAACGGCCCGGCACCCCCGGGCAGCTCGGCGACCCGCCACGCACCGGAACCGGAATCGGCTGCCATGGACAGGAACACCGTCGCCGCCAGCAGCGCGGCACGCGGCGCCTCGTCACCCGGAATCCGGGCCACCGCGTCCAGCGCCCCGATCCGCAGCTCCGCGTCCCCGTCCGCCCGCGCCCGCAGCGTCACATCCGCGCCCAGCGCGTCCGCATCGCCGCGCCCGTCGTCCAGCGCGAACAGGAACCGGCCCGACAGGCCGGCCGCCTCCGCGCTCGCGCACACCAGCGCGTCCAGCGCGGACAGCCACGGGCGGACGTCCCGCTCGCCGCGCCCGTCGAGCCCGGACAGCGGGGAGGCCACCACATTGCGGACGCGCTCATGCCGCGCGGAGGGCAAAAGCCCCATTTCGTACATGCGAGAAGCCAGTTCGCCCCCGCACTCCGCACCCAGACCGCGCAGCTGCACATTGCCGCGCGAAGTGAGATGCAGCTCACCATCGCCCAGCCGTCCGGCCAACTCCCGCAGCCCGTCCGCCTGGTCCGCGCCGAGCACACCACCGGGCACCCGCACCCGCGCCAACGCCCCGTCGTCGGCCCGGTGCAGGCGCAGCGCACCGGGGCAGGCGTCGCCGCGCGACCGGAAACGGGCGTCGTCGGGCTGGGCGAAATGGGGGGCTGGGGGAGGCATGGCGGCGAGCATACCGACCATCTCATCCGATCTGTACGACCCGTCTTCCGATCCGTATGACCCGTCGGGCAGCCCGGCCCGTACTATGCCTGCGGGGCCCGTCTTCACGGACGGACCCCGGCGGGCCCGCGGGTCCGCCGTCGCCACAGACGGCGACAGGGGAGGAAGCCCGGTGCGATTCCGGCGCGGTCCCGCCACTGTGAGCCCGGCCCCACCAGGCCGGGCGAGTCAGGAACTCCCTTCCCCGCACGTTCGGCAGGTCCGAGCAGGGGATCTCGACACCGCCCGGGGCGTGGACACCCCGAGGAAGGCCAGACGCCGCATGATCCTGCTCCTGTCGACGTCCGACACCGACCTGCTCAGCGCCCGCGCCTCGGACGGACCGGTCCGCTACCGGTACGCGAACCCCTCCCGCCTCCCGCTCCAGGACCTGCCCGCCCTCCTGGAGGGCACCGACCTCGTCGTCGTCCGGCTCCTCGGCGGAATCCGCGCCTGGCAGGACGGCCTCGACCAGGTCCTCGCCACCGGCCGCCCCGTCGTCGTCCTCACCGGCGAACAGGCCCCCGACGCCCAGCTGATGGCCGCATCCACCGTGCCCATCGGGATCGCCGCCGAGGCCCACGCCTACCTCGCGCACGGCGGCCCCGCCAATCTGGACCAGCTCGCCCGCTTCCTCTCCGACACCGTCCTGCTCACCGGCCACGGCTTCGAACCGCCCGCCGCCGCACCCTCCTGGGGCCCGCTGGAGCGCACACCCCGGACGCCCGAGGACGCCGCCCCCACCGTGGCGGTGCTCTACTACCGCGCCCACCACATGAGCGGCAACACCGCCTTCGTCGAGACCCTGTGCGCTGCCGTCGAGGCCCAGGGCGCCCGCGCCCTCCCGCTGTACGTCGCCTCGCTGCGCACCCCCGAACCCGCGCTCATCGAGACCCTGCGCGGCGCCGACGCGATCGTCACCACCGTCCTCGCGGCAGGCGGCACCCGGCCCGCCGAGGCGTCGGCCGGCGGCGACGACGAGTCCTGGGACGCGGGCGCGCTCACCGCGCTCGACGTGCCGATCCTCCAGGCGCTCTGCCTCACCGGCTCCCGCGCCGACTGGGAGGACAACGACGAGGGCGTGTCCCCGCTGGACGCCGCCAGCCAGATCGCGGTGCCCGAGTTCGACGGCCGCCTGATCACCGTCCCGTTCTCCTTCAAGGAGATCGACGAGGACGGCCTGCCCGCCTACGTCGCCGACGAAGAACGCGCCGCCCGCGTGGCCGGCACCGCCGTACGCCACGCCCGGCTGCGCCACATCCCGAACGCCCGGAAGCGGATCGCCCTCGTGCTGTCCGCGTACCCGACCAAGCACTCCCGTATCGGCAACGCCGTCGGACTCGACACCCCCGCCAGCGCGGTCGCCCTGCTGCGCCGGCTGCGCGAGGAGGGCTACGACTTCGGCACGGAGGAGGTCCCCGGCCTCGCGTCCGGCGACGGCGACGAGCTGATCCACGCCCTCATCGAGGCGGGCGGCCACGACCAGGCCTGGCTCACCGAGGACCAGCTCGCCCGCAACCCGGTCCGCATCCCCGCCGCCGACTACCGCCGCTGGTACGCCACCCTCCCCGCCACACTCCGCGAGGCCGTCGAGGAGCACTGGGGCCCGCCGCCCGGCGAGATGTTCGTGGACCGCTCCCGCAACCCGGAGGGCGACATCGTGCTCGCGGCCCTGCGCCGGGGCAACCTGCTCATCCTCATCCAGCCGCCGCGCGGCTTCGGCGAGAACCCGATCGCGATCTACCACGACCCGGACCTGCCGCCCTCGCACCACTACCTGGCCGCCTACCGCTGGATCGCCGCCCGCGCCGACGACAACGGCTTCGGCGCCGACGCGATGGTCCACCTCGGCAAACACGGCAACCTGGAGTGGCTGCCCGGCAAGAACGCGGGCCTGTCCGCCGCCTGCGGCCCCGACGCGGCGCTCGGCGACCTCCCGCTGATCTACCCGTTCCTCGTCAACGACCCCGGCGAGGGCACCCAGGCCAAGCGCCGGGCGCACGCCACACTCGTGGACCACCTGGTGCCGCCGATGGCCCGGGCCGACAGCTACGGCGACATCGCCCGCCTCGAACAACTCCTGGACGAGCACGCCCAGATCGCCGCCATGGACCCGGCCAAGCTGCCGGCCGTCCGCGCCCAGATCTGGACCCTGATCCAGGCCGCGAAGCTCGACCACGACCTGGGCGTCGAGGACCGCCCGGAGGACGAGGGCTTCGACGACTTCATCATGCATCTGGACGGCTGGCTCTGCGAGATCAAGGACGTCCAGATCCGCGACGGCCTGCACGTCCTCGGCGCCGCGCCGGCCGGGGCCGCCCGGGTCAACCTGATCCTGGCCATCCTCCGGGCCCGCCAGATCTGGGGCGGCACGACGTCCCTGCCGGGCCTGCGCGAGGCGTTGGGCCTCGACGAGTCGGCGGCGACCCGCACGGACGCGGACGCGGTGGAGGAACAGGCGCGGGCCCTGGTCCAGGCGATGGAGGACGCGAACTGGGAGCGCTCGGCCGTGGCCGCGGTCGCCACATCCGTTCCCGGTTCGCCGGCAGAGGGCTCCGCCCCGGACCCCGCCGCTCAATCGCCGCAGGGGCTTGATTCCGTCGCCGCCATCCTCGACTTCGCCGCCGAAGAGGTCGCCCCCCGCCTGGCCCGGACCACCGACGAACTGGACCACTGCGTTCGCGCCCTCGACGGGCGCTTCGTGCCCGCGGGCCCCTCCGGCTCACCCCTCCGGGGACTCGTCAACGTCCTCCCGACCGGCCGCAACTTCTACTCCGTGGACCCCAAGGCCGTCCCCTCCCGCCTCGCCTGGGAGACCGGCCAGGCCCTGGCCGACTCGCTCCTGGACCGCTACCGCAAGGACAACGGCGACTGGCCGGAATCCGTGGGCCTCTCGCTCTGGGGAACGAGCGCCATGCGCACCGCCGGCGACGACGTCGCCGAGGCGTTCGCCCTGCTCGGCGTCCGCCCGGTCTGGGACGACGCCTCGCGCCGCGTCACCGGCCTGGAGGCGATCCCGGCCGCCGAGCTCGGCCGCCCCCGCATCGACGTCACCCTGCGCATCAGCGGCTTCTTCCGCGACGCGTTCCCGCACACCATCGGCCTGCTGGACGACGCGGTCCGGCTGGCCGCCTCGCTCGACGAACCGGCCGGGCTCAACCACGTACGGGCGCACGCGCAGGCGGACCTCGCCGAGCACGGGGACGAGCGCCGGGCCACCACCCGGATCTTCGGCTCGCGCCCCGGCACGTACGGCGCCGGGCTGCTCCAGCTCATCGACTCGCGCGACTGGCGCACCGACGCCGACCTCGCCGAGGTCTACACGACCTGGGGCGGCTACGCCTACGGCCGGGACCTGGACGGCTGCCCGGCCAGGGAGGAGATGGAGACCGCGTACAAGCGCATCGCGGTCGCCGCGAAGAACACCGACACCCGCGAGCACGACATCGCGGACTCCGACGACTACTTCCAGTACCACGGGGGAATGGTCGCCACGGTCCGCGCGCTGAGGGGGACCGCCCCGGAGGCGTACATCGGGGACTCGACCCGCCCCGAGACGGTCCGCACCCGCACGCTGACCGAGGAGACGTCCCGCGTCTTCCGCGCCCGGGTCGTCAACCCGAAGTGGATCGAGGCGATGCGCCGCCACGGTTACAAGGGCGCCTTCGAGCTGGCCGCGACCGTCGACTACCTCTTCGGCTACGACGCCACGACGGGCGTGGTCGCGGACTGGATGTACGACAAGCTGACCGAGGCCTATGTCCTGGACCCGGCGAACCGCGCGTTCCTCGAACAGGCCAACCCGTGGGCCCTGCACGGCATCGCGGAACGACTCCTGGAAGCCGAGTCGCGCGGCATGTGGGCCAAGCCCGACCCGGCGGTGCTCGAAGCGCTGCGCCAGGTGTTCCTGGAGACGGAAGGAAACCTGGAGGGCGAGGACTGACCGGGCACGGCCCTCAGTCGGCGGTGCCGGGCTTCACACCCCACACGTAGACGACGTCGTCCAGCGCGAGCAGGTCCCACAGCTTCGCCGCGTCGTCCACCGTGAGGTTGACGCAGCCCGCCGACCCGCCGCCGTCGTACAGGTCGCCCGGGTGTCCGTGCAGCGCCTGGCCGCCGTCGAAGAACTGCGAGTACGGCATGGGGGCGTCGTCGTAGATGTCGGAGACGTGGTCGCGGTCGCGCCAGTAGATGGTGTGCCGGCCGGGCCGCGTCTCCTCCGCGTCGCGGCCGGTGCGGATGGGCACGGGTGCGAAGACGACGTCCTTCCCCTTCTGCACCCACAGCAACTGGCGGTCCATGTCGACGCAGGTCACGCGCCCGGTCTCGACGGGGCAGTCGCCGGCGGCGTTCGGATTCGGCGTGGCCTCGACCACGAGCATCGCCCGGTACGTGCCGAGGTCGGCGAACCCGTCGGGATGCGGGCGGCCCCGCTCGGTCTGGAAGGACCGGATGGCCCGGCAGTCGGCGTCGGACTGACGGCCGTCCACGGGCCGTCCGAGGTGCCGCTCCAGCTGTCGCTGGTACGGCCCGGCCGGCGCGGTGCACGCGGAGTCGCGGCCGGGAGACGCGGCCGAGGGGGCCGCGGTGCACAGCAGCGCCATCGCCGCCGTGGCGAGGGCGGCACCGGTGAGGCGGTGGGGACGGGACACGGCCGGACCTCCTGCGTATTCAACGGGAACGGTGTACTGACGAGCCAATCAGCGGGACCGCCCGGCCGCCCACGAGTGGGCGGCCGGGCGGGTGACCGCGTCAGCCGCGAGCGGCCTTGTGCGTGTCGTCCTTGCAGTCCTTGCCCTTGCACGGCTCACCGCGGTCGTTGGCCAGCTCCACGGTGACGCCCTCCTCGCTGTTCTCCTCCGTCACCTCGAACGGCCCGGAGACGGGGTTCGCCGGCAGGACGTACCCCTCCGGGACGGCGATCTCACGGAGGTAGTACTCACCGAGCGGCAGGTCGTCGAAGGTGCACTGCCCGTCCTGGTCCGTGGAGCAGCCCGCGTCCGCGAGGGTGTCGGGGTTCGCCCCGCCCGTCTGGAGCCCGGGCACGTCGTTGCTCTCGCGCCACAGCTCGAATACGGCCCCGGGCAGCGGCTCCCCGTTCTTCGCGTCCGTCTTGTCCAGCGTCAGCGAACCGGTCACCGGCGGGACGGGGGTCTCGGTGTTGACTGCCTCGGCCTGGACGCCGTCCTCCGCGTTGTCCTCGGTGAGGACCAGCGGCCCGAAGACGTTGGGGTCGGGCAGCTCGTAGCCGGCCGGGGCCGCCGTCTCGCGCCAGTAGTAGGTGCCCGCGATCGTGGTCGCGGTGCAGACGCCGTTCGCCGGGGTGGTGCAGTCGGTGACGAAGGTGTCGGGGTTGATGCCGATCGTCTGGAGGCCGGGCACGTCGTTGGTCTCGCGCCACAGCTCGAAGTCGGCTCCGGCGAGCGGGGCTCCGGTCTCGGCGTCGGTCTTGTGTACGCGGACCTCGCCGGTCACCGGGGGTACGGGGGTCCGGCTGTTGACGGCCTCGGTCTGGACGCCGTCCTCCGCGTTGTCCTCGGTGAGGACCAGCGGCCCGAAGACGTTGGGGTCGGGCAGCTCGTAGCCGTCCGGGGCCGCCGTCTCGCGCCAGTAGTACGTACCCACGGTCGTCGTCTCGGAGCAGACGCCGTTCGCCGGGGTGGTGCAGTTCGAGACGAGGGTGTCGGGGTCGGTGCCGTCGGTCTGGAGGCCGGGCACGTCGTTGGTCTCGCGCCACAGCTCGAAGTCGGCTCCGGCGAGCGGGGCCCCGGTCTCGGCGTCGGTCTTGTGTACGCGGACCTCGCCGGTCACCGGCGGTACGGGGGTCCGGCTGTTGACGGCCTCGGTCTGGACGCCGTCCTCCGCGTTGTCCTCGGTGAGGACCAGCGGCCCGAAGACGTTGGGGTCGGGCAGCTCGTAGCCGTCCGGGGCCGCCGTCTCGCGCCAGTAGTACGTACCCACGGTCGTCGTCTCGGAGCAGACGCCGTTCGCCGGGGTGGTGCAGTTCGAGACGAGGGTGTCGGGGTCGGCGCCGTCGGTCTGGAGGCCGGGCACGTCGTTGGTCTCGCGCCACAGCTCGAAACCGGCTCCGGCGAGCGGGTCACCGGTCTCGGCGTCGGTCTTCAGCACGCTCACATCGCCCGTCACCGGCTGCGGACCACCGCAGTCCGGGAGGTCGCCGTCGAACGGGTAGGCGTGGAACTCCACCCCCGCGCTCTCGCTGGTGTGGGTCAGCGACCCGGTCGTGAAGAACCTGCCGTTCATCCCGGGCAGGCTCACCGTGGTCATGGACGCCTGCTCGCCCACCAGGACACTGCCCTGGAACTGCCCGGACCCCTCGAAGGAGGCCGTGGTGGCGTCGGGCAGGTTCCACAGCAGCCGCTCGCGGTACTGGCCCAGCGTGTCGCTCCCGCTGGTGGTGTTGATGACGCGGTTCTCACCGATCACATTGACCAGGATCGTCGCGTCGTCGGGGATGCCCGTGAACTCGATGGACTGGCTTCCGTTGGGGGAGTTCGGGTTGACCAGGTCGAAGTCGACGTTGAACACCTGGAGCTGCGACGTGCCGTCTCCGGTGAACAGCGTCCGGTAGCCCTCGTTGACCGCGGTCCCGGTGGGCGTCCGGGGCGCACCGTCCGGCCGCGCGTAGCACTGGCTGGCCGCCGTGAGCTCGTCGCGCAGGCCCACGTACGGGGCCGTCGCGTCGTCGTCCTGGACGGTCGTCCCGCTGACGGCCCCGGACAGCGTGCCCGCGTAGCGCACGGTGCCCACCTCGTCGACGAGACCGCCCGTCGTGTCCAGGATCTGCCCGGCGGCGATGGTCACATCCCCGCCGGCGGCCAGGAAGTCCGAGTCGACGGGCGGCGCGACGCGCGACCCGACCCCGACGATCCCGAGGTTGTACAGCCCGCCCGTGTCCGCGTCCTTGTCCTGGTCGAAGTCGTCCAGCACGACGACCCGGCCCTCGGCCTCCGCCGCACGCCCCCGGACGAGGAAGTCGTCGCCCACGAAGATGTTGATCGCGTCGTCCCGGCCGGCGATGTCCCCGTTGTTGACGTCGGGGAACGGGTCCGGGCAGTCACCCGGCACGCACGGCCCGAGTCCGCCGGGCAGGGTGGCCGCGGCGGCGGGCGTGGCGCCTACGCCCAGGGTGACGGCGGGAACGACGGCCGCCAGGACGGCACAGGCCGCACCCGTGGTGCGGGCGCGTGAGCGCAGCGCGGCTAGGCGCTGGGGCATGGGTTTCATACCGGCATCCTGAGCGGACCCGGCGCCACCCCCGGGCGCGCGACACGGGGAGTTGCGCTGTCCAGCGGGAAGGGGTCACCCGGACGATGGGGGCGGGGCCGAGCGACCCCACCCCGCACACCGGACCCCGGGCCGGTTCCGCGTCAGTGGGTGGCCAACCGGGTGGCGAGGTCGCGGATCTCGCCGTAGGTCTCGGCCAGCCGGTCGGCCATGCCCAGCCGGTGGAATTCGAGCAGCAGCGCGGTCGCGTGCCTCGCCTCGTAGACCAGTGCGCGCCACCGGGCGCCCTCGGTCCGGCCCACCCGGCCGTAGCTCCCCCAGAAGGCGTCGCGTTCGCCGCCCGGCTTGCGCAGCGCCAGGTAGACCGGCCAGTCCGCTTCCGGGTCGCCCCACCAGAGCCTGTCGCAGTCGAAGACACCCGTGATCAACGGTTCCGGCGCCCCTTCGGCCAGCATGGTGTTCCCCACCCAGAGGTCTCCGTGCAGCAGGCGCGGCTCGGTGACCTCGTCGAGTACGGCGCGCTCACGGTCGGCCAGCCGGACCAGCCTCGTGATGTCAGCGGCATCGAGGCCGGCGTCGGTGAGGTCCGCGCTCGCGCGCTCGAACCAGGTGCACAGCGCGTCGCTCCACCGCTCGTGCACCGGACCGGCGACCCGGCCGAAACCCGGGCCGCGCACACCGTGCACGGTGCGCGTGATGGCGCCCAGCTGACGGAAGTACGCGCCCCGCGCGGGTTCCGGGTACCCGGCGAGCGCCTCTCCGGCGGGCACCCCGGACAGAAACGTCTGGAACATGTAGTCGCGCCCGATCACCCCATGGGTGAAATCGATCGCGAGAGTACGCGGCAGCAGTTCCGCCACCGGCGCCAGGTACGGAACCCCGGCGTGCTCGTTGCGCATCATCTCGGGATCGGCCCTGGCCTGACGGCCCGGCTCCGGCGCGACGCGCAGGACGACGGGCCGTTCCCCGTCCAGCTCGATCCGATACGTGTTGTTGTAGTAGCCACCGGTGAGTTCGACGGCCGACAGCACGGCCGCACCCCCGCCGAAGGCCGCCCGCACGACGGCCTCGACCTCGGCCGCGCTCAGGGCCTGCTGGAATTCTCCGGGACTCCGGTCGATCGGTGCGTAGTCCATGACCCGTCGACCCTATCCGCCGCGCCGCACCGGCGGCTCAGCCGGACCGCCGGTCCCGCCAGTCCCGGGGCGACACCCCGTACGCCTCCTTGAACACCCGGCTGAAGTGCGTGGCGTTCACGAACCCCCAGCTCCGCCCGATCGCCGCGACGGTCCGCGACCGCCCGGCGGGCCCGGCCAGCTCCCGCCGGCACGCTTCGAGCCGCCGGGCCCGTATCCAGTCCCCGAGGCTGATACCCGCCCGGGACAGCACGGTGTACAGATGCCGTACGGAGATGCCGTGCGCGGCGGCGATGCGTGCCGCCGACAGGTCGTGGTCGGCCAGGTGCTCCCGGATGTAGTGCGTGATCCGCAGCCCGAGCGTCGCCTCCATCGGGTCCTTCGCCGGCGCGATGCCCCCGTGCCGGGAGACCAGGACCGCGCGCAGCAGCTCCACGCTGGGCGCCAGCACCGCGTCGGCACGGTCGCTGCGGTGCAGCTCGTCGCTCCGGGCGAGCTGCGCGAAGTACGTGTACGCCAGCCGCGCGAGCGGGTCCCCGGCGCCGAACGTGAGCGTGGTGGTGTCCCGGATCAGCCGGTCCGGCAGCGCGAGCACGGAGAGCGGCAGCCGCAGGAAGTGGTGGTCGACCCCTTCGTCGAAGAGCAGGGTGTACGGGGCGTTCGACCGGAAGACCGCGAACTCACCGGGTCCGAGGACGCATTCCCGCCCGTGCTGCGCGCCCATGCTGGTGCCCGTCACCTGAAGACTGAGGAAGAGCGAGGGCTCCTCGTCCTTCCGCACCAGCTGTTCGGTCCGCCGCAGCGTCACCGCCGTCGAGCGGGCCGAAGACACTCGCAGCGCTCCGACCGCCTTCACGTCCATCCGGGCCCGGATCTCCCCGTCGGGTGCCCGGTGATCGATGTCCACCGGCACCACGGAGTCCCACACCGCGCGCCGGATGATCTCCTCGCGGTCCTGCGGCGGTATGTACGCGGTGTCCAGCGCCGGACTCATGCGCGCCCCCTCGACATGAACGATCCGAGAAGAGTGTGAATTACACCCACCCGCGGTGCAACGGCTGTGACAGGCGGGGGACGTGATGCGGACGCACGGGAGACAAAGCACTCCGCGCACACGGCAAAGTCCCGCCCCGCCAAGGGCCTTAGGGTCCAACCACCGTCAACGAGGGGGGTACCCATGTCCAGAGGGACGATCAGAAAACTCAGGGCCGCCGGCGTCGTGACCGCGATGGTCACCGGCCTTCTCGGAGGCGTCGCGGTCGCGCCTAGCTCCGCCGTGTCCTGGGAGTGCGACCGCGGCCTCTGGGAGTCGAGGGGAGGCGGCGACTACATCAAGATTCCCCACGAGTGGGAGCCGATCAAGGTCAACGCGAACTGCTACGTGCACCAGGGTGCCCGTGGCGGTGAGGTCGACGCGATCCAGCGCGCGCTGGTCAAGTGCTACAGCCAGAGCATCGCGATTGACGGCGTGTTCGGCGACAAGACCTTCGCAGCCCTCAAGAGAGCCCAGCGGGCGGCCGGCGTGACCGCCGACGGCAAGTACGGGCCCAAGACCCGCGACGCGATCAAGTGGCCCCTTTACAACGAGCCGACCGGCAAGTTCAAGCGCTGCACGAGGCGATGACCGGCCGTGACTGCGACGATCGTAGGAGGAACTCATGACAGGTGGTATCCGGCGGCTCAAGTCGTCGGGCGTGGTGACGCTCGCCCTGGGAGCGCTGCTGGGAGGCGCGCTCGTCTGGGCCCCGACGGCGGCGGCGGTGGCGCCTTCGTGCACCGGCAGTGAGTCGACGTACGACGGCAAGTACATCGTCTCGATTCCTCATGGCTTCGACACGGCCGCCGACCGGTTCACCACCGCGTGCACACTGCACCAGGGAGCTACCGGATATGGAGTGAGGGCACTCCAGCGCAACATGAACTACTGCTACAAGACAGGCCTGGAAGTGGACGGCAAGTTCGGCGCCGCCACCTTTGCCGCCGTGAAGTCCGTGCAGCGCAGGGTGGGCGTGACCGTGGATGGCAAGTATGGGCCGCAGACCATGAAGGCCATGAAGTGGGCGCACTGGCTGGAGTCGACGGCCCAGTTCGTCTACTGCTCGTAGTACAAGGCCCGTGACGGCCCTGCCGGTCGGCTTCGGACCGGCAGGGCTCTCGCGCGTACAAACGCTGCCTGTACTGCTTCGCCGTGGCGAGTCCGGCCGGTCCGACCGCGCGGATCGAGGTGACCGACACCCGGGGCGAACGCGTCCCGCCCCGCCCCGGCGCGATCCCGGAAGCCGGCCTCGCGGACGACGGGCGCGGCCTGCTGCTGGTCGAGGGCCTGGCCACGCGCCGGGGCTGGTACGCGAGGACGCGGGCGCCGGGGAAGACGGTGTGGGCGGAGTACGACGTGACGAGGTCGTGACCGGACCGGCCGGCGGCCCCGGCTGGTCACCACACGTCGATGGACCAGACGTCACCCCTTCGGTGTCCGGAGGGGTCCGGTTCGCCGGACCCGTACGGGTCAGGGTCGGCGACGACGTGGATGCGGGCCCCGGATGCGGACACGCGGTAGCAGTCCATGTCACGCGACGTGTTCTGCGTGTCGAGCGCGATCGTGCGGCCCAGGGCCAGGACGGCTGCCCGCAGCTCCCCGAAGGGGACTCTGGGCGCGAACTTCCCGTATTCCCGCGAGAGCGTGGACGGCACGGTGTTCGGAGACCGGTCGTACAGCAGCCGTTGGATGCTCACGCCGAAGCCGAAGCACGACATCTGCCCGGGGTGCCCCGGCAGGTCCGGCGAGAAGTTGATCTCCACGAGCCCGTAGTCCCGCCGCAGCATGCCGCCACCGGGAACATCGAGGTAAGCCGGCCCCAGGGCGGCTTCCCAGGATTCCGGGCTCCCTCCGAGGCCGGCTCCCAGAACCTCACCGCCTACGGCGACGTGAGCGCAGAAGTTCGTGGCGGACACGCGTCGGCCCCTCCGATCATCCGGCCGGGACACCAGTGGCCGGCCTCCGTGATCGTACAGAGCGGCCTTCGCGAGGACGCTCAGGAAGAGAGCGTGCGGGAGGCGCCTCGGAGCCGTACGGCCTCACGCGGGGGCGACGTGCGACGATCGGTCGGATGACGGGTGTGAGCGGGGATTTCGAGCTGTCCATGGCCGAGTTGCGTGTCGTGGCGCAGTACGCCACCGAGGCGGCGGAGTGCGTCCTGCCGGTGTTCGAGGACGCACATCCCGGTGATGCGCGGCCCCGGGCCGCCATCGTGGCGGCCCGGGAGTTCATCGACGGCGCGCCCAGGACCCGGCTCCAGCGCGTCGCCTCGATGGACGCCCACCGCGCCGCGAAGGACGCGGCGACCGAGGCCGCACGGCTGGCCGCGCAGGCGGCGGGCGACGCCGCGTCCGCCGCCTACCTGCACCCCCTCGCGAAGGCCCACCAGGTCGGCCACATCCTCCGGGCCGCCGCGAACGCGGCCCGCATCGCGGAGATCCGTGCGGGAGACGATCCGCGGGCGGGGGAGCGGGCGGTCGAGAGGGCCCGGGAACGGGCCACCCCCGTCCTGATCGACGTCCTCCGCCGCTACCCGCCCGCCCCCGGCGGCAGGAGCCGTGCCGCGTGGCTCATGGCCTCGCTGGACGCCTCCCTGCGCCGGGCGCCGTAACGCGTGCCCGCGCCTCCCCTCAGCAGCTGACGCTGCCCCGGCGCAGCGCGTGCCCGCCGTCGTTCGCGTCGTCCGACCAGTACACCGGCTTCGAGCCCGACACGCACTCGCCGGCGCCGGCCAGCGCGAAGCCCTCGTTGTTGTAGTTCGCCATGCCGCTGGGGCGGGCGTACACGGCGGCCGGGGTGAACGTGCCCGCAGCGCCGACCGTCAGGGTGGTGTGGCGGCCGTCGCAGGTGTCGTCGCAGACCGCCCAGAGGCGGGACGCCTGGGGCTCCCACTGGAGCTCCATCACACCGGACATGCCGCTGCTGAAGGAGGCCACCCGGGTGTACGCACCGGAGTCCGCCAGGACGTACCCGTAGACCATGCCGGTGCCCTCGACGCCGACGAGGAACACCCCGCCGCTGTGCGCGCCGTAGCGGGACGGGTCGTACGCCGCGCCCGTCGACGCGTCCTTGAAGCCGGCGGCCGTCAGCGACGCGTCCGGGACCCAGGCGATCGCTTCCAGGCCCAGGTTGGAGCCGGTCGAGGGGATGTCCGAGGTGAGGTTCCACTCCTTGGCGGCCGTGAGCGAGGAGCCCGAACCGCTCACGTCGTACCGCAGCACCGACAGCCGGCTCGTGCCCGAGGCGTCCCCGTTGCGCTCGCTCGCGACGAAGATGCCGCCGGCGACCGCCGTGACCCCCTCACCGTCCGGGCTGCCGGAGCCGCCCGGGAAGCGCAGGGTCTTGCCCGACGACCAGGCGTTCGCGGTGTCCGGCTTCCAGCCGCCGGAGCCGTTCCGGACCAGGCGCCACAGCTTGCCGCTGTTCTGCGCCGCCCACAGCACCTCGCCGTCCTGGTAGAGCCCGCTCAGGTCCTCGCCGAACACGTTCGAGCCGTCCGCGGTGGCGACCGCGCTGCCGCCGGGCCAGGCCGCGGGAGCCGTCGAGCCCTCATCCGAACCGCAGTCGTTGGCGGCGCCCAGCGTCACCGAGTCCGCCTGCTCGAAGGACCCCGTGCCGTCGGCGCAGCGCGACCAGGACGGGTCCGAGTGGTCGCTCCAGGAGAAGCCGTCCACCTGCGTCTTGCCGTCCGCCAGATACAGCCTGGCCTCGTCCGACGAACCCAGCCCGAACTCGTCGCTGACGTCGAACGCCCGGAAGCCGCCCGGCGCGAGCTTCGTCCCGGAGGGGATCTTGAACGTGTGGTCCTTGTCGTCGTCCTTCAGGATCCAGCCCGACACGTCGACCGACGAGGTGCCCTTGTTGTAGAGCTCGACCGAGTCGTCGACGTCGCCGGTGGTCACCACCTCGTTGATGCGCACGTCGTCGGCCGGGGCCGCGTGCGCTGCCGGTACTCCGGTCAGCGCCCCGGCGGCCAGCAGGGGCGCGGCGACGAGGAAACGGGCGAGGGCGCGGGGCCGTCGGCGGGGGAGCGGTGCAGTCACGGAGTCCGTCCTGGGGTCGTCGGATTCGGGTCGCCCGACGTTCTCGGCCCCGGCCGAACGGAATGCCGTCCGCCGGAAGGACGGCCCGGGAACGCCGGGCGAACTCTGCGCGCCCGTCACCTCGGAGGCCGGCCCCGGGAGCGGTCCGGTACGCGAAAAACGCAGCCCGGCCTGTGGACGGGGGTGCCACCGGCCGAGCTGCGTGTCTGTGGGGTCAGGCGGCCCAGGGGGGCGTGACCTTGGTCCCGTCAGGGGTGATGGCCTGTCCACCGGCCACCATGGCGACCAGGGCCTGCGTGTCCTCGAGCGCCTTCAGCCGGCGGGTGGCGCCACCCGGAACGATGACCGCCTGACCGGCCTTCACCGTCTCGGCCTCGTCGCCGATGGTCACCTCGAAGGCGCCGGAGAGCGGCATCCAGATCTGCTCGCGGTCGATCTCGTGCACGGGCGTCGCGTTGTCGGCGGCCATCTCGACACGCCAGGTGCAGAGCTCCGTGCTGCCCTGACTGGGCGCGGCCAGGCCGAACATGGCCGCCGCGGCGGTGCGGGTGGTGCGCGCGTCGGTTTCGGATACTACGTACATTCCACTCCCCTGTAGAAAGTTGCTTTACTCGGCGGGAGTAAAGCGACTGTACACACCTGTGTCAACATGGGCGGATGGAGACCAACGACCCTCTGGAGCGGACCGAGCTCAGCTTTCTCCTCGGCATGGCGTTCCAGCTGGTGCTTTCCGAATTCGTGCGCAGGCTGGACGCGGCGGGGTACGACGACCTGCGCCCCATGCACGGGCTGGCCTTCCAGGCGCTCTACGGCCCCGGGCTGACGAGCACCGAGCTGGCCGAGCGGCTCGGGGTCACCAAGCAGGCGGCCGGCCAGCTGGTCGACGAGCTGGAGAAGGGCGGCTACGTGCAGCGGCGTCCCCACCCCGCAGGGGGGCGGCGCAAGCTGGTGGTTCTCACCGAGCGGGCGCTGGAGCACCTGATCGTGGCCGGGGGAATCCTGCGGGAGGTCGAGCTGGAACTGCAGACGCGGCTGCGGAAGAGCGGACTCGCGGTGCCTCGTGCCGAGTTGGCGGCGCTCGTCCGTGCGCTGGCGGGTGAGGAGATCCCGCCCCTGCGTCCTGTCTGGTGACCCCTCGGTCTTGGAGCTGCCTGGGCCACTCGTGACGTGAGCGGGTAAAGTGATTTTACTCAGTTGGGCGGGGTGACGCGCGTCGGCGTGCCGGCGTCCGCGTCGCCCCTGCCGCGACCCTCGAACCGAGCCCCGATGCTCAGGGCTCGTCGCGGACCAGGCCGGCGTCCCGCAACTCGCTGACCCAGATGTCCATGTCCGTACGGGTGTTCTCCGGGTCCGTGCACCACAGCTCGGCCAGCATCTCGGCGGCCGGGCCGAGTTCGCCGTTGTGCTGGCGCAGCGCGATCCACATGGCCGCGGCGACGGGACTGCACCGGTAGCCGGCGCCGTCCGCCTCGGTGACGAATTCGAGGTATCCGTCCTCGGTGACGCGTGAGGTGACGCCGCGCTCTGGTCGTACCGGCACTCTGGCCTCCGTAGTCGATAGCCGGTCAGTGACGGCCAACCGGGGAGGAGGCGTGACCGTGTACACGGGGCGAAGATCGGTGTCTGTCCGGACGGCGCAGCCCTTGGGGGCGGGCTGCCCGATGCTGCGATTAGACGTTAGTCTAGTACGACCGTCTAGATTCTGGTGAGCAAAGCGCAACTCTGTCCGGAATGCATTGCCCCATACAGGAAGCGGCCTGCCCCGGAACGAATCCGGGGCAGGCCGGAGCGGGTCCGGGAAGGGGACGCCGGGCACCGGCGCCCCGCGCGGAGCCCACCTGCCGGGTGACCGGGACCGGCGGACGCATGGCCCGCCGGCCCCGGTCACCCGGGATCATCCGACCGCCGACGCGTTGGTGCGGGCGCGGATCAGGTCGAGGATCGCGGCCACGTGGGAGTCGAGGAAGAAGTGGCCGCCGGAGAACACCTTCAGCTCGAACGAGGCCGTGGTGTGCTCGCGCCACGCTTCCGCCTCGTCGACGGTCACCTGCTGGTCCGCGTCACCGACGAGTGCCACGACGTCCAGCCCGAGCGGCGGCCCCGGCCGGAAGCGGTAGGTCTCCGCGGCCTTGTAGTCGCTGCGGACGGCGGGGAGGACCATCCGCAGGAGCTCGGGATCGCCCAGCACCGCGGAATCCGTGCCGCTCAGCTGGGCGATGTCGGCGATGAGACGGTCGTCCGTCGCCTGGTGCACGCGCTCGTCGCGCACCCGGGAGGGCGCCCGGCGGCCGGAGGCGAAAAGCGTGACCGGCGACGTCCCCGCGGCCTCCAGTCTGCGGGCCACCTCGAACGCGAGCGTGGCCCCCATGCTGTGGCCGAACAGAGTCAGCGGCAGGTCCCGCCAGGAGTCCAGCTCCCCGACGACGAGATCGGCCAGCTTCTCGATGTCGTCGACGCAGGGTTCGTGCCTGCGGTCCTGACGGCCGGGGTACTGGATGGCGAGCACGTCGATCGCCGGGGACAGGGCACGCGACACCGGGAAGTAGTAGGTGGCCGATCCGCCCGCGTGGGGGAAGCAGACCAGGCGGGTACGGGCCTCGGGAGCCGGGTGGAAGCGCCGGATCCAGAGGCCGGTCTCCCGTGATTCGTCCGTCATCAGTGCTGTACGTCCTTCTGCTGTGGCTGGGGTCGTAGCGGCCGGAGGGCCAGGAGCGGGACAGGGGGCCGGGCCCCGCCTCACCGCGCCGCCCAGCTTCCGGGCGGCCGGTAACGAAGCGGTGCGCTCCACCGGGCCGTCGTGGCCCGGCGGGTGTCGGGGCCGGCCGTCCGGGCCCGGCGCAGGCTCAGCAGCGCGGCCGTCACGGCCGCGATCTCCTCGGCGGACGGCGCACCGCCGAGGAAGCGCAGCGCCGGTCCGGTGCGGTCCGGGTCCGCGGCGCCCGGCGCGGGGGAGCGGGGGGCAGTGGTCATGGTCGGTCGGTCCTCACGGTCTCAGGTCGGGGGGTTGCCGTGCTTGCGGGCCGGTACGTGCGCGTCCTTGGTCCGCAGCATCGCCAGGGAACGCACCAGCACCGCACGGGTCTCGGCCGGATCGATCACGTCGTCGACCAGGCCGCGTTCAGCCGCGTAGTACGGGTGCATCAGCTCCTGCTGGTACTCCTTGATCCGCAGCTCGCGGGCTGCCGCGGGGTCCGGCGCGGTGGCGATCTCCCGGCGGAAGACGATGTTCGCGGCGCCCTCCGCGCCCATCACCGCGATCTCGTTCGTCGGCCATGCGAAGGACAGGTCGGTGCCGATGGAACGCGAGTCCATCACGATGTACGCCCCGCCGTACGCCTTGCGCAGGATGACCTGGATCCGGGGGACGGTCGCGTCGCAGTAGGCGTAGAGCAGCTTCGCGCCGTGCCGGATGATGCCCTGGTGCTCCTGGTCGGTGCCCGGCAGGAAGCCCGGCACGTCGACCAGGGTGACCAGCGGAATGCTGAACGCGTCGCAGGTCTGGACGAACCGGGCCGCCTTCTCCGACGCGTGGATGTCCAGCACCCCCGCCTGCGAGGCCGGCTGGTTCGCCACGATGCCGACCGTGTGGCCGTCCAGCCGGGCCAGCGCGCAGATGATGTTGGTGGCCCACTGCGCGTGGACCTCGAAGAAGTCCTCGTCGTCGACGATTTCCCGGATCACCGCGCGCATGTCGTACGACTGGCTGGCCTGTTGCGGCACCAGATCCAGCAGTCCCTCGCACCGCCGGTCCGCGGGGTCCCCGGTCGGCGCCTCCGGCGGGAGCTCGCGGTTGTTCGCGGGCAGCAGCGAGAGCAGGTGCCTGACCTCGTCGAGGCACTCCGCCTCGTCGTCGTAGATGAAACCGGCCGCGCCGGAGACCGTCGCGTGGACCCGCGCCCCGCCGAGCTCCTCGTGGGTCACGCGTTCGTTGGTGACGGCCTGGACCACATCGGGCCCGGTGATGTACATCTGCGAGATGTCCCGCACCATGAAGACGAAATCGGTGAGTGCCGGAGAGTAGGTGGCACCGCCCGCGCAGGGGCCGAGGATCACGCTGATCTGCGGGATCACCCCGGACGCCCGGACATTGCGGCGGAAGATCCCGCCGTACCCGGCGAGCGCCGTCACACCCTCCTGGATGCGGGCACCGGCGCCGTCGCTCAGCCCCACCAGCGGCGCGCCCGCCGAGATCGCCAGGTCCATCACCTTGTGGATCTTCTGCGCGTGCGCCTCGCCCAGCGAGCCGCCGAAGACCCGGAAGTCATGCGCGTAAGCGAACACCGTACGGCCGTGCACCTGGCCCCAGCCGGTGATCACCCCGTCCCCGCTCGGCCGCCGGTGCTCCAGGCCGAACCCTGAGGACCGGTGCCGGCGCAGTGGCTCCACCTCCTGGAACGTACCCGGGTCGAAGAGCAGTTCCAGACGCTCGGGCGCGGTCAGCTTGCCCCGGGCATGCTGCTGTTCCGTCGAGCGCGGACCCATGCCCTCGCGCGCCGCCTTCTTCAGCTCCGCCGCCTGAGCGACCAGCGAGCGCAGGTCCGGCCGCCGCTCCGCGGGAATGTCACCACCGCTGTCCGACGGGGCGTCCTGAATGACTGTCATGGTCCCACCCATCCACAGGTAGACGGTGCGCGGTGGCTGCTCGCACCGGCGCAGGATTCGGCTAACCGTCCCTCATCGAAGGCCCGCTGCGATCCCCGCGCCCGCCCCTAAGTTGTCCGGAACCCCCCTAACCTCACCGTTCCGGATCCGGGCACTTCCCGGGCCACGCGAGTCGTCACCACCCATCCGCCCCGGCCGGGACCGGCACCCTTAGGGGCTCTACGGGGTGTCGCACGGTGGAAACGAAGTGCCTTTGCGTCACACGGGGGCGGCGCACCGGCAGCCCGGCACGACCAGGTGTCAAGGGAATTCGGACCCGCGAACCTTAGGGGTTTTGGCGGCAGCGGGCAGACCCCAGCCTGGGTCCCGACCGGTTCGGACACGAAGCGCCCACGGGCTGATCGCTTCTGAACGACGTGCTGAAGGGCAGGACACCATGAGACAGGACTTCCGCACCGGCGGTGCGCTGGTCTTCCCCGGTATGAGCCCCACGAGCTTTCCGCATTCAGCCAAGTTCATGCTGATCAACCCGGTGGCACGGCGGCTCGTCGCCGAGGCCGACGACGCGCTCGGCTACTCGCTCATCGACCGCTACCGCGACGCGGAGGGCGACTACAGCGAGTACGCGCAAGTCGCGTTTCTCGTCAACTGCCTGGCACTCGCCACCTGGGCGCAGGACCGGTTCGACCCGGAGCCCGCGCTCTGCGTCGGCCCCAGCTTCGGCGCGAAGGCCGCGGCGGCCCACACCGGAGTCCTGGACTTCGCCGACGCGGTGCGCCTGACCGCCGGCTGGGCCAGGCTGCTGGAGTCCTGGTTCGCCGAGAACCACCAGGACGTCGTCACGCACTCCTTCACCCGCGTCCCGCGCCCCGAACTCGACCGGGTGCTCGCCGAACTCGACGAGCGCGGTGAGTGGTACGAGATCGCCTGCCACGTCGACGAGGACTTCTACCTGGTGTCGCTGCGCGAGACCGTGCTGGAGTGGCTCGGCAAGCGGCTGCGCTCGGTCGGCGGGCTGCCGCTGTACACGATGCGCCCGCCCATGCACGCGAGCGTCTTCGAGCCTCTGCGCCGGCGGGCCGAGGAGGAACTCTTCGCCCCGCTGACCTTCCACGACCCCCGGATACCGGTCGTCGCCGACCAGGACGGCGCCCTGCTGACCACCGGCGACCAGGTCCGCACCATGCTGCTGGACAGCTTCGTCCGTCCGGTCCGCTGGCCCGCCGTCGTCGAAGCCCTGCGGGAACACGGCGTCCACAAGCTGTACGTCGCCGGGCAGGACAGCCTCTTCGGCCGCGTTCCCGTCACCACCCAGAACTTCGACGTCGTCGCGGTGGACCCGAGGACAGCCCTCCAGCCCGTCCGACGGAACCTCGCCGCCTGAGCACAGCCCCGGCCCACCCGGCCCGACACACACCCGGCGGGACGCGCCCAGGCCGGCGCCGCGCCCCTGCCGTCTCCACCAGGACCGGCCGCGGACTCATGAGCGAGAGGTACACCATGACCCTTCTGACCAGGACCGACCTGGGTTTCGCCTATCTGCAGCTGACCGGGTCGGCCTGGCAGGAGCCCGTCCGGCACACCCTGGAGGAGCGCCTGGCGGCGCTGGCCGAGAACAACTGCGTCTCGATGGGCATGAGCGTCGAGGAGCTGGAGGCGTTCCTGGCCGACCACTCGGCGGACAAGCTGCGCGGCCTGCTCACCGAGTACGGCGTCCGGCTGCACGAGCTGGAGGTCCTGTTCGGGTGGAACGCCGGTCCGGAGGAGAGCGGCCCCGCCCTGGAGTCGGAGAACCGCCTGTTCGAACTGGCCGTCCTGGCCGGCATCCCCATGGTCAAGTCCTGCGCCGTCTACCCGCCGGGCGTGGAGATGCCCCCCACCGAGGTCCTCGCCGAGCGCTTCGGCGCGATGTGCGACCGAGCCGCCGCACGCGGGCTGAAGATCTCCCTTGAGGCCATGGCCGTGATGCCCGGCTTCACCTACCAGGTCGCCTCCGACATCATCGTCGCCGCCGACCGTCCCAACGCCGGTCTGCTCGTCGACATGTGGCACCTCTTCCGCGACCCGACGGGCGTCGGCTCCATCGACCAGCTCACCGGCGCGCAGATCGCGGGCGTGGAATTCGCGGACGCCCCGCGCACTCCGTCGCCCGACGTCATGAACGAGGTCCTCAGCGGGCGCCTGCTGCCCGGCGACGGTGACTGCGACATCACCGGGCTGCTGCGCACCCTGGACGCCAAGGGCGTCGACGTCACCCCGTCCGTCGAGGTCCTCTCCGCCGACCTGCGGGCGCTCCCGCTCAGCGAGAACATCGCCCGCACCGCCGCCGCCGTAAGCGCCTCCCTCGAAAAGGCCCGCGGCTGAGAGCGCCGCCCCCTACCCACCGAGCGCAGAGACCTCTGGAGAAGGAACCATGTCCGATCTCGTCGACGCGTGCCCGCACGCCCAGCCCCGCCCGTTCCCCCTGGAGCGCACCGGCTGCCCCCTGGACCCGGCACCGGAGTACGCGGTGCTGCGGGAGACCGAGCCGGTCTCCCGGGTCAAGCTCAAGTTCAACGGCCGTGAGGCCTGGCTCCTCACCCGCTACGAGGACGTCCGGCAGATGCTGGTCGACCCGCGGTTCAGCTCCAACATGGCCGACCCCGGCTACCCGCTCCAGTTCCACTTCCCCATGGAGCTCCTCGGCAAGGTCAAGCCGGCCCTGCTCCACATGGACCCGCCGGAGCACACCGCGCACCGCATGATGCTCATGCCGGAACTCAGCGTGAAGCGCGTCGAGGCGATGCGGCCACGCACCCAGGAGATCGTCGACGAGTGCATCGACGCGATGCTGGAGCGGGGCGGACCGGTGGACCTGGTGTCCATGCTGTCGATGCCCGTGCCCTCCATCGGGATGTGCGAGCTGACCGGCGTACCGCACGAGTCGCGCGACCTGTTCCACCGCTGGGTCACCCTCCTCGTCACCCAGGGCAGCGCCGAGGAGCACGCCTCCGCCAACGCCGAGGTCGAGGTCCTGCTCTACGAGCTGATCGCCGAACGGCAGAAGAACCCCGGCGACGACCTCATCAGCAGCCTGATCCAGCGCAACGACAAGAAGAAGGAGCTGGAGCCGTCCGACATCAGCGCCCTCGTACGGGCCATGATCGCCGCCGGTCACGAGAGCACCGTCAACGGCATCACCGTCGGCACCCTGGTCCTCCTCCAGCACCCCGAGCAGGCCGACTGGCTGCGCGCGCACCCCGAGCTGTCGGGCCAGGCCGTCGACGAGCTGTCGCGCTACTCCAGCATCTCCGACCACGGCACCGTCCGGGTCGCCCTTGAGGACGCCGAGATCGGCGGCCAGCTGATCCGCAAGGGGGAGGGCGTCATCTGCTCGCTCTCCGCCTCCAACCACGACCCGGCGGTCTTCAAGAACCCCAACACCCTCGACCTGACCCGCCGCGAGGCACGGCACAACGTGGCCTTCGGCTTCGGACGCCACCAGTGCGCGGGCCAGATGCTCGTCCGCATGCAGCTGGAGGTCGTGTTCACGACCCTGCTGCGGCGCATTCCCGGACTGCGCCTCGACGCGGCCCTGGACGAACTGCCCTTCAAGGCCAACGCCCTCATCGACGGCCTGCACGAGCTGCCGGTGACCTGGTAAAGGAGATTTCCATGCGTGTGATCGTCGACAAAGAGCGCTGCGTCGCCGCCGGTTCCTGTGTGATCACGTCCCCCGCCGTCTTCGACCAGAACGACGACGACGGCAAGGTCGTCCTGCTGATCGAGACGCCGGACGAAAGGCTGCGCGAGGAAGTCGCGGAGTCCGTCAACGTCTGCCCGGTCGGGGCACTGAGCATCGCCGACTAGGCACCGCCCCCCCCGGGACCCCGGGGCACGGGCCCGCCCCTCCGGGCCCGTGCCCCGGCCTGACTCGTACCTCCCCACGCCCCTGAGAGCCGGCCCCCACGCGCGACGACGCGGCCGGCTCGCCACCCACTCCCGAAAGCGACGTTGGAACCGTGGAGAATCCGAACACCACTAGCGCGCCGACGGCGCACGGGAACGGCGGGACGGTCCATTCCCTGCTCGACGAGGCGGTCGCGGACACCCCGGACGGACAGTGCCTGCACGACGCCGACGGCCGGGTGACGTACCGCCGGATGGCCGAACTCAGCCACGGCTTCGCCGCCTGGCTCACCGAACACGGCGCGGTACGCGGTGACCGGCTGCTCGTGCAGCTCCCCAGCCGGCGCGAACTGGTGGCCATGGTCTACGGGGCCTCGCGCGCCGGTGTGATCCTGGTGCCGCTCAACCCCGCGATGAAGGAGTACCACCTCCGGTCCGTCATCGAGGACGCCGAACCCTCCCTGATCATCGGCGCGGGCACCACCACCGAGGTGCTCGGCCGCGCCGCGTCCCTCCCCGTGCACGACCTCGCGGAGATCTGGCCGCACGTGGAGGAGGCCGCCGGGCGGCCGGCGCCCGCACCCCTGGACATCAGAGACGACGACATCGCGTTCCTCGTCTACACCTCCGGCAGCACCGCGGCGCCCAAGGCCGTGGTGTGCCCGCACGCGCAGGTCACCTTCGCCTCCCGCGCCATCCAGCGGGTTCTCGGTTACCGGCCCAACGACGTCGTCTTCTGCCGCTTCCCGATCTCCTGGGACTACGGCCTGTACAAGGTGCTGCTCGCCTGCCTGGGACGCTCCGAACTGGTACTGGACGGCGGCGAGTCCGATCTCGTACTGCTGCGGCGGATGCGCGAGACCGGCGCCACCGTGGTCCCCATCGTGCCGTCACTGGCCACGATGATCGGCACCCTCGCCGCGCGCGACACCCAGGACCCGCCGCCGGTACGGATGTTCACCAACACCGGCGCCGCGCTTCCCGACCACGCGGTCGAGGCCCTGCGCGCGGCGTTCCCCGGGGTGCGGGTGGTCCGCCAGTTCGGGCAGACCGAGTGCAAACGCGTCAGCATCATGCCGCCGGACCAGGAGCACGAGCGCCCGAGGTCGGTGGGCCTGCCGCTGCCCGGCACCACCGTCCTGATCCTGGACGCGCAGGGCCGGCCCCTGCCGGCCGGGGAGACCGGCGAGATCGTCGCCGTGGGACCGCACGTCATGCCCGGCTACTGGCGCCGCCCCGAACTCTCGGCGCGCACCTTCCGCACCGACCCGGAGACCGGGGCGCTGCGGCTGCACACCGGCGACTACGGCCGGCTCGACGAGGACGGATACCTCTACTTCGAGGGCCGCCGCGACGACATGTTCAAGCGCAAGGGCATCCGGATGAGCACGGTGGAGATCGAGGCCGCCGCCATGGACATCCCCGGCGTCCGCACCGCCACGGCGCTGCCGCCCACCGACAGCCGCGACCTGGTCATCTTCGCCGAGACCGAACTGCCGCCGCACACCGTGCTGAAGGAGCTGGCCGAGCGCCTGGAGCCGGCCAAGGTGCCCGCCCTGTGCCGGGTGCTGGCCGAGCTGCCGCTGAGCCTGCACGGGAAGAACGCCCGGCAGGTGCTGGCCGAGATGATCGACGGGGAAGGACGATGAGCCGCTACCAGGCACTGGCCGAACGCTTCGGCACCCCGCTGTACGTGTACGACCTCGACGAGGTCGACGCGGCACGGCAGCAGCTGTTCGAGGCCCTGCCCGAGGAGTTCACCCTCTTCTACGCACTCAAGGCCAACCCCCACCCGGACCTGGTCCGGGCCCTGCGGGAGGGGGAAGGCCGGCACTGCCGGCCAGAGATCAGCTCCACCGGCGAGCTGGAGGCCGCCCTCGCGGCCGGATTCCGCGGCGCGGACTGCCTCTACACCGGCCCCGGCAAGACGCCGGGTGAGCTGGACGAGGCGATCCGGCTGGGAGTCCGCGTCTTCTCCACCGACTCGGTCTCCGACGTCCGCCACGTGGCCGACGCCGCCCTGGCGCACGGCACCACCGCCGACTGCCTGCTGCGCGTCAACAGCGCGACCGCCAGCGCCACCAGCAGCATCCGGATGACCGGCACCCCCTCCCAGTTCGGCTTCGACAGCGAGACGCTGGCCGACGTCCTCCCCGAGCTGCGCGCGATCGAGGGTGTCCGCATCACCGGGATGCACTTCTTCCCGCTGAGCAACGCCAAGGACGAGGAGAGCCTCGTCGGCGAGTTCCGGCACACCATCGAGCTGGCCGCCCGCCTCCAGGACGAACTCGGCCTCCCCCTGCGCTTCCTCGACATCGGCGGCGGATTCACCGTGCCGTACGCCGTTCCAGGAGTCCGGGGCGCCTACCCCAAGCTGCGCGGCGAGCTCGCCGCCGCACTGGACACCCACTTCCCCGGGTGGCGGACCGAGGGCCCCGAGATCGCCTGCGAGTCGGGCCGCTACCTCATCGGGGCGAGCGGCACCCTGGTCGCCTCCGTCAGCAACGTCAAGATCAGCCGGGGCCGCAAGTTCGTCATCCTCGACGCGGGCATCAACACCTTCGGCGGAATGTCGGGCCTCGGCCGGCTGCTGCCGGTCGCCGTCGGGACCGACGCGGGGGAGTGCGTCGAATCCGCCAGTCTGGTGGGCCCGCTGTGCACCCCCGGTGACATCCTAGGCCGGGAGATCGACCTCCCGGCACTGGCCCCGGGCGATCTGGTGACCATCCCCAACGCCGGCGCCTACGGGCCGACCGCCAGTCTGCTGTTGTTCCTGGGCCGCCCGGCCCCCACCGAGGTGGTGGTGCGGGGCGACTCGGTGCTGTCCGTTTCGCGGATCGAGCACAGCCGCGCCTACGCGGCCGTGGACCCGATGCCCGCGCCCACCGCCGCGGGAGGGACCGAGTGAGCGCCGGCCTGACGCCCGGTGCCACGGACACCGTCAGCGCCGCGGACACCCGGCGCGGCACCGTGGTCGTCACGACCGTGGCCTCCGACTCGCACACCTGGAACCTCGTCTTCCTCCAGCTGCTCATCGAGGAGCTGGGCTACGAGGTGATCAACCTGGGCCCGTGCACCCCGGACCACGTCCTCGTGGAGGCCTGCCGGGAGACCGCCCCCGACCTGGTGGTGATCAGCAGCGTCAACGGGCACGGCCACCAGGACGGGCTCCGTGCCATCGAGGCGCTGCGCGCCTGCGACGAGCTGGCCTCGACCCCGGTGGCCATCGGCGGCAAGCTCGGTGTCGCCGGGCAGCAGAGCGAAGCGGCGATCGGCGCGCTGCTGTCCGCCGGGTTCGACGCCGTCTTCGACGACGCCTCCACCACCCTGACGGAGTTCACCCGCTTCGTCGGCGCGCTTCCGGCGGGCCCCCGCGCCCTGGGGCGTACCGAGGTCGTGGCGTGAGACCGGGCGCGCACCCGCTCCGGCGGACGGCCGAGGGCGCGCGCCCGGTGGACTTCGGAGCCTTCGTCCGAGCGAGAAGCCGCACAGGCGTCCTGGTGGTGCAGCCCCGCATGGGCTTCAGCGACCCCGTCACCATGCGCGCGGGACTGGCCGCCACCAGGGCCGCCGACGCGGCGACGGTCGGCACGATCACCCTCGACAGCTACACGAGGGTCGGAGAACTGGCGTCCGTGGAGAACGCGCTCGAAGCCGGGACCGGACTCAACGGCTATCCCATCGTCACCTATGACCGGGCCGTGACCGGGCAGGTCCTCGCGGGCATCAGGGACGACGCGTTCCCGGTCCAGGTCCGGCACGGATCGGCTGTTCCCGGGGACATCTTCGCCGCGCTGCGCGGCACCTGGATCAATGCCACCGAGGGAGGCCCGGTCTCCTACTGCCTCCCCTACGGACGCACTCCGCTGGACGAGTCGGTACGGAACTGGGTCCGCTGCACCGAGGATTTCGCGCGGCTGCGGGAATCGGGAGTGGAACCGCATCTGGAGACGTTCGGCGGCTGCATGCTCGGTCAATTGTGCCCACCGAGCCAACTGGTGGCGATGAGCGTGCTCGAAGCGCTCTTCTTCTGCCAGCACGGTATCCGCAGCGTGTCGCTCAGCTATGCCCAGCAGACCCACCCGGGACAGGACCGGGAAGCGGTCGCGGCGCTGCGGCGGCTCTGCGGCGAACTGCTTCCGACCACCAATTGGCACGTGGTCATCTACGCCTACATGGGCGTGTACCCGACCACGGACGAGGGCGCCTATCTGCTGCTCGACGAGGCGGCACGGCTCGCTGTCGCCTCCGGCTCGGAGCGCCTCATCGTGAAGACGGTGGCGGAGTCACGCCGCATCCCCACCGTCGCCGAGAACGTCGCCGCCCTGGAGGCGGCGGCCCGGACCGCGCGGACGGCGGCGCCCGAACGCCCACCCTCCACCGAGTCCGACTCACAGACGTATGCGGAGGCCAGGGCGCTGATCGAGGGCGTACTCGAACTGTCCCCGGACATCGGGCACGCCTTCGAACTCGCCTTCAGACAGGGGGCCCTTGACATCCCCTACTGCCTGCACCCGGACAACCACGGCCGGGCCCGCAGCTACATCGACGGCGACGGCCGGCTGCGGTGGGCGGGCATCGGGAGACTGCCGCTGGCCGGCCTGGTCGGCCCGGCCCGCTCCAGAGACGTGACCTCTTCGGGCCTGATCGCCGACCTTTCCTACGTACAACGGGCGTTCGACAGAAGAGCGGTGGAATCCCACGGAATCCGGGGCCGCGACCGCGCGGAAATCGCCCTGCCGGATTCCGGTTTCTCTTAGGGGGGCTCTAGGGGCTGTGCGCGGCCCCTCGCCTTCATAGCGTGACCCGCAGTGGTGCGGTTCCTTGGTGAATTCAGTCCGGCGACGGGCGACAATTGTGTGGAGTGCAGATGACTGAGTCCGGAAACTTCGTCTCTGGCACCGACGGTGTGCCGGACGGGGGCACAGAGCGGCAGGCCGCACTCGTGCGTGAGCTGGAATCCCTCCCCACCTCGGAGCAGACCCGGGTCCTGCTGGACCTGGTGCGCGAGAACACCGCGGCCGTCCTGCGGCAGACCCGGCCGGAGACCACGCAGCCCGTGGACCAGGCCCGCGCCTTCCGCGAGCTGGGGCTGGACTCCGTGGCACTGGTGGCCCTGCACGCCCGGCTGACGGCGGCCACCGGCCTCGCGCTGCCCCCTACCGTCGTCTTCGACCACCCCTCACCGGCCGCACTCGCCGCCCATCTGCGCACCGAGGCCCTGGGGCTGCCCGACCTGCCCGACCCGGTCGTCGCGCCGGGCCACGACAGCGACGATCCGATCGCGGTCGTCGGCATCGGCTGCCGCTACCCCGGTGACGTGTCGTCGCCCGACGACCTGTGGCGGCTGGTCGCCGAAGGCACCCACATCCGCGACGACTTCCCCGCCGACCGCGGCTGGGACCTCGACCGACTCTTCGACGACGACCCCGCGACCCCCGGCACCACCTATGCCCGGCACGGCGGATTCCTCTCCGGCGCCGCCGAGTTCGACGCCGAGTTCTTCTCCATCAGCCCCCGCGAAGCCCTCGCCATGGACCCGCAGCAGCGTCTGGTGCTGGAGACCGTGTGGGAGGCCCTGGAACGGGCCGGGATCGACGCCCAGACCCTGCGCTCCAGCCGGACCGGCGTCTTCGTCGCCGCGGAGCCCCAGGAATACGCGATGCGCCTGCACGAGGCACCCGACGGCCTCGACGGCTATCTGCTCAGCGGCAACGCGCCCAGCGTGGTGTCCGGCCGGGTCGCCTACACGCTCGGTCTGGAAGGCCCCGCGCTGACCGTCGACACCGCCTGCTCCGGTTCGCTGGTCGGCCTCCACCTCGCCGTCCAGTCGCTGCGGCGCGGCGAGTGCACCCTCGCCCTGGCCGGCGGGGTCGCCGTCATGGGGAGCCCCGGGGTGTTCACCGCGTTCAGCCGGCAGCGCGGTCTCGCGGCCGACGGCACGGTCAAGGCGTTCGCCGCGGCGGCGGACGGCACCGCGTTCGCCGAAGGCGCCGGCGTGTTCGTCCTGGAACGCCTCTCCGAGGCGCGCGCCAACAACCACCCGGTCCTCGCCGTCATACGCGGCACGGCCATCAACCAGGACGGCGCGTCCAACGGCCTGACCGCACCGAGCGGCCGGGCCCAGCGCCAGGTCATCCGCCAGGCACTCGCGGACGCCGGACTCACCGCCGGTGAGGTCGACGCCGTCGAGGCGCACGGCACCGGCACGACGCTCGGCGACCCCATCGAGGCCCAGGCGCTGCTCGCCACCTACGGACAGGAACGCACCACGGGACCGGCCTGGCTCGGGTCGGTGAAGTCCAACATCGGGCACACCCAGGCGGCGGCGGGCTCGGCCGGGCTGATCAAGATGATCATGGCCATGCGTCACGGTCTGCTGCCCGCCACACTGCACGTGGACGCGCCCTCGCCCAACGTCGACTGGACGGCGGGAGAGGTCCGGCTGCTGACCGAACCCGTGCCGTGGGAGCCGGGCGAGCGCCCCCGCCGGGCCGCCGTCTCCTCCTTCGGCGTCAGCGGCACCAACGCCCACATCGTCGTGGAGGAGCCGCCGGCCCGGGACGAGCAGGACGGGATCGCGGACTCCGACACCCCGGACGAGGACGGCAGACCCCTCCCGGCGGCCCTCTCCGCGAAGAGCGACGCCGCCCTGCGCGACCAGGCGCGCCGCCTGCTGACACACATCGAGAACACCCCGGGCGTCCGGCCGCTCGACCTCGCCCACTCCCTCGCGACCACCCGCTCCGCGCTTCCCCACCGTGCCGTGGTGCTCGCCGGGGACCGCGCGGGCCTCCTCGACGGACTGCGCGCCGTGGCGGACGGCCGCGACACCCCCGAAGTGACCACCTCGGTCGCCACCAGCGGCTCCACGGCCTTCCTCTTCACCGGCCAGGGCAGCCAGCGCCTGGCCATGGGGCGCCGCCTGTACGACGCCTACCCCGTCTACGCCAAGGCCCTCGACAACGCCATCGGCTATCTCGACCTCCAGCTCGACCGCTCCCTGTGGGACGTCCTGTTCGCCGACGAGGACACCCCCGAGGCGGCCCTGCTGGACCGGACCATGTACGCCCAGGCGGCGCTCTTCGCCGTCGAGGTCGCCCTGTTCAGGCTCCTGGAGTCCTGGGGCGTCCGGCCCGACTACGTGGCCGGGCACTCCATCGGTGAGCTGACCGCCGCCCATGTCGCCGGAGTGCTCTCGCTCGACGACGCCGCCACCCTCGTCGCCGCACGCGGCCGGCTGATGCAGGCCCTGCCCGAGGGCGGCGCCATGATCGCCGTGGAGGCCGCCGAGGAGACGGTGGCGCCGCTCCTCACGGACTGCCGCGACACCGTCTCCATCGCCGCGGTCAACGGCCCCCGCTCGGTCGTCCTGTCCGGTGACGAGGGCACCGTCACCGCCCTCGCCGGCCGGCTGGAGGCCGACGGCCACCGCACCAAGCGGCTCCGGGTCAGCCACGCGTTCCACTCCCCGCTCATGGCGCCGATGCTCGACGAGTTCCGGCAGGTCGCCCGGATCCTCTCCTACCGCGCGCCGAAGCTCCCCGTGGTCTCCGCCCTCACCGGCCGGCTCGCCACCGCCGCCGAACTCACCGACCCCGAGCACTGGGTGCGGCACATCTGCGCCCCCGTACGCTTCCACGACGCCCTCACCTCGCTCACCGAACGGGACGTCGCCACCTTCCTCGAACTCGGCCCCGACCCGGTGCTCTGCGCCATGGGCCGCGCCGGTGCCGGCCCGTCCGCCGTCTTCACCCCGCTCCTGCGGCGCGGGCACGACGAACCGCGGCAGGTGCTCGGCGCCCTGGCCGTCGCCCACACCCGCGGCACCCGCGTCGACTGGCACGCCTTCTTCGCCGGGACCGGCGCCCGCCGCGTCGACCTGCCCACCTACGCCTTCCAGCGCGAGCGGTACTGGCTGAGCGCCCCCGGCGCCGCCCAGGACGCGACCGCCCTCGGCCAGATGGCCGCCGACCACCCCCTGCTGGGCGCGGTGGTCGGGCTCGCGGACACCGGCGGCGCCGTCCTCACCGGACGGGTCTCCCTGCGCTCGCACCCCTGGCTCGCCGACCACGTGATCGACGGCCACGTCCTGCTGCCCGGCACCGCGTTCGTCGACCTCGCGGTCCGGGCCGGGGAACAGACCGGCTGCGAACACCTCGACGAGCTCGTCATGGCGGCCCCGCTCACCCTGCCCGCCACGGGCGGCGTGGCCCTCCAGATCGTCGTGGACGCCCCCGACCCCGCCGGGCTGCGCGCCCTCACCTTCTACTCCCGCGACGAGGACGCCCCCGCCGACGCCCCCTGGCTCCGTCACGCCACCGGCCGCCTCGCCCCCCGGGGCCCCGCCGGGCAGCCGGCCGAGGACTTCGCGGCGGGCACCTGGCCGCCCCCCGGCGCCGAGCCCGTCGACATCACCGGCCTCTACGGGGACCTGGCCGCGCAGGGCTACGGATACGGACCCGCCTTCCACGGGCTGCGAGCCGTCTGGAGGACCGGACCGGACCAGGTGTGCGCGGAGGTCCGGCTGCCCGACACGGCCGGGGACCCCGCCTCCGCCTACGGGCTCCACCCCGCGCTCCTCGACGCGGTCCTGCACGCCACCGACTTCGCCGCGGCACCCACCGGCACCCCGGACGGCCGCGTCCTGCTGCCCTTCGCCTGGACCGGGGTCACCCTGCACGCCGCCGGTGCCACCACGCTGCGGGCCCGCGTCACCGCGACCGGCACCGACGAGGTCGCCATCGAGCTGGCCGATGCCGACGGCGCCCCGGTGGCCTCCGTCGGCTCGTTCCTCGTACGGCCCGTCGCCACCGGCCAACTGGCCGCCACCGCCCACCCCGACGCGCTCCACCACATCCGGTGGACCCCGCTGCCGGCCCCCGCCGCCACCGAGCCGGACCCCGAAGCCCGCCTCCACATCTGCCCGGAACCCTCGGGGTCCGACATCGCGGCCGAAGTCCGTACCGTCCTCGGCACCACGCTCACGGCCGTACGGGAGTGGCTTGCCGACGAGCGCTCCGCCACAGCCCGGCTCACCGTCCTCACCAGGGGGGCCGTCGCCGCCACCGAGGGCGAGCCGGCCGCACTGGCCCAGGCGCCCGTCTGGGGCCTGGTGCGCTCGGCCCAGGCCGAACACCCCGGCCGGCTGCTCCTGCTCGACACCGACGGCTCCCTCGGCACGGACGAACTGCTGCGCCTCACGGCCGGTACGGACGAGCCCGAAATCGCCCTGCGTGACGGCCGGTTGTACGTACCTCGGCTGACCCGGACCACACAGGCACCGGACCCCGCCGGCCCCTGGCGCACCGACGGCACCGTCCTGATCACCGGCGGCACCGGCGGTGTCGGCGCCACGGTCGCCCGGCACCTGGTCGCCGCGCACGGGGTACGCGGACTGCTGCTCACCGGCCGCCGGGGCGCGGACGCCCCGGGCGCCGAGGAGCTCCGGGCCGAGCTGACCGCGCTGGGTGCCGAGGTCGTGATCGCCGCCTGCGACGCCGCCGACCGCGACGCGATGGCCGGCGCCCTGGCCGCCGTACCGGAAGGGCTGCCGCTGAGCGCCGTGGTGCACGCGGCGGGGGTGCTGGACGACGCCCTGGTCGACTCCCTCGACGACGCCCGCCTGGACACCGTCCTGCGGCCCAAGGCCGACGGGGCCTGGAACCTCCACGAACTCACCCGCGACAGCGACCTGTCGGCGTTCGTCCTGTTCTCCTCCACCGCCACCGTCCTGGACGGCGCGGGCCAGGGCAACTACGCCGCCGCCAACGTCTTCCTCGACGCGCTGGCCACCCACCGCGCCGCCCTCGGACTTCCCGCGACCTCGCTGGCCTGGGGGCTGTGGACCGGCACCGGCGGCATGGGCGAAGGCCTCGACGAAGCCGCGCTGCGGCGCATCGAACGCCTCGGCCTCCAGCCCCTGTCCGTCGCGGAGAACCTCGCGCTGCTCGACCGTGCGACCGCCACCCCGGGCCACCCGGCCGTCCTGCCCGTACGGCTGAACCTGCGCACGCTCAACGCCCGCGCCGGTGACGTCCCGCCGCTGCTCCGCGGCCTGGTCCGCGCACCGCGCCGCGCGGTGGGAGGCGGCGGGGTCAGCGTCGAGCGGTCCCTCGCGCGCAGCCTGGCCGGTCTGACCCGGGCGCAGCGCGGCGAGGCCCTCCTCGATCTGGTCCGTACGCAGGTGGCCGCGGTCCTCGGACACGACGGACCCGAGCGGGTCGTCACCACGCGGGCCTTCAACGAGATGGGCTTCGACTCCCTGGCTGCCGTCGAACTCCGCAACCGCCTCGGCTCCGCCACGGGCCTGCCCCTGACGGCCACCCTCGTCTTCGACTACCCCTCGCCCGGTGCCCTCGCCGACCACCTGGCCTCCCGGCTCGGCGGCGACGCGGAACGGCAGACCGCCCTGCCCGCCCGGGCCACCGCCGCCGTCTCCGACGACCCCATCGCCATCGTCTCCATGGCCTGCCGCTACCCCGGCGGGGTGACCTCGCCCGAGGAGCTGTGGCAGCTCGTGGCGGAGGGACGCGATGTCGTCTCGGCCTTCCCCACCGACCGCGGCTGGGCCGCCGACATCCACGACACCGTCCCCGGCACACCCGGCAAGAGCCTCACCGACCAGGGCGGCTTCCTCTACGACGCGGCCGGCTTCGACGCCGAGTTCTTCGGCATCAGCCCCCGCGAGGCGCAGGCCATGGACCCCCAGCAGCGACTGCTGCTGGAGATCGCCTGGGAGACCGTCGAACGCGCGGGCATCGACCCGCACACCCTGCGCGGCAGCGACACCGGTGTCTTCGCCGGTGTGATGTACCACGACTGGGGACTGCGGCTCGGCCCGCTGCCCGAGCACGTGGCCGGCTACCACGGCAACGGCAGCCTCGCCAGCGTGGTGTCCGGACGGGTCGCCTACACCCTGGGCGTCGAAGGCCCCGCCGTCACCGTCGACACCGCCTGCTCGTCCTCCCTCGTCGCCCTGCACTGGGCCGCCGAGGCCCTGCGCCGCGGCGATTGCGGCCTAGCCCTCGCGGGCGGCGTCACCGTCATGTCCACCCCCGACACGTTCGTCGACATGAGCCGGCAGCGCGGCCTGGCCGCGGACGGGCGGTGCAAGTCGTTCGGCAGCGGCGCCGACGGCACCGGCTGGGGCGAGGGCGTCGGCATGCTCCTGCTGGAGCGGCTCTCCGACGCCGAGC
This sequence comes from Streptomyces sp. 130, assembly GCF_007096885.1. Taxonomy (GTDB): domain Bacteria; phylum Actinomycetota; class Actinomycetes; order Streptomycetales; family Streptomycetaceae; genus Streptomyces. The sequence goes on along the minus strand of NZ_VJNO01000026.1, from coordinate 11,277 downwards.
GCAACGGCCACCGCGTCCTCGGCATCGTCCGCGGCTCGGCGGTGAACTCCGACGGGGCCTCCAACGGCCTCACCGCACCCAACGGACCGGCCCAGCAGCGCGTCATCCGCCGCGCCCTGAGCGTCGCCGGCCTGACCCCGGCCGAGGTCGACGCCGTCGAGGGCCATGGCACCGGCACCGTCCTCGGCGACCCGATCGAGGCCCAGGCGCTGCTGGCGACCTACGGCCAGGAGCGCCCGGCGGACGGCACCCCCCTGCTGCTCGGCTCCATCAAGTCCAACATGGGCCACACCCAGGCCGCGGCCGGTGTGGCGGGCATCATCAAGATGGTGCAGGCCATGCGGCACGGCACCCTGCCCGCGACCCTGCACGCCGACGAGCCGTCGCCGCAGGTGGACTGGGAGTCCGGCGCCGTCGCCCTGCTGACCGCACCCGCCACCTGGCCCGCGCACGGCCGGCCGCGTCGCGCCGGGGTGTCGTCCTTCGGCATCAGCGGCACCAACGCCCACGTGATCATCGAGGAGCCCCCCGCCGGCGCCACCACGCCGGACGAGCCCGAGCCGGCCGCGTCCGCCCATGACCTGATCACCTGGCCGCTCTCGGCGAGGACCCCGGAGGCGCTGAACGCCCAGGCGACGCGGCTGCTCGACCACCTCGCGTCCGTCCCCGACGACGCCCTCGCCGCGACCGGCCACGCCCTCGCGACGACCCGCGCCGCCCTGGACCACCGGGCCGTGGCGCTCGGTGCCGACCGCGGTGAACTCGCCGCGTCCCTGGAGGCGCTGGCCTCCGGAGCCGGACCGGTCCGGGACGCGGTCAGTGAGGGCAAGGTCGCCTTCCTCTTCACCGGGCAGGGCGCGCAGCGCCTCGGGATGGGCCGTGAACTGTACGAGTCGTACCCGGAGTTCGCGGAGGCGTTCGACGCCGTCGTGGCGGAGCTGGACGTCCGGCTGGGGCGTTCCCTGCGCGAGGTGGTGTGGGGTGAGGACGCCGGTCTGCTGAACGGGACGATGTTCGCCCAGGCCGGGCTGTTCGCGGTCGAGACGGCGTTGTTCCGGCTGCTGGAGTCCTGGGGCGTCCGCCCGGACTTCCTGGTGGGCCACTCCGTCGGTGAGATCGCCGCCGCCCATGTGTCCGGTGCCCTGTCCCTCGCCGACGCGGCCGAACTCGTCGTCGCACGCGGCCGGCTGATGCAGGCCCTGCCGTCCGGCGGGTCGATGGTGGCGGTGGAGGCGACGGAGGCGGAGGTCCTTCCGCTGCTGAACGCCGAGGTGGGTGTCGCCGCGGTGAACGGCCCCCGTGCCGTGGTCGTCTCGGGCACGGAGGCGGCGGTCCGCGCCCTCGTGGCGCCGTTCGCGGAACAGGGCCGCAGGACGAGCACGCTCCGGGTGTCGCACGCCTTCCACTCGCCTCTGATGGAGCCGATGCTGGCCGAGTTCGGCACCGTGGTGGCCGGGCTGTCGACCGGGGCGGCGTCGATTCCCGTGGTGTCGGCCGTCTCCGGGGACCTGGCGCCGCAATGGGGCGCGGGGGACTACTGGGTGCGGCACGTCCGTGAAGCGGTGCGTTTCGCCGACGCGATCCGATTCCTCGAGGCCCGCGGCGTCACCTCGTACATCGAGATCGGCCCGGACGCCGTGCTCAGCGGCATGGCGCAGGACTGCGTCCAGGACCCGGACCAGACGGCCTTCATCCCCGCGCTGCGACGGAACCGGCCCGAGGCCCGCGAAGTCCTGACCGCCGCGGGCCGGGCCCACACGCGCGGGATCACCGTCGACCGGAACCTCTTCTTCGGTCCCCGCGGCACCGGCCCGGGCCCGGACCTGCCCACCTACGCCTTCCAGCACCGGCGCTACTGGCTCGACGCGGCCGCCGCCCCCGGCGACCTCGACGCGGCCGGTCTGGAAGCGGTCGCCCACCCCCTGCTGAGCGCCGCCGTGGCGACGCCGGACGACGGAGGCGTCGTCCTCACCGGACGGCTCGCCACCGGCACCCAGCCGTGGCTCGCCGACCACGGCGTGCTGGGCAGCGTGCTGCTGCCGGGCACCGGTTTCGTCGAGCTGGCTGTCCGGGCGGGCGACCACGTCGGCTGCGGCCGGATCGAGGAACTGCTCCTCGAAGCCCCGCTGACCTTGCCCGCCCGGGGCGGCGTCGCCCTGCGCGTCGTCGTCGGCGCCGCGGACCCCTCCGGGGCCCGTACGGTCGGCATCCACTCCCGCGCTTCCTCGGACCCCGACGCCCCCTGGACCCGGCACGCCCACGGCACCTTGACCCGCGAAGCGCCCGAAGCCGCCTTCGACCTCACCCAGTGGCCGCCGGCCGGCGCCGCCCCGGTCGACGTCGAGTCCGCCTACGACCGGCTGAGCGAGCGCGGCTACGCCTACGGCCCCGCCTTCCGGGGCCTGCGCGCGGCGTGGCGGCGCGGCGACGACGTGTTCGCCGAGGTCGCGCTCGACGGCCCCGCCCGCGACGAGGCGGCGGACTTCGGCCTGCACCCCGCCCTCCTCGACGCGGCCATGCACGCCGACCTGCTGACGGACCCGTCCGGCGACGCGGCCACCCTGCTGCCCTTCTCCTGGAACGGCGTCACCCTGCACGCCGCCGGGACCCCCTCGCTCCGCGTCCACATCCAGCGGATACGCGGCGACGAGGTGTCAGCCATCATGGTCGCCGACGAGTCCGGCGCACCGGTGGCCACCGTCGAATCGCTCGTCTCCCGCCCCGTCTCGCCCCAGCAGCTGGCGGCAGCCTCCGGCGCGCCGTCCCCGGCTCTCCACCGGATCGTCTGGCAGCGGGCGGAGCCGGTCGCCGAAGATCTCGGCCGCACCGCCGCGTACAGCGTCCTGCACTGCCCGGCGGCACCCGACGGCCAGGACGTCCCGGACGCCGTACGCACCCTCACCCGCCACGTGCTCGGTGAGATACGCGACCGGCTCGCCGGCCCCGAAGCGGGCACCGCACCCCTCGTCGTCGTCACCCGGCGCGCCGTGCCCGTGCGCCCCGGCGAGGACGTGGACCCGGTCCAGGCCCCGGTGTGGGGACTGGTCCGCGCCGCGCAGGCGGAGAACCCCGGCCGGTTCCACCTCCTGGACACCGAGGACGAGGCCGGCGCGACGGAGTCCGCCCTCGCCGCCGTGATCGCGTCCGGCGAACCCGAATCCGCGGTGCGCGGCGGTGAGTCGTGGATACCGCGCCTGGTACGCGCCACCGAACCGGAGACCGTACGGCCCGCCCCCTGGGACACCGACGGCACGGTGCTGGTCACCGGAGGCACCAGCGGCCTCGGCGCACTCGTCGCCCGCCGTCTCGTCACCGAGCACGGCGTGCGCCACCTCCTCCTGGCCGGCCGGCGCGGCATGGACACGCCCGGTGCCGAGGCACTGGCCACCGAACTGACGGGCCTCGGCGCCCAGGTCCGGATCGCCGCCTGCGACGTGGCCGACCGCGAAGCCCTGGCCGCCCTGCTCGCCGGGATCGATGCCGGACACCCGCTGCGCGGCGTCGTCCACGCGGCGGCGGTCGCGGACGGCGGTCTGGTCGGCAGCCTCACCCCCGAACGCTTCGACGCCGTCCTTAGGCCCAAGGCCGAGGGAGCCTGGCACCTCCACGAACTGACCAGGGACGCCGGTCTCACCGCGTTCGTCATGTTCTCCTCGGCCGGCGGCCTCGTCCTCGCCGCGGGCCAGGCCGACTACGCGGCGGCCAACGTCTTCCTGGACGCGCTCGCCACCCACCGCCGGGCGGCAGGGCTCCCCGCGACATCGGTCGCCTTCGGGATGTGGGACGTCAGCACCGGGCTCGGCGGCGACCTCACCGAAGCCGACCTGGAGCGGATGCGCCGCCTGGGCCTGCCGGCTCTCGACGCGGACCGGGGCCTGGAGCTCTTCGACGCCGCTCTGGTCACCGAGGACGCCGTCACCGTTCCCCTCACCGTCGACCCGGCCGCGCTCGCCGCCCGCAGCGACGAACTGCCCGCCCTGCTGCGGGGCCGCGGCCGTGCTCGTGCCCGCCGTACCGTCCGGGCGGCGGCCACCGCCGCCTCCGCCCTGGACCGCCGGCTGGCCGGTGCGACGACCCCGGACGAGCGGGCCCGCATCCTGCTCGACGCGGTCCGCACCCAGGTGGCCTCCGTCCTCGGCCAGCCCTCCGCCGAGGCCGTCGGACCCGACACCGCCTTCCGGGACCAGGGATTCGACTCCCTGGCCGCGGTGGAGCTGCGCAACCTGCTCGCCGGTTCCACCGGGCTGCGACTGCCCGCGACCCTGGTCTTCGACTACCCCAACTCCCGCGCGGTGGCGGGGTATCTCGACACCCTGCTCACCGGCACGACCACCACGGCGGCCCCCGTCGCCGCCCCGCGCGCCGCCCTGGACGACGACCCGATCGCGGTGGTGGCGATCAGCTGCCGCTTCCCCGGAGGCGTGCGCTCCCCGGAGGACCTGTGGGACCTCGTCGCCGACGGCGTCGACGCCATCGGGGACTTCCCCGCCGACCGAGGCTGGGACGCGGACGCCCTCTACGACCCCGAGCCCGGAACCCCCGGCCGCACCTATGTGCGCGAGGGCGGGTTCCTCTACGACGCGGCGGAGTTCGATCCCGAGTTCTTCGGCATCATGCCCCGCGAGGCCCTGGCGATGGACCCGCAGCAGCGGCTGCTGCTCCAGGCGGCCTGGGAGACCTTCGAACGGGCCGGCATCGACCCGGAGACGCTGCGCGGCAGCCAGACGGGCGTGTACGCCGGTGTGATGTACCACGAGTACGGCAGCCGGGTCACCGAGGTCCCCGACGACCTGGCCGGATACCTCGGCAACGGCAGCGCGGGCAGCATCGCCTCCGGCCGTGTGGCCTACGCGCTGGGCCTCGAAGGGCCCGCCGTCACGGTCGACACCGCGTGCTCCTCCTCCCTGGTCGGCCTCCACATGGCCTGCCAGGCGCTGCGTACCGGCGAGATCGACCTCGCGCTGGCGGGTGGCGTCACCGTCATGCCGACCCCGGAGATCTTCGTGGACTTCAGCCGGCAGCGCGGACTGGCGGCCGACGGACGCTCCAAGGCGTTCGCGGGCGCGGCGGACGGCACGAGCTGGGCCGAAGGCGTCGGCCTCCTGCTGGTGGAGCGCCTCTCCGACGCCCGCCGCAACGGGCACCCCGTCCTCGCCCTGGTCCGGGGCAGCGCCATCAACCAGGACGGCGCCTCCAACGGACTGACCGCCCCGAACGGCCCGTCCCAGCAGCGGGTCATCCACAAGGCCCTGTCGGCCGCGGGCCTCGCCCCGGCCGATGTGGACGCCGTGGAGGGCCACGGGACCGGCACCCGGCTGGGCGACCCGATCGAGGCGCAGGCCCTGCTGGCCGCGTACGGCCAGGGCCGCCCCGACGACCGCCCGCTCTGGCTCGGCTCCGTCAAGTCGAACATCGGGCACGCCCAGGCCGCCGCCGGTGTCAGTGGCGTCATCAAGATGGTGATGGCGCTGCGCAACGGGCTGCTTCCGCGCACCCTGCACGTCGACGAGCCGTCGCCGCAGGTGGACTGGGAGGCCGGCGGCGTACGGCTGCTGACCGAGCCGGTCGCCTGGGAGGCGCAGGACCGGCCCCGGCGCGCGGGGATCTCCTCCTTCGGGCTCAGCGGTACGAACGCGCACGTGATCATCGAGGAGGCGCCGGCGGTGGAGGACGGTGAACCGGACGGCCTCGTCGCCGCCCCGCCGCCCGTCGTGCCGCTGCCGCTGTCCGCGCGGAGTGCGGTGGCGCTCAGAAACCAGGCGGCCCGTCTCCTCGCCCACGTCGAGGCACACCCCGACGAGTCGCCGATGGATCTCGGCTTCTCGCTCGCGACGACGCGCGCGGTGCTGGACCACCGCGCGGTGGTGCTGGCCGCGGACCGCGAGACGGCGACGCGCGCGCTGGCCGACCTGGCGGCGGGCCGGGAAAGCGCGGACGCCGTCACGTCGGCGCGCTCCTCCTCCGCCGAGGGCCTGACCGCGTTCCTGTTCACCGGGCAGGGCGCGCAGCGGCTGGGGATGGGACGGGAGCTGTACGAGACGTTCCCGGTGTTCGCCGAGGCGTTCGACGCGGCGGTCACCGAGCTGGACGCCCGGCTGGGCCGTTCCCTGCGCGAGGTGGTGTGGGGCCGGGACACGGATCTGCTGAACGGCACGATGTTCGCCCAGGCGGCGCTGTTCGCGGTCGAGACCGCGCTGTTCCGCCTCGTGGAGTCGTGGGGCGTACGGGCCGACGTGGTCGCGGGGCACTCGATCGGTGAGATCGCCGCCGCGCACGTGGCAGGCGTGCTGTCGCTGACGGACGCCGCCGCACTCGTCGCCGCACGCGGCCGGCTGATGCAGGAGCTTCCCGCCGGCGGCGTGATGGTGGCGGTGGCGGCGACGGAGGCGGAGGTGCTTCCGCTGCTGAGCGACGAGGTGGGGCTGGCGGCGGTGAACGGCCCCTCGGCGGTCGTGGTGTCGGGGGCGGAGCGGGCGACGCTGGCGGTCGCCGGGCACTTCGGGGCGCTGGGGCGCCGGACGAAGCGGCTGGCCGTGTCGCACGCCTTCCACTCGCCGCTCATGGAACCCATGCTCGACGCCTTCCGCGAAGTCGCCGAGACACTCTCGTACACCGCGCCCTCGATACGCGTCGTGTCCCATGTGACGGGAACCGAGGCGACCGCGGAGCAGCTGACCTCGCCCGACTACTGGGTACGCCATGTCCGTGAGGCCGTACGGTTCGCCGACGGTGTCGCCCACCTCGCGGACCAGGGCGTGACCCGCTTCGTGGAACTCGGCCCCGACGCGGTGCTCTGCGCACTCACCGAGGCCGTCGCACCCGACACGTCCGAGACCCTGGCCGTGCCCGTCCTGCGCAAGGGCCGGCCCGAGGTCTCCACCCTTCTCGCCGCCCTCGCCCGGCTGCACGTCGCCGGGCCCCGCGTCGGCTGGGACCGCCTCCTCGACGGTCGCGGCGCGCGCAGGGTCGAGCTGCCCACGTACGCCTTCGGCAGGACCAGGTACTGGCTGGACGCCCCCGAACAGATCGGCGGCGATGTGACGGGCCTCGGACAGACCGCGGCCGCGCATCCGCTGCTCAGCGCCGTGGTCGCCTCCCCGGAGGCCGGCGGCGTCGTGCTCACCGGGCGCCTTTCCGTCCGCACCCACCCCTGGCTCGCCGACCACGACGTCCTCGGGACCGTGCTGCTGCCCGGCACCGGCTACATCGAACTGGCCATCCGGGCCGGTGAAGAGGTCGGCTGCGAGGTGGTGGAGGAACTCACCATCGAGGCACTCATGCCGCTCCCGCCGCACGGCGGACTCGCCGTCCAGGTCGTCGTCGACGCCCCGGACGCGGGCGGGCGCTGCTCACTCGCCGTCTACTCCCGGCGCGACGACGCCCCGGCCGGCGCTCCCTGGAGCAAGCACGCCAGCGGCGTACTCGCCCCGGGGGCCGGACAGGCGGCCCCCGCCGGCACCTTCGCCCCCGCCCCGGCCGACTGGCCGCCCACGGGTGCGACCGAGGTCGACATCTCCGGCGTGTACGACTACCTCACCGGCCAGGGTTACGGCTACGGACCCATGTTCAGGGGCCTGCGCGGCATCTGGTCCCGGGGCAAGGAGACGTTCGCCGAGGTCTCCCTGCCGGAGGACTCCCTGGACGTCGGGAAGGAATTCCGGCTTCACCCTTCCATCCTCGACGCGGCGCTGAGCGCCACCGACTTCATGGACGGCCGACGCCCCCAGGACGTCGGCGGCACCCAGCTGCCGTTCGCCTGGTCCGGCGTCACCCTGCACGCCGCCGGCTCCTCACGCCTGCGGGTGCGTATCACCGCCGTCGAATCCCACCGGTCGCAAGGGTCCGACGCGGTACGGCTCGAACTCACCGACCCCACGGGCACCCCGGTCGCCACGATCGAATCGCTCGTGGTCCGTCCCGTCACCGCGGCCAAGGTCAACGCGGCGGCAGCGGCGGGCGGCGGCGAACACGAGGCCGTCTTCCAGCTGGTCACCCAGCAACTGCCCCTCGGCGCGGCCGTCGCCTCGGCCACGGACCGCTGGGCCGTGCTCGGCGGCACCCCCGCCGCCTTCCCCGGCACCGCCTACAGCGACCTGTCCGCACTCGGCGCCGCGCTGACGGACGGGGCCCCGGCTCCCGACGTCGTCCTGCTGCCCGTACCGGAGGCCACGGACCACGACGACGTCCCGGCGGCCGTCCGTGCCGTCACCGGCCAGGTCCTCGACACGCTCCAGTCCTGGCTGGCGGACGAGCGGTACGCCCGCTCCCGCCTCATGGTCGTCACCCGTGGCGCCCTTCCCGCGGAGGAGGGCGACATCGCGGTCGACCTCGTCCAGGCACCGGTCTGGGGGCTGCTGCGGGCAGCCCAGGAGGAGTACCCCGGCCGCCTCGTCCTCGTCGACACCGACGGCGGCGACAAGGCCCGCGAGTCGCTGTCCGCCGTGGCCGCGTCCGGGGAACCCGAGGCGGTCCTGCGCGGCGCCGAGGTCCGCGTACCCCGGCTGGCCAGGGTCCCGGCGAAGACACCCGCCGCGGCCCTGCCCTGGGACGCCGAGGGAACCGTGCTGATCACCGGAGGCACCAGCGGCCTCGGCGCCGTCGTCGCCCGCCACCTGGTCGAACGGCACGGCGTGCGCCATCTCCTGCTCGCCGGACGCCGAGGCCAGGACGCGCCCGGCGCCACCGAACTCCGTGACGCTCTGCACGGCCTCGGTGCCCGCGTCACCCTCGCGGCCTGCGACACGTCCGACCGTGCGGCGGTCGACGCCATGCTGACCGCCGTACCGGCCGCACATCCGCTGACGGCGGTGGTCCACGCGGCAGCGGTCATGGACAACGCCCTGCTGGCCGCCCTCACCCCGGCACAGGTCGACACCGTGATGCGGCCCAAGGTGGACGCGGCCTGGAACCTGCACGAGGCGACACGCGAACTGGACCTGAAGGCGTTCATCCTCTTCTCCTCCTGCGCCGGACTCGTCGTCGGCATCGGGCAGGGCAACTACGCCGCCGCCAACCGCTTCCTGGACGCCCTGGCCACCCATCGACGGGCATCCGGACTCCCGGCGACCTCCCTGGCGTTCGGCCTGTGGGAGACGAAGACCGGGCTCGGCGGCGGCGTCACCCACGCCGATCTGCGGCGCATGCGCACCATGGGCATGCCGGCCCTGCCGACCACCGAAGGGCTCGCCCTCCTCGACGAAGCCCTGGAAATCGACCGGCCGGTACTCGTACCGCTCCGGGTGGAACGCGACCGCCAGGCCGCGACCGAGCCGCCACACCTGCTGAAGGACGTGCTCGGCGCACCGGAACGGCCCGCCGCCCGCAAGGAGGTACGGGCACCCGCCGTCACCGCGGTGGCCGCGCCCGCCGCCGAACTCACCCTGGAACAGCGGCTGTCCGGCATGAGGGCGGCCGAACGCCGCCGCACGGTGCTCGACGTCGTACGCGAACAGGTCGCCGGAGTCAGCCACAGCGACTCCAGCACCATCGACGTCTCCAAGGGCTTCACGGAGCTCGGCCTCGACTCGCTCGCCGCCATCGATCTCCGCAACCGGCTCCAGAAGGCCACCGGCCTCCGACTGCCGGCCACCCTCATGTTCGACTACCCCAGCCCGTCGGTGCTGGCCGACTTCATCCTGGACGAACTTCCGCCGGGACCGGACGAGAACACCCCCGACGAGCCCGCCGACGCCGCACCCGCGCCGAACGACGCGTCCATCCGGCAGGCCCTCGCGGACATCCCGGTCGACGCACTGAGGAGCTCCGGCCTGCTGGACGCGCTCCTCGACCTGGCGGCCCGACCCGCGACACCCGCACCCACCACCGACTCCGGCACGCGCGCCCCGCACGACGAGACCGCACAGGCCGGCGAAGCGATCAGGACCATGGACGTCGACGACCTGGTGCGCGCAGCGCTCGCGTCCGCCGACCCGACCCGGAACCCGAGCGAGGGCTGAGGACATCATGGAAGCATCTGTAGAGCAGCTGGTCGCGGCCCTCCGCACGACCATGGTCGAGAACGAACGTCTCCGCGCGGCCAACGACCGTCTCACCGCCGACGCCACCGAGCCGATTGCGATCGTGGGTATGGCGTGTCGTTATCCGGGTGGGGTGGGTTCTCCGGATGAGTTGTGGGATCTGGTGGTGGAGGGCCGGGACGGTGTGTCGGGGTTTCCGGTGGACCGTGGGTGGGACGTGGAGAAGATCTACGATCCGGAGCCGGGGAAGCCGGATCGTACGGTGACGCGTGAGGGTGGGTTTCTGTACGACGCGGCTGATTTTGATGCCGGGGTGTTCGGGATCTCGCCGCGTGAGGCGTTGGGGATGGACCCGCAGCAGCGGTTGTTGCTGGAGGCGTCCTGGGAGGCGGTGGAGAGTGCGGGGATCGATCCCCTCTCCCTGAAGGGCAGCCGTACCGGCGTCTTCGCCGGCGTCATGTACCACGACTACGGGCCGGGCACGAGCGACGGCAGCCTGGTCACCGGCCGGGTGGCCTTCACCCTGGGCCTTGAAGGCCCCGCGGTCACCGTCGACACCGCCTGCTCCTCCTCTCTCGTCGCCCTCCACTGGGCCGGCCAGGCGCTGCGCCGGGGCGACTGCTCGATGGCGCTGGTGGGCGGCGTGACGGTGATGACGACGCCGGACATGTTCCTCTACTTCAGCCATCAGCGGGGCATGGCGGCGGACGGCCGCTGCAAGTCCTTCTCGGCCGACGCGGACGGCACCGGCTGCTCGGAGGGCGTCGGGGTCCTCGTGGTGGAACGGCTCTCGGACGCCCGCCGAAACGGTCACCCGGTCCTTGCGGTGATCCGGGGCAGCGCCATCAACCAGGACGGCGCCTCCAGCGGGATGACCACCCCCAACGGTCCCTCGCAGCAGCGCGTGATCCGGGCGGCGCTGGAGAACGCCGGGCTCACGACCACGGACGTTGACCTGGTGGAGGCGCACGGCACGGGCACCCGACTGGGCGACCCGATCGAGGCACAGGCACTTCTGGCGACGTACGGCAAGGGTCGTCCGGAGGGCGACCCGATCTGGCTGGGTTCGCTGAAGTCGAACCTGGGCCACACCCAGGCCGCGGCCGGTGTCGGTGGCGTGATCAAGGCCGTGCAGGCCATCCGGCACGGAATACTTCCGAAGTCCCTCCACTCGGAGACGCGTTCGCCGCACGTCGACTGGGATGCGGGTGCGGTGGAGCTGCTGACGGAGTCGCGGGCGTGGCCGGTGCGGGATCGTCCGCGGCGTGCGGGTGTGTCGTCGTTCGGTCTGAGTGGGACG
>NZ_VJNO01000025.1 GCF_007096885.1 Streptomyces sp. 130 | reverse complement strand
GGGGGGGGGGGGGGGGGGGGGGGGGGGGGGCGGGGGGGGGGGGGGGGGGGGGGGGGGGGGGGGGGGGGGGGGGGGGGCCCGGGCCGTACCGGGCGGGGCCGGAAAACCTGGCGGGTACTGTTCCGCGAGGAGCCCGCCGCCGGGCTCCCCGGACCACTCCCCGTATCGACCCGCGAGGCAGACCCCCGTGAATCTGGACGACTTCTCCGACCTGATCGAACGCCCCGACGGTGGCGTACGGCGCGACGCCGAGGAACGCCGGGAGCGGCTCGTCGTGCCCCCGGGCGCCCTCGGCCGGCTGGACGAGCTGGCCGAGTGGCTGTCGACCGCCCAGCAGGCCTCGCCGGTGCGGACGGTCGAGCAGCCGCGCGTGGTGCTGTTCGCGGGCGACCACGGGGTCGCCGGGCTCGGCGTGTCCGGCCGCGCGGCCTCCACCGCGCACGAGCTGGTCCGGGCCACGCTGGACGGCTCGACCCCGCTGGCGGTCCTGGCCCGCCGGTTCTCCGTTCCGGTGCGGATCGTGGACGCCGGTCTGGACTGCGACCCGGAGCTGCTGCCGGAGGCCGTCGTACGGACCCGGGTGCGGCGCGGCAGCGGCCGGATCGACGTCGAGGACGCGCTGACGGCCGAGGAGGCCGAGGCCGCGGTGCGGCTCGGGATCGCGGTGGCGGACGAGGAGGCCGACTCGGGCACCGATCTGGTGGTGCTCGGCGACCTGAGCGTGGGCGGCACGACGGCGGCGGCCACGCTGATCGCGGCGCTCTGCGGCACGGACGCCTCGGTGGTGACCGGGCGCGGCGGTGCCGGGATCGACGATCTGGCCTGGATGCGCAAGTGCGCGGCGATCCGCGACGCGCTGCGCCGGGCCCGGCCGGTCCTGGGCGACCAGCTGGAGCTGCTGGCCACCGTGGGCGGCGCGGACCTGGCGGCGATGACCGGCTTCCTGCTCCAGTGCGCGGTGCGGCGGCTGCCCGTGGTCCTGGACGGGGTGGTCGGCGCGGCAGCCGCGCTGGTCGGCCAGCGGGCCGCGTTCCGGGCGCCCGACTGGTGGCTGGCGGGCCAGCTGAGCGGTGAGCCGGCGCAGGCGAAGGCCCTCGACCGGATGGCCCTCAATCCGCTGCTCGACCACGGCGTCGTGGTGGGCGAGGGTTGCGGGGCGCTGCTCGCCCTTCCCTTCGTCCAGGCCGCCGCCGCGCTGGCCGCCGAGCTGCCCGAGCGGGAGCCGGAGGCGGCGGAGGACGGCGCGGACGGTGCGGACGGCGAGAAGGACGGCGCGACGGACTGACGCCGCCGCGCCGCGCGGGCCGCGGCGCGGTGGTCACGGCTTGGACGGCGGGAGCGGGACCCGGTCCGGCGCCCCGCCGATCAGGTCCTGGAATTTGCGGCGCGGGCCGACCCAGCGCACGTCGTGGTGGTAGGCCCGCAGCACCGCCCGGGAGCGGGCGCGGTGCCGGCCGCGGTAGAACCGCCTGGCCCACAGCGAGGCCGGCCGGGCCAGCCGGACCGCGCCGATCAGGGCCACGAACGGGACGAGCGTGCCGACCACCGCCATCCGGGCCTTGCCCTTGCAGAGGGCGATCAGCACGAAGCAGAAGTTGATGACGACGGTGAGCACGGCCCCCAGCCGGCCCTGCTCCTGATCGTCGCTCAGGTTGTCCACGCCCAGCGGTGAGAACCCGGCGAGCACCAGCAGCACCAGGGCCGCGGTGAGCACCACGGCCTCCACGCTCCGGCGCCCCTCCTCGGTCCAGTACACGTCGTCCAGGTAGAGGATCAGGGCGAACTCGTCCAGCACCAGGCCCGCACCGATGCCGAAGACGACCGCGCAGATCCCGGCCGTGACCCCGTGCCGCCCGCCGGCCACCGCGCCGAAGCCGCCGACGACGCTCAGCACCACGCCGGGCACCACGTGGTGGATGTGGACGCCGCCGGGCGTGATGTTGCGGAACGGCCCCTTCCCGGCCCGGATCATCCTGGTCACGATCCGGGTGATCGCGAAGGTCAGCACGAAGGCGGAGAGCGCCAGGAGCAGGGGGAGCTTGCCCGGCTCCACGAAGTTGCGATCGAACCAGTGACCCATGCCACCCACTCCCGCTCGTCCGCCTGTGCCCCGTTATGCGGCATTCGGTCAATCTAACGGTCGTCCCCACCGATTAGCCTGCGCGCCGTGACCTCCCTGAACAGCCACGGCCTGCGCTTCGCCTTCGGCACCCTGACCGTGCTCCCCGTCCGCGTCACCCGCTGGGACCGGGAGGCCGCCCGGGCCGGGATGCTGTGCGCCCCGGTGGCCGGGCTGGCCGTCGGCGTCCTCGCGGCGGTGCCGGGCAGCCTGCTGCTGTGGGGCGGGGCGGGCCCGCTGCTCGCCGCGGTCGCCTCGGCCGCCGTGCCCGCCGCGCTGACCCGGGGCCTCCACCTGGACGGTCTCGCGGACACCGCCGACGGCCTGGGCAGCGGCAAGCCGGCCGACGACGCGCTGCGGATCATGAAGCGGTCGGACATCGGCCCGTTCGGCGTGGTCACCCTGCTCTTCGTGCTGCTGGCCCAGGTGGCGGCCCTGCAGCGGCTGTACGCGGACGGCTGGGCGCAGGGCGCGGTGGCGGCCGTCGCCTCCGCCGTCGTCGCCCGGCTCGCGCTCACCCTGGCCTCCCGGCGCGGCGTCCCGGCGGCCCGCCCGGAGGGCCTGGGCGCGGCCGTCGCCGGTACGGTCCCGGTGGCCGGTGCCCGGGCGGTGGGGCTCGTGGTGGTGGCGGGGTGCGCGGGGGCGGGGGCGCTGCTGGGCGGGTACGGGGCGCTGCGCTACGCCCTGGCCGCCGTGGCCGCGCCGGTGGCGGCCGGGCTGCTGCTGCGGCACTGCGTGCGGCGGTTCGGCGGGGTGACCGGCGACGTGTTCGGGGCGCTGGCGGAGACGGCCGCGACGGTGACGCTGGTGGGCCTGGCGCTGGGCTGAGAAGCCCCTAGGCGCAGCTCTCGCGCTCCGCGCCCAACTCGTACTCCTTGCGCAGCGAGCTGAGCCCCAGCTCCCTGGACCGCGCGCAGAACTTCGCCGCCGGCAGCTCGTACTCCACGTGGAAGACCGCCTTGCCGGCCTTCACGAACGGGGTCAGCTCCTCGCACTCCTCGTACTGCGCGCACTGCTCGTTGACCGCGAAGTCGAAGTCCGCGACCAGTTCCGGGATCTGCGGGAGGTCGTTCTTGAGGCCGACGGACATGCCGTGCCGGTGGACCAGGCGGGCGATCAGGCGGTTGTAGCGCAGCTGGTCGGCCGCGGTGAGGGGGAAGCCGCTCCGGTTGCGGTAGCCGTCCATGTTGTCCGGTTCGACCGCGTCGAAGCCCTTCTTCGCGCACATCGCGATCCGGGTCTCCATCAGCGGTTCCAGGACCTCGGTGCGCCGGATGTCGAGCCAGCGCTCGCCCTTCCAGCCGTTGCCCTTCCCGAGGACGGCGGCGGGGAAACGGGACGCGTCCGGACGGAAGTCCTCCCAGGCGCCGGTGGACAGGTAGCAGATGACCTTGCGGCCCCGGCGGTGCAGCGCGGCCACCTCGGCCGCCGTCCGGTCGAAGCCGTCGATGTCGTACACCGGCGCGTCCACGGAGGTGTCGAGCTTCCCGGACAGCTGCCACTGCCAGTCCGTGCCCGGCGCCGGCCGCCAGCGCGCCGGCGAGGGCGGCGCGGAGCCGCCGGCCTTCCCCGCCGGGGCCTCGGCCCCCTCGGCGCATCCCGCCAGCATCGTGATCAGCGTCAGTGCGGTGGCGGCGAGAGCGCCGCGCGCTCCGCTCACCCGTGCGGCCGTGCGGTCGCGCATCGTTCTCCCATGTCCCCGGGCCCTCGCCAACAGCCCCGCGTCCGGGCCCCGTTCCCCCGGGCCGGTCCGCCCGGGGCCACTACCGTACGACGGCCGGGGCCCTCCGGAAGGCGCTACGGGCCCGCCGCCGTGAGCGGGCAGCAAAGGCGCGCGTAGGCTCATTCCCGGCACATTGCGGCCGCATTCACGATGCGCCGGGCCCGGTCGGCCACCCCTTCCGACCGGCACAGGCCGAACAGAACTCAAACGGAAGCGAGATTTCACCACCGTGACTGCTCTCACTCTCAGCACTGCCGGTGCGGCGACGCTGCGCGCCGACGCCCTTGTCGTGGGCGTCGCCAAGGGCGCTGGATCCAAGCCTGGGGACCTGGTCCTCGCACCGGGCGCCGAGGCCGTGGACAAGGCGTTCGGCGGGAAGCTCGCCGCCGTCCTGGCGACCCTGGGCGCCTCGGGTGCCGAGGGCGAGCTGACGAAGGTCCCCGCCCCGGAGGGGCTGAAGGCCCCCGTCGTGATCGCGGCCGGTCTCGGCAAGGCGCCCGGGAAGGACGGCGCGTACGACGCCGAGACGCTGCGCCGGGCCGCCGGTGCCGCCGCCCGTTCGCTGGCCGGGTCGAAGAAGGCCGGCTTCGCGCTGCCCGTCGGCTCCGTCGAGGACGCCGAGGCGATCGCGGAGGGCGCCCTGCTCGGCGCGTACGCCTTCACCGCCTACCAGGCCGGTGAGAACAAGCTGGCGCCGAAGGACGCGAAGCCCGCCGCCGCGAAGCAGGCGCTGGCCGAGGTCGCCGTGCTCGGCGCCAAGCCGCGCGACAAGGCGTTCAAGGCCGCCGCCGAGCGCGCGATCGCCCTCGCCGAGGAGATCAACCGCGCCCGCGACCTGGTCAACACCCCGCCCAACGACCTGTACCCCGAGTCCTTCGCCGCCGTGGCCACCGCCGCCGGCAAGGAGCACGGCATCAAGGTGCAGGTGCTGGACGAGAAGGCGCTCGTCAAGGGCGGCTACGGCGGCATCCTGGGCGTCGGCCAGGGCGCGGAGCGCGGTCCGCGCCTGGTGAAGCTCGCCTACACGCACCCGAAGGCGGAGAAGACCCTGGCCCTCGTCGGCAAGGGCATCACCTACGACTCGGGCGGCATCTCGCTGAAGCCGGCCGGTCACAACGAGACGATGAAGTGCGACATGGCCGGCGCCGCCGCCGTGTTCGCGACCGTCGTCTCGGCCGCCCGTCTGGGCCTGCGCGTCAACGTCACCGGCTGGCTGGCGCTCGCCGAGAACATGCCGTCGGGCAGCGCCACCCGCCCGGGTGACGTCCTGCGCATGTACAGCGGCAAGACCGTCGAGGTCCTGAACACCGACGCCGAGGGCCGGCTCGTCATGGCCGACGCGCTGACCCGCGCCTCGGAGGAGAACCCGGACGCGATCGTCGACGTGGCGACCCTGACCGGCGCGATGGTGCTGGCCCTGGGCAACCGCACCTTCGGCATCATGTCCAACGACGACGCCTTCCGCACCTCGATCCACGAGATCGCGGAGGAGGTCGGCGAGGCGTCCTGGCCGATGCCGCTCCCGGCCGACCTGCGCAAGGGCATGGACTCCTCGACCGCCGACATCGCCAACATGGGCGAGCGGATGGGCGGCGGCCTGGTGGCCGGCCTCTTCCTGAAGGAGTTCGTGGGCGAGGGCATCGCCTGGGCCCACCTGGACATCGCGGGCCCCGCCTTCCACGAGGGCGCCCCGTACGGCTACACGCCCAAGGGCGGCACCGGCTCCGCCGTCCGTACGCTGGTGAAGCTGGCGGAGCGCACCGCCGCCGGCGACCTCGGCTGACCGGCCGGAAACGGCCTCCTCCACGGCCCCGGGCATACGTCCGGGGCCGTAGGTGTTCCCCACCGGGACGGATGACCGACCGTCCCGGACACGGGCCCCGCGTCCCGCCCACCGTCAACAAGTGCGAAGATGGGTTCTCGGCAGGACAGGGCCCCCACCACAGGGCCGAAGACAAAGCGGCCGCACACCAGCCGACCGGCCGGTAACACCCCGAGGACGGGGCCCGGCGTACGGCGCACATGCATGGAGGACGTGACGTGGCGAACGACGCCAGCACCGTTTTCGACCTAGTGATCCTCGGCGGTGGTAGCGGCGGGTACGCCGCGGCCCTGCGCGGAGCGCAGCTGGGCCTGGACGTCGCTCTGATCGAGAAGGGCAAGGTCGGCGGCACCTGCCTGCACAACGGCTGTATTCCCACGAAGGCCCTGCTGCACGCCGGCGAGATCGCGGACCAGGCCCGCGAGTCCGCGCAGTTCGGCGTCAAGGCCACCTTCGAGGGCATCGACATGGCGGCCGTCCACAAGTACAAGGACGACGTGATCTCCGGCCTCTACAAGGGCCTGCAGGGTCTCGTCGCCTCCCGCAAGGTGCACTACATCGAGGGCGAGGGCCGGCTCTCCTCCCCCACCTCGGTGGACGTGAACGGCCAGCGCATCCAGGGCCGCCACGTGCTCCTCGCGACCGGCTCCGTGCCGAAGTCGCTGCCGGGCCTGGAGATCGACGGCAACCGCATCATCTCCTCGGACCACGCGCTGAAGCTGGACCGGGTCCCGAAGTCCGCGATCGTGCTGGGCGGCGGCGTCATCGGCGTCGAGTTCGCCTCGGCGTGGACCTCCTTCGGCACCGATGTGACGATCATCGAGGGCCTGAAGCACCTCGTCCCGGTCGAGGACGAGAACAGCTCGAAGCTTCTTGAGCGCGCCTTCCGCAAGCGCGGCATCAAGTTCAACCTCGGCACGTTCTTCCAGAGCGCCGAGTACACGCAGGACGGCGTCCGCGTGACCCTCGCCGACGGCAAGACCTTCGAGGCGGAGGTGCTGCTGGTCGCGATCGGCCGCGGCCCGGTCTCGCAGGGCCTCGGTTACGAGGAGGCCGGGGTCGCCATGGACCGCGGCTACGTCCTGGTGGACGAGTACATGCGCACCAACGTTCCGACGATCTCGGCCGTGGGCGACCTGGTCCCGACGCTCCAGCTGGCGCACGTCGGCTTCGCCGAGGGCATCCTCGTCGCGGAGCGGCTGGCCGGTCTCAAGACCGTCCCGATCGACTACGACGGTGTGCCCCGGGTCACGTACTGCCACCCGGAGGTCGCCTCCGTCGGCATCACCGAGGCCAAGGCCAAGGAGCTCTACGGCGCGGACAAGGTCGTCGCGCTGAAGTACAACCTCGCGGGCAACGGCAAGAGCAAGATCCTCAAGACCGCGGGCGAGATCAAGCTCGTCCAGGTCAAGGACGGTGCCGTGGTCGGCGTCCACATGGTCGGTGACCGTATGGGCGAGCAGGTCGGCGAAGCCCAGCTGATCTACAACTGGGAGGCGCTGCCCGCCGAGGTCGCGCAGCTCATCCACGCCCACCCGACGCAGAACGAGGCGATGGGCGAGGCGCACCTGGCGCTCGCCGGCAAGCCGCTGCACTCCCACGACTGACCCGTCGACCGGGCGCGACGACCGACCACTTCCGCATTTTCGTAAGGAGCAACTGAAACCATGTCGGTTTCCGTAACCCTTCCGGCGCTCGGCGAGAGCGTCACCGAGGGCACTGTCACCCGCTGGCTGAAGGCCGAGGGCGAGCGCGTCGAGGCCGACGAGCCGCTGCTCGAGGTCTCGACCGACAAGGTCGACACCGAGATCCCCGCCCCCGCCTCCGGCGTCCTGTCGTCCATCAAGGTCGCCGAGGACGAGACCGTCGAGGGCGGCGCCGAGCTGGCCGTCATCGACGACGGCGCGGGCGCCCCGGCCGCCGAGGCCGCTCCGGCCGCCGAGCCGGCCGCCACCCCGGCCCCGGCCGCCGCCGAGGCCCCGACCGCCCCGTCGACCGAGACCGAGGCCCCGGCCGAGGCGCCGAGCGCCGAGGCCGCCACCGGCGCCTCCTCCGCCTCCGGCACCGACGTCACCCTGCCGGCGCTCGGCGAGAGCGTCACCGAGGGCACCGTCACCCGCTGGCTGAAGGAGGTCGGCGAGGAGGTCGCGGAGGACGAGCCGCTGCTCGAGGTCTCCACGGACAAGGTCGACACCGAGATCCCCGCCCCGGTCGCCGGTGTGCTGCTGGAGATCGTGGTCGGCGAGGACGAGACCGCCGAGGTCGGCGCCAAGCTCGCCGTCATCGGCGCGCCCGGTGCCGCTCCGGCCCAGGCCCCGGCCCCGGCGGCGCCCGCCCCGGCCGCAGCCCCCGCGCCGGAACCGGCTCCGGCCGCCCCGGCGCAGGCTCCGGCCCCCGCCCCGGCCGCGACCTCCGGTGACGACGGCGCGTACGTCACGCCGCTGGTCCGCAAGCTCGCCGCCGAGAACGGCGTCGACCTGGGCGCGGTCAAGGGCACCGGCGTCGGTGGCCGCATCCGCAAGCAGGACGTCGTCGCCGCCGCGGAGGCCGCCAAGGCCGCCGCCGCTGCCCCGGCGCCCGCCGCCGCCGCTCCGGCCGCCGCCAAGGCGCCGAAGCTGGAGGCCAGCCCGCTGCGCGGCCAGACCGTCAAGATGACCCGCATGCGCAAGGTCATCGGCGACAACATGATGAAGGCGCTGCACTCGCAGGCCCAGCTGACCTCGGTCGTCGAGGTCGACGTCACCAAGCTGATGAAGCTGCGTGCCCGCGCGAAGGACGCCTTCGCGGCCCGGGAGGGCGTCAAGCTCTCCCCGATGCCGTTCTACGTGAAGGCCGCCGCCCAGGCGCTGAAGGCCCACCCGGTCATCAACGCCCGGATCAACGAGGACGAAGGCACCATCACGTACTTCGACTCGGAGAACATCGGCATCGCCGTGGACGCCGAGAAGGGCCTGATGACCCCGGTCATCAAGGGCGCGGGCGACCTCAACATCGCCGGCATCTCGAAGAAGACCGCCGAGCTGGCCGGCAAGGCCCGCGGTGGCGGCCTGACCCCGGACGACATGTCCGGTGCCACCTTCACCATCAGCAACACCGGCTCGCGCGGCGCGCTGTTCGACACCGTCATCGTGCCGCCGAACCAGGCGGCCATCCTGGGCATCGGTGCCACCGTGAAGCGTCCCGCGGTCATCGAGACCGAGGAGGGCACCGTGATCGGTGTCCGCGACATGACGTACCTGTCGCTCTCCTACGACCACCGTCTGGTGGACGGCGCGGACGCCGCCCGCTACCTGACCGCGGTCAAGGCGATCCTGGAGGCCGGCGAGTTCGAGGTCGAGCTCGGCCTGTAACCAGCCTCACGATCGGCGCCCCCGTCCGGAACACTTCCGGGCGGGGGCGCCGCCGTATTGTCTAGACACCACCGGTCGCCCCGGCCACCGTGCCCGGTGCAGGCGTACCGGTCTGTCCGAAGGAGCCCGTCATGACCCCGCCCGTCGTCCACTCGCTGCGCGAACAGATCCGCGAGCACATCGTGGAGGGGATCGTCAGCGGGCGCTGGAAGCCGGGCGAGCGGATCGTGGAGCGGCGCATCGCCACCGAGCTGGAGGTCAGCCAGACGCCCGTGCGCGAGGCGCTGCGGGAGCTGGAGACGCTGCGGCTGATCGAGTCGGCGCCCAACAAGGGCGTCCGGGTCCGCAACCTCACCGCCGCCGACCTGGAGGAGAGCTACCCCGTACGGGCGGGCCTGGAGCAGATCGCGGCCGAGCTGGCGGCCCCGGGGCTCGGCGAGGACTGCTCGCTCCTCGCCCCGCACGTGGCGGCGCTGTACGAGGCGGACCGGCTGGCGGACGGCGAGGCCCAGGTCCGGCACACGGTCGCCTTCCACCGCGCCATGGTGCGGGCGGCCGGGAACGCGGTGCTGCTGCACACCTGGGAGGGGCTGGGCATCGAGGTGTTCACGGCCCTGTCGATCCGCTGGCTGGGCACCGTCCAGAAGTCGTACGCGGAGGAGCACGAGGCCCTCATCGACGCCTTCCTGCGCAAGGACCCGGACATCGGGACGCTGGTCAAGGCCCACGTCCTGGGGTGCGCGCCGCGCGCCTGAGACGCCGCGCACGTGTCGCCCCCGCTGCTCTTACGTGCAGGTCGGCGCCCGTTTTGAGCGGGTAAATCCCGTCACTCGGTGCCCCATTTCATGGCACCGCATGCCACTTTCTTCATATCGAGAAGTTTTGCCGTTCATCCTTTGATCGATCATCGATCGGCGATTTACAGTTCACCTCGCGGGCCCACCGGCCCCATCGCCCTGTCCTGCCAGTCAGGGACTTCTCCACCCCCCTCCTCACCGGAAGGCGGCGATCATGACCGACCCCGTAGGAAAGCTTCCGAGCGAGCTCGACCAGCTCCCGGACCGCGACCCGGAGGAGACCGCTGAATGGGCGGCCTCCCTGGACGCCGTCACCAAGGCCGCGGGCCCGCACCGTGCCGCGTACCTGATGCGGCGCTCGCTCCAGCATGCCGAGGGCGCCGGTCTCGCGCTGCCCAAGCTGCTGGAGACCGACTACGTCAACTCCATCCCGACCGCCGCGGAGCCCGACTTCGCCGGTGACCTGGAGATGGAGTCGAAGATCACCGCGTGGAACCGCTGGAACGCGGCCGCGATGGTCACCCGTGGCGCGCGCTACGGCGTCGGCGGTCACATCGCCACCTTCGCCTCGGCGGCCTGGCTGTACGAGACCGGCTTCAACCACTTCTTCCGCGGCAAGGAGGGGGACGGCTCCGGCGACCAGCTGTACGTGCAGGGCCACGCCTCCCCCGGCATCTACGCCCGCGCCTTCCTCGACGGCCGGCTCAGCGAGCAGCAGCTCGACAACTTCCGCCAGGAGGCGGGCGGCAACGGCCTCCCGTCCTACCCGCACCCGCGGCGGCTGCCCTGGCTGTGGGAGTTCCCCACGGTCTCCATGGGCCTCGGCCCGCTCTCGGCGATCTACCAGGCGCGCTTCAACCGCTACCTCGCCAACCGCAACATCAAGGACACGTCGAACTCGCACGTCTGGGCCTTCCTGGGCGACGGCGAGATGGACGAGCCCGAGTCGACCGCCGCCCTCGCGCTGGCGGCCCGCGAGAAGCTCGACAACCTGACCTTCGTCATCAACTGCAACCTGCAGCGCCTCGACGGTCCGGTCCGCGCCAACTTCCGCGTCGTGCAGGAGCTGGAGGGCGCCTTCCGGGGCGCCGGCTGGAACGTCATCAAGACGCTCTGGGGCAACGCCTGGGACGAGCTGTTCCAGCTCGACACCACGGGCGCGCTGGTGCGCCGCCTCCGCGAGGTCCCGGACGCGCAGTTCCAGACGTACGCCACCCGCGACGTCGCGTACATCCGCGAGCACTTCTTCGGCGCCGAGCCCGCCCTCGCCGAGCTGGCGAAGCTGCTCACCGACGCGAAGATCGCCGAGTGCTTCTACACCTCGCGCGGCGGCCACGAGGCCCGCAAGGTGTACGCGGCCTACCGCGCCGCCGTCGAGCACAAGGGCGCGCCGACCGTGATCCTCGCCCAGACGGTGAAGGGCTACACGCTCGGCAAGGGCTTCGAGTCCAAGAACGCCAACCACCAGATGAAGAAGCTGACGATCGACGAGTTCAAGGGCATGCGCGAGCTGCTCGGCCTCCCGATCCCGGACAGCGCCTTCGCCGACGGCCTGGTGCCCTACGCCCACCCGGGCGCCGACTCCCCCGAGGTCCGCTACCTCCAGGAGCGCCGTGCCGCCCTCGGCGGCCCCGCCCCGGCCCGCCGGGTGCACGCGGTGGCGCTGCCGCAGCCCGAGGAGCGCGCGTTCGCCGCGCTCAAGAAGGGCTCCGGCAAGCAGGAGATGGCCACCACCATGGCCTTCGTCCGCCTGGTCAAGGACCTGATGCGGGACAAGCAGACCGGCAGGCGCTGGGTGCCGATCGTCCCCGACGAGGCCCGCACCTTCGGCATGGAGTCGCTGTTCCCCTCCGCCGGCATCTACTCCCCGCTGGGCCAGACGTACGAGCCGGTCGACCGCGACCAGCTGATGTACTACAAGGAGGCCAAGGACGGCCAGATCCTCAACGAGGGGATCACCGAGGCCGGCGCCATGGCCGACTTCATCGCCGCCGCCACGTCCTACGCGACGCACGGCGAGACGATGATCCCGTTCTACATCTTCTACTCGATGTTCGGCTGGCAGCGGACCGGCGACCAGTTCTGGCAGCTCGCCGACCAGCTCGGCAAGGGCTTCATCGTGGGTGCCACCGCCGGCCGTACGACCCTGACCGGCGAGGGCCTCCAGCACGCGGACGGCCACTCGCACCTGATCGCCGCCACCAACCCGGCGTCGCTCAACTACGACCCGGCGTTCGCGTACGAGATCGCGGTGATCGTCAAGGACGGTCTGCGCCGGATGTACGGCCCCGACGCCGAGGACGTCTTCTACTACCTGACGGTCTACAACGAGCCGAAGCCGCAGCCCGCGATGCCGGAAGGCGTCGAGGAGGGCATCGTCAAGGGCCTCTACCGCTTCAAGGAGGGCGCGCCCGCCGCGGCGAACGGCCCGCGCGCCCAGCTGCTGGCCTCCGGCACGGCGATCCACTGGGCCCTGGAGGCCCAGGAGCTCCTCGCCGCCGACTGGGGTGTCACGGCCGACGTCTGGTCCGCGACCTCCTGGGGCGAGCTGCGCCGCGAGGCGCTGGAGTGCGACGAGGCGCTGCTCCGCGGTGAGCAGCGGGTGCCGTACGTGACGCAGGCGCTGGAGGGCGCTCCGGGCCCGGTCGTCGCGGTCAGCGACTGGATGCGCGCGGTACCGGACCAGATCAGCCAGTGGGTCGAGCAGGACTGGACCTCGCTCGGCACGGACGGCTTCGGGCTCTCCGACACCCGTGACGCGGCCCGCCGCCACTTCGGCGTCGACGCCCAGTCCGTCGTCGTCGCGACCCTGGCCCAGCTGGCCCGGCGCGGCGAGGTGCCGGCGACCGCCGTCAAGGAGGCGCGGGACCGGTACGGTCTCTGACGGTCCCCACCGGGCCCGTCCGGCGCTCGAGGTCTTGTCCTCGATCGCCGGACGGGCCCGGTCTGCGTCCACAATGGCCGCATGCGTGCTGCCCGGCTGATCCGAATGGTGCTGCTCCTCCAGGCCCGCCCCGGCATGACCGCCGCCGAGCTGGCCCGGGAGCTGGAGGTGTCCGAGCGGACCGTCACCCGGGACGCGCAGGCCCTCTCCGAGGCCGGTGTCCCGGTCTACGCGGAGCGCGGCCGGGCCGGCGGCTACCGGCTCGTCGGCGGGTACCGCACCGGGCTGACCGGTCTCGCCCGTGACGAGGCGGAGGCGCTCTTCCTGTCCGGGCTGCCCTCCGCGCTGCGCGAGATGGGGCTCGCGGACGCCGCCTCGGCCGCCCGGCTGAAGGTGTCGGCGGCCCTGACGCCCGCGCTGCGGGACGCCCCGGCGGGGGCGGGGCGGCGCTTCCACCTGGACGCGCCCGGCTGGTACCAGGAGCCGGTCACGCCGGAGCTGCTGCCCGCCGTGGCCGAGGCGGTGTGGCGCGACCGGCTGCTCCTGGCCCGGTACCGCCCGGCCGGCCGGGATTCCGACGCCGAACGGGAGCTGGCCCCGTACGGGCTCGTCCTGAAGGCGGGCGTCTGGTACCTGTGCGCCCGCGCGGGCGACGACACGCGGGTGTACCGCATCGACCGGTTCACCGCCGCCACCGTTTCGGACACTCCTTTCGTCCGGGACGAGGGTTTCGACCTGCCCGCCTTCTGGGAAGAGCGGTCCGCCGCGTTCGCCCGCTCCCTGCTGCGTACGGAGGTGACGCTGCGGCTCTCGGAGGCGGCCGCGCACCGGCTGCCGCACGTCGTGGACCGGGCCGCCGCCACCCGGGCGCTGGAGGCGGCGGGGCCGCCCTCCGCCGACGGCTGGGTCTCGGTCACCCTGCCGGTGGAGTCCCTGGACGTCGCCTACGGCCAGCTGCTGGGCCTCGGACCGGAGTTGGAGGTGCTGGGGCCGGCCGTGCTGCGGGAGAGGTTCGCGACCGCCGCCGCCCGGCTGCACGCGCTCTACGGGGGCGCGCCCTGACGGCTTCGTAGCGGTGTCTGGGCGTGCGTCGGCCGCGCTCAGGGCAGATGCTGGACCCGTGATGGACGAGACCGAGTTCTGGGAGCTGATCGACAGCACGCGCGAGGCCGCCGACGGCGACCCCGAGGACCATGCCGACCTGCTGGTCGACAAGCTGGTGCTGCTCGACCCCGAAGCGGTGCTGGACTTCGCCCGGCACTTCGAGGCCCGCTTCAACCGGGCCTACCGCTGGGACCTGTGGGGCGCCGCCGCCATCCTGCTCGGCGGCGCGGACGACGACGCCTTCGACTACTTCCGCTGCTGGCTGATCGGCCGGGGCCGGGAGGTCTTCGAGGGCGCCGTGCAGGACCCGGACGCCCTGGCCGAGCTGCTCGACTCCTTCGACGAGGAGCTGGACGGCGACGGCGAGGAGCTGGGCTACGCGGCCGACGAGGCGTACGAACAGCTCACCGGCGTGGTCGCGCCCGGCCTCGGACTGCCGCCGCAGCCCGACGAGCCGGAGGGCACCCCGCTCGACCCGGACGACGACGCGGCCCTGGCGGCCCGGCTGCCCGCCCTGTGGGAGCGGTTCGGCGGCTGAGCGCGCCCCCGTCACGGGGTGAGCGCGCGGCCCATCAGCACGTCGTCCACGTAACTCCCGGCCAGGAAGAACTCGCCCCGCAGCACGCCCTCGACGGTGAAGCCCTCCGCCTCGTACAGCGCGCGGGCGGGCGCGTTGTGGCCGAGGACCCGCAGGGTGATCCGGCTCGCCCCCTCGACCCGTGCCGCCGCGCAGGCCGCACGGACCAGGGCGCGCCCGACGCCCCGGCCGCGCGCCCAGTGGGCCACGGCCAGGCCCTGGATCTGCCGGACGTGCGCGTTGCAGGCCAGCGGGGTCGGCGGCACGACGCGTATGTAACCGGCCGGCACCCGCTCCCCCGCCTCGTTCACCGCTTCCGCCACCAGGATGTCCCGGGGCGGGTGCCGCTCGTCGAAGAACGGCTCGTACGGGGGCTGCGGGCGCGGCTGCACCGCGTGCAGGGTCGACCAGGTGGCGCGGTCCAGCTCGCCGAGCGCGGACTCGTCCGCGAGAACGGCACGGCGGACGAGGGGCGGGGCGGGGGCAGCGGGTTCGGTCATGGCCGCCACTGTGCCACGGCCGCGTACGACGGCCCCGGTGGGGCAGGATGGACGCCATGCCGCACTCCCGTATCGCCGTCAGCGGATCGACCGGACTCATCGGAGCGGCGCTGGTGCGCTCGCTGCGGGCCGACGGGCACGAGGTGGTCCGCCTGGTGCGCCACCCGGCCAGGGACGGCGACGAGGTGGAGTGGGACCCGAAGCGGGGTCACGTGGACGTGGCCGGTCTGGTGGGCTGCGACGCGGTCGTCCACCTCGCCGGGGCGGGGGTCGGGGACCACCGGTGGACCGAGGCGTACAAGAAGGAGATCCGGGACAGCCGGGTGCTGGGCACCGCCGCGATCGCGGACGCCGTCGCCTCGCTCGACACCCCGCCCGCCGTGCTGCTGTCCGGCTCCGCGATCGGCTTCTACGGGGACACCGGCGACCGCCCGGTCGACGAGGAGGCGCCGCCCGGGGACGGGTTCCTGCCGTCGGTCTGCGTGGAGTGGGAGGAGGCCACGGCGGCGGCCGAGGAGGCGGGGGTGCGTACGGTGCACGCCCGCACCGGCCTGGTGGTCGCCCGGGAGGGCGGGGCCTGGGGCAAGCTCTTCCCGCTGTTCCGGGCGGGGCTCGGCGGCCGGATGGGCGACGGGCGGCAGTACTGGAGCTTCATCGCGCTGCACGACCACATCGCGGCGCTGCGGCACATCCTCGACACCCCGGAGCTGTCCGGGCCGGTGAACCTGACCGCCCCGACGCCCGTCACCAACGCCGAGGTGACCGCCGCGATGGGCCGGGTGCTGCGGCGGCCCACCCTCTTCACGGCGCCCGCACCGGCCCTGCGGCTCGCGCTCGGCGAGTTCGCCGGGGACGTGCTGGGCAGTCAGCGGGTGCTGCCGACGCGGCTGCTCGGCTCCGGGTTCTCGTTCGCCTTCCCGTCCGTCGACGCCGCCGTCCGGGCCGCCCTGCGCTGACCCCCGGGGTGCCCCGGCCCTTTTCGGACAGGCGTGCGACCCCGTGCATCGGTGCACCGGCCCGCGCGCGACTGCGCAGGATCGGGCCACTCGCCTAGCCTCCTGCCGAACTCACGCATTCCGGTGGTCGGTTGAGGGCATGAGCCCCCCACCACTCGCGCCGAACCGGGGAGGGCACGTGCTCAGCACGGCACACCACGCGGACGTCGTCATCATCGGGGCCGGGATCGCCGGCCTGTCGGCGGCCCACCGACTGACCAGCGCCGGGGTCAGTGTCAGCGTCCTGGAGGCCGGCCCCGGCGTCGGCGGCCGGATGGCCACCGACGAGGTGGACGGGTTCCGCCTCGACCGCGTCGGCCCGCTGCTCAACACCGCGTATCCGGAGCTCCGCACCACACCGGGGCTCGACGGACTCGTCCTGCGCACCTTCGATCCCGGGGTCCTCGTACACAGCGGGGGCCGCCGCCACCGCACCGGCGAGACCCCCCGCGTGCCGGGCGCACGGGGTGCGTTCAAGGCGGCGCGCGCCCTCGCGCACGCCCCCCGGCCGCCGCGCGCGAGCGCCCTCACCGGGGCCATGGGCGGCGCGATCGACCACGCCCGGCTCGGCGTGGCCCTGGCCCGCCTCGCCGCCACGCCGCCGGCCCGCCTCCTCGCCCGGCCCGAACGCGCCGCGCTCGACGCCCTGGCCGGCCGGCTCTCCTCCCGGACGCTCGACGGCTTCGTACGCCCGTTGCTCACCGCGCTGCTCGGCGACCCGGACCTCACCACGTCCAGCCGGTGCGCCGACCTCGCCCTGCGGACCTACGCGAGCGGACGGCTGTGCGTGCCCGAGGGCGGGGCGGGTGCGCTGCCCGCGCTCCTCGCCGCTTCCCTGCCGCCCGGCACCGTACGCACCGGGGTGCACGTCACCTCCGCCGACATCACCTCCGTACGCACCAAGGAGCACGGTGAACTGGGCTGCCGGTCCCTGCTGGTGGCCACCGGAGCGAGCGCCGCCGCCGAACTGCTGCCGGGCCTGCGGCTGCCGTCCTTCCACCCGGTCACGGTGCTCCACCACACCGCCCCCGCTCCCCCGCCCACCGGCGCCTCGCTCCTCCTGGACGCCGACCGGGCGGGCCCCGTCTCCCACACCGCCGTGATGAGCGAGGTCGACCCGGCCCGCGCCCCGCTCGGCCGGACCCTGATCACCTCCACGGTCCTCGGCACCCCGCCCGACGACCTGGACCGCACGGTCCGCGCCCACCTCGCCACGCTCTACGGCGTGCCCACCGACGACTGGGAGCTGCTGGCCGCCCGCCACGACCCTGAGGCCGTCCCCGCGATGCCCGCCCCGCACGACCCGCGCCGCCCGGTCCGGGTCCTCGCCGGGCTCTACGTGTGCGGCGACCACCGCGACACCGGCACGGTCCAGGGCGCGCTGGCCTCGGGCGCCCGCGCCGCCGCCTCGATCCTCCACGACCTCGGCATCCGCCCGGCCGCCGAAAACGCCCCCGCGCTCCCCGAGGCGGCCTGAAGCGGAGCCTCAGCCCAGCGCGGCGACCCGCTCCCGGTAGCCGCGCACGGCGGCGGCGTCCCGGAAGGGCTCCAGCCGCCGTTCGAAGTCCCGTACGTACTCCGTGGCCCGCACCGAGCGCATCTCGGCCGCCTGCTGGGCGGCCTCCGCGCCCAGCAGGCACGCCTGGTCCAGCTCCCCCAGGCCCAGCCGGGCGGACGCCAGCACCACCCGGCAGAACAGCCTGCTCCGGGCGTACGCGGGGGCGCGCAGCTGGAGCGCGCGCTCCGCGTACTGCGCGGCGGACCGGTACTGCTGGAGGTCGCGGTGGCAGTGCCCGAACTCGTCGGCGAGCTGCGCCTCGTCGAAGTGACGCGCCCAGTGCGGCACCTCGTCGCCGGGACGGGCCGCCTCCAGCGCGCGTTCGGCCCGGGCGAGCGAGGCGGTGCACGCCTTGGAGTCCCCCAGCACCGCGTGCCCGCGCGCTTCCACCGCGTGCAGCATGGCCATGACGGCGTGGGGCGCGGCCGAGCCGATGCCCTGCTGTGCCACCCGGGCCAGCTGGACCGCTTCCCGGCCATGGGTGAGATAGACCGCCTGGCGGCTCATGGTGATCAGCACATAGCTGCCGTAGGCCCGGTCGGCAGCGGCCTGGGAGAGGCGGAGCGCCTGGACGAAGTAGCGCTGGGCGAGCCCGTGCGCCGCGATGTCGTACGAGGTCCAGCCCGCCAGCCTGGTCAGGTCGGCGGCGGCCCCGAACAGCCGCCGGCCGGTCGCCTCCCCGTACGTGCCGCGCAGCATCGGCTCCGTCTCGTGCTCCAGGTACCGCACGAGGGCCTGCCGGGCGTGCCCGCCGCCGTAGGCGTGGTCGAGCGTGCCGAAGAGCTCGGCCACCGAGCGCAGTGCCGCCACGTCCCCCTCGCCGACCCGCAGCCCCGAGCCCCGTTCGGTCTGCCGCTGCCGGGGCACCCCCGGGCCGGCCGTCGCGCCGCCGGCCGGGGCGCCGGGCGGTGCGGGCACTCCGCCGGGCCGCGAGGGCACCGGCCCCCGCACGCTGTGCCGTCCGCTCTGCTCGGGCACGGCGGCGAGGGCCCCGGCGGGGAACTGGGCGCCGGCCGGCCGGGCCGCTCCGGGCCTGGCCCCGCCGGGCGTGGGGCGGCCGACCCACTCGTCGGCGCGGCCGATCAGCCAGTCCCGGCTGGGCACGACGAGACCGGCCGGGGTGAACGCGATCTTCCGCAGCTCGGTGTGGCTGCCGGAGTCCTTGCGCCAGAGCCCGCTGACGATGTCCACGGCCTCGGCGGGCGTGGCGGCGAACTCCAGGCCCGCGTAGACCGGGGCGCAGGCGTCGAGCCCGAGGTCCTGCGCGGAGAGCCGGCGGCCGAGGCGCCGCGTGAAGACCTCGGCGATCAGCGCGGGGGTGGTGCCCCGGGGCTGCTGGCCGCGCAGCCAGCGGGTGACGGAGGTCTTGTCGTACCGCAGGTCGAGTCCGTGTTCGAGGCCGAGCTGGTCCACCCGGCGGGCGAGGCCGGCGTTGGAGAACCCGGCCTCGGTGATGAGCGAGGCGAGCCGGCGGTTGGGCGTGCGCTGCGGAGGTCGTTCGGACATCAGCTGTAGGGTCTCCTGCCTTCGGGGCCGGGCAGCCCTCTGACGAACGGCGCGAATTTAACTGCCCGCGGGGCGGCCTCAGCACCCTTCGCTCCACATTCATCCGATCGTGTGAGGATTGTCGGCGGCGCTGACGGGAAGACCTGCCCGGCCCCCGCGCCGACGCCGGTCGTACAGTGGCTAGGGCCTTTCGTCCGGCCTGATCCGCACGAAAGGCCCTGAGCGCGATTCGTGCAGGGTGACGCGGTTCCGGGAAACCCCCGGCTCCACGGCACCGCGAGGAGAGAGGCTGCTGCCGTGAGTGAGCTCCGGTTCGTCCGCATGGGATTCGGCGAGAACGCCGTCGACTACCGGGAGGCGTGGCAGAAGCAGCGCGAGGTGCACGCGGCGCGGTTCGAGGACACCGTCCCGGACACCTGCCTGCTCCTGGAACACCCGCCCGTCTACACCGCGGGCAGGCGCACGGAGGACAGCGAGCGCCCCCTCGACGGCACCCCCGTCATCGACGTGGACCGCGGCGGCAAGATCACCTGGCACGGCCCCGGCCAACTCGTCGGCTACCCGATCCAGAAGCTCCCGCGCCCGGTCGACGTCGTCGCCCATGTGCGCCGCCTGGAGGAGGCGCTGATCCGCACCGCCGCCGAGTTCGGCGTCGAGACCAGCCGGGTCGAGGGCCGCAGCGGCGTCTGGGTCCTGGGCGACCCGGTCGAACAGCGCCCCGCCCTCGGCGGCCTCACGCTCGACTTCGACCCGCGCCTGGCGGACGAGGAGTTCGACCCGCGGCTCAACGGCCCCGAGTACGCCCCGTCCAACGCCGGCCAGCGCCGCGAGGACCGCAAGCTCGCCGCCATCGGCATCCGCGTCGCCAAGGGCGTCACCATGCACGGCTTCTCGTTCAACGTGAACCCCGACAACACCTGGTTCGACCGCATCGTGCCCTGCGGCATCCGGGACGCCGGCGTCACCTCGCTCAGCTACGAGCTGGGCCGCGACGTCACCATCGACGAGGTCCTGCCGGTCGTCGAGAAGCACCTCCGGGACATCCTGGAGAACGCCGAGCTCGCCCCCCGTACGATCGAGCGCTCCGGCGACGCCGTGGCCACGGCGTGACCCACGGAACACGCTGCCGGGAATAGGCCCTGCCTGCCCCAGGTTGGGCAGACGTACAACCGAATGAACTACGGGCGTACCCTGGTGTTCGCCGAAGAATCCAATGCAGTGAAAGCAAAGGGGAGTGCCGGAGTGTCTGTCGCACCCGACGGGCGCAAGATGCTGCGCCTTGAGGTCCGGAACAGCCAGACCCCCATCGAGCGCAAGCCCGAGTGGATCAAGACCCGGGCGAAGATGGGCCCCGAGTACAACCAGCTGCAGAAACTCGTCAAGAGCGAGGGCCTGCACACCGTGTGCCAGGAGGCCGGCTGCCCCAACATCTTCGAGTGCTGGGAGGACCGCGAGGCCACGTTCCTCATCGGCGGTGACCAGTGCACCCGGCGCTGTGACTTCTGCCAGATCGACACGGGCAAGCCGCAGGCGCTGGACCGGGACGAGCCCCGCCGCGTCGGCGAGTCCGTCGTCACGATGGACCTGAACTACGCCACCATCACCGGCGTCGCCCGCGACGACCTGGAGGACGGCGGCGCCTGGCTGTACGCGGAGACCGTGCGCCAGATCCACGCCCAGACGGCGGACCGGGCGGCCGGCCGCACCAAGGTCGAGCTGCTGATCCCCGACTTCAACGCCGAGCCAGCCCAGCTCGCGGAGGTCTTCTCCGCGCGCCCCGAGGTGCTCGCGCACAACGTGGAGACGGTGCCGCGCATCTTCAAGCGCATCCGCCCCGGCTTCCGCTACGAGCGGTCCCTGGAGGTCATCACCCGCGCCCGCGAGGCCGGCCTGGTCACCAAGTCCAACCTGATCCTGGGCATGGGCGAGACCCGCGAGGAGGTCAGCGAGGCGCTCCAGGACCTGTACGACGCGGGCTGCGAGCTCATCACGATCACGCAGTACCTGCGGCCGTCGGTGCGCCACCACCCGGTCGAGCGCTGGGTGAAGCCGCACGAGTTCGTGGAGCTCAAGGACGAGGCCGACGCGATCGGGTACTCCGGCGTCATGTCCGGACCGCTCGTCCGCTCCTCGTACCGCGCCGGCCGCCTCTTCCAGCAGGCGATGGACCGGCGCGAGGCCCAGGCCCCGGTGCCGTCCGCGTAACCGGCACCCCTCCCGACGCGGTCCGTCCCGTCCCCGCAGGCCCGAGCGGCCCGGGGCGCGGACGGACCGCGTCGGCGTGCGCGGGGCCCGTATCGAGGTTTCATTGGTGTTTGACCGACCGGTCACGCGCTGGTAACACCGAACGGTGACGCTGGACGCACGCGCGGCGCGGTGACGCACACCGCCACCGCCGTTCCCGCGCACCGTCTCCAGTCCGCGCAGCACACGTACATCGTTTCCGAGGGGACTTGCCACGATGCAGGCCGCGCCGGTACGCGCCACCGTCATCCCGACCGTCACCAACACCCTCCGCGCCGTGGAGTCGCTGCTGCTCGGGGGCGGCCAGCGCACCGCCCGCCGCAACGCCTGGACGGCCGTCCTGGAGGACCGCCGCCGGGCCAGGGACCGGGCCGATTCCGGCTACGTGCCGGAACGGGAGGCCGTGGCCGCCCGTCGTTCGAAGGCCACGTAAACTTCATTGCATGGCGAGGAAGGCAAACACCACTGAAGGCGCGGACAGCGCCGAGAACGCGGGGCGGCTCAAGCAGATCGCTCTGACCTACAAGATGACCAAGCGGACCGACTCCAAGATCGGTCTCGTGGTCGCGGGTGTGGGAATCGTCACCTTCGGTGTCATCCTCGCGATCGGTTTCCTGATCGATCACCCGATCTACCTGGGCATCCTGGGCTTCGTGCTCGCGCTCCTCGCGATGGCGATCGTCTTCGGACGCCGCGCCGAGCGCGCCGCCTTCGGGCAGATGGAGGGCCAGCCGGGCGCCGCGGCGGCGGTGCTGGACCGGGTGGGCCGCGGCTGGACGACGACCCCGGCGGTCGCGATGAACCGCAACCAGGACGTCGTGCACCGCGCCGTCGGCAAGGCGGGCATCGTGCTGGTCGCCGAGGGCAACCCGAACCGGGTGAAGAGCCTGCTCGCGGCCGAGAAGAAGAAGATGGCCCGCATCGTGGTGGACGTCCCCGTCCACGACATCATCGTCGGCAACGGCGAGGGCCAGGTGCCCCTGAAGAAGGTCCGCACCAAGATGCTGAAGATGCCCCGCGTCCTGACCGGCCCCCAGGTGACGGCCGCGAACGACCGGCTGCGCGCGATGGGTGACCTGATGAGCAACATGCCCCTGCCGAAGGGCCCCATGCCGAAGGGCAC
Organism: Streptomyces sp. 130; assembly: GCF_007096885.1. Taxonomy (GTDB): domain Bacteria; phylum Actinomycetota; class Actinomycetes; order Streptomycetales; family Streptomycetaceae; genus Streptomyces. The sequence continues at coordinate 75,731 of NZ_VJNO01000025.1, read as the reverse complement.
GCGGATGCCTCGCGGCGGCAAGATGCGCTGACGCACCCGGAAGCCCGAGAGGGCGGGCCGTGCACCACGAAGGTGCACGGCCCGCCCTCTTCGCATGTCGTACTTCTTCGCGTGTCGTACTTCGCGTGTCGTACGCCTCAGACGCGGATCTGCACCGCGCGGGACAGGCGGTCGTGGAGGCCGCGGCCGTCGCGGTCCCAGACGAGGGCCGGGATCGCCAGGCAGAGCAGGACGCTGCGGACGAGGACCCGGACGAAGCCCAGGCGGCCACCGTCCTCGGCGACGACCCTGGTGCCCATGAGGCGCTTGCCGGGGGTGCAGCCGATCGTGCCGACGGTGAGGACGCTCATGACGAGGAAGATGCCGAGCGCCCAGTTCCCGGACGCCTGCTGGTCACCGCGAGCGAACAGTCCGTATGCGATCAGCATGCACAGGGCCCAGTCGATGAAGAGGGCCCCGAAGCGCCGACCGAGCGGGGCGATGGCCCCGGGGCCCTGCTCGGGGAGGCCGAGCCGCTTGCCCCGGTAGCCGAAGTCGGCGCCCATCTCCTCGGCCGCCGCGCGCGGCCCGGAGAGCCACGATCCGATTGCTTGCCTGTTGTCCACCCGACCACGGTACTGCGCCCGGCCGCGCGCCTTCCCCGGCGGGTGCCGTCCCACGCGTCGTCCCACTCCTCGGACGGCCCTTCGATACGGCCGGGAGGCCCGTAGGTCCACGGCGTGGGGGCGGCCCGGGACCCGCACCACCGCTCCTCGCACCCGCGCCGGTTAACTTCGGCGAAACAAATGGGTCATGCTTGAGAAATCCCGTCTACCTATGGTCGGGTCCAGCGTGTGCCACCGCACTGGTCACACAAGGAGCTGCAACCCCGTCCCTCCCGGGCCGGGAGTAGGAGGAGTTGGATGTTCCAGAACGCCGACGACGCGAAGAAGTTCATCGCCGACAACGACGTCAAGTTCATCGATGTCCGGTTCTGTGACCTGCCCGGTGTGATGCAGCACGTCACCGTGCCGGCGGCGACCTTCAACCCGGCCGACGAACTCGCCTTCGACGGCTCGTCGATCCGCGGCTTCCAGGCCATCCACGAGTCCGACATGTCGCTCCGCGCGGACCTGTCGACCGCCCGGGTCGACCCCTTCCGCCGTGACAAGACCGTCAACATCAACTTCTTCATCCACGACCCGATCACCGGCGAGCAGTACAGCCGCGACCCGCGCAACGTGGCCAAGAAGGCGGAGGCGTACCTCGCCTCCACCGGCATCGCCGACACCGCGTATTTCGGCCCCGAGGCCGAGTTCTACGTCTTCGACAACGTCCGCTTCCAGACGTCGGCGAACGAGAGCTTCTACCACATCGACTCCGAGGCCGGCGCCTGGAACACCGGGGCGATCGAGAACAACCGCGGTTACAAGGTCCGCTACAAGGGCGGCTACTTCCCGGTCTCCCCGGTCGACCACTTCGCGGACCTGCGCGCCGAGATGTCCCTGGAGCTGCAGAAGAGCGGCCTGGAGATCGAGCGCCAGCACCACGAGGTCGGCACCGGCGGCCAGGCGGAGATCAACTACAAGTTCAACACGCTGCTCGCCGCGGCCGACGACCTGATGCTCTTCAAGTACATCGTGAAGAACGTCGCCTGGCGCAACGGCAAGACCGCGACCTTCATGCCGAAGCCGATCTTCGGCGACAACGGCTCGGGCATGCACGTCCACCAGTCCCTGTGGTCCGGCGGCGACCCGCTGTTCTACGACGAGCAGGGCTACGCGGGCCTCTCGGACACCGCCCGCTACTACATCGGCGGCATCCTGAAGCACGCCCCGTCGCTGCTGGCCTTCACCAACCCGACGGTGAACTCCTACCACCGCCTGGTCCCGGGCTTCGAGGCCCCGGTCAACATGGTGTACTCGCAGCGCAACCGCTCCGCCGCGATGCGCATCCCGATCACCGGCTCCAACCCGAAGGCCAAGCGCGTCGAGTTCCGCGCCCCGGACCCGTCGTCCAACCCGTACCTCGCCTTCTCGGCGCTCCTGATGGCCGGCCTGGACGGCATCAAGAACAAGATCGAGCCCGCCGAGCCGATCGACAAGGACCTGTACGAGCTGGCCCCCGAGGAGCACGCCAACGTCCAGCAGGTCCCGACGTCCCTCCCGGCCGTCCTGGACGCCCTCGAGGCCGACAACGAGTACCTCCAGGCCGGCGGCGTCTTCACGTCCGACCTGATCGAGACGTGGATCGACTACAAGCGCACCCACGAGATCGCCCCGATCCAGCTGCGCCCGCACCCGCACGAGTTCGAGCTGTACTTCGACCTGTAAGAAACAGGAGGAACCGGGACATACCCACACCTGCGGCAATGCGCCCCGGAATGCCCTCCTGACCTGCGGAAACACCTCCGGACGACTCCGGTGGTTTCCAGTTGGTCCCTGTCGTCTCGTGCAAGGTCTGCGCAATCGGACGGTCAGAGTCTGACGGTGCGCCAGACATGGCTTCGCCAGAGTAAGAGCCCTGCCACTCTCTACGGAGAGTGACAGGGCTCTTAGTTTTTCCTCGACGTAGCTCTGAGTGGACCCATACGGTCCCGTCCGTAACTGCGCGATGTCTTCGCCTGCCCCGGCCGACCGAGTCGGCCTGCTGGCCAAGCTCCCCGCCCTGTCTGCCAGAATGCACCGCCTCCTGGTCGAGGGGGACACCGGTGGCGTCTACGCCCGGTGGTCCCGCCAGCGGGGCGGCAAGGGCTCTGCGGCGGCCGATCACGCCTGGACCGTCACACACGCCCTGGCCGCTACCGCCGCCCGCGCCGGATGGTCCCGGACCGACTTCATCCAGGTCATGCTCGACGGCCCAAACTGGTTGAGCCGCGTGGAATCCCCATACACCGGGGTGCCGTACTTCTCGCGGTACGTGTCATCCACGTACGCCGGCATCGACCGTGCCTTGACGGCTCTCTCGCCGTACTCGGGTGTCTGTCACCTGAACTCACTGGGTCAGCGGGGGGATTCCGCGTTTCCGGAGGTCAGACAGCGGCGTCCCGGAGCATGGCCGGTTCCCCCTCTTGACGGCCCGGCGGACGTGGACGAGCTTCACACGCAAATACGCGCAACTCACTGGACAGGGGAGAACGTCATGCCACTACGGTTCATCGGGATAGACCCCAACACCGGTGAGGAGGGGTCCCCAACGGTGTGGGTGGAGGAGGAATCCGCCGATCTGATCTTCCAGGGAGTCACCGCCGAGGAAGCCCTCCGGATGAAGATCGACGGGACCCAGTGGGTACCCGGACACGCCCCGGGGGTCCCGGCGCACGAGACAGTGATCCGTATCCCGGCCCGCATGGTGCCGATCTTGAGGAAGGCGTGCGATGAAGCAGAACGTGCCGAGCTTCGCCGAGCTGCTGGAGCAGACGCAGACGTCAGCGGTCCACCTGGAGATGCGTGACAGTTACGGGGTGCCCAGCGAGGCCGACACCTTCGCGTCCTTCCTGCGCGGGGAGTGGAGCGAGGAGGCACAGCGGGCGGAACGCGGCAACTGGCTGCGCATGATCTCGGCCGCCACCGCCCGCGGCGTCGTCATCCGCCGGGCCCGCATCGTCTCCGAGCCGGTCACCGACTACATCCGCTACGAACACGCCGGCACCCAGATGAACATCGACGCCGGGGAGCAGGTCCGCTGGCTGCCCCGCCGCCGCGCTTTCGACATCGCCTTGCCGGGCACGGACTTCTGGCTGTTCGACGGCCGCCTGGTACAGCAGCACAACTGGACGGGTACCGGCGACTGGCACGCCGATGAGCCCAAGGTGTGGAGCGAGGACCCCGCTGTGGTGAAACTGTGCGCGTCGGCGTTCGAGACGGTATGGGAGCGCGGCATCCCCCACGCCCAGTACACCGTCTGACCCCACCGCACCCCCCGATGCCCGCATCCCCGTCCTCCAGCGCACAGGCGGCCCGTGAAGCCCTCGCCGTGCGCCTGTCACACCTCCGCAAAGACGCCGGTCTCACCGGGCGGGAACTCTCCTCCCGGTGTGGCTGGCACCCCGCGAAGACCACCCGCATCCAGAAGGCCGAAGCGCCGCCCTCCGACGCGGATATCCGCGCCTGGTGCGCCGCCTGCGAGGCCGAAGATCAGGTGGAGGATCTGATCGCCACCTCCCGCGCCGTCGACTCCATGTACCAGGAGTGGCGCAGGATCCACAGGAACGGGCTGCGCCAGTCCCAGGAGAACGCCTACACGTCCAACGCGCAGGCATCCCTCCAGCGCGTCTACGTCTCCAACGTCATGCCCGGGTTCCTTCAGACCCCCGCATACGCCACCGCGCTGCTGGCGAACATCACCCGCTTCCAGGGCACCCCCGACGACGTGACCGAGGCCGTGGCCGCCCGCGTCGCACGGTCCCGCTTCCTCTACGAGGGCACCCACCGGTACGCGGTGCTCATGGAGGAGTGGGTGCTGCGCTCCCGGATCGGGGATTCTCAGGCGATGGCCGGCCAGCTCCGCCATCTGCTCACCGTGATGCCGCTCGCCTCGGTCTCCCTCGGGATCATCCCCTTCACCGCCGAGCGCACCGTATGGCCTCTTGAGGCGTTCTACCTGTACGACGACCGTCGGGTGGCCGTCGAAACCCTCACCGCGAAGATCGGTGTCACCCAGCCCCGCGAACTCGCTGACTATGCGAAAGCGTTCGAGGAACTCGCGAAGATGGCCGTCTACGGCGACAACGCCCGCGCGCTGATCACGGCCGCGATCGACGCACTCGGGTGAGTTTCCGCAATTGGCCGCAACTTCGTTGAGGCGCTGACGCGTTCAGCCGTTCACTGGTCCCACGCCCCCGGAGGTGGAAGGACCCTTCGGGCGGCTCCCCCGAAAGCAGCGGGTCGCGGTGTCCCGCCCGTCGCACCTGCGGCCCGCTGCTGCCCCGTGCGTGAGGAGCGACCGCGTGACGACCTCCGAACTGCCTCGTAGGGCCCCCGGCGCGACCGGCCGGACGTACACGCCGGCGGAGCCTCGGCCGGGTGCGCCGAGCCGGGCCCTGCGTCTGCGAGCGGCCGAAGGCTGGGAGAAGTTCGTGCGCCGCGCCGAGAGCCGGCCGGAGGCGGGGACGTGAACCCGGTCGACCCGGACGGGTACGAGCAGCGCCCGCTCCTGAACAAGAACGTCCGCGACGTCGCCTCACGCGGGGAGGGCGGTCTCGTCGCCGTGAGACAGCGCTTAGCCGTCCTCGCCTACATCATCTGCGCCACCGTCGCCGTCGTCGCCCTGGCCGTCGCCGGCACGCCCGACGGATAACCCGCAGACTTCCGCCCGGAACAACCCTGGACAGGTCGAGCCGGACGGAACCGGCGCCGGGACTTCTCTTGAGGCCCCGGCGCCACCCACCTGCACCACTCGAACACGACCGAGAGGAGCACCACCATGTCCGACACCAGCATCGAGACCGCTTCCACCGAAGATGAAGCGACGACCATCGACCTGGGCGACGCGGCCGAGCTGACGAAGGGCAACACGTCCAGCTCTGTCGAGAACAAGCAGACGCCGTACTGCGGCTGACGCCCCGGCACCACTGATGCACAAGGCGGCGGCCCTCATGATCGGGGGCCGCCGTTCTCCGTTCCTGCACACCGAGCAGAGAGGGGAAGGCGATGCGTTGGTATGGAGGGTCCGCGCCCGGCGGGCCCGCGCGGGCACCGGAAGGCGCGCGGCTGCTGCGGCACGACCCGCCGTTGTGGACCGTGGGGACATGGCCCGAGCGGCTGGTGCGGACGGCCGAGGTCAGCGGGGTCCGGCTGACCGTTTTCGGACCGTGCTCGGCAGAAACGACCGCGCTGTCCCGGGTGGTCGAAGCGTCGGATCTCGCGCGCGCAACGGCCGGTTGGGCAGGGTCGTTCACTGTCGTACGGCAGGGACCGGGTGGCGAAACGGAAGTGATCGCCGACGCGGTGGGCGCGTGCCCGGTCTACGTGGCGCGGACGGCCGAGGGCGTGGTGTGGGGCTCGTCGTCGCTGGCTCTCGCCGAAGTGGCCGGCCGGGACGTGGACGCCGAATGGCTGCGGTCGTATCTGGCAGACCGGCAGACCCCGCTCCCTGGACGGTCGGCATGGTGCGGTGTGGAGCCGGTGCCACCCGGCCACCGGCTGGTTCTCCGTCCGGACGGCAGCGTGACCATGCCGTCCTGGTGGTCACAGTCGCAGCGCTCGTACGGCGAAGCGGTGCCGCTCGTGGCGAAGGCACTGGGCGATGGGGTGAGGGCCCGGGTGGAGGCGGCGGGGCCGGTGTCCGCGGATCTGGCGGGCATGGACTCCACGTCGGTGGCAGTGCTCGCCGCTCGGGACGCCCAGGTGCTCGGGTTGACCGCTCACCCGGAGGGGGTCACGTCTGGCGGGGACATGCGGTACGCGCGGGCCCTGGACGTGCCCAACCTGGAACGGATCGAGTTCCCCCTGCACCGTGAGTACCTGCCGTTCACCCCGGCGCCGGGCACCGCCCTGCCCACGACGGACGAGCCGTTCCCGTCGTCGGTGCTGTGGTCCCAATTCTCCGCCGAACTGCTCACCGTGGCCGGGCGGGGGTCGGTGGTGCACCTGACCGGAGACGGCGGTGACAACGTATTCATGGCGCCGCCCACCCACCTCGCAGACCTCGTGCGGCGGGGGCGGCTGCTGCGTATGGGGCGGGACCTACTGGCGTGGTCACAGCTGCGGCGGACGAGTCCGTGGCCGCTTGCGCGGGCGGCCCTGGCGCGGGACGTGCCGGGGCCGTACCGCCCGTGGATGGCATGGCCCGCGTGGCTGCGTGGCACGGTCGGCCCGGGACTGGAGCCCCCGGCGGACGCGGACGGAGCGCTGATCGCGGACGTACGCGCGGCGGCCCGCATGGCGCACGCCGACGTCCAGGCGGCCGGAGCGCTCGGTGTCCAGTTGGAGAACCCGTACTTCGACGCCGCTCTCCTGGACGCCGTGGTGTCCGTTCCTGCGCGGGACCGGTTCACGGTCCACCGCTACAAGCCACTGCTGGTGGACGCGATGTACGGGACGCTGCCCGAGAAGCACCGGGCCCGCGCGACCAAGGGCGTCTTCGCCGGGGACTTCCACCGGGGCGCCCGTCTCAACAAGAACATCCTGCTGCCGATGGCGGACGGGCGTCTCGCCGAGCTCGGCCTGGTCGAGCCGCGTCCTCTGCGCACCGCGCTGCACGCCGTGACTGCCGGGGTCGAGTCGGTGTGGCCGCCGATCCTCGCCGCGCTTGTCGCGGAAATGTGGCTGGAGGCGATCGAGCGGCACAAGTCCGCCCGCTGGGTGCCGGTCGCGGCGGTGGCCCGATGAGCCGGAGTGAGAAGGTGGTGGTACTGCTGCCCGCCGTCTGTGTGGCCATCGACTACCGCACCGGCCGCACCCGGCTCCACACCGGCCGACCCGATGCCCTGCCCGCCGACGCCGTGGTGGTGGACCATCAGGAGGAAGCCCCGTCGTGGGGGACCACCGAGGTGTCGGCGGTCCTCATGCCGTCGCCCACGGCCCCATGGGCATGGAGGCTGATCGCACTGCCCGCGCTGCTCGCGACAGCCGCAGCCGGAGCGGCAGGCCCCCGCTCAGGCAAGTTCCACCGGCTCATCCGCCTCGCGTGCGCCGGGCGGTCCCTGCCCGAGGCCGGGGAGCTGGAGGTACGCAACGCGGTACGCGCCGTCAGGTGGGCGTCGCGGGCGATGCCTGCGAGGTGGGCGTGCCTGGAGCAGTCGACAGCCGCGGCCCTCCTGCTCGCCGCGATCGGACGGCGGGCAGAGTGGCGTCACGGAGTGGCCGGCGACCCTGTACGCCTGCACGCGTGGATCGTTGACCAGCAAGGGCGGTCGGTCGAAGAACCGCCCGACACCGCCCTGTACGGCGTCACGTACACGCCCGACGGACCAGGCCCCGCACGACGGGGACGAGGGAGGAGTACGACATGAACCAATCGACGCCGCAGATCTTGCTGCGCGGCGACCAGCTCGCGCTGGGGCAGCCCCGGCGCGAGCACCTGGAGAAATACCACCGGTGGGAGAACGACCCCGGCACCGTTCTCGGGTACGGCAACCAGTGGCCACAGGCGAGGGAGGTCCGCGAAGGCGGGTGGGGCGGTCAGCGCGCGAACCACAACTTCCCCCAGTTCGAGGTCATCCGGCTCGACGACATGGCGCCGGTCGGCGTCACCACCTTGCAGGTCAACACCTTCGCCCGAACCGCCGAATTCGTGATCGTGCTGGCGCCCGAGGAGCGCGGGAAGGGCTATGCAACCGAAGCCACCCGCCTGACGCTCGACTGGGCGTTCCACCTCGGCGCCCTGCGCATGGTGCACCTGAAAGTACTGGAGCCAAACATCGCCGGGATCAAGGCGTACGAGCGCGCCGGGTTCCAGCAGGCGGGCCGCCTTCGCGAATCCGGGTACTGGCTCGGCCAGGTCTGCGACGAGGTGCTGATGGACGCCCTGGTGCAGGACTTCACCGGGTCTTCGGCGGTGCGGGCGCTCCTGGGGCGGGGTTGACGAAGGGCCTCGGGGCAGGGCGGAGTGAGTGCTCACTCATTGACGGAGTGAGCACTCACTCCGTATGGTTGGGGCATGACCGAATCCAAGGAGAACCCCGCCCGCCGTCGCGCCCCCGCCATGTCGCCGGAGCAGCGGCGCGTGATGATCATCCAGACCGCGATCCCGCTGATCGCCGAGTACGGCTCCGCCGTCACGACCGCGAAGATCGCCCGCGCCGCGGGCATCGGGGAGGGCACGATCTTCCGGGTCTTCGCCGACAAGGACGAACTGATGCGGGCATGTGTGGCCGAGGCGCTCTCCCCCGAGCACGCGATCCGTGAACTCGACGCGATCGATCTGACCCAGCCGCTGCCCGACCGGCTCGTGGAGGCGGCCGAGGCGCTTCAGGCGCACCTGTCCAGAATGGGCGCGATCCTCGGGTCTCTGGGGCACGGCGGCGGCAAGCATCCCGGACCGGTGCGCGGGGCGGGGCGACACGAGTCGTCGGTCCTCGTCCGCGGGGCCGTGGCGGAGTTGCTGGAGCCCGACCGGGCCGCCCTGCGCCGGCCGCCGGAGCAGATCGCGGCGCTCTTCTTCGGGCTGCTGTTCACGCAGCCGCGTACGGAGGACGAGCCGGACCTGACCCCGCGGGAGCTGGTCGACGTCTTCCTCAACGGGGCCGTCGCGGGGTAACCGGGCGCGGTCGCCCCTCAACGGGGCCGTCGCGGGGTACCCGGCGCGGCAGCCCCCTCGGCGGCCGCCCGCTCGGCGGCCGCCCCCCTCGGTGGCCGCGCTCTCAGTGGCCGCCCGTCACGCCGCTCAGCGTGCGGTGCAGGGCCTCGCTCTGCTGGTTCAGGCCCACGATCTCGACCGTCTTGCCGCGCTGGGCGTACTTCGTCTCGATCGCGTCCAGGGCCGCGACCGACGAGGCGTCCCAGATGTGGGTGGCCGTGAGGTCGATGACGACCTTGTCGGGGTCGGTGGCGTACGCGAAGCGGGTCACCAGGTCGTTGGAGGAGGCGAAGAAGAGCTCGCCGGTGACGGAGTAGACGACCTGGCCGCCGTCCGGGTCGACGACCGCCGTGACGTCGGCCAGGTGCGCGACGCGGCGGGCGAAGATCACCATCGCGGTGACCGAGCCGACGACGACGCCGATCGCCAGGTTGGACGTGGCGACGACGATGGCGACGGTGATGACCATGACCACCGTCTCGCCCACCGGCATGCGGCGCAGGGTCTTCGGGGCGATGGAGTGCCAGTCGAACGTGGCGAAGGAGACCATCACCATCACCGCGACCAGCGCCGCCATCGGGATGTCGGAGACGACCGGGCCGAAGACGATGCAGAGGACCATCAGGAACGCCCCCGCGAGGAACGTGGAGAGGCGGGTGCGGGCTCCGGAGACGCGGACGTTGATCATCGTCTGGCCGATCATGGCGCAGCCGCCCATGCCGCCGAAGAAGCCGGTGACGATGTTGGCGATGCCCTGGCCGACCGACTCACGGGTCTTGTTGGAGCGGGTGTCCGTGATGTCGTCGACCAGCTGGGCGGTCATGAGCGATTCCATGAGGCCGACCAGCGCCATCGCCAGGGCGTAGGGCGCGATGGTCGTCAGTGTGTCCAGGGTGAACGGCACGTCGGGCAGGCCGGGCACGGGGAGCGAGGAGGGCAGATCGCCCTTGTCGCCCACGGTCGGGACCGCGATGCCGGCCGCCACGGTGATGACGGTCAGGATCACGATGGAGACCAGGGGCGCCGGGATCACCCGGGTGACCTTCGGGAAGAAGACCATCAGGAGCAGCCCGCCGGCGATCAGCGGGTAGACCGCCCAGGGCACGTCGTGCATCTCGGGCACCTGGGCGATGAAGATCAGGATCGCCAGGGCGTTGACGAAGCCGGTCATCACGGAGCGCGGCACGAACCGCATCAGCTTGGCGACGCCCAGGGCGCCCAGGACGATCTGGAAGGCACCCGCCAGGATCACGGTGGCGACCAGGTAGCCGAAGCCGTGTTCGCGGTTGACCGGGGCGATCACCAGCGCGACCGCTCCGGTCGCGGCGGAGATCATCGCGCGGCGCCCGCCGACGATCGAGATCGTGACCGCCATCGTGAAGGCGGCGAAGAGGCCGATCGCGGGGTCCACCCCGGCGATGATCGAGAAGGAGATCGCCTCCGGGATCAGGGCGAGGGCGACGACCAGTCCGGCCAGGATCTCGGTGCGCCACACCTTGGGGTCGGAGATCCAGTCGGGTTTGAGGGCGCGCAGCCAGAAGGAGGGAGCGGGCGCGGTCGAGGGCGGTGCAGAGGACAAGAGGGCATACCTGTCGGTCGGGCGCGCCCGTGGGAGGGGGCGCGCGGGGGTAGACAGCGGGGAAGGCGGGGTCCGGCGGGCGCGTGGGCACGCGCGGTGTCCCGGGGGACGGCCGGGGGTGGGTCCGGCGGATCGGCGCGCGGACGGGCCCGGAGGCTCAGGGCTGAGGGGTCACGGCGGGCAGGCGGCGGTGCGGGGCGTCGTCATGCGCATCCGCTCGCTCGCTCTCTGTCCACCGGAATCCGGGGCGCTCCCCGGCTCGCACTCCGTGTGCGCGCAACCCGTGCGCGCGTGCGCGCGCTGCGGGTGCCGAAACCACTGTACCTTCCCGGCCGGCCCCCGTAGGGTCGTGCCCGTGAACACCGGACCGGCTCCACGCCATGCACGGAACGGCTATCCGGTGGTGGGCTGAGCCCCCGCCGTAGCCCCGCCGGGTGTTCCGTATGCCTGGCGCGAGGGCCTCCCTCGGCTCGTACACCGTACGAATTCCCTGTGTCGAGCCGAAGAGATCACGAGGTCGTCAGCCATGTCCGTTTCGTTCAACCACACCATCATCGCCGCTGTGGACCGCCATGCGTCCGCGCGGTTCTTCCGGGAGCTGCTGGAGCTGGACGAGGCCCCCTCCTGGGGGCCGTTCGTCAATATCCAACTGGAGGACGGCGTGCTGCTCCAGTTCGCGGAGCCGCCGGTGGAGATCCAGATGCAGCATTACGCGTTCCTCGTGGACGAGGAGCTGTTCGACCGGGCCTACGGGCGGCTGGTCGAGGGCGGGGTCGATCACTGGGCCGATCCGCAGATGAAGCGGCCCGGCGAGACCAACACCGGGCACGGCGGCCGGGGCGTCTACTTCAAGGACCCGGCCGGGCACGCGATCGAGCTGATCACCCGGCCGTATCTGTAGCCGGGCAGCCGGACGGCCCCCGAGGGGTCGCGGTGCGGGGCCGGAGCGCGGAGGCTGGGGGGATGAGTGAGCAGGCTCCGCCCGGCGGCCCGGTCCCGCCGCCGCCCCGGCGGCGGATGTGGCCGTGGGTGCTGCTGCTGGTCGCCGTGGTGCTGGCCCTCGCCGCGGGCGCGGTCATGGCGGTGCTGTCGGACGTGCTCCACTCGGAGGGCTCGCGGAAGGTGCACATCCGGTACGAGGTCACGGGGACCGCGCGCGACGTGGTGCTGACGTACAGCACCTGGCGGGGCGAGGAGCTGTCGACCGGGCGGCTGGCGCTGCGGTCGCTGCCGTGGGCCGGGGAGCTGGACACCAGGGGCTTCATGAGCGGCGGCTCGTTCGTGGTGAGCGTGGGCCGGGGCGGCGGCGATGTGTCGTGCTCGGTGACCGTGGACGGTGGCACGCGGCGTACGGACTCGGCCTCGGGTGCGTACGCGACGGCGACCTGCGACGGGTACTGAGGGGGCGGGGCGGGGCGCGGACGGATCGGTCCGGGCCCCCGCCCCGCGTCGGTCAGGCGGTCAGGCGGTCAGCGGCCGTAGCGGATGAGGGCGCGGACCATCCGGCAGGTGATGTCGGACGGCGGGTGGATGCCGAGGCGCGCGGCGGTCGCGCGTATGCGGGCGTTGTTCGCGCTGGACGGGAGGTAGACGCCGGTGTCGAGCAGGGCGATCGCGAGGCGCATCGCCTTCAGCCGGCGGTTGTGCGAGACGTACCACTCGCGGGGGCGTCCGGCGGGGAGCGGCTTCTTGGTCAGGGGCTGGTGCAGGGGCTTGTCGAGCGGCTTGGTCGTGGCTGCGGCAACGGCCATGGGCTACCTCCTGGCACGGTGGCGGAACTCTTCGGAAACCCTCACGAACTGACTCCCATTCTACCGGCCCGCACTGACAATCGGCCCTGGCCAAAGGGGCTTTCGGCCGTTCCGGCGAGGTCCGTCCCGTACCTTTGGCCCCATGGAGATCTGGATCAATCCCGCGTGTTCCAAGTGCCGCAGCGCGGTGCGGCTGCTCGACGCGGAAGGGGCCGATTACACGGTCCGCCGCTACCTGGAGGAGGTGCCGTCGCCGGACGAGATCCGGGCGGTGCTCGACCGGCTCGGCCTCGAACCGTGGGACATCACGCGGACCCAGGAGGCGGAAGCGAAGGAGCTGGGCCTGAAGGACTGGCCGCGCGAGGCGGGTGCCCGGGAGCGCTGGATCACCGCGCTCGCCGAGCACCCGAAGCTGATCCAGCGGCCGATCATCACGGCGGAGGACGGCACGGCGGTCGTGGGCCGCACGGAGGAGGCGGTCCGGGACGCGCTGGGACGCAGCTCCTAAGCCAGGAACTTGCCCATCCTGCGGTTGAGTTCCGGGGCCGTCGGGGCGTGCAGCGGCAGCGCGTGGTGGGAGACGTCCGGGAGGACGGCCGTCTCCGCCCCCGGCAGCAGCCGGTGCGCGGTGGCGGCGGCCTTCTCCGCGTCGTGGGCGCGGCTGTCCCCGGCGAGCAGGATCAGCGTCGGTACGGCGAGGGCGCGCAGGGCCTGCGGCTTCGGGCGGGGTCCGGTGACCGGGCGGGCCGCGGGGAAGCCGGCCGCCGCCTCCCGCAGCCGCAGCCAGTGGGGGTCGAGGCCGGCGCCGCCGGTCTCCCAGGCCAGGAAGGCGCGGGTGCGGGCGGCGTTCGGGCGGAGCAGCATGGGCAGGGCGCGCAGCAGGTAGCCCGGGCGGAATCCGCTGAAGCAGCCGGTGGGGTCGAGGAGGATCAGCCTCCGCAGCCGGTCGGGCGCGTGCAGGGCGTAGTGCAGGGCGATCCAGCCGCCGTACGAGTGGCCGGCGAGGGCGACCGGCCCGGTGACGCCCAGGCCGTCCAGCAGGGCGTCGAGCCAGCCGCGGAGGTCTTCGACGCTGCGGACGGGGCGCTCCCCCGCCGTGCTGCGGCCCGGTTCGCCGATGAGGTCGGCGGCGTGGACGCGGTGGGTGCGGCCGAGGGCGGCGGCCTGGGCGTACCAGGCGGTGGAGGTCGCGCCGCCGCCGGGCAGCAGGAGCAGGGGCGGGGCGTCCCGGGGGCCGTAGCTGTTGAGGTGGGTGGTGCCGTAGGGGGTGGGGACCGTGGTCGGCGTGGTGCCGGGCGGCCAGGTGGCGGCGACGGTCGCGTCGTAGGCGGCGAAGAAGGCCGCGTCGGCGGTCGTCGCGGGCGGGGTGGGTGTCACGGGGCCTCCCTGGACTCCGTACGCCTGGATATTATCTCGCTGAGCGAGACAATAGCGGGAGGGGCCGGGGATGAGCGAGCAGGGTCCGGAGTTGGAGATCGTCCATCTGCTGCGGAAGGTGACGACCGCATTCGGGCTGCGCCAGGCGGAGTTCGCGGCCCGCAACGGAATGCATCCGACGGATGTGCGTGCCCTGGTGTGCCTGCTCGACGCGGAGCGCGAGGGGTCCGGGGTCACCGCCGGGCGGCTGGGGGCGGAGCTGGGGCTGAACTCGGCGGGCACCACGTCGCTCATCGACCGGCTGGAACGGCTGGGGCATCTGACGCGGACGCGGGACGAGCGGGACCGGCGGCGAGTGCTGCTGCGGGTGACACCGCGGGCGGTGGAGCTGGGGTGGGCGGCGTTCGGCCCGGCGATCGGGAGCGCGGTGGCGCTGCTGCGGGAGTTCGACGCGGGAGAGGTCGCGGCGGTGCGGCGGTTCCTGGGCGGGTTCCTGGCGGCCGTGTCGGAGGAAGAGGAGGGGGGCGGCGGGGGGGGGGGGGGGGGGGGGGGGGGGGGGGGGGCGGCGGGGGGGGGGGGGGGGGGCGCCGGCCCCCCCCCCCCCCCCCCCCCCCCCCCCCCCCCCCCCCCCCCCCCCCCCGTTTTTTTTAATGATCCGGCCACCCGCCGGGCACCGATCGGTGCCCGGCCCCTTCCCCGTGCGCTGCCGGCCGCTCCTACCTGAGGCCGAGGGCCGGTTCGTCCGCCGGCCGCTCCAGCTCCTTCTCCATGAGCCGGTAGCCGAGGATCGAGTCGGCGATCTCACCGCTGCGGACGGCGAGGTTCGACAGCAGGGACGAGGTCAGGCCGTGCGTGTGCTCGGTGCCGCCCTGCAGGTAGACCCGGCCCGGGGTGCCCGCGGAGGCCGCCACCAGGCGGTAGTCGCGGGTGACCTGGTGCGTGCCGCGCGCATCGCGCAGGAACTCCCGGTCGAAGTCGCCGAGCAGTCCCGCCGGGTCCAGGGCGTGGTACCCGGTGGCGAACACGACGGCGTCGACGTCGAGTTCCTTGGGGTCGCCCTGTGCCAGGGTGAGCCGCCGGCGCTCCCCCACCCGCTCGACGGAGCAGACGCGGGTCAGGTTGAGGAAGTGCAGCCGGTGCTGACCGCTGACGTCCTCGTCGTAGCAGCGCCGGTACAGGTCGCGGATGACGTCGTCGTCCACCACGGAGTAGTTGGTGTTCTTGTGGTAGTCCCAGAACGCCTGCCGGGTGGTCTCGGTGCCGAAGTAGTAGTCGTCCACGGCCGCGGGATCGAAGACCTGGTTGGCGAAGGGGGTGTCGTCGGCGAGCACGTACCCGTACGAGGGGATGACGGAGTACACCTGGGCGTGCGGTAGTTCGTCGTGGAAGAAGCGGGTTATCTCCGCGGCGCTCTGCCCTGCCCCGACGACGGCGACCGAGGTGAGGCTCGCGGGGTCGACAGAGCGGTACTGGCCGAGGAACGCCGAGCTGTGCCAGACCCGTTCGTCGGACGCGACGCCGTCGGGCATGCGCGAGGCGAGGCCGGTGGAGACGACGACGTTGCGCGCGTACACCCGCCGTACGGACCCGTCCGCCGTGTGCCGCACTTCGACCTCCAGGCAGTCACGCGGGCCCGCGCCACCGGTCACCGGACGGATCGCGGTGACCTCGTGGGAGTAGCGCACCTGGTGGCGGAAGTTGGCGGCCACCCACTCCAGGT
Source organism: Streptomyces sp. 130 (assembly GCF_007096885.1). Classification (GTDB taxonomy): domain Bacteria; phylum Actinomycetota; class Actinomycetes; order Streptomycetales; family Streptomycetaceae; genus Streptomyces. The sequence continues at coordinate 60,085 of NZ_VJNO01000025.1, read as the reverse complement.
ACTGGTGGAACTCCCGGCGGGTGGGGAAGAAGTCCTGGTTGTTGACGAATCTGGCCAGGCGGCCCGCGTCGTGGAGGTAGGAGACGAAGCTGTACTTGGAGGTGGGATTGCGGAAGGTCGCGAGATCCTTGAGGAAGGATATCTGCATCGTCGCGGACGGAAGCAGCATGTTGCGGTGCCAGCCGAAGTCGTCCTGCCGCTCGAAGAAGAGAGCGGACATCTGGTGGTCGGCCGGGCCCTGACCGAGTTCCTCGAGCGCGACGGCGAGAGACAGATTGGACGGGCCGAATCCGATTCCGATGACGTCGTGAACATCCGACGAACTTGCATCCATGGAAACTTCTCCCGATTCAGGTGGGTAGCTCGATGGCGTATCGAGTCAGGGTTGCCGCAAAATACGCGCACAGATTTCGCATTCGCTCCCATTCTGCTGCAGCACACCGGGCCTCACGCTAAGGATGCACCGCCAGGCATTGCAAGCCGTGGCCCACGGACGCGCATGTCCTGTCGACAGGACGCGGCGCACTCTTTGCGCGGGGACCTGTTATCGGTAAGTTCCGAAGTGCCGCTATCTTCGGCCGGTTACACACATTGTTTTGTCGGGCAGCAAAGGACAGATCCGTCATGCGTGATCCCCGCGCCAGTGAATGGGTGAAGCGGCACCCCTCGGTCCGCCCGCCCCGGCTCAGGCTGCTGTGCCTGCCGCACGCGGGGGGTTCACCGGCCTTCTTCCACGAGTGGGGACGCCGCTTCGGCGACGACGTCGAGGTGCTGGTCGCCCGCTACCCGGGCCGGCACGAGCGGATCAACGACCCGCTGGTGACCAGCATGGACCAGCTGGCCGACGAACTCACACTCGCGCTGGGGCAGTTCACCGATCTTCCGTTGGCCGTCTTCGGCCACAGCATGGGGGCCTCGCTCGGCTACGAGGTGGCGCTGCGTCTGCTGCGACAGCGCGGGGTGCGGCTGGCGGCCCTGATGGTGTCCGGGCGCACCCCGCCGCACCTGGCGGACGACACACTTCCGGACGCGGATGACGTCGACGCGGTGGTGGCCGAGGTGCGTCGGCTCGGCGGGACCGACGCGGCACTCCTGGACGACCCGGATCTGCGCGAGCTCGTCCTGCCCGCGCTTCTCGCCGACTTCAAGGCCGTCAGAGGCTACACACCGCGGGCCAGCGTCGCGCTGCCGTTCCCGGTCATCGCGTACGTGGGCGATGTCGACCCGGACGTCGACGCGGCTTGCATGGGCGAGTGGGCCAGGGCCTCGTCGGTCGATTTCGCGCTCACCGTCCTGCCCGGCGACCACTTCTATCTCGTCGGCCGGCGGGCGGAGTTGATCCGTGACATCAGGACGCGACTCGCCGCCTTGGGCCTGGCGGAGAAGCCGGGCGCCGGCGGCGGCGAGACCGCGCCGCGGGGCGCGGCCTCGCTGCCGCGGTGACCTTGCGGGACACCTCTCAGTGGCCCGAGTCGGAGGGCGGCTCGGGCGCTGCCGGCTCATGGCTGAACTGACTCCAGGCACAGGCAGCGGAGACCAGCGTCACGTAGTGGTGCCAGCCGGGGTAGGACCTGCCCTCGAAGTCCGCGAGCCCGAAGTCCGCCGTCAGGCGCTCTATGAGCCGGGCGGAGTCGTCGAGCCGTCCCGCCAGCAGGAACATGCGCCGGCGGTCCCGGATGTTGCTGAGCCACAGCTGCGGCATGCGGCCCTCGCCGGGCGGCCGGACGGTCATGAGCTGCAACTCGGGGCTGGTGACCTGCGACAGCGGCAGCCGGACGGCGGCGGTCGCCATCGTCGGTGTGCGCCAGTCGTCGACGGATTCGCTTCGGGTGCGGCGGACCGGCCCCCAGAGCCGGCCGGCGGGCAGGGTCGCGCCGCGCTCCGTCTGCACCAGGGCCGTCGCCGGCACGGCGATGACGAAGTCCCTGTTGCGCAGGGTGAGCCCCATGACCAGGGAGGTGACTTCTTCGGCGTCGGCCAGGTCGGCCACGACCGGCAGGGCGGAGGTGAGGGCGTGGTCCTGTGCGTCGACCAAGTCGAGCGCCTGCTGGCCGGTCGTCCTGGCACCCACCGAAAGGGGGACGCGGGTGCGGGCCCGGCCGGCCTCGTCCTCGATCCACGTGCGCGGCAGATGCAGGCTCCAGTCGACCGGGGAGATGTGTCCGCGGCCCGCGAGCGTGGCGACGACGCCGAGCTGGCAGGAGCCGATGCCCTGACCGGGGATGTAGCGGGTGTGGACGCCGCAGGACTGGCTGCCGCGCTTAGGCAGGTAGGCCATGTCGATGACGAGACTGTCGGGGGCGCCGTGCCGGGCCGTCCATCGCGCGAGCTGGTCGCGGACCGGGCCCCAGTCCCAGGGGCTGCCGTTGACGAACTGGTGCAGGCTCTGCGACGCGCTGGGCGAGGCGCCGAGCGCGTCGGTCATGCGACGCAGCGTCTTCTTGCCCGGTGTGCTCAGCAGGCCCTCCAGGTAGGTGCCGGCCCAGCGACGCTGATCCGCCCGAGGCAGCTCGACGAACACCTCCGCGGCGAACGCGCGAAGTTGCTGCTGACGGTGCGACAGGAGCTCGTACACGTGAAGATCCTCCCCCTTCTCCAGCGGATCAGGTCCACTCCAACGAGCAGAAGGATAACGATCGCCCGTTTTTTTTGTTAGTTCCACGTCCCCCTGTCAAGCAACTTCGTGAAGTCGCCACGCAATCACGACACTTAGGGTAATTTTTCGCCCACTCGCCCTACCCCTCCGCTCCGGGGCCGCAGACGCGCAGAAAGTGCCCTCATCTTCGGCAACTGTGCATTGCTGTGTGCTTCACCAGGTCTACACACTGCAGTCCCCGCAGTTCGCGGGAGGGGGGTGGGACCCCGCGTGCCAGTCGGCCGACGGGCCCACCCAGTTACCACTCGACGCCGGAGAAGGCATGGTCAAGCGACAGAATCGGGCTACCAGGACACGGTCGAGCTTGCTCGAAGCGGCAGCACACCACTTCGACGAAACCGGTTACAGCTCCACGTCCCTGGCCCAGGTCTGCGGCACCGCACAGATGTCCGTCGGGGCGATCACGTTCCACTTCGCGAACAAGGCGGATCTCGCGGAGGCGGTGGAGCAGGAGGGCAGGCAAAGGGCGGCAGCCGCCCTGGAGGCCATCATGACGAATGGCGCTCCCCTGCGGACGGTGACCGAGCTGATCGTGGCCTTCGCGGACCTGTTGAAGCGGGACGTCATGACCCGGGCGGCGCTGCGCCTCGCGCACGAGCGCTCGACGGCGGACATGCTCACGGAGGTGTGGCTCCCCGAGGTCGCCGACCTGGCCCGACGGGCCAGCGCCGACGGTCAGTTGTACCCCGAGGTGTCGGCGCAGGACGTGGTGGACCTCGCCGAGTACCTGGCCCGCGGCGCGGAGGCACGGCGCCGCTCGGCCCCGAACGGCTCGGGCAACGCCGACCGCCTGGCGGAAGTGTGCGAACTGGCCTTCCGGGGTGCCCGGCGCAGCCGGCCCTAGCCGGCGGTCACGAGGTCGCGGTACCAGGCGGCGGACGGCTCCAGGTCCTGCTGGGGCGGGGGGCCGGGGTCCTGGGCCGCGGCCTTCCAGATGGTGTCGCTGCGGTACCAGTGGTCCTGGGCGAGCAGATGGAACTGCCGCTCGCTGCGGGTGCCATGGGTGGCGTGGAAGGCGGTGAGGCACCGGTCCCACGGCCACGGCTCGGTGACGGGGGGCAGCACGCCGAGACCGGCCAGGGCAGTCAGCAGTTGCCCGACGGTGACCGGTTGCGGATGGCTGGCGTGGAAGACACCGGCGGGCGTCGGGCCGGGGCGCAGCGCCAGGGCCGTGACGAGCGCGGCAAGGCGCTCGACGACGACCGCCGACAGCCGCGCGCGGCCGCCTCCCCATAACGCCGGTACGCGCGCCGTGAGTTCATGGAGCGCGGGGATGACCCAGCGGTCGCCCCTGCCGAGGACGAGCCCGGGGCGCAGCACGGTCGCCCCCGCGTCGAGTGCGTAACGCTCGGCCTGAAGGCGCGTGGCACTGGCGGCCGACACCGGGGCCGGCTCGACCTCGCCGATGTCCGGGCCGTGGTGCGGCCCCTTGCCGTACACGGCGGCCGTGGACAGGTGGACGATGCGCCCGACCCGGGCGCGCCGGGCCTCCCGCATCAGGGCCGCGGTGCCGGCGACGTTGACGGTGTGGCAGGTCTGCGGGTCCGGGCCGAGTGTGCCGCCGAGGTGGAGGAGGACGTCGGCGCCCTCGCAGGAGCGGCTGAGCGAATCGGGGTCCGCGAGGTCGGCGTGGTGCCAGTCGTCGCAGGGCGTGGTGGCCGCTCGGCCCGAGCTGCGTCCGATGGCGGTGAGGTGGAGGTGGTCCGCCGCCGCGTCGCGCGTCCGGGCCAGGCTGTTCACTACGGCAGAGCCGATGAATCCGGTGGCTCCGGTGATCACGACGCGCATGGAGCTCTCACGCCTCCTTCGCGGCAGCGAGCGAACCGGGCGGTGAGATGCGCAGCCGGTTGATGACGTCCTCGTGCGCGAGGGCGGGCAGGAGGTAGCGCCACAGCGAGGCGATGCGGTCGACCAGGTCCTCCCGGCCGGTGGAGATGTTGGAGAATATCTGCACGCCGGTGTAGGAGGCCATCAGAAGGGTGGCGAACTCCAGCTCGTTCACCCCGAAGCGCAGCTCGTTCCGGTCACGTGCGGCGAGCAGCTGGCGGTGGAACTGCTCGGCCCACTCCATGTACGCGGTGGCGTCGCGGCCCCCGAACTCCTCCTGCTCCACGGCCAGTCGGACGCTGGCGCGGAAGCGCGCGTTGGTTTGCAGTTCGCTCGCCAGGTGGAAGGTGATGTCGACGAGCCGCTGCAGACCGTCCTCACCCTCGGGCAGCGAGACGAACCTCTGCTGGCTGGCGACGACGGCCTCGGCGATGCCCTGCTTGGACTTGAAGTGGAAGTACATGCCACCTTGCGTGACCTGCGCGCGCTCCATGATGAGCCGGATGCTGGCCTTGGAGTAGCCGACCTCGTCGAAGACCTCGGCCGCCGCTTGCAGGATCGCTTCGCGCGTCCTCACCGCACGTTCTTGACGAATCCTTGACTTCACAGATCCACCACTCCCTCGACAACGAAAACGAACAACCTTTATTTTACAGACCTCAGCGGGTTCACAGAGACCAGGCACGGCCTCAATCACAGGGGGATAGCGACCATGCTGGCTACAACCGCACGTCCTGAACAGCCTGAGATAACCCTGACCACCACCGTGGCCAGAGAGCACGTACACCGGGCAGCACTCGCAGAGGTCTTCCTCACCGGATGGCAGGAGACGGCGACAGACACCTTCCGCGTCACGGCACAGTGGCCGCGCTTCCACAGCTTCTACGCCGACGACATCGCGACCTACGACCCGATGCTCCTGTGCGAGACGGTTCGGCAGACGTTTCCCCTGCTCGCCCACGCGGCCTACGGGATGCCGATGGGATACGCGCTGAGCTGGAGCCGTTTCCAGTACTCGGTCAATCCGCAGGAGATGGACATCCGCGCCCGGCCCGCCGAACTCGAACTGCGCGTGCGCTGCCACGACATCAAACTGCAACGCTCCGTGCCCACCCGTATGTCGATGAACATCGAGGTCTTCCGCGACGGGCAGCTGATGGCGGTGGCGGAGACCGGCTTCGGCTGCCACTCCCCCGCCGTCTACCAGCGACTGCGCCGGGGCCGCACCGACACCACCGCGCTCATGGAGGCGGCTGCGGCCTCCATGCGTCCGCAGGCGGCGCTGCCCAGGCAGACCGGCCGGACCCGGGCGCGCGATGTCGTCCTGTCGCCGACCGACGCGTCCGCGCAGTGGCAGTTGCGGGTCGACACCGCCCACCCCATCCTCTTCGACCACCCGCTCGACCACGCACCCGGGATGCTCATCCTCGAGGCCGTCCGGCAGTGCGCGCACGCGTCGCTGGACCAGGCGGTCCCCGCGATGGTGACCGGGATGGACATCACGTTCAACCAGTACATCGAGTTCAACTCGCCCTGTCACCTGCACAGTTCCACGGGGGCGACCACCGATCAGGCGACTACGAGGGTCTCGGTCGAGGCCCGCCAGGACGCGCACGCCGCGTTCACGGCGGTGGCCGACGTCGTGCCGCTGCCCGTCGACCACCGGCGCGACTGACCGCCCCCCGTAGACAGGCCCGGCCGGCGAGCGCGGCCTCGTCGGCCGGGCCCACGCATGCCCGCATCTCACCGATCACGGCACCTGCCTCCTGACTCACAGGCCGGCAACCGCACTCCCAAGGAAGCCACATGAACGAAATCGGCCATGCGGGTGCCGCAGGCCGGCTGCTGCCGGAGTCGCTGACCGACTGCGGCAACGCCCGGCTCTTCGTCGACGTCCACCGCCACCGCCTCCGGTACGTACGCGGCCTGGGCTGGTACTCCTGGCAGGGTCACCGCTGGAGCCCCGCCCGGAGCGAGGAGGCCCTGCTGTGGGCGGCGGGCGACATGGCCGAGCAGCTGGCCGAGAGCGACCCGAGCGGCTCCTTCGCGGCCGAGGACCTCGTCGCGCACAAGCGCCGCACCCTGTCCACGCCGGGCATGAAGGCGCTGCTCACTCAGGTCAGGACGCTGCCCGGGCTGGCGGTCGAGGCCAATGACCTGGACAGCGACCCTTACGCGCTGTGCACCCCGTCAGGCGTCGTCGATCTGCGCACCGGGCACCTTGAACCACCCGACCCCGCACGCCACTTGCACTCCCGCGCCACCGCCGTGACGCCGCGGCCCGAGGCGACGCCCCGGTGGCACCGCTTCCTCACGGAGACGTTCGGATCCGACCCCGAGGGCCGTCGGATGATCGACTATCTGCAGCTGCTGCTCGGTTACTCCATCACCGGCGACGTCGGCACGCAGATCCTGCCGTTCCTGTGGGGCACCGGCCGGAACGGCAAGTCCGTACTGCTCAGCGTCGTCATGCACGTGCTGGGCGGATACGCGGATTCCGCGCCCCCCGGCATCCTGACGGACCGCGGCCCGTCCGGACCGCACCCCGCCGAACTCGTCGAGCTGCACGGACGCCGGCTCGTCGTGTGCCACGAGCCGAGGGCCGACGACACCTTCGACGAGGCCCGCGTGCGGCGGCTGACCGGCGGGGAACACATCCGCGCCCACCGGATGCGCCAGGACGTCATCTCGTTCGCCCCGACGCATCACCTGTGGCTGATCGGCAACAGCCGCCCCCAGGTCTCCGCCGGCGGCCTGACCTTCTGGCGCCGGATCCGCCTGCTGCCCTTCGAGCGCACCGTCCCGGCCGAACGCGTGATCAGCAATCTCGCCTCCCAGATAGCCGACGCCGAGGGGCCCGGCGTCCTGCAGTGGCTGATGGACGGCGCACGGCGTCATCTGGCCTCCCCCACCGGGCTGTTCGGCCCGGAACGGGTGCGCCACGCCACCGCCGGATACGCGGCGACCGAGGACCACATCGGCCGCTTCCTCCAGGAGCGGCACCTGCCGCAGCGCCGCCCCTACGCCCACTACAAGGCCTGGTGCACCGAGGAGGGTTTCCGCCCCGCTCCCGCGCGAGTCTTCCACCATCGGGCGAGGGACAGGACGCCGGCCGCGGCGTAACCGGCCCGGACGTTCCCGGCACGGCACCGGCCCAAGAATGCATCATTATTGATACATCGAATAAGATGCATTACGGTGAGGGCCCGGCAGACGGCGTGAGAGGAGCGGACGCATGCGGAAGTGGGCCGGGAACCCCTGGGCGGTGCTGGCGGCCATGTCGCTGGGGTTCTTCATGACCTTGCTGGACCTGACGATCGTGAACATCGCGATCCCCGAGATGATCGACGGACTGGGGGCGACCCTCGACCAGACCCTCTGGGTGGTCAGCGGCTACGCCCTCGTGCTGGCGGTGCTGCTGATCACCGCAGGGCGGCTCGGCGACGTCTGGGGACCGCGCAACCTCTTCATCGCGGGTGTCGCGGTGTTCACCGCCGCCAGCATCGCCTGCGGTCTGGCCACCGGCCCGGTGATGCTGATCGCCGCCCGCGGGGTGCAGGGTCTCGGTGCCGCGCTGCTCACACCGCAGACGATGACGCTGATCATGTCGGTCTTCCCGGCGCAGCGGCGCGGCACCGCGATGGGCGTCTGGGGCATGGTGGCGGGGCTGGCCACGCTGTCGGGCCCGACCGTGGGCGGGGTCCTGGTCTCCGCCCTGGGATGGCGCTGGATCTTCCTGGTGAACGTGCCGGTCGGGATCGCCGCACTGGCTCTGGCGTTCCTGGTGGTGCCCGATCTGCGGACAGGGCGGACCAGGACCTTCGACATCGCCGGAGTTCTCCTGGCCACCGGCGCGCTGTTCTGCCTGACCTTCGCCCTCCAGGAGGGTGAGCACTACCACTGGGGTCCGAGGATCTGGGGCCTGCTCGGCGCGGGCGCCGTGCTGACCGCCGGGTTCCTCGTCCACCAGCGCGGCCGTCAGGACCGGGAACCGCTCGTGCCGTTCGCCCTGTTCAAGGACCGCAACTTCTCCGTGCTGACGGTGCTGGTCGCGCTGGTCTCGATGGCGATGATCGGGCTGGTCCTCCCCTTCAACCTCTACCTGCAGTCCGTCCTCGGCCTGAGCGCGGTCAAGGCGGGCCTGGTACTCGCCCCGTCCTCGCTGGTGTCGATGACCGTGGGGCCCTTCGCGGGCCGGCTGTCGGACCGGGTCGGCGGCAAGTACCTGCTGATGGCGGGTCTCGCCCTCTACGCCGTGGGGATGGCGGCGATCGCGCTGCTCGCCGGCCCGGCTTCCTCCTGGTACGCCTTCGTGCCGGCCACCCTGATCACCGGTCTCGGCATCGGCTGCGTGATCGCGCCCATGTCCGCGGAAGCGATGCGCGACGTCGACCCGCGGCTCGCGGGAGCGGCCTCCGGGGTCAACAACACGATCCGTCAGACCGGTTCGGTCATCGGGGCGGCCTCGGTGGGTGCCCTCCTCCAGGGCCGGCTCGCTGCGGAACTGGCCGGCGGGAAGGCGTACGCGGACGCCTTCGTCGCGGCCCTGCAGGTGACCGCGGTGCTGCCGGTCACCGTGGTACTGGCCGGGGCGCTGGCCTGCTCGCTGATCCGCGGCCGGGCCGGGGAGGCGGCGGGGGCACCCGCCGGAGCGGGCCCCGGGAAGGCGGCCGTGGCGACAGGTGTGTGAACGGCTTCAGCCGGAAGGCTGACCGCGTCCGCGCCGAGCACCCGGGCGGCTCCGGTGTGCCGCGGGTCAGGCCGGACCGGGCGTCAGCCGGGCCAGGGCCTCCGGCGACAGCCGTCGGGCCAGGGCCTCCAGCAGGGCGAGCACCTCGGTCACCTCCACGGGGTCCTCGGTGCCCAGCGCTGCGGCCAGGGCATCGTCCACCCGTGTCGCGGCAACCTCCGCACGGCGGTCGGTCACCTCGGGGTTCTGGCGGACCAGGGTCCGGCGGCGGTCCCGGTCGTCGGTCCGGGTGACCACCGAGCCGGTCTCCCGCAACCGGGCCACGCACGCGGACACCGCACTCTGCGGCAGACCGGAGCGGGTGGCGATCTCGCCGACCGTGGTGTCCGGGTGCGCGTAGATGTCGAGCATCACGATCAGCACCGACCGGGTGCTCATCTGCCGCTTGCCGAGACCTTCGGTGGGAATGGCCTCCTCACCGATCTTCATCAGTGTGCGCCCCAGCAGGAACAGCTGTACTCCATTCACACGGACGACCTTACATCAGGATCGATGTATCGGATCGAATGGACAGCGCCCGCTCCGCGCACCGGATGACCGCGCCGTCGGGGCCGGTGGACCGAAGGAGGCGTTCGCCCCGGAACCGGCCCCGGCCGGGTGGACCGGCCAGGCGATGTCGTCCACGGCGAGGAACGGTTCACCGGCCAGTGCCGCCGGGGTGGCCCCGGTGAACGCCATGACGTCGCGGTGCAGGTGGGACTGGTCGGCGTACCCCGTGTCGGCGGCCACCCGGGCCGGGCCCTCGCCCGCGACCAGGCGGTGGGCGGCGTGGTCGAAGCGGAGCAGGGTCGCCGCGCGCTTGGGCGGCAGGCCGAGCTGCGAGCGGAAGCGGGACCACAGCCGCTTGCGGCTCCAGCCGACATCGGCGGCGAGCTCCTCGACCCGGGGCCGGCCGTGCCCGTCGGTGAGCCGCCGCCAGGCCCACGCCACCTCCGGGTCGACCGGTGCGCCGCCGGCCGCGTACCGGCGGGTGATCAGGGCGTCCGTGAGCGCGAAGCGGGCCTGCCAGGACGGGGCTTCGCCGAGCTGTTCGCGGATGCGGGACGCCTCGCGGCCCCACAGGGCGTCCAGCGGGACGACGGCACCGTCGAGCTCGCAGGGCGGCACACCGAGGACCGCGCGGGCGATCACCGGGGACAGCCGCACCTGCACGCACTCCACGTCCTGTCCGTGCACCCGCACCGCTCCCCCGGAACCGAGCCCGGGCCCGGCGACGAGGCAGCCGCGCTGCTGCTCACCGGCGGCCCGGTCGAGGACGGGCGTGCCGGCGCCGAATTCGAGGAGCAGTGTGACCGCCGGGTGCGGGACCATGCCCAGCACGTCCAGGTCGTGCACGCCGAATCCGGCCATGGCCACGCCGGCCACCCGGCTCGGCCGCTGCGGACGGGCGACATCCCACACAGCCGTACCGTGCGTGAACGTTGGCACCCCTCCATGCTACGAGGGGAACCGCGCCCTCCGGCCGGAACATTCGTTCAATACCCGGGCGTGGGCGGTCGCGACGGTAGAGGCATGACTGCTTCGAGAATCACCGGGTCGTCGCTCCTCACGCTGGACGACGGCGACACCCTCCATGTGTGCGAGGACGGGCCGCGTGAGGCCCCCGTGCTCCTGCTGATCCACGGTTCGGCGTCCTCGGCGCGCTCGTGGGACGCGCTGGTGCCGCTGCTGACGGCACCCGGGACCCACCGCGTCGTACGCGTCGATCTGCTCGGGCACGGCGGGTCGGACAAGCCGGACGACGGCCGTTACGCCATCCCCGACCAGGCGCGGCGGGTCGGCGAGGTGCTGGACCGGCTCGGTGCCGGGCGGGCCGTGGTGGCGGGGCACTCCAGCGGCGGGGTGACCGCGACGGCCCTCGCCGAGCAGCGCCCCGGGCTGGTGTCCGCGCTGGTGCTCGTCAACACCGGCCCGCATATGGGCGCGTTCACGGCCACCGGCTCCGGCGCCACCGGTCCCACCCGGTGGCCGCCGAGCGACGAGCAGATCCGGCAGCTCGCGAGCACGGGCTTCAGCCGTCCCGGCTACCGGGTGCCGGACTCGCTGCTGGACGAGGTGCGCGCCATGACCGCGCACTCCTTCGCGGCCACCATGCGGGCCACCGTCGCCTACATGGAGGAGCGGGCGCTGCCGGAGCGGCTGGCGGTGCTCGGGAAGCCGCTGCTGGTGCTCTTCGGCGAGGACGACCGCCGCTGGCGCTCCTCGTCCGCCGCCGACTACCGCGCCGTCCCGGGCGCCCGGGTGGAGCTGCTGCCGGGGCTGGGGCACTCGCCGATCCTGGAGGACCCGCCCCGGGTCGCCGGGCCCCTGCTGGACTTCGCCGCGCTGCACGGCTGAGGCGGTCGGCGGAGCACCACGCCGGCGGGAGCACCACACCGGCGGTGGCCGGCGGTTGCGTCCTGCCGACGACGGTCACCGGACACGGCCTACAGCCGGTCCAGTGCGGCCTCCACCTCGTCCATCACGTGCTGCCAGCGGGTCCGGGCGCGCTCGCGGTCCGCCGCGCTCGCCAGGTGCTCCTGGTGGAAGCGGAGCATCGTGCGGGCGCCGTCGGCGGCCGGGGTCATGGCCACCTGGAGGGTGGTGGTGCCGTGGGTGACGCGGATGCGGTCCGCCGGGCGGTAGCCGCGTACTTCACCGGTCACCCCCGCAGCCGTCCGGTACGGCGCGCCGCGCTCCGGGGTCAGCGCCGCTTCCGGGCCGAGCCAGAGGGCGAGCCCTTCGGGGCCGCTGATGAAGTCCCAGACGACGGACGGGGGGTGGGGCAGCGTGCGGGACACGCCGATCTGCCAGCCCGCGTCCCTGGTGAGTCCGGTGGGCATCGGTCATCCTTCCTCGAAGTGGCGGGCGCGCAGCGCCCTGACCTTGTGACGGTTGCCGCAGTGCTCCATCGAGCACCAGCGGCGGCGGCCGGGGCGCGAGGTGTCGACGTAGACGAGGTGGCAGTCCTCGGCGGCGCAGGTGCGGATGCGGTGCGCGTGGGCGCCGGTCAGCAGCTCGACGGCGTCGCGCGCGACGGTGGCGGCCAGCGCCGTTCCGCCGGGGGTGCCGGCCCACCGGCGGCTGCCGTCCGGGGCGATGGCGGGCGCGAGGGCGGGGCGCGCGGCGGCCTCGTTGATGACCGCCAGGTCGCCGGGCGGGTGCGGTTCGCCGCGGATGTGGGCGATGACGACCCGGAACAGCGCGTCGCGCAGCATCCGTACGGCCGCGACCTCCGCCGCGGAGACGGCCAGCTCGGGGGTCGGGGTCAGCCGGGAACGTTCCGCCCAGGCGCGTACGTCGGCGGGCTCGCGCAGGACCTCGTACCGCTGGTAGGGACCGGGTCCGCCGGTCGTCAGCAGCTCCAGGCACAGGGCCCCCGGGTCGAACCGGTAGGCGGCACCGGATGTGGACCGCAGGATGAGCCCCGAGGGCGCGGACGTCATGTAACCACTATAACCAGTTACGTATGACGCGCGCCACAGTCGCGTCATGTCACATCCGGGGCGCCCGCCCCCATCCCCTGGTCGTCAGCAGCCGATGGAGGAAGGACCGATCATGAGCGCGCAGCGGGAGACCAGGACGGACGGCACGCACCACGTGGTGGTTCTGGGGGCCGGGTACGCGGGCATGGCCGCCGCCGTGCAGCTGGCGGCCCGGACCGGGAAGCGGCGCGACGCGGTGCGGGTGACCGTGGTGAACGCGGGGGAACGGTTCACCGAGCGGATGCGGCTGCACATGACCGCCGCGGGCCGCCCCCTCGACGCGATGAGCATCCCGGAGATGCTGGAGGGCACGGGCGCGCGGTTCACGCGGGGCTGGGTGACGGCGGTGCACGCCGGGACCAGGACCGTGCGCGTCGACGACGAGCGCGTCCTGCCCTACGACACGCTGGTGTACGCGCTGGGCGGGGTCGCCGACACCTCGGCGGTGCCGGGCGCCGACGACTACGCGTACACCCTGAGCAGCGCCCAGGACGCGCACCTGCTCGCCGACCGGCTGAGAACCCTCGGTGACGCCGGCGGCGGCACCGTGGCCGTCGTCGGCACCGGCCTCACCGGCGTCGAGTCGGCGGCGGAGATCGCCGAGCGGCACCCCGGCCTCGATGTCGTCCTGCTCGGCGGCGAGGAGCCCGGCGCGGCCATGAACGGCAAGGCGGCGGCGCATGTGCGGGCCGCCCTCGAACGGCTCGGCGTGCGGGTGCGCGGCGGTGTCCGCGTGGCGAAGGTGCTCGCCGGTTCGGTGGAGCTGGAGGGCGGCGAGAGCATCGCGGCCGACGCGGTCCTGTGGACGGGCGGCACCCGGGTGGCACCGCTGGCGGCCGCCGCCGGCCTGGAGGTGGACGAGCGCGGACGCATCGTCACCGACCGGGCGCTGCGCTCCGTTTCGCACCCGGAGGTGTACGCGGTCGGCGACGCGGCGGCGATCCGCCAGGGCTACGGGGTCATGCACGGGACGTGCCAGGGCGGCATGCCGACCGGGGTGCACGCGGCGCTGTCGATCGACCGGGCCCTCAGGGGCAGGGCGCCCAGGCCCTTCCGGTTCGGCTACTACCACACACCGGTGAGCCTGGGCCGGGGCGACGCGGTCGTGCAGTTCACCCGGCCCGACGGCAGCCCGCGCCGAATCTGCCTGGTGGGGGCGGCGGCCGTCCGGTACAAGGAGACCGTGACAGCCTCGCCCTGGCCGACGTACGGCCGTATGAAGAAGATGCCCGCCTCCGGCGCGTTCTGGCCGCGCGGAGGCCGCTTCACCCGCGTCCGGGGTGACAGGTGACCGGCGCCGACGACCACTTCGACCACCCCGGCCAGCAGGTCTTCCTCGAGCACCGGCGGCTGCTGTTCTCCGTGGCGTACCGCGTCCTCGGCACCGCCGCAGATGCCGAGGACGCCGTGCAGGACGCCTGGCTCAAGTGGTCCGCCGCGGACCGTTCGCGGGTGGCCGACCCCAAGGCGTACCTGACCCGGATCGTGACCAACCTGGCGCTGGAGCGGCTGCGGTCCGCCCGGTACAAGCGGGAGACGTACGTCGGGCCGTGGCTGCCGGAGCCCATCCTGACCGGCGGGGGCGCTCCCGAGGCCGTCCCGGACGCCGAATCGGCCGCGCTGGGCGCCGAGTCGGTGTCGATGGCCATGCTGGTGGTGCTCGAAACGCTCAGTCCGCTGGAGCGCGCGGTGTTCGTGCTGAAGGAGGTGTTCGCCTTCAGCCACGCCGAGATCGCCGAGGCGGTGGAGCGTTCCGAGGCGGCGGTACGGCAGGCCGCGCACCGCGCCCGTGAGCACGTGCGGGCCCGGCGCCCGCGCTTCGAGGCGGACCGGGCGCGGCAGCGCGAGGCGGCGGAACGTTTCCACGCCGCCGCGACGGGCGGTGACGTCAACGCGCTCCTCGAACTCCTCTCCCCCGACGTCACCCTGTGGACCGACGGCGGCGGCAGGGTCCGCCAGGCGCTGCGCCCGGTGACCGGAGCGGCCACGGTGGCCGGCTGGTTCTCCGCGATCGGCACGGTCGCCTACCAGGGCGTGGAGCCCGCCGACATGAAGGCCGGGCTCGCGGAGATCAACGGCGGGCCGGGGCTCGTGTTCAGCGGCCCGGACCGCGTGATCGCCACGGTGACCTTCGACTTCGACGCTCGGGGGCGCATCACCGCGATCCACAACGTGGCCAACCCGGACAAGCTGCGGGCGGTCTCCGAGGGGGTCGCTTACGACATCGGGGCCCGGTAGTCGCCGCCCTCGCCCGAGCGGGCAAGCGGATTCTCGCCTACCTGGCCATGGCATTCGCCGCCGCGGCCTCGCTGACCGTCGCCGTACCCGCAGGGTCCGCCCACGCCATCGACCATGTGGAGTGCGACGGCGGCGCGGACTTCCTGAAGATCTACTCGCACCTCGACGGCCGTCGGAGCGTCGACTGCTACGCCAACGCGGGCAGGACCGACTTCGGCGGCTGGTGGGCCGACCGGATCGTCACCGGCAACAACGACCTCATCTACTACGACGTCAACGGGGACTCGGTCCGGATCAACCGCTGGACGGACATCACGTTCCCGAACAACCCGCCCCGGATCAAGAGCATCCAGATCCTCTGAGCGCCCGGATGCGGACCGGTCACCGCCGTGGACGAACGGCGGTGACCGTCACCGTCACACCACGTCGAACTCGTTGCCCTCCGGGTCCAGCATGGCGGTGGCGTAGAAGTCCATGTCCGGCAGTTCCCTGACCTGCGCCACCGTGGCACCGGCCTCGACCAGCCGCGCCACCGTGGCGTCGACCCGCTGCCTGCGGGCCTCCAGCGGGACGGCACGCCCCCCGCCCACCTTGAGGTCGAAGTGCCACCGGTTCTTGACCGCCTTGGCCTCCGGAACCTTCTGGAACCACACCCGCGGCCCGTGCCCGGCGGGATCGACGATCGACTCCGGCACGTCCCCGACGCCCGGCGGCAGCTCCTCCTCCGGCACCCCCATGTCCTGCCAGTAGGCGCGCCAGCTGGCATGCCCCTCCGGCGGCGGCTCGGGGACGTACCCCAGCGCCCCGGCCCAGAAGGCCACCATCCGCTGCGGATCGGAACAGTCGATCACCAGCTGCATCGTCATCTCGGTATCCATGGCCGGAGCATCGCAGACGGGTCTGACATCGCGGCGGGTACGCCTTGACCTCAAGTCCGCTTGAGGGCTGAGGCTTGCGCCATGCATACCGAAGAGGTGCAGCGGCAGCTGCGACACCTGACCGACCGTGCCGAGATCACCGACCTCCTGAACCGCTACCTCCGTTCCCTGGACCACGGGGTCCTCGACGACGAGTGGGCCCGCGCGTTCCACACCGAGGACGTCACCGCCGAGATGCCCGTCGGCACCGTCCACGGCCGCGATGCCGTGCTGGATCGCGTGCGGCGGGGCATGGCACTGTTCGACCGGACCGTGCATTTCGGTACGAACGACGTCATCGACATCGACGGCGACCGGGCTGCGGTCCGTGGCGCCCAGCTGAGCACCCACGTCCTCGCGGACGGCTCGGACGATGTCTTCGTCTCCGCCGGGCACACCGAAACCGAGCTGGTCAGGACGGCCGACGGCTGGCGGATCTCCGCCACCGCGCTGCGGATCGTGTGGACCCGGGGGAATCCCCCGCGCCTGCCGGCGGAGTTCGCACCGGCCGCCGTCTGACGCGCACCCCCGGTGTGGTGGGGGTCACGGGAACCGGCCGGGCCGGCCGGAGAGACAGAGGTGTGAGATGTGATGATCAGGAAGACCGGGAGCGTATGCGCACACGCATCAGGGCGGGCGACCGCCAGGCGTTCGCCGCGCTCTACGAGGAGTACGCGCGGCCCGTCTACAACCACGCCTACCGGCTGACGGGCGACTGGTCGACGGCCGAGGAGGTCATGTCCGAAACCTTCCTCGCCGCCTGGCGCACCCGGCAGGCCGTCGAACCGGAGGGCGAAGCGCTGCTGCCGTGGCTGCTCGGCATCGCCACGAACAAGGCGCGCAACGCCAACCGGGGCGCCGGCCGGCGCCTCGCCTTCCTGGCCCGCCGCCCCGCCCCCGAGCCCGTCGCGGACATCGCGGAGGCCGCGGCCGGGCAGGTGGACGACACCCGGCGGCTCGCCGCGGTCCGGCAGGTGCTGGACGGACTGCGCCGCCAGGACCGCGAGGTGCTGGCCCTGTGCGTCTGGTCCGGCCTCGACTACGCGGAGGCCGCCGAGGCGCTCGGCGTCCCCGTGGGCACGGTGCGGTCGCGGCTGTCCCGCGCCCGCGAGCGGCTGAGGCGGCTCACGGACGAGCGGCTGGCCCGGGAACGGAAAGACAACGCCGCGGAACCCCGCCCCCGTCGCGGAGAGGTACAGGGCAGGGCCGCGTACGTGGCCCTGCCCATCCAGGAGGAAGCCCGATGAACGACCGCACCTCTGGCCCCACCGGGGCCGAACGCGAGGAGCTGGCCCGGCTGCTGCCGGCCCCGGCCGAACGGGACCTGCCCCCGGGGCGCCATCTCCACCACAAGGAAACCCTGATGCAGCTGATCGACCAGGACGGCGACCGCGCGACCGTCCGGCCCCGGCCCCGCCGCCTCCCGCGCCCCGCCGTCCTGCTGCCCGCCGCCGGGCTGGCCCTGGGCGGGGTCCTGTTCACCACCCTCGCCGTCACCGGCCGGGACGAGGCCCCCCGCACCGCCGCCGCGGCCACGGCCCCGCGCGGCGCGACCGTGCTGCTGGACCGGATCGCCACGGTCG
This sequence comes from Streptomyces sp. 130, assembly GCF_007096885.1. Classification (GTDB taxonomy): domain Bacteria; phylum Actinomycetota; class Actinomycetes; order Streptomycetales; family Streptomycetaceae; genus Streptomyces. Next base: position 42,650 of record NZ_VJNO01000025.1, on the reverse strand, counting down.
CCTCGAAGAGCGAAGCGATCGAGGTCACCGACGCCCAGTACGTGTACGTCAGGACGTTGCAGACCGAGAACGAGGGCGCGTTCGGCGGTCCGGTGAAGCTGGGCGAGCCGGGCGAGCGCGAGGTCTGGATGACCCAGAAGTCCGGACCGGTGATCGACGAAGGGCTGATCCACCAGGACGGCGCGTACTACCCGATCAGGGTCGGCGTCCCGGACGGCGAGAAGCCCGTCGGCTACCCGGCGGGCCTCAACCGGCCGACGTACACCTGGCTCGCCTCCCTGCCCACCGATCCCGACGCCCTGCTCCGCAGGCTCGCCGCCGAGATCACCGCGGACCAGGACGCGCGCCACACCCCGGCCGACGAGCGGGACCCGGACCAGGACGCCTTCGAGGCCATCGGCGAGCTGCTGCGGGAGACCGTGATGCCGCCGAGGACCGCCGCCGCCCTGTACAAGGCCGCGGCGAGGATTCCCGGCGTGAGCGTGGACACCGACGCGGTGGACGCGGCCGGCCGGCACGGCGTCGGCGTGGCCCGCGACAACGAGCGCGCGGGCCGGCGGACCGCCTGGATCTTCGACGCGAAGACCCTGGCGTACCTGGGCGAGCGGACGTACCTCATCCGGGACACCGCCATGGGCAGGAAGGGGACCGTCACGAACACCTCGGCGGTCCTGGAACGCGCGGTGGTCGACGCCCTCCGGGAAAAGCCGTCGCCCACGGCCTGACGCGGCCCCTAGCCTGACGGCATGACAGACGCGGTACGGGGAAGCGGCGAGCCGGCGCCCTGGCGGCCCGAAGCGGGGCCGGGCGGGGCGCCCCTCGCCGTGCCGAACGCACTCGGCGCGCTGTGGGCGGTCCGGCACGGGCAGAGCACCGCCAACGCCGCCTTCGCCGAGGCGGGCGCGGCACGCCTGGCGGGCCGCGACCGCGACGTACCGCTGTCCGCACTCGGGCAGGCACAGGCACGGGCGCTCGGGCGGTGGCTCGTGGAGTGCGCCGGCGAGCTGGATCTCGTCGTCTGCTCGCCGTACGTACGGGCCCGGCAGACCTGGCAGGCGATGGCCGGGTACGCGGCCGGTGAGGGCGTCGCTCCGCTTCCGCTCCTGACGGACGAGCGGTTGCGGGACCGGGAGATGGGCGTCTTCGAGCTGTACCCGCCGGCCGCACTGGCGGCGCGGGACCCGGAGGAGGCCGCCCGCCGGGACCGCCTGGGCGAGTGGTTCTACCGCCCGCCGGGCGGGAAATCGCTCGCCGATGTCGCCCTGCGGGTGCGCGGTTTCCTCGCCGATCTGGAACGGGCCGCGCCCGGTCGGCGCGTGCTGCTCGTCGCCCATGACGCGGCGGTCGTCGCCGTCCGCTTCGCCCTGGCGGGCCTCGGCGCGGCGCCTCCCGAGGCCGTGCCGCCGGTACCCAACGCCTCGCTGTCCCACTGGCGGGGCGACGGCCACCGACTGGACCTGCGGCTCTGGGGCGGGACCGCACACCTGGAAAGCGACGGACCACATGACCGGTGACGATGTGCTGGAGATCCTGGGCCTGCTGCGGGAGGCCGGCGCGGAGGTCTGGATCGGCGGGGGCTGGGGCATCGACGCCCTGGTGGGGCGGCAGACCCGGGAGCACGAGGATCTGGACCTGATGCACCGCCTGGAGCAGGAGCCGGCCGTCGTCGCCGCTCTTGCCGCGGCCGGGTTCGCCGAAACGCTCGACTGGCGGCCCGCGCGGTTCGTCGTCACGGACCGGACGGGGCGTCAGATCGACCTGCACCCGCTGGCGTTCCAGCCCGACGGGAGCGCCCGCCAGGAGTCGCTGGAACCCGGGAAGCCGTTCGTCTATCCGGCCGACTGCTTCGTCACGGGCAGCGTCGGGGGCCGTGACGTGCCCTGCCTGTCCGCCGCGCAGCAGGTCCGCTTCCACCAGGGTTACGAGCCCCGGGACCGGGATCTCCATGACATGGCCCGGCTCCGCGAGGCATTCGGGATCAGTACGCACTTCTGATCCCGGGTCGGGGCACGACCGGCGACCCGGCCGCGTCCCGACCGCGTCCCGACCTCGGAAACCGCTGGCGCCGCCTGACCCCGCTTCTGCGGAGGCCTCGATTATTACGGCGTAATAATCGAGGCCCGCGGATCGCGCAACCGCGCGCTACCGCGCGGGCGCCTGGAACGTCACCTCCGGATTCCCCGGCGTCGGCCCGGCGAGCAGAGGCTGCGGCAGGCCCTTGAGGTGGAGGTCGAAGAAGGCGGCGACGTAGTCGCGGGTGATGTCGCCGGAGCGGTCGGCGGGCAGCGGGGCCGAAGGGTCGGCGATGCCCAGCTGTGCTGCGAGGAGCGGCAGGTCGGTGAAGGTGAAGTGGCCGGCGCCGGCGACCGTGAGCCACCTCTTCCAGCCGTCCAGGCGCGCCCAGTCGCGGTCCCACGTGGTGTCGAAGGTGCCGCCGGAGGCGTGGTCGGCCTCGGTGCCGAGCATCATGAACGGCCGGCCCCCGAGCCCTGCGGCGGGGACCGGGTCGAAGAAGGTCCCGTCCATGTTCACGCCCGCGCGCACGCGCCGGTCGGCGGCCATCGCGGACGCGGCGGAGTCGCCGCCGATGGAGTGTCCGGCCATGCCGACGTGCCGCCGGTCGATCATCGAGGCGTACCGCCGGACGGGGTGACCGCCCGTCAGCCGGTCCAGCAGGAACGAGACGTCCCTCGCCCTGTTCCGGGCGACCTCCGCGAGCCCCGCGTCACCGGCCCGCTCCACGTAGTCGCAGGCGGCGCACGGCAGGACGCGCCCGCCCGGGAAGACGGTCGCGACGGACTCGTGGGCGTGGTCCACCGCCGCGACGACGTACCCCCGGGACGCCAGGTCCGTCGCGAGGGCGGTGAGCGTGAAGCGGCTCTGCCCGAACCCGGGCGACAGCACGACGAGCGGAAACCGCCCGCGCGCGGGCACGGCGCCGGTGCGGGCGTACGTCTCGGTCGCGCCGACCGCCTCGGGCGCGACGAGGCCGCCCAACCCCCGTGACTCCAGCAGCAGTTCCGCCTCCCGTGTGCTCATGTAAGGGGCGCGCTCGCCGGTCCCGGCCCGCCCGGGGTGGAACACGGACACCAGCAGCTCGCGTGCGCCCGCCTGCGGTACGTACGGGTCGGTGCGCCCGGTGTCCCGCAGATGCAGGGTGCTCTCGCCGACGGCGTACGGCCCGGAGGGTGCGGGGAGTCGCAGCTGCGGGGCGGGGGCGTCGGTCACGGAGGTGCCGGGGGCGGGCCGCGGCGGGGCGGCGACGGCCGGGGTGGCGGCCGTCGCGCCCAGGGCGAGGACGAGGAGCGCGGCGGCCACGGCGCGGTGACGAGTTCTCATGCTCCGAACGCTAGGCGGGGGCCTGGTGCGCCGACGTCCACCCTCGGGACGCGATCCGGTAGCTCTGGGGTCGCATGGACGGGGCGCGTGTCGTACTACGGTCCCACGGGACGCGGACCGCGCTCGGTCCCTGCCTGCTCCGGCCTCGCCCCGTCGCTCGCCCTGCCCGCCGGGGCCACGTTCGCCGTCGTCGCCGCCGGGACGGGCGCGCTCCGCCCCGCCCTGAGCGCGGCCCGCTCCCGTACCGCCGACGCGCTGGCCGACTCCGCGCGGTCCCCCGTGCGGCGCCCGCGCCTCCACGCGATGACGGCATACCTGCCGACCCCGCTGCTCGCACGCCGGCCCGGACGCGCCGTGCTGGGAGGCGGAGGCGGCCTGACGGGTCCTCAGGGGGTGCCCGTATCGCCTACGCTGCGCCGCATGCCCGAGATCACCACACCCGCCCCGCGCGACGACACCCCCGAGGACGCCCGGCGGCAGCGGCTGCGGCGGACGTTCGACGAGGACGCGGAGCTGTACGACCGGGCCAGGCCCGGTTACCCGGCGGCGCTCTACGACGACCTCGCGGAGCTCGCCGGGGCCCGGGCCGGCAGCCGCGTCCTGGAGGTGGGATGCGGGACCGGGCAGGCCACGGTCCCGCTGGCCCGGCGCGGGTGCCGGATCACCGCCGTCGAGGCGGGCCCGAGCATGGCCGCGGTCGCCCGGCGCAATCTGGCCGGGATGCCGGACGTGGAGGTGGTGACGGCCGCGTTCGAGGACTGGCCGCTGCCTGCGGAGCCGTACGACACCGTGCTCGTGGTCACCGCGTTCCACTGGATCGACCCGGCGGTGCGCGTGCCCAAGGCGGCCGACGCCCTGCGTACGGGCGGGGCGCTCGCGGTGGTGCGCACCCAGCATGTGCGGGGCGGCACCGAGGAGTTCTTCGTGGAGGTCCAGCGGTGTTACGAGCGCTTCGACCCTGAGACGAAGCCCGGGACGCGGCCTCCCACCGCCGCCGAGGTCGGCAACGCGGACCACGCGCAGGAGGTGGCGCGCGGTGGCCGCTTCGGCCCGACGGTCTTCCGGCGTTACGAGCACGACGTCACGTACACCACCCCGCAGTACCTGGACGTGCTGCGCACCTACTCCGGCCACCGGGCGCTCCCGGAGGCCGCCCGGCGCGGGCTGCTGGACTCCATCGCGGAGCTGATCGACGGGCGGTACGGGGGCCGGGTGACGAAGCGTTACCTGGTCGAACTGGGGGTCTCCCGCAGGCGGTGACCGCTACCCGTTGACGCCCGCGATCCCCCAGCCCCGGCGGGCGGCTTCGGCCAGGACTTCGCCCCAGTCGGTCAGGAGGCGCACGAAGGCGTCGAAGTCGCTGAACCGGGACGCTACGGCGGGCTCCCCGAAGGGCGCGCGGAGCTCGTCGAGCCGGGGCCGTACGCGCTCCCAGGTCGCGAGCAGTTCCCGTACGCCCTGCGGGGACGCGGCGACCAGCAGACCGGAGCTGCCGGAGAAGAAGTCGTAGCCCTCGTCCGGCTCCTCGTCGTCGAAGTCCGGCCCGTTCCAGATCAGCCCGCCGAGCAGCGCGTCCAGCTCCGCCCGCAGGCCCGCGTCGACGTGGTCGCGGGCCTTCTCCCACGCCTCCCCCGCCCAGAAGTGCGGCTTGTACGAGCCGAGGGTGCCCGGGAACTCGTACACCCCGAACAACGCGCTGTGCGGCCCGCGCGGCCACTCCCACCCGTACGTCACCGACATGGCGTCCCACAGCCCGGTCGCCTCGTCGTACCAGGCGTTCCGCAGCCGCTCCAGCCGCTGCTCGGGCGGGACCCCGGCCAGCCACGACCAGTCGGCGATCAGTGTGGTGAGGTCGACGCCCATGGTGGTCAGCCTATCGACCGGTACGGATCGCCAGGCGCCCTCCGGCAGCGGGGAGTATCCGATGGCCTACCCCGATCGGGGCACGTTCGCCCGATGTACCGGAGTGTCGGCCGGGCGCCGTGAATGATCTTGGGCGACTTGCCCTCCGCCCCCGGCGGGGCCGGCCGGCCCCGGGGCGCCCGTCCCCCCACTGGAGAAACCATGCGACACCGTGTGTCCCGCCTGCGCACGCGCGCCCTGGCCGTCGGGCTCGCGCTCGCGGCGTCCGCGCTGCTGCCCTCCGGCTCCGCCGGTGCGGCCGACTCGTACGAATGGGCCGCGCTGGGCGACTCGTACACCTCCGGCGTCTTCGTCGGGGCCCCGAAGCCGCCGCTCGGCGACGCGTCGCGCGACGGCTGCGCCCGCACCGCGAACGCGTACCCGGACGTCGTGGACCGGGAGCTCGCCGAGTTCCCGCCCGGCAAGCCCGTCAGCCTGACCGATGTCAGCTGCGGCGGTGCCACGATCTCCGACATCACCACGACCCGGCAGACCCCGATCGGCCCGGTTCAGCCGCCCGCCGCCGGCTGGCCTCCGGTGGACCCGCAGGCCGTGCGGGCCGGGCTCGGCGAGGGCACGGACGTCGTCACCATCGGCGTCGGCGGCAACAGCCTGCCCTTCTTCGAGATCCTGAGCACGTGCTTCGAAACGGGTGCGGCCGGTCAGTCCTGCCGCGGCCACTACACCAACCCGCCCGAGGGCGAGGAGAGCCTTCAGGACAGGCTCGCCCGGGTCCAGGACGAGTACATCGCGATGCTGGCCCACGTCCACCGGGCAGCCCCCGACGCCGAGGTCATCACGGTCGGCTACCCGGCCGCCCTCCCCGAGGACAGCGGCGACTGCGACCGCCTGTCCCTCACCGAGCTGAGCCTGATCGGCCACGACGACGTCGACTGGCTCCGTGACGAAGTCCTCAAGCCGCTGAACAGGATGATCCAGCGGGTGAGCGGTTTCTTCGGCGACCGCTACGTGGACGTCTACTCCTCCAGCGTGGGCCACGACGTCTGCCAGCCGGCGGGCACCAAGTGGGTCGAAGGCATCTGCGGCGACGCCGAGGACTTCTGGCCCGCCGCACTCCCCGGCACCCCGCTGGACTGCGGCACCATCGACAAGCGGGCCACCCTGGTCCACCCCAACGCCGAGGGCCACGCCAACACGGCGGCCCACGTCGAACGAGCCATCCGCATCGTCCTCCTCCAACGCTGACCTGTGCGGACGAGGATGCCCGGTCACGACCTGCTCCGGGGCGGGCACGGCCGCCGGAGGCCACCGTTGTCCCGGAGGGTGAGACGACGTTGCGGCGCGAGGGGTGGACGGCGGTGTCTTGGGCGGGGGCCACCCGGGTGCGGCTGTCGTTCGCGTGCGACGCATCACCTCTCGTTCACTGCCCGGTCGCCCACCCCGGCACCCAGGACCCCTCCGCCCCGTAATCCCCCGCCGCCCCCACGTGCGTACGCAGCGCCGCCAGCCCCGGGTGCGGGTTGTCGCGGTGCCAGAGGAGGGAGTGGGGGTAGACCGGGGTCGGACCGGTGACCGGGATGAGGCGCAGGTCGTGGTCCCTGGGCCAGATGCGGCGGGAGTGTGCACCCATGAACGTGGCCAGGGCCGGGGTGTCCGCGATGGTGTCCAGCAGGACGTCCGAGCCGAAGTTCGGGCCCGTCGCCTCGATGGTCAGGGCGAACTCCGCGACCAGGTCGTCGTAGTACGCGCCCCACTCGGTGCCGGGGGCGATGCCCGGCATCCAGATGCGGTGGCCGACCAGATCGGTGAGGGTCACCGAGGGGGCGTCGGCCAGGGTGTGGGCGGGGCCGGTGAGGAGTTGGAGGGGTTCGTCCAGGACGCGGGCGGACGCGATGTCGTCGGGGAGGGGGTGGCCGGGGGCGCCCACCGCGCGGAACGTCGCGTCGAGTTCGCCGGTGCGGAGCGCGGCGACGGCCGTGTCCATGCTGACCAGCATCATCATGTCGAGGGCGATCCCGGGGTGGGCGCGGTGGAAGGCGCGCATCAGGCTCGACTGGGCGGTGCGGGACGCGATCACGTCGACGCGCAGCGGGCGGTTGCCGGGGCGTACGGACGCGCTCGCGCGCTCGGCCGCGCGCAGCAGTTCGCGCGCGTGGGGCAGGAACGCCCGGCCGTCGATGGTCAGCTCGGCGCCGCGCGGGGCGCGGGTGAAGAGGCGTACGCCGAGGGCCTGCTCCAGCGCGGCGACGCGCTTGGAGACGGCCTGCTGGGTGACCGACAGATCGGCCGCGGCCTTGTGGAACCCGCCCGCTTCCGTGACGGCGACGAACGTGCGCACTGCTTGGAGGTCCATGGCAGGGCAGCCTAGTGAACAACTCCTGGTTGTCCCTCAACCGGTCATCGGTTGTTTGACCTGCGGCTCTGCCAGGCGATTAGCTCTCATTCGGCAATTTCGGGTTGTGTGGGTGAGGCGGCGTGGGCAGAAGAGCGTTGGGGCGGCCGTTCGGCTGGCTGTGGGCCGCGTACGCGGTGAGCGCGTACGGGTCGGGGCTGGGATTCGGGGCCCTGCCGCTGCTCGCCGTGCTGGTGCTGGACGCCGGGCCCGCCGAGGTGTCCGCGCTGTCGGCGGTCGGGCCCGCGGTGGGGGCGCTGATCGCGGTGCCGCTCGCGCCGTGGGTGGAGTTCCGGCGCAAGCGGCCCGTCATGATCGGGATGGACCTGGTCCGGTTCGCGGCCATGGCGTCGGTCCCGGTCGCGTACGCCTTCGGGCTGCTCGGGTTCGTCCAGCTGCTGGCCGTGTCGGCCGTGGTCGCCGCGGCGAAGATCGCGTTCGGCGCGGCGAGCGGCGCGTATCTGAAGGCGCTCGTCCGCCGGGAGGACCTGCTCGTCGCCAACGCGCGGTTCGAGTCCACGAACTGGAGCTCCATCGCGGTCGGCCCGCCCCTCGGCGGCGCGGCGATCGGGGTCTTCGGGCCGGTCACCACCGTGGTGGCCGACGCGCTCAGCTATCTGCTCTCCGCGCTCGGCATCACCGCGATCCGGGGGAAGGAGGACCCGCCGGGCACGGCGGACAGGGCTCCGCTGCGGGCCGGCGCGCTGCTCGCCGGGTGGCGGCACATCTTCGGCCACCCCGTGCTGCGGGCGCTCTACCTCAACCAGATCCTCGTCGGCGGCCTGATCATGGCCACCGAACCATTGCTGGCCGTCCTCCTGCTGCGCGGGCTCGGCTTTCCGCCCTGGCAGTACGGGCTCGCCTTCGCCGCTCCGTGTCTCGGCGGCCTCATCGGCTCCCGGCTGGCCCGCCGGGTCGTCGCCCGCTACGGCCGCGACCGGGTCTTCCGGACCGTCGGCACCCTGCGCGCGGTCTGGCTCATCGGGCTGGTGTTCGTACGGCCGGGCGTCGTCGGGCTCGTCACGGTGATGGCCGTCGAACTGGCCATCATCGTCAACATGAGCCTGTACGGGCCGGTGCTCTCCACGTACCGGCTGGAACACACGCCGAAGCACCTCGTCGCCCGTACGCTCACCGCCTGGTCGATCGGGCAGCAGGCGTCCATCGCCGTGCTCACCGCGCTCGCCGGACTGCTCGCCGGCGTCACCGGGCCGCGCACCGCCCTCGCGGTCGCCGGGGTGCTCATCCTGGGCACCCCGTTCCTGCTCCCCCGGCGGGAGCGGGCGCCCCGGCAGCGGCTCCGGCGCACCGCCCGGCTGCGGTGCGCCCCCTCGCGGCCGGCCACCCGGCGGCCGACCCCGAGGTAGTCGCCGGCCCGAGCCGGCGCCCCGTGCCGGGGGCTACGACGTCTTCGGCGCGATGACCGAGAACGCCCCGCCCTGCGGGTCGGCCAGGACCGCCATGCGGCCGGCGACCATGTCGAAGGCGGGGGCCAGGACCGTCGCACCGGCGCGCACGGCGGCCGACTGGATGTCGTCCACGCTGTCCACGGCGAAGTACGGCTGCCAGTGCGGCGAGACGCCGGGCGGCACCTTGCTCATGTCCATCATCCCGCCCACCGCCCGCCCGTCGACCTGGAACTCGACGTAGCCGTCGGCGCCCTCCATCTCGGAGGGGGTCGCCGTCACCGGCAGGGCGGCGGAGTAGAACGCGGAGGCCGCGTCCGGGTCGGGGGTGGTCAGCTCGCTCCAGACCAGCGCCCCGTGCTCGTTGACGATGCCCGCGCCGCCGAAGGTGCCGGGCTGCCACAGGCCGAAGACGGCACCCGCCGGGTCGGCGAACACGGCCATGCGGCCGAGGTCCATGACGTCCATCGGGGGGACGACGACCGTGCCGCCGGCGTCGGTGACGGACGTGACGGTGGAGTCGATGGCGTCGGTCGACAGATACGTCGTCCACTCCGCCGGCGGCATCGGGTCCGGCACCGAACCGTCCGGGTTCATGGCCTTCATGATTCCGGCGACCGGCTTGCCCTTGAGGGTGCAGACGGCGTAGCCGCCGTGTTCCGCCGGGCCCACCTCGCCCTGCCAGCCGAAGAGGTCGCTGTAGAAGTCGATGGCCGCCTGCTGGTCGGGGACCATCAGGTCGATCCAGCAGGGGGTGCCGGGCCGGTAGGGATCGTTCATTTCGGGCACGGGTGCCTCCGGGAGGCTGCTCGGGGACGGACGGGCCGTCCTTACCCGGACCCCGCGCGAGCGGAATCGACCCGTACGGGTGACAGCCCGTTCAGTACCAGGGCCGCTCGTCCGGCGTGGGCAGCGGGCGCAGGGCCGGCCAGTGTTCCAGCAGGCGGGTGGCGAGGGCGGAGGCCAGGCCGCCGAGTGCGTGGAGGTGGTCGTGGTCGCGGGTCAGGTCCGCGACGACGCCCAGGCGGTGCACGAGGCGTTCGCGGGCGGAGACGTCTCCCCACGCGAAGTCCTCGACGGCCACCCGGGCGAACTGGTCGGCCGTCCCCCGCCGCGCCCGTTCGACCAGCGCGTCGCCCTGGATGAGCCAGCCCGCGCACGCGTCGGCGAGGTCGCCCGGCACGTCCTTCCCCGTGAGGCCGCGCCAGGTGCTCCGGTAGACGGCCTCCACCTCCGTGAGCGGCGCGGCGGTGACCGACAGGGCGCACCAGCAGGTGGGGAAGCCGATGCGGAAGTACGCGAGCTCGACGAGGCCGTTGCCGAGGGCGGCCCCCTCGAAGTCCACGAAGCGGACGCCGCCCGGGGTGCGCAGGTCGTTGCCGGGGCAGGGGTCGCCGTGGAGCAGGGCGTGGTGCCCGGTGGGGTCGAGCCGTTCCAGGAGTCCGGCGAGTTCGTCCGGGACGGCGGCCGGCACAAGCACGTCGAGCGCCCGGGCGAGAGCCAGGAAGGACTCCGCGTCGGCGGCCCTGGGGCCCGACCAGGCCGGGAGCGCGCCCGCGTCGGCGGGCCCGGTCAGGGCGTGCAGCCGGGCGAGCGCGTCGGCGTACCCGGGCATCCAGTCATCGGTCCGGCCGAGGTCGTCCACGTATTCGAGGAGCATGACCCGCGCGGCCGGGTCCGTGGCGAGCAGCGCGGGCGCCACGGAGCCGCGCCCCGCGAGGCGCAGCCCGGCGGTCTCCCGGGCGAAGCGGGCGTCCGCGTCGGCGCCGGTGTCCCCGTCGTCGGTGATCTGCTTGACGATCGCGGGCCGCCCGTCCTTCGCACGCACCCGCCACACCCGGGACCGGGGGCTGCTGTCCAGGGGCTCGGCCTGTGCGGGGGTGCCGCCCAGGGCGGAGAGCAGGGGGGCGGTCAGCGGAAGGGAGTTCGGCATGGGGAGGAGAGTACGGCCCGCTCAGCCGCCCGTGGGCCGCTCGACGAGCGCGGCGACGCCGTCCAGCAGGCGTTCGAGGCCGAAGGAGAAGAGTGTGTCGAGTTCGAGGCCGAACCCCTCGTCGCCGAAGTGCGTGGCCAGGGTGGGGTAGGAGCCGGTGATCTGGATCGTCTCCATCCGGGTCTGGTGGGTGGCCATCCACTCCTCGGACGTCATCCCGGTCTCCTGCCACGCCTGGGACTCCAGCTCGACGGCCGCCGCGATGCCCTGCGCGTACCCGAGGAGGGCCAGGTGGACGTGGATCATCTGGACCGGTGACAGGCCCAGGCCCTTCAGGGCGCTGAGGGTCCGCTCGGTGTAGCGCATCGCGTGCGGCGAGGCCGTGGGGCGGGTCAGGGCGGACAGGACGCGCGCCATCCACGGGTGGCGCAGGTACAGGCTCCACAGCCAGCGCACCTCCCGCTCCAGCCGGGCGCGCCAGCCCGCCGGACGGGGGCCCGGCGGCTCACTCTCGAACACCGTCTCCGACATCAGGCGTACGAGTTCGCCCTTGCTCGGGACGTGGCGGTAGAGCGCCATGGTGGACACCCCGAAGTCGGTGGCGATCCGGCGCATGGAGAGGGCGGGGAGCCCTTCGACGTCGGCGAGGGCGATCGCGGCGCGCACGATGCGGTCGCGGGTGAGGCCGTGCGCCGGGGGCGCGGGCCGGGCGCGTCCGGCGTCGGCGACCACGGTGCCGACGCCGGGGACCGCGCGCACCAGGCCCTCCTGGTTCAGGACGGTGAGCGCCTTCGTCGCCGTCGCCATGGCGACCCCCCACTCCTGGGTGATGCGCCGGGTGGAGGGGACGCGGTCGCCGGGCGCGAGCTCGCCGGAGGCGATGCGGCGTCGGATGTCCCCGGCGATGCGGAGGTAGGGCGGTTCCTCGGGCATCACCGCACTGTACTAGTGCGCCTGTGCGCCGTACAGGCCATTGCACAAGGCACGGGAGCGGGTGCACTAGGCAGCCGCTTGCGATGTACGCGGCCGTCTCGCTTCTCTGCGCGTCATGGAGAACAACACACCCCGCGCCGGGCGCAAGGAGTGGACCGCCCTCGGCGTCCTGATGCTCCCGCTGGCCCTCGTCTCGATGGACGTCTCGGTCCTGTACTTCGCGATCCCCTACATCAGCCAGGACCTGGAACCCAGCGCCACGCAGCAGTTGTGGGTCCTCGACATGTACGGTTTCGTGCTCGCCGGGCTGCTCGTCCCGATGGGCGCGCTCGGCGACCGGCTGGGCCGGCGCAGGCTGGTCCTCGCGGGGGCGGCCGTCTTCGCGGTGGCCTCGGCCGCCGCCGCGTACGCGCACACCGCCGAACTGCTCATCGCCGCACGGGCGCTGCTGGGGGTGGGCGGCGCCGCGCTGATGCCGTCGACCCTCGGCGTGATCCGCAACCTCTTCCACGACGAACGGCAGCGCGGCCGGGCGGTGGGTCTGTGGACCGCCGTCATGACGACGGGCATCTCCCTCGGCCCCGTCGTCAGCGGTCTGCTGCTGGAGCACTTCTGGTGGGGCTCGGTCTTCCTGATCAACGTGCCGGCGATGGCCCTGCTGCTCGTGCTGGTGCCGTTCCTGGTGCCGGAGTCCCGGCCGGCGCGGAACGCGCGCTTCGACCCGATGAGCGCGGCGCTGTCCCTCGCGGCCGTGCTCCTGGTCGTCCACGGCATCAAGGAGTGGGCCCGGCACGGCTACGAGCCGCTGCCCGCGCTCGCCGTCGCCGCAGGGCTGGTGCTCGGTGCGGTGTTCCTACGCCGGCAGGGGCGCATCCCGCATCCGATGGTCGACCTCGGCCTGCTCGGCCGGCGGTCCTTCGGCGGGCCGGTGCTCGCCAACCTCCTCGCGATGTTCGCCACGGTCGGGATGGCCGTCTTCCTCACCCAGTACCTGCAGTCGGTCCTCGGTCTGAGCCCGTTCCGCGCCGCGCTGTGGAGCCTGGTGCCGGCCGCCGGGGTGTCGGTCGCCGCTCCGGTCGGCGCGGTGCTCGCGCAGCGGGTCGACCGGGCGTACGTGATGGGCGGCGGGTTCCTCGTCTCCGCGTGCGGGTTCCTGTGGCTGTCCCAGGTCCGGACGGACTCGGCGCTGTGGTTCACCCTCGCCGGCGCCTCCCTGTACGCGGGCGGCCTGGTGGCCGCGATGACGCTGGCCAACGAACTCGCCCTGGGGGCGGCCCCGCCGGAGCGCGCGGGGTCGGCGGCGGCCGTGCTGGAGTCGGGCCAGGAGCTGGGCGGGGCGCTGGGCATGGCGATCCTGGGGTCGGTCGGGGCGGCGGCCTACACCGGTGACATGGCGGACGCGCTGCCCTCCGGTGTGCCGCAGGCCGATGCCGTGCGCGAGACGCTGGGCGGGGCGATGGCCGTCGCGGCGCAGCTGCCGCGCGCGTCCGCCGACGCCGTGCTGACGGCCGCGCGCGAGGCTTTCACGCACGGGATGAACGTCGCGGCCTTCGGCGCTGCCGCCGTCATGGCGGGGGCCGGTCTGCTGTCGCTGACCCGGCTGCGGGGCGCGGGCAGGACGGCGGACGCCGGGAAGGAGCGGGAGGCGGCGGTGGCGGAGTAGGGGGCGCGGCCGGTCGCGGGGGAACGGCTCGGGTTGCCCCCGCGCGGGCTGTCACAAATGGCGCCCCGCCCTCGCGGGGCCCCCGTAGTCTGGTCTCCGGCACTTGACCTTCCTGTTGCATTCCCTTTGCGCAGAGGAGAGTTGACTTGAGCAAGCACCGCCGCACCGGCAGAAGCTGAAGGGTCAGGCAATGGAGATCGCACAAACGCTCGCGCTCATCGCGGCCACCGTGACGACGGGGCTGGTCAGCGGGCTGTTCTACGGCTTCGCCATCTCCGTGATGCCGGCGTTGCGCGGTGCGGGGGACCGTACGTTCATCGATGTGATGCAGCGGGTCAACGTGGCCATCCTCAACGGGTGGTTCGTGCTCGGCTACATCGGGGCCCTCGTGTTCACGGGGCTCGCGGTCGGGCTCCAGTTCGGTGGCGGGGACCGGGACGCGGTGGTGCCGACCGTCGCGGCGCTCGTCTGCTACATCGCGTCGATGGGGGTCACCAGCCGCCTGAACATCCCGCTCAACAACGCGCTGGAGGCCGCGGGCCCGGTGGACGGGATCGCGCGGCCCGAGTCGGTGCGGGCGGCGTTCGAGGGGGCCTGGGCGCGGGGAAACGTGCTGCGGACGCTGCTGTGCACCGCCGCCACCGGGCTGCTGTGCTGGGCCCTCGTCCTGAACGGCGGCAGCTGAACGCGCGGGAGGGCGGGTACGGGGTTCGCGCCCGTACCCGCCCTCACCCGGGGCGCCGGCTCAGCGGCCGGCGGACAGCAGCGCCTCCGCGCGGCCGTGCAGCTTGGCGGCGTACGCCGCGCAGGCCAGGGCGGCCGTGTTGAAGAGCGTCCGGAAGATGTTGACGGTCTCCCAGGTGCCCTTGAACTTGTCGACCAGCGCGAAGTCGTGGACCTTCGCCGGGTCGCCGAGGTCGGCGAGCTGGTTGTTGAGGGGGATCTCGACGCCCATCGTGAGCATCAGGACGACGAGGTAGAGGACGGCGGCGAGGCCCGCCCACAGGGCGATGGTCCTGCGGCCCCGGCGGAACTCCAGGAACGCGGCGAGGCCCGCGGCGACGATGGCCCCCATGAAGACGAGCCCGAACAGGCCGTTGCCGTCGATCTCCGCGTTGAACTGCTGCATCGCGGTCACATAGGTGCGGTCGTCGACGTTGGCGAGACCGGGCATGACCGAGACGTCGTAGGCGAAGAACAGCCCGGCCATGAGCCCGAGCGTGACGACCGAGATCATGTGCAGCCAGCCCGCGGCCTTGTTCGGACGGTCCTCCCTCGGCGGCACGGGGGCGGCGGGCTGCCCCCACGGCTGCTGGTACGGCGCCTGCGCGCCGGCGGGGCCCTGCTGCTGCGGATACGGATTGGGTGTCATCGGTACGTCCTCGCTCTTGTCCGGTTCGTAAGTGGGGTGCCGAGGCGCGCTGTTGACGAGAATAGAGGCGCTTCTCCTCCTGCCGCGGGCCTGCGGGCCGCCCTGGACAGGATCACGAGCGTTCCTCCAGCGAACGTCGAGCGATACTAGAACGGGCGTGCCCGGGTGCGACGGGTCAGCGGATGCGCATCTGCGCCATCATGCCCATCGCCGAGTGGTCGAGCAGGTGGCAGTGGTAGACGTAGGTGCCCCGGTAGGAGTCGAAGGTCGCCTGGAGTCTGACGGTCTCGCCGGGCAGCAGGCACACGGTGTCCTTCAGGCCCGCCTCGGCGCCGGTCGGCGACTTGCCGTTGCGTTCCAGGACGCGGAACTGCACCAGGTGCATGTGGAAGTTGTGCGGCACGTCGGTGTTGCTGTTGGTGACGGTCCAGATTTCGCTCGCGCCGTACGGGATCTCGGTGTCGACGCGCGCCGGATCGTAGACGCGGCCGTTGATGGTGCCCTGTGGTTCGCCGCCGACGAGGGCGACGTTCAGGTCGAAGGAGCGCCGTCCGGTCACCGGCGGCAGCGGCGGCAGTGTACGCAGTACGGACGGCACCCGGCTGGGGTCGGCGGCCTTGCGCACCACGTCGAAGCGCATGACCTTGCCCGTCCGGTCCGGGTCGCCGGGGCCGAGGGTGTTCTCCAGGACGAGCCGGGTGCCGACCGGGTAGCGGGAGAAGTCGATGACGATGTCCGCGCGCTCGGCCGGTGACAGGAGCAGCGAGTCGGTGGTGTAGGGGCGCGGGAGCAGGCCGCCGTCGGAGCCGATCTGGGTGAAGGGCGAGCCGTCGGCCAGGCGCAGCGCGAAGAACCGCAGGTTGGACGAGTTCAGCAGCCGGAAGCGGTACTTGCGGGCGGCGACCCGGAGATGCGGGTACGGCTTGCCGTTCGCGAGGATCGTGGAGCGGCCCGCCGCGTCGTCCAGGAGGTAGAGCAGCTGCCCGTCGTCGTCGAAGTGGGCGTCGCGCAGCGCGACGGTGATGTCGTAGCGCCCGGCCGGCAGCGGCAGCGCCTCCTCCACGTCGTCGGTGAGCAGATAGCTGCCCGACAGGCCCCGGTAGCAGTTCTCGGACTCCGAGTGGTGGGCGTGGTCGTGGTACCAGAGCGAGGCGTGCGGCTGCTGGTTGGGGTAGGTGTAGGTGCGGCTCGTCCCGGAGGCGAAGGTGTTCATCGGGCCGCCGTCGCTGTCCACGGGCACCGAGGCGCCGTGCAGGTGCACCGAGGTGTCGACGCCCAGCTGGTTGTGCTGGCGCATCACCACGGGGCGCCCGGAGCGGGCCCGGACGATGCCGCCGGGGAAGTGCCCGTCGTAGGTGAGGACGTCGGTGCTCAGGCCCGGCAGGATCTCGGCGCGGCTCCGGCGCATCGTGAGGTCGTAGACGTCGGCGCCGCCGCGCGTCGCGGCGGGGGTGAGCACCGGCAGCAGGGGCAGCGGCACCCGGAACGGCTGGACGGCGGGGCCCACGGGGACGGCCGCGCCGGCCGGGGCGGCCTCGCGCGGGGCGGCGCCCGCCGTCATCAGCGGGGTGAGGGCCGCGCCGGTGAACAGCCCGGCGCCGGTGACGCTCAGGGCGGTCATCAGGGTGCGTCTGGTCACCATCACGGAACTCCTGCTGCTGGATTCGGCGGACGCGCCGAGTGCAGCAAGGGCGGCTCGCACGCGTCTCGGGAGCCGCTAGGGCGGGCGCGGGGGCGCCCGTTGTGTCACCCGGCGCCCGTTATGGCGCTTGAGAACGGGGCCAGAGCCGGCCCAGAACCGCTTGCGGTCGGCTTGCGCTTCGCTCCGTATACCTGAGCCGTCCGCTGCCCCCCACCGGAAGGCCGACCGTGGATCTTCGTTACTGGCTGCCGCGTGCCGTAGACGTGGCCGAACACTGGGGAGAGCGCTTCGGCCCGTACCGGGAGCATCCGTCGCACCTGGTCGGGGACGAGGAGTTCGGTGCCGCGTTCGCCGCGTTCTCGAAGCGGCTGGACGACAACTATCCGTTCTTCCATCCGAGCTACGCGGGTCAGATGGTCAAGCCGCCCCATCCGGCGGCGGTCGTCGGCTACGTCACCGCGATGCTGTTCAACCCGAACAACCACGCCGCCGAGGGCGGCCCGGCCACCACCGAGATGGAACGCGAGTGCGTGGACCTGCTCGCCGGGATGTTCGGCTTCCGGGGCACGCACCTGGGCCATCTGACGACGAGCGGCACCATGGCCAACCTGGAGGCGCTGTACGTGGCGCGCCAGACGCATCCCGGGCGCGGCATCGCCTACAGCGCCGAGTGCCACTACACGCACGCCCGCATGTGCGGGGTGCTCGGCGTCGAGGGCCACCGGGTGCCCGCCGACGGCCTGGGCCGCATCGACCTGGACGCCCTGGAGAAGCTGCTCGCGGCCGGCCGGGTCGGCACGGTGGTGGTGACCACGGGGACGACGGGGCTGGGGGCGGTCGACCCGGTGCACGAGGTGGTGCCGCTGGCCCGGCGTTACGGCGTACGGGTGCATGTGGACGCCGCGTACGGCGGGTTCTACGCGCTCCTCGGGCGCTCGGACCGGCCCGAGGGCATCGACCCACGCCCGTGGCGGGCGATCGCGGACTGCGACTCGGTCGTCGTGGACCCGCACAAGCACGGCCTCCAGCCCTACGGGTGCGGGGCGGTGCTGTTCAACGACGCCGCCGCCCGGGCCCACCTCGCGCACGACTCGCCCTACACCTACTTCACCGAAGCCGCACTGCACCTGGGCGAGATCAGCCTGGAGTGCTCGCGGGCCGGGGCGGCGGCAGCCGCGCTCTGGCTGACGCTGCGGCTGCTGCCGCTGACCCGGGACGGCTTCGGCGAGATCCTGGCCGGCAGCCGCCGGGCGGCCGTCGGATGGGCGGAGCGCATCGCGGCGTCCGAGGAGCTGGAGACGTACCAGGCACCACAGCTGGACATCGTCAGCTACTTCCCCGCGACCCGGCCGCTGTCGCTGTCCGCCGTCGACGCCGCGTCCGGCCGGCTGCTCACGGACGGCATGCACGCGGAGCGGGACCCCGTGTTCCTCAGCGTGCTGCGGACCGACGCGGCGGACTTCGCGCGGCGCAGACCCGACGTGGTGGCCGACGCCGCCACGGCCCGGGTGATGCGCAGCGTCCTGATCAAGCCCGAAGCCGAACTGCACCTGGACCAGCTGCACGCCCGGGTGGAGCAACTGGCCGCGACCGGGCGCGCCCGACCACCGCGCCCGGCCCATCCATCGAACGGGAGGAGAACTCCGTGACCCACCTGTCCACGTTCCCGCCGCCGCCCTTGCCGGCGGCACCCCGGCCGGCCCTGCGGCGCGCCCGGCGGGCCGAGGCCGGCGCCCTCGCGGCGCTGCTGGCGGACGCGTTCCACGACGACCCGCTCACCCGCTGGATCACCCCGGACCCCGGGCGCAGGGCGCGGGTGCTGCCCGCCCTGTTCGGGGTGTTCCTCGACATGTCGTTCGCGTACGACGCGGTGACCTGCACCCCGGACCTGGACGCCGTGCTGCTGTGGACGCCGCCGGGCGCCCAGGCCGAGCTGGAGGCGCGGGGCGAGGAGTTCGCCGTGCGCTTCGAGGACGTCCTCGGTGTCCGCGAGGCCGCGTCACTGGCGCTGATCGCCGAGCTCCAGGCGTCCCGGCACCCGGCCCGGCCGCACTACTACGCGTCGTTCGGCGCGGTGCGCGGCGGCGCGCGCGGCCGGGGGCTGCTCGGCGCCCTCATCTCCGGCATGCTGCGGGAGGCCGACGCGGCGGGGTGCGGGGCCTATGCGGAGGCCAGCTCGCCCGGCGGCGAGGCGTCGGCGCGGGGGCAGGGCTTCGTCCGGTCGGGCGAGGACATCGTGCTGCCGGACGGCGGGCCGCGCCTGCGGCCGATGTGGCGGGAGCCGCGATGAGGGGCGACAGCCGGCTGCAGATCTACACGCCGGGTCAGGTGGACCGGGGCCTGGTGCCGGACGGGCAGCTCCGGCCGCTGCGCGAGGTGCTGGAGTGGAGCCGGACCTTCCTGGTGTCGGGCCATCCCGAGCTGGGCCGCAGCGGCCCGGTGTGCCCGTACACCCAGCCCTCGCTGCGCGCCGGCCGGTTCCTGCTCGCCGTGCCCGCGCAGAGCACCCCGGCCGCGCTGCCCGGTGCCGTGGAGGCGCTGCGCACCTGGTACGAACGGCTCGCGTCGGAGCTGGCGGAGGACGAGCGGGAACTCCTCACCGTGCTGATGGTGCTTCCGGACCTGGACCACGCGGACCCGGCGGACCTGGACCTGCTGCAGGCGGACGCGAAGGACGACTTCGTGGCCCAGGGGCTGATGATCGGCCAGTTCCATCCGCTGTGCGCCGAGCCGGGGCTGTGGAACGAGGACTTCGCGCCGCTGCGCTCGCCGGTGCCGCTGCTCGCGGTGCGGCGGCTGCTGGTCTTCGACCTGCCGTTCCTGGTCGGCGCGGACCGGCACATCGACCACTATCTGCGCCGGTTCGCCCCCGGCATCCCGGCGCGGGTGCGCGACCAGCTGGTCAACCGCGTCGTGTCCTGAGGGCGGACAAGGCGAAGGGGCTCCGTGGCCACGGAGCCCCTTCGTGCGGTGCGGACCCTCACGACGGATGGAGGGCCGGCCGCGGGGAGCGCCGGCTGCTCTCCAGCGTACGCAGCCACTCGCCGGGGTCGCCGCTGCGCAGCAGGGCGGTGCCGACGAGGAGGCCCTTGAAGCCGGCGTCGAGCAGCCGGGCCGCCGTCTGCGGGCTGTCGATGGCGCTGGCGCTCACCGGGCAGGGGGTGCCGCTCGCGTGCAGGGCGGGCAGCAGCTCGAAGCTGCGGGCCAGGTCGCCCCGGTCGCGCTCGCGGGTCTTGATGTCCTTGTTGTTGACGGCGATGACGCACTCGTCGGCGTGCGGCACGGCCTCGATCTCGGCCTCGGTGGTGGCCTCGACGAAGGGGGTCAGGCCCGCGCTGAGCGCCGCGACGGTGAGACCGCGCAGCGCGGACGCGGACAGCAGGCCCGCGGTGAGCAGGACGGCCGAGGCGCCGAGCTCCCGGGCGGTCTCCAGCTGGTCCTTGCGGGTGATGAAGTCCTTCTGGAGGAGGGGGAGTTCGGTCAGCCGGGCGACATCGCGGAGCAGTTCGCGGGTGCCGCCGAACCAGCGTCCCGTGACGACCGAGATGCAGGGCGCCCCGGCCTTCTCGTAGGCGGTGACGATCTCTGCGGGGGTGTGGCCGGAGATGAGGTCGAAGCCGAACGCGTCGCGCCGCTTGACCTCCATCACCAGGGGCTGCGGGGCCGACAGCAGGGACTCGATGAAGGGAAGGCTCATGGCTGCTCCGTAGGCCGTGTGGTCGGGGTGTCCGTGGCGGAAGGAGTGCGGGGGTCCGGCCGGCCGGGCCCGGTGTCCCAGGCGTGGGCCAGTCCGGCCACCTCAGGTGCGCCGAAGCGGCCGTCGCCGCCGCGGGCCGCGGTGTCGACGTCGATGCCGCGCAGCCGGGGGTGGCGCAGGACCCGTTCGTACGCGGACCGGTTGGTCCGGGTGAGTCCGCCGGCGAGCCAGAACGGCAGGGTGAACCGTTCGGCGAGCCGGAGGACGGTGTCCTCGTCCAGGCGCTGCCCGGTGGAGCCGACGCGGCCGTCGGCGGTGGTGGCGTCGATGAGGAAGAGGTCGGTGCCGGCCCGTTCGTACGCGCCGATCAGGGGGCGTTCCGGGCAGCTGCCGTCCGCGACGTGCAGCACCTTGACGATGACGGCGTCGGGCAGTGCCGTGCGCAGGGCGCGGACGGTGGCGGGCGGCTGGTAGGCGTGGAGCTGGACGGTGCGGATGCCGGTGCGGCGCATCACACCGGCGACCGCGTCCGGGTCGCCGAGGAAGGTGACCAGGACGGGGTGCAGGGTGCCGGTGGCACGGACGGCCGCCGCGAGGGCGGCCACCTCGTGCTCGGGCAGGTCCGCCGGGCCGCCGGGGACGCCGTGCCACAGGCCGACGAGTCCGGCTCCGGCACCGGCCAGCACCTCGATGTCCCGGGTGCTGGTGGCGCCGCAGACCTTGAGGGTGAGCGGTGGGGTGAGGGTGGTCATCGGCCCAGGCCCAGCTTGGACGCGATGCGGTTGTACTGGATCTCGTTGCTGCCCGAGTAGATCGTGCCGCCCACGGCGTTGCGGACGTCGATCTCCAGCCCGTACTCGCTCATGTAGCCGTGGCCGCCGAAGACCTGGACGGCGGTCAGCGAGCCGGCGAGGTTGGCCTCGCTGGTGATCAGCTTGGCGATGGCCAGGTCCTCGGTGACGTCCTCGCCGTCCTCCAGGCGCTCGGCGGTGTCGTACAGCCACTTCCTGGCCGACTCCAGACCGATCTTGGCGTCGACGATCTTGTTGGCGACGGACTGGTAGGAGCCGATCGTCTTGCCGAACGACCGGCGGGTGCGGGCGTATTCGACGCAGCGGTCGAACCGGTGCTGCATCTCCCCCACGTTCACGATGAACGAGAGCAGGATCTCCCGCTTCATGACGTGGTCGAGGACGATGAAGCCGCCGCCCACCCGGCCGAGGACCCGGTCGCGCGGGACGCGGCAGTCGTCGAAGTACAGCTCGCTGAGCGGGGAGGTGCGCAGGCCCATCTTCTTGACGGGCCTGCCGACGGTCAGGCCCGGGGTGTCCCGGTCCACGAGGAACGCGGTCACGCCCAGGGCGCCGCCGTCGGGGTGGGTGCGCGCGTACACGACGAACACGTCGGCGACGGGGCCGTTGCTGACGAAGCACTTGCTGCCGTTCAGCACGAAGTCGTCGCCGTCGCGCTCCGCGCGCGTGGTCATCGCCATCGCGTCGCTGCCGGACTCCGATTCGGTGATCGCGTGGGCGCCGATCGCCTCGCCGGAGCTGATCCGGGGGAGGTAGGCCTCCTTCTGCGCGGGTGTGCCGAAGCGCATGAGGGGGACGCCGGTGCTGGCGAGCGTGGTGGTGACGCAGAAGTTCAGACCCGCGTCACGGCAGTGCTCGCCGAGCCCTTCCAGGACGTACATGGTGGTGAGGAGGGACTGGCCCAGGCCGCCGTGCTCCTCGGCGAAGGGCAGGGCGAGGATGCCGGACCGGCGCACCAGTTTCCACTTCTCCCAGGAGAACTCCGCTCGTTCGTCCTGGGCGATGTGGTCGGCGCTGAGAGCCTCGCCCCACCGGGCCAGGCCGGCCCGGAGGTCGGCCTGGTCGGTGTTCCAGCGGATCACCTTGATTCTCCCAGGAGGCTCCGTGCTTCAGGGCGGGGAGGAATGGGGCCTTGGGGCGGAGCCGCGAAACGGCGGAGTTCGCTGCGCATTGGTTCTTACCTGCACTCTCTTTCGTTGTCAGTGGGGGTTGGTAGGTTGCGGATCATGGCGACGAAGGCAGCGGTCGAGCGGGGGTCCGGGCCTGCCCGGTACACCTATCGGCTGCGTGTGTCGGCGTCCGCGCGGGCGGGTCTTGAGGCGGATGGGCGCGGTGTCGGTGGGTGTGGAACGAGTGCGTGGCGATGTCCCGCAAGGTCCACGCCGCGAACCGGGACGCGGCTGAGAAGACCACGTGCGGACCGGGCCGGCTCGACAGGTTACTGACGGAGGCGCGGCAGTCGATGTCCTGGCTGCGCGCGGGTGCTTCGGTGCCGCAGCAGCAGACCATCCGTGACTTCGCGAAGTCCCGTGCCAAGGCGGTCAAGGACATTAAGGCGAAGGTGCCGGCCAGGCGGCGGGCTGGTATGCCCCGCATCAAGCGCAAGCGGGACACGCTGCCCACGCTGAACTACACCCAGCGCGGCTTCCGTCTCAAGGACGGCCGCCTGCACCTTGCGGGAGGCATCGTTCTGACGGTCGTGTGGTCCCGCGAGCTGCCGTCCGCTCCTTCCTCGGTGCGGGTGTACCGGGACGGTCTGGGGCACTGGTACGCGTCGTTCGTCGTCGCCACCGAACCCGAGCCGCTCCCCGCCACAGGGCGTGTGCTGGGTGTGGATTGGGGCGTCAAGGAGACCGCCACCACCACATCCGACCAACACGACCTGCCCCACCCCGGACACGGGAAGAGCGCGGCGCGGAAGCTGGGCCGTTATCAGCGGATGATGGCCCGCCGCCGCCCCGCCAAGGGCATGGCTGCGTCCAAGGGCTACCGCACCGCCCGGCGGCAGGCTGCGAAAGTACACAAGAAGGTGGCCCGGCAGCGGCAGGACACGGCCCGTAAGTGGGCCAAGGCGGTGGTCCGTGACCACGACGCGATCGCCGTGGAGGATTTCCGTCCGAAGTTCCTGGCGAAGACCAGCATGGCCCGCAAGGCCGCCGACGCCGCGATCGGCGCCACCAAAGCCGCCCTGATCGAGATGGGCCGCAAGCACGCACGGGACATGCGTCTCGTGCATCCCGCGCACACCACCATGGACTGCGCGTCGTGCGGAGCGAGAACCAAGCACGCACTTCCCCTTTCGGAACGTACCTACACCTGCACCGCGTGCGGAGCCGTGTCTCCCAGGGACAAGAACTCCGCGCGCGTGATGCTGGTCCGGGCTGGTCTCAACCCGGCTGGTGCCGATCGTGTAAGAGCCGGCGGACCGCAGGTCCCCAGCCAACGTGAGCCAGGAATCCCCGCCCTCTTGTAGGGAGGGGAGGACGTCAATGGGACCCCTTTCAGAGGTGCGGGTGCCGTGCGGATCAGTAGGCGGAGGAGGTGTGCGCGTCGAGGCTGTGCACCTCGTCGCCCTGGAGCGCCGGGGTGAAGACGCAGACGAGCCGCAGGTCCTCGTGCGGGGAGGCGACGAGGTAGTGCGCGTCGTGCTCGTTCAGGGAGTACAGCCGGCCCGGCGTGATGGGGTGCACGGTGCCGTCGAGCTCGACCACCTCGCCGGAGCCCTCGATGCAGTAGCAGGACTCCAGGTGGTTGCGGTACTCCAGGCGGGACTTGGTGCCGGCGCGCACCGTGGTGTCGGTGATCGAGTAGCCGACGCCGTCGGACTTGGTGAGGAAGCGACGGCTGAGCCCGTTGCCCCAGTCGACGCACTTGACGGTCTCCAGGTCACGGATGATCATGGTCAACTCCTTGTTCGGATGGGCGTGTTGGACGTACTGGTCTCGTCCGGTCCGGGGTGGAGCGACCGGACGAAGTCGCGCAGTGCCGTGGTGGCGGAGCCCTCCTCTTCGAGGGCCCGCTCCACGCGGGCCACGCCCGCGGAGCCGACGATCGCTGCGTCGGCCCCGCTCGCGGCGACCGCCGCGACGTGGCTGCGCGTACTGACCCCGAAGCCGACGGCGATCGGGGAGTTCGTGTGGGCCCGCAGCCCGGTGACGACCGGGGCGAGCGCGGCGTGCCCGGCGGGCGGCGCGGTGCCGCTGCGGCCGTAGTGCGCCACCAGATAGACGTACGCGGAGGACTCGCGGGCCGCCCGGGCCCGGGTCTCCTCCGGGCTGGTCGGGTAGCAGGTGGTGACGACGGCGGTGCCGGCCGCCCCGGTCGCCTCGCGGTAGGCGTCACGCAGCCGGGGCGGCAGGCCGTGCACCAGGAGGCCGTCGGCGCCGGACGCGGTGATGTCCTTGACGGCCGCGCCCAGGTCCCGGTGCTTGAGGGAGTGGCTCCAGTCGGCGAGCAGCGCGATCCGCAGCCGCCGCAGTCCCGGCCGGACGCGGGCGACGAAGCGGAGGACGTCGTCCAGGCCGGTGCCCCGGTCCAGGGCGCGGCGGGCGGAGCGGCGTACGACCGGCCCGTCGGTGAAGGAGTCCGGGAAGGGCACCGCCAGTTCGAGGCAGTCGACGCCCTCCTCGTCGAGCATGTGCACGACCTCGGCGAGCTCGGCCAGCGGCGGGTCGCCCGCGTTGAGGAACAGCGTGAGCCCGGGCCGGCCGGGTCCGCGCCCGGTGAAGAAGTCAGCCACGGCGGACCGCCCCCGCCGTCGCCCCCGCCGTCGCCGCGGTCCGCCGGGAGCGCAGCCGCTCGACCAGGGCCACGGCGGCCCCGCTGGTGACGGCGTCGTCCGTCGCGTCGAGCGCGTCGTGCCAGGTGGTGTGGTGGCCGGCCGCGAGGGCGAGCGCGGCGGCGTTGAGCCGGACGGTGCCGGTGGCCGCCGGGTGGGCGCGCCCGGCGAGCACGGCCAGGAAGTGGTCGGTGGCCGCGTCCTTGGGCGCGGGGGCCAGCGCCTCGAAGCCGCCGTCGGCCGGGATCAGCGCGCCGGGCTCCAGGACCTGGTCCTCGCCCCGCGCGATGTGGACGGTGTTGCGGGCGAAGCCGAGGAGTTCGTCGGCGCCCCGGTCGTTGCTGGTCAGCCACACCGTACGGCCGGTGACCGTGGCGGCGAGGCGGCGCAGGTCGTCCAGGGGCATGGTGTGCGAGACGCCGGTGACCTGGGCGGTGACCGGCAGATCGGCGAGGAGCGGGCCGAGCGCGTTGAGGAACCGCCCGAACGGCTTCATGCCGACCGGCGCGATCAGCCGGGCGAGCCGGGCGAGCTCGACCGGGTAGACGAACGGCCCGGTGAAGGCGATCCCGTCCCGCTCCAGGTGCTCCTCGGTCTGCTCGTACGAGGACGTCAGGCGCACCCCGAGGCGTTCGAGGAGGTCGACGGAGCCGAGGCTGGAGGTGTAGGCCCGGGAGCCGGACTTGACGACACGCACCCCGGCGGCGGCGGCGACGAAGGCCGCCGCGGTGGAGACGTTGAAGGTGGCGGGCCCGCCCCCGGTGCCCACGACGTTGACGGTCGCGGGCCAGGCGGGCCCGGGGCGCGCGGGGCGCCGTTCCAGGAGGGTGCCGTGCAGGGCGGCGAGCGTCGCGGGGTCGGGCAGCCGGGTGGTCAGCGAGGCCAGCAGGGCGACGGCCTGCTCCCTGGGGAGCGTGCCGTCGCCGAGCCGGTCCCACAGAGACCGCCAGGTCTCGTGCTCGGCCACCGTGCGCCGCGCCAGCAGGCCGGTGAGCGCGTCGTGCATGGTAGGGCCTTTCGTTCGGGTCAGGCCGGATCGGGGAGCGGGCTCTGGTGCCGTGCGTCGCAAAGCGGAGGATCGAGACGGGTGGGGTCTCCCCTGTTCGAGCGCGGCCCAGGACTCGGGGAAGGGGCGTTGGTGAGGGACGACAACGCCGCGAGGCGCGGTGCAAGGGCCCGCGAGCCCGGCATGGCCCGAACGAAAGGCCCCTGGTGCGAAGACCGGCCCTAGCCGCTCACCCCCTGGCGCGCGGTCGCGACGAAGGTGTCGATGGCGGTGACGCTGCGGAAGTTGTTGGGGTCGAGGTCCGTGTCGTCCACGGCGAGCCCGAAGCGGTCCTCCACCCAGGCGATCAGCTTGAGCAGGCCGAGCGAGTCGATGGCTCCGCTCGACAGCAGGTCCTGGTCGTCGGCGAGTTGGTCCTGGGTGAGGTCCGGCAGGAACTCCTCGATCAGGAACTGCTTGATGGTGGCGGTGTTGCTCATGACGTCCTTCCTTCTACGGTGGTCAGCCGGCGGGAGTGGTCCGGCGCCGGGGACGGCGGCCGGGACGGCCCGCTCAGCCGGTCGAGCGCGGTGCGGTCGACCTTTCCGGTGGCGGTCTTGGGCAGTGGTTCGTCGGTGATGCGCAGGACGCCGGGGACGGCCGCCCTGGGCAGGGCGCGGGCGCAGTGCTCCTTCAGGAGCAGGCTGTTGAGGCCGCTGCCGGGTGCGCGCCGCACCCCGGCGACGAGCCGTTTGCCGGTGAGCGGGTCGGGCTCGGCCGCGACACCGGCCTCCAGGACGTCGGGGTGGCTCAGCAGCACCTGCTCGATCTCGGCGGTGTTGACGGCGACGCCGCGCACCTTGACCTGGAAGTCGCTGCGCCCGGTCAGATACAGCAGCCCGTCGGCGTCGCGCCGTACGAGGTCGCCGGTGCGGAACCAGGTGCCGTCGTCGTGGCCGAGCGGGTGGCCGGTGAACCGGTCCCGGCTGCGGGCCGGGTCGAGGTAGCCGGCGGTCTGGAAGGGGGTCCGCACGTGCAGCTCGCCGGCGCCGGGGCCGGTGACCTCGTGGCCGTCGGCGTCCAGGACGAGCACGGAGACCCCGGGGAGCGGGGTGCCGATGGGCAGCGGGCCGAAGACGGTGGCCGTGGTGTCGACGTCGTACGTGAAGCTGTCGTTGGTCTCCGTGCAGCCGTAGATGTTGGTGAGGCGGGCGGCGGGCAGCAGCTCGCGCAGCTCGGCCAGGGCGCGTTCGGGCAGGACGTCGCCGGTGAAGGCGGCCCGGCGCACCGACGGCAGCAGCACCCCGGCCCGGCGGGCGGCGTCCAGCACGAGCCGGTAGAACATCGGCACGGCCTGGACGATCTCGACGTCGTGGCGCAGCAGCAGGTCGAGCAGGTGGCGTCCGTCGACGGCCTTGTCCGGGTCCACGAGGACGACCCGGCCGCCGTGCGCGAGGGTCGTCCACACGTCGAGGAAGCACAGGTCGAAGTTGAGCGGCGCGTAGTTGAGGACGGTGGTCCCGGGCGCGATGGTGAACGCGGGCCCGGCCCAGGTGACGAACCGGTCCACCGCCCCCTCGTCCAGCGGGACGGTCTTGGGCAGCCCGGTGGAGCCGGACGTGGTGAGCATGAAGGCGGTACGCGGCGGCACCGGGTACGCCGCCGAGCGGGCCGGGACCGGCACACTCCGCGGTTCGCCGCCCGGGGCCAGCACGTGCCGGCAGCCGGCCTGGGCGAACAGCCGGTCCAGCAGCTGCTCGCCGAGGTGCGGGGAGGGCAGCAGGAACGGGCGGTGGGCGAGCAGGCAGCCGAGGACGAGCGCGATGGCGTCGGGCGACTTCTCGGCGAGGATGCCGACGGGTTCACCGGCCGGCAGCCCGAGCAGGGCGAGGCGCTCGCGTTCGCGGCCGGCGCTCTCGTACAGCTCGCGGTAGCTGGTCTCCTCGCCGTGCCAGACCAGGGCGGGCGCGTCGGGGCGCTCGCGGACCTGGGTGAGGAAGCCGGGGAGCAGCCCGGTGGCGGGGCCGGGGGCGGTCATGGCCGCCGTCCCGCCAGCTGGGCCCAGCCGCTCTTCACGGCGATGCCTGAGGGGGTGCGGCAGGTGAAGCGGACGAGGGTGCGGTCGGCGTCCGGGGCGAGTTCGACGGCGAGCGGCACGTCCGGGACCACGGGGGCGGAGAACCGCCCGCTGACGGCGGTGACGCGGGTGACGTCGCCGTCCGCGTACCGGTCGGCGATCTCCTCGACGGCCAGGGCGAGCACGCTCATCCCGTGTGCGATGACGCCGGGGAACCCGGCGTCCTTGGCGGCCCGGTCGTCCAGGTGGATCGGGTTGAGGTCGCCGGAGGCGTGCGCGTAGCCGCGTATCCAGGCGGGGGTGAGCCGGTGCTCGGCGGCGGACGGCTCCCCGGCCCCGCCGGACGGGGCGGGCGCGGCCGGTGCCGGGATCTGGCCGAAGGGCACGATGGCGGCGGCGCCCATGAGCAGCGCGCTGGTGAGGAGTTCGGCGCGCGGGGTGCCGTCGGCGCCGGTGAGGCGGGCCCGGACGGCGACCCGGGTGCCCCTCGGTTCGCGGCGGGCGCCGGCCACGTCGAGGGCGACGGTGATCCGCTCGCCGGGCAGCAGGGGCTGCTCGATCCGGATGTCCTGGCCGAGGTGGACGACGGAGACGGGCTCGGGCTCGGCCGCCGCCAGGTCGCGTACGGTCGCGTCGGCGAGGGTGTGCGCGAGGACGAAGGCGTGCACGGGTGAGGCGCCGGATGCCTCGGCCGCGGGCAGGTCCGCGCGGACGGCGGCCCGGAAGGCGGCCACCTCGTCGGCGGTGAGGGTGCGGATCGCGGTGCGGGGCTGGACGGCGGCCTGGGGGGTGGCCTGGGGGGTGGCCCCGGCAGCGGCCTGGGCGGTGGTCTGGGGGGTGGTCGTCATACCGGCGCCACCACCATGCTCGCGTTGTGGCCGCCGAAGCCGAAGGAGTTCGACAGCGCGGGTCCCAGGGCGACGGGCCGTGGACTGGTGTGCACCACGTCGATCTCCATTCCTGGCTCCAGGTGTTCGTGGTTGGCGGTGGGCGGCACCTCTTGGGCGCGCATCGCCTGGACGGCGGCGATGATCTCGACGGCGCCGGCCGCTCCGATGAGGTGGCCGATGACGCCCTTGGGGGCGGTGACGGGCGGCCCGTCGGCGCCGAAGACCTTGGCGAGGGCCGTGGCCTCGGCGCGGTCGTTGTGCGGGGTCGAGGTGCCGTGCGCGTTGATGTGGGCGATCTCGTCGGGGGCGAGCCCGGCGGCGGTGAGCGCGCCGGTCATCGCGGCGACCGCGCCGGCCCCGTCGGCCAGCGGCATCGACAGGTGGTACGCGTCCGAGGTGGCCGCGTATCCGGCGATCCGGGCGTAGGCGCGGGCGCCCCGGGCCAGCGCGTCGTCGAGGCGTTCCAGGACGACGAAGCCGGCCCCCTCCCCCATGACGAACCCGTCACGGTCCCGGTCGAAGGGGCGGGAGGCGTGCGCCGGGTCGTCGTTGCGCCCGGAGACCGCGTTCAGGTTGCCGAAGGCGGCGAGGGTGACCGGGGTCAGGGTGGACTCGCAGCCGCCCGCGATCGCCACGTCCGCCTGGTGCGAGCGAAGGAGCGCGGTGGCGTGCCCGATCGCGTCGACACCGCTGGCGCAGGTGGTGGCGATGGTGGTCGCGGGGCCGGTCCAGCCGAGCCGCATGGCGATCTGGGCGGCCGCCGCGTTCGGCATGGTCAGCAGCGGCATCAGCGGGTTGACCCGGTGCGGGCCCGCCTCGCTGTAGTGCGCGGACTCGCGGTCGCTGGTGGCGCGCCCGCCCACCGCGTTGCCGACGACGATCGCGGTGCGCCCGGGCTCGGGCACGGGGGCGCCGGCGTCGCGGTGGGCGGCCAGCGCCGCCGTGGTGCCGTACAGCGCGAAGGGGTCCATGCGCCGGGCGTCCTTGGCGGACACCGGGGCGTCGGGGCCCTGGGTGTCGAGTCCGCTGACCCGGCAGCCGATCCGGACCCGGTGGCGGGAGAGGTCCAGGTGGTCGAGCGGGGCTGCGGTGGAACGGCCGGCGCGGAGCGCGGCCCACAGGGCCTCGGGGGTGCACCCCGCCGGGGTGACCACACCGATCCCGGTGATCACCACGGGGGTGCGGTGGGAGGCTGCGGCTGTCATCTTCGGTCTCGTCTCCGTCCGGTGTCCCGGGGCGTGGACCGGCCGGTCAGGCCGGGATGATGCCGCACTCGCGGGCGGACTTGATGAACGCGTCGGCGGCGAAGTCGATGTCCTCGGGCGTGTGCCGCGCGGTCACCGCGATCCGCAGCCGGGCCAGGTCGTTGGGGACGGCCGGGGTGACCACGGGGATGCCGATGACGCCGTTGCGGCGGCAGGCGGTGGCCAGGTCGTACGCCTTCTCGTCGGAGCCGGCGATCAGCGGCAGCACCGCGGTCACGCTGTCCTGGGTACGCAGCCCCTGGGCGTTGACCAGGGCGCGCAGGCGGGCGGACTCGCGCTGGATGTGGGTGACCCGCTCCGGTTCGCGCCGCAGGATGCGCAGGCTCTCCAGGGCGGCCGCGGCCTGGGCCGGGGCGAGGGCGGCGGAGAACAGGAACGGCCGGGCGGCGTAGCGCAGGTGGCCGATCAGTTCGGCGGGGCCGGTGACCCAGCCGCCCATGGACGGGATGCCCTTGGACAGGGTGCCGAGCTTGACGTCGGCCTTCACCCGGTGGTCGAAGTGCTCCTCGATGCCGCGCCCGGTGGCGCCGATGACGCCGAGCGCGTGGGCCTCGTCCACCATGAGCAGCGCGTTGTGCTCGTCGCACACCTTGCGCAGTTCGGGCAGCGGGGCGATGTCGCCGTCCATGGAGTAGACGCTGTCGACGATGACGAGCCGCACCCCGTCGGGCGAGGCGGCGGCCAGACGCCGGTCGAGGTGGTCGACGTCGTTGTGCCGGAACCGGGTGACGGTGGCGCCGGAGAGCCGGCAGCCGTCCACGATGGAGGCGTGGTCGTACTTGTCGATGAAGACGGTGTCGCCGGCGCCGACGAGACCGCCGACGGTGCCCACGTTCGCCGCGTAGCCCGAGCTGAAGACCATCGACGCCTCGCGGTCCGCGAAGCTCGCGACCTCGGCCTCCAGCTCCTCGTGCAGCGGGATGGTCCCGGCCAGGGCGCGCACACCGTGGTTGCCGCTGCCGTACAGGTCGACGGCGGCCTTGGCGGCGGCGACGACGCGTTCGTCGCCGCCCAGGCCCAGGTAGCTGTAGCCGGACATCATCAGCAGCCGTTGGCCGTCGAGATCGGCGTAGGCGCTGTCCCGCTCGACCGTGTAGGAGACGAAACTGTTGCGGCGCTCCGGCTCGGACTCCAGTGCCGCCACACGCCTGTTCGTGGCGGCCAGCTTCGGCGCCAGCCGTTCCCAACCTCCGGTTGCGTTCACGTGGGTCTCCTCAGGCTGATTCAGTCGGCCGGCGAACGGCCTATTCATGACAGGATTTCTACGCCGCGCTCCGCAACGCCGCCGCAACAAGAGGGCCGGAGCCCTTCTCGAATTACGCTCGAATCCGCTCGTGATTCACTAGAAATCCCCTGGTGAATGCGTGGAGAGGCGGGGAATCATGGAGCATCGATTCAGCGGAACTTGGGCTTCCACTCATTCTCCCCGGTATGTTCCCGGGCTCAATTGACACGGCCTGAACGCCCCTGCGAAGGTCACGTCGACATCACGGGGAATGGCGAGAACTGAACGGCGCAAAGCGAAAGCAACGGCCGTGTTCCCCGCTCGGTTCCTGATCTGCCGCAGGGGGAGTGTCGACGTGTTGATCCGGCTCGTAGGACTTGTCAGCATCGAGCACGAGGCGGAACCGCCCCGGCACCTGTCGAGCGCACAGGCCCAAATCGCCTTCGCCCGGCTCGTCCTGGAGCGTTCCGCGGGCACCAGCCGCGACCAGCTCGCGGACACGCTGTGGCCGCAGGGCCTGCCCGACACCTGGGCGTCCGCGCTGCGCAGTGTCGTCAGCCGGGTGCGGTCCTTCGTCACCAGCGCACACCAGAAGCCCGGCGAGACGCCGCTGGTCGCCCAGAGCGGGCGCTACCTGCTGCATCTGCCGAGCGACGCGCTCACCGATGTGGAGACGGCCGAGGCGTCGGTCTCCGAGGCCCGGCAGGCGTGCCGGGAGGGCGCGCACGCGGTGGCCCTGCAACTCGCCTCCGGCGCGGTCGCCAATCTGCGCGGCGCGTTCCTGCCCGCCCACGAGGGCGAGTGGGTGAACACCACCCGCGAGCGCATCGAGGCGGTACGCCTGAGCGCCCTGGAGCTGTCCAGCGCCTCGGCCGCCGCCCTCGGCAACAGCCACCACGCCCTGCGGTACGCCGACGAGGCGGTGCGCAGGGCGCCGTTCCGGGAGAGCGCGCACCGCTGCCGGATGACGGCGCACGCCGCCGCCGGCAACCGGGCCGACGCGCTGCGCGTCTACCAGCAGCTGCGCGAGCTCCTGTCGGACGAGCTGGGCATAGAGCCCGCCCCGTCCACCCAGACGCTCTATCTGGGCCTGCTCCGCGAGCCCGACCCGGCCCGCGAGGCGGCCCGTGCGGTGTCCCCGTACGGGGGCCCGGCCGGCATCGACCCGCTCCTGATGAGCGCGTACGAGCCCCTGCTCCCGCCGGCCGCGTAGGCCCTGGCCGGGCAGGGAAACGTCCGCGGAATGCTCCTGCGAACCGGATTTCGCAGGAGCATTCCGCGGACGTTTCGTGCGGAACCTTTTCCCAGGGGTCTTCCCCCAGGGGGTTTTCCCAGGGGGCCTTCCCAGGGGACTTCCCCAGGGGGCCTTCCGAGGAAAGCCCCCTGGGTGGATATCAGGTGATGGTGACGCCGCTGTCGATACTGATGACCTGGCCGGTCATACAGTCCTGGTCGAGGAAGAGGGCGGAGCTGCGCGCGACTTCCTCCACGGTCACGAAGCGGGGCACCGGCGCCTTCTTCTCCATCGACTCCACCACGTGCTCGGGGAGGGTCTGGGTCATACCGGTGATCATGAATCCGGGCGAGAGCGCGTTGACCGTGACGCCCCGCCGCCCGCACTCGGCGGCCAGGGTCCGGGTGAAGCCGATCAGGCCGGCCTTCGACGCGGAGTACGCGGTCTGTCCGGCCGTCGCGATCAGACCCGACGGCGAGACCACGTTGATCACCCGGCCCCACCGCTTGCGCAGCATGTGCGGGACGCACACCCGGGCCGTGTGGAAGGAGCCGATGAGGTTGGTCTGGATCACCGCCGCCCAGTCCTCGGGCTTCTGCATCGCCATGACCTGGTCACGGCGGATCGCGCCGTTGTTGACGAGGACGTCGACCGGGCCCAGCTGCTCGGCGATCCGCTCGTGCATCGCCGTGACGGCCTCGTAGGAGCCGACGTCGCCGGTGACGAGGACGGAGTCGTTGGTGAGCTTCTCCTGCACCGCGAGCGCGGCGTCCTTCGCGCTGTTGTAGTGGACGGCCACCTTGCAGCCGAGCGCGTCCAGTTCGATCGCCAGCGCCTGGCCGAGGCCGCCGGAGGCGCCCGTCACCAGGGCGACGGGGTGCTCGGGCCGGGTACCGGCGGGCTTCTGCGTACTCATCGTGTCCCTCCGCGCCATTCGAGGAGCATGGAGCCCCAGGTCATGCCTGCGCCGAAGCCGGCCAACAGGACCAGGTCGCCGTTCTGGACGCGGCCCTCGTCCAGCGCCTCGGCGAGGGCGATCGGGATGGAGGCGGAGGCCGTGTTCCCGTACTTGTGCAGGTTGGCGACCAGGGCCTCGGGCCGCAGCCCGGTGTGGCTGAGGATCGAGTTGATGATGCGGATGTTGGCCTGGTGCGGGATGACGTGGCGCACGTCGGCCGCCTCGACCTTGGCGTTCTTCAGCGTCTCCCGGACCGTGCGGACGGTGTACCGCACGGCGTTCAGGTAGATCTCGTTCCCGTTGATCTGCGCGTAGTGCAGACCCTGGCGCACCGTTTCCTCGGTGGTGGGCATACGGCTGCCGCCCGCGAGGACCTTGAGGCTGCCGGTGCAGCTGCCGTCCGCGCCCAGGTTCCAGGCCAGGACGTTGCTGTCGGCCGCGGGGACGAGCACGACGGCTCCCGCGCCGTCCCCGACCAGGATCGACAGGTCCCGGTCGGCGGGGTTCGCGGTCAGCGTGTGGGTGTCGGAGCCGATGAGCAGGATCGGCCGGGGGTCGATCGCGATGAGGGCCATCGCGGAGACGAGCCCGTAGACGAAGCCCGCGCACTCGGAGTTGACGTCGTGCGCGCTGCCGGCGATGCCCAGTTCGTGGTGGACGAACGCGGACGTCGCCGGCGAGGGCTGCTCGGGCGTGGCGGTGGCGACGATCAGATGAGCGATGTCGCCGCCGCTCAGGCCCGCCTTGGCGAGGGCGCGCCGGCCGGCCTCGACGGCCAGCGAGGCTGTCGTCTGGCCGGGCCCGACGGCGCGCCGTTCACTGATCCCGCACCGGCTGGTGATCCAGTGCTCGTCGACGCCGAAGCGCTCGGCGAGCTCCGCACTGGTGACCACCTTCTCAGGGACGGAGATGCCCCATCCGGTGATGTCGAAGCCGTTCATGCGCGCCCGCTCAGGCCTGCGCCGGCACGAGCGCCAGGATGCGGTCGTAGACGTGGCGCAGCGTCGTGGTGTCGTCCAGGTCGGCGAAGAGGGACTCGTCGGCCGGGATGTCCGGGTAGGTGTTCTGGAACCCGTACAGCCACTCCATGAGGTCCAGCGAGTCCACGTCCGGGATGTGCTGGAGCGGGTGGTCCGGGTCGACCTTCTGGGCGCCGGACACGGCCTCGAGCTGGCTCGCCAGTTCTTCGATGGTGGGCAGAGACATGGGGTGAGGTCCTTCCTCCGCAGGGCTTGGCCTTGTCGAAACGCATGGAACCCGTACGCACGCAACCGGCGCGCAACAGCCGGCGCCCCCGCCGTGTTGCACGTCTCTTGCGACGCGGGGGTTTTCTTCGTCTCGCGATGACATCGCAGGCACCACGCCATGAGCATGAGCCGGACGGGAGTTGAGGACGAAGATGACCACGGTCGCAAACCAGTCGGTCCCCGAGGTCGACGCGATCAGGCACCACTACGAGGTGAGCAACGACTTCTACCGCCTCCTGCTGGGCCCGACGATGATGTACTCCGGCGGTTACTGGGAGGACGGCGAGGGTCTCACCGAGGCCCTCGACGAGGCCCAGGAGCGCAAGCTGGACAAGTTCGTCGAGCTGGCGGGAGCGGCCGGCGTCGGCCGTGTCCTGGACGTGGGCTGCGGGTGGGGCACCATGCTCAACCGCGTCACCACGGTGCACGGCGTCGAGCAGGCGGTCGGGCTGACGCTCAGCCGCACGCAGGAGCAGTTCATCGCCGGCCTGGACAACCCGCGCATCACCACGCGGGTGGAGTCCTGGGAGGACCACACCACCGACGACCCGTACGACGCGGCGTTCTGCATCAACGCCCTGGAGCACTTCGTCTCCTCGACGCTGCCGCCGCGCGAGCGCACCAAGAAGTACCGGGTGTTCTTCCAGAAGGTCGGTGCCGCCCTCAAGCCGGGCGCCCGCTTCGTGCTGCACACCATGACGGCCGAGGCGCTGCCCATGAACCGGCAGCTGCTGGACGACCTGAAGTTCCTGCAGCGCTCGGAGTTCGAGAACTGCCACATCCCGCACCTGCACGAGCTGACGCAGGCCGCCGAGGGCCTGTTCGACGTGGTCGAGATCGTCAACGAGCGCGAGTCCTTCGCGGTGGCCTGCCGTGCCTGGCTGAAGCTGCTCGCCGAGCGCCGGGACGAGGCCGTCGCCATGGAGGGCGAGGAGGTCGTGGCCCGCTTCGAGCGCTACCTCGACATCTTCGCGTACACGCTCGAGGACAAGTTCTTCAACAACTTCCGCGTCACCATCGCGCGCCGCTAGGAGGCTGACGTGACGAGCACTCTAGAGCCGCCGCGCAGCGACGAGGACACCCGCCCCGGCGGTGGCGGACCGCAGCGGCATCTGCGCGTCGCCGTCGTCGGCAGCGGGTTCTCCGGCCTCGGCATGGCGATCCGGCTGCTGCAGCGGGGCGTGGACGACTTCCTCGTCTTCGAGCGCGCCGACGAGGTGGGCGGCACCTGGCGGGACAACTCCTACCCGGGCGCGGCCTGCGACGTGATGTCCCACCTGTACTCGTTCTCGTTCGCGCAGAACCCGGAGTGGAAGTCCACGTTCGGCAAGCGCGACGAGCTGTACGCGTACCTGCGGGACACCGCCGACCGGTTCGGGGTGCGTCCGCACATCCGCTTCGGCCACGAACTGCTCGGGGCCCGCTGGGACGAGACGACCCGGCGCTGGCACATCGAGACCTCGCAGGGCGACTACACCGCGCAGGTCCTGGTGAGCGGCACCGGCTATCTCAGCGAGGCGGCGGTCCCCGACATCCCGGGCCTCTCCGACTTCGAGGGCACCGTCTTCCACTCCTCCCGCTGGCGCCACGACCACGACCTGAGCGGGCGCAACGTCGCCGTGATCGGCACCGGCGCCTCCGCGATCCAGTTCGTGCCGAAGATCCAGCCCGAGGTGGGGCGCCTCGACCTCTACCAGCGCACCCCGCCGTGGATCGGCCCGAAGAACGACAAGGTGACGAGCCCCCTCCAGACCAAGCTGCTGCGCGGGGTCCCCGGCTACCAGAACTTCCGGCGGAACTTCAACATGTGGGGCCGGGAGATCCTGGCCTTCGTGATGAAGCGGCCCAAGGTCGCCGGGAAGATGCAGAAGATGGCCAGCGACCATCTGAAGAAGTCGGTCGCCGACGAGACGCTGCGCGCGAAGCTCACCCCGGACTACGTGATGGCGTGCAAGCGCCTGCTCTTCTCCAACACGTGGTACCCGGCGATCCAGCAGCCCAACGTGGACCTGGTCACCGACGGCATCGCGAAGGTCACCGCCCATTCGATCGTCACCGCCGACGGGGCCGAGCGGGAGGTCGACACGATCATCCTGGGCACCGGCTTCAAGGCCACGGACCGCCCGGTCGCCGGGCGGATCACCGGGCGCGAGGGCAGGTCGCTGCGCGAGGTGTGGCAGGAGCACGGCATGGCCG
Organism: Streptomyces sp. 130; assembly: GCF_007096885.1. Taxonomy (GTDB): domain Bacteria; phylum Actinomycetota; class Actinomycetes; order Streptomycetales; family Streptomycetaceae; genus Streptomyces. Next base: position 5,743 of record NZ_VJNO01000025.1, on the reverse strand, counting down.
CGCACCGCGGCACCACCGTCGCCGGCTTCCCGAACCTGTTCCTGCTGCTCGGCCCGAACACCACCCTGGGGCACTCCTCGCAGGTCGTGATGATCGAGGCGCAGATCGGCTACGTGCTGGACGCGCTGAAGGTCATGGACCAGAAGGGCCTGGCCTCGGTGGAGGTTCGAAAGACAGTCCAGGACGACTGGAACGAGCGGCTGCAGGCCCGCCTCGATGGCACCGTGTGGAACGCAGGCAACTGCAAGAGCTGGTACCTCGACGCACACGGGCGCAACCCGTCGATCTGGCCGACGTACACCTGGCGCTTCCGCCGCCAGACCAAGCGCTTCACCCCTTCCGAGTACCAGCTCGCCACCCTCGCGGGCGCCGGCCTGCCGGCCCTGAACCACACGTAATGGACGGGAGACAGACCGAATGAGAAGCAGCAGCACCCCCATCACGCGGCGCAGCATCCTCGGGGGCATGGCAGCCGCCACGGTCATCGGCTGGAGCACTTCGCACCAGGCGTGGGCACGTGAGTCGGACTCCTTCGCCCATACGGCGGCGAGCCTGCCGTCGCTCGACGGCACGCTGGAGACCTCGGCGGGTGTCACCTCCACGTTCAACCACGACTTCGGCCACATGGTGACCGGCGCGTGCTGGGCGGTGCTGCGTCCCGGCTCGGTGCGGGACATCGTCAAGATGGTCGACTACGCCCGGGCCAACGGGCTGAAGATCGCGATGAACGGCCGCGGCGGGCAGGACGGCGACGAGGAGTCGCACTCCTGCTACGGGCAGGCGCAGGTGCCGCAGGGCGGCATCGCGATCGACGCGCGCGGTCTGACGAAGATCGTCCGCATCGGCTCGTCGTCCGCCGTGGTCGAGGCCGGGGTCACCTGGGCCCAGCTCACCGACGCCGCCCTCGCCCGCGGCCTGACCCCGCCGGCGCTCACCGACTACCTGCACCTGTCGATAGGCGGCACGCTCAGCGTCGGCGGCATCGGCTCCACCGTGGCGCGGTACGGGCTGCAGATCGACACCGTGAAGTCGATCGACATCGTCACCGGCAACGGCGACCTGGTCACCGCCAGCCCGCACTGCCACGCCGATCTGTTCAACACGGCGCTCGGCGGCGGCGGCCAGGTCGGCATCATCGTGCGGGCCGAGGTCGCCCTGATCCCGGCACCGCCGAAGATGACCGTCTTCACCCTCTACTACAACGACGTGACCGCGTTCCTCGCGGACTCCGAGAAGCTCATGGCCGAGAAGCGGTTCGAGGGCCAGGTCGGCGAGATCGCCCGCACCCCGGACAACTCCGGCTGGTGGTACAAGCTGGAGGGCCAGGCGTACTGGAAGGGCGGCACCGCCCCCGACCGCACCGCGCTGCTCACCGGTCTGCACGACGAGCGGGCGTCCGCGACGATCGAGGACCTGTCCTTCCGCGAGGCGGTGTTCCGCACCGACGGCGACGAGGCGTGGCTCAAGGAGAACGACTTCTGGGGCCAGCCCAAGCCGTGGCTGAGCCTGTTCGTCCCGGCCTCCAAGGCGAAGGCGTTCGCGGACCTGCTGACCGCCGAGCTGAACGGCGACGACCTGGGCGCCGGCTTCCTGCTCTACTACCCGTACCCGACGTCGAAGCTGACCCGCCCGCTGACGGTGCAGCCCTCCGAGCCGACCGCGTACCTGTGCGACGTGCTCCGCTTCCCCGCCCCGGGCGCGGACATCGCACGGATGCTCGACCAGAACCGCCGCCTGTACGACAAGGCGGTCGCGCTGGGTGCCAAGCGGTACCTGGTGGGCGCGATCCCGAACATGACCGGGGCGGACTGGCGGGCCCACTTCGGCAGCCGCTGGAAGGTCCTCGTCGCGGCGAAGCGGCGCTACGACCCGGCGGGCATCCTCACCCCCGGTCAGGGCTTCTTCGGCTGATCCGGGACACCCCGGCCGGCGAGACCCGGACCGCCATCCGGAACACCCCGACAGGAGAATCGGCATGACAGTTTACGACTTGATCGACGAGGCGATCGTGGACGCTCCGCCGGAGGCGGTGTGGGAGGCGCTGATCGCCGAGTTCCGCGGCGCGGGCCGCTGGTGGGTGCCGGCCAACACCTTCGCCACCGTGTCCGGTTCACCGGACGAGGTGGGTGGCGAGGTCGCGGTCACGGTGCACACCAAGGGTGTCGACAAGGGCGGCCCGAAGCTGCGGTTCACCGCGCGCACCCGGGCCGTCGAGCCCCATCGGCTGCTGTCGGTCGATTACGTGGCCGGGGTGTTCCGGGGCACCAGCGACTTCTACGTCGAACCGCTCGACGGGGGCCGCACCAAGGTCGGCATGCACTTCGTGGGCCGGCCGAACGGCTTCCTGAAGCTCCTCGCGAAGGTCGCCGACATCGGCGCGGAGCACTCCACCGCCACCCGGGAGGCCTTCGTCCGGCTCGGGCAGATCCTCGCGGCGGAGCGCGCTTCGGCCGTACGGACCGGCGAGGCGGCGGAGCCCCGGAAGCTGGAGGGCAGTACCCGATGACGACGGTGGCCGCCGCCCCGGCGACCGAGACACAGGTGCGCACCGACGACGGGGCCCGCCTCGCGGTGTCCGTCCTGCCGCCGCTCACGCCCCCGACCGGGGTGACCGTGGCCCTGGTGCACGGCTGGGGCGCGTCGCGGCGGGTGTGGAGCACGGTGGCCGACCGGCTGATCCGCCTCGGTCACCGCGTCGTCTCCTACGACCTGCGGGGCCACGGCGCCTCCTCGCAGGGCGCCGAGCCCTTCGGGATCACCCGGCTCGGGGCGGACCTGGGCGCGGTCCTGGCCCATGTGGAGGCGCCGGACGCGGTCGTCGTCGGGCACTCCGGGGGCGGGTTCGCCGCCCTGTCGTACGCCGCGTCGAAGGACCGGAACGCCGGGGCGCTGAACGGCCTGGTGCTGCTGGCCACGGCGGCGCACGACCAGGAGACGCCGGACAGCGAGGTCCGCATGATGGGCAGCGCGCTGTTCCAGCGGGCCGTCTCACGGCCGGCCCTGGGCCGCAAGCTCCTCGGGCAGAACATGCTGGGCCCGAAGGCGGACCGGCAGCTGAGCGAGGTGAACCGGCAGATGTTCGCGGCGGCCGGGCCCGCGGTGCGCGCGGAGGCGTTCCGTTCCTCGCGGGGCATGGACCTGCGCGAGGCGCTGGTGTCGGTGACCGTGCCGGCGGTGGTCCTGGCGGGCACCCGCGACAAGGTGATCGCGCCGGAGCTCGGCCGGGTCGTCGCCGAGGCCCTGCCCCGGGCGCGCTTCGAGGAGGTGCCGGACGCGGGGCACATGCTGCCCCTGGAGGCGCCGCAGACGGTGGTGGGCGCGGTCAGCGAGCTGACGCGGGACCACGGATAGCGCGGCGCGCACGGAAGGGCGGCCGGCCCCGGGCGGGGGCCGGCCGCCCTTCGGCGTGGTGCGCCCCGGTCAGGCGCGGGCCCGCAGCGTGAGGGCCCGGCCCAGGCAGGCGAGGGCCGCCGTGCAGGCCAGGGTGCGGGCGGCGTTCGCCGGCGTCCAGGTGCCCCGGAAGCGGTCGCGGACCAGGGCGAGCTCGGCTCCCGACGCCTCCGCGGTGAGCCGGGCGAGCCGGCGGTTGAGGGGGATGTTGACCTTCATCGTGACGGCGACGGCCGCCGAGTAGAGGGCGAGGGCCGCCCAGGTCCAGCGGGCGGCGCGGGTGTGGCCGAGCCGGCGCAGCGAGACGCCCGAGACCCCGGTGGCCAGGAACGCCCCGAAGAAGACGAGCCCGAAGAAGCCGTTCTCGATGGCGTCGTTGATGTGGCCCATGGCGCTCGCGAAGGCCGCGTCGTCGGTGCGGTCGAGCCCCGGCATGACGGACACGTCGAACGCGAAGTACAGCCCGGCGCTCAGCCCCATGGCGATGGTGGCCGCGTACAGCGAGGCTTCGGTGCGTCCGCCCTGCCCGGCCGGGAGGGAGGTGGTCGGCGCGGTGGCGGTCATGGCTTCTCCTCGGCAGGGCGCAGTACGGGGGCGAGCAGGCGTTCGTAGCGACGGCGCAGCACCGTCCGGCCGAGCAGCCGTACCGGTGGCGGGATGGTGGCGGCGACCTGGGCCGCGGCGGCGGGGTCGGCCCCGTCGAACATCCAGGGCTGGAGGCGGCCGAGCACGCCGGGCGGCGCGGTCCGCAGCAACCGCCGTTCCAGGGACGCGTAGCGCGCGGCGCCGAGCGCGGTGAAGGCGGGGAAGGCGATGCGCTCCTCCGCGGCGAGGTGGTCGCGCAGGACGGCGGCGAAGGCGTCGGCCGCGGGGCGCAGCGCCCCGGGGCCGGCGCCCGGCCGGAGCGCGGCGCCGACGGCGTCCATCGCCGCGTCGAGGCGCTGGTGGTCGCCGTCGATGGCGTCGGCGGCCCGGTCGAAGCCGGGGACGGCGCGCCGCAGTTCGGGCCAGAGGACGGCGTCCTCGCTGTGGTGGTGCCAGTCGATCACCTCGCGCAGGCTGTGCCACCAGGTGACCGCCCCGCCGGTGCGGGCGCCGGGCCCGGAGCGTGCGACGGCCACGAGCCGGGCGGCGTCGCGGCGCATCGCGATGTGCATCAGCGCGAACCCGTGGAAGTGCCCGGGCAGCGACGGGAGGTGTTGGCTCGTCATCGGTTCGGTACCGGTCATGGGTGCCTCCTCACGCGAGGGGGGTGGGTGGGGCCGGGAACGGGCGGCCGCCGTGCGCGGCCGCCCGTTCCCCCGGGTCCCGGTGTCGGTCAGGCGTCCCAGACACCGCTGGCCGCGGCGTCCCGGGCGAAGTCGGCGAAGTCCTTCGGCTTGCGGCCGGTGGCCTCCTCGACCCCGTGCACGAGGTGGGCGTTGCGGCCGTCGAGGATCAGCCCGAACAGGTCGGCGAACTCGACGGGCAGCCCGTTCTCCTCAAGGGCCTGGCGGTACTCGTCCACGCTCACGGGGATGTACGTGATGGTGCGGCCGGTCGCCTTGCCCAGCTCCTGGGCGATGTCGCCGAAGCTGAGCAGCCGCGGGCCGGACAGCTCGTACGTCTTGCCGATGTGCTTGTCGTCGGTGAGCGCGGCGACGGCGACGTCCGCGATGTCGTCGGCGTCCACGAAGGGCTCCACCGCGTCCCCGGTCGGCAGGACGATCTCGCCGGCCATGACCAGGTCGTGGAAGAAGCTCTCGCTGAAGTTCTGGTTGAACCAGCTGGCGCGGACGACGGTCCAGTCCGCGCCGGACTCCTTGACCTTGTCCTCGCTGATGACCGCGCCCTCCTCGCCGCGCCCGGACAGCAGCACCAGGCGGCGCGCCCCCTTGGCGACGGCGGCCTTGGCGAACGCGCCGACGGTCTCGGCGGCCCCCGGGAAGGCGAGGTCGGGGTAGTAGGTGATGTAGACGGCGCTCACCCCGTCGAGGGCGGCGTCCCAGGTCGCGGGGTCCTCCCAGATGAAGGGGGGTGTGCCGGAGCGCGATCCGATGCGTACGGGGAGCCCTTTGGCGGACAGCCGCTCGGCGACCCGCCGCCCGGTCTTGCCCGTGCCGCCGATCACAAGGGTCGTGTTCGTCATGTTCGTCCCGTCTGTCGTGGCGTGCGTGGTGGTGTGGTGATCTGCTCGTCGTTGCCGTCATGAGGGAGCGTAGGCAGCCCTTCGCCGCCCGAGCCACGGAACCGGGTCCGGTCTCTAGCGGTTCTCCAGGGGGTCTCTGGGCGCCCGCCTCGTACGGTGGCGGGTTCAGTAGCGGTAGTGGTCGGGCTTGTACGGGCCGTCGACCTCGACACCGATGTACGCGGC
>NZ_VJNO01000115.1 GCF_007096885.1 Streptomyces sp. 130 | reverse complement strand
CCGGCTCTGCGGTGGTGGTGTCAGCCGAAGTCACCGAGGTCGGTGCACGTCTTGCGCAGCGATTTCAGCCGGTCGTTCTGCTCCGAGACGTATTCCGAGACCGATCCGGCCTTCAGGTCTCCGTCGGCGGCGGCGCGTAGTTCCTTCGCGGTCTTCTCCGCGGCGTCGCGCAGTTTGTCGTCGGACGCCTTCTCGGCGATCTCGTCGATCTTGTCGGCCCGGTCCCGTACGTCCTCGCGGGCCTCGTCCGCGCTCGACGGGTTCGGGTCGAAGAGCGCGATGTCGAGGATGTCGAGGCACAGGTCACCCCGGTCCAGCGCGTCCTGCGCGGAATCACAGGCGGTCAGCCCCAGTACTGCCGGCACGGCGATGATCCCGCCGGCCAGCAGCCCGGCCCACCTCCGGTGCCGTGCCGGTAAGCGCGTCCGCATGCCCAGTGACGACTTCATACAGCTTTCTCTCCCTGAGTGCTCTGTCAGCTCGCGGACCGGCGCCAGCGGACGACCGCCCAGACCACCGCGACCGCGTCGAGGGCGAAGCCCACGCTCATCACCGCGGTGTAGGACCCGTCGTCCACGGCGTGCGAGACCACGGACGTGAGCATGGCGCCCACGAAGAACACCAGCAGCGGCGGCACGTACCACGCTCCCCTGGCCTTCCGGGAACCACGGTCCTCGTCGTAGTCGGTCGAACGTGCCATGAGAACTCCCACTCCGCTCCGTGCCCGTCACGCGGTCCCCCGCGCCGTCCCCTCCATGCTGCCCGGCCCGGCGGCGACGGTCAGTACACCGCGCACCCGAACC
>NZ_VJNO01000024.1 GCF_007096885.1 Streptomyces sp. 130 | reverse complement strand
GCCGGGGTGCTCGGCGAGGACGGCCTCGATCTCGCCGAGCTCGACGCGGAAGCCGCGCACCTTCACCTGGTCGTCCGTGCGCCCCAGGAACTCCAGGTCGCCGTCCGCGTTCCAGCGCACCAGGTCGCCCGTGCGGTACATCCTGGACCCGGCCGCAGCGAACGGGTCGGCCACGAACCGCCCGGCCGTGAGGCCCGGCCGGTCGAGGTAGCCCCGCGCCAGACCCGTACCCGCGATGTACAGCTCACCCGCCACACCGGCCGGCACCCGCCGCAGCGCGCCGTCCAGCACATACAGCCGGGCACCGCCCATCGGCCGGCCGATCACCGGGCGCGGGCTCGACGTCATCGGCGCGACGACCGAGTCGACCGTGCACTCGGAAGGTCCGTAGTAGTTGAGGGCGCGGACCCCCTCGGCGGCCCTCAAGCGGTCCCACAGCTGCTCGGGCACGGCTTCACCGCCCAGCGCGACCAGCCCGGGGCGCCACCTGGGGTGGTCGAGAAGGCCGTGGTCGACCAGGACGTGGAGGTAGGACGGGGTGCCGCCGATGGTGTCGAGCCCGGCCCGCGCGGCGTAGGCGAGGTAGGCCGCCGGGTCGGTCCAGGTCGCCTCGTCCAGGACGTGCAGCTCATGCCCGGCGAACACGGCGAACAGCTGGTCGCAGGAGGCGTCGAACGACACGGACGTGGTCAGCCCGACGCGCAGCCGCTCTCCCTCCGGCGCGATCAGCGGGGCCTGGTTGGCGTAGTGGTTGACCAGGGCGGTGTGGGTCACGACGACGCCCTTGGGGCGGCCGGTGGACCCGGAGGTGTAGATGACGTAGACCGGCTGGTCCGGAGCGGCCGGCACCATCGGGTCGGTGGCCGGGCAGCGGTCGACCAGTGCGGAGGTCTCCGGGTCGTCGAGCACCAGCCGGTCGCCCGTCTCCCGCGGAAGCCGTTCCCGGACACGGCTGTCGGTCAGTGTCAGGACCGGCCGGGCGTCGTCCAGGAGGTACGCGATCCGGGCGGCCGGGTACTCCGGGTCCACCGGCACATAGGCCGCGCCCGACTTCAACACCGCGAGGATCGCCACCACCAGGTCCGCCGACCTGGGCAGCGCCACCGCGACCAGCCGCTCGGGGCCCACCCCCCGTGCCATCAACGCGTGCGCCAGCCGGTTCGCCCGAGCGTCCAGCTCCGCGTACGTCAACGACACCTCGCCGCCCACGAGCGCCGTCGCGTCCGGAGCCGTCCGCACCTGCGCCCGGAACAGCTCCGGCAGCGTCTCACCGCGGGCCGGGGCCGCCGGTCCCGTGCCCAGTGCCGCGAGCGCCTCGTGCTCGCCGGCGGTGAGCAGGTCGAGCCGGCTGAGGCGCCGGCGGGGGTCGGCGACCACGATGCGCAGCAGCCGCTCCCACCGGGCGAGCATCGTCTCGACGGTGGCCGGGTCGTAGAGGTCGGTGGCGTACTCGACGGACCCGTCGAGCCCGTCCGGTGAGCCGTCCTCGGCATGCCGCTCGGCCATCGTGAAGATGAGGTCCAGCTTGGCCGTGGCCGACGCGGCCGGCACGTCCTCGGCGCGCAGCCCGGGCGGTGCGAAGTCGGCCCGGGGTGTGTTCTGGAGCACCAGCATGACCTGGAACAGCGGGTGGTGCGCCAGCGACCGGGACGGGTTCAGCACCTCGACCAGGTACTCGAACGGCACGTCCTGGTGGGCGTACCCGGCGAGCGCGGTGTCCCGGACCCGGTCCAGGAGCTCCGCGAACGTGGGGTCGCCCGAGGTGTCGGTGCGGAAGACCAGGGTGTTGACGAAGTAGCCGATCAGCTCGTCCTGCGCCTGGTCGGTCCGGCCGGCGACCGGGCTGCCGACCGGGATGTCGTCACCGGCGCCGAGTTTGCTCAGCAGCGCGGCCAGTCCGGCCTGGAGCACCATGAACAGGCTCGTCCCGTGGGCGCGGGCGAGTTCGCGGAGCGCCCGGTGCAGCTCGGCGTCCAGGCCGGCGCGCACGGAGCCGCCCCGGTGCGAGGCGACCGGCGGGCGGGGCCGGTCGGCGGGCAGCTCGATGAGCTCGGGGAGCCCGGCGAGCTGCCGGGTCCAGTAGTCGGCCTGTCCGGCGAGCAGGCTGCCCCGGTCGGCGGAGTCGCCGAGCAGTTCGTGCTGCCAGAGGGTGTAGTCGGCGTACTGCACGGGAAGCGGCGCCCACTGCGGGGCCTCGCCGCCGAGGCGTGCCGCGTAGGCGTCGGCCAGGCCCCGCGCGAGCGGGCTCAGCGACCAGCCGTCACCCGCGATGTGGTGGAGCACCAGGTGCAGGACGTGGTCGTCCGGAGCGAGGGCGAACAGCTCGGCGCGCAGCGGTGTGTCGGCCGCCAGGTCGAACCGCCGGTCCCGCGCCGCCGCCATCAGGCCCGGCAGGCCGGCCTCGGTGGCCCGGCGCACGCGCAGGCGCGGGCGGGCGTCGTCCACGTCCAGCACCCGCTGGTGCGGGACGCCGTCCACCGCGGGGAACACGGTGCGCAGGCTCTCGTGCCGGGCGACGACGTCCGCGACGGCGGCCTCCAGGGCACCCCGGTCCAGGTCGCCGGTGAGCCGCCAGGCGAGGGAGATGTGGTAGTTCGCGCCCGCGGCCTCCAGCTGGTGCAGGAACCACAGCCGGCGCTGCGCGAACGACAGCGGGACCAGCTCGGGGCGCTCGCGGCGCGCCAGGGCGGTCTGCGCCGGTCCTGCGGCGCGCAGGGCGGCGGCCAGGGCCGCCGGGGTCGGCGCCTCGAACAGGGTGCGCAGCGGCATCTCCACGCCGAGCGTCGCGCGGATCCGGGCGGCCAGGCGGGTGGCGAGCAGGGAGTGGCCGCCGAGGTCGAAGAAGCCGTCGTCCACGCCGGCCGACGGCGCGCCCAGCACCTCGGCGAACAGCTCGCACAGGATCTGTTCCTGCGCGGTGCGCGGGGCGCGGGACGCGGTCGCCGGGGTGGGGCCGGGGGCGGGCAGGGCGCGGTGGTCCAGCTTGCCGTTGACGGTCAGCGGCAGGGCGTCCAGCGTGACGAACGCGGCGGGCACCATGTGCTCCGGCAGCCGCTCACGGAGGTACGCGCGCAGCTCGGCGGGGTGCGGGTCGGCGCCGGCGGCCGGTACGAGGTAGGCGGCGAGCCGGGTGTCGTCGGCCCGGTCCCGGCGGGCGAGGACGGCGGCCTGCGCGATGTCCCGGTGTGCGGCCAGGACCGCTTCGATCTCGCCGAGCTCGATGCGGAAGCCGCGCACCTTCACCTGCTGGTCGGCCCGGCCGACGTAGCTCAGGGTGCCGTCCGCGGCGCGGCGCACCACGTCGCCGCTGCGGTACATGCGCGAGCCCGCGGGTCCGTACGGGTCGGCCACGAAGCGCCCGGCGGTCAGCCCGGGCCGGTTCAGGTAGCCGCGTGCCAGGCCGGCCCCCGCGACGTACAGCTCGCCGGGGACGCCGGGGGCGACCGGGCGCAGGCCGGCGTCGAGGACGTAGGCCCGAAGGTCGGGGAGGGCGGTGCCGATGCCGCCGGGAACGGTGGCGGTCCGGCCGAGTTCCGTGTACGTGACGTGCACCGTGGTCTCGGTGATGCCGTACATGTTGACCAGGCGCGGCGCGTCCTCCGGGTGGCGCTCGTACCAGCTGGTCAGCCGGGCGTGCTCCAGCGCCTCGCCGCCGAAGACCACCGTGCGCAGGGCGAGCCGGCGGCTCGTCGCGGGGTTCTCGGCGTCGGCCTGCATGAGCTGGTAGAAGGCGGACGGCGTCTGGTTGAGCACCGTCACCCCCTCGCGGGCGAGCAGGTCCAGGAAGCGGCCGGGCGAACGGCTGGTCTCGTGGTCCACGACCACGAGACGGCCGCCGTGCAGCAGGGGTCCCCACAGCTCCCAGACCGAGAAGTCGAAGGCGTAGGAGTGGAAGAGCGTCCACACGTCGCCGGAGCCGAAACCGAACTGCTCGCGGGTGGTGTCGAAGAGGCGCACCACGTTGCGGTGCGGGATCACGACGCCCTTGGGGTTTCCGGTGGAGCCCGAGGTGTGGATGACGTAGGCGGCGTGGGACGGGTCGACGGCGACCCCCGGGTCCGTGTCCGGCAGCCCGTCCAGGTCGAGGGTGTCCAGCAGCAGCCGGTCCGCGCCCGCGGGGTCCGCCTGGCTGGTCGTCAGCAGCAGGGCGGGCGTCGTGTCCTGGAGCAGGTAGGCGATCCGGGCGGCCGGGTACTCCGGGTCCACCGGCACATAGGCCGCACCCGCCTTCAGCACCGCGAGCACCGCCACGACCAGGTCCGCCGAGCGCGGGAGCTTCAGCGCGACCAGTTGCTCAGGACCGACGCCCCGTTCGATCAGGGCGTGCGCGAGCCTGTTGGCGCGGGCGTTCAGACCGGCGTACGTGAGGGTGGTCGCGCCGTCCGTGAGGGCGATGGCGTCCGGGTCGGCCCGCACCTGCCGCTCGAACAGCGCGGGCAGGCTGTGCCGCGGCGGTTCCGGCTCCTCGCGGGCCGGCAGCAGGGCCCGGAATTCGTCGGCGGACACCACGTCCACCTGGCCGATGCGCCGTCCGGGGTCGGCGACGACGGCGCGCAGCAGACGCAGCCAGCGCTCGACGATGCCGGTGACGGTGGCCGCGTCGAACAGGTCCGTGCTGTATTCAACGACGCCCGACAGGCCTTCACCGTCCGGCTGTTCGGAGAGGACGAAGGTCAGGTCGCACTTGGCCGTCCCGGTGGGGACCAGGTCGCGGGCCACCCGGAGCCCGGGCAGGTCGAAGGTGCCGGACGGCGCGTTCTGGAGGGTGAGCATCGTCTGGAACAGGGGGTGGTGCGCCAGGGTCCGCGCCGGGTTCAGCGCTTCGACCAGCTGCTCGAACGGCACGTCCTGGTGCGCGTAGGCGGCCAGTGCCTCGGAGCGCACCCGGCCGAGGAGTTCGGTGAACGTCGGGTCGCCGGACAGGTCGGTGCGGAGCACGAGGGTGTTGACGAAGAAGCCCACCAGGTCGTCCAGGGCCTCGTCGGTGCGCCCCGCGACGGGTGTGCCGATCGGGATGTCCTCGCCCGCGCCCAGCTTGCCGAGCAGCGCGGCCAGAGCGGCCTGGAGCACCATGAAGAGGCTGGCCCCGCCGTCGCGGGCGAGGGCGCGCAGGTCCTCGTACAGCTCCGTGTCGACGCGCACGGGCAGCTGGGCGCCCCGGTAGGACATGGCCTCGGGCCTGGGCCGGTCGAAGGGCAGCTCGACCTGGTCGGGCAGGCCCGCCAGCCGTTCGCGCCAGTGGGCGAGCTGGCCGCCGAGCACGCTGCCCGGGTCGTCTTCGTCGCCGAGCAGTTCCCGCTGCCACAGGGTGTAGTCGGCGTACTGGACCGGCAGCGGCGACCACCGCGGCTTCGCGCCCTCGCTCCGGGCCGCGTAGGCGGTCGTCAGGTCCTGCGAGAGCGGGCCCGTCGACCAGCCGTCACCGGCGATGTGGTGGACGACGAGCAGGAGTACGTGCTCCTCGTCGCCGAGCCGGAACAGCTCGGCCCGCAGCGGCGGTTCGGCGGAGAGCTCGAAGCCCTGCCGCGCCGCTTCGGCCAGCCGGCCGGGCAGCTCGCGCTCGCCGGTCACGGTCACCCGCAGCCGGGGCCGGGCCGTGCCGGTGTCCAGTACCCGCTGGCACGGCACACCGGCGACCGAGGGGAAGACGGTGCGCAGGGTCTCGTGGCGTTCGACCACGTCCGCCAGGGCGGCTTCGAGTGCGCGTTCGTCCAGGCTCCCGGTCAGCCGCAGGGCGAGGGGGATGTTGTACGTGGCGCTCGGGCCCTCCATCCGGTGCAGGAACCACAGCCGGCGCTGGGCGAAGGACAGCGGCACGGTCTCGGGCCGCTCGCGCCGGCCCAGCGCGGGGCGCGCCCGACCGGCCGCGTCCACCCTGGCCGCCAGCCGGGCCACCGTCGGCGCGTCGAACAGGTCGCTGAGCCGCAGCTCCACGCCCAGCACGGACCGGGCCCGGGCGATGAGCCGGGTGCCGAGCAGGGAGTGTCCGCCGAGGTCGAAGAAGTCGTCGTCCAGCCCGGCTTCGGGGACGCCCAGCACCTCGGCGAACAGCCCGGCGAGCTGGTGCTCGACCGCGCTGCGCGGAGCACGGCCCGGCGCGGTGGGACGGTGCTCGGGGGCGGGGAGGGCGCGCCGGTCCAGCTTGCCGTTGGGGGTCAGCGGCAGGGCGTCCAGCACCACGATCGCCGACGGCACCATGGACGCGGGCAGCCGGTCGCGGACCCAGGCCCGCAGGGTGTCCGGCTGGATGTCGTGTCCGGCGGCGGGCACGACGTGGGCGACGAGGCGGGGGCCCCCTTCGGTGCGCAGGGTCACGACGGCACGGGCGAGGCCGGGGTGCTCGGCGAGGACGGCCTCGATCTCGCCGAGCTCGACGCGGAAGCCGCGCACCTTCACCTGGTCGTCCGTGCGCCCCAGGAACTCCAGGTCGCCGTCCGCGTTCCAGCGCACCAGGTCGCCCGTGCGGTACATCCTGGACCCGGCCGCAGCGAACGGGTCGGCCACGAACCGCCCGGCCGTGAGGCCCGGCCGGTCGAGGTAGCCCCGCGCCAGACCCGTACCCGCGATGTACAGCTCACCCGCCACACCGGCCGGCACCCGCCGCAGCGCGCCGTCCAGCACATACAGCCGGGCGTTGGTGACGGGTCTGCCGATGACCGGCCGCGGGCTCGTCGCCACCGCCGCGGTCACCGAGTTGACCGTGCACTCGGAGGGTCCGTACAGGTTCAGGCAGTACGTGCCGTCGGCCGCCCGCAACCGCTCCCACAGTGGGCGCGGGACGGCCTCGCCACCGGCCGCGAGCAGCGAGGGGCCGCGTCGCGGGCCGCCCAACAGGCCGTGCTCGACGAGGTCCTGGAGGTACGAGGGGGTGGCCTCGACGTAGTCCAGCGCGTGGTCTGCCACGTACGCGACGAACGCCTCCGGGTCCGTCCACGTCGCGTGGTCCATGACGTGCAGCTCGTGGCCCGCGAAGGGGGCCATCAGCTGGTTCCAGGAGGCGTCGAAGGAGACCGAGGTGGTGAGCGCCACGCGCAGCCGCCGCCGGTCCTCCGACAACGGTGCGAAGAGCCTCTGCCGGTGGTCGGTGAGCAGGTCGGCGAGGCCTCCGTGGGTGGCGACGACGCCCTTGGGCCGGCCTGTGGAACCCGAGGTGTGGATGACGTAGGCGGGGTGGTGCGGGTCGACCGCGACCATCGGGTCGGTGGCGGGGCGGCTCGCGAGCTCCGCCACCGTCTCCGCGTCGTCGAGCACCAGCCGGTCACCCGGCCCCTGCGGCAGCCGGCCGAGGGTGCGGGCGTCGGTCAGGGTCAGGACCGGACGGGCGTCGTCCAGGAGATACGCGATCCGGGCGGCCGGGTAATCCGGGTCCACCGGCACATAGGCGGCGCCCGCCTTCAGCACCGCCAGGATCGAAACGACCAGGTCGGCGGACCTCGGCAGCGCCACCGCGACCAGCCGCTCCGGGCCGGCGCCGCGGGCCATCAACGCGTGGGCCAAACGGTTCGCCTGGGCGTCCAGCTGCGCATAGGTCAGCGACACGTCGCCGCAGACGAGGGCCACCTGGTCCGGTGCCGTCCGCAGGTGCTCCCGGAACAGCTCGGGCAGGCTCGCGGCCGTGGGCGTCGCCGTGGGCCCGGTGCCCAGCACCGCCACCTCGCGTTGCTCCTCGGCCGTGAGCAGGTCGACCCGGCCCACCGTCTCGTCGGGATCGAGGTCCGCCACGGCGTCGAGCAGGGCGAGCAGCCGTCCCTGGTGCGCCGCGAGATCGTCGTCGCCATAGGCGTCCGGCGCGCCGTGCAGCCTGAGCAACGGGGCCTGGCCGTCCCGGTAGTCGAACAGCCAGACGGCGAGGTCGGTGGTCGAGCCGGAGACGAAGTGGTGCACGGACGCGGGGTGTCCGGCGAAGCCGGGCCTGGCGTGGAAGGCCATGATGTTGACGATCAGCGGGAAGGCCGTGCCGATGCCGCCGGGCGCACCGAGGTCGCGGAGCAGGTCCTCGCCGCGGTACCGCTCGTGCGCGACGGCCGCCTCGACCTCGCGTGCCACTTGGGCCACGAGCTCTCCCCACGGCATGTCCGGCCGCACGCTCAGCCGGAGCGGCACCACGTTGGACATCGTGCCGGGCACGGACATCAGGTCACGGCCGGGGCCGCGGCGGGCGGTGACGGGCAGGGCGAGGACCACGTCCCGGGCGCCGCTCAGCCGGTGGGCGTAGAGCGCGGTCGCCGCGATCACCACCCGGGACCACCGGACGCCGGCCCGGGCGGCCGCCGCCCGCAGTGCCTCCGGGTCCCGCAGCTCCCGCTCGCCGGCCACGCGCAGGACGCGGTGCGGGTCGGTCGCGGAGGTGCCGGTGAGCCGGGTCGGGGCGGGCAGGTCGGTGAAACGTTCGTTCCAGTAGGCGCGGTCGGCCGTGAAGGCGTCGGACGCGCGATAGTCGGCGTCGGCGTCGACCAGCTCCCGCAGCGTGCCGAAGGGGGACGGCGGGACGGCGTCGCCCTCCGCGAGTGCCGAGTACACCTCGCCGACCCGCCCGCGGACCATCGAACTGCTGATCGCGTCCAGAACCACGTGGTGGTAGTTCAGGTACCAGCAGTACTCCGTCGGCGACAGCCGGATCAGCGCGTGGCCGAACAGCGGGTCGCGGGACAGGTCGAGCGGGCGGGCGAGGTCGCGTTCCATCCATTCCCTGGCCGCCGCCCGGGGGTCCGGTTCCGCCGCGAGGTCGAGGTGGACCGGGGCCCAGTCCCAGGTCTCGCGGAGGATCTGGTGCGGGCCGTCCCCGTCGTCGGTGAAGGTCACGTGCAGAGCGTCGACCTCGTCCACCACCCGGCGCAGCGCGGCTTCGAACAGCTCCGGGTCGACCGGCCCGTGGATCTCCAGGCACTCACCGACGCGGTAGCCCGGGATCGGCGTCGGCGAGCTCTGCTCGGCGAGCCAGATCTCCCGTTGGGCCGCGGTCAGGGGAAGGACGTCGCCGTCGCGACGGGACATGGGGTACCTCCAGAGGTATGAGAGGGCATGCGCGCGCAGGGCGCACCGGCCGCGGTGGTGTCACGCGGCCGGGCGTTGGGGCGTTTCCTGCGGTCAGGCGGCGAGTTCGCCGGCCTGGAGCTGCCAGAGGGATGCGTAGAGCCCGTGCTGGGCGAGGAGTTCGTCGTGGGTGCCCTGCTCGGCGACGATGCCGCCCTTGTCCAGGACGTAGATGCGGTCGGCGTGGCGGACGGTGGAGAGGCGGTGGGCGATGACGATCATGGTCCGGTCCGCCGCGAAGCTGTGCAGCGTGCGCTGGATGGCGGCCTCCGTCTCGTTGTCCACGGCGGAGGTCGCCTCGTCCAGGATGACGACGGGCGAGTCCTTGAGGATGGCCCGGGCCAGGGCGATCCGCTGCCGCTGGCCGCCGGAGAGCGCGGCGCCGCGTTCGCCGATGAGGGTGTCGTAGCCGTTCGGCAGGGTCGTGACGAAGGTGTGCGCCTCGGCCATGGCCGTGGCGCGGACGACGGCCTCGTCGGAGGCGTCGAAGCTGCCGTAGCGGATGTTGTCGGCGATGCTGCCGTCGAAGAGGAACGGGTCCTGGGCGACGAAGCCGATGGCGTGGCGCAGGTCGTGCCGCCGCAGGTCCTGGACGTCCCGGCCGTCGAGGAGGACCCGGCCGGACTCGGCGTCCTGGAAGCGCATGAGCAGTTTGGCGATGGTCGTCTTGCCGGAGCCGGTGGCGCCGACCAGGGCGGTGACCCGGCCGGCCGGGATGGTCAGTGAGAGGTTGTCCAGGGTCGCCGGGCGGCCGGGGTAGGCGAAGGTGACCTGGTCCAGGACGATCTCGCCTTGTACGGAGGGGAGTTGAATCGGTTCTTCGCCGGTGTCGGCCTCGACGGGGAGCTCGCGCAGGCGCTGGACCCGCTCGTAGGACGCGAGGGTGCGCTGGTACTGGTCGGCGATGCCGCCGAGCCGGCTCATCCGCATGAGCAGCATCTGGGGGAGCCCGATCAGGGGGCTGAACACCTCGAAGCGGAGGGTGCCGTCGAGGACCGCCCGGCCGCCGATGAGCAGGGTGCCGGCCATGGAAGCGGTGGTGCAGGCCCGGACGGTCTCGCCGTGGCGGAGGGTGCCGCGGTCGGTGCGGTGGCTGCTCTCCTGGACCGCGTCGCTCAACTGGTCGACGCGCTCGGCCTCGTACGCCTCGGTGCAGAAGCTCTTGACGGTGGCGCCGGCTTCGAGGGAGTTGATCACCTGGCTGCCGAGCCTGGCGCGGTGTTCGCCGGTGGTGGCGTAGTCCGCCGCGGCCCTCTCCTGGTGGCGCAGCGACAGCCAGGCGATGACCGGGATCGGGAGGAAGGCGATCCAGGCGATCTGGGGGGCCAGCAGGAGGAACGCGGGCACGAGGAGGGCCAGGCTGGTGCCGAGTTGCAGCACGTCGTTGGCCGGTCCCGCGAAGAAGGCGCCGAGCTGGCCGACGTCGTTGGTGAGGGTGCCGGCCACTCTGCTGGTCCGCTCGCCCTCCAGATGGGCCAGTTCGAGGTGCTGGACGTGTCGGTAGGTGCGGCCCCGCCAGTCGTGCTCGATGTCCTGGCCGAGGCGGCGCCACTGGAGGTTCGAGGCGTAGGAGAGTCCGGCGACGGCGGCGCAGGCGGCGGCGACCAGCCCCGCCAAGCCCCAGAGCTGGGCGGACGCCGTGGTCAGGCCGAGGCCGGCCAGCGGTGCCGCCTCGCCCTTGATGAGGACCAGGCCGGTCCATCCGAGGAAGGTGCCGAGTGCCATCTCCGCGGCCTGGCAGGCGACGGACAGGGCGGCGGCCCGGTAGAGGCGGGGACGATGCGGGCCGACGATCTCCAGCAGGGGATGCCCTTCGGCGTCGGGGCCGGCCGCCTCGGCCGTTCCGCGCCACGCCTTCCGCAGGACGACCGCGGTCGCCGCCGCCACTCCGCCGACGGCCACGAGCTGCCTGGTCAGGGCCGACCCCTTGACCAGGGCGGCGCCGGCAGCGGCCCCGCCGCCGACGGCGAGCACCGGCCGTACGACGAGGCCCCGGTCCGCCCGGGGCGCGGCCGGTGCGGACCCGTCCGCCGGCGCCCGCCCCGTGCCGGCCGCGTCCCGGGCGAGCCGGGCGACGGTGCGGCCGATGATCCGGCCGACGTCCGCGGCGCGCAGCCGTGCGTCGTGCCGGACGAGCACCCCGCCGGTGACCGGGCTGGCCTGGGCCTCGGTGATCCCGGGGATGTGGCGCAGCGCGGCGGCGAGGATCTCGGCCGTCCGGGGGCGTCCGACGACGAGCCCGACGTCCCAGCGCTGGCGGCCCGGTGTGACCGAGCGAGGGCTCGCGACGGGTTCCACGGAGCGGAATCCGGGTGCGGCTCCCAGTAGCGATGGCATGTGTACGTTCACCTGTTTGCGGAGGTCGCGCGGGGCCGTCGCGGAGTCGACGGATCAGGGCGACAGAGCGGGAAAGGAGATACGGGGCGGGCCGTCGGTGGCACGGGAGGGGCCGGCCCGAGAACGGCCGCCACCCTGGCACGTTCCGCCGCGATCGGTCGGCGGGGGCGCCCGGTGGCGGCCGCGGGTGGCACAGGCCGTCAGTGCGTCTTGGCGGCGGCGCTCTCGGCGGTCGCGCGGATCTTGGGAGCCCTCCGGTCCCCCTTGGCGCCGGCGCCGGTCGAGTGCTGACCGGGCACGGAGTGGCCCTCGGTGTCGCCGGCGGCGATCTGGGCGGCCACCACGTCGGCGGCGACCTCGGCCGCGAGGTCGTGGATGTTCTCCCCGGCCTCGTGGGCGGCCTTCTTCACCTCCATCGCGATGCCGACGGACGCTTTGACGACTCCACCCACCAGTGGCCTCAGCAGACGCTTGGCCAGCGGCGCGACGATGAGCCCGACGAGAAACGGCGGTACTACAGGCGGCATGACGCTCCAACCTCTCCACGCATACGTATGACAGGGAACCCGGGCACGACGAGAAATAGGAGCGGCGCACCGCCGGGCGAAAACAGGAAAATCCGTTTCGAATTCCGGTACGGACCCGAAAATCCGGCACGGCAACGGAAGTCGAATTCCCGGACGACCGGAACACGCCGCCCGATCCCTTGATCACGGTAGTCGAACGACACCCGCTTGGGCCAAATGGATTGCCCGGGGTTCACTCGTGTGAGTGTCTGTGGCCATTTCTCGTGTCCGGAAATAGATGCGCCCCGATACCCCTCAGGAGCGATTATCTGATTATCGTTTCGAAACGTGCCGCCTGGCACATGCCCCGGCACCCCTGCCCCCACTCGTACGGGTGAATCAGGTTCGGCCGCCCCGGTCGGTTCCGACCGCGCCCCGGCCCGGTGGTGGCGCGATCACGACACTCGAACAGGCTTTCAACGCAAGGCAGTTGCATCATCACGACCGCTCCCCGGTGGCACCATGGCGCCATGCCCCGACGCACTCCGCCGGCCGTCCTGACGGCCGCGCTCACCGCCTCGGCCCTCGCGCTGAGCGGCTGCGCCGGCGTCGCCCGCTCCTCGACGACCACCCCCCTGGTGGACCGCGGCACCGTCCGGATCGCCGAGGCCAGCGAGACGCCGAGCTTCAACCCGTACTCCACCTTCGGCGCCTCCCAGGCCCATTACGCGTACGACTCCCTGGTGAACCCCGCCCCCGACGGCGGCCTGGTCACCGGCCTGGCCTCCTCCTGGCGGGCGACGGCCACCCGCGCCGTGTTCACCCTCCGCGCGGGCGTCACCTGCTCCGACGGCACCGCCCTCACCGCCTCCGCGGTGGCCCGGTCGCTGACCTACGCGGCCGACCCGCGCCACCAGCTCGCCGGAGCCCGTACGGTCCTGCCGAACGTCCCGTTCACGGTGCGCGCCGACGACCGTTCGCGCACGGTGTCGGTGTCCGCCGGCGCCCCGTTCCCCTTCCTGATCCGCACCATCGGCCTGCTGCCGATCGTCTGCCCGGCCGGCCTGGACCGGCCCGGCTCGCTCGCCCGCGCCACTCAGGGCACCGGCCCCTACGTGCTGACCCGCTACTCCCCCGGCGGTCCGTACGAGTTCACCGTCCGCGACGGCTACACCTGGGGGCCCGCCGGTGCGACGACCGCCGCGCGCGGGCTCCCCGCACGCATCGAGCTCTCGGTGGTGCCCCAGACGTCCACGGCGGCGAACCTCCTGCTGACCGGGGGCGTGGACATCGCGCGGGTGAGCGGGCCCGACCGCGCCCGGCTCGGCGGCCACGGCCTGGCCGTCTCCGAGGTCGCGACCGTCATCGGGCTGACCTTCTTCAACCAGCGCCCCGGCCGGGTCCTCGCCGACCGGGCCCTGCGCCGGGCCCTGGTCTCCGCACTCGACCGCCGGGGGCTCGCCAACGTCGCCGTGGGCGGCACCGGCAGCCCCGCCTCGGACTTCGGCGCCGAGGGGGCCGTCTGCCATGCCGACCTCGCCGACGCCAACCTGCCCGAGCGGGACGCCGTCGAGGCCCTGCGGGACGCCGGCTGGACCCGCTCGGCCGGCGGCCGGCTGGCCAAAGACGGCCGGGTGCTCCGGCTCCGCCTGATCACCAGCCCCGATCTCGGCCCGACCCTGGCATCGGTCGCCGAGCTCATGGCGCGGCGGTGGACGGCGCTCGGCGCGAAGGTCGAGCTGGTCACGGAGAGCCTGCCGGCCCTGGTGAACGCGATGTACACGACGGCCGACTTCGACGTGGTGATCGGCAGCACCCCGGGCTTCGCGCTGCCCGCGGGCTTCATCCCCTTCTTCTCGGGCCCCGTCACCGCCGGGGGCCTGAACTTCGCCGGGGTGGCCAATCCGGAGTACGACGCCCTGGTCGCCCGGGCGCTCCGGGAGCCGGACACCACGGGGTGCGCCACGTGGAACAGGGCCGCCGCCGCACTCTTCCGCTCGGCCGACGCGCTGCCGATCGCCGAGGGCCGCAGCGGCGTCTACGGCCACCGCACCACGTTCACCACCACGTTCGGCGGCCGGCTCGTCCCCACCAGCATCCGCCTCCACCAGTGATCCAGGGCCCACCATGACCGTTCCCCCACTGCTGCGGCACCCCTGGACGGTGTTCCTGGGCCGCCGCGGCCTCCGGCTCCTCGTCTCACTCGGCCTCGTCGTCACCGCGTCCTTCGCGATGATCCGCCTCATCCCGGGCGACCCGGTGCGGGCCGCGCTCGGTGTGGACGCCGCCCCCGACCTGGTCGCCGCCCGGCGGCACGCACTCGGGCTCGACATGCCGTTCCCGGCCCAGTTCCGGCAGTACCTCGGCGGCCTGCTGCACGGCGACCTCGGGACCTCGCTGGTCACCGGGGCGCCGGTCGCGGAGCTGGTCCGCACCCGGCTGCCGGCCACCCTGGAGATCGCCGGGCTCGCCTTCCTGCTCACGCTCGCCGTCGCCCTGCCGGGCGGACTGCTCGCCGCCGTCCGGACCCGCGACGGCCGCCGGCCGCGCACCGAGCTGGCGTTCACCACGGTCACCGCGGGCCTGACCGGAGTGCCCGACTTCGTGCTGGCCGCCGGGCTCACCGCCCTGCTCGCCGTCGGGCTCCAGCTGTTCCCGGTGGCCGGCGCGGCGGGCGCGGCCTCCCTGGTGCTCCCCGTCCTCGCGCTGTCCCTCACCCCCACCGCCGTACTCCTGCGCATCGTCAGGGTGGAGGCGCTGAAGGTGCTGAACGAGGACTATCTGCGGACCGCCCGGAGCAAACGGCTGTCCGCCGCACGCCGCCATCTGCGGCACACCGCACCGAACATGGCGTCCGCGGCGCTCACCGTCGCCGGGAGCCTGCTGCCCGCACTGATCGCGGGCACGGTCCTGGTCGAGAAGGTGTTCGCCTGGCCCGGCATCGGGTCCGCGATGGCCCAGTCCGTGGTCGCGCAGGACTATCCGGTGGTCCAGGCCATGGTGCTGGTGCTCGGCACCACCGTGCTGCTCGCCGGTCTCCTGGTCGATGTGCTGCTCGCCCTGCTCGACCCCCGCTCGGCGATCCGGGAGATGTGATCATGAGCCTTCCCGCCGGTCTCCGGCGCTCCCCCATGGCCTGGGTCACCGGGTTCATGCTGGCGTCCCTCGTCGTGCTCGCCGTGGCCGGCCCGCTGTTCTGGGGGGCGGCGGCCGACCGACCGGACCCCTCGGCCGTGCTCCAGGGGCCTTCGGCGGCGCACCCGGTCGGCACGGACGGCCTCGGCCGGGACCTGCTGGCCCGGATTCTGGCGGCGGCCCGGCCCTCGCTGCTGCTCGCGCTGGCTTCGGTGCTGCTGGGTGCGGCCGCGGGTGTGCTCCTGGGGGCCTGCACCGCAGTGGTCGGCCGGCGCGCCGGCCGGCTGGCCGCCGGGCTGATCAACCTCCTGCTCGCGTTCCCGGCGCTGCTGGTCGCGATGTTCCTCGCGGTGGTGTTCGGCGCGGGTACGGGCGGGGCGGTGCTGGCTCTCGCCGCCGCGGGGGTGCCCGGGTTCGCGCGGCTGGCCCAGACCCTCGCGGCGGGCGTGGCGGGCACCGACCACCTGGCCGCCGCCCGGGTCCTCGGCCTGGGCCGGCTCCGGCTGCTGTGCCGCCATGTCCTGCCGTACATCGCCGAGCCGCTGCTCCTGAGCGTCACCACGGCGGCGGGCACCGCCCTGGTCGCGCTCTCCGGACTCAGCTTCCTCGGTCTGGGCGTCCAGCCTCCGGGTTACGACTGGGGGCAGTTGCTGAGCCAGGGGCTCGACCGGATCTACGCCGAGCCGCTGCCCGCGCTCGCCCCGGGCCTGGCGCTCGTGTACGCGGCGCTGACGTTCCAGCTGCTGGGCGAGGTCCTGGCCCGGGGCGCCGCCCGGCGCGGCCCGGTGGCGCGCGTCCCGGCGCAGCGCTCCGCCCCGGGCGGCCCCGCCGAGGACGGTCAGGTCCTCCAGGTGGACGGCCTCACCGTCGAACTCCCGACCCCCGAGGGACCGGTCCGCCCGGTGCGCGGGGTGAGCCTGTCGCTGGGGCGGGGCGAGATCGTCGGGCTGGTCGGTGAATCGGGGTCGGGCAAGTCGCTGACCGCGCTCGCCGTCGCCGACCTGCTCCCGTACGGAGCCCGGGTCTCGCGGCGCACGCTGCGCCTGCTCGGGACCGATCTCGGCGCGCTGACCCGCAAGCAGCGGGACCGGCATCTCGCGACGGGCCTGTCGGTGATCTTCCAGAACCCGGCGTCGGCGCTCAATCCGGCCCTGCGGATCGGCACCCAGCTCACCGAGGCGGTGCGGACCCACCGCGGGGCGAGCCGCGCCGAGGCCGACGCGCAGGCCGCCGAGGCGCTGCGTCGCGTCGGCCTCCCCCCGGCACTGCTGCGCTCGCGCCCGTACGAGCTCTCCGGCGGCCAGCGGCAGCGGGTGATGATCGCCGCCGGGCTGATGGTGCGGCCGGGGCTGATCATCGCGGACGAGCCGACGACCGCGCTCGATGTGACCGTGCAGCGGCAGATCACCCGGCTGCTCGTGGACATCCGGCGGGACACCTCCGCCGCGATCCTGTTCATCAGCCACGACGTCGCGCTGGTCGCCGAGTTCTGCGAACGGGTGCTGGTCATGTACGCGGGCACCGTCGTCGAGTCCCTGCCCGTCGGCCGGCTCGCCGCCCACGCCCGGCACCCCTACACCCGGGCGCTCGTCGCGTCGGTCCCGGACCTGACCGCCGACCGGGGCCGTCCGCTGCCGACGGTCGAGGGCACCCCGCCCGACCCGCTCGCGCCCTCCCCCGGCTGCGCGTTCGAGGCCCGCTGCCCGCGCCGCCGGGACCGGTGCGCCGAGCAGGCCCCGCCGCTGGACGACCTGGGCTCCGGTCACCGGGTGGCCTGCTGGTACCCGCTGCCGGTGCCGGCCGCGCCGGAGTCGGTGACCGCGTCATGACGGCGCTCCGGGTGGACGGCCTCACCGTCCGGCGCACCGGCCCCCGTGGCCCCTTCGCCGCGGTGGACGGCGTTTCGCTGGAGATCGCGCCGGGTACGACGCTGGGTCTCGTCGGGGAGTCGGGCTCCGGGAAGTCCACGCTGGCGGGCGCGATCGTCGGGCTGGTACCGGTGCGGGCCGGCCGGATTCTGGTCGGCGGGGAGGAGGTCCGCACCCGTACCGTCCGGGACCGGCGCCGACTGGCCCGCCGGGTGCAGGTGGTCCTCCAGGACCCGGACACCGCGCTCGATCCGCGGATGACCGCCCGTCAGACGCTGGCCGAGGCAGCCACGGTGTTCCGCCGGCTCGACCGGGCGGGGCGCGCTGAGCGCGTCGCCGAACTGATGGAGCTGGTCGGTCTGGACGCCCGGCTCGCCGACCGCCTGCCCCGGCAGCTGTCCGGGGGGCAGCGTCAGCGGGTCGCCCTGGCCCGTGCGCTGGCCGTCGAGCCGGGGCTGCTGATCGCCGACGAGATCACCTCGGCGCTGGACGTCTCGGTGCAGGCGTCCGTCCTGAACACGGTCCGCCGGCTTCAGCGGGAGCTCGGTCTGTCCATGCTGTTCATCGGCCACAATCTGCCGGCGGTCTGCCATGTGTCCGACGAGGTGGCGGTCATGCGGCACGGCCGGATCGTGGAGACCGCCCCCACCGCCACGCTCTTGCGGTCACCGGCCCACGCGTACACCCGGACGCTGCTCGGCTCCGTACCGTCCCTGCGCGGCCCGCTGCCCGGGGAAACGGCGTCGTGACCACCGGGAATGCATTTCCGCCATTCCGCTGTCAAGCCGGCCCGTAATTCCTCACGCTCACGGATTACCCCGCGTCTTTCCCACGGGTTCTCCGTGAGACGATGCGGCGGCTTCGGAATGCGACGGGGCCTCTATTTTCTCGAATCGCTTTCGAAAGGTACGGAATATGGGAGTTCTCGCGCCCGGCCAGGCCCTTCCCCACCAGCCCCTGCCCCGCCAGAGCCGGTCGCACCAGACGGGTGCCGGCCTGTCCGTGCCGTTCGCCGTCGCCGGGACCGGGCTGCATCTGCCGCCGACGGTCGTCACCAACCAGGAGCTGACACGCACCCTGGACACGAGCGACGCGTGGATCACGAGCCGGACCGGCATCCGTGAACGCCGCTGCCTGGACCCGGACTTGGCGACCTCCGACATGTGTGTCGCCGCCGCGCGTCCGGCGTTGGAGGCGGCCGGGGTCGAACCGGCCGGGCTGGACGCGGTCGTCGTGGCCAGCTACACGGGCGACCAGCCGCTCCTCTCGACCGCGCTGATCGTCAAGGACGCCCTCGGCGCCCACCGGGCCCTGTCGCTGGACGTCACCCAGGCCGCCTGCGCCTCTGGCATCCAGGCCGTGCTGATCGCCGCCCACCTCCTTCAGAATCCCTCCATCGGCACCATCCTGGTCCTCGCGGCCGACTGCGCGTCCAGGATCACCGACCCCGCCGACCGCACCACGCGCGTCTTCTTCGGGGACGCCGCGGCGGCCGTCGTCCTCACCCGCAGCCGGACGCCCGGAGCCGGTCTGCTCTCCTACGATCTGGGCTCCCAGCTCTCGTACGACGTCCAGATCCCCGCCGGGGGCTCCCGGCGGCCCGCGAGCAGCGCCACCGTCACCGCCAAGGAGCACTACCTGCGCATGGACGGGCGTGCCGTGTGGAACACCGCGACGACACGGCTGCCCGAGAGCATCCGCAGCGCCGCGGACCGGGCCGGTGTGCCCCTCGACCGGGTGCGGCACTTCTTCCTGCACCAGGCCAACCTGAACATCCTCAACGAGACCTTGAGCGCCCTCGACGTGCCTCGTGAGCGCGCCGCCGTCACCATCGACCGGCTGGGCAACACCGGGTCGGCGGGGGTGTTCACCGCGCTGCACACCACGGTGGCCGAGGGGGCCCTGCTCCCGGGGGACGTCTACATGCTCTCCGGCATCGGCGCGGGCTTCCAGTGGGGGAGCCTCTGCCTGCGTCACGCCTGAGTCAGCCTGCCGGGCGGGGCGCTCACGGACGAGTGAACCCACCGCCGTACCGTGGCGCACCCCGCGCCGCGGACGCCGGCATGGACGCATGATCATCACGCGACCAGGTGCCGGCCGGGTTCCAGCAGGAAGCGCAGGGGCCCCGCGTTGACGGTGCTCAGCCGTTCCATGCCGGCGCGGATCACCTGGAAGATCCTGTGCGTCGGCGGTTTCAGCGGCCGTCCGTACCGGTCGAGCACGCCGAGCGCCGGCAGCCCCCCGCCGAGGTTGATCCGGTCCGGCACGATCCCCCTCCGGTCGAGCGCGCCGAGGGGGGCGGCCAGCGTCCCGATCGCTTCGTCCCACGCCTCCGCCGTCACCTGCTGGGAGCCGACGTGCACCGACAGCCCGGACGGCACGAGGCCGGCGGCCCGGGCGGCTCCGGGAACGCCCAGCCGGTACGCCTCGGCGATGTTGCGTTCGGACTTGACGGTGTTGCTTGCCGTAGTGGATCAGCCCGGGCTCCGCTCCGGTACGCAGCGCCTGCGCGATCTCCTGTGGACCGGCCGCGTCGAAGCCGGACCCGAGCCGGGCGAGATGGCCGAGCACTTCGTCCACCGGGCACGCCTTCATCGCGAACCGCACGTGTGCGTCGGGCAGTTCGGCGCGCCCTCTGGCGGCCATGAGAGGGAGGAGGGGGCGCGTGGACCGGCAGGGGCATCCGCCCTCTGTCCCCCCCTCCCCCACTCCGTGGAGGTATGGGGTCGCACCCGTCGGGCTCGGGGTGGCGACCGCCCCGTGCGAGACCGCCGCGCTGCTGCCCGAGGGGAGAACCACCCGAACGGCACCCGTGCGCGCCTCCCCGGCCTTGACGATCTTGGCCGTTCCCGCTGGATCGGGGCGTGTGCAATCCGGCCCGTGTTACCGTTGCGGGAGCGTAGACAACTGGGTCGGCGCCGGACGAAGTGGGAGGTGAGATTGATGACTGCCGTAGAGACCGCTGCCGTGCGCAGCGCCCTCCGGACCATCCTCACGTCCCGGGCCCCGGTCTGACCGGAGCTTCGCGCTCCCCCACGGGGCCCTCGTTCAAGGGTCTTTACGTTGTCTCAACTCTCGCACCACCACCATGCCCAGCCGCACTCCCTCGAGGACTACGGCTGGGACGAGGCGTGGGATCACGCCTTCTCCCCCTACCGCACGGCCGGACTGCTCCCGGCCCGCATCGTGCGCGCCGAACGCGGCTCGTGCGAAGCGGCCACCGCCGCCGGAATCCTCCGTGCCGCGGTCCCCGGCGGCGCCGAGCACGTGCCGCCCACGACGGGCGACTGGGCCGTCCTGTCTCCCGCCACCACGAGTCGCGGACCGGTCCTCCATACGATCCTGGAGCGGCGCACCTCGCTCGTGCGGTCCACCGCTTCGCGTACCTCCCAGGCGCAGGTCCTGGCCGCGAACGTCGACACCGTCGTCGTGGCGGTGTCGCTGGCCGTCCCGCAGAAGCACGGCAGGACGGAACGCATGCTCGCCCTGGCCTGGGAGAGCGGCGCCCAGCCGGTCGTCGTGCTCACCCAGGCCGACCGGTGCGCCGACCCGCAGCAGGCGGCGGCCGAGGTGGCCGAGGTGGCACCCGGTACGGATGTGCTCGTCACCAGCGCCGTGACCGGGGAGGGCCTGGACACCCTGACGGCCGTCCTGAACGGCACCGTCGTGCTGCTCGGCCCTTCCGGGGCGGGCAAGTCCACTCTCGGGAACCACCTGCTGGGCGAGGAGCGGCTGGCGACCGGCGCGGTACGCGACGCGGACGGGAAGGGCCGGCACACCACCGCGTGGCGCGAGCTGGCCCCGCTGCCGGGCGGTGGGGTCCTGCTGGACACCCCCGGCCTGCGGGCGATCGGTCTGCACGATGCCCGGACGGGGCTGGAGCAGACCTTCGCGGAGATCGAACTCCTCGCGCGGGAATGCCGGTTCGCCGACTGCGCGCATGGCAGCGAGCCCGGTTGCGCGGTACTGGCCGCTGTCGCGGCCGGGGACATCCCGCAGCGCCGGCTGGAGAGCTACCACCGGTTGCTGAGGGAGAACGCCTACGCGGCCTCGCGCACCGACGCCCGCCTGCGGGCCGGCCGCGAGGCCGCCAAGAAGGACATCACGCAGCACCTGCGCGCGACCTACCGCTTCCGGGACCGTCAGCGGTGAGCGACGACCACAGCTCCGCCGGCACCGCCCCACTCGACCCTGAGAACGGAACGACCATGACCACGTGGACCACCCGCCCCGAGACCCCCGACGACATCACCGCCATCCGCGGCATCAACCTGGCGGCCTTCCCGACGCCCCATGAGGCCGGCATCGTCGAGGCCCTGCGCGCCGACCCGAAGGCGTGGATCGACGGCCTCTCCATGATCGCGACGGATGCCGGCAACGTCCCTGTGGCGTACGCGCTGCTGACCCGCTGCCACGTCGACGGCGAACCCGCCCTCGCCCTGGCTCCGTGCGCGGTCCTGCCCTCGCACCAGCGCACCGGTGCCGGCTCGGCGGCCATCCGCGCCGTACTGGCCGCCGCCCGGGCCAGGGGAGAAAACCTCGTCCTGGTGCTGGGGCACGCCGCCTATTACCCCCGGTTCGGCTTCACCCCGGCCTCCGGCTTCGGCATCCGGGCCCCCTTCGACGTCCCGGACGAGGCCATGATGGCCATGCTCCTGGACGACGCCCGCCCGGCCCCGACGGGCACCATCCGGTACCCCGCCGCGTTCGGCGTCTGACCCTTCCGGTGGCGCCCCGGAACCGCTCCGGGGCGCCGCAGGGGCAAAACGGGGCTCACTGCCGAGCCGTGGTCGTGAACGGCAGCACCAGCCGGGAGGGGTGTGCGGCGTCCCGGTAGATCTTGTGGGTGACGGGCCGGCCCACCGGCAGGTGGAAGGCGTCCGGCGGGAGCAGCGCGTTGTGCTCGTCGGCCAGCGGCTCGTCGTTGGACAGCTCCACGACCAGCCGGTGTCCCGGCAGGAAGGTGGCCGCGAACGGGTAGACCCGCAGCACGTACTCCTCGATCTTCCCGGGATCGACCGGCACCGCCCGGGTGTGCGGGTGGTGCGGGTCGCCCTCGGTGGTGCGTTCCTCGTCCAGCTCGCGGTGCGACGCCTTGAGGTAGGCGGTCGTGATGAGCTGCCGCTTGCCGCCGGGTGCCTCGTCCCACATGCGCAGGATGAAGTTGGTGTCGGGCTGGTCGATCTCAGCGAACAGGTGTGCCGCGCCCTGGCCGATCATCTCGGTGGGCTCGGTGAACGGTTCGGTGGACCAGCTGAGGATCTCCACCTTGTCGGTGACGGTCAGCGGCGCCTGGTAGAAACCGTCGGGCACGGCGTGCTCGGCGCCCATCGCCTCGGGCTCGAAGGACAGCTTGTGCCGGGGGCGCAGGTAGAGCGGGCGGTGCTCGACGTCCTTCGGCGGCCACTGGGCGCCGGTGACGTACTGCCGTGATCCCTCGACGTGGACGGTCACCGCCGGCTCGTCCATGATCCCGTTGTCGACGCCCTTGAGCCAGTACTCGTACCAGCGGAACATCTTGTCGTGCTCTTCGATGAAGGGCCGCGACTGCATGGGCGGGTAGGGGCCGATGTCGAGCTTCTTGGGGCCCCGGAGCGCGTGGAAGAGCTCGATGGTGCCGTCCATCGTCCAGCCTCGGCCCTGGTCGATCTGGAGCCAGACCGGGATGTCGATGTCCGGCGCGAGGGTGATCGGGTTGCGTTCCTCGTACCACTCGCCGTCGAGGTCGTTCATCACGATGTCGAACCACGCCTCGTGGTTCTTGGGGTAGTTGAGGACGTGGACCAGGTTGGGCCAGGCGGCCACGTCCGGGTCCTTCAGGCGCTCGGCGACGCGCTTCTTGATCTCCTCGGGCGAATACGTCTCCAGCATGCGGGACTTGACCCCGTCGGTGAAGGCCCAGCCGGAGTCGCCGCCGCGGCCCTCGCGGGCGGCGCGGGGCATGAACCACATGACGCCGCCGTGGTACGTGGTCTCGTAGAAGTCGTAGTGGCCGCCGCTGACGAAGATCGCCTTCAGGGACGGCGGGCGCTCGGCGGCGGCCAGTACCTGCATCGAGCCGAAGTAGGAGATGCCGATCATGCCGACGTTGCCGTCGCACCAGGGCTGGGCCGCGACCCACTCGATGAAGTCGTAGGCGTCCTGGCCCAGCGGGACGCCGCCGGCGTTGTAGTTGCCGATGTGCTCGCCCTCGGAGGCGCCGGAGCCCCGCAGGTCGCCGATGACGTGGACGTAGCCCTCCCCGACGACGCGCGCGATGTCGCCGGCCTCGATGCAGCCGTCCCACATGGGGCTGGGCCGGCGCTGCGGCGGGGTGGTCAGCGCGAGGGCCTGGAGCTCCTTGCCGTACGGGCTCAGGGCCACGAGCGCGGGCCGTGGGGTGTCGTCCCCGCCGCTGTAGGTGTCGGCCGCGAGGGTCACGCCGTCGCGCATCGGGACGCGGAGGTCCTTGCGGACGGTGATGCTCTGTGCGCCGGCGCGGATCGTCCGGGAGTCGGTCATGAGGGGGTGCTCCTGAGTCACGAATTCGGGTTGCGCAGGCGGTAGCCGTGCATCGAGGTGAAGAACGGCGACGGCTCCAGCGTGGGGTCGCCGCGGTAGCCGAGTTCTTCGGCGGCGGGGACGAACGGCGAGTACGGGGAGTCGGTCGGCCGCAGGCCCGCGGCCAGGCATGCGCAGGCGGCCGTGGCGACCCGTTCCTCGATGTCGAGGCTCTGGGTGACGGCCTCCCGGGCCTGCGTCTCGTCGAGTTCGACGCCGTACGGGGTGCCGTCGGCGCGGCGGTAGGGGTGCCCCAGGTAGAGGTGGCGCGGGCGGACCTCGTCGCGCAGGTACTCCAGGCTCGCGCGGTAGGCCGCGGGGTCCGTGTAGCCGGGGAAGCCGTTGGCGGCGCCGTGCACCTGGACGGCGTCGCCGGTGAAGACGGAGCGCTGCCCGTCGACGACGTATGCGACGGAGCCCGGGGTGTGTCCGGGGATCGCGTGCACCGACACGGTGACGCCACCGCCGAGGGACAGCGTCTCGCCGCCCTTCACCAGCAGGGAGGGCTCCATCTCGCCGGAGATCACGGCGTTCGCGGCGGCCGTCACCTTGGCCTCGCCGTCGGGGTCGGCCAGGTACCGGCCCCGTCCGGCGAGGTACTCCCCGACGTGCGCCCGGCGCGAGCGGAGCATCGGTGCGTCGGCCTCGTGGATCACGACCCGGGCGCGGCGTCCGGTGAGCTCCCACAGGGCGTGCGCGCCGCCGACGTGGTCGATGTGGCCGTGCGTCAGCAGGATCCACCGCACGTCCTCGATACGGCGTCCGATCGCCTCGAGCGCCGGGGCCATGCCCTCGGCGGGCGAGGAGGCGATCCCGGTGTCGACGATCGCCGGTTCGGGTGCGTCGATGAAGAAGCTGTACAGCCCGAACCGGCCCCAGGGCGAGACGAGGGGGTGGATGGCGACCGCATCGTGCGTCATGGTGTTCTCTCCCTGCGGGTTCAGCGCCGGCCGAGGAAGGCGGCGGTCTCCTCGAACACCCGGTGGTACTCCGGGATCCACGAGAAGTGCTGGACGAAGCCGTGGTTCGCACCCTCGTAGCGGCTGACCGTCGCCGGGACGCCGGCGTCGCGCAGCCGGGCGCCGTACAGCTCGCCCTCGTCGCGCATCGGGTCGTGTTCGGCGGTGACGACCAGGGCCGGTGGCAGGCCGGTGAGGTCGGCCCGCCTGACGGGCGACACGAGCGGGTCGGCGGGGTCGGCGCCGCTGTCGAGGTAGAAGGCGTTGAACGGCTTCAGCCCGGCGGTCTCCAGGCCGTAGCCGACGGCGTTCTCCCGCAGCGACGGGTAGCGGTCGACGTCGAACTCCAGGTCGAGCGAGGGGTAGTAGAGGACCTGGTGGGTGATCCGGTCGAAGCCGTCGTCATGGGCGCGGGCGGCGACGGCCGCGGCGAAGGTGCCGCCGGAGCTGTCGCCGGCGACGGCCAGAGTCGTGCCGTCCCAGTCCAGGCCGTTGCCGTCCTGCGCGATCCAGCGCACGACCGCGTAGCAGTCGTCGAGGCCGGCCGGGAAGGCCGCCTCGGGGGCCAGGCGGTAGCCGACGGAGACCACCTTGAGGCCGGTCTCCTTCGCCAGCGAGCGGGCGACGTGGTCGTGGGTGTCCAGGCTGCCGAGGAAGAAGGCGCCGCCGTGGAAGTACACGAGGACGCCGTGGCGTTCGGCCTCGACGGGGGTGTACGCGCGGACCGGTATGTCGCCGGCGGGCGTCGTCGCCGTCAGGTCCTCGACGGCGTGCAGCGGCAGGCGCTCCTCGGGCGGTGCCACGTGCGCCTCGTCGGCGGCGCGCATCGCGACCGGGTCGAGCGGGCCCTCGGGCGGAGCCGGGAGGGTGGCGAGGAACTCGGCGATCTCGGGGTGCAGTGTCACGGGGTCACTCCTGTCCTGCGGCGGCGGGCTTCTGGCCGGGGAAGACGTCGTTGATCTCCTCCTCGGTCCAGCCCTGGCGCGAGATGCGCTGCAACTCGTCGGTCACCGGCTTGCGGGTGGCCTGGTAGAGGGCGAGCGCCTCCTTCAGGGAGCCGGCCCGCTTCAGGGCGTCGGCGAGCGCGCCGCCGTCCTCGATGGCCGAGTTGGCGCCCTGGCCCTGGTGGTGGAGCATCGAGTGGGCGGCGTCGCCGACGAGGACGACGCGGTCCGTGTGCCAGGTGTCGACGGGGTCGATGTCGTACACCGCGCGGATGTTCACGGTGTCCATGTCGAGGTCGCGGGTGATGGCCACCAGGCGCTCGTCGAAGCCCTCGACCGTCTTGAGCAGGTCCTCCTTGGTGACCTGCGGTGCCCAGGTGCCGTCTGTGTTGAGGGCGGTGATGTCGAAGGAGACCTGGCCGCGGTGGCGCAGCGGCAGGAGGTAGACCTTGGTGCCGCGGCCGATGTACATGCGCAGGTTGTCGTCGACGACCATGCCGTGGGCGGCGTCGGTGGAGATCACGGTGCGGTAGGCGTGTTCGCCGGAGAACACCGGGGGCTTCCGGCTGAACAGCTGGTGGCGGACGACCGACTTGATGCCGTCGGCGCCGACGACCAGGTCGGCCTCCGCGGTGGCGCCGCCCGCGAAGGTGAGGACGGCGCCCTCCCCCTTGTCCTCGACGCTCTCCAGCTTGTGGCCGAGGTGCACCATGCCGTCGGGGAGGGCGCCCATGAGGGCGTCGATGAAGTCGCCGCGGTGGATGAGGTGGGTGTGGACCTGCTCGCCGTCGGCGGGCCAGGCCTCCTTCATGATCGGCTCACCGGTGTCGGTGAGGATCTCGAAGTAGTCGCTCGGCGAGGTGACGTCGGCGATCGCGTCGAAGATCCCCCACTCGCGGAAGCGGTTCATGGTGGAGGGGCGCAGGCCGATGCCGGCGCCGACCTCGCGGACCCGGCCGGCCTGCTCGTAGACGTCCACGCGGGCCCCCAGGAGGCTGAGCGCCTTGGCGGCGGCCGCGCCGCCGTATCCCGCGCCGACGACGGCGATCTTGAGGTTCTTGAGGTCCGAGAGCTGCATCGTTGGTTCTCTCTACTTCTGGAGGGTCAGGAAGGCGGCGGGGTTGTCGACGAAGATCGTCTTGATCGCCGTGTCGTCGAGGCCGGCGGAGCGGAGGTCCGGGATGAGGTCCTCGAAGATGTAGTTGACGGTGTGCCCCTTGACGCCGGGCCAGCCCAGCGGGGAGCAGTTGGCGTCGGCGGAGGCGAGGACCTGGTTGATCCGGCGGCCGCCGTCGATGAAGCGCAGGAAGTGATCGAGGCGCTCCTTGCGGGGGCGGGCCCAGAACGGCGGGTCGGGCAGCTCGGTCTCGTAGCCGAAGGTGTCGAAGCCGATGCGGCCGCCCTGCTCCGCGATCCACACATCGCGGGTCTTGTCGGCGTTGACGCCGTCGTCGACGTGCCCGAACAGGACGCGGTGCAGGGGCAGTCCCTCTTCGTGGAAGATCGCGATGGCGTTCTCGGCGTCGATCGCGAGGTGGGTGAGGATGGGGGCGCCCGTGGCGAGGGCGGCGCGGGCGGCGGCCCGGTAGATCCGCTTGTCCAGGTCGGTCATCCGGCCGCCCCGGCTCACGCCGACCTTGATGACGCCGGCGCGGCTGCCGGTGTCGCCGATGCCGGCGGTGATCTCGTGGACGAACTGCCGCATCAGGTAGTCGACGCCGGCGTTCGCGAAGTGCGGCAGGGCGGTGTCGCCGCCGACGAAGCCGGTGCAGGCGACGATGTGCACGCCGGTCTTCGCGGACAGGGACTTGTAGTAGTCGACGTCACGGCCGTTGCAGATGCCGGTGGCGTCGACGAACGTGCCACCGCCCAGCTCGTGGAAGCGGCGCAGTTTGGGAACGGTCTCCTCGTACCGCTGCTCGGGCGTCTTCCACCACTTGGTGTCCAGTTCGGAGCCGGGCATGCCGTACCCGATGTGCTCGTGGACCGCGACGATGCCCAACTCCTCGGCCGGGACGGGTCCCAGGACCGTGTTCACCTTCGACACAACACTCACCTTTGAGAAAGAGACTTGATGGCCGTATCCGCCGGGGTGCTCAGCGCACCGACAGCAGGTCCCGCGGGTTGTCGACGAGAATCCGCCGTACGTCGTCCTCGCCGAGGCCCTGGTCCTTCAGGAGCGGGACGAAGTCGGTCAGGACGTGGCTGTACGGCAGGTCGTTGCCCGGGTGGCCCTTGGCGACGCCGGTGGCGCCGGCCGACAGCAGGACCCGGCCGGCCAGGCCGGCTTCGGCCAACTCCAGGACGAGGGCGACGCGTTCGGCGTCCGTCACATGGTCCTCGTCCTGCGTGCCGACGTGGTCGAGCACGACGTACGCACCGCGGCGGGCGGCCTCGAGGCATGCCCCGGCGGCGACGGCGTCCTTGCGGTCCAGTCCACCGACGACGACGCGGTCGGCGGGCAGCTTCTCGTCCAGAACCACGTCGAGGTCCTGCGGGGCGTCCTTGCCGTAGCGGATGGAGACGGGGACGCCGGTGGCGAGGGCGGTCCGGGCCGCGCCCCGGAAGAGGCTCTCGTCGGTCGCGGTCATGCCGGTGCGGGTGGCGGCGGTGGCGACCAGGCCGGCGGCGCCGCGCCGCTCGAAGCGCGGGACGACCATGCCCTCGGTGACCTCCTTGGTGAAGAGGTCGGCGAACTTCTCGGCCGGCCAGGGCGTCGGCGGGTTGGTCTGGGGGGTGAGGAAGTAGCCGCCGAGCAGCTCCTCCGGGCCCTGGCCCGTCGAGGCGACGATGTGCACGCCGGTGGTGCGGGAGAGGGCCTCGTACAGCCGGACGTCCCGGCCGTGGAACATGCCGGTGCTGTCCACGATCGTGCCGCCGCCGTGCGCCTTGAAGCCGTTCAGCTCGGCGGCGAGGGTCTCGAAGATCTCGGCGCGGTCGAGGGTGATGTCGTAGGCGCATTCGGCGCCCGGCACCACCGACAGCAGCGCCTCATGGACCGAGACGACGCCCAGTTCCGCGGCCGGCACAGGGCCCAGGACGGTGTTGACGGTGTTGCTCTGGACGCTCATACGCATGCCTCACATCTCCGGCGTGGGGTGCCCACGCATCCTGTGGCTGTCGTCACGGTATCCATTCGCTTTACATGCCGTCAATGAAACGAACACCACGAAAAAACAATGCATCAGGGGTTGCGCGAGCGTCACGGAACCCCTTGCGCCGGTTGAGGGGCCGAGCTCATGCACACCGTGCATGCCGCCGCATGCCAAGCATTCATTTGTTCGATGTGAGGCCGGACATTTCACTGTGGGCATGAGCACCCTGCCCACCTTTGACGTGGACCTCTTCGCCGACGAAGTCGTCCTCGACCCGTACCCCCTCTACGCCGAGTTGCGGGAACGCGGCCCGGTCGTGCACCTCCCGCGCAACGACGTCTACGCGCTGACGCGGTATGTCGTCATCCGCGGCGCACTGGCCGACTGGGAGTCGTTCTCCTCGGCATCGATCGCCTTCAATCCGATGGCCAACGAGGCCCTGACCGGCACCTCGCTGGCGTCCGACCCGCCCGTGCACACCCGGCTGCGCGCCACGCTCACCGAAAACCTCTCCCCACGCGCGCTGCGCGGCCTGAAGGGCTCCATCACGGCGAAGGCCGACGCCTTGGTCGCCGAACTGGTGGAGAGGGGGTCCTTTGAAGCCATCGACGCCCTGGCTCGGGCCTTCCCGCTGGAGGTCGTCGCCGACCTCATCGGCTTCACCGGCGAGGTGCGCGCCAACATGCTGCGATGGGGGCAGGCCGCGATGCAGGTCCTCGGCCCCATGAACCAGCGCACCGGTGAGAGCTTCCCCGTCGCCGGCGAACTGTACGCCTGGTGCTCCCGGGTCACCGCCGACGACCTCGCCGAGGGCTCCGTGGGACGCGGCATCTTCGACGCCGAGGCCCGCGGCGCCATTCCGCCGGACACGGCCGGCCACATCATCCACCAGTACCTCGGCGCCGGCGTCGACACGACCATCGCCGCCATCGGCAACCTCGTCGCCCTCTTCGCCCGCCACCCCGACCAGCTCGCCCTCGTCCGCGAGGACCCCTCGCTGGTGCCCGCGGCCTTCAACGAGGTGCTGCGCTTCTGGGCGCCCGTCCACGCCTGGGGCCGCCGCGTCACCCGGGACGTCACGATCGACGGAACCGGCATCCCGGCGGGCGCGCAGGTCGCGATCCTGTTCGGCGCCGGCAACCGCGACCCGCGCCACTACGAGAACCCGGACGCGTTCCTCGTCGAGCGCAACCCCGTCGACCATCTGTCGTTCGGCTACGGCCCGCACGGCTGTGCGGGCCAGGGGCTCGCCCGGCTGGAGGCCCACGCCGTGATCGAGGCGCTGTCCCGCCGGGTCGGCCGCCTCGTCGCCGGGCCCGAGGTACGCGTCCCCGGCAACACCACCCGGAGCATCGAGAAGCTCCCCGTCCTGGAGGTGATCCCCGCATGAAGATCGTCATCGACCGCCCCCGCTGTGAGGGCCACGGCCTGTGCGAGGAGGCGGCCCCGCAGCTGATGCACCTCGACGACGAAGGCGAACTCGTCCTGGACCGCGAGGAGTTCACCGCCGCCGAGGCGCCACTCGCCCACGCCGCCGTGCGGGTGTGTCCCGTCGCGGCCCTGAGGATCGCATGAGCACCGCACCCCTCGGGCGCGTGGTCGTGGTGGGCAACGGCATCGCCGGGCTCACGGCGGCCGACACGCTGCGCGAGGCCGGCTTCGACGGCGAGCTGACCATCGTCGGCGACGAACCGTATCCCGCGTACAGCCGCCCCGCCCTGTCCAAGTCGCTGCTGCTCAAGGGCGACGACCTGACCTCGCACGAGCTTCCGCCGGCCGGCCACGGGGCCACCGAACTGCTCGGCGTGCGGGCGACCGGCCTCGATCCGGACCGCCGGCTCGTCTCCCTCGACGGCGGCGCTGTCCTCCCGTACGACCGGCTGGTGCTGGCCACCGGCTCCCGGGCCCGGCGGCTGTCCGCCCTGCCCGGCGAGCTCACGCTGCGCGGGCTGGACGACGCACTGGCCGTGCGCCGGCGGGTGGCGGCCGGGCCGTCGGTCGTCGTGGTGGGCGGTGGCCCGCTCGGTATGGAGATCGCCTCCGGCTGTCTGGCCTCCGGCTGCGAGGTCACCCTCGTCTCGCAGGGCACGCCCCTGCGGCAGCAGCTCGGCCCGTACCTGGCCGGCGTCTTCGCGCGGGCCGCGCGCGATCAGGGGCTCACGGTCGTGGAGAGCGCCGGGGCACGGCCGGCGGCCGACGGCGGGGCGACGAGGGTCGTGCTCGCCGAGGGCGGAGTCCTGGAGGCGGACGTGGTCCTCACCGCCGTGGGCGACGTCCCCAACACGGAGTGGCTGGCCGGCTCCGGGCTCACCTCGCGGGGCGCCATCGAAGTCGACGCGCGCGGACTGGTGCGGCCCGACGTGGCGGCCGTCGGGGATCTCGCGGCCTTCCCCACCCCCCGGGGGCGGCGCCGCGTGCCCCTGTGGAGCAGCGCGATCGAGCAGGCGAAGGTCGCGGCGCGGGCCCTCGTACACGGGGACGCCGCACCACCGCTGCGGTTCCAGCCCTATTTCTGGACCGAACAGTTCGGGCTGAGCCTGAAGGCGATCGGTAACCTGCCCGTGGACGGCGAGCCGGAGTACATCGACGGGCGGCCCGGCGGCGGGCCCGCTCTGATGCGCTGGCCGCACGCCGACGGCACCGCCGACGTCGTCGCCCTGAACTACCGCGTACCGATCCCCCGGCTGCGCCGGATGACCCGGGCGGCGGCGTAGGCTGCGCGCCATGAGCGCAGAGGAACGGGGCACCGCGAATTCGGGCCTGGACCGGCTGGCGTCGGTCAACCTGAATCTCCTGGTGCCCCTTCTCGCGCTCCTGGAGGAGCGGTCGGTGACGAAGGCCGCGGAGCGCGTCGGCCTCTCCCAGCCCGCGATGAGCCACGCCCTGACCCGGATGCGGCGCCTCCTCGGGGACGACCTGGTCGTCCGGCAGGGCAGCGGGGTCACGCTGACTCCGCACGCGCTGGAACTGGTGGGGCCGCTGCGCAGCGCCCTGCGGCAGACGGCGCGCATCGTGAACTTCCCGGTCTTCGACCCGGCGGCGGACAGCCGGACCATCACCGTCGCCATGACGACGAGCACGGCGTTCGTCGTCGGCCCCCGGCTGACCCGGCTCGTCCGGGAGCGCGCCCCGCACGCCACGCTGCGGCTGCGCACGATCACGGTGCCG
Source organism: Streptomyces sp. 130 (assembly GCF_007096885.1). Taxonomy (GTDB): domain Bacteria; phylum Actinomycetota; class Actinomycetes; order Streptomycetales; family Streptomycetaceae; genus Streptomyces. The sequence continues at coordinate 70,262 of NZ_VJNO01000024.1, read as the reverse complement.
AACGAGGCGACCTTCACCGACCAGGGCGTCGACGTGGTGCTGATTTCCGAGGGGCACTTCTCGCGGTATCCGCGCGAGCGGCTGTACGACGACCGGGTCGTGGTGGTGGCCGCGCCGGACACGCCCGCCCAGGCCGACGCCCTGGAGCTGCTGACAACCCAGCCGCACGTCGTGGTCGACACCGACCGGCGGGTCTTCCCGTACTCGGTGCTGGAGGACCAGGGCATCCCCTACCGGGTCGGGCAGCTGAGCTCCGACTTCCTGCTGGTTCCCTTCCTGGTGGCTCGCGCCGGCGGGGTGGCGCTGCTGCGGCACCAGGTCGCCGTCGCCATGCGGCGGCTGTCCGATCTGCGGATCGAGGAGTTCCCGTTCCCGCTGCCCGGGCTCGGCATCGACATGGTGTGGAACCCGAGGCTGACCGACCAGCACTTCACGGCGTGGCTGCGGGGGCTGCTCCAGGAGGTCGCGGCGGGGCTCTGAGCACCGCCTCAGTTCAGCAGGCGCACCCAGCTGCCGGTGAGTTCCTCCAGCATCTGGTCGCGGGTCAGCTTCCAGTCGGAGCGGTCCCAGTGCTGGGCCACGTAGTCGAGCTGGGACATGGCGAGCACGCCCCGGAAGTGCCGCTGGCCGGGTGCGAGGCGGCCGGCCGCGGTGAGGCCGTCCTCGATGTCGCTGATGGCCTCCTCCAGCCAGCGCTCCACCAGGTCGGGCAGGTCCGGGTCGATCACCGCGGCGTCGCGGCCGATGCGGATGATGGGCCGGATCACCGGCCACCTCTCGGCGGTCCGGCGCAGCCACGCCATGATCGCCTCCGCCGACCCGTCGGCGACGGTGGTCACCAGGTCCTGCGCGGTGGAGCCGTGCTCGGGCGAGCGGACGCGCTGGAGCGCCTCGTTGAGCTGCTCGTCGATGAGCGCCCGCATCAACTCGCTGCGGGAGGGGAAGTACGCGTAGAACGTGACGCGTGTGGTGCCCGCGGCGGTGGCGATGTCGTCCACCGTGGTGGCCGCGTACCCCTTCGCCTTGAAGAGCCGCAGTCCCGACTCCAGCAGCAGACGGCGGGTCATCTGCTTCTGCGCCTCACGAAGGTTCGCCATGCCGGAGATCCTATCCCCGCCCCGGCACGGCGAACGCCCGGCTTACACACAGTCCGCGACGACGACGTCGTGTGAAGCCCCGCGTCTGTCAGCCGGTCAGCTCGACGTCCAGACGTTCGCGCAGTGCGGCCACTGAGATTCCGTACGTCTCCAGCACCCGCACACCGTCCGGGCCGACGGCGAAGACGCCGTGGTCGGTGTAGACGCGGTGGACGCAGCGGGGCCCGGTGAGCGGGTACGTGCACGCGGGCACCAGCTTGGGCGCGCCGTCGCGGGTGAACAGCTTCATCATGACGAGCACCTGCCGGGCCCCCACGGCGAGGTCCATGGCGCCGCCGACGGCGGGGATCGCGTCGGGTTCGCCGGTGTGCCAGTTGGCCAGGTCGCCGTGCCGGGAGACCTGGAAGGCGCCGAGGACGCACACGTCCAGGTGCCCGCCGCGCATCATCGCGAAGGAGTCGGCGTGGTGGAAGTAGGCCGCCCCGGGCAGCTCGGTGACGGGCACCTTGCCCGCGTTGGTGAGGTCGAGGTCGATCTCGTCGCCGGTCGCGGCCGGGCCCATGCCGAGCATGCCGTTCTCGGTGTGCAGCACGACCCCGGCGTCGGGCGGCAGGTGCTCGGCGATCCGGGTCGGCTGCCCGATGCCGAGGTTGACGTAGGAGCCGGCCGGGATGTCGCGGGCGATGCGCGCGGCGAGTTCATCGGTGGTGAGCGGCGCGCGGTCGGCCCGCTCCAGTACGGGGGAGGTCATCAGCGGGCCCCTTCCACGGTGAGCCGGCGGGCCTCGGCCCGTACGAGCCGGTCGACGAAGATGCCGGGCGTCACCACGGCCTCCGGGTCGATTCCGCCGGCCGGCACGATGTCGGTGACCTGGGCGATCACCGTGGTGGCGGCCGTGGCCATCACCGGTCCGAAGTTCCGGGCGGTCTTGCGGTAGACCAGGTTCCCCATGGTGTCCGCGCGGTGGGCGGAGATCAGCGCCACGTCGCCCTTGACGGGGAACTCCAGGACGTGCACGCGTCCGTCGATCTCCCGGGTCTCCTTGCCCTCGGCCAGCGGCGTGCCGGCGCCGACGGGGCTGTAGAAGGCGCCGATGCCGGCTCCGGCGGCCCGCATCCGCTCGGCGAGTGTGCCCTGCGGCACGACCTCCAGCTCGACCCGGCCGGCCCGGTACAGGGCGTCGAAGACATAGGAGTCGCTCTGCCGGGGGAAGGAGCAGATCACCTTGCGCACCCGGCCGGCCTTGAGCAGCGCGGCGAGGCCCACGTCGCCGTTGCCGGCGTTGTTGGAGACGATCGTCAGGTCCCCGGCTCCCTGCCGGATGAGGGCGTCGATCAGGTCGAACGGCATCCCGGCCAGGCCGAATCCGCCGACCAGCACGGTGGAGCCGTCCTCGATGCCGGCGACGGCCTCGTCGGTGGTGGCGGCGATGGTCGTGGTCATCCCTGGCTCACCTCACCCGTCACGTTCTCCAGGACGACGGCGAGGGCCTGGCCCACGCCGATGCAGACGGCCGCGACGCCCCAGCGCTCGCGCCGCTCCCGCAGCACCTCGGCGAGGGTGCCGAGGACCCGGCCGCCGGAGGCGCCCAGGGGGTGCCCGAGGGCGATGGCCCCACCACGGGTGTTGACGATCTCCGGGTCCACGTCCCAGGCGTCCACGCAGGCCAGCGACTGCACTGCGAACGCCTCGTTCAGCTCGACGGCCCCCACGTCGCCCCAGCCGATGCCGGCCCGGCGCAGCGCCTTCTCGGTGGCCGTTACGGGGGCGTAACCGAACATCCGCGGCTCGACCGCGTGCACACCGCGCCCGGCGATCCGGGCCACGGGGTCCCGGCCGATCCGGCCGGCCGCGGCGGAGGTGCCGAGCAGGAGGGCCGAGGCGCCGTCGCTCAGCGGGGAGGCGTTGCCCGCGGTGATCGTGCCGTCCGGGCGGAACGACGGCTTCAGGGCCGCCAGTTTCTCCGGGGAGGTGTCCGGGCGGATGCCCTCGTCGCGGGCGAGTCCGTCCACCGGCACGACCAGGCCGTCGTAGAAGCCCTCGTCCCAGGCGGTGGCCGCGAGGCGGTGCGAGCGGGCCGCGAACGCGTCCTGGCGTTCCCGGGAGATGCCGAATCTCTCCTGGAGCAGCTCGTTGCACTCGCCCAGCGAGACCGTCCACTCCTTCGGCATCGCGGGGTTGACCAGCCGCCAGCCGAGGGTGGTGGAGACGGCCGTGACGTCGCGGGCGGGGAAGGCCCGGTCGGGCTTGGGCAGCACCCAGGGGGCGCGGGTCATGGATTCCACGCCGCCCGCGACGACGACGTCGGCGTCACCCGACTCCAGGGTGCGGGAGGCGATGATCGCCGCGTCGAGGCCGGAGCCGCACAGCCGGTTGACGGTGGTGGCGGGCACGCTCACCGGCAGTCCGGCCAGCAGCGCCGCCATCCGGCCGACGTTGCGGTTGTCCTCGCCGGCGCCGTTGGCGTTGCCCCACACCACGTCGCCGACGGCGGCCGGGTCCAGGTCCGGGGTCTTGTCGAGCAGGCCGGTCAGCGCGGTCGCGGCGAGGTCGTCCGGGCGCACCCCGGCGAGCGCGCCGCCGAACCGTCCGAAGGGGGTGCGCGCCGCCGCGTAGAGGTAGGCGTCGCTCATGACGCGCCCCCGGCCAGGGCCGCCTCGCCGGCCGGCGCCGAGGAGAGCGGGATGGGCGTGAACATCTCCGGCTCCTGGTCCGGCGTCAGGGCGGTCGGCCCGTAGAGCCAGTCCGTGAAGGAGTAGTCGTAGGTGTCGCGGGCGCGCAACAGGGCGTTGCGCCGCTCGCGCGCCACACCGTCGAGGTGCCACAGCTCGCCCCACGCGCGGGACGTGGTCAGCACGCGCCGGCAGTGCTCCGGGCGGACGGCCTCGTAGGCGGCGAGCGCGGTGGTCCAGTCGACCGCGCCGTCCGCGGCGCGGTGGCGGGCGGCCTGTTCGCCCAGCACCCAGCCGTCCTCGATCGCCATGATGGCGCCCTGGGCGATGTACTGGAGCGGGGGGTGGGCGGAGTCGCCGAGGAGGGCGATCCGGCCGTGCACCCACCGCATGACCGGGTCGCGGTCGAACATCCGCCACCACTTGTCCCGCCACATGAAGGGGAGACCGTCGCGGACGAAGTCGCAGGTGTCGGCGAAGGCGGCGTCGAGCTCGTCGGGCGTGCCCCAGTCGTCCCGGCCGGCGAGCGCCTTGGGCGACTCGAAGACGGCGACCTGGTTGAGCATCTCGCCGCCGCGCAGGCCGTAGTGGACGAAGTGGCATCGGGGGCCGACGTACACCACGACCTCGCTGAGGTCGACGTCCCGCACGCGCGGCTGCTCGGCGGGGACGGTACCGCGGTAGGCGACGTACGCCGAGGAGACGGGCTCGTCGTCGACGAGCAGCCCGCGGGCGACCGAGTGCAGGCCGTCCGCCGCGATGACGACGCCGGCCTCGTGGGTCTCGCCGGAGGCGAGGCTCACCCGGGCACCGGCCGCGGTGTTCTCGTACGAGGTCACCCGCGCGTCGTTGATCAGCTCGACACCGGCGCGTTCGCACGCGCGCAGCAGCAGGCCGTGCAGGTCGCTGCGGTGGATGACCAGGTACGGGTAGCCGTAGCGCCGCTCCAGGTGGCGCAGGTCGAGCCGGGTCAGCTCGTCGCCGTCGACGGCGTCGCGCATGACCATGGCGTCGGGGACGACGCCCAGGCTCTTGGCTTCTTCCAGGAGGCCGTAGTCGTCGAGGATGCGGGTGCAGTTGGGGGCGAGCTGTATGCCGGCGCCGACCTCGCCGAAGGCGGGGGCGCTCTCCAGCAGGCGGACGCCCAGGCCCTGGCGGGTGAGCGAGAAGGCGGCACCGAGGCCGCCGATGCCGCCGCCGACGACGATCACATCTGGGTGGGACACGGGGTGCACTCCTTTACAGCCAGGCGCCGAGCGCGGGGGCGCCGGCGAGCGTGTGGGGCCGGCCCGCCAGCCAGGCGGCGACCTCCGGCAGCGGTCCGTCGGGCAGCTCGGTCAGTCCGCGCTTCGCCGCGATCTCGGCGACGAGCGCGGTCAGGAAGCCCTTCGGCAGGTCGGCGAAGGTGACGACGCCGGTGCCGAGGTCGACGGCGTGGACGCAGACCTCGCGGGCCCGCATCCACGGCAGTTCGGTGGCGGGGACGGTGCGGCCCTGGGCGGTGACGACCTGGCGTTCCCACTGCTCGTCGGTGAGCCCGTCCAGTCCCGCCGCCAGCTCGTGCGCGGAGGCCGCCAGCCAGGAGCGGAGCTCGTCGGCGCGGAGAGCGGAGCCCTTGGCGATGCCGGCGGCGCGCTCCTCGGCGGAGGCGTACATGGGTTTCTCCTCGCCGGTGGCCGCCCAGTGCACCAGGTTGCCGAGCGCGTCGGCGTTGGCCGCGACGTGCGCCACCAGGTGTTTGCGCGTCCAGTCCGGCAGCAGGCCGGCCTCCGAGAAGGCGTCCTCGTCCAGTCCCGCGACGGCGTCGAGCAGCAGCTCGGTGCCGGTACCGGCCCAGGCGCGCGCGTCGGCGAGGGTGCGCGGAACGCCGGTCATCCCTCGACCACCTTGTTGGAGCAGGCGCCCAGGCCGGCGATCTCGGTGACCACGGTCTGACCGGGCAGCAGGAACACCTTCGGGTCGCGGGCGTTGCCGACGCCGGCGGGGGTGCCGGTGGCGATGATGTCGCCCGGGCGCAGGGTGATGACGGTGGAGATGTACCGCACCAGGAAGACCGGGTCGAACAACAGCGTGCCGGTGTCGTCCCCCTGCACGGCCTCGCCGTCGACGACCGTCTTCACCTCGAGCGCGGGGCGTACGCCGCCGACCTCGTCGGGGGTGACGACGTACGGTCCGACCGGGGTGGTGGCCTCCCAGATCTTGCCCTGGGTCCACTCGATGGTGCGGAACTGCCAGTCGCGCAGTGAGATGTCGTTCATGACGGTGAAGCCGGCGATGGCGTCGGCGGCCTGCTGCTCGTCGGCGCGCCGGACCTGCTTGCCGATGACGACGGCCAGTTCGACCTCCCAGTCGAGGGCGTCGGTCTCGGCCGGCTTGGCGATGTCGTCGTTCGCGCCGATCAGGGTGTCGGCGAACTTCGGGAACAGGGTCGGGTGGCTGGGCAGCTCCCGTCCCATCTCCTTGATGTGGTTGGTGTAGTTGTGGCCGACACAGACGATCTTGGAGGGATTGGGGACGACCGGCGCGAAGTCGGCGCCGTCGACCGGGTAGGCCGTGCCGGACGCGGCGGCGGCCCTGCCCTGCCAGTCGTCCTCGGCGAACAGTGCGCCCAGGTCGGCGTACCCGAGGTCGACGAGCGTGTCGCCGTCGACGCGGACCGCCCGGGTCCCGTCGGCGGTGCGGAGGGTGGCGAGCTTCATGGTCAGGCGTCCTTCTGGGTGCGGTCGAGCTTCAGCGCTTCAAAGACGGGCGCGTCGGAGAAGCGGAACAGATCGAGGGAGCGGGAGTCGGAGTCGGTCGCGCCGGCCTCGGACCTCGCGGAGAACGGCTCCCAGGACGGGACGACGAACAGGTCACCGCGGGTGACCGTCCAGGACGTGTCGCCGACGGTGACCACGCCGGATCCGTCGAAGACCTGGTAGACGGAGGAGCCGGTCTCGCGCAGCGGCGCTGTCTCGGCGCCGCGGGCGACGCGGTGGAACTCGGCGCGGATCGTCGGCAGGACGTCGCTGCCGTCGTGCGGGTTGGAGTACCGCACCGCGGCGTGGCCGGGCTCGACGGTACCGCCGAAGCCCTCCTTCTCCAGCAGCAACTGGTCACGCAGGGCGGCGTCCGTGTACTCCCACTTGTACGACAGCAGGGGGCTGCCGGGCGTGGCGGGCGTGGCCGACAGGGGGCGCAGGCCGGGGTGGCCCCACAGCCGCTCGGAACGGGACCTGTCGGGGGTGATCCGCTCGGCGTCGCTGATCCCGTCGCGGCCGAACTCGAAGAACTGCGCCTCGGTGACGTACTGGAACGGGATGTCCAGCCCGTCGATCCAGGCCATCGGCTCGGCGGTGGCGTTGTGGTGGGCGTGCCAGTTCCAGCCCGCCTGCGGCAGGAAGTCACCGCGGTTCATCGGCACGGGGTCGCCGCCGACGACGGTCCATACGCCCGAGCCCTCGACGACGAAGCGGAAGGCGTGCTGGGTGTGGCGGTGCTCGGGGGCGTCCTCGCCGGGCATGAGGTACTGGATGGCCGCCCACAGGGTCGGCGTGGCGAAGGGCCTGCCGCCGAGGGACGGGTTGGCCAGCGCGATCGCACGGCGCTCCCCGCCCCGCCCGACCGGCACGATGGCGCCGGCCTGCGCGGCGAGCTCGCGCAGCCGCTCCCAGCGCCACAGGTGGGCCGCGGCGCGCGAGCGCGGGTGGGCCGGCATCAGGTCGCCGATCTCGGTCCACAGCGGGACGAGCAGTTCCCGCTCGAAGCCCCGGTACAGCTCCTCGAGCGCCGGGGTGACCTCGGGCTGCCCCTCGGCGGTGACGGCCTGGAGCCGCACCGGGGTGCCCGTTGCGTTGTCTTGGGTGAGGGAGGACTCAGTCACGCAGTCAGCGTGCACGGCGTCTGCTGACAGAACATGTGTATTCTGCACAGCAGAATGTGAGGGTCACCGATGGACAAACCGCTGAAGACGCCGCCGCCCTACCCCATCGCGAGCGTGGACCACGCGCTGCGAGCGGCGACCATCCTGCAGATGGAGGGCGGCGCGACCGTGGCGCAGCTCGCGGAGCGCCTCGGTGTCGCCCGGTCGACGGCCCACCGCATCCTGGCGATGCTCGTCTACCGGGACTTCGCGGTGCGGGGCGAGGACCGCGTCTACCGCGCCGGCCCGGTGCTGGAGCTGGCCGCCCACTCCCAGTCACTCGTGTCACGGCTGCGCACCGCCGCCCTCCCCCACCTGCACCGGGTGGTCGCGCTCCTCGACGAGACCACGAACCTGATCGTGCGTACCGGAGGGACGGTGCGGTTCATCGCGAGCGTGGAATGCCGGCAGGCCCTTCGGGTCGGGTCCCGGGAGGGGATGGTCTTCCCCGCCCACCGCACCACCGCGGGGCTCCTCCTGCTCGCCGACCTGGCCGACGAGGAGCTGGAGGAGGTGTACGCCCCCGAGCGCCACCGCGACGACCCGGCCGACCGCCCCGACCTGGCGCGGCTGCGCACGGAGCTCAGGCGCGTGCGCCGCAGCGGTTTCGCCGTGAACCGGGAGCGGTCCGAACGCGGTCTCGTCGCCATCGGCGTCCCGGTGCGCGACGGGGACGGCAGCGCGCTGTCCGGTCTCTCCGTCTCGATGCCCAGCGTGCGCTACGACCCGCAGCGCCTGCGCTCCCTGGTGGCCACGCTGGAGGCCGCCGCGCACTCGCTCGAGAGGGACTTGGCCGACCAGCCGTAGGCCCCGGCGCACAGCCATACGCTACGAACAGAATGATTATTTCGCGCTCATTTCATTGACGCGCAGTAAAGCGAAGTGTCATTCTCCACGGCATCGCGCCGGCTCTCGTCGCGTCCTCTCCCCCACCGCACGCGGAGCCGAGCCCTTCCACGCTCTTCGGGGTTCCCGCTTCCGGGACGCCCACTTTCCCAGCCAGGGAGAACAGCAATGACGCTCAACAACGGGACAGCCATGTCCCAGGGCCCAACCGCGGGGGCCGCCCGGACACCGGGCTACGCGGGAACACTGGCTGCGGCCTGCGGCGCGGTCTTCGTGGCCCAGGTCGCGAACGCGCTGCCGGCCTCGCTCAACGGGCTCTTCCAGCAGGACCTGAACACCCATGGATCGCAGCTCACCTGGATCACCGCCGCGTTCATGATCGCCGTGGTCTGCTTCGAGTTCACCTTCGGCGTCCTCGGCGACCTGTTCGGCCGGCGCAGGCTCGTCGCGGCCGGCACGGCCCTGGTCGCCACGGGCAGCACCGTGGCGGCGCTCGCGCCCACCATCCAGGTGCTGTGGGCCGGCGCCGCCCTCAACGGACTGGGCGCCGGCGCCATGTTCCCCGGTTCGCTCACCGCGCTCACCGCGGTGACCCGCGACGTGCGGCACCGGGCGCACGCCGTCGCCGTCTGGAGCGGCTTCCTGTCCGCCGGCGCCGCCGTGTCCCCCCTGCTCGGCGGCATGTTCGCCAAGATCGGGTCCTGGCGCGGCTCCTTCTGGGTGCTCGTCGGTCTCGCCCTGGTCAGCATGGTGCTCACCCTGGCGCTGACCGCGGAGTCGAAAGCGCCCGAGGGCCGCAGGCTGGACATGCCCGGCCAGATCACCTTCGCCGTCGGTCTCATCCTGGTGCTGTACGGCGCCGTCGAGGGGCCCGAGTCCGGCTGGACCACCCTGCCCGTCATGCTCTCCCTGGCCCTCGGCGCGTGCTTCCTGGCCGGGTTCGTACTGGTCGAACTGGGCGCCGACTCCCCGATCTTCGACCTGAAGCTGTTCCGCAACCGGGCCTTCACCGTGTCGTCCATCGCCGCGGTCATCGGCATGCTCGCCTTCCTCGGTGCCTGCTTCGCGACGAGCATGTGGCTGGGGCCGGTGCAGCACCAGGATCCGATCCGCGTCGCGGTCCCCTTCCTGCTCCTCCAGGGCCCCGCCTTCCTGCTCATCCCCGTCGTCTCGCGGCTTTTGCACCGGGTCGCCGCGTCCTGGCTGCTGACCTGCGGGTTCGCCCTGATGACGGTGGGCTGCCTGCTGTGCGCCCGGCTGGACGTCACCGACCCGGGACTCGGCGCGTTCGTCGCGCCCGCCCTGCTGATCGGCATCGGCTTCGCCCTGACCGTCAGCTCGGTCACGGCCGTGGCGCTGAACAGCGTGCCCCCGCACCTGGCGGGCATGGCCAGCGCCACCACCAACATGCTGCGCGACCTCGGGTTCGCCCTCGGCCCCGTCGTCGTCGGCGCGGTCGCCCTCAGCAATGCGGGGTCGGCGTTCGCGACGAAGCTCTCCGGCGCCGCCCTGCCCGCCGCGGAGACCGCCGCGGCGCGGGAGGTCGCCGCGGCGGGCGGCCCCATCGCCGTGAACAGCCTGCCCCCGGGCGCTCCGGGTTCCGCGGCCCACGGCCTGGCCCTGGACGCCCTGGGCAGCGGCTTCAGCACCGCGTTCCTGGTGTGTGCCGCGGCAGCCGCCGTCGCCGCGGCACTCACCGCCTTCGGCCTGCGCACCGGCGACCCCGCCGGGAAGGGAGCGCCGTCACCCGTTCCGCCCGCCCGCGTCAGCCCGGCGGAACCCGCCGCCGGCGCCGCGCGCCCCTGATCCCAGCGCCCGCCGGACAGCCGGCGGGCGCGGCTGGGCGGCAGGACTGCCGGTGGCAGCCGAACGCACCTGACGCCCCATCAGGAAAGTCGCCAGCAAGTCAGCTCCCGTCCGGGCACGCACGGACACCCGCCGGCGCGGACGAGACGACCCCGCCCGGCCGCGAGCGTGCCGCGGCTCAGCGCACCCGCCCCCGCGGTTTCAGCGCCACGTCCGGCAACGCCGGCGCGGGGATCGGCGGGCCGTCGTAGCCGTGTACGGTGCCGAACCGGTCGCCGCCCATCCAGTCCTCGCGGGCCCGGGCGATCTCGTCCTGGGTCCTGCCCACGAAGTTCCACCACATGATCAGCTCCTCCTCGAACGGCTCGCCGCCCAGGAGCATCAGGCCCGCGTCGGACTCCGCGCGGAGCGGGAGCTCGGTGCGGCCGCAGCCGAGGTAGAGCATGGAGCCGGGGAGGACCGGGACGCCGTCGACCTCGGCCTCGCCGGACATCGAGAGCACGGCGTACTCGAAGTCGGGGTCCAGGGGGAGGCGGGCCCGCGCGCCCCGGGTCAGCGAGAGGTCGGCGCCCACGATGGGGGTGTACGCGGTGCCGGGCGAGGTGGCACCGTCGAGGTCGCCCAGGATCACCGTGGCCGTGAGGCCGGGCGCGGTGACCTCGGGGAGGTCGCTGTGGTGCTGGAAGTGGGGTTCGGTGAAGCGGTGCGCGTCCGGGAGGGCCACCCAGAGCTGGGCGCCGTGGAGCAGGGCGGCGTGCCGCTCGGGGCTCTCCTCGGAGTGGCTGATCGCGCGGCCGGACGTCATGAGGCCCAGTTCGCGCGGGCGGATCGTCTGGAGGCTGCCGAGGCTGTCGCGGTGCAGGACCTCGCCCTCGTGCAGCCAGCTGACGGTCTGAAGGCCCATGTGGGGGTGCGGCGGCACCTGCATCCCGGGTTCGTCGGCGATGTCGTCGGGGCCGTAGTGGTCCACGAAGGCCCAGGCGCCGACCATCCGGCGGCCCAGGTTGGGCAGCAGCCGGCGGACCTCGGTGGACTCTCCAAGCCGCACCTTGCGCGGGGCGAGCAGTTCACGTACGGGCTCCGCGACGACGAAGCCCCGGCCCCCGCAGACGGTGGGGACGGCCTGGCGATCGAGATTGCTCATGGCGCTCAACCTATTCCGCTGCGGGCGGGGGCGGGCGGCACCCACGCCGAATGATTAGTGGAATATTAAACCACTCGTCGGTGTTGTGCGGACCGGACATCCGCCCGACCGAGGAGACGACATGAGCGACGGCTACTACGAGTTCGGCACCGCCGCCGAGCGCTGGGAGCGCGCGGGGTTCTTCTTCGACGCGAAGGAGTACGGGACCGCGGCCCGCATCCTGCGCGGACTCGTCGAGGAGGTCCCGGAGCAGGTCGCGCCCCGGCTGCTGCTGGCCCGCGCCTACTACCACTCGGCGAGCCTCGGGCGGGCCGAGACGGAGCTTCGCGCGGTTCTGGAGCGCGACCCGGTGGAGCACTACGCCCGCCTGATGCTCGGCCGGACCCTGGAGCGCCAGGGGCGGCAGGCCGAGGCGGACACACAGCTGCGGCTGGCCGCCGCGCTCAGCGGTGACCTCGGTCCGGCGTGAGCGCGTCCCGGCACCCGGCGTATTCCGGGTGCCGGACCCGGCGGTCGCGTGATAGTCCACAGGCCATGACCGATCTCGAGACGCCGCGCCTGTTGCTGCATCCGATGACCCCCGCCGACGCCGAGCACGTCGCCGCGGGTTCACCGCCGGCCGGTGCGCGCTGGGCTCCCGGCCACCCCTCCCCCGGCGAGCAGGGGGCCGCCGCCCGCTTCCTGGCCGCATGTGCGGAGAGCGGCGATCCCAGCCCCTTCGGCTCGTACGAGATACGGCTCCGCGCCGACGGCACGGTCATCGGCGGTATCGGCTTCCACGGCGCGCCGGACCAGCGGGGCGGCGTCACGATCGGATACGGGATCGTGGAATCGGCGCGCGGACATGGTTACGCCTCCGAGGCGCTTCGGGCGCTGCTCCGGTTCGCCCGGGAGCAGGGCGTCGCGCGGGTGCGCGGGGACGCCGACATCGGCAACAGTGCCTCGCAACGCGTCATGGCGGCGGCCGGGATGAGCCTCGTGGGTGAGGACGCCTCGCTGAAGTACTACCAGGTCGAGTGGGCCTCGTAGCCCGGGCGGGAGCCCGCCGGTGACCGCTTGGCGGGCTCCCGCCCATCGCTGCGCCTACCGGGGCCGTCGGCCCGTGCCCGCCTTGCGGGACCGGGGTCGGGGCGCTGGTGGGGTGCGGGCTGGACGGGGTGAGTGCGCGCGATCCGGCGCGCGTCGCCCGGCCTGTGCGCGCGGGCGGGGCCCGGCTCGGCCCGCTGACCGGCGCCGGCCGGGTGCCGGCTGCGGCCGAGCCGTCCACGGACCGCGCGGCCGTGGGTCCGCGCCCTCACGCCGGCGCCGCAGGCGTTCGGGCGCCGCAGGCGTTCCGGCGGCGCAGGCGTTCCGTTCGCCCTGACAGAGCTGAGCGGCCGTCCGACGCGCGGGTTCCAGCGCGTCGGACGGCCGCTCGTCCCGTCGGGCGGCGGCTACCCGCGGTACGTCTCCAGCAGCCTCAGCCACACCTCGCTGATCGTCGGGTACGACGGGACCGCGTGCCACAAGCGGTCCACGGGGATCTCCCCCGCGACCGCCATCGTCGCCGAGTGGAGCAGTTCGCCGATGCCGGGGCCGACGAACGTGACGCCCAGCAGGACGTCGCGGTCGAGGTCGACGACCATGCGGGCGCGGCCCCGGTAGCCGTCCGCGTAGAGCCCCGAACCGGCCACGGAGGCGAGGTCGTAGTCGACGGCGCGGACGCGGTGGCCGGCCTGTTCGGCCTCGGCCAGGGAGAGGCCCACCGAAGCGGCCTCCGGGTCGGTGAAGACGACCTGGGGGACGGCCGCGTGGTCGGCGGTCGCCGCGTGGGCGCCCCAGCGGGCGGTGTCCAGCGGCTTGCCCTGCGCGCGGGCCCCGATCGCGTCGCCCGTGATGCGTGCCTGGTACTTGCCCTGGTGGGTCAGGAGCGCGCGGTGGTTGACGTCGCCGGCCGCGTAGAGCCAGTCGGTGCCCTCGACCCGGCAGGTGTCGTCGACGGTGAGCCAGGAGCCGGGTTCCAGGCCGACCGTCTCCAGGCCCAGGTCGTCGGTGCGCGGGGCGCGGCCGGTGGCGAAGAGGACCTCGTCGGCCTCCACGCTCTCGCCGTTGTTGAGTTCCACGGTGACCGGGCCGTCGCCGTCCGCGCGGCGTACGGCGGTGGCCGAGACGCCGGTACGGATCTCCGCTCCGGCCTCGGTCAGCGCCTCGGCGACCAGCTCACCGGCGAACGGCTCCATCCGGGGCAGCAGCCCCTCTCCGCGTACCAGCATGGTGACCTTCGCGCCGAGCGCGTTCCACACGGTGGCCATCTCGACGCCGACGACTCCGCCGCCGACCACGACGAGCCTGCCGGGGACCTCCTTGGCGCTGGTCGCCTCGCGGCTGGTCCAGGGGCGGGCGTCCTCGATGCCGGGCAGGCCGGGGACCACGGCCTTGCTGCCCGTGCAGACGGCGACGGCGTGCCGGGCGGTGAGCCGGTGCTCCGTGCCGTCGGGCGCGGTGACGGCGACCTGCTTGGGGCCGGTCAGCCGGCCGTGGCCGCGGAAGATGTCGGCGCCGATGCCGTCGAGCCAGGCGACCTGCCCGTCGTCCTTCCAGTGCGAGGCGTACTCGTCTCGGTGCGCGAGGACGGCAGCGGCGTCCAGCGGTCCCTGGACGGCTCCGCTCAGGCCGGGGACGCGGCGGGCGTCGGCGCGGGCGACGACGGGGCGCAGGAGCGCCTTGCTCGGCATGCACGCCCAGTAGGAACACTCACCGCCGATCAGTTCGGACTCGACCACCGCGGTGGTCAGCCCGGCGGCCCGGGCCCGGTCCGCCACGTTCTCACCCACCGGACCCGCTCCGATGACCACCACGTCGTACGCGACAGGCTCCGCTCCATGTGTCATGCGGCCCATTCTGGCGGGGGGTGTGGACGTCGGCCACATGGGCAGGCACGGAATAGCACGAGAACGGGCACCGTTGACCCGGACACGTCTCATACGGGCAGAAAGAGGGAGCAACGCATGAGCACCGTAGAGCTCACCAAGGAGAACTTCGACCAGGTCGTCAGCGACAACGAGTTCGTTCTGATCGACTTCTGGGCTTCCTGGTGCGGCCCGTGCCGGCAGTTCGCCCCGGTGTACGACGCGGCGTCCGAGCGCCACACGGACCTGGTCTTCGCGAAGGTCGACACGGAGGCGCAGCAGGAGCTGGCGGCGGCCTTCGACATCCGGTCGATCCCCACGCTGATGATCGTCCGGGACAACGTGGCGGTCTTCGCGCAGCCCGGCGCGCTGCCGGAGGCGGCCCTGGAGGACGTCATCGGCCAGGCCAGGAATCTGGACATGGACGAGGTGCGCAAGGCCGTCGAGGCCGAGCAGAAGGCCAAGGCGGAGGGGCAGCAGTAGCGCCGCCCTCGCCGGCGGGCGGCCTCAGCTGTCCGTGCCGCGCTCCGCGACCCGGGCCGAGAGCCCGTACGCGAGTTCCGAGCCGTCGACGAGCAGACCCTCGACGGCCTTGGTCCTGGGGTCGATGTCCGCCACCATGCCGTCGCCCGCGTACCGGGGGTAGCCGGTCTCGCCCGTCTCACCCGTGGCGGTGACCACGGCCGACCGGATGGCGGCACCCGGTCCTCCGCCGTCGGACCCCTCGGCCGCCGCGCCCCTGACGCTGGCCCCCGTCGCGCCTTCTCCGGTCGCGGGGGCCTTGTCGTCGGTGAACTCGGGGACGATGAGGATTTCGTAGCTCTGCGGATGGCTCATGGTCATGACGCTAGGCACGGGCGGGGCGTGGCGCACGTCGTCGGCCGCTCAGCTGGACTCCCGTCGTACGGTGCGGGCGCGCAGCAGGTCGTGGCGCTCGGGCGGGGTCCTGGGGTGGCGGACGAGCCGGTCCACCAGGTCGGCCAGCGGCTGGGCGGTCGCCAGCTCCATCCGTACGCTGCTGAGCCTCGGCCGCAGCAGCCGCCCCAGCATGGAGTCGTCCGCGCCGACCACGGCGGCCTCGGTGGGTATGCCGATCCCGGCGTCCTGGAACGCCCGCATCAGGAGCATCGCGTAGGTGTCGTCGTACGCGAAGACGGCGTCCAGGCCGAGCGCGGGCCAGCGGGCGGCCAGGGACGCGGCCGACTCCTCCTCGTAGCGCAGCGGCAGCACCTCGACGTGGCCGCCGCCGTTCAGCGCGGCCTCCCGGGCGCCGGCCAGCCGCGGGGCGGCGAAGAGCGCGGTGGCCGGGTCCTCGGGCATCACCACGCCGATGCGGCGCCTGCCGCGTTCCAGCAGGTGGCGCACGGCGCTGCCGCCGACCTCCCGCTGATCCATGATCAGGGCGTGGGCCCCCTCCACCGGATGGGGGCCCAGGGTGATGACCGCCTTGGCCCCGGAGCGCCGGAGCACGGCCGTGCCGCGCGGGGCGAGGGGGACGGAGCCGGGCACGATGACGGCGGCGGGGCGCAGTTCCGCCCAGGCGCGGGCGGCGGCGTCGGCGTCGAGACCGAGCGAGCCGTACTGGACGACCGTGTAGTCGAGGCGCCGGAGCCCCGCCTCCAGATCGCGCAGGAAGCGCAGGTGCAGCGGCCCGGTCGGCAGGTTGCCGGTGGGCAGCAGCACCATGCGCGAGTGGCCGGCGCGCAGGGTGCGGGCGGCGGCGTGGGGCACGTAGCCGAGTTCGTCGGCGGCTTCCCGTACCCGGCGGCGGGTCTGGTCGCTGATCCGCACCTGTGCGTTGTTGTTGAGGACGTAGGACACGGTGGCCCGGGAGACGCCGGCGAGCCGCGCCACGTCGGCGCTGGTCGGCACGGGGCCTTCGGCGGGCTGATCGGGTAACTGACTCATGGCTCCGGGCAGTCTTCCAGACCCTCGCGGCACACCGGCGCGCAGGCTGCGCGGGCGGACCGCCTAGGGTGTTGCGATGACGATCCAGCACCGCAACGACAGGTACGACGAACCGGCCGCCTTCCCCGGCCGGGCCGGTTCCGCAGCCACTTCCGAGGCCGACCCCCGGGACGTGGGCCCGGTCCGCACCTCGTACGCCCCCGACCGGGACGGCGCACCCGACCCCGGGGAGATCGTCTGGACCTGGGTGCCGTTCGAGGAGAACGACGGGCGCGGCAAGGACCGGCCGGTCCTGGTCGTGGCGCGGGAGGCGGCGGGCACGCTGCTGGCCGTGCAGCTGTCCAGCAAGCAGCACGACATGGACCGGGAGTGGGTGGCGCTGGGCGCGGGCCCCTGGGACAGCTCGGGGCGTCAGTCCTGGGTGGATCTGGACCGGGTCCTGCGGGTGCACGAGGACGGGATGCGGCGCGAGGCGTGCGCCCTGGACCGGGCCAGGTTCGACCTGGTCGTCGGGCGGCTGAGGGAGCGTTACGGCTGGGCGTGAGGGCGTTGGGCGGGCGGTCCTCACCCGTGACCGACGGGCCCGGCCCTCACCCTCGACCTCAGGGTGAGGGTCGCCCCCGGTCGGCGAACACCCGGTCGAACGCCACTCGGACGGGCGTGTCGTCGCGGCCCAGGATGCCGAAGACGACCTGCTCGAAGTGGCCCGCGAACCGGCCCTCTCCGGTGAGCAGCGCGCGGAAGGCGCCCGCCACCTCCGCCGGGTCGTTGCGGAAGACGCCGCAGCCCCACGCGCCCAGGACCAGCCGGCGGTAGCCGCACACCGCCGCGACCTCCAGCACCCGTTCGGCCCGGGCGGCGAGCGCGGCCGGGATGCCGTGGGCCTCCTGCGGGGTGCGGGCGCGGATGACCCCGGCGTTGGGGGCCGGCGAGGTGAGGAATCCGGCCCGGTACGGGGCGTCGAGCAGGCGTCCGCGGTCGTCGCGGAAGACCGGCACGCCGGGTGAGTGGATGACCCGGTCGGTGTAGAACGCGTCGCGTTCGGCGCGGTGGTGGGCGTAGAAACCGGGCACCCGCAGCAGCGTGGCGTACAGCGCGGAGCCCCGGCACAGGGCCTCCTCCTGGGCCTGGGCTCCGTTGAGGTAGCCGCCGCCGGGGTTGCGGGCGGAGGCGTAGTTGAGCACGGCGACCTCGCCGGGCCCTTCGCGGGTCATCCGGGCGGCTGCCTGGAGGCTGCTCTCGCCGGTGACCTCGATGGCCGGGGTCCGGTCCCGGCCGGGGGCCGCCGGCACCGGCTCGGGGCCGTACAGCCGCGTACCCGCGAGGGCCGCCGCCACGTCCTTCTCGATGCTGATCTCACGGCCGTTTCCCAAGCGGTACGAACCCGCCCGGACGATGGCCTCCGTCTCGCGCGCGATGCCGCGCAGCCGGGCGCTCACGGGCCCTCCCCCTTATGGTGCATACGGGGCATGATCGGCGTTCTTCTCTCGGACACGCAAGCGAATATCCGGCGAAGAAGGCGCTCTTGTGCGATGCCTCAGCAGCGGTTTGGGTAGGACGGACGCACCGGAACAAGGAGGCCCGGCATGTCATCCGAGACACCCGGCGGCCACGGTCCGCCCCCCGGTCAGGCCCCGCCCCTCGGTGAGGGCGAGGCGGAGGATTTACTGCGCGGCATCTGTTTCAAGACGGGACCGCCGCGCACGGTGGGCGTCGAGCTGGAATGGCTGCTGCAGGACCGTGACCACCCGCACCGCACCGTCCCGCCCCACCTGCTGGAGGCGGCCGCAACGGCCGTCCGGGCGCTGCCCCTGAGCGCGGCGCTCACCTTCGAACCCGGCGGCCAGCTGGAACTCAGCTCGCGCCCCGCCGCTTCCCTGATGGCGTGTGTCGAGGACACCGCCGCCGATCTCGCCGCCGTTCGCGCCGCCCTCGGCTCACTGGGCCTGGTCACGGCGGGCGTGGGCGTCGATCCCTGGCAGACACCGCGCCGGCTCCTGCGCGCGCCCCGGTACGAGGCCATGGAGAAGGCCTTCGACCGGTGGGGCCCGGCAGGCCGCGCCATGATGTGCACCACCGCGTCGGTCCAGGTCTGCCTGGACGCCGGGCAGGAGGAGCCCGGCCCGCTCGGGTACGCGCGGCGCTGGCGGCTCGCCCATCTGCTGGGCGCCGTCCTCGTGGCGGCCTTCGCCAACTCGCCGTTCCAGGGGGGCGGGCCGACGCCCTGGCGCTCCACCCGCCAGGCGTTGTGGGCCACCCTCGACCCGAAGCGGACCCTCGCCCCGGACGGGCTGCTGCCGCCCCGGGACGCCTGGGCCGCGCACGTCCTGGACACGCCCGTGCTGTGCGTACGGGGCGACGGGCCCTGGCAGGTGCCGGACGGGCTCACCTTCCGCGACTGGATCCGGTCCGGGGCGCCCGGACGCCCGGACCGGAGCGACCTCGACTACCACGTCACCACGCTGTTCCCGCCGGCCCGGCCGCGCGGGCACCTGGAGCTGCGCATGATCGACGCGCAACCGGGTGACGACGGCTGGATCGTGCCCCTCGCCGTCACGACCGCCCTGTTCGACGACCCGGAGGCCGCGGAGACGGCCTACCGGACCGTGAAACCGCTCGCCGAGACGGCCGGTGCGGGTGCCGCTCCGCGCAATCCGCTGTGGACCGCGGCCGCCCGCGACGGCCTGGCCGATCCGGAGCTGCGCCAGGCGGCGGACGTCTGCTTCCGGCTCGTCCTGGAGGCGCTGCCCCGGCTGGGCGCGAGCGCCGCGGTGCGGGACGCGGTCGCCGGCTTCCACGACCGCTTCGTCGCCCGGGGCAGATGCCCGGCCGACGACCTGCGGGACCTGCTCACCACGGGCGGGGCGCGCCGCCCGGCCCTTCCGAAGGGGACCCTGTCATGACCGAATCCCCCGCGCCCCCGCACGCCGGGGACGCCGAGGCGCTGCGCGAGCGCGCGCTCGCCGCGCTGCTCACCGCCCGCAGGCGCACCGCGCTGCTCACGGGCTGCGTGGACGACCACGAGCTGACCGCCCAGCACTCGCCGCTGATGTCGCCGCTGGTCTGGGACCTGGCGCACATCGGCAACCAGGAGGAGCTGTGGCTGCTGCGCGGTGTGGCGGGCCGGGAGGCGATGCGCCCGGAGATCGACGGACTGTACGACGCCTTCGAGCATCCGCGCGCCACCCGGCCCTCCCTGCCGCTGCTGGCGCCCGACGAGGCCCGCTCGTACGCCTCCGAGGTGCGCGGCAGGGCGCTGGACGTGCTGGAATCCGCCCCGCTCGGCGACGGGCCCGCGCTGGTCAGGTCCGGCTTCGCCTTCGGGATGATCGCTCAGCACGAACAGCAGCACGACGAGACGATGCTGATCACGCATCAGCTGCGCTCCGGTCCGGCCGCCCTGACGGCCCCGGAGCCGCCGCGCCCGGCGGACGACGCCCCGGCGCTGCCCACGGAGGTCCTGGTGCCCGGCGGCCCGTTCACCATGGGCACGTCGGCCGAGCCGTGGGCGCTGGACAACGAACGGCCCGCGCACCGGCGGGACGTGCCCGGGTTCGTCCTCGACACGGCCCCGGTGACGTGCGGTGCGTACCGGGCGTTCATCGAGGACGGCGGTTACCGCGAGCGGCGCTGGTGGGCGCCCGCGGGATGGGCGATGGTCCGGGAGCACGACCTCGCCGCCCCGCTGTTCTGGCACCGGGAGGCCGGGCAGTGGCTGCGGCGCCGCTTTGGGGTGACCGAGCCGGTGCCGGACGACGAGCCGGTGGTGCACGTCAGCTGGTACGAGGCCGACGCGTACGCGCGCTGGGCGGGCCGCAGGCTGCCGACCGAGGCGGAGTGGGAGAAGGCGGCGCGCCACGATCCCGTCTCCGGGCGCTCGCGCCGCTATCCGTGGGGCGACGAGGACCCGACGCCGGACCGGGCCAATCTGGGGCAGCGCCATCTGCGGCCCGCGCCCGCCGGGGCGTACCCGGCCGGGCGGGCGCCGTGCGGGGCGGGTCAGCTGATCGGTGACGTGTGGGAGTGGACGGCGAGCGACTTCCTGCCGTATCCGGGATTCACCCCGTTCCCGTACCGCGAGTACTCGGAGGTCTTCTTCGGTCCGGAGCACAAGGTGCTGCGGGGCGGCTCGTTCGCGGTGGACGCGGTGGCCTGCCGGGGCACGTTCCGCAACTGGGACCTGCCGGTCCGGCGGCAGATCTTCGCCGGGTTCCGCACCGCGAGGGACCTCTGATGTGCCGGCACATCGCCTACCTGGGGCCGCCGGTCGCCCTGGGCGAGGTGCTGTCGCGCCCGGCGCACTCCCTGGTGCGGCAGTCCTGGGCGCCCCGGCGCCAGCGCCACGGCACGGTCAACGCGGACGGCTTCGGGGTCGGCTGGTACGCGGAGGGCGACCCGGTCCCGGGACGCTATCGGCGCCAGGGCCCCGTCTGGGGCGACCAGACCTTCGCCGACCTGGTCCGGGTGGTCCGCAGCCACGCCCTGCTGGCCGCGGTCCGGGACGCGACCGGCGCCGATCCGGACGGCGAGGCGGCCGCGGCGCCGTTCGCCGCGGACCGGGTGCTGTTCAGCCACAACGGCGCGGTGCGGGACTGGCCCGGTTCGATGGCGTCCGTGGCGGCCACCCTGCCCCCGGCCGAGCTGCTGCGGCTGACCGCCCGCAGCGACTCCGCCCTCGTGTGGGCCCTGGTCCGGCACCGGCTCGCGGCGGGCGACGCGCTCGCGCAGGCCGTGGCGGACACCGTGCTGGAGGTCGCCGAGGCCTCCCCCGCGTCCCGGCTCAATCTGCTGCTCACCGACGGCCGCGCGATCGTGGCGACCGCGTGGGGCGACACCCTGTGGCATCTCACCGAGCCCGGCCGGCACACGGTCGTCGCCTCGGAGCCGTACGACGACGATCCCCGCTGGTACGAGGTGGCCGACCGCACCCTGCTGACCGCGACCGCCGGCGATGTCCTGCTGACCCCGCTGAAGGAGCCCCGCACGTGAGTCCCTTCCTGCTGACCCGCACCCTGCCCGAGGACGCGACGGACGCGGCGCTGCGCGCCGATGTGCTGCACGGGCTGTCCCGGCGCCCGAAGACGCTGCCGCCCAAGTGGTTCTACGACGCCCGGGGAAGCGAGCTGTTCGAGGAGATCACCCGGCTCCCCGAGTACTACCCGACGCGCGCCGAACGGGAGATCCTGATCGACCGGGCGGCCGAGATCGCCGCCGCGTCCGGCGCCCGCACGCTGGTCGAGCTGGGCTCCGGCTCCTCGGAGAAGACCCGCCACCTGCTGGACGCGTTGCCGGACCTGCACAGTTACGTGCCGGTGGACGTCAGCGAGAGCGCGCTGCGCGGGGCGGCAGAGGCCCTGCTGGCGGAGCGGCCGGGGCTGTCCGTGCACGCGCTGATCGCCGACTTCACGGCCGGTCTCTCGCTGCCCACGACGCCCGGGCCCCGGCTGGTGGCGTTTCTGGGCGGCACCCTCGGCAATCTCCTGCCGGGTGAGCGGTCGGTGTTCCTGAAGTCGGTACGCGCTCTGCTGGCGCCCGGGGACACGCTGCTGCTGGGCACGGATCTCGTGAAGGACGAGGAGGTTCTCGTCGCGGCGTACGACGACGCGGCGGGGGTGACGGCGGCGTTCAACCGCAACGTGCTGTCGGTGGTGGACCGGGAGCTGGGCGCGGACTTCGTACCGGACGACTTCGCGCACGTGGCGCGGTGGAATCCCCGGGAGGAGTGGATCGAGATGCGGCTGCGGGCCCGCCGGTCGCTGACGGTGAAGATCCCGGAGCTGGATCTCGTGGTGCCGTTCGAGGCGGGTGAGGAGCTGCGCACCGAGGTGTCCGCGAAGTTCCGCGAGGACGGGGTGCGCGGCGAGCTGGCCGGGGCGGGGCTCCGCCTGGCCCACTGGTGGACGGACTCCGGGGACCGGTTCGCGCTGTCCCTGTCCACGGTGGACTGACCGGGACGGCACGGGTACGGGGCCGGCGGTGTCCGGTCCCGTACCCGTACCGGGGGTCAGCTGCCGGCGAGCACCGAGGTGATCTTCTCGGAGGCGGCCTTCGCCTCGGTCGCCGGGTCACCGCCCTGGAGGACGGCCGTCATGTACGCCTTGATCGGGTTGTCGGCCTCGACCGCGGCCCACTGCGGGGAGTTGGGCGTGGCGTGGCCCTGGGCGGCGCCCTCGGCCATGGCGGCGGTGCTCTCCTCGCCCTCGATGACATGGGCGAGGGAGGGCTTGTTGGGCACGTAGCTCATCGTCCTGGCCAGCTCCTCCTGCCACTCGGCCCCGGCGAGCGCCTTGATGACCTCGTAGGCGGCGGAGCGCTGGTCGGACTTCTGCGGGACGATCAGGTCGGAGCCGCCGGTGAACACCGAGCCGGGCGCCTTGGCGGTCTTGCCGGGAATCGGGAAGTAGCCGAGCCTGCCCTTGAGTTCGGGGTTCTTCTTCTCGATCAGGGTCGCCGTACTGGGGGTGGAGATGATCTGGGCGACATTCCCCTCGGCGAACACATTGGCCTGCGGGGGCTTTTCCTCGTCGGCGTCCTTGGGGCCGTCGCCCAGCGCCTGGAGCTCGGAATAGAACTGCATGCCCTTGAGCGCGGCCGACGTGTCGAGAGTGCCCTCCCAGTCGCCTTCGTCGTCGCTGGCGAGTTGCCCGCCCTCGTCCCAGATGAACCCGGCGAGGACGTACCAGTTCTGCCCCGGCAGATACATGCCCTGGATTCCGTCGCGGTTCAGTTTCTGGGTGTCGGCGATCCACTGCGCGCGCGTCTTCGGCGGGTTCTTGATTCCCGCGTCCTCGAAGATGTCCTTGTTGTAGATCACCACGCGGTTGGCCGCGTACCACGGGATGCCGTACTGGACGCCGCCGATGCTTCCCGGCTCGGCGAGACCGGGCAGCCAGTCCTCTCTGCCCAGGTCACGCATGGATTCCAGGGTGAGGTCGCGCAGGTTGCCGCTCTCGGCGTACTGGGCCACCTGGGTGTTGCCGACCTCGATGACGTCGGGGGTGTCCTTGCCGGCGAGCGCCTCCAGGACCTTGGGGCCGATGCCGCCCCATTCCTGGATCTTGAACTCCAGTTCGACCGAGGAGTGCTCTTCCTCGTACGACTTCTTGAAGCGGTCCAGGAAGTCGGAGGTGACGCTGTTCTTCATCAGCCAGATCGTCACCTTCTGATCCCCGGAGCCGCCGGTTCCGGGGAGCACACCGCAGCCACCCAGCGCAGCAGTGGAAATAAGGGCGACAGCTCCGACGAGCATGCGGTTTTTCACGGTTCACCTTCTGCGGAACGGCAGGACGACATTTGCGGACCCGGTGTGGGGGACTGCGAACTGCGCTCGCACGGGCGTGGCTGGATTTTGGTATGGACCAATACGTTGGTCAAGCGCCGGTCCGGACACCCGTGGCGTCCGCGACCTCTCGCGAACCGGGCCGAGGTAGGGCACCTTGGTAGGGACGAGAGGAGACAAACCGTGTCAAATCACACGTATCGCGTCACCGAAATCGTAGGAACCTCCCAGGAGGGCGTGGATGAGGCGATTCGCAACGGTGTCGCAAGAGCCTCGGAAACGTTGCACAATCTCGACTGGTTCGAGATCACCCAGGTGCGCGGGCAGATCGAGGACGGCCGGATCGCGCACTACCAGGTCGGCCTGAAAGTGGGCTTCCGGCTCGACGACCCGAAGTGACGCGCAGGCCCGTCACCCCGCCCGGGCGCGTCCGGTTCAGGTGCGCCCCTCGCGCTCCTGCGCGTCCTTCAGAGCGGGCGAGGCCGGGGTCCAGCGGGCGCGCACCACGGTGAACCCGGCCAGTTCGGCGGCGTCGCAGACCAGCTCGTCGTCGTCCACGAGCATGCGCACCGTACGGTCGCGGCCGAGCCGCTCCAGGATCTCCAGCTTGGTCCGGCGCGCCGGCCGGCGGTCGCCGTCGCGCCGCATGTGCAGGGTCCCCTCGGGCAGCCCCTGTCGGGCGAGCCAGGCCACGGTGTCCTCGCGGCACCGCTCCGGGCGCCCCGTGAGGTAGACGGTCTCGCACTCCTCGGCACTGCTCAGCGCCAGCCGCACGCCCTCCTCCAGCGGCGGGTCGTCCACGGCGGCGGCGAAGAAGGCGGCCCAGTTCCGGCGGCCCTCCAGATGGTGCTGCCGGTGCGTGGTGTCGGCGAGCGTACCGTCGAGATCGAACACGGCCACCGGCCGGACGTCGTTTCCCATGTGCCCAGCAAACCAAGCGGCGGCACCGTCCGGCGAACCGGCACGGCCACCGGCCGCAGGACAGACCCGCACCGAGTACGGAGACCACCTCCCCCATGACCTCGCCCCACGATCCGTACGTCCGGGTCCGAGGCGCCCGCGAGCACAATCTGCGGAACGCCGACGTCGACATCCCCCGCGACACCCTCACCGTCTTCACCGGCGTGTCCGGCTCGGGCAAGTCCTCGCTGGCCTTCGGCACGATCTACGCGGAAGCGCAGCGCCGCTACTTCGAGTCCGTGGCCCCCTACGCCCGGCGGCTGATCCACCAGGTCGGCGCGCCCGCCGTCGGCGAGGTGACCGGGCTGCCGCCGGCCGTCTCGCTGGAGCAGCGCAGATCCGCGCCGGGCGCCCGCTCGTCCGTGGGCACGGTGACCACGCTGTCCAACTCGCTGCGGATGCTGTTCTCACGGGCCGGGGACTATCCGGCGGGGGCCGAGCGGCTGGACTCCGACGCGTTCTCGCCGAACACCGCCGCCGGGGCGTGTCCCGGCTGCCACGGGCTCGGCCGGGTCCACCGCACCAGCGAGGAACTGCTGGTGCCGGACCCCGGCCTGTCGGTGCGGGAGGGCGCGATCGCCGCCTGGCCGGGGGCCTGGCAGGGCAAGAACCTGCGCGATGTGCTGGACGCCCTCGGCTACGACGTGGACCGGCCGTGGCGGGAGCTGGCCCCGGCCGACCGGGAGTGGATTCTGTTCACCGACGAGCAGCCGGTGGTGACCGTCCATCCGGTGCGCGAGGCGGGGCGCATCCAACGGCCTTACCAGGGCACGTACATGAGCGCACGGCGCTATGTGATGCACACGTTCGCCGACTCGAAGAGCGCCACGCTGCGGGCGAAGGCCGAGCGCTTCCTGAGCAGCGAGCCCTGCCCGGTGTGCGGGGGCACCCGGCTGCGGCCGGAGGCCATGGCCGTCACGTTCGCGGGGCGCACCATCGCGGAGCTCGCGGGCCTGGCGCTGACCGAACTCGCCGACGTGCTCGCGGCGGCGGGTGGCGACGGGACGGCCCGGGTGCTGACGGCGGACCTGCTCGCCCGCATCGGGACGGTCACCGAACTGGGCCTGGGCTATCTGAGCCTGGACCGCACGGCGCCCACGCTCTCCTCCGGCGAGCTCCAGCGGCTGCGGCTGGCGACCCAGCTGCGCGCGGGGCTCTTCGGTGTGGTGTACGTCCTGGACGAGCCGTCCGCCGGTCTGCATCCGGCGGACACCGAGGCGCTGCTCGCGGTGCTGGGGCGGCTGAAGGAGTCCGGGAACACCGTCTTCGTGGTGGAGCACCAGATGGACGTGGTGCGGCGGGCGGACTGGCTCGTGGATGTGGGGCCGCTGGCCGGTGAGCACGGCGGCCGGGTGCTGCACAGCGGGCCGCCCGCCGGGCTCGCCGGGGTCGCGGAGTCGGCCACCAGGCGCTTCCTGTTCCCGGACGCGCCGCCCGAGCCGCGCGAGGTCCGCGCACCCTCGGGGTGGCTGCGGCTGCGCGGGGTGGAGCGGCACAACGTGCGCGGGGTGGACGCGTCGTTCCCGCTGGGCGTGTTCACGGCGGTGACCGGGGTCTCCGGCTCCGGCAAGTCGACGCTGGTGGGGCAGGTGCTGGCGGGTGCGCTCGCGGACAGCGGCGCCGGCCCGGACTCCGGCGAGCGGGAGCAGGTGGCGGCCGGATACGCGCGCGCCGAGGGGCTGGACGCGGTGGACCGCCTCGTCCAGGTGGACCAGCGGCCCATCGGGCGTACGCCCCGCTCCAACCTGGCGACGTACACCGGGCTGTTCGACGTGGTGCGCAAGCTCTTCGCGGCCACGCCCCTGGCCCGGGAGCGGGGGTACCGGGCGGGCCGGTTCTCGTTCAACGTGACCGGCGGGCGGTGCGAGACGTGTCAGGGCGAGGGGTTCGTCTCGGTGGAGCTGCTGTTCCTGCCGAGCACGTACGCGCCCTGCCCGGACTGCCACGGCGCGCGGTACAACCCGCCGACGCTGGAGGTCACGCTGCGCGGGCTGAACATCGCCCAGGTGCTGGACCTGACCGTGGAGTCGGCGGCCGGGTTCTTCGCCGGGACGCCGGCCGCCGCGCGCAGCCTGGGGACTCTGCTGGACGTGGGGCTCGGCTATCTGCGTCTCGGGCAGCCCGCGACGGAGCTGTCCGGCGGCGAGGCCCAGCGGATCAAGCTGGCGGCGGAGCTCCAGCGGGCGCGCCGGGGCCACACGCTGTACCTGCTGGACGAGCCGACGACGGGGCTGCATCCGGCCGATGTCGAGGTGCTGATGCGCCAGTTGCACGGTCTGGTGGAGGCGGGTGCCACGGTGGTGGTCGTGGAGCACGACATGGCCGTGGTCGCGGGCGCGGACTGGGTGATCGACCTCGGTCCGGGCGGCGGTGACCTGGGCGGGCGGATCGTCGCCGAGGGGCCCCCGGTACAGGTGGCGCGGGCGCCGGAGAGCCGCACGGCGGGGTATCTGCGGGCGGCTCTGGGACGCGCCTGAGCGGCCGGTCCGGCTCAACTCCCGGTCGTTCCGCGCGGGTTGGGGAGCGGCACGGGGAAGGGGAATGAAACAGTAAAGAACGTTGACAGTTATCTGGTCCATACCAATCATGGGCATGCCACACGGTCGTACGTCGCCGTGCGGCATGTGACCCCCGGCCGGGAATCACAGGAACGGGCCGCGCCCCTCCCCGGGCGCGGCCGAGCCGTGCGTCCGCCCGTTGTCCCACCCCGCTGGGAGCTGCCCCATGAGACGTCCAAGAACACTCGGCGCCGTCCTGAGCGCCTTGGCCACCGCCGTCGCGTCCGCAGGTCTGGTCCTCGGATCAGGCGCCGGAGCGCAGGCCGCCACCACGGCCGCCACCCCCGTGCCCGCCCATGTCTTCGCCCCGTACTTCGAGGCGTGGAACGGCGACAGTCCGGCCGCGCTCGCCCAGGCGTCCGGTGCCAAGTACCTGACCATGGCCTTCATCCAGACGGAGGCCCGCGGCTCGTGCACCCCGTACTGGAACGGCGATTCGAGCATGCCGATCGCCCAGTCCGAGTTCGGCGCCGACTTCGCCACGATGCGCTCGCGCGGCGGCGACGTGATCCCGTCGTTCGGCGGATACACCGCGGACAACACCGGCACCGAGATCGCCGACAGCTGCACGGACGTCGACTCGATCGCCGCCGCGTACGAGAAGGTCATCACGACCTACGACGTGTCCCGCCTCGACATGGACATCGAGGACAACTCGCTGACGAACAGCGCCGGCATCGACCGCCGCAACAAGGCGCTCAAGAAGGTCCAGGACTGGGCCGCCGCCAGTGGGCGCCCGCTGCAGATCTCGTACACCCTGCCCACCACGACCAGCGGTCTGGCGAGCAGCGGTCTCGCGGTCCTCAAGAACGCGGTGTCCAACGGCACCCGGGTCGACGTCGTCAATCTCATGACGTTCGACTACTACGACGGCGCCGCGCACGACATGGCCAAGGACACCCAGACGGCGATCACCGGTCTGAAGGGCCAGCTGGCGAAGCTCTACCCGGCGAAGACCGACGCCCAGCTGTGGGGCATGACCGGCATCATCGAGATGCCCGGCATCGACGACTACGGGCCCGCCGAGACCTTCACCACGGCCAACGCGCCCGTGGTGTACGACTGGGCCGTCTCCAAGGGCGTCGGCACCCTGTCGTTCTGGGCGCTCCAGCGCGACAACGGCGGCTGCCCCGGCACCGGCGGGAGCGACACCTGCTCCGGCATCGCGCAGGACACCTGGTACTTCACGCACACCTTCGCCCCGTTCACCGGCGGCGGAAGCGGCCCGGTGACCGACGACTACTCGGTGGCCGTGACCCCCTCCTCGGCCACGGTCGAGCCGGGCAGGTCGACGACGGCCACCGTGAAGACCGCGGTGACCTCGGGCGCCGCCCAGACGGTCGCGCTGACCGCCGGCGGCGCCCCGGCCGGGGTGACCGCCACGCTCAGCCCGGCCTCGGTGACGGCGGGCGGCTCCGCCGCGCTGACGCTCAGCGCCTCGGCGTCGGCGGCCCCCGGCACGTACACCGTCACCGTCACCGGCACCTCCGGCACCCTCAGCCACGCGGCCTCGTTCACCCTGACGGTGGCCGGTGCCGGCGGCGGCACGGGGGCCCTGGTCAACGGTGACTTCGAGACCGGCGCGCTGGGCCCCTGGACCTGCCAGTCCGGTGGCGCGGTCGTCTCCTCGCCGGTGCACGGCGGTACGCACGCGCTGTCCGTCGCGGCCACCTCGTCGCAGACCGGCGAGTGCGCGCAGACGCTCACCCTCGCCCCCGGCACCACGTACACCCTGCAGGGTTACGTCCAGGGGAACTACGCCTACCTGGGCGTCCGGGGCGGTGCGACGGCGAGCACCTGGGGCTCGTCGAGCGGCTACACCAAGCAGTCGGTGACCTTCACCACCGGCTCCAGCGGTGCGGTCACGGTCTATCTGCACGGCTGGTACGGCCAGGGCACGGTGTACGGGGACGACCTCTCCGTGACCAAGTCCTGACCGCAGGGGCCCCGGAGGCGGGCGGCCTCCGGGGCCCCGGCCGTGCGCCGGCTCAGCGGCGGGCCTTGCGGGTCGCCCTCAGCCACTCCTTGTTCATGGCCGAGATCGACGGCAGCGGGATGCCCTTGGGGCACGCGGTCGCGCACTCACCGGTGAGGGTGCAGCCGCCGAAGCCCTCGCTGTCCATCTGCTCCACCATGTCGAGCACCCGGGTCTCCCGCTCGGGAGCGCCCTGCGGGAGCACGTTCAGGTGGTTGACCTTCGCCGAGGTGAAGAGCATCGCCGAACCGTTGGGGCAGGCCGCGACACAGGCGCCGCAGCCGATGCACTCGGCGTGCTCGAAGGCGAAGTCGGCGTCGGGCTTCGGTACCGGGGTGGCATGCGCGTCCGGGGCCGTACCGGTCGGGGCGGAGATGTAGCCGCCGGCCTGGATGATCCGGTCGAAGGCCGAGCGGTCCACGACCAGGTCCTTGACGACCGGGAAGGCCGAGGCCCGCCAGGGTTCGATGTCGATGGTGTCGCCGTCGTCGAAGGCGCGCATGTGGAGCTGGCAGGTGGTGGTCCTCTCCGGGCCGTGCGCGTCGCCGTTGATGACGAGGCTGCACGCGCCGCAGATGCCCTCGCGGCAGTCGTGGTCGAAGGCGACCGGGTCGTCGCCGGCGAGGATCAGTTCCTCGTTGAGGGTGTCGAGCATCTCCAGGAACGACATGTCCCGCGAGATGCCGTCCACCTCGTACGTGGACATGGCGCCGGGGGCGTCGGCGTTCTTCTGGCGCCAGACGCGCAGGGTGAGCTTCATGCGTAGCTCCGCTGGGTGGGGTGGACGTACTCGAAGACGAGGTCTTCCTTGTGCAGCACGGGGGCCTGGCCGGTGTCGGTGAACTCCCAGGCGGCGCCGTAGGAGAACTCCTCGTCGCGCCGGGCGGCCTCGCCGTCCGGGGTCTGGGACTCCTCGCGGAAGTGGCCGCCGCAGGACTCGGCGCGGTGCAGGGCGTCGAGACACATGAGCTCGGCGAGCTCCAGGTAGTCCACGATGCGATTGGCCTTCTCCAGCGACTGGTTGAGCTCGTCACCGGTGCCGGGCACCTTGACGCGGCGCCAGAACTCCTCGCGGATCAGCGGAATCCGGGCGAGCGCGGTCCGCAGACCCTCCTCGTTGCGGGCCATCCCGCAGTACTCCCACATGAGTTCGCCGATCTCGCGGTGGAAGGAGTCGGGGGTGCGGTCGCCGTCGACGGCCAGCAGCAGATTGAGCCGGTCCTCGGTCTCGGCGACTGCCTCCTCGACGGCGGGGTGCGAGGCGTCGACGTCGTCGCGGTGCGGGTTGCGGGCGAGGTAGTCGTTGATGGTGGACGGCAGGACGAAGTAGCCGTCGGCGAGTCCCTGCATCAGCGCGGACGCGCCGAGGCGGTTGGCGCCGTGGTCGGAGAAGTTGGCCTCGCCGATCGCGAAGAGACCCGGGATCGTGGTCTGGAGGTCGTAGTCGACCCAGAGCCCGCCCATCGTGTAGTGCACGGCCGGGTAGATCCGCATCGGCGTCTCGTACGGGTCCTCGGCGGTGATCCGGGCGTACATGTCGAAGAGGTTGCCGTACTTCTCCTCGACCTTGGCCCGGCCCATCCGGCCGATGGCCTCGGCGAAGTCCAGGTAGACGCCCTGCCCGCCGGGTCCGACGCCGCGCCCCTCGTCGCAGACGTTCTTCGCGGCGCGCGAGGCGATGTCGCGGGGCACCAGATTGCCGAAGGAGGGGTACTGGCGCTCCAGGTAGTAGTCGCGCTCGTCCTCCGGGATCTCGTTGGCGGGGCGGGTGTCGCCCTTGGCCTTCGGGACCCAGATGCGGCCGTCGTTGCGCAGCGACTCGCTCATCAGCGTCAGCTTGGACTGGTGGTCGCCGGTGCGCGGGATGCAGGTGGGGTGGATCTGGGTGAAGCAGGGGTTCGCGAAGTAGGCGCCGCGCCGGTGGGCCCGCCAGATGGCGGTGGCGTTGGAGTTCATCGCGTTGGTCGACAGGTAGAAGACGTTCCCGTACCCGCCGCTGGCGAGGACCACCGCGTCGGCGAAGTGGGTGTCGATCCTCCCGGTGACCAGGTCGCGGGCGACGATGCCGCGTGCCCGGCCGTCCACGACGATCAGGTCGAGCATCTCGGTACGGGGGTGCAGCTCGACGTTGCCCGCGGCGATCTGCCGGGACAGCGCCTGGTAGGCGCCGAGGAGCAGTTGCTGTCCGGTCTGGCCGCGGGCGTAGAAGGTGCGGGAGACCTGGACGCCGCCGAAGGAGCGGTTGTCGAGGAGGCCGCCGTACTCCCGGGCGAAGGGGACGCCCTGAGCGACGCACTGGTCGATGATCTCGACCGAGATCTGGGCGAGCCGGTGCACGTTGGACTCGCGGGCGCGGAAGTCGCCGCCCTTGACGGTGTCGTAGAAGAGGCGGTGTACCGAGTCGCCGTCGTTGCGGTAGTTCTTGGCCGCGTTGATGCCGCCCTGCGCGGCGACGGAGTGGGCCCGGCGGGGCGAGTCCTGGAAGCAGAACTGGACGACGTGGTAGCCCTGTTCGGCCAGGGTCGCGCCGGCCGAGCCGCCGGCCAGGCCGGTCCCGACGACGATGACGGTGTGCTTGCGACGGTTGGCGGGGTTGACCAGCTTGGCCTCGAAGCGGCGGGTGTCCCAGCGCTCCGCGACGGGGCCGGCGGGGGCCTTGGTGTCGGCGACGGGCGCGCCGGTCGTGTAGTGCGTGTAGTCGTTCATGTCAGCTCACGACTCCGGTCATGACGGCGACGGGTACGGAGATGAAGCCCACCGTCAGCACCAGCGCGAGTACGTTGGCGAGGGTCTTCAGGGCGCGGTCGCGGCTCGCGCGGCCGGCGCCGAGGGTCTGCGCGGCGCTCCAGAACCCGTGCTGGACGTGGAGTCCCAGGGCGAGCATCGCGACGATGTAGATGACATTGCCGTACCAGGTGGAGAAGGTGTCGATGACGTTCTGGTACGGGTGGCCGGACTGGAAGCCGCCGGAGTGCACGGTGCCGGTAGTCAGGTCCAGGATGTGCCAGACGACGAACAGCCCGAGGATGACCCCGCCGTAGCGCATGGTGCGGGTGGCGTAGCTCGCGCGCGTCCGCTTGTGCGCGTACGCGACGGGCCTCGCCCGCAGGTCGCGCCTGCTGAGCTGGTACGCGGAGACCGCGTGCAGCACCACGGCGGCGACGAGCACCACGCGCACGATCCACAGCGCCCACTCGTGGTGCAGGAACGGCTCGCCCATCACGCGCAGCCAGTGCGCGTAGCCGTTGAACTCGCCGGCCCCGAAGAAGATCTTCAGGTTTCCGATCATGTGGACGACCAGGTAGAGGAGCATGACCAGGCCGCTGACGGCCATGATCGCCTTCTTGCCGACGGTCGAGCCCCAGAGCGTACGCGTCGTGGACGGCCGTCGGTCCGTCCGGGTTGCCAATGCCATGGACACGACGCTAGGGCCGGACGACCCGATCAGTCCAAGTCATGGAACGGCTGATCTCCATAGCCCCGGCCTATGAAGCGGGGTAGCGTGGGGTGAATGCAGTTCCAGCAGCTCACCTATTTCGTGGCCGTCGCCGAGGCCCGGCACTTCACCCGTGCCGCCGAGGCGGTGCACGTCTCGCAGCCCTCGCTCTCCCAGCAGATCCGGGCCCTGGAGAACGAGCTGGGCGCCGAGCTGTTCAGCCGGGCACGCGGCAACATCACCCTGACGGACGCGGGCGAGGCGCTGCTCCCGCTGGCCCGGCGCATCCTGGCCGACGCCGACACGGCACGCCACGAGGTGCAGGAGCTCGCCCAGCTGCGCCGGGGCCGGGTGAGGCTGGGGGCGACGCCCAGCGTGTGCACGGGCCTGCTGCCGGAGGTGCTGCGCGCCTTCCACGACCTGCACCCGGGCATCCAGCTGCTGCTGGAGGAGGGCGGCTCGCACGACCTCGTACGGGAGCTGGCGCGCGGGGCGCTCGATCTGGCTCTGGTGGTCCTGCCGTTGCCGGCCGCCTCACCGGCGCTGACCACGGTCGAGCTGCTCCAGGAGGACCTGGTCGTCGTCTCGTCGGCACAGCGCCCCCGGCCGGGCCGGGGCGGGCGGGTCCGGATCGCGGATCTGGCGGGCGAGCCGCTGGTGATGTTCCGGCACGGCTACGACCTGCGGGAGCTGACGGTGGCCGCCTGCCGGGCGGAGGGCTTCGAGCCGTCGTTCACGGTGGAGGGCGGCGAGATGGACGCGGTGCTCGGCTTCGTACGCGCGGGCCTGGGCATCGCGGTGGTTCCGGCCATGGTCGCGGCCCGGTCCGGGGCCGACCTGCGCGCGACCCCGCTGGCCCGGCCCGGGCTGCGCCGCACCATCGCGCTGGCGCATCGCAGCGACGTGGCCCCGCCGCGCGCGGCCCGCGAGCTCCAGCGGGTCCTGCTGACCGGACGGGCGGACACGGCGCCCCGGTGAGGGATGCCGCCGTGTCCGCCCGGCTCACACCGCGTCGGCCAGCAGCAGCGAGTGGATGCGGTCCGGGGCGCCGGGGCGGGCGTAGTACCAGCCCTGGGCCGTGTCGCAGCCCAGCTGCCGCAGCTGCTCGGCCTGGGCACCCGTCTCCACGCCCTCCACGGTGACCGCGAGGTCGAGGCTGTGGGCGAGCGACACGATCCCCTCCACGATCTTCAGGTCGACCGGGTCCGCCGGGTGGTGCTGCATGCCCTGGGTGAAGGACCGGTCCAGCTTCAGCACGCTCACCGGCAGCCTGCGCAGGTTCGCGAGGTTCGAGTAGCCGGTGCCGAAGTCGTCCAGCGCGATGTCGACGCCCATCTCGGCGAGCTGGCGCAGCGGCTTCAGCACGTCCTCGTCGGCGCCGATGAGCGCCGACTCGGTGACCTCCAGGCAGAGCGCGCCCGGTTCGAGTCCGGAGCGCTCCAGGACCTCGACGGTCTCCGCGACCAGCTGCGGGTGGTGCAGCTGGGCCGGTGAGAGGTTGACGTTGATCCGCAGCGGCCCGCCGTCGGTGTGCCGTTCCTGCCAGAAGTTGGCCTGCCGGACCGATTCCTCCAGGACCCAGCGGCCGAGCGGCACGATGAGCCCGGTGTGTTCGGCCAGCGTGATGAACCGGTCGGGGCCCAGCACCCCGTGCTGCGGGTGGCACCAGCGCACCAGGGCCTCCGCCCCGTGCACCGAGCCGTCGCCGAGGTGCACCAGCGGCTGGTACTCGATGAAGAACTCGCCGCGTTCCAGGGCGGCCGGCAGCGCCGTGGTCAGCCCGTGCCGGGTGATGGCGCGGGCGTCGGCCTCCGCGTCGGCCAGCTCGAACCGGTTGCCGCCCGCGGACTTGGCCCGGTACATGGTGATGTCGGCGCTGCGCAGCACCTCGGCGGCGCTGCGCTCCCCGGCCGGGCCCTCCACGACCCCGATCGAGCCGCGCACCGTCAGCTCGCGCCCGTCCAGCCGGATGGGCGTGCTCAGGGCTCCGAGGATGCGGCAGGCGAGTTCGTCCACCTCGGCGGGGCTGTCGAAGCTCGTCGTGAGCGCCACGAACTCGTCGCCGCCGAGCCTGGCGACCATCTCGCCGGAGGCGGTCGCGCAGCTCTGGAGGCGGTCCGCGACCTCCACGAGCAGCCGGTCGCCCGCGGCGTGGCCGAGGCTGTCGTTGATCGCCTTGAACCCGTCCAGGTCCAGGTAGCAGAGGCCGAAGCGGCTGCCGTCGCCGGCTGAGAGCGCTTTCTCCAGGCGCTCGAAGAAGAGTGTCCGGTTGGGCAGCCCGGTGAGCGCGTCGTGGGTGGCCTCGTAGCGCAGGCGGAGGTTGAGCAGGCGGCGTTCGGTGGTGTCCTCGAGCAGCGCCAGCTGGTATTCGGGCCGTCCCTCGGGGTCGCGCAGCAGCGACACGGTCAGGTTGGTCCACAGCACGGTGCCGTCGTTGCGGTAGTACGGCTTCTCGACCCGGTAGTGCTCGCGTTCGCCGCGTACCAGCTCGTTGTAGTACTTCCAGACCTGCGGGGAGTCCTCGGGGTGGACCCACTCGTTGACGCGGTGGCTCAGGACGTGGTTCTCCAGGCCGCCGAACATCCGGGTGAGGGTGTCGTTGACCTCCAGCACATTGCCGTCGAGGTCGGCGATGCCGATGCCGATGGCCGCGTCCTTGAAGACGGCGCGGAAGCGTGCCTCGGTGGCGTGCAGGGCCTGTTCGGCGTGGGAGCGGGCGGCGAGCGCCGAGCGGGCGATGGCCTCCTGCTCGGCCAGCGTCCGCTCGCGCAGGGCCTGCGTGAAGCCGGCGGCCACCGCGTGCTGGATGCGGGCGCAGCGGGACCGGCTGTCCTCGGTGGTGAGGGCCACCGGCCCGTTGCTGCCGCAGTACAGCACCAGGTAGGAGTCGACGACGCCGAGCGTGGCGCTGAGCGCGTCCGGGTCGGTGCAGTGGGCGGCGACGAGCGCGCCGCCCACCCCGGTCGCCGGGGCCGCGTCGAACGGGCGGGCGTGCAGCGTCTCGCTGAGCGTACGGGCCAGCGGCAGCAGGTGCTGCTCGAACTCGGGCCGGGTCAGGGAGGTGGCCGTCGACGGGAAGATGGCCCGGCTCCAGATGGTGGCGAACCTCCGGAGCCGGTCCTCGGGGCCGTCGGGCGCCGACTCCGGGGCCCCTGACGCCTGGGCGGGAATGCTCACGCCTTGCGTCCCACTCCCGCGATGCCCGAGAAGGCGTACGGGTCCTCGTTCTCGGGGGCCGCGGCGTTCTCGGGGCGCCATTCCGGCAGTGCGACGAGGCCCGGCTCGACGAGCTCGAAGCCGTCGAAGAAGCGGGCGACCTCCTCGCGGGTGCGCATGATCAGCGGGCTGCGGATGTCCCGGTAGACGCCGACCGCGCCGCCGGCCTCCTCGCGGGGCACCGGGATGCCCTCGTACGCGGCGTGGGTGACGACCAGGAGGCTGCCGGGCGCCAGCATGTCGCGGAGTGCGGCGACGGCGGTCCCCGGATCGTCGGAGTCCTCGATGAAGTGGAGGACGGCCACGAGCAGGAGCGCCACCGGGCGGTCGAAGTCGAGGAGTTTGCTCACCTCCGGGCTGTCCCGGATCTCCTCGGGGCGGCGCAGGTCGGCCGCCGCGATCGTGGCGCCGTCGTTGCCTTCGAGAACGGCCTGGCTGTGCGCGACGGCGACCGGGTCGTGGTCGACGTAGGCGACCTTGGCCCCGGGGTCGATGGCCTGGGCGACCTCGTGCACATTGCCGAAGGTGGGTATGCCGGAACCGATGTCGAGGAACTGGGTGACGCCCTCGCTCAGCGCGTGGCGCACGGCCCGCCGCATAAAGGCCCGGTTCGCCTGCATCGCCTTGGGAAGTCCCGGCATGAACTCCATGGCCTTCCGGGCCGCTTCCCGGTCCACCTCGAAATTGTGCGAGCCGCCCAGATAGAAGTCATACATTCGGGACACGCTCGGCACCGAAATGTCAATGCCTTGCGGTGCCCAGGCGGGACGCTCCATCGATGTCTCCAACAAGTCGCCACGGCGATCCGGCCATGTTCATGGTCAGTGTGGACCAGAGGCTACTGATCGACCGCCAAGAGAGCGAGTGGAAACGGAAATTAGCCGTCCGTTATTGGTCACACTCCCATGGCATGTGCAACCGACTCGTCGCTGCCCGTCACATTCGCCGAACGCGAGGGATCGAATAGTTCACTCCCGGACTACTTTGGCACGTCAGCGAAGCCGGAGCCGGTGATGGCCGGGCATCATCTCCCGTGAGGCCCACGGACGTTGGCCTTCGGGGACCGGAAGCCCTCCGGACGGGGCCGGGGCGTCCGGCTGTCCGCGGACCGGCCCGCCCCTCCGCGCCGCCGCCCCAAGGCCGGGAATGCGCGCAAGCGGTGACACACCCTTTGGCGCCATTCCCGGGGAGAGGGTCGACAATCGGCCATTCCCGGAGACCGGCCCCCCGCGCGCCCTGTTCCATTTCACCGAGCGCCAAACCCCGCGCACCCCAGGTCCCCTCCATCAGGCGAATCCGGAGGGGGCCCGGCGTGCCGCCGCACCGCCCGGAACATGCTCCCGGTCGTGTACGGATCACTCTTCTGGCGGCTGACCGCGGCGCTCGCGCTCACCTGGCTGCTGACCGCACCCACCCCGGCGACCGCCGACAGCTGCGCGTACGCGTACATCGGCGAGGGCGACGGCGGCACGGCGGTGGTGGTCAGCGGCGACGACAGCTGCTTCGTCGAACCGGAGCCGGAGCCCACTCCGACCCCCACGCCGAAGCCGGAGCCGCCCCCTCCACCCCCGCCGCCCCCGAAGCCGGCACCACCACCCCCACCGGCTCCACCGCCCCCGGCACCCGAGCCCGAACCGGCGCCGCCGCCACCGCCACCGCCCCCTCCCCCACCGCCGGCCCCCGAGCCCGAACCCGAGCCGAAGCCGAAGCCGAGCCCTTCGCCGTCGGTACGGCCCTCGCCCTCCCCCCGCATCGCCCTACCCGCCTACCGCAGACCGGTACGGAAGACGCCGCAGCGTCACACCTCCTTGGTCACTCTCACCTTGATGATCACGGCCCCCGCGGTGTTCGCGGTCGCCGTGCTGCGCCCACGCTCCCGATGAATCCCGGAGACGCCCATGTCGGAATGGCTCGTTCTCACGCTCGCCCTGGTGGCGGCCACCGCCGTCGTCCTGACCATCGCCATCCTCAGCAACCGCAGACTCCCGGAGGACGACGACCCGTCCGAAACCCCCGACGTCATCGAGTACATGACGATGATGATCGGAGTGATCTACGCGATCGTGCTGGGCCTCGCCATCGCGGGAGTCTGGGAGGGCCGGAGCGCCGCGCAGGAGTACGTACGCCAGGAGGCCCAGGCCCTGCACGAGGTGAGCGCACGCTCCGCCGTCTATCCGCAGGAGGTGCGCACCCGCATCCGGGCCGATGTCGACGCGTACGTGAGCTATGTGGTGCACGACGAGTGGCGGACCATGACCGAGCACGGAACGCTCAGCGACCGCGGCGCCGAACTGCTGGACAAGGTACGCGCCGATGTCACGGACTACCGGCCGAAGACGGACCACGAGGGCGAGGCCTACCAGCCCCTGGTCGACCAGGTGGCCGCCGCCGACGACGCCCGCAGTTCACGGGGGCAGAGCGCGGGCGCGACCATGCCCGGGGTGGTGTGGTTCGGGCTGATCATCGGTGCCCTGGTGACCGTGGGGCTGATCTTCACGCTGCAGATCCGGCGGACGTTCCGGGAGCTCCTGCTCGCGGGGCTCTTCAGTGTGCTGATCGCCTTCCTCCTCTTCCTGATCTGGGACTTCGACTCCCCGTTCGGCCGGGGCTTCTCCGCCACGGCCGGCCCCTTCCTCGACCTCTTCCCGAAGGCGGCGGGCGGCTAGCCGAAGGCCGGTGCGCCGCCCGGGGGACAGCGGTGCCCCATTCGCCGGACCCCGATCGCGGGCGAAATGCACCACTTCTAGCGTGGGCGGCATTCGAGGTGCATTTCTGACACTTTGTGGAAATCCGTTCCGCAGCTGCTCCTCGGGGACCCGGAGGATTCACATGCGCGCAATACGTGTCGCCCCCGTCGCTCTGCTCGGCGCCGCCGCTCTCTCCCTGACCGGCCCGGTGACCGCGTACGCCGCGACCGCGGGCGGTCCGTCGGGCGGCGGGAACGGATACACCGTGACGCCGTCGGTGGTCGCGCCCGGGGGCAAGGTCACCCTGGCGGCCCGGGGCTGCTCGACGACGGCCACGGCGTCCTCGGGGGTGTTCGACACGGTCACCATCCCGGTGAACGGCAGCGCCCAGGCCACCGTCGACTGGGACGCCAGGCCGGGCGCCGCCTACGAGGTGACGTTCATCTGCAACACCTCGCCCAGCTCCACGGCCAAGGTGAACCTCACCGTCAGCGCGGCCACGGGCACGCCCACCACCAGCTCGACCAGCACGACGGCCGCCACCGCCTCGCCGGCCGGTGTGCGGGGCGGTCTGGGCGGCAGCATCGACAGCGTGAACTCCGCTGAGATCGTGGCGGGCACCGCGCTCGCCGTGGCCGCCGGGGCGGGCGTCGTCTTCTTCGTACGCCGCCGCAAGGAGAGCCGCTCGCACTGACCGGTGCGAGCGGATGGGCACGAGAGTCGCCCCGGGTCCTGGCACAGGACTCGGGGCGACTTCGTCATCGTCCGGCGGGGTCCTCCCGACGGTCAGAGCGCCGCTTGGCCCGCCCTCCGGCGGCGCATGATGTACACGCCTCCGCCGAGGGCCGCCGAGGCGACGAGACCGGCGCCGACGCCCATCTCGGCCGGGGACGCCGCCATCGAACCGCCGAGCCCGCCCTGGGCGCCCCGGCTGTCGAGAACGGTGAAGCGGTGGCCCGCCGTCCGGTCGGTGCCGTCGCACCGGACCGTCAGGTTGTACGTACCGGGCGTCGCGTCGTTGAAGATGCGGACCCGGGCGTGGCCGACCCGGCCGGCCGAGAGCCGGGTGGTGCGGAACGCGTTGGACGAGACGCTGCCGCCCCGGCCGCAGCCCTCGGCGCTGACCTGCATGGCCGCGCCCTGGTGCACCCGCTCGGGGTCGACGGTCACGTTGTTCGGGCCGTTGTTCCGCCCGTTGCCGTTCCCGCCGCCGTTGTTGTTGCCGTTCCCGTTGCCGTTCCCGCCGCCGTTGTTGTTGCCGTTCCCGTTGTTGTTGCCGTTGGTCCAGCCGCCCTGGTCGTTCCAGTCGTCCTGGTTGTTGTTCTGGCTGTTGTTCTGGCTGTTGTTCTGGTTGTTGCCGACGTCTCCGCCGGCGGCCGCCATCGGGGCACCGGCCCCGAGTGCGGCGACGGCGGCCGCCGCGACCACCAGAGCGCGTGTCGCACGCATCGTTCCAACCTCCACCGGGAAGCGCCCCGGGGCTCTGTGCACCGGGATGGATCGACGAGAACGCCTCCCATGACGAACCCTCACCAGAACCTTGATCGACCGCATTTCGGCGCTGCTCCGGACCGGTGATCCGACACGCCGCCAGAACACCCCCGAAGCTGACGGACGCCCAGGTCACGGGCCGTCAGAAGTTTTGCCCGCGCGCTACTCCGAAAAGCATCCGGGTGGTATCCCGCCACCCGTTCGCCCTTCTCTGATCGCCGCCCGGTGGCGCCGCGCCTAGCGTTCTGCTCGTCGCGACGAAGGGAGAACCATGGGCCGGGACAACTGGCGACCGGAACGGATCCGACACTCGCCGTGGGGCGCGCTCGCCCTGGCGATGCTCTCCGGTCTGGCGCTGATGCGCAACGGGGCCGACCTCTCCCCCGGCCCCCCGCAGCCGGTCGCCGCCGCCTCGGTCGGCCACCAGAACAACGCCCCCGCGGCCCCGGCGGCGGGCCCGGTCGTCAAGCCGCTCCCGTACGCCCCCGTCGCCCGCGTGGCGATCCCCTCCATCCAGGTCGACGCGCCGGTCATCGATGTGAATCTCGACCCGGACGGCTGGATCGAGACCCCGCCGCCGGAGGACCCCAATCTCGCCGGCTGGTATCAGAACGGCATCGCCCCCGGCCAGACCGGCACCTCCGTCATCGTCGGCCACGTCGACAACAAGGCGGGGCCCGCGGTCTTCTACGGGCTCGGCTCGCTCGAGAAGGGCGACCGCGTCGAGGTCGACCGCAGCGACGACCGGGTGGCGGTCTTCGAGGTGTACGGCGTCGAGGTGTTCGCCAAGAACGACTTCCCCGGTGCCCGGGTCTACGGCGACACCGGGCAGCCCGAGCTGCGGGTCATCACCTGCGGCGGCGGCTACACCAAGGCGAACGGCTACGACGGCAACGTCGTGGTCTTCGCCCGCCTGGTGGACACCCGCTGACGGTTCTGTCAGCGGCGCCGCGGCACCGTGAGCCGGTATCCGTCGTCCAGCAGCGCCGGCAGATACCGGCGCAGCGCCGCCACACTCTGCGAGCGGTCGCCGCCGGCGTCGTGCGAGAGCACCACGGCCCCGGGGCCCGCGCCCTGCCTGACCCGGCGGACGATGGTGGCGGTGCCGGGCACGGTCCAGTCGAGGGTGTCCACGGTCCAGGCCATCGGTTCCATGCCCAGCGCGGCACCGATCTCGAAGGAGTCGCGGTTCCATGCTCCGTAGGGCGCCCGGTACCAGAGCGGTGCCGCACCGGTGATCTCCTCGATGACGTCGCTGGTACGGCCCAGCTCGTCGGTGATCCCGGCCCGGGTGAGCTCGGTGACCAGGGGGTGCGTCCACGAGTGGTTGCCCACCGTGTGCCCCTCGTCGAAGATCCGGCGGACGAGGTCGCGGTTGTCGTTCGCCATCTCCCCGCAGAGGAAG
Organism: Streptomyces sp. 130; assembly: GCF_007096885.1. Lineage (GTDB taxonomy): Bacteria > Actinomycetota > Actinomycetes > Streptomycetales > Streptomycetaceae > Streptomyces. The sequence goes on along the minus strand of NZ_VJNO01000024.1, from coordinate 28,993 downwards.
AACATCGCCCGCACGTCGTGCTCGCGCAGCGTGTCCAGGATGTGCGGGGTGTGGAGCGGGTCGGGGCCGTCGTCGAAGGACAGCACCATGGCGTGCCCGATGTCGGTCAGCTGCTCGAAGGGCCGGGTGCGGACCGGCGGGGCCGCGGGGCGGTGGCGCGGCGGCGTCTGTCCCGTCATGGGGCGCAGCCTATAGGCGAGCGGCCGGCCGCGCGGGGCCGTCGCCGGGGCTCCCGCCGCCCCCGCCACCGGCCCCGCCGGACGGGCCGGGGAGGGCGCGGAGTCCGCGGCGACGAGGCGTAAGGCGGTCGCGGCGCCGAGGCCGGCGGCCAGCCGCAGGACCGTTCGGCGCTCGGGTGGCCGGTGATCACTCTTCATCCCCCACTGCTCGCACGCCCGCGGCACCGCCCGCCTCAGCGACACCGGGGGTCAGGGTTTTTGCACCCGGATGGCGGGGAAAGCCCCGGCCCCGCTGGTCAGCGGGGCCCGGCTCGTCGGAGGCCGGGCCGGAGGCCGCGGGGCGAGCCGATAGCCTCACTGGCGTGACAGATCAGCACTCCCACCAGTTCGAACGCGGCACAGACGGACCGAAGGTGATCGTCGCGGGCCTCGACGGTTCCGAGTCGTCCATGCGCGCGGCGGCCTACGCGGCCGGGCTCGCCCGGCGCCAGCGGGCCATGCTGGCCCTGGTGTACGTCCAGCCGGTGCTGGCGGCGGGGGCCGCGCTCGGCGCTCCGGTCGGCGACGCGACCGCCGAGGTGGCGGAGGGGCTGGTGGAGGAGATCCGGCGGTCGACGGCACGGATGAAGGACATATGGGACGTCCGCTGGGAGTTCCACACGTTCCGGGGCGACCCGTACAACGGCCTGGTGACCGCCGCCGACGAGCTCAAGGCCGACGCCGTGGTGGTGGGTGCCTCGGAGTCGGCGGGTCATCGCTTCATCGGTTCGGTGGCCGTCCGCCTGGTGAAGGCGGGCCGCTGGCCGGTCACCGTGGTGCCGTAGCGCCCCGGGGCCACCGCCCGACCGTTCACCGCACCATTCGCCGCTCCGAGCGACCGCTCGTCGCACGGGGCGGCGTTTGTCCTGTTCCTCGTGGCCTGGATGCGCTCGTATACGCCAGGTCGGCAGCGAGGCGGGACCTTGGCGGGAAGGGCGTTCACCATGACCACGACGAAGACCGATGAGCGGGCGCTCGCGGAGCTCCAGCGTGAACACGGTGCCGCCCTGTTCCACTTCCTGCTCGGTCTGACCTTCGGTGACCGGCAGCGGGCCGAGGACCTGCTCCAGGAGACGCTGGTGCGGGCCTGGCAGCACCCGGAGGCGTTCGACGGCCCGTACGAGTCGATGCGGCCCTGGCTGTTCACGGTGGCGCGCCGGCTGGCGATCGACGCCCGGCGCTCCCGGCTGGCCCGGCCGCCCGAGGTCAGCGACGCCGGCCTGGAGTGCGCTCCGGCCGGCACCGACACGGCGGAGGCCGCGGTCGCCGCGCTCGACGTGCGCCAGGCGGTGCGCGCCCTGAGCCCGGAGCACCGGTCGGTGCTGGTGCAGATCTACTTCCGGGGGCTGAGCGTGGGCGAGACGGCCGAGGTGCTGGGGATACCGGCGGGCACCGTCAAATCGCGTTCGCACTACGCGCTGCGGGTGCTTTCCCGTAACCTGCCCGGCTACACGCGCCGTCCATCGCGAGGGCGGACGGTCGTCGGCGCTTCGTGCCTGTGACGTACCCGGTGCGGCGGATCCGGCGTTTCCGGCCACGCGGGGCGCGCTCCCCCGGTTCAATGCTGCGTGGGCGACCGGCGGCCGGGCGGCCCGTCGGCCGTACGGCGCCGAGACCGAGGGAATGGGGCGATACGGGATGCCTCCGGAACGTCATGAGGGGCAGGGTGCGGGCGAGCTGCCGGTCCCGATGGCCTGGATGTACGCGGAGTACCTGGCCGACGAACTGCTGCGCACCGGCGACCTGATGGAACCGGCGACGCTGGAGTTCCGGGCGGGGCGGGACGCGCTGGCGCTGACCATCTTCCTGCTGGACGGGTCGGTGGCCGGGGCGCTGCCCGCCGCGCGGGTGGACGAGCTGCGGCTGCTCACCGCGTCCGGGACCCCGTGGCGCCGCTGGGTGCGCACCCGGCTGGCCGCCCCGGTGGCGGGCGGCACCGGGGCGGATCTGGCGCTGGCCCGGTCGGCCTGGCGGTGGCTGGAGGAGACCGAGCTGCTGGCCGCCGATCTGGAGGCGATCGGGCAGCTGCCGCCCTGGGAGCCGGACGGGGGCGCCGAGGAGGAGGCGCGGGTGTGGACCCCGGCCTGGCAGCTGGGCCTGCCGCTGGGGCATCTCGCGGTGCACCTGTACTGAGGGGCGCCGCCGCTCAGGAGCCGTGCACGCCCGCGCGGTACTTCGGCAGCCGTACGGTGATCCGCATCCCGGCCCCGATGCCCGTCTCGATGACGAGCCCGTACTCGTCCCCGTACACCTGGCGGAGCCGTTCGTCCACGTTGAGCAGGCCGATGCCGGTCGATCCGCCGCCCTCGCCGCGCAGGATGTGGCGCAGCCGCTGGGGGTCCATGCCGGTGCCGTCGTCCTCGATGACGACCTCGGCCTCGGAGCCGGCGTCCAGGGCGCTGATGGTGATGCGGCTGGAGGTGACGGCGCCTTCGAGGCCGTGTTTGACGGCGTTCTCGACGAGCGGCTGGAGGCAGAGGAAGGGCAGGGCGACGGGCAGCACCTCGGGGGCGACCTGGAGGGTGACGGAGAGCCGTTCGCCGAAGCGGGCCCGGACCAGGGCGAGGTACTGGTCGATGGAGTGCAGCTCGTCCGCGAGGGTGGTGAAGTCGCCGTGGCGGCGGAACGAGTAGCGGGTGAAGTCCGCGAACTCCAGGAGCAGTTCGCGGGCCTTCTCCGGATCGGTGCGGACGAAGGACGCGATCGCGGCCAGTGAGTTGAAGATGAAGTGCGGGGAGATCTGGGCGCGCAGGGCCCTGATCTCGGCCTCGATGAGCTGGGTGCGGGAGCGGTCGAGCTCGGCCAGCTCCAGCTGGACGCAGACCCAGCGGGCGACCTCGCCCGCGGCCCGGGCCAGGACCGCCGATTCGCGCGGGGCGTAGGCGACGAGGGTGCCGAGGACGCGGTGGTCGACGGTGAGCGGCACGGCGACGGCCCACTTCAGCGGGCAGTCCAGGTCGTCGCAGCCGCTGCGGAAGGCGGTGTCCCGGCCCGTCTCCAGGACGCCCGCGACCTGCTCCATGACGTCCCGGCCGTGGTGGTCGCCCTCGCCGTCCCAGACCAGGACCCCGTCGCGGTCGGTGAGGCACAGCGCGTCGGTGCCCAGCAGCGAGCGCAGCCGGCGCGCCGACCGGCGGGCGCTGTCCTCGGTGAGCCCGGCGCGGAGCGGGGGCGCGGCCAGGGACGCGGTGTGCAGGGTCTCGAAGGTGGCGTGCTCGACGGGCGTGCCGACGTCGCTGGTGCGCAGGGGCCGGGCGGTGCGGCGGCCGAGCAGGAGGCCCGCGGCGAACAGCAGGAGGGCGAGCACGACGACGGCGGCGTATCCGGCCCCGGTCACCGGTGCCTCCCGGTCATGAGTGCTTCGGGCAGGTGGAAGCGGGTCATCGCGGCGTTGGTGCCGGGCGGTATCCGGCCCGGCGTGGCGAGCGAGACCAGGACCATGGCGAGGAAGCCGACGGGCACGGACCAGACGGCGGGCCAGGCGAGCAGGGCGTGCGGCCAGCCGGGCGGGCGCACCGCCCCGCTGACCGTGATGGCGACGGAGAGCAGAGCGGAGCCGCCGCCGAGCAGGAGCCCGGCCGCCGCCCCGGGCGGGGTGAGCCGGCGCCACCAGATGCCGAGGACGAGCAGCGGGCAGAACGAGGACGCGGAGACGGCGAAGGCCATGCCCACGGAGTCGGCGACGGGGACCCGGCTGACCATCAGCGAGCCGGCCAGGGGCACGGAGATGGCGAGGACGGTGGCCAGCCGGAAGTGCCGCACCCCGCGCGAGGGCAGCACGTCCTGGGTGATGACCCCGGCGACGGCCATGGTCAGCCCGGAGGCGGTGGAGAGGAACGCGGCGAACGCGCCGCCCGCGACGAGCGCTCCGAGCAGGTCGCCGCCGAGTCCGCCGATGACCCGGCCGGGCAGCAGGAGGACGGCGGCGTCCGCGTCTTTGCCGTGGATCAGCTCGGGGGCGTACAGGCGGCCGAGTGCGCCGTAGACGGGCGGCAGGAGGTAGAAGACGCCGATGAGGGCGAGGACGGCGACGGTGGTGCGGCGGGCGTCGCGGCCGTTGGGGCTGGTGTAGAAGCGGACGACGACGTGCGGGAGGCCCATGGTGCCGAGGAAGGTGGCGACGATGAGGCCGTAGGTCGCGTACAGCGGGTGGTCGGCGCGGAACGCGGAGAGGTGTTCGTCGAAGGCGATGCGGGGCTGCCCGTCGCCCTGCCAGGCCAGCACCAGGAAGATCGCCGGGACGAGGAGCGCGGTCAGCTTCAGCCAGTACTGGAAGACCTGGACGAAGGTGATCGAGCGCATCCCGCCGGCCGCGACGGCGAGGACGACGACGGCGGCGACCAGCACGTCGCCGAGCCAGCCGGGCGCTCCGGTGAGGATCTTGAGGGTGAGTCCGGCTCCCTGGAGCTGGGGCACCAGGTAGAGCCAGCCGGCGCCGACGACGAGGACGCTGACGAGTCTGCGTACCTGCCGGGATTCCAGGCGTCCTTCGGCGAAGTCGGGCAGGGTGTACGCCCCCGAGCGGCGCAGCGGGGCGGCGACGAAGACCAGCAGGACCAGATAGCCGGCGGTGTAGCCGACCGGGTACCAGAGCATGTCGGGCCCGTGCACGAGGACCAGGCCCGCGATGCCGAGGAAGGAGGCGGCGGAGAGGTATTCGCCGCTGATGGCGGCGGCGTTGAGCCGGGGGCGGACGGTGCGCGAGGCCACGTAGAAGTCGGAGGTGGTGCGGGAGATCCGCAGTCCGAAGCCGCCGACGAGGACGGTGGCCAGGACGACGGCGGCGACGGCCGCCACCGCGTAGGTGCGGCTCACGGGGCGGAACGGCCTTCCACGAGCCGGGCGAAGTCGCTCTCGTTGCGCTCGGCGCGGCGCACGTACCACCAGGCGAGCACGGTGAGCGGCGGGTAGGCGGCGAAGCCGAGGACCGCCCAGACGACGGCGGAGCTGTGCAGGGCCTCGAAGACGAGGGGCAGGGTGCCCACGACGGCGGCGAGGACGGCGAAGGCGGTGAGTCCGGCCCGCAGTTGTCCGCGCATCAGCGAGCGGACGTAGGCGCCGCCGAGCGCGGTCTGCTCTTCGATCTCCGACTGGGTGCGGTAGCGCGGCAGCGGGCGCACCCGCCGGGGCTCCCCCGTCACCACTTCGCGCCGGGGTGTGGGCTCTGCGGACATGGGGCCGGAGTGTAGGCGTCACCCGGCCCCGCTGGGAAGGGGTTCGCGGGCCGGTAGCCGCTGGTCAGCGGCCGGTCCGCCGCATCAGGAGGTCGCGCAGGGCGCGGGTGTGCCGGCGGCTGACGGCGAGCTCCGCGGTGCCGATGCGGACGCTCATGCTGCCGGCGTCCAGGCGCAGTTCGTCGATCCGGCCGAGGGCCACGAGGTGGCGGCGGTGGATGCGGACGAAGCCGCGGGTGCGCCAGCGCTCCTCCAGGGTGGTGAGGGGGACGCGGACGAGGTGGCTGCCGGTGGCGGTGTGCAGCCGGGCGTAGTCGCCCTGGGCCTCGGCGTACGTGATGTCGTCGATCGGGACGAAGCGGATGACGCCGCCCAGTTCGACGGCTATCTGGTCCTGGGCGGTGTCGTGGACGACGGGGGCCGGCCGGTCCTGGACCTGTTCGGCGACGCGGCGCACGGCCTCGGCGAGGCGTTCGCGGCGGACGGGTTTCAGGACGTAGTCGACGGCCTTGAGGTCGAAGGCGTGCACGGCGAAGCCCTCGTGGGCCGTGACGAAGACGATGAGCGGCGGTGCGGCGAAGCCGGCGAGGAGCTGGGCGACGTCGAGCCCGGTGAGGCCGGCCATGTGGATGTCCAGGAAGACCACGTCGATGGCGGACGGGTCGTCGGGGCCCGCGTCGACGGCGCTCCCGATGCGGCGCAGCGCCTCGGTGGCCCCGGTGGCGCCCTCGGCGCTGCGGATGCGGGGGTCGGCGCGCAGGAGGTAGAGCAGTTCCTCCAGGGCGGGTTCTTCGTCGTCGACGGCGAGTACGCGGAGCATGAGGCCGGAGTGTAGGGCGTGCCCCGAGGGGTGTCCCTACTTGAGCAGCCGGGACAGGCGGCGGTCCGCGAGCGGTTTGCCGCCGGTCTGGCAGGTCGGGCAGTACTGGAGCGAGGAGTCGCTGAAGGAGACCTCGCGGATGGTGTCCCCGCAGACCGGGCACGCCTGCCCGGTGCGTCCGTGGACGCGCATCGCGCTCTTCTTCTCCGCCTTGAGGCGTCCCGCCTCCACGCCGCCGGACCGGGCGACGGCGTCCCGCAGGGTGGTGCGCAGGGCTTCGTGGAGGCGGGTGACCTCGTCGTCGGTGAGGTTCGCGGTGAGCTTGAACGGCGACATCTTCGCGACGTGCAGGATCTCGTCGCTGTACGCGTTGCCGATGCCGGCGATGAGCGACTGGTCGCGCAGGGCGCCCTTGATCTGGCGGCGTTCCCCGTCGAGCAGCGCGGCGAACGCGTCCCGGTCGAATCCCGGGCCGAGCGGGTCGGGCCCGAGGCGGGCGACCCCGGGGACCTCGGCCGGGTCGTGCACGAGGTGGACGGCGAGGCGTTTGGTGGTGCCGGCCTCGGTCAGGTCGAAGCCGTCGCCGCCGGTGAGGACGGTGCGCAGCGCGAGGGGCCCCTTGCCGGGGCGGGGCGGGGCGGCGGGAAACGCGTCGTTCCAGCGGAGCCAGCCGGCCCGGGCGAGGTGGGTGACCAGGTGGAGGGGGCCGACGCCGATGTCGAGGAACTTGCCGTGCCGCCGCACATCGGTGACCGCGGCGCCGTGCAGGGCGGTGAGCGGCGGGTCGTACGTCTTGAGGACGCTGATGGCGACGGGTAGGACGCGGTCGATCTCCTTGCCGACGAGGTGGTCGTCGAGAAAGAGCCGCAGGGCTTCGACTTCCGGCAGTTCGGGCATGGTCCCAGCCTGCCGCAGCCGTGCCCGCGACGCCTACCGAAGGCCGTACACGCGTTCGGCGGTGGTGGCGAGGACGGCGGCCCGTTCATCGTCGCTCAGGTCCTGGATCAGGGCCCGGGCGGTGTCCAGGACCTCGGTGTACGTGGCGGCCAGGCGGCACACCGGCCAGTCGGAGCCGAACATGAGCCGCCCGGGCCCGAAGGCGTCGATGACGGTCTCCGCGTACGGGCGCAGGTCGTCCGGGGTCCAGGCGTGCCAGTCCGCTTCGGTGACCAGCCCGGAGAGCTTGCAGATGGTGTTGGGGAGGGCGGCGAGGGCCCGCAGATCGTCGGCCCAGGGCCGGGTGCGCCCGGTGGCGACCGGCGGCTTCCCGGCGTGGTCGAGTACGAGGACGAGGCCCGGGAGCGCGGCGGCGGCCCGGGTCGCGGCGGGCAGCTGGTGCGGGAGGACCACCAGGTCGTAGACGAGCCCGGCGTCCGCGACGGCGGCCAGACCGCGCAGCACGTCGGGCCGCAGCAGCCACTCGGGGTCCGGTTCGCCCTGGACCTGGTGGCGCAGCCCGACGAGCCGGTCGCCTCCGGGGAGTGCGCGCAGGGCGGCCAGGGTGTCGGCGATGTCCGGGGCGGTGAGGTCGGTCCAGCCGACGACCCCGGCGACCAGCTCGCTGCCGTCGGCGAGCGCCAGGAACTCGGGCGTCTCCCCGGCCGCGGTGACGGTCTGGACGAGCACGGTGGCGCTCACCCCGGCCGCGCGGGCCTCGGGCTCCAGGTCGGCGAGGGTGAAGTCGCGGCGCAGGGGGGCCAGCGCCTCGCCGGTGATCCAGTCCTGGTCGCGTACCGCGAGGTCCCACACATGGTGGTGGGCGTCCACGACGCGGGGCCGGGCGGTCACCTCACAGCTCCCGGACGGCCGGCAGCCCGGCTTCGGCGCCCCCGGCGAAGTGGTCGTGGGCCACGGCGAGGAGGCCGTCCGTCCGGGCCCGCCGGGCCGGTGCCGCCGCGCCGGATCGTCCGGGAGCCGGCTCCGGCCGCCCGGGTCGGCTCCGGCGGGACCTCGTGGTGCGCGGCCTCGTGCTCCGTGACGCGGCCGGCGCGGAGCCCGGTGTGCGGGGCGAAGCGCATGTCAGTGTCCGATCCCGGGGAGCAGGCCCTGGTCGCGCAGGTCGTCCCAGAGGGCGTCGGGGATGTCCCGGTCCAGCTGTACGGCGGCGTCGCGCACCTCGTCCGGGGAGCGGGTGCCGACGAGCACCCCGGCGACGGCCGGGTGGGTGAGCGGGTACCGCAGCGCGGCGGCGCGCAGCGGTACGCCGTGGGCCTCGATGACGCCCCTCAGCCGCAGGGCGCGGTCCAGGAGGCCGGCGGGGGCGGTGGCGTAGTCGTAGGTGGCGCCGGGGCGCGGGTCGGCGAGGAGGCCGGAGTTGAAGACGCCGCCGACGACGACGCTCCGGCCGCGTGCGGCGGCGGCCGGCAGCAGGTCGGTGAGGGCCGACTGGTCGAGGAGCGTGAACCGGCCGGCGCACAGGACGACGTCGACGTCGGTGTCGCGGACGAAGCGGGTGAGCATCGCGGTCTGGTTCATGCCGGCGCCGATCGCCCCGACGACCCCTTCGGCGCGCAGCTTCTCCAGTTCCGGGTACGCCTCGCGGAAGGCGGGCTCCGCGTGGTCGTCGGGGTCGTGGAGGTAGGCGACGTCGACGCGGTCGAGGCCGAGCCGGTCGAGGCTGTCCTCGATGCTGCGGCGGACGCCGGCCGCGCTGAAGTCCCAGCGGCGGCGGTGCGTGGCGCGTACGGCGAAGCCCTCGGAGAGCCCCTGGGACGCGGCGGTCTCCGAAGCGGGCAGCGGGTCGAGGACGCGGCCGACCTTGGTGGAGAGCGTGTACGCGTCACGGGGGCGGCGGCGCAGGGCCTCCCCGAGGCGGCGTTCGGAGAGGCCGAGGCCGTAGTGCGGTGCGGTGTCGAAGTGACGTATGCCCGCGTCCCAGGCGGCGTCGACGGTGGCCGCCGCCTGTTCCGGTTCCACTTCGCTGAAGAGGTTGCCGATGGCGGCGGCGCCGAAGGAGAGTTCGGTGATCCCGACCGCGCTGCCGCCCAGCCTGTTGCGCCGCATCCTGTCGCCGTCCTCCTCGATGATCGCTGCCACCAGCGAATATTCATCGGATCACTCGAGTGCGTCAACACCCACGCGACGACCGGCCACGGCGACCAGGCCTGGACCTGTCCGATCTATCCGTCGGCCACTTCCGCGAGGAGCGCGGCCAGTTCCTCGTCGGCGCACCGCGCCAGCCCGTCGAGGCCGGGCAGTGCCTTGCCGTCGCCCACGATTCCGACGTGCACGCGCGAGCCGTAGGTCGTCAGCGCGACGGCCATCGACTGCCCCCGGGCCAGCGGCGCCATCGGGTACAGGGCGCTCAGCGGGCAGCCGGCCAGCGAGAGCCGGGAGCGCGGCAGGGGCACGCTGGTGACCAGCACGTCGAAGAGCATCCGGGCCGCGTTCCCGGCGAGCGGGGCGCCGAACCGGTGGGCCAGCGAAGGCAGCTGATCGGCCAGCACGGCGACCGCCCCGGCGCCCCGCAGCGGGCCCGCCGCCTTGTTGCGGTCCATCGCCTCGCGCACCGCGCGCAGCCGCTCGCGGGGGTCCGGCTCCGAGACGGGGAGGTCCAGGAGATAGGCGGAGAGCCGGTTGCCGGTCGCCACGGCCGCGCCGCCCGGGCGGCGCCGGGAGACCGGGACGAGGGCGCGCGGGTCGTCGCGCGGCGGGGTCTCGCCGCGCTCCAGCATCCAGCGCCGCAGCGCGCCCGCCACGACGGCGAGCAGGACGTCGTTCCCGGTCCCCCCGGTCACGCGGCGGACGCGCCGCACGGCGTCGAGGTCGAGGTCGGCCGTGGCGAGCCGCCGGGTCCCGCTGGAGCCGGCCCGGAGCACCGGCGCCCCGCGCGGGTCGAGGCGGCCGGCCCGGACCAGGGAGGCGCCGACCCCGAAGGCGCGGCCCAGGTCCTCGATGCGGCCGAGGGCGAGCCCGGCGACCTGGCGCGGGCCCGGCATCCAGGACCGGGGCGGCACCGGGCGCGGCCGGGCGGAGGGGTGGAGGGGGCGGGCGGGCCCGGAGGCGATCTGGTCGAAGATCCCGGCCCCGATGGCGACCGCGCGCATCCCGTCGGCGAGGGCGTGGTGGAGCTTGACGAGCACCGCGAACGGGCCGCCGTCCGGTCCGTCGACGAGGTACATCTCCCAGGGCGGCAGGCCCCGGCGCAGCGGCCGCTCCATCAGCTCGCCGGCGAGCCGGGTCGCGGCCGTCATGAAGCCCGCGCCGCCGGGTGCCGTCTCCTCGGCGGGCAGCCGGACGCGCCGGACGTGGTGGTGCACGTCGAACTCCGGGTCGGCGGACCAGGCCGCGCCGCCGACGGGGAGCAGCACGTCGCGTACCCGCATGCGCAGCCGGGGCATCGCGGCGGCACGGGCGCCGAGGAGGCCGAGGAGCGCGTCGGGGGCGGGGCCGGAGCCGGGGGGCGGCGCGAAGACGGCGAGCGCACCGAGGTGCATGGGATGGGCAGCGGACTCGAGGTGCCAGAAGGCGAGATCGAGGGGTGCCAGTAGCTCAGTGCCCAACGGGTCCTCATGTCGTCGAAGACGGGAGACCGACCGGGTCGCAGTCAATCTCCGGCGGTCCGTCACGGTCAAGTACGGACACGTTACGTTCAGTTACGCTCTCGTTGCGCGTCACTTCTCGGCCGTCCGGACGAAGGGCGGGCGGCGGGTCAGTCGCGTGGCGGAACGACGAACTCGCTCCAGACGCACTTGCCGGTGCCCCGGGACTCGACGCCCCAGCCGTCCGCGAGTTGGTCGACCAGCAGCAGACCGCGCCCGGAGACCCCGGCCTCACCGGCGTCCCTGCGGCGCGGCAGGGCGCTCGACCGGTCCTCGACGTCGATCCGGAGCCGTCGCTCGGGACCGGCGAGGACCCGGATCGTGACGATGGCTCCGCCGTCGGTGTGCATCAGGGCGTTGGTGACCAGCTCGTCGGCGGCCAGCTCGACCTCGTCGGCGCGGTCGCCCGCGCCCCAGGCCCGGACCGCCGCGCGGATCATGTGGCGGGCGGAGCTGAGTGCCTCGGGGTCGTTCTGGGCGACGTGCTGCTGGAGCCGGCCGCCCGGCTGCGGGGCCTGCGCGGCCTTGCGGCTCAGGAGCAGCAGGGCCACGTCGTCCTCGCCGCCGCGCTCGTCCACGGAGGCGCAGAGGCGGTCGGCGAGCTGGTCGAGGTCCTGCGGGCCGTCGGTGACGAGGGCGGTGAGCCGCTGGGTGCCCTCGTCCAGATCGGCGCCCGGGAGCTCCACCAGGCCGTCGGTGAACAGCACCATGGTCTGGCCGGGGTCCAGCTCGACCGTGCCGACCGGGTATTCGAGCCGGCCGAACTCGGCGGAGAGGCCGAGCGGCAGTCCGCCCTCGGAGGGCACCCTGCGGCAGCCGCCGTCGGCGTCGCGCACGAGCGGGTCGACGTGTCCGGCGCGGACCAGCTGGACCACGCCGGTGGTCAGGTCCGCCTCCGCGTAGGTGCAGGTCGCGAAGCGGTCGGTGTCGAGTTCGTGCAGGAAGACGGAGGCCCGTGCCATGACCGTGGCGGGGCTGTGCCCCTCGGCGGCGTACGCCCGCAGCACGATGCGGAGCTGGCCCATCACGGCGGCCGCGTGGGTGTCGTGGCCCTGTACGTCCCCGATGACGGCGCCGACCCGGCCGCCGGGCAGCGGGATGACGTCGTACCAGTCGCCGCCGATGTCCCGGCCCAGCCGGGCCGAGCGGTAGCGCACGGCGATCCGGGCGCCCGGCACGTCGGGAATCCGGCGCGGGAGCATGGCCTGCTGGAGCCCTTCGGCGAGGTCGTGCTCCTGTTCGTAGAGCATGGCCCGCTGGAGGCTCTGGGCGATGGAGCTGCCGAGGGCCAGCAGCAGGTTCCGCTCGTCGGCGGTGAAGCCGCCCTTGCCGCTGTAGAGGAGGCCGAGCGCGCCGATGGGGCGGGCCTGGGCGATCAGCGGGAGGTAGGCGGCGGAGGTGATCCCGAGGTGGCTGATGTGCGGCCACAGCACGGGGTAGGAGGCGGCGAAGTCCTCGGCCGACTCGATGAAGCGGGGGCCGAGGGTGCGCACGACCTCGCTCATCGGATACTGCTCGTCCGTCCGGGTGTACCGGGTGCCGGGCACGAACGACCCCTCGGGCCCGTCGGCCACCAGGTGGATGCGCCCGGCCTCGATGAGCCCCATGACCAGGCTGGTGGCGCCGAGCAGGGCCAGGCCCTCGGAGTTCTTCAGGACCTCGATGACGTCCTTGACGGTACGGGCGTGCGCCAGCGCCGCCGTGGTGGCGTCGACCAGGCTGGTGCGGCGGCGCAGCTCCTCGTCCAGCTCGCGGCGGGCGGCGGACTCGGCGAGCTCCGGGCCGGCGTCCCTGACGATGCCGATGATCCGGCGGGGGCGGCCGCCGTCGTCGCGGCGCACGAAGCCCTGGGTGTGCGCCCAGCGCAGGGTGCCGTCGCGCGACTGGAGGCGGAAGTAGGCCCCGTAGGTGCTTCGGCCGCTCTTCAGCGTCTCCGAGACCACGGCGTCCAGCCGGACGCCCTCGTCGGGCGGCACACGCAGCCCGAGGGTCTGGGGCCGGTTGTCGTATTCGTCGGCCCTCAGATCGAACACGTCGAGGGCCGGCCGGTCCAAGTGCATGAGGCCGCTGTCGAGATCCCAGTCGAAGCTGCCCATTCGGTTCAGGGCGAGACTGAGATCCGGGTGGGCGGGCCAGTCGTCCGGGAGTGACAGGGCACCCGCTGCCCGATCATCCATGTGCGTCACTCTGCCACCATTTGTCCGATTCTTCGACTGAACCGTCCATTTGGTGAACGTGCGATAGGACACACCCGCGGAGCGGGCCGGAGGGCCGGATCACAAGGAATTCCGGCGCACCGGCGCGGGACGGAGGGCCGAATACCGCCCAGTAGTGCCGCCCCGCCCCGAAAGCGCGTCCGAGCAGGGGCTAACGTGTGCGGCGGGGTCGACTAAGCCTTGCCTTACCAACCGGCCCCGGTTCTGCTCATCCGTTCGAAGGAACAGCTCGCCATGACACGCCCCGTCCGCGTCGCCATCGTCGGAGCCGGTCCCGCCGGCATCTACGCGGCGGACGCGCTGCTCAAGTCCGACGCGGCCGCCGACCCGGGCGTCTCCATCGACCTCTTCGAGCGGATGCCCGCCCCCTTCGGCCTGATCCGCTACGGCGTGGCGCCCGACCACCCGCGCATCAAGGGCATCGTGCAGGCGCTGCACCAGGTGCTGGACAAGCCGCAGCTGCGCCTGTTCGGCAACGTCGACTATCCGAACGACCTGGACCTCGACGAGCTGCGCACGTTCTACGACGCGGTGATCTTCTCGACCGGCGCCGACGCGGACCGCGCGCTCGACATCCCGGGCCACGACCTGGACGGCTCCTACGGTGCCGCCGACTTCGTCTCCTGGTACGACGGCCACCCGGACGTCCCGCGCACCTGGCCGCTGGAGGCCGAGAAGGTCGCCGTGCTCGGCGTCGGGAACGTGGCCCTCGACGTGGCCCGCATCCTCGCGAAGACCGCCGACGAGCTGCTGCCGACGGAGATCCCCGCCAACGTCTACGACGGGCTCAAGGCGAACAAGGCGCTGGAGGTGCACGTCTTCGGTCGGCGCGGCCCGGCCCAGGCGAAGTTCAGCCCGATGGAGCTGCGCGAGCTGGACCACTCGCCCAACATCGAGGTCATCGTCAACCCCGAGGACATCGACTACGACGCGGGTTCGATCGAGACCCGGCGCGGGAACAAGCAGGCCAACATGGTCGCCTCCACGCTGGAGAACTGGGCGATCCGCGACGTCGGCGACCGGCCGCACAAGCTCTTCCTCCACTTCTTCGAGTCCCCGGTGGAGATCCTCGGCGAGGACGGCCGGGTCACCGGTCTGCGCACCGAGCGCACGGAGCTGGACGGCACCGGCAATGTGCGCGGCACCGGGACCTTCCACGACTGGGACGTCCAGAGCGTCTACCGGGCGGTCGGCTACTACTCGCGCGAGCTGCCGAAGCTGCCGTTCGACGTCGCGTCCGGCACGGTCCCGCACGCCGCGGGCCGGGTCCTCGAAGGCGGCGAGCCGATGGAATCGGTGTACGTCACCGGCTGGATCAAGCGCGGCCCCGTCGGCCTGATCGGTCACACCAAGGGCGACGCCAACGAGACGGTCGCCTGCCTCCTGGAGGACCACGCCGCCGGCCGGCTCTCCGCCCCGGAGCGGCCCGAGCCGGAAGCCGTCACCGCCTTCCTGGAGGAGCGCGGCATCCGCTACACCACCCGCGAGGGCTGGTACCGCCTCGACGCCCACGAGCGCGCTCTCGGGGCCGAACAGGACCGCGAGCGCGTCAAGGTCGTGGAGCGCGAGGCGATGCTGGACGCCTCCGAGGCCGGCAGCTGACACCACCGGGACGGCCCCGCACACCCATCGGGGGAAGGTGTGCGGGGCCGTCGCGACCCGTCCGCAAGGCGCGGTCCGCCGCGCCTTCCAGGGGGTCCTGGGAACGGTCCGCCGCGCTCCACGATCCGCGTTGCGACGGTCCCGGGCCGGGGCTTGAATGAAGAGTCAGCCCGGCCCGCATCCGGGGGGCGCGTCCACGCCCCGGCAAGGGAGGCCGCCATGGCCGCACATGCCGCACACGCCTTCGACCCGAGCAGGGTCGTCCACCTCTCGGGACGCTTCGCCCCAGTGACGGAAGAGGTCGACGAAGCGGACCTCGAGGTGACGGGCACACTGCCCGGTGAACTGGACGGGGTGTTCCTGCGCAACGGCCCCAACCCCCGCTTCACGCCCATCGGTTCGTACCTCTACCCGATCGACGGCGACGGCATGCTGCACGGCGTGTGGATCTCCGGCGGCCGGGCCCGCTACCGCAACCGGTTCGTCCGGACACCCGCCGTGGTCGCCGAGGAGCGGGCCGGGCGGGCCCTGTGGGGCGGCATCGAGTCGATGGTCCTGCCCCGGGAACCGGACGTCGGGCCGGAGCTGGCCGGCACCTTCCGCGACATGCCCGACATCAACGTGGTGCGCCACGCGGGACGGCTGCTGGCGCTCGCCGAGTCCGACTGCCCGTTCCTGATGACGCCCGACCTGGCGGCCGTGGGCAAGGAGACGTTCGGCGGCGCGCTGCCGGCGGGCATCACCGCGCACCCGAAGACCGACCCGGCCACGGGCGAGATGCTGGTCTTCTGTTACGGCCTGGAGCCGCCCTGCCTCACCTGGTCCGCGATCGGCCCCCTGGGCGACGTGCTCAGGGGGCCCACCCCGGTGGACGGGGTCGACGAGCCGATGATGATCCACGACATGGCGATCACCCCTCGCTTCCTGGTGATCGTGCTGGCACCGGTGTTCTTCGACATCGCGGCGGCCGTGCACGGCGGTTCGATGCTCGACTGGCGTCCCGACCGCGGCACCCGCCTCGCGCTGATCCCGCGCGACGGCGGCCCGGTGCGCTGGGCGTCGGACGACGCCTTCTGGCTGTGGCACACGGTCAACGCGTACGACACCGAGCCCGGTGGCGGTGACGTGGTGCTGGACTACGTGCAGTGGACCCGGCTGTCGCTCGGTGCGCCCGCCGGGGGCGCGGGGCCCAACCGCGCGGGTCTGGTGCGGGCGGTCATCGATCCCGTCGCGGGCACGATGCGCCGGACCGTGCTGGACGACGTCCGGATGGAGCTCCCCCGCACCGACGACCGGCTGATCGGCAGACGCCACCACCAGCTGGCCGTGGCCTCGGACTCGGGCGGCGCGGACCTGCTGCCGGGCGAGTACGACACACTGCGCTGGTACGACGGCAACGACCCCGCCGGCCCGCACGTGGCGTGGCGGGCCGGGGACCTGTCGGTGGGCGAGCCGGTCTTCGCGCCCGTCCCCGGCACCGGGCCGGGCGACGGCGGCTACTGGATGACGTACGCCACCGACCGCACCGACGGGACCAGCTGGCTGCTCGTCCTCCCGTCCGAGGACCCCTCGTCGGGCCCGGTGGCCCGGGTCCGCATCCCGGTCCGCGTCCCCCTGGGCCTCCACGGCAACTGGCTGCCCACCGAGGAGTGAACCCCTCAGCCCGCTCAGCCTCTCAGCCCGTCAGCGCCCCTCACCACCGCGCCGCCGGGCCGTCGCCGGCCCCCCGGAGCAGCCGGATGGACGTCGGCGGCTCGTCGGACCCGGGCTGCCGGTCCGGGATCGACGGCACCGCGGAGGGCTTGTCCGTGGGCTCCCCGGAGGGCGTCGGGCAGCGTGTTTCGCCGGGCTCCCGGGCGGGTACGTCGCGGGCCGCCGCCGGCTCACCGGGCGGTGTGGGCGTCTGCGGTGCGGGTACGTCGGGCGTCGGGCAGTCCTCCGGGGGCCGGGACGGCGTGGGCTCCGTCGGGGGCTTCGGCCGCTTGGTGCCGGGCGGCGGTACGTCGGGGAGCGGGCCGGTGATGTCGGTGTCGGGCGTGTAGGGCGGCGGCTCCTCGGGAACGCGGTCGCCGGTGCCCTCGTCGCCGGCCGGCCGGGCGATCCAGCTGTGGTGCGCCAGGTCGGCGATCACCAGCTCCGTCACGGGCCGCGCGGCGGGCTCGACCACGACGGTCCGCGCCGGGTCGAACCCCTCCCACCGCCTCCCCGTTCCGGCCGACGCGTCGCCCGGGCCGGCCGGCGGGTCCAGCGGGTTGCCGCAGACGCAGCGGACCCGGGGCAGCCCCCGTGCGTCGACCAGGACCGCGGTGCCGGCCTGCAATACGGACTGGTACGCGGTGACGGAGCCGTCCCGGAAGCCGTGCCCGGTGACCAGGGTGTCGGCGCGCAGCACCACGGGCGTCAGTCCGCGCAGGAAGCCGTCGAGTTCGTCGCGGGCGACGGACACGGTGCGCGCGAACGCCTCTTCCCGCGCCGCCTCCACGGCGAGCATCCGGATCTGCGCCTCGACGTCGCAGGAGGGGACGGCGCGTGTTCCGGCGTACAGGCCGGGCGTCGACCCGGTGCGCCTGAGCGCCCGCCCGGGTGCCGCCGGGGAGCGGGGCGCCCGGGTCCGCGCGGTGTCCGGCGGCAGGGCGGGGCCGCTCGCGGTGGAGGCGGTGAAGGGGGCGGCCCCGGGGTCGGTCGCGGGCTGGAGGAGGACGTCCGCCGCGCCGGCCGTCGCGGTGGCGGGGCCGCCGCTCCCGGAGGTGTCCCGGGCGCAACCCGCGACGAGGACGAAGCCGGCGCAGAGCAGGGCGGGCACGGTGCGGCGCAGTCGTATGCGTGAGGGCACGGGCGGGTCTCCTGCCTGGTCACCGGTCTCCCGGTCGCTCCCCTCATGTCTGCCGCAGTTCCCCGGCCCCCGCAAGCCAACCGCCTCCGCGGACACGCTCGCCGATGCCTTCTTGAACGCGTTCAAGTGACCCCGTAGAGTCTGCGGTGCCGATGGTTTGAACACGTTCAATCCGGGGGGGGGGGTATGCCGGTCCTTGTCGGGCCGATCGTCGTCCGGGCCTGGCGGCACCCGCACCTCCACGACGAAGGAAGCGCCCTGTGAGCGGTCTCAGCTATCCGGAAGTGGGAGCCACCCGTCTCGGCCCGCTCCCCGACGGCTACCACCACCTGCACCACCGCACCGCGGTCGGGCGCGGACGCGCCGACTTCGAGGCGGCCGGTGCGGCGATCACCGAGTTCCGTGTGCATCGCGGGTCGGGGGCACGCGTGCGGAGCTCCGCCCGCCGCGCCGACACGGGGACGGCCGTCCGGGTGGTGGCGCAGGCCGGGCCCCTGCGGCTCGCCGTCCCCTGCCGGGTCGTCTGGGCCGAGTACGGGCCCGCCCGGATCGGGTTCGGCTACGGGACGGAGACCGGCCACCCCGAGCGCGGCGAGGAGTGCTTCGTGGCCGAACTCGCCGACGACGGCACGGTCTCGTTCACGGTGATGGCGTTCAGCCGGCCCGCCCGCTGGTACTCGCGGCTCGGCGGTCCGCTGGTGCCGGCGCTCCAGCGGTGGTACGCGCGCCGGCTGGGCCGTACGCTGCGCCGGATCGTCGCGGAGGAGCGCGAGCGGCGCGAGGCGCGAAGCGGGTGAGCCCGGGGGCGCCGGGCCATACTGGGAGCGATGGAGTGGTTCACCGCCGACGGGTACTGGCTGGGCCGGCTGGTCTTCCAGAAGGCCCTCGCCGTCATCTACCTCGCCGCCTTCCTCACCGCGGCGCTCCAGTTCCGGGCGCTGATCGGGGAGCGCGGCATGCTGCCCGCGACCGAAGCGCTGCGGCGTACGTCCTGGCGCACCGCCCCGGGGCTCTTCCGGCTCCACTGCTCCGACCGTTTCTTCGCCGTGGTCGCCTGGACCGGGTGCGCCGTCTCCCTCGCGCTGATCGCCGGGGCGGACAACCAGGTGCCGTTGGGGGCCGCGATGGCGTTGTGGGCGCTGCCGTGGCTGCTGTATCTGTCGATCGTGCAGGTGGGCGGTGTCTGGTACGGATTCGGCTGGGAATCGCTGCTGCTGGAGACCGGTTTCCTGGCCGTCTTCCTGGGGAACGCCGGCACGGCTCCGCCCGTGCTGGTGCTCTGGCTGCTGCGGTGGGTGCTGTTCCGGCTGGAGTTCGGCGCCGGGCTCATCAAGTGGCGCGGCGACGCCTGCTGGCGGAACCTGACGTGTCTGGACTTCCACCACGAGACGCAGCCGATGCCGGGTCCGCTGAGCTGGTTCTTCCACCGCCTCCCGCGCCCCGTGCACCGGGTCGAGGTGGCGGCCAACCATGTGACCCAGCTGCTCGTTCCAATCCTGCTGTTCACCCCGCAGCCGGTGGCGGGCGCGGCGGCCGGGCTGATGGTCGTCACGCAGTTGTGGCTGGTGCTCTCGGGGAACTTCGCCTGGCTCAACTGGCTGACCATCACGCTCGCCCTGCCGGCCATCGACTGGTCGCCGGTGACCGAGCCGCCCGCCCAGCGGGGCGCGCCCGTCTGGTACGCGGTGCTGGTCGTCGCCGTCACCGCTCTGGTCCTCGTGCTCAGCTACCGCCCGGCCCGCAATCTGGTCTCCCGCCGCCAGGTGATGAACCGGTCCTTCGACCCGCTGCACCTGGTCAACACGTACGGCGCGTTCGGCAGCATCAGCCGGGTCCGCCTGGAGGTGGTGGTCGAGGGCACCGAGGACGCGGTGGTGCGTCCCGGCACGGTGTGGAAGGAGTACGGCTTCCGGGGCAAGCCGGGTGATCCGCGGCGGGTGCCGCGCCAGTTCGCCCCGTACCATCTGCGGCTCGACTGGATGATGTGGTTCGCGGCGCTCTCCCCCGCGTACGCACGGGCCTGGTTCGGGCCGTTCGTGGAGCGGCTGCTGGAGAACGACCGGGACACGCTGCGGCTGCTGCGCCACAACCCGTTCCCGGACGCCCCGCCCGCGCAGGTGCGGGCCAGGGTCTTCCGCTACCGCTTCACGACCTGGCGCGAGCTGCGGGCCACCGGGTGCTGGTGGCACCGCACCTTCGTACGCGATTTCCTTCGTCCGACCAGGGCCTAGCGGTTACTTCCCGCTCTCGCGGGCGCGCAGCAGCCGGCTGATCTGCTGGACCAGTTCGTCGTCGCTCGCCACCCGCCGCCCGGAGACCAGCGCGCCCAGGCGCTCGGCGGTCTGGAAGTCGTACGCCCGCTCGGCCTCCTCGCCGGGCACGTTCGCGTACTCCTCCTTCGCCCGGAAGCCCACGGTCAGGTCGACCGCCTTGGCGATGAGCCAGGTGAGGATGAACGAGAACGCGATCACGGACACGATCGCGACGAGCTGTCTGCCGAGGAGGCTCCAGCCGCCACCGTAGAACAGGCCCTCCTTGCCGCTGACGCGGGCGGTGGCGAAGAGGCCGACCATGATCAGGCCGATGAGGCCGCCGACCCCGTGCACCCCGACGACGTCGAGCGTGTCGTCCACGCCGAAGCGGAACTTGAGGGTGATCGCGTACGCGCTCACCGCCCCGACCACCAGACCCGTGATCACCGCGCCCAGCGTGTTGATCTCGCCGCAGGCCGGGGTGATGGCGACCATGCCGGCGACGGCGGAGGAGACGACGCCCATGGTGGTCACCCGGCCCGTGCGCCACTTCTCGACCAGTGGCCAGGTGACCATGGCGCCCGCCGCGCCGAGCTGCGTGTTGATGAAGGCGGCCGCGGCCGTGCCCTGGTCGGTCAGCGCGGAGCCGGAGTTGAAGCCGAACCAGCCGAACCACAGCAGCCCGACGCCGACGACCACGAGCGGGATGTTGTTGGGGCGTTCCTCGCGGCGGGCGAAGTCACGGGGAGCGCGCAGCACGAGGGCGACGGCGAGTCCGGCGACCCCGGAGTTCAGCTCCACCGGCAGCCCGCCGGCGAAGTCGAGGGCGCCGAGGTGCCGCACGATCCAGCCGTCCTTGTCGAACACCCAGTGGGCGATGGGGATGTAGACGATCAGCAGCCAGAGCACGACGAAGACGAGCCAGCCCCGCATCGTGGCGCGGTCGGCGATGGAGCCGCTGATCAGCGCGACGGTGATGACGGCGAAGCCCATCTGGAAGGTGCTGTAGATGTACGTGGGGATGGCCCCGCTCAGCGTGTTGAGCTCGATGCCCTTCATGAACACGTGGTCGAGGTTCCCGATGAGCCCGGCGCCCCCGACGTCCGGCCCGAACGCCAGGGTGTACCCGAGGACCCACCAGACGAGGGTGCCGAAGGCCAGCGCGGCGAAGCTCATCTTGATCATCATGAGCACGTGCCGGGTGCGCACCATGCCGCCGTAGAAGAACGCGAGGCCGGGGGTCATGAGCAGGACCATGGCGGTGGCGGCGAGCAGCCAGGCGGTGTCCCCGGAGTCGTACGCGGCCGGCATGGGCGCGGGAGCGGTGATCATCGGCGGTACCTCGGGTAGGGGTGTGCGGGCGGGAATCGCTACGGCTTGCGCAGGTCGGGCGGCGGGTGGCCGGTGAGCAGCCGGCGTGCGGCGTGCCAGGCGGCCCGGTGCGCCTCGGCGACCCGGACCGGGCTGTCGTCGAGCAGCCGCACCCACGCCCCGCAGTCCCGGGGCAGCACGCTCACCCCGTACAGGACGCCGAGCCCGGCCAGCGCCTCGTGCAGGGTGTCGGCGAGCTCGGCGGCGGGAACGCGGTCGGTCACCGCGAAGAGCGAGGCGACGTGGTCGCGGCCGGCGAACACCCCGGGCCCGAGGACTCCGGTTCCCGGCTGCCCGGGCGCCAGACGCAGGGTGTCGATGGCGAGGAGGGTGCCGTCGGGCCTGCTCACCCGGAGGTCGGTGGCGAGCATCCGGTACGCGTGGCGCTCGCCCCGGGCGAGCCGGCCGGCGGTGAGGGTGTCGCCGGCGACAACGGTGGCGCCGGGCGCGACGGTGACCTCGGTGCGCTGGTAGAACCGGGCGTCCCGGAACGGGATGAGCGGGTCGGGGAGGTATTCGACGTAGCTGCCGGTCTCGGCGGTGAGGTGGACGCGCTGGCTCGCGTAGTCGTGTTCCATCCGGAAGATCTTGGTCGCGGCCTGGGTCGTCAGGTGGACCTCGGTGTCGGGGCCGCAGTGGAAGTCCATCCGGTAGCGGTCGGCCTGGGCGATGCCGCCGCCGGTCGCCATGAGGTAGACGTACGCCATGCCGGACCGCGCGGGGTCGATCCACAGCGGGCGCATGATCTGGAGCGGGGTCTTCTGGTAGCGCCCGACGAGTTCGGTGCGCCCGCCCCGCACGGCGAAGGAGAGGTCGAGGATGCCGACCTTGGCCGGGGAGCCGGGCGCCAGGGTGTCCGGGACGGAGGCCAGCGCCGCCACGCCCGGGGGGACGCGGACGGGTGTGTAGTACTCCTCGGTGAGCCGGTCCTCCGGCCGTTGCGGGGCGAGCGGCATGTCAGATCAGCACCTTGCGGCGTGATTCGAGGTAACCGGCGATCTCGTCCACGCCCACGCCGGTCAGGCAGTCGGTGAGGACGACGGGGCGGTCGCCCCGCACCCGGTGGGCGTCCGACTCCATGACGCCGATGTCCGTACGCACGTACCGCGCGATGTCGATCTTGTTGATGACCAGCAGGTCGGAGTCGGTGATGCCGGGGCCGCGCTTGCGGGGCATCTTCTCGCCCTCCGCGGTGTCGAGCACGAAGAGGAAGAGGTCCACCAGGGCCGGGCTGAACGTCAGGGTGAGGTTGTCGCCGCCGGACTCGTACAGGAGGGTGTCGGTGTCCGGGAAGCGCTCCAGCATCTCGGCGCCCGCCGCGAGGTTCATCGTCGGGTCGTCGCGTACGGCGGTGTGCGGGCAGGCACCCGTCTCGACGCCGACGACGCGCTCGGGTTCGAGGACTCCGGCCAGGGTGCGGCGGACGTGCTGGGCGTCCTCCTGGGTGTAGATGTCGTTGGTGATGACGGCGGGGCGGTGGCCGCGCGCGATCAGGACCGGGACCAGCGCCTCGATGAGCGCGGTCTTCCCGGAACCGACGGGTCCGCCGATGCCGACCCTGAGTACGTTGTCGTCCATGGTGCTCCTAGGGGTGTCGTGGTGGGTGTTCAGCTGGCGAAGAGCCGGGCTTCGGCGCGTTCGTGACGGCCCGACATGACGTCCGAGGCGAAGACCGTGGCGCCGACGTCGTCCAGCTCACCGCGCAGTGCCGCGTCGACGGCGGTCTCGATGACGGGTGCGGCGCCCGCGAGCAGGGTCTGCGCCGTACGGTGGTCGGTCAGCCTCAGCCGCAGGGCGGCACCCGCGAAGCTGACGCAGAACGCGAACAGGTCGGCGGCGACCGCCTGGCGGACCGGGACGCCGGTCGCCGCGTAGACGACCCCGGCGGCCACCGCCTGGGTGCCCGGGGCCTCGCGGCGCACGACCCGGCCGTAGTAGTCGCCGATCTCGGGGCGGCCGAAGACCTCGTGGCCCAGGTCCAGGAGCTGGCGCCCGGTCCGGGTGGCGGCCTGGCGCATCTCCCGGCCCAGCTTCGTGGCGTACAGGTGCTCGTCGATCCGGACCACGGCGTCCGGGTCGCCCGCCGCGGTCGCCCGGTGGGCGAGGGCGAGCGCGGTGGCGTCGGCCGGCCCGACTCCGTGCAGCAGCAGGTCCGCCAGCAGCGGCGGCAGGCTGCCGGCGTCCACGGCGCCCGCCTGGACGTAGCCCTCCAGGCTGTGCGAGAGGGTGTAGAAGCCGCTCGGGAACGCCGAGTCGGTCAGCTGGAGGCTGACCAGCAGCGGTCCGAGGCCGGTGGCCGCCGAGGTCCCCGCCGGGCCGGGGTCGCCCGCGATGTCGCCCTCCTTCCGGTACATCGGCCTAGACCAGGAAGTAGAGGTGGTTCAGGGGCAGCGTCTCGGCCGGGTCGATGGTGGCGACCTTGCCGTTGAGCGTGACCTTGAACGTCTCCGGGTCGACCTGGACGTCGGGCAGGGCGTCGTTGCGGATCATGTTGTGCTTGCCGATGGTGCGGGTGCGGCGCACCGGGAGGACCTGCCGTTCCAGGCCGAGTTCGGCCGGCACCCCGGCGGCGATGCCCGCCTGCGACATGAAGGTGGCGTGGGTGGCCGGGAGCGCCTTGCCGTACTGCCCGAACATCGGCCGGTAGGTCACCGGCTGCGGGGTCGGCAGGGAGGCGTTGGGGTCGCCCATCTGCGCCCAGGAGACGATGCCGCCCTTGATGATCATCTTCGGCTTGGCGGCGAAGGAGTGGATGGGCCACAGCACGATGTCGGCGAGCTTGCCCTTCTCGATCGAGCCGACGTAGTCGGAGATCCCGGAGGCGATGGCGGGGTTGATGGTGACCTTGGCGAGGTAGCGCAGCACCCGCTGGTTGTCGTTGCGCTCCGAGTCGCCCTCCAGGACGCCGAGCTTGTCCTTGCAGTGGTGCGCGGTCTGGAAGGCCCGGGTGACGGACTCGCCGATGCGGCCCATGGCCTGGGAGTCCGAGGAGAACATGCTGATCACGCCGAGGTCGTGCAGCACCGACTCGGCGGCGATGGTCTCGGCCCTCACCCGGCTGTCGGCGAACGACACGTCCTCGGGGATGTCACGGCTCAGGTGGTGGCAGACCATGACCATGTCGAGGAGTTCGTCCACCGAGTTCCTGGTGTACGGCAGCGTCGGGTTGGTGGAGGACGGCAGGACGTTCGGTTCACCGGTGACGCGCAGGATGTCGGGGGCGTGGCCGCCGCCCGCGCCCTCGCTGTGGAAGGTGTGGATGGCACGGCCGTCGATGGCGGAGCGGGTGTCCTCGAAGAATCCGCTCTCGTTGAGGCTGTCGGTGTGGATCGACACCTGGACGTCGTGGGTGTCGGCGACGGTCAGCGCGTTGTCGATGACGGCCGGGGTCGCGCCCCAGTCCTCGTGCACCTTGAGACCGCAGGCGCCCGCGGCGATCTGCTCGTTGAGCGCCTCGGGCAGGCTGCCGTTGCCCTTCGCCATGATGCCGAGGTTGACGGGGAACGCCTCGGCCGCCTGGAGCAGCTTGCCGATGTTGTAGGGACCCGGCGTGCAGGTCGTCCCGTTGGAGCCGTCCGTGGGGCCGGTGCCGCCGCCGATGAGCGTGGTGATGCCGTTGGTCAGCGCCTGTTCGGCCTGCTGCGGGGCGATGAGGTGCACATGGGTGTCGATGGCGCCGGCGGTGGCGATCAGGTGCTCACCCGCGATGGCCTCGGTGCCGGGCCCGACGACCAGGTCCGGGTCGACGTTGTTCTGCGTCTGCGGATTGCCGGACTTGCCGATGCCGACGATGAAGCCGTCCTTGATGCCGATGTCGCACTTGACGACGCCCACCATGGGGTCGATGACCACCACGTTGGTGATGACGGTGTCGAGCGCGCCCTGGGCGGCGGTGGCCTGCGGGTCGGCGGCCATGCCGTCGCGCATGGTCTTGCCGCCTCCGTAGACGACCTCGTCGCCGTACAGACCCTCGCTGTAGTCCTTCTCGACCTCGACGACGAGGTTGGTGTCGGCGAGGTGGAAGCGGTCACCGACCGTCGGCCCGAACATGTCGGTGTACTGCTTGCGGGGCAGGATGGGCATCAGCGCGAACCCTTCTTCTTGTCCTTGGCGGACTTGGCGGGCTTGGCGGGCTTGTTCGCCTTCGAGGACTCGTCCGCCGTGGCGGGCTCGGCGGTCTCGGCCCCCCGGAAGCCGCGTTCGATGGCCCGGCGGACGGCCTCGACGCGGGCGGGGTGGGAGGAGAGGCTGCCGTTGAGCAGCCCGCTGAAGCCGGTGAGCCGGCCGGTTCCGGCGTACGCGCAGAGCTCGACCTCGCGCGTTCCGCCGGGCTCGAACCGTACGGAGGTGCCGGCGGCGATGTTGAGGTGCATGCCGAGGGTCGCCTCGCGGTCGAAGGCGAGCGCCGAGTTGACCTCGAAGAAGTGGTAGTGCGAGCCGATCTGCACGGCCCGGTCGCCCGTGTTGCTCACGGTGACCTTGAGCGTGCGGCGGCCCGCGTTCAGTTCGATCGGGCCGTCTCCGTACAAGTACTGCTGACGGAACGTCATGCGATGCTCCTGATGCCTCGGTCCGCTTCGGCGGCGGACGGGTGGTGGTGATGCCGGTGCACGCCCCCGGGACCGTGCTCGTGGGGATGGACGTGCGCGTGGCCGTGGCCCTCGCCCGCCGGGTGGGTGTGGGCGTGGCCGTGGTGGTCGGCGGCGGCGAGCCCGGCGGTGACGCCGTCGTCGCCGTGGTCGCGCAGGCGCCGGCGCGCGTCGGCCACGCGCTCGTCCAGCACCCGCCGCAGCGCGGGGGCCGGCACGAGGGGGCCGGCGTCCGTCACCGGCACCGGCCCCGCGCCGACCGGGCCGGCCGCCGTGAACGACGCGGGCAGCAACGCCACGCGCTCCGCGCCCAGCAGCCCGCAGCGCCGGACGCCCTCGGCCGGGTCCGGGTCGCCGTCCTCGAAGGCGACCTCGACCAGGGCGTGGCGCCCGTAGCGGCGTACGAGGGCGGCCACGCGGTGGAGCTCGGCGTCCTCGAACGGGTCGCCGCAGGGGGCGGTGACCAGGAGCGCGGCGTCGTCGGGTGCCCGGCCGGCCGCCGCCCGCAGCCAGGCGACGAGGTGCTGGGCGGTGCCGAAGGGCTCGGCGAGCAGCACGGCCGCGGGCGCGGGCCCGCCGGCGGGGACGGCGCGCAGGGTGCGCGCGGTGTCCGCGACGAGTCCGGGGTCGCGGCCCAGCGTCATCGGGACGACCACGACGGGCTCGCCCCGGCGCAGGTGCGCGGCGACGGTCCGGAAGAGCGCGCGGCCGTTGGGGACGATGCTCACGTCCGGGCCGAGCAGTCCCTCCAGCGCCCGGCCGTAGGCGGCTTCGTGGCCGCAGACGGCGATGACGGCCCCGTTCCCCGCCACGGTCAGCCGCCGATGGGGTCGTGGCAGGAGACCAGTTTGGTGCCGTCCACGAAGGACGCCTCGACCTGGAGCAGGCCGAGCATCTCCCGTACACCGGGCATGGTGTCGTCCTCGCCCACCACATGGCGGCCCAGCTCCATGCAGTCCGCGACGCTCTTGCCGTCGCGGGCCGCTTCCAGGATCGCCTCGGTGATCAGCGCGACCGACTCGCTGTAGTTGAGCTTGAGGCCGCGGCCCTGGCGCTTGCGGGCCAGGTCGGCAACGACGTAGACGAGCAGTTTGTCGATCTCGCGGGGGGCGAGGTTCATCGTGGATACCTTCCTCGGAGGGGGTACGGGGGCGGGGGCCCGGGGCCTCGTCAGTCGCTGCGGCGCAGGCGCGGCAGCAGCTCCACGGCGACCAGCAGCGTCCAGGTGGTGAGGATGAACGGCCAGGTGAAGGTGTGGCCGCCGAACGGTTTGAAGAAGGAGGTCAGGGTCGCGGTGAGGCCCGTGCTGACCGCCGCGCCGAGCAGCGTGTAGAGCCCGTTCCAGACCGTGGGGGCCAGGAAGACGGCCCCGAGGCCGATGGCGACGAGCACCGCGTTGTATCCGTAGATGCCGTTGGCGATCAGCGCCGTCGGCGCGCCGAGCAGCCAGGCGGCGACGATCCCGGTCACGCTGCCGGCGGCGGCCCAGAGGACGACGCGCGGGCCGGCCAGGGCGAGCCCGGCGAGCATGATCAGTCCGACGTACCAGCTCTCGACCAGGAAGACCTGCGAGACGTTGTTGAAGAAGGCGTGCCACAGGTCGTTCCAGGTGATCCCGGTGTCCCCGCTCGTCGTGCTGGAGACGGCGGCCGGGGCGCCGTGCCAGACGCGGTCGAAGGAGGGGGCGCCCACCACCATCACGCCGGAGACCAGGCAGAACGGCGCGGTCATGGGGCTGAGGCGGTACGGGGCGAGGAGGGTGGCCAGGGCCGCCATGAGGACGACGCACAAGGCGGCGCCCACGACGGTCAGCACATAGGTGGCCGGGTGGTTGCCGAGGGTCGAGACCAGGGCGATGCCGGTGAGGCAGCCCGCGAACCCCTGCATGCCGAGCGCGATGCTCCCCCGGTCCACGGCCAGCGCGTAGGCGACGGCCGTGGCGATCAGCGTCCCCAGCGTGGCGAAGAGGCCGGTCTCCCAGCCCGCCACCCACAGCCCCGCGAGGATCGCGGCCCCGGTGAACAGGCTCGCCTGGAAGTCGACCTGGCCGACACCTCGCAGGGATGCCAGCAGGTACGCGGACGGCTGGCGGCTCTCCAGCCGCCGGACGTGATCCGGCTCGGCGAGGGACACGGCGTGCTCCAGCGGCTCGTCGGCGGGTGCGCTTCGGGCAGGGCGGACGACCGGGGAAGTCCGTCATATGCCATGGAGTCACAGAAGGCCGCGCTTTTCTCGCGGGGGGCGTTCCCGGTAGGCCGCTCGGGTGCACCGCCGGGGCACGCCGGGCACCGGGCCCTCGGCGTCGCCCGGCGGCCCGTACCTTCACGGCATGTCCCGGAAGATGCGGTTGCACCGCCACAGCCACCCGGATCACCACCCCGGCGCGCAGCTCCCGGTCGTGGCCGCCGTCGCGGTCGGCGGTGCGGCGGGGGCCGCCGCGCGGTACGCGGCCGAGCGTCTGTGGCCGACCGGGACGTTCTCCTTTCCCTGGACGATCCTGCTGGTCAACGCGGTGGGCTGTTTCCTGATGGGAGTCCTGATGGTCACCCTGAAGCTGCGCTTCCCCGGGGCTCCCCGACTGATCAGTCCGCTGCTCGGCACCGGGGTGCTCGGCGGCTTCACGTCGTTCTCGCACTACACGGACGACGTGCGGCAACTGTTCGAGAACCATCAGCCCGGCTACGCGGTGGGATGCCTGGTGCTGACCGTGGCCGCAGCACTGGCGGCCGTGACGGCGGGAGCGTTCGCGGCGCACTTCACCTTCG
The DNA here is from genome assembly GCF_007096885.1 of Streptomyces sp. 130. Lineage (GTDB taxonomy): Bacteria > Actinomycetota > Actinomycetes > Streptomycetales > Streptomycetaceae > Streptomyces. The sequence continues at coordinate 612 of NZ_VJNO01000024.1, read as the reverse complement.
GCCGGTCCTACGGTGAGCGGGGCGAGGCGTCATGACCGACTGGCTGCTCGTACTGGCCGGTGGCCTGGTGGGGGCGCCGGTGCGCTACCTGCTCGGCGTGGACGCGAAGTTCCGCCTGCACAGCGCCTTCCCCTGGGGCACCTTCGCGGCCAACGCGGGCGCGGCGCTGATCCTCGGCTTCGTCGCGGAGGCGGCGGCCGGCGGCGATCTGGGCGCCCGGCTGAACCTGCTGCTGGCCACCGGTTTCTGCGGGGCCCTGTCGACGTGGTCGACGTTCTCGTACGAACTCCTCCACCTCGGCTCGGCCCGCCGGCTGGGCCTGGCGGCGGGCTACCTCCTGCTCACCGTCGCCGCCGGGGTGGGGCTCTCCTTCGCCGGGGCCGCCGTGGCGCGCGCGGTGTTCTGAGGGCAGGCGGGCAGAACGCGCCGCGGCCCCCCCCCCCGGGGGGGGGGCGGGGGGGGGGGGGGGGGGGGGGGGGGGGGGGCGGGGGGGGGGGGGGGGGGGGGGGGGGGGGGGGGGGGGGGGCGGGGGCCGGCCCTCGGCGGGAACGGTGCCCGGGGCGCCCGTACGCACCGGCGCGACCGCCCCCTCCGCGCACCCGCCGCAGCGCA
>NZ_VJNO01000114.1 GCF_007096885.1 Streptomyces sp. 130 | reverse complement strand
GTGGCGGTGCGTGCGGGTGCCGGGCTGGGGGATGTGGAGGCTGCGGTTCGTGCGGTCGTGGAGCGTCACGATGTGTTGCGGATGCGGGCGGAGCTGTCCGCGGAGGGTGTGTGGCGGCTGACGGTTCCGGAGGTGTCCGAGGGCTCGACCGTTCCCATGGTCAAGCGGGTGGACGCGGCGGGTCTGGATGCGGAGGCGTTCGGCCGGCTTGTGGTGGTGGAGCGTGGTGCGGCGCAGGGGCGGTTGTCTCCTGCGGCGGGTGTGATGGTGCAGGGGGTGTGGTTCGACCGGGGCCCGGGTGTGGAGGGTGTGCTGCTGTTGGTGGCGCATCATCTGGTGGTGGACGGTGTGTCGTGGCGGATCATCGTTCCGGATGTGCGGGCGGCTCTGGCGGAGCCGTCGGCTGAGCTTTCCGTGGTTCCGACGTCGTTCCGTCGGTGGGCGCGTCTGCTGGTGGACGAGGCCCGGGCCAGGGCCGGTGAGCTGGGGTTCTGGCGTGGTGTGGCTGGTACGCCGGATCCGCTGGTGGGTGCGCGTGCGCTGGATGCGGTCGTGGATGTGGCCGCGTCGGCGGGGCAGCTGGAGCTGCGTCTGTCCGCCGATGTGACCAGGCGTGTGCTGGGTGCGGTTCCCGCCGCGTTCCACGGTGAGATCAATGATGTGCTGCTGGCCGCTCTGGCGCGGGCGGTGGGGCGCTGGCGTGGTGCGGGTCAGGGTCCGGTCGTGGTGGATGTGGAAGGGCATGGGCGTGAGGAACTGCCCGGGGTCGATCTTTCGCGGACGGTGGGTTGGTTCACCTCGGTGTACCCGGTGGCGCTGGA
>NZ_VJNO01000023.1 GCF_007096885.1 Streptomyces sp. 130 | reverse complement strand
GCCCCCCGGGCCCCCCGCCCCCCGCACGCGGTCGCCGCGGGCCCGGTCCCTGGGCCACGCCCCCCGGCCCCCCGCCCCCCGCGCCCCCGCACCCCGCACCCCGGGCCCCGGCCCCCGCACCCCGGACCCCGGCCCCGGGCCCCCGCGCCCGCCCCGCGCCCGCCCCCGCCCCGCGCCCGCCCCCGCCCCGCGCCCTCCGCCGCGCCGCGGCCGCCCCTGGCCCGCCGCCCCCAGCAGCACCTGCGCGCACTCCCCGGCCCCCGCCGCGGTCAGCCGGCCCCGCTCGTCCCGGAAGCGCCGCCCGGCCGCCGTCGCCGGCACCACTCCGGAGCCGGCCTCGTTGGTCACCAGGACCACCGTGCGCCGCGTCCCGCGCACCGCGGCGACCAGCTCCGCCGTCCTGGCCCGCAGCGCCCGCTCGCCGCCCTCCGCCCACGCGGCGTCGTCCCAGGCGTCCACCCGGTCCATCGCGTCCGTCAGCCACAGCGACAGGCAGTCGATGAGCAGCGGCGGCCCGTCCGTCGACAGCGGCTCCACGAGCTCGCAGGTCTCCTCGGTGCGCCAGGCGGCCGGCCGGCGCTCCCGGTGCAGCCCGACCCGGGCCGCCCAGTCCGCGTCACCGTCCCGGGCGCCGCCCGTCGCCACGTACACGACCTCCGGGTACGTCTCCAGGCGTCGTTCCGCCTCGACGGACTTCCCGGACCGGGCGCCACCGGTGACCAGGGTGCGCCGGGGGACCGCGGCCGGGGCGCGGAAGCCGCCGACCGCCAGCGTCGTGCCGTCCGGCACCGCCCGGGCCCCGGCGGCGGCGAGCCGGCGCTCCAGCTCCGGGGCGGGCGGGGCGTCGTGGCCGAGGTGGACGGCGATCAGCTCGGTGGCGGGCCCGATCGCCTCGACGGCCCGCAGCCGCGCCACCGCGTCGGGCCGCCCGACGACGTCCCCGGCGACCAGGTCGTAGGGCTGCGCCGCCGGGTCCGTCAGCCCGGCCGGTGCGCCGCCCGGCGGGAGGTACAGCAGCCGGGTGCCCTCCGGCGAGGTCACCTCGTACCCCGTGCCGGGCGCGTCCATCGGCACGGCCCGCACCCGGTGTCCGCTGATCAGCGTCAGCACCCGCCCGTCCGGCACCCGGCCCGCCGGAGGCAGCCCGACGGGCAGTTCGACGGCCGGTCCGTCGTGCGGGTGGGTCAGCAGGACCTGGCGTACGCCGGTGAGCGAGTGGCCGGCGCGGGCGGCGGCGAACACCGCCCCCGGCGTGAGGTCCAGCAGCAGCGCGTCGTCGACCAGGAGGGAGGTCGCGGCCCGGCTGCCGGCTCCGCGGGCGAGGGTGCAGGCGGCGCAGGGGCAGTCGGGCCGCGGCAGCCCGTCGGGGGCTCCGGTGCCGAGCAGAGTCAGTTCCACATCCCGATCCTCCCGCGTCGCCGCGCGGGGTGCGCGACGTGGGGGCGAAGATCCGCCGGACAGGCCCGAGGGCCCCTTCCCCTGCTGGTGGGAAGGGCTAGGCTGCCGAGGGGAACGACCTACCCAGGAGGCGGACATGGCGTGGACGTGGCGGTTCGAGAAGTCCGACGGCACGGAGACGGAGCCGGTGCGGCAGCCGGAGGAGTTCACGACCCAGGGCGACGCGGAGTCCTGGCTCGGTGAGTACTGGAAGGAGCTCCTGGACGGCGGGGCGGACCAGGTCACGCTCTTCGACGACGGGACGAAGATCTACGGCCCGATGAGCCTCCAGGCGGACGCGGCGGGCTGACGGCGCGCGCGGCTGCCGCCGGGCGGGCCCTTCCGGACCCCGGCCGGCGGCGGCCGTCGCCGTACGCTCAGATCTCGCCGAGGGTGACCTCGGCGGTCTTCTGCGAACTCCCGCGGGTGTACGTCACCTCCGCCTTCTGGCCCGGCTCGTGGCCGGCCAGCGCCTCGGAGAGCGAGGTGATCGTGGTGACCTTGGAGTCGTCCACCTTCACGATGATGTCGCCGGCCCGCAGCCCCGCCTCGTCGGCCGCGCCGCCGTCCCGCACGCTGACGATCGCGACCCCCGCCGGGCGGTAGTCGTCGTTGACGACCGTGCGGCCGGTGATGTCGAGCGCCGCCCGGCCCGAGTCGGTGACCTTGCCGTTCTTGATGATCTGGTCCGCGACCGTCCGCACCATCGAGGCCGGGATGGCGAAGCCGATTCCGGGGGCCGCGCTGTCGCCCATCTGGGGGTCGGACGCGGCGAGCGTCGGGATGCCGATGACCTGGCTGTCCAGGTTCACCAGGGCCCCGCCGCTGTTGCCCGGGTTGATCGCCGCCGAGGTCTGCACCATGTTGGCGATGGTCGCCCCGGTGCCGCCGCCCGAGCGGCCCTCGCTCACGGTCCGGCCGAGGGCCGAGACGATGCCCTGGGTGACGCTGCTGGACAGGCCGAGCGGCGAGCCCATCGCCAGCACGATCTGCCCGACCGCGACCTTCTCCGAGTCGCCGAACTTCGCCGGCCGCAGCCCGTCGGGCACGTCGTCCAGCTTGATGACGGCCAGGTCCTGCTCGGGGTAGGCGGCGACCAGCGACGCACCCAGCACCTTCTCCCCGGTGGCCACCGTGACCTTGAACGACTTCTCGTCGCCGACGACGTGCGCGTTGGTGACGATGTGGCCCTGGGCGTCATAGACGACACCGGAGCCGAGGCTGTCGGACGCGTCGATCTGCACGACGGACGGCAGCACGTTGTTGATGACGGACTGGTACTCGCTCTGCAGATCACCGTCGGCCTTCGACGCCGGACCGGGCTGGGCCGAGCCGGACGCCGTCGCGTCCGGTCCCGCGGCGGGGGCGCCCGAACCGGAGCAACCGCTCACCAGCGCGATCGCGCAGACACCCGCGGACAGGGGCAGCAACAGCCGCCGCGCACGGCGACGGGAGTGAATGGCATCCATGTCCGGATTATTGCTTTTGCCCCGAAGGGCGGCCCGCTGAGCGCATCCAGAGGGGGCGGAGAATCAAGCCCGCACATGACAGAGCCGGGCGGCCACACATCCAGCCCGCCCGGCGATCGAGCACAATCCTTCAGCCCACTCGGCGATCGAGGGCAATGCTTCAGCCCGCCCGGCGATCGAGGGCAGTCCTTCAGCCCGTCCGGCGATCGAGGACAGGACGCCCGCCCGGACGCCCCGGGCCCGGCGCCGCCCCGGCCTCACCCCCGTACGCCGCACAGATGCAGCAGCGCCGCGACCCCGCGATACGGGTCCGTCCGCCCCGCCCGGTCCTCCGCCGCGAGCACCCGCTCCAGCTCGGCGGCCGGCGGCAGCTCCGCGTCGTTGCTGACGTTGTCCGTGAAGAGCCGCACCCCGTACCAGGCGTGCAGCGGCGCCGCGATCGAGGCGAGCGTCGCCGTCAGCGCCTCCAGCCGGTCCGCGCGCACGGACAGGCCGAGCCGGTTCGTGTACCGGTCGGACTCGAAAGCCGCCAGCGCCCCGGCGAAGTCCCCGGCCATCCCGGGCCGCATCGCCAGCGCGTCGGCGTTCCGCACGAGCAGGGACAGCAGCCCGCCCGGCGCCAGCATCCGGGCCAGGCCCGCCACCATGGCGTCCGGCTCCTGGACGTACATCAGCACGCCGTGGCAGAGCACCACGTCGAAACTGCCGGGCAGGAAGTGGACCCCGGTGTCCTGGCCGTTGCCCTCGATGAGCCGCACCCGCTCGCGGATGCCGGCCGGCTCGCCGCCCAGCGCCTCACGGGCGGTCCGCAGCATCTCCGGGTCGGATTCCAGGCCGGTCACGGTGTGCCCGGCCCGGGCCAGCCGGAGCGCCTGCGTGCCCTGGCCCATGCCGACGTCCAGGATGCGCAGCCGCTGCCCGACCGGGAAGCGGGCCGCGATCTGCTCGTCCAGCTGCCGGGCGACCAGCTCCTGGCGCACGGTGTTGCGCAGACCCGTCAGGCCCTTGGTCCAGGCCGCAGAGGCCCCGGCGAAGCCGGAGACGGCACCGGCCGGCCGGTCGGCGGACCCGTCGCCGACCGGGCCGGACGCCTCGGTGCTCAGGGCCGCTCTCCGCGCTTGACCTGCGGCTTCGGCAGGCGCAGGCGGCGCATCTGGAGCGTGCGCATCAGCCCGTAGGCGACCGCGCCGCGCTTGGGCGTGTCCGGGAACCGCGCGTTCAGCTGCTTGCGCAGCCGGAACGCGAGCCCGATCGAGTCGATCACGATCAGCACGATCACGATCAGCCAGAGCAGCAGCGAGATGTTCTGGATGCCCTGCACCTGGATCACGCTGAGGATCAGGATGACCACGGCGAGCGGCAGGAAGTACTCCGCGATGCAGAAGCGCGAGTCCACGAAGTCGCGGACGAAGCGGCGCACCGGCCCCTTGTCGCGCGCGGGCAGATAGCGCTCGTCGCCGTTGGCGAGCGCCTCGCGCTGCCTGGCCATGTCCACGCGGCGCGCCTCACGCTGGCGCCTCGCGGCCTCCTTGCGGTCGAGCGGCGCGCCACTGGAGGCGCGGCGGCGCTGCGACTGGGCCTCGCTGCGCTTGGGGGTGGGGCGACCCTTGGGGGCCTGCGGGTCGCGGGGCGTCTTGGAGAGGTCCGCCGTCACCTTGTCGGTGGGGGCCTTCTCTTCCTTGGAGCGGCTACGGAACACAAGGCCCAAGGGTACGGGGTCGCTCGCGGATCACCGCAGGCCGCCCGGGAACGATCCGGCAACGGCCCGCGTCCCTGACTGTGCACGGACGGACGGTACGGGCGTCACCTACTCCTTGTGCGGGAGCGGACCGGGGGCACAGTCGTCCTTGGGGAGGAGCCCATCGGCGCCCGAACAGTGCGGTAATAGAGACAGGGCCCGTACTGTGGGTTCTGTTGGAGTGCTGGAGCCCAGTTGAGTCAGAAGGGGGCGCGCGAAGCCCATGAGCGGTGTCATGAAGCGGATGGGAATGATCTTCCGCGCGAAGGCAAACAAGGCCCTTGACCGGGCCGAGGATCCGCGCGAGACCCTTGATTACTCGTACCAGAAGCAGCTGGAGCTGCTTCAGAAGGTGCGCCGCGGAGTCGCCGACGTGGCGACCTCGCGCAAGCGGCTGGAGCTGCAGCTGAACCAGCTGCAGGGCCAGTCCTCGAAGCTGGAGGACCAGGGCCGCAAGGCGCTCGCGCTCGGCCGCGAGGACCTGGCCCGCGAGGCGCTGTCGCGCCGCGCCGCACTCCAGCAGCAGGTCACCGATCTGGAGACGCAGCACACCACGCTGCAGGGCGAGGAGGAGAAGCTCACCCTCGCGGCCCAGCGGCTCCAGGCCAAGGTGGACGCCTTCCGTACGAAGAAGGAGACCATCAAGGCCACCTACACGGCGGCCCAGGCGCAGACCCGGATCGGGGAGGCGTTCTCCGGCATCTCCGAGGAGATGGGCGACGTCGGCCTGGCGATCCAGCGGGCCGAGGACAAGACGCAGCAGCTCCAGGCCCGCGCGGGTGCCATCGACGAGCTGCTGGCCTCCGGCGCCCTGGACGACCCGACCGGCACGGCGAAGGACGACATCGCCGCCGAGCTGGACCGCATCTCCGGTGGTACGGATGTGGAGCTGGAGCTTCAGCGCATGAAGGCCGAGCTGGCCGGCGGCTCCTCCTCGCAGCAGGCGATCGAGGGCGGCCCGCAGGACGCCCAGCAGCAGAACAGCCAGTCGCACAAATTCGACAAGAACTGAGGCGGCGTCATGATCGTACGGATCATGGGGGAGGGCCAGGCGGTCCTGGCCGACAGCCATCTCGCCGAGCTCGACAAGCTCGACGACGCTCTGCTGGCCGAGATGGAGCGGGGTGACGGGTCCGGCTTCCGCACCACGCTCCACGCGCTCCTGGCCCGGGTGCGCGAACTCGGCACCCCCTTGCCGGACGACTCCCTGGAGCCGTCCGAACTGATCCTGCCGTCGCCGGACGCGACCCTCGAAGAGGTGCGCGCCATGCTCAGCGACGACGGCCTGATCCCCGGCTGACTCCGGTCCGGCCGCACTCCAGCACCAGCACCCTGTGCCCCGCGCCCGTACGGCGGACGCGGGGCACAGGTGCGTCCGGGCCGGCCGGGACGGGCCGCGCGCGGCACGCCGTAACGTAGCCCGACGTGACCACCCTCGGAACCGGCGTCCTGCGCGTCCGCCAGTGGCTGCGCGGCCACCCCCTCGCGCTGGACGGCGCGCTCGCCCTGGGCGTGCTCGTGGCGATGGTCTTCGGGTCCTTCGTGGACCCCGGCGGGCACGACGGGCCCACCTTCGGCGCCCGCACCCCCGCCGCGAGCAGCCTGCTGCTGATGGTGCTCAGCGCGCTGGCCCTGATCCGGCGGCGCCGCGAACCGCTGGCGGTGCTCGCCGCCACCGGGGCGCTGACCGTCGTGGAACTGGTCACCGCCGACCCGCCGGCCCCCGTCGTGATGAGCGCCGTCATCGCGCTGTACACCGTCGCCGCCCGCACCGACCGGCCCACCACCTGGCGGGTCGGGCTGCTCACCATGGCCGCGCTCACCGCCGCCGCCATGCTCTTCGGCTCACCGCCCTGGTACAGCCAGGAGAACCTGGGCGTCTTCGCCTGGACCGGGATGGCCGGGGCGGCGGGCGACGCGGTCCGCTCCCGGCGCGCGTTCGTCGACGCGATCCGGGAGCGCGCCGAACGCGCCGAACGGACCCGCGAGGAGGAGGCCCGCCGCCGGGTCGCCGAGGAGCGGCTGCGCATCGCCCGCGACCTGCACGACGTCGTCGCCCACCACATCGCCCTGGTCAACGTGCAGGCCGGGGTCGCCGCCCACGTCATGGACCGACGCCCCGACCAGGCGAAACAGGCCCTCGCCCATGTCCGCGAGGCGAGCCGGTCCGCGCTCAACGAACTGCGGGCCACCGTCGGCCTGCTCCGCCAGTCCGGCGACCCGGAGGCCCCCACCGAACCGGCCCCCGGCCTCGCGGTCCTCGGACAGCTCGTGGAGAGCGTGCGCCAGGCCGGGCTGCCCGTGGAGGTGGCCTGCGCCGCCGAGGGCGAGCCGCCGCTGCCCTCGGCCGTCGACCTTGCCGCCTACCGGGTGATCCAGGAGGCGCTGACCAACGTCCGCAAGCACGCGGGCCCGGGCGCCAAGGCCGAGGTGAGCGTCGTACGGGTCGGAGCCACGGCCGAGGTCATGGTCCTGGACAACGGCCGCGGGAACCCCGCGGGCGGCGACTCCGCCTCCGGCGGCGGCCACGGCCTGCTCGGGATGCGCGAACGCGTCACCGCCCTGGGCGGCACCCTCACCGCCGGTCCCCGCTACGGGGGCGGGTTCCGCGTCCATGCGATCCTGCCCGTCGAGGCCCGCGCGCAGGAGCCCGGTCGGCCGGGCGCGGCGGGCCGGACGGGGGACGACACATGACACCGGCCATCAAGGTCCTGCTCGCCGACGACCAGGCGCTGCTGCGCAGCGCGTTCCGGGTGCTGGTCGACTCGGAGCCCGACATGCGGGTGGTGGGCGAGGCGGCGGACGGGGCGCAGGCCGTGGAGGTGGCCCGCGCCGAGCGGCCCGACGTGGTGCTGATGGACATCCGGATGCCCGGCACGGACGGACTCACCGCCACCCGCATGATCAGCGCCGACCCGGAACTCGCGGACGTCCGCGTGGTCATGCTCACCACGTTCGAGGTGGACGAGTACGTGGTGCAGTCGCTGCGCGCCGGGGCCTCGGGCTTCCTCGGCAAGGGCGCCGAGCCGGACGAACTCCTCAGCGCGATCCGGATCGCCGCGGGCGGCGAGGCGCTGCTCTCACCGGCCGCCACCAAGGGCCTGATCGCCACGTTCCTCGCGCAGGGCGGCGGCGGAGGCGAGGGGCCGGGGGCGGCCGGGTACTCGGAGCGGCTGGCGGCCCTCACCACGCGGGAGCGCGAGGTGCTGGTCCTGGTCGCGGGCGGGCTGTCCAACGACGAGATCGCGGAGCGCCTGGTCGTCAGCCCACTGACCGTCAAGACCCATGTGAACCGGGCGATGGCGAAGCTGGGCGCCCGAGATCGCGCGCAATTGGTGGTAATAGCGTACGAATCGGGCCTGGTGCGTCCACGGACGGAGTGAGGGTGCAGCCGGGGCGTACTCCACCTGCGGTATGCGGGGGGTGAGAAAGCGACCTGGGGCCGAGGACTTCGGGTCCGGGGATCGGCGATCGTATAGGTGGGCGGGATCTGTCCCCCGGGCACGGCCCGGCATCCCGCCCGCCTGCCGCGTAAGCCACAGAAAGAGACCCACCCATGTCCTGGCTGTCCAGATTCAGCCTCGCGCAAAGGGCCCTGATCGGTCTGATCTCGATCGTCGCGCTCGTCTTCGGAGCGATCGCGATCCCGCAGCTCAAGCAGCAGCTGCTGCCCACCATCGAACTCCCGATGGTGTCGGTGCTCGCCCCCTACCAGGGTGCGTCCCCCGATGTGGTCGAGAAGCAGGTCGTCGAACCGCTCGAGAACTCCATCAAGGCCGTCGACGGCGTCACCGGCATCACGTCGACCGCCAGCGAGGGCAGCGCCGTCGTCATGGCGACCTTCGACTTCGGTGACGAGGGCACCAAGCAGCTCGTCGCCGACATCCAGCAGGCCGTGAACCGGGCCCGCGCCCAGCTTCCCCAGGACGTCGACCCGCAGGTCATCGCCGGTTCGACGGACGACATCCCGACCGTGGTCCTCGCGGTCACCTCGGACAAGGACCAGCAGGCGCTCGCCGACCAGCTGGACCGCACCGTCGTCCCCGCGCTGGAGGACATCGACGGCGTCGGCCAGGTCTCCATCGACGGCGTGCGCGACCTCCAGGTCTCCGTCACCCCGGACGACAAGAAGCTCGCCGCCGCCGGACTCAACGCCGCCGCGCTCGCCCAGGCCCTCCAGGCGGGCGGCGCGACCGTGCCCGCCGGCGCCTTCTCGGAGTCCGGCAAGAGCCGCACCGTCCAGGTCGGCGGCGCCTTCACCTCGCTGAAGCAGATCGAGGACCTGCGGGTCACCGGTCAGGACCCGGCCTCCGGCAAGCCCGGCAAGCCGGTCCGCCTCGGTGACATCGCGACGGTGAAGCAGGAGGCCGCCGCCGCGGACTCCATCACCCGCACCAACGGCCGCCCCAGCCTCGCCGTCATGGCCACGATGGACAAGGACGGCAGCGCCGTCGCCATCTCGAACGCCGTCGAGGACAAGCTGCCGGACCTGCGCCGGGACCTCGGTTCCGGTGCCGAGCTGACCGTCGTCTCGGACCAGGGCCCGGCCGTCTCCAAGGCGATCTCCGGCCTGACCACCGAGGGCGCGCTCGGCCTGGTCTTCGCGGTCATCGTGATCCTGGTCTTCCTGGCCTCGCTGCGCTCCACCCTGGTCACCGCGGTCTCCATCCCGCTCTCCGTGGTCCTCGCGCTGATCGTGCTCTGGACCCGCGACCTGTCGCTCAACATGCTGACGCTGGGCGCGCTCACCATCGCGATCGGCCGGGTCGTGGACGACTCGATCGTCGTCCTGGAGAACATCAAGCGCCACCTCGGTTACGGCGAGGAGCGCCAGTCGGCGATCATCACCGCGGTCAAGGAGGTGGCCGGCGCGGTCACCTCCTCGACCCTCACCACCGTCGCGGTCTTCCTGCCGATCGGCCTCGTCGGCGGCATGGTCGGCGAACTGTTCGGCTCGTTCTCGCTGACCGTCACGGCGGCCCTGCTGGCCTCGCTGCTGGTCTCGCTGACCGTGGTCCCCGTCCTGTCGTACTGGTTCCTGCGCGCCCCCAAGGGCACCGCCGAGGACCCGGAGAAGGCGCGCCGCGAGGCCGAGGAGAAGGAGGCGCGCAGCCGCCTCCAGAAGATCTACGTGCCGGTGCTGCGGTTCGCCACCCGGCGCCGTATCACCAGCGTGGTCATCGCCCTCGTCGTCCTCTTCGGCACCTTCGGCATGGCCCCCCTGCTGAAGACCAACTTCTTCGACCAGGGCGAGCAGGAAGTCCTCTCCATCAAGCAGAAGCTCGACCCGGGCACCAGCCTCGCGGCCTCCGACGAGGCGGCGAAGAAGGTCGAGAAGCTCCTCGCCGACGACGAGGGCGTCAAGGACTACCAGGTCACCGTCGGCTCCTCCGGCTTCATGGCCGCATTCGGTGGCGGCACCGGCTCCAACCAGGCGTCCTACCAGGTCACCCTGAAGGACTCCGCCGAGTTCGAGGCCACCCAGGACCGCATCGAGAAGGGCCTCGCCAAGCTCGACGGCATCGGCGACACCACCATCAGCGCCGGTGACGGCTTCGGCAGCCAGGACCTGAGCGTCGTGGTGAAGGCCGCCGACGCGGACGCCCTGAAGAAGGCGTCCGAGCAGGTCCGCGCCGAGGTCGCCAAGCTCAAGGACGTCACCGACGTCCAGAGCGACCTGGCGCAGAGCGTCCCGCGGATCTCGGTGCAGGCCAACGAGAAGGCCGCCGAAGCCGGTTACACCCAGGCCACGCTCGGCGCGGCCGTCGCCGGAGCGGTGCGCGGCACCCCGTCCGGCAAGGCGATCATGGACGACGCCGAACGCGACATCGTCGTGAAGTCGGCCCACCCGGCCACCACCATGCAGGAGCTGAAGGATCTTCCGCTCGGCAAGGTGAAGCTCGGCACCATCGCCGACGTGAAGCTGGTCCCCGGACCGGTCTCGATGACCCGGATCGACGGCCAGCGCGCCGCGACCATCACCGCCCGCCCCACCGGTGACAACACCGGCGCGGTCAGCACCACGCTCCAGACGAAGATCAAGGCCCTGGACCTCCCGGACGGCGCCACCGCCACCATCGGTGGTGTCTCCGAGGACCAGGACGACGCCTTCAAGAACCTGGGCCTGGCCATGCTGGCGGCCATCGCGATCGTCTTCATGCTGCTGGTCGCCACCTTCCGGTCGCTGATCCAGCCGCTGATCCTGCTGGTTTCCATCCCGTTCGCCGCCACCGGCGCGATCGGCCTGCTCGTCGTCACCGGCACCCCGATGGGCGTCCCGGCGATGATCGGCATGCTGATGCTGATCGGCATCGTGGTGACCAACGCGATCGTGCTGATCGACCTGATCAACCAGTACCGGGCCCAGGGCATGGGCGTCGTCGAAGCGGTCGTCGAGGGTGGCCGCCACCGTCTGCGCCCGATCCTGATGACGGCCCTGGCGACGATCTTCGCCCTGCTCCCGATGGCGCTCGGCGTCACCGGCGAGGGCGGGTTCATCTCGCAGCCGCTGGCCGTCGTCGTCATCGGCGGTCTGATCACCTCGACGCTGCTGACGCTCCTCCTGGTGCCGACGCTGTACGCGATGGTGGAGCTCCGCAAGGAGCGCCGCCGGGACAAGAAGGCCGCCAAGCGGGCCGCGCAGACCGGCGTCCCGGCCCCGGCCGAGTCGCAGGACTCCTCCGACGAGCCGGAGCCGGCGAAGGCCTGATCCGCCCGGCAGCCCAAGGGGCCCGGCCCGCACGCTCGTGCGGGCCGGGCCCCTTCGCGTAGGGCCGTCCCGGTCAGGCGGTCCCGCTGAGCGCCTTCATCATGCGGAGCCACAGTTCCCCGTGCGGCTCGGCGTACCGCACGCTCAGGCCCGCGATCTCCCGCATCAGCCGGCCCCGGATCTCCTCCGGGGCGCGCGGGCTCAGCTCGGCCAGCTCCTCCGGCTCGATGCCCTGGACGGCCCCCGAGAGCACCATGCTCACCTGCGCGTGGGTGAAGGAGGACAGGCGGTCCTCGAAGACCTGCCCCTCGATGGCCGCCGCGTGCATCAGGGAGGTGCCGTCACCGGCCTCCAACGCCCTCTCCACGTACGCCTGGAGCGCGTCCCGGTCCTCCACCAGCCGATAGGCGGCGTCCATGCCCTCCGCACGCGAGACATCGAGGAGGGCGACGTGCGAGAGCGGGGTGTCCGGGGAGGGCTGGACCTGGAGGAGGCGCGGGTGGTCCTGGAGGTAGGCCCGCGACTCGGCCCAGGACTCACAGCCCACCCAGTCGGCCAGCTGCTCCGAGAGGATCAGCGGATCGTAGGCGGCGGTCACGCCGTGGTCGAGCACCAAGCCGCGGAGCACGGTGTGCCGTTGTGCGGTGAGGGGGTCCAGGAGCGCCAGCTCTTCGAGCGCCGTCGCCGCCTCCTCGCCGCCGAGCGTGTCGGCGTACCGGGACCACAGGTCGCGCGACGCCGGCCAGTCGGGCGCGAACATCCAGGTGCTCACCGCCTCCAGCGTCGCGGCCGGCAGCGAGAGCCAGTCGGGCGCGGGCCCCTGGGTCTCCGCCTCCCACGCCTCGCGCACTTCCCGCCGGTCGCCGTGGGCGCGCAGCGCCCGCCGCGCCCGTACGGTCACCAGATCCGGGCCGTCCCCCGCTTCCAGACCGGCGTCCCGCCCGAGGAACGACACGAGTGCGCGTACGCCCTCCGAGGGCAGCGGATCGGGGCAGCCCAGCAGGAAGACGCTCCGCTCGACCCCGAGGCGCCGGGCGGTCACGGGGTGCGCCTCGGCGAACTCGGCCGCGCACTCCGCGTACGCCTCGGCCGCAGCGGCGTGGTCGCCGGTACGGGCGAGCGCGCGGGCCAGGTCCCCGACCGCGTGCACCACGTCCTCCGCGAAGGCGCGCGGGTTCTCCGAGGCCGGCGCGCGGTAGGTGGCGACCGCTTCCCGCGCCGTGTCCACGGCGCCCTCGTCGTCGCCGTTCATCCCCCGCAGCTTGCCGAGGCCCCGCAGGGCGCGCGCCAGGTCGGGGAGGTGGGCGCCGCTGTTCTCCTCGGCGAGGAGGCGCCAGAGATCCACCCCTTCCCGGGCCACCGGCAGGGCCCGCGCCGGGCTGCCGGTGTCGGCGAGGTTCTGGGCCAGGGCGCCGAGGGCTCCCGCGAGGGTGGGGCGCAGCACGGGCGCCCCGGGGACGAGTTCACGCAGCAGCGCGATGGCCTCCTCCGCGACCGACAGCCCCTCGTCCGGCTCCCCTGCCCGGTTCAGACGGGCGGCGAGATCGGCGAGCGCGATGGCCAGTTCCGGGTGGAATTCGGCGGGTTCCAGCGCGGCGAGCACCCGGCGGTGGGCGACCGCCTTCAGGCCCGCCGAGACCGCCCCGGACAGATCGCCCAGGGCCGCGCGGTGGCTGCTGACGTCGCTGAGGACCGTCGCGTACGCCGGGAGGAACGCCTCCCGGTCCTCGGCGGCGAGGCGTCCGTAGAGCCCGGCGGCCTCCTCGGCGTGCGTCAGGGCCTCTGCCAGTTCGCCGTCGGCGGCGAGGTGCGTCGCGAGGCTGCTGAGCATCGCGGCCAGTTCGGGGACACCGGCCGGGGGCGTGCCCTTGACCACTTCGCGCTGGAGTTGCAGCGCCTGGCGCGCGAAGAGCACCGCCGTGGTGCGGTCCCCGGTGGCGGCGGTCTTGTCGGCCATGGAGGCCAGGGACCGGGCGAGATCCGGCCGGAAGAACTCCGGGTCCTCCCCGGAGAGCGCGGCGAACGTGCGCGCGGCCTCGCGCTCGGAAGCGAGTGCTTCCTTGTGGTCCCCGGCGGCGGAGAGCCGGTCCGCCAGGTCGTGGAGCGCCGTGGCCAGTTCCTGCCGGTGTGCGGCGGCCGGGTCGCTCGCGGCGCGCTCCCGGCAGACCTCTACAGCCTCCCGCGCGGGCGCCACAGCTCCCGCGAGATCACTCAGCGCCGTACCCACCGGCCCACGCTCCTCGCCGTCCACCACATCTGCCTCATACGCCATCGGGCGCTCCGCCTTCCCGTACACACACCGTCGAAATGGACAGCAGCGTATGCACGGATGGGACGCCTCGGGGCCGGTCCGGACAAAGTCGGCCGTTTCCGGTCCCTGGGTGGTAATGGGAAACGGCCTGTCCCACACACGCGTGTGGGACAGGCCGTCGGACCGTTCCGGGGGCTCTACTTGAGGGACGAGACGAAGTCGCCCCAGGCGGCGGCGTTGACGACGAGCGCGGGGCCTGTCGGGTTCTTGCTGTCGCGTACGGGGACGAGGCCGGGGAAGTCGTCGCTGATCTCGACGCATTCGCCCCCGTCGGTGTTGCTGTAGCTGCTGCGGCGCCAGCGGGCGGAACTCAGCTCGGGGGAGTGAGTCATGGTCGGTAGTCCTCTACTTGAGGGACGACACGAAGTCGCCCCAGGCGGCGGTGCGGACAACGAGCGTGGGTCCGGCGGGGTTCTTGCTGTCGCGTACGGGGACGACGCCGGGGAAGTCGTCGCTGATCTCGACGCATTCGCCCCCGTTGGCGTTGCTGTAGCTGCTGCGGCGCCAACGGGCGGAACTCAGCTCGGGGATGTGTCGCACGGTTCGTAGTCCTCCATGATGGTCCGGATCATCTGCGCCGACTCGCGGAGCGAGAGGGCGTTGGCGCGCTGGACCTCGTAGTGCCGCTGCCACTGTGCCACCTTCTCACTGTCCTCGTAGAGCTGCCCGGCCTCGATGCCTTCCTCGTAAGCCACCTTCCTGCCGTCGGCGAGGGTGAGCAACGTAAGCGCGCTGCCCATGAGGTAGTGAAGCCCCGCGCTGAACGGCATGACCTGGATACTGCTCTTCGGTGTATCGGCCTGCGCGAGCAAGGAGGCCAACTGCTGGTGCATGGCGGCGGGAGACCCCATTCGCCGCCGTAACGCGGCCTCATCGATGATCGCCCACCGGAAGGGGGCCGAGGCCGAGTTCAGCCTCTCCTGTCGGGACATCCGTGCGGCTACGCGCTCCTCCACCTGCTCGGCGCTCAAGTCGCGTTGACAGCGCAGGAACTCGCGCGCGTACGCCTCGGTCTGGAGCAGTCCGGGCAGAGCTTGCGCCCCGTACTGCTCTATGAGTACCGCCTCGGCTTCAAAGTTCATGTACCGCCGGTACTTGTCGGGGTGGATCTCCTGCTTGGCCAGCCCGTAGAGGCCCGTGAAGTGCTCGTCCGTCCCGAAGGCGACGTCCAGGCAGCTGGGCATGTCCGGCGGGGGCATCAGCTCCGCCGTCTCGATCCGCGCGAGCGTGCTCTTGCTGGAGTTGACGATGTCCGCCAGCTGTACGAGGGAGAGCTTCGCGCGCTCGCGGTGGCGGCGTAGCTCCGAGCCGAAGTAGTGGCGCGCGGAGGTGAAGGGGGAGAGCGGCTGGGGCCTGAACGTCATGGAGCGGGCCTTCCGGGTGTCCCGTGTTGAACGTCGGGACGCGGCGGCCCTGTTGGGGAGACCCGCCACAGCGCGACGATTGCGGCACACACCGTAACCAGCGGGTGCGACCGGGGGCCAGAGTGCTCCCCGAACGGAGGCGGAAGCGACATGATGTTCGATGCGCAGGGGACCCCGATGCGGCTGCTCCCCTGGGTCGGCGACAGCGGGACCCCGTGCTATCTGAGCACCGACGACCCCGGCGGCCGGATGTCGCGGCTGGCCGACGAGGTGGAGACGGACCTGCTGGAGTCGGCCCAGTACGTCCTGCGCGAGGCGCGGGCGCTCCTCGCCGAAACGGGCGTGGGCACACGGGAGTTGCGCTTCACGGGGACCCGCCTGGCGGAGTCGTTGCAGGACGCCCTGCGGATCGCGGAGAGCCGGGGTTACCGATTGGCCCCCGCCCTTACGCGTGCGGAGGCCGAGGAAGCCACGGCGGGCGCGGCGGGCCCGGGGGCCGGCATCGGAGGGGCTTGAACCGCTGACGCCGGAGGCGCGGCCCGCTCCGGGGCCGCCGCGCCGGTGTCCCGGGCGCGGCGGCCGTCCGAATGGGGGCGGCCCCTACGGCAGCGCCAGCATCCGCTCCAGCGCCAGCTTGGCGTACTTCTCCGTCTCCGGGTCCACCACGATCCGGTTGACCTGCTTGCCCTCGGCCAGGGACTCCAGGGTCCAGACCAGGTGCGGCAGGTCGATGCGGTTCATCGTGGAGCAGAAGCAGACCGTCTTGTCGAGGAAGACGATCTCCTTGCCCTCGGGGGCGAAACGGTTCGCCAGGCGGCGGACGAGGTTCAGCTCGGTGCCGATCGCCCACT
This sequence comes from Streptomyces sp. 130, assembly GCF_007096885.1. Lineage (GTDB taxonomy): Bacteria > Actinomycetota > Actinomycetes > Streptomycetales > Streptomycetaceae > Streptomyces. The sequence continues at coordinate 91,436 of NZ_VJNO01000023.1, read as the reverse complement.
TCGAGCCGGCCGGGGCCGCCTCCAGGGCCTTGATGATGTACTCCGTCGAGCCGACGTAGTCCGCGGCGGCCACGACCTCGTGCTTGCACTCGGGGTGCACCAGCACGTTGACGCCGGGGATGCGCTCGCGCACGTCGTTGACGGACTCCACCGAGAAGCGGCCGTGCACCGAGCAGTGACCGCGCCACAGGATCATCTTCGCGTTCCGCAGCTCCTCCGCGGTCAGGCCGCCGTTCGGCTTGTGCGGGTTGTAGAGGACGCAGTCCTCCAGGGACATGCCCATGTCCCGCACGGCGGTGTTGCGGCCCAGGTGCTGGTCCGGCAGGAAGAGGACCTTCTCGCCCTGTTCGAAGGCCCACTCCAGGGCCCGCTTCGCATTGGAAGAGGTGCAGATCGTGCCGCCGTGCCGGCCGGTGAACGCCTTGATGTCGGCGGAGGAGTTCATGTACGAGACGGGCACGACCTGCTCGGCGACGCCCGCGTCGGTCAGCACGTCCCAGCACTCCGCGACCTGCTCGGCGGTGGCCATGTCGGCCATCGAGCAGCCCGCCGCCAGGTCCGGCAGCACGACCTTCTGGTCGTCGGTGGTCAGGATGTCCGCCGACTCGGCCATGAAGTGCACACCGCAGAAGACGATGTACTCCGCCTCCGGGCGCGCGGCGGCGTCCCGGGCGAGCTTGAAGGAGTCACCGGTCACGTCCGCGAACTGGATGACCTCGTCGCGCTGGTAGTGGTGACCCAGGACGAAGACCTTCTCGCCCAGCTTCTCCTTCGCCGCGCGGGCGCGTGCCACCAGGTCCGGGTCGGACGGGGAGGGCAGGTCGCCGGGGCACTCGACACCGCGCTCGCTCCTCGGGTCGGCGTCGCGGCCCAGCAGGAGCAGGGCGAGCGGCGTCGGCTGGACATCGAGATCCTGGACGGGGTGGGCCGTGGTCACGTCACGCACCCTTTCTTCTGCGGACTTCTCCGCGGAGAAGCCTTTTCGTCTAATTGACGCTATCTATCATAGCCGCTTCACGTCACTTTGACGATGACGAAAGCGTCAATGTGACGCATCCGCCCGCAGGCCGGGTGTGCGAGCATGAAGGGAACAGGCAAGCGCTCGGCCCGGAATGAATCCGCGGCCCCGACGGTTGCAACGTCGGCAAGCAGTCTCCGTACAACCCGGGAGAGAAGCAGATGTCCGTATCGGACGAGACCACCACCGTGAGCGACGGCATCCTCCTGTCCGACGCCGCCGCAGCCAAGGTCAAGGCCCTTCTGGAGCAGGAAGGCCGTGACGACCTGGCGCTTCGCGTCGCCGTCCAGCCCGGCGGCTGCTCGGGCCTGCGCTACCAGCTCTTCTTCGACGAGCGCTCCCTCGACGGCGACGTCGTCAAGGACTTCGACGGCGTGAAGGTCGTCACCGACCGCATGAGCGCCCCGTACCTGGGCGGCGCCTCGGTCGACTTCGTCGACACCATCGAGAAGCAGGGCTTCACCATCGACAACCCGAACGCCACGGGTTCCTGCGCCTGCGGCGACTCCTTCAGCTGAGCCGCGCCACAGCGTCGAGACGGGGGCCCCGGGACCTCGGTCCCGGGGCCGCCGTCGTCGTAGGCGTACGAGGAAGCTCAGGCGCGCGGCACCACGGAGCCCGACGCCTCGTCCACGACCTTCCGGCCGTCCAGCGGACGCTCCAGCGTGACCGTACGGGTCAGCTCCTTCGCGATCATCACGCAGACCTTGTCCGGGTCCCGCTTCTCCGTCACGGACACCCGGACCGTGTGCCCGTCCTCACGCGCGCTCGCCGTGTACGTACCGCACACCCCGCCCCAGAACGTCACCGCGAGCGTCCGCCCGTCCGCGCTGTACGACCGGATCGCCCGGTCCTTCGTCGTACCGTCCCCGCCGCCCGCGGACTCGCCCGGCACCGGCTTCCGCGTCAGGTGCTCAGGGTCCACCGCCACCTGCGTGACCGTGTCACCGACGCCCCCGGCCGGCTCCACCGAGAAGATCCACGACGGTACGAGCAGCTGCTCGCCGCCCGACGTGTGCGCCGCCAGGCCGAACACCGCCTTCTTCACCGCCACCGTCGTCGCGGGCCGCTCCGCGCCGGTCCTCGCCCCGCAGCCGACCCCGTCCGACAGCGGGGCCGGTGAGGCGCACCCGCCGATCTCCCCGGCCGGAGGCTGCGCCGCGTTCAGCCGCTCCAGCGCCTCGGCCGCCCCGATCACCGGATAGGCGTCGCCCTTCTCCGGGGCCTTCAGCTTCCCGGCGCCCCCGGTCACCTGACCGTCCGGGCCCACCTGGACGCCGGTCGCCCAGCCGTACGTGGGCAGCCCGTCCACCACCGGATCGGCGTTGACCACCCGGACCGAGCCCATGAGCTGCCCCGCGTCGAGCGCCGCGCCGTCCTGGCCCACCGCCTTCAGCACCGGCGCGGCGGCGGCCTTCGCGGTCTTCTCGTCCACCGGCTGACCGGTGCCGCCCGGGGCCACCGAGCAGACGGCCCCCTTCTTGCAGTTGTCCGTCCCGCCGGAGCCGTACCGGGTGAAGGTCCAGCTCCCCGGCGCCTGCTTGTTCACCCGCAGCACCGGACCCGAGCCGTCCCCGTCGGAGCCGACCTTCCAGGAGGTGGCCTCCGGCCGCGGGGTGCCGGCCAGGCCGAGCGCCTTCGCCAGCCTCGTCACCTCGGCGGCCGTGACCGTGCCCCCGGCGCGCTGGACGGCGGCCTTCTCCGGCCCGTCCGGCAGCTTCCCGGACGCGCGGTAGACCAGCCGCCCGCCGTGCGGATCGGGCTCGCCGGGGGCGATGCCCTCGCGGGACGGGGCGGACGGTGTTCCGGCGTCGTCCAGGGCCAGGGGCGGGGGAGCGGAGCCGCCGCCGGACGCCGCGCTCGGTGTGCCGTCGCCGCCGTCCGCCGCGGTCGCGGCCCAGTACGCTCCGCCGCCGCCGGCCAGCAGGACGGCAGCCGCCACCGAGGCCGCGACCAGCGGGGAACGCCGCCGGGTGGTGGACACGTCGTTGTCGGGTCGCTCGCTGCTCACCGGATCGCTCCTTCGCCTGCTTCGCCGTGCGCCCGGCCGGCGCACGGTCCGCCGCGTGGGGCGGACAGTGCTGGGACGGAACAGTGGGTCAGCTGGTTCCCCGGAGCCTGTCCTCCTACCAGAGCCTGTCCTCCATCGCGTCGACGAGCCGGGCGGAGGCGGGCGGCACGGTGACCCCGTTGATCAGGGCGGGCGCGACGCGGGCAGGCGTGACCCTCGCGGGGACCACCCAGTGCGGGGCCATCCGGGCGCAGTCTCCGCGCAGCTCGGCCAGACCGGTCTCGGACTCGCGCGGGGCGATGGTGTTCGACATAACGGCACCGTAGGCACCACCGGGCCCGCGAAGAAAGCCCTACTATCGGGTAGTTTTTCCGCTTCGAGGTGAGCGGGAGCGGGTAGCGTGAACTGTCACGTCACCCCTGGGACGCGGACATCCGTTCCCCTCGACCTCCGCAGGAGACGTCTCCCCGTGCGTATCGCAGTCACCGGCTCCATCGCCACCGACCACCTCATGACCTTCCCCGGCCGCTTCGCCGACCAGCTGGTCGCCGACCAGCTGCACACGGTCTCGCTCTCCTTCCTGGTCGACAACCTGGACGTACGCCGGGGAGGGGTGGCCGCGAACATCTGCTTCGGCATGGGCCTGCTCGGCACCAGGCCGATCCTGGTCGGCGCGGCCGGCTCCGACTTCGACGAGTACCGCGCCTGGCTCGACCGGCACGGCGTCGACACCAGCGGTGTGCGGATCTCCGAGGTCCTGCACACCGCCCGCTTCGTCTGCACCACGGACGCCGACCACAACCAGATCGGCTCCTTCTACACCGGCGCCATGAGCGAGGCCCGCCTCATCGAGCTCAAGGCCGTCGCCGACCGCGTGGGCGGCCTCGACCTCGTCTCGATCGGCGCCGACGACCCGGAGGGCATGCTCCGCCACACGGAGGAGTGCCGTACGCGCGGCATCCCGTTCGCCGCCGACTTCTCGCAGCAGATCGCCCGCATGGACGGCGACGAGATCCGCGTCCTCCTCGAAGGCGCCACGTACCTCTTCTCCAACGAGTACGAGAAGGGGCTCATCGAGTCCAAGACCGGCTGGACCGACGAGGAGATCCTGGGCAAGGTCGGCCACCGGGTCACCACGCTCGGCGCCCGGGGCGTGCGCATCGAGCGGGCCGGCGAGGAGCCCATCGAGGTCGGCTGCCCGGAGGAGAACGTCAAGGCCGACCCGACCGGCGTCGGCGACGCCTTCCGCGCCGGATTCCTCTCCGGCCTCGCCTGGGGCGTCGGCCTGGAGCGCGCCGCCCAGGTCGGCTGCATGCTCGCCACGCTGGTCATCGAGACCGTGGGCACCCAGGAGTACACCCTCCACCGCGCCCACTTCATGGACCGCTTCACCAAGGCGTACGGCCACGAGGCCGCCGCCGAGGTCCACGCGCACCTCGCCTGAGCACCCCGTCAGGAGAGCCGGCGGACCACATAGGCCGCGCCCCGGTCCGCCGGCTCCTCGCCCACGTACTCCTGTTCGCGCATCGCGCACCAGGCCGGGATGTCCAGCCGGGCCGCCTCGTCGTCGGAGAGCACGGTCACGGTGGCGCCCACCGGCACCCCTCCGATCACCTTTGCGAGCTCGATCACCGGGATCGGGCACCGCTTGCCCAGCGCGTCGACCACCAGCGAGTCGTCCGGGGCGGGGGAGGGGGCCGCGGCGGCCGGCGCGCCGAGCTTCTCGCGGACCCCGGCGACCAGCCCCGGCAGCACCTCCAGGAACCGGTCGACGTCTTCCTCCGTGGTGCCCCGGGGCAGCGACACGCGGACGTTGCCCTCCGACAGGACGCCCATCGCCTTGAGCACATGGCTCGGCGTCAGCGTGCTGCTCGTGCAGGACGAACCGGACGACACGGAGAAACCGGCCCGGTCCAGCTCCCCGAGCAGAGTCTCCCCGTCGACATAGAGACAGGAGAAGGTCACCAGGTGCGGCAGCCGCCGCACCGGGTCGCCGACCACCTCCACATCGGGCACCAGTGCGGGCACCCGGGCCCGGATGCGGTCCACCAGTGCCCGCAGCCGGACCGCCTCCGCGTCCGCCTCCGCCCGCACCGCGCGCAGGGACGCCGCCGCCGCGACGATCGCCGGCAGGTTCTCGAACCCCGGCGCCCGCCCCGACTCCCGCTCGTCCGCCGGCCCCTGGGGCGCGAACCGCACCCCCTTGCGCACCGCGAGCAGCCCGACCCCGGCCGGCCCGCCCCACTTGTGCGCGCTGCCCGCCAGCAGCGACCAGCCCTCCGGCACCGGGCCCCAGGCCAGCGACTGCGCCGCGTCCACCAGCAGCGGCACCCCGGCCGCCCGGCACAGCCCGGCCGCCTCGGCCACCGGCTGCTCGGTGCCCACCTCGTGATTGGCGGACTGGAGGCAGGCGAGCGCGGTGTCCTCGGTCAGCGCCCGCCCGAACGCCTGTGCGTCCACCGCGCCGGTCCGCTCCACCGGGACCCGGGCGACCGTGCCGCCCCGGTCCTCGTGGTCCGCCGCCGCGTGCAGGACCGACGAGTGTTCGACCGCCGACACCACCAGACGGCGTCCGACACGCCGACGACCGGCGAGCGCGCCGGAAATTCCGGAATGCACCGCCTGGGTGCCCGACGAGGTGAAGGTGAGCTCGTCCGGGCGGCACCCGACGCCCTCGGCCGCCGCCTCCCGGGCCGCGTCGAGCAGCAGCCGGGCGCGGCGTCCCTCGCGGTGCAGCCGGGCCGGATCGGCCCAGCCCTCGTCCAGCGCGGCAAGCAGCGCCTGGCGGGCGACGGGATGCAGGGGGGCGGCGGACGCCGCGTCGAAGTAGGGCACCCGGTCACGCTAGCCGGGAGCACCCCCGCCGCCCGCCACCGGCCGCCCTCCCGCGTGGAGGGGGCGTCAGATGGCAGCCGGAGGCGCGAATTCCACCCCTTCGGGGAGTCGGGCGGCGCGTTGGGCACCCTCCCCGCGCGACCCCAAATAGCGTCCAGTAGGGTTTGGTCCGCATAAACATCCAAACCCCTGCCCGTACAGGGCCGGCGACCGACCAGCGAGACGGCCGCGCCGACCGTGCGGGCGAGACTCTCGGGAAGGCGCTACGTGAGTCCCAACGGCTCCGACCGCTCGTCGCGGCGCCCGATGCGGCGGAAGCTGCCGCAGGTGCTGACTGCGGGCCTGATCCTGGCGACCGCCACCGGTTGCACGTACAAGGACTTCCCCCGCCTTGGTATGCCTACGCCGGTAACGGAAGAGGCCCCCCGGATCCTTTCCCTCTGGCAGGGCTCGTGGGCGGCAGCGCTCGCCACGGGCGTGCTGGTCTGGGGCCTGATCCTGTGGAGCGTCATCTTCCACCGGCGCAGCCGCACCAAGGTGGAGGTACCTCCGCAGACCCGGTACAACATGCCCATCGAGGCGCTGTACACCGTGGTCCCCCTGATCATCGTCTCGGTGTTGTTCTACTTCACCGCACGGGACGAGACGAAGCTCCTCACGCTCTCCCCGAAGCCCGCCCACACCATCAACGTGGTCGGCTACCAGTGGAGCTGGGGCTTCAACTACATCGAGAACGTGGACGGCTCCGCCGCCACGGGCAACGAGGTCCCCAAGGAGCTCGACGCCATCCCGAACAGGTTCCGCAAGGACTTCCCCAAGGGTGCGGACGGCGTCTACGACGTCGGCATCCCGGGAGACCGGAACCCGGACACGGGCAACCCCGGCCCGACCCTGTGGCTGCCCAAGGGGGAGAAGGTCCGTTTCATCCTGACTTCCCGTGACGTCATCCACTCCTTCTGGGTGGTGCCGTTCCTCATGAAGCAGGACGTCATTCCGGGCCACACCAACGCCTTCGAGGTGACCCCCACCCAGGAGGGCACCTTCATGGGCAAGTGCGCCGAGCTCTGCGGCGTCGACCACTCCCGGATGCTCTTCAACGTCAAGGTCGTCTCCCCGGACGAGTACCAGGCGCACCTCAAGGAGCTGGCGAAGAAGGGCCAGAAGGGCTACGTGCCGGCCGGTATCGAGCAGACTGACCCGGCCAGGAATGCGGAGACGAACAAACTGTGAGCATCCTCAACGAACCTCAGGGTGCCGCGGCAGCAGACGACTCGTACGAGGACGAGCTGCCGGTCCGGCGGAAGCAGCCGGGAAACGTCGTCGTCAAGTGGCTGACCACCACTGACCACAAGACGATCGGCACGATGTACCTGGTCACATCGTTCGCCTTCTTCTGCATCGGCGGCCTGATGGCGCTCTTCATGCGCGCCGAGCTGGCCCGGCCGGGCACGCAGATCATGTCGAACGAGCAGTTCAACCAGGCGTTCACGATGCACGGCACGATCATGCTGCTGATGTTCGCGACGCCGCTGTTCGCGGGCTTCGCGAACTGGATCATGCCGCTGCAGATCGGCGCGCCCGACGTGGCGTTCCCGCGGCTGAACATGTTCGCCTACTGGCTGTACCTCTTCGGCTCGATCATCGCGGTGGCCGGCTTCATCACCCCGCAGGGTGCCGCCGACTTCGGGTGGTTCGCCTACTCCCCGCTCTCGGACGCCGTCCGTTCGCCGGGTGTCGGCGCCGACATGTGGATCATGGGTCTGGCCTTCTCCGGCTTCGGCACGATCCTCGGTTCGGTCAACTTCATCACCACGATCATCTGCATGCGCGCGCCCGGCATGACGATGTTCCGCATGCCGATCTTCACCTGGAACGTGCTGCTGACCGGTGTGCTGGTCCTGCTGGCCTTCCCGGTCCTGGCCGCCGCGCTGTTCGCCCTGGAGGCGGACCGTAAATTCGGTGCCCATGTATTCGACGCGGCCAACGGCGGCGCCTTGCTGTGGCAACACCTCTTCTGGTTCTTCGGCCATCCAGAGGTGTACATCATCGCCTTGCCATTCTTCGGGATCATTTCCGAAGTGATCCCGGTATTCAGCCGCAAGCCGATGTTCGGGTACATCGGCCTGGTGGCCGCGACGATTTCCATCGCCGGCCTCTCGGTGACCGTGTGGGCCCACCACATGTACGTCACCGGCGGTGTGCTCCTGCCGTTCTTCTCCTTCATGACGTTCCTCATCGCGGTGCCCACCGGGGTGAAGTTCTTCAACTGGATCGGCACGATGTGGAAGGGCTCGCTGTCCTTCGAGACACCGATGCTCTGGGCGATCGGCTTCCTGATCACCTTCACCTTCGGTGGTCTGACCGGCGTCATCCTGGCCTCGCCGCCGATGGACTTCCACGTCTCCGACTCGTACTTCGTGGTCGCCCACTTCCACTACGTCGTCTTCGGCACCGTGGTGTTCGCGATGTTCTCCGGCTTCCACTTCTGGTGGCCGAAGTTCACCGGCAAGATGCTGGACGAGCGGCTCGGCAAGATCACCTTCTGGACGCTGTTCGTGGGCTTCCACGGCACGTTCCTGGTGCAGCACTGGCTGGGCGCGGAGGGCATGCCGCGGCGTTACGCGGACTACCTCGCCGCGGACGGCTTCACCGCGCTGAACACCATCTCGACCATCTCGTCGTTCCTGCTCGGCCTGTCGATCCTGCCGTTCTTCTACAACGTCTGGAAGACCGCCAAGTACGGCAAGAAGATCGAGGTGGACGACCCGTGGGGCTACGGCCGTTCGCTGGAGTGGGCGACCTCCTGCCCGCCGCCGCGGCACAACTTCCTCACGCTGCCCCGTATCCGCTCCGAATCCCCGGCGTTCGACCTGCACCACCCGGAGATCACGGCGCTGGAGCAGCTGGACCACGCCGCTGAGGGTGACAAGGCCCTCGCCGGCGGCAAGGAGGCCGGCAAGTGAAGATCCAGGGCAAGATGTTCCTCGGTCTGGCGCTGTTCATCCTCATCATGGCCATCACGTACGGCGTGTGGTCGAAGGAGCCGGTCGGCACCACCGCCCTGCTCCTGGCGTTCGGCCTGAGCGTCATGATCGGCTTCTACCTGGCCTTCACGGCCCGGCGGGTCGACGCGATGGCGCAGGACAACAAGGAGGCCGACGTCGCGGACGAGGCCGGCGAGGTGGGGTTCTTCTCCCCGCACAGCTGGCAGCCGCTCTCGCTGGCGATCGGCGGTGCCTTCGCCTTCCTGGGCATCGTCTTCGGCTGGTGGCTGCTGTTCTTCTCGGCGCCGCTGCTCCTGGTCGGCCTCTTCGGCTGGGTGTTCGAGTACTACCGCGGTGAGAACCGCACCCAGTGAGACCGGTCCGCCGGTAGCACACCGCTCCACCTGACGGGGGGCCGACACTTCGACAAGAAGTGGCCGGCCCCCCGTTTGCACTCGTCCCGCGCGCTGAAACGGACGAATGTTCTTACGTTGAGTCCATGAACCACACGCTGCGCATCCGTCCCGTAGTGAGCTGCACTCTGCTGGCCGCGACCTTGGTCGCCGGGGCGGCAGCCTGCGGGGATTCCGACGACCACCCGCTGTCGGCCCAGCCGTTCGACGCGGCCGACCAGGTCTCCTTCAACACGCCAGACGGCGGCAAGGAGGTCGACCCGGACAAGCCCCTGGAGATCCGGGTCGACGCCGACGACGGACGGATCACCGACGTATCGGCCGTGGACGCCGCAGGACGCCATCTGGCGGGCGAACTCGACGCCGACGGACACCGGTGGCACTCCACCGCCCCGCTGGCCGCAGGGACCCGTTACACCGTCAAGGTCCGCATGGAGGACGGCGACGGGGCCCCGGGCAACCGCACGATGTCCTTCGACACCGCCAAGGCCACCAAGTTCCTCCAGGTCACCTTCGGCCCCCGGGCGGGCACCTACGGCGTGGGCCAGCCCCTCGTCGCCACGCTCAGCGCCCCCGTCACGGACAACGCCTCACGCGCCACCGTCGAGCGCGGCCTGCGGGTCCGCTCCACGCCCGCCGTCACCGGCTCCTGGTACTGGGTCGACGACAAGACGCTGCACTACCGGCCCAAGGAGTACTGGCCGGCGAAGGCCGGCATCGAAGTCAGCTCCAACCTGACCGGCATAAAGGTCACCGACTCGCTCTACGGGGCCCCCGCCAAGGCGCTGAAGATCACCACGGGGGACCGCATCGAGGCCATCACGGACGCCTCGGAACACACCATGACGGTGCTCCGCAACGGCGAAGTGATCAACACCATCCCAGTCACCACGGGCAAACCCGGGTTCGACACGCGCAACGGCGTCAAGGTCGTGCTCGGGAAGGAGCAGTACGTACGTATGCGCGGGGAATCCATCGGGATCGCCGCCGGCTCCTCGGAGTCGTACGACCTCGACGTCTACTGGGCCACCCGGGTGACGTGGAGCGGCGAATACGTGCACGCGGCGCCCTGGTCCACCGGCTCGCAGGGGTACGCCAACGTCAGCCACGGCTGCACCGGCATGAGCACCAGCGAGGCCGAGTGGTTCTTCAACACCGTGCGCGAGGGCGACATCGTCAGCGTCGTCGGCAGCGACGGCGAGACGATGACGCCCTTCGACAACGGCTACGGCGACTGGAACCTGTCCTGGGCCAAGTGGCAGAAGGGCAGCGCGCTGCACAACGACACCACCGCACCGAAGGTCGACAAGGTCAGCGCGGCGCGGCTGCGCCCCCAGGTCTGACCGTGGAACCCGTCCGTGGGGGCTCAGGCCCCCACGGACAGCCGTGTACGCAGCAGGGCGGCCAGGGAGTCCGCGAACTCCACCGGCTCCACCGGCAGCGTCACCGCGGCGTCCGCGCGGCTCCAGGTGGCCAGCCAGGCGTCCTGCGGGCGCCCGATGAGGACCAGCACCGGCGGGCAGCGGAAGACCTCGTCCTTGATCTGCCGGCAGACGCCCATGCCGCCCGCCGGAGCGGTCTCGCCGTCCAGCACGCAGACGTCGACGCCCCCGCGGTCCAGGGCGTCCAGGACGGCGGGCAGGGTGGCGCACTCCAGGAACTCCACCGGCGGCACGTCCGCCGCGGGCCTGCGCCCTGCTGCCAGCCTCACCTGCTCACGGGTGTGCGCGTTGTCGCTGTAGACCAGGACCGTGGCGGTCGGCTGCATGGTTCCTCCGTGACATCCGTGTCTTCGGGGCACTCGGGGCGCTCGGTGGGCGAGAGCCGTCCGATGCGCGGATCGTACTCCGCCCGACACCCTGTCAGCACCGGTTCGCACAGCCCTTCCATGGGCCGTTCGGGCAGGACACACCCCTCTGACACACCGAACGGCACCCCCCGGAGTGAGGGCGGGATAAGCGACCGACATAATGTCGGTCGTGGCGACAGCAACGACAGTAGAAACCGGGCACGCGCACCCGTCGGTCAATCGACCGAACCTCACCAGCGTCGGAACCATCATCTGGTTGAGCTCCGAGCTGATGTTCTTCGCGGCCCTCTTCGCGATGTACTTCACCCTGCGATCGGTGACCGGACCGGAACACTGGAAGGAAATGGCGTCCGCCCTGAACTTCCCGTTCTCGGCGACGAACACCACGATCCTGGTGCTCTCCTCACTCACCTGCCAGCTCGGCGTCTTCGCCGCGGAGCGGGGCGATGTGAAGAAGCTCCGTGCGTGGTTCGTGATCACTTTCGTGATGGGTTCGATCTTCATCGGAGGCCAGGTCTTCGAGTACACCGAGCTGGTGAAGAAGGACGGCCTCTCGCTGTCCTCCGACCCGTACGGCTCGGTGTTCTACCTGACCACCGGCTTCCACGGTCTGCACGTGACAGGCGGTCTCATCGCCTTCCTGCTCGTCCTGGGCAGGACGTACGCGGCCAAGAGGTTCACCCATGAACAGGCGACCGCAGCCATCGTCGTGTCCTATTACTGGCACTTCGTCGATGTCGTGTGGATCGGCCTCTTCGCCACGATCTACATGATCAAGTAACCGGGCCCGAGCCCGAACCACATCCAGCATCGACGCAGAAGATCCTGACACCGGGGTAATCCGTGAAAAAGCTCTCCGCACGACGACGCCATCCGTTGGCGGCGGTCGTCGTACTACTCCTCGCGCTGGCGGCCACCGGGGGGCTGTACGCCGCGTTCGCGCCCGCGAGTAAGGCGCAGGCCGACGACACCGCCCAGTCCCTCGCCATCGACGAGGGCAAGAAGCTGTACTCCGTCGGTTGCGCCAGCTGCCACGGAACCGGCGGTCAGGGCACCTCCGACGGGCCGCAGCTTGTCGGCGTGGGCTCCGCCGCCGTGGACTTCCAGGTCGGTACGGGCCGCATGCCCGCGCAGCAGCCGGGCGCCCAGGTACCGAAGAAGAAGGTCATCTACAGCCAGGCCGAGATCGACCAGCTCGCGGCCTACGTCGCGTCGCTCGGCGCCGGTCCGGCCGTCCCGACCAAGAGCCAGGTCAGCCCTGAGGGCGCGGACATCGCCAAGGGCGGTGACCTGTTCCGTACCAACTGCGCGCAGTGCCACAACTTCACCGGCCGGGGCGGCGCGCTGACGAACGGCAAGTACGCGCCGAACCTGGAGGGCGTGAGCCCGAAGCACCTCTACGAGGCCATGCTGACCGGCCCGCAGAGCATGCCGTCCTTCCCGGACTCGACGATGCCCGAGCAGCAGAAGCGGGACATCATCGCCTACGTCAAGACCGTGAACAGCTCCGAAGCCGAGTCCCCCGGCGGCCTCGCTCTCGGTGGCCTGGGTCCGGTCAGCGAGGGTCTGTTCGGCTGGATCTTCGGTCTGGGCGGTCTGATCGCAGTTGCCATTTGGGTCGCGGCCCACACCGCTAAGGCCAAGAAGTCATGAGTAGCCAAGAGATTCCAGAAGAGAACCTGCCCGACGAGCAGGCCGCCGCGCACGGCGCGGTAGACAAGGCGCACGACGACCCGTTCGCCGACCCGGGGCTGCCGGCCCACAAGCCGCGCATCCAGGACATCGACGAGCGGGCCGCGAAGCGCTCCGAGCGCACCGTCGCGCTCATGTTCCTGTTGTCCATGGTGGCGACGGTGGGCTTCATCGCCTCCTACGTCATCTTCCCGGTCGACAAGATCGTCTACATCTTCCCGTTCGGTCACGTCAGCGCGCTGAACTTCTCCCTGGGCCTGACCCTGGGGCTGGCGCTCTTCCTGATCGGCGCGGGCGCCGTCCACTGGGCGCGCACCCTGATGTCCGACGTCGAGGTCGCCGACGACCGGCACGCCATCGAGGCGACGCCCGAGGTCAAGGCGAAGGTCCTGTCCGACTTCGCGGACGGTGCCCGGGAGTCCGCGCTCGGCCGGCGCAAGCTGATCCGCAACACCATGTTCGGCGCGCTGGCCCTGGTGCCGCTCTCCGGCGTGATGCTGCTGCGCGACCTGGGTCCGCTGCCGGAGAAGAAGCTCCGCAAGACCCTGTGGGCCGAGGGCAAGCAGCTCGTCAACATGAACACGATGGAGCCGCTGCGTCCCGAGGACGTGGTCGTCGGTTCGCTGACCTTCGCCATGCCCGAGGGCCTGGAGGAGCACGACGAGGACTTCCAGACGCAGATCGCCAAGGCCGCCCTGATGATCATCCGCATCGAGCCGGACGACATCAAGGACAAGCGCGAGCGCGAGTGGGCGCACGAGGGCATCGTGGCCTTCTCGAAGATCTGCACGCACGTCGGCTGCCCGATCAGCCTGTACGAGCAGCAGACGCACCACGTGCTCTGCCCGTGCCACCAGTCCACCTTCGACCTCTCCGACGGCGCCCGCGTCATCTTCGGTCCGGCCGGCCACGCCCTCCCGCAGCTGCGGATCGGCGTGAACAGCGAGGGCAACCTCCAGGCGCTCGGTGACTTCGAAGAGCCCGTCGGTCCTGCATTCTGGGAGCGCGGATGAGTACTGCGACGAACACGCCCGGCGCAGCGGCGCCGGGCAACCGCAAGGCGCCCGCCGGTGAGCGGGTGGCCGACTGGGCGGACGGCCGGCTGGGGATCTACTCCCTCGCCAAGGCCAACATGCGCAAGATCTTCCCGGACCACTGGTCCTTCATGCTCGGTGAGATCTGCCTGTACAGCTTCATCATCATCATCCTCACGGGTGTGTACCTGACGCTGTTCTTCCACCCGAGCATGAACGAGGTCGTCTACCACGGCCCGTACGAGCCCATGCAGGGCATCCGGATGTCGGAGGCGTACGCCTCGACGCTGGACATCAGCTTCGACGTCCGCGGTGGTCTGCTGGTCCGGCAGATCCACCACTGGGCCGCGGTCATCTTCCTGGCCGGCATGTTCGTGCACATGATGCGCGTCTTCTTCACCGGCGCGTACCGCAAGCCGCGCGAGATCAACTGGCTGTTCGGCTTCCTGCTGTTCGTCCTCGGCATGTTCACCGGTTTCACCGGTTACTCGCTGCCGGACGACCTGCTCTCCGGTACCGGTGTCCGCTTCACCCAGGGCGCGATCCTGTCGACGCCGATCGTCGGTACGTACATCTCGATGTTCCTGTTCGGCGGGGAGTTCCCCGGCGGCGACATCATCGCGAGGTTCTACTCGATCCACATCCTGCTGCTGCCGGGCATCATGCTCGGGCTCGTGGTCGGCCACCTCATCCTGGTCTTCTACCACAAGCACACCCAGTTCGCGGGTCCCGGACGGACCAACAAGAACGTCGTCGGCATGCCCCTGCTGCCGGTGTACATGGCGAAGGCCGGCGGGTTCTTCTTCCTGGTCTTCGGCTTCATCGCGATCGTCGCGGCGATCGCCTCGATCAACCCGATCTGGGCCATCGGCCCGTACCGTCCCGACCAGGTGTCCACGGGCGCCCAGCCGGACTGGTACATGGGCTTCGCCGAGGGCTTCGTCCGTGTGATGCCGGGCTGGGAGATCAACCTCTGGGGCCACACGCTGGTCCTGGGTGTCTTCATCCCGCTGGTCCTGTTCGGTCTGGTCCTCGGTGCGCTGGCCCTGTGGCCGTTCATCGAGTCCTGGATCACCGGGGACAAGCGCGAGCACCACATCCTGGACAAGCCGCGCAACGCGCCGACCCGGACGGCCCTCGGTGCCGCCTGGGTGACGATCTACTTCGTCATGCTGATCGGCGGCGGCAACGACATCTGGGCGACGCACTTCAGCCTCTCGCTCAACGCGATCAGCTGGTTCGTCCGTATCGCCTTCTTCGTCGGCCCGGTCATCGCGTTCGTCGTGACCCGGCGGATCTGCCTCGGCCTCCAGCGCCGCGACAAGGAGAAGGTGCTGCACGGCCGCGAGTCCGGTCTCATCAAGCGGCTGCCGCACGGTGAGTTCGTCGAGGTCCACGAGCCGCTGTCGCCGGAGGCCCGGTACAAGCTCACCGCCCACGAGCAGTACAAGCCGCTCGAGATCGGCCCGACGGTCGACGAGAACGGCGTGGAGCGCAAGGTCTCCAGGATCACCAAGGTCCGGGCCCGGCTCAGCAAGAGCCTGTACGGCGAGAACAACCAGATCGTCAAGCCCACCGCCGAGGAGTACAAGGAGATCACCAGCGGCCACGGCCACCACTGATCACCCGTTCTGATCGCCACGGCGAGAGCCCCGTCCATCCGCTGGACGGGGCTCTTCGCCGTCCCGGGGGGCTCGATAGGGTGGAGCCCTTCCCTATCGGCTGTGGACCCCAGGAGCGGACCATGAACGTTGTGACCCCGGACGGCGGCGACAGCGTGGCGGCCTTCTCCTGGCCCGGCGTGCTGGCCCCCCTGCTGCGCGGCGAGGACCTGAGCGCCGACGCCACCGCGTGGGCCATGGACCGCGTCATGAGCGGCGAGGCCACCGACGCGCAGATCGCCGGTTTCGCGGTCGCCCTGCGCGCCAAGGGCGAGACGGTCACGGAGGTCTCCGGCCTGGTCCGCGCGATGTACGAGCACGCCACGACCATCGAGGTGCCGGGCCGGACCGTCGACATCGTCGGCACCGGCGGCGACATGGCCAAGACGGTCAACATCTCCACCATGTCCGCGATCGTGATCGCGGGGACCGGCGCCAAGGTCGTCAAGCACGGCAGCCGCTCCGCCTCGTCGGCCAGCGGCTCGTCCGACGTGCTCGGGAAGCTCGGCGTCAACCTGGAGCTGAGCCCGCGGCGCGTCGTGGAGGTCGCCGAGGAGGCGGGCATCACCTTCTGCTTCGCGGTGAAGTTCCACCCCGCCCTGCGCCACGCGGCCAAGGCCCGTGCGGAGCTGGGCGCGCCCACCACGTTCAACATCCTGGGCCCGCTCACCAACCCGGCCCGGGTGCGCTCCCAGGCGATCGGGGTGGCCGATCTCCGCATGGCCCCCATCGTCGCGGGCGTCCTCGCCGAGCGCGGCAACTCCGCCCTGGTGTTCCGGGGCGACGACGGGCTGGACGAGCTGACCACCACGGCGACCTCGCGGGTCTGGGTGGCCCGGGACGGCGTGGTCCGCGAGGAGACCTTCGACCCGCGCGACGTGGGCGTCGAGCTGGTCCCGGTGGAGGCGCTGCGCGGCGCCGACGCCTCGTACAACGCGGATGTGGCGCGCCGGCTGCTGGCCGGGGAGACCGGTCCGGTCCGGGACGCCGTGCTGCTCAACTCGGCGGCGGCGCTGGTCGCGCTGGACCCGGGCGAGGGGTCGCTCACCGAGCAGATCCGGGCCCGGATGGCCGAGGCCGCCGAGGCCATCGACTCGGGTGCGGCCGGGCGGGCGCTGGAGAGATGGGTCGTCGCCAGCAACGCGTGAGCGCGTCGAAGTGAGCCAGGGCGCAGTCCGGATCGCGGACTGCGCCTTGCGCGTTCCCGTACGTATGGCAAGATGCTGCGCAGGTCATGAGTGACAGCGACTACGGCCCCGGCCCGCTGTCCGGCAACCCTCCGTCCGTGGCGGGGTGCCCCGGGTGAAGACCGGGCCGCAGGCAGCGAGGTCTGCGGCAAGCGCGGACCCCTCGACGTCGCGTGACGTCCACCCGTGGGGTCCTTGGTCCTCAGGGAGCCTCTTGTGAGCAAGCGAATGCGATAGGGCCCCGGCGGCGGCTTGCCGCCCAGGCCCTTCTCCGCACATTCCCCTTTTCTTCCGTTCCGTGCTGCCGCATGTCCGCATGCGCCCGGAACTCGCCTGCCTCTTACGGGAGTTCGCCATGTCCGTCTTCACCGCTGCCGCCGACCAGTCGCTTTGTCCCCCGCTGCCGGTTCTGGGGGAGGATGTCCTCGTCCCGCTGGTCACCGGTGGCGAGGTCGGCTACGCCGCGCTCGACTACGCCGCGAGTGCCCCGGCGCTGAAGCGGGTCTGGGACGACGTGGCCGCCTACGCCCCGTACTACGGCAGCGTGCACCGGGGCGCCGGATACCTCTCGCAGCTGTCCACGGACCTCTTCGAGTCGAGCCGGGCCACCGTGGCGGAGTTCCTGGGCTGCCGGCCCGAGGACCAGGTGGTCTTCACCCGCTCCACCACGGATTCGCTGAACCTGCTGGCCGCCGCGCTGCCCGCCGACTGCCAGGTCTTCGTCTTCGAGACCGAGCACCACGCCTCGCTGCTGCCCTGGCGCGACGCCCGCGTCACCTACCTGAACGCCCCGCGCACCCCCGCCCAGGCCGTCGCCGTCCTGGAACGGGCCCTGGCCGGCCGGGAGCCCTACGGCCCGGCGCTGGTCTGCGTCACCGGCGCCTCCAACGTGACCGGCGAGCTGTGGCCCGTACGGGAGCTGGCCGCCGCCGCGCACGCGCACGGCGCCCGGATCGTCCTGGACGCCGCCCAGCTCGCCCCGCACCACCCCGTGGACATCGCCGAGCTGGACGTGGACTGGGTCGCCTTCTCCGGCCACAAGCTGTACGCGCCGTTCGGCTCGGGCGTCCTGGCCGGCCGGGCCGACTGGCTGCGCGACGCCGAACCGTACCTGGCCGGCGGCGGCGCCTCCCGCACGGTGGCCCGGCGCGCGGACGGCGGCGTGGACGTCGAGTGGCACACCACCGCCGCCCGCCACGAGGCCGGCTCGCCCAACGTCATCGGCGCCTACTCCATCGCCTCCGCCTGCAAGGCGCTCACCGAGGCCGGATTCGACCGGCTGGTCGCCCGCGAGCAGCACCTCGTCCGCGAGGTCCTGACCGGGCTGGCCGACGTCCCCGAGGTGAAGGTGCTCTCGCTGTTCGGCGACGACGCGCCGAGGGTCGGGGTGATCTCGTTCGTGGTGGAGGGCTGGAACAGCTCCCACTTCGCCGCCGCGCTCTCCGCCGAGTACGGCATCGGGGTGCGCGACGGCCTCTTCTGCGCCCACCCGCTCGTGCGCACCCTGCTCGGCGGCGACCCGGGCGAGGCGGGGGAGTGCGGCGCGCCGGAGGCCCGGCCCGGCGAGAGGTCCCTCAACGCGATCCGGGTCAGCTTCGGCGCCGGGACTCCGGACGAGCACGTCGAGCGCTTCCTGCGCGCGGTCCGGGAGCTGGTGAGCGACGGGGCGCGCTGGAAGTACCGCACCGAGGACGGCCGTTGCGTGCCGGACCGGGGCGCCGCCCAGGTCTGAGGGCCGGGCGGCGGCCGGAGGTGCGGAAAGGCCCTACGCGTCCAGGCCGATGGAGAACGCGGCCTCCAGGTCGTGCTGCGAGTACGTCCGGAAGGCCACGTGGGTGTCGGTCGCCTCGACGCCCTGGATCTTGCTGATCCGGCCGGGGATGACCTCGGCCAGGTCGTCGTGCTTGGCCACCCGGACCATGGCGATCAGGTCGTAGGTGCCGGTGACCGAGAAGACCTCGCTGACGCTGTCCAGCGCGGCGATGGCCTCGGCGATCTCGGGAATCCGGTCCACACTGGTCTTGATGAGCACGATCGCGGTGATCACGGCGGTGTTTCTCCCTCGGTGGCCGTGGCTGAAGACTTCACTCTAGGGCCTCCGGTGTCGCGCCTGTAGCGCCCCCAGGCGTAGAGGAACCCGGTCGCGAAGCCGACGACGTGGGCCAGGTACGCCACGCCCGGGCCGCTCCCCGCGCCCTCGGCGGCCAGCCACTGGAGCACGAACCAGAAGATCAGCACCACCCACGCGGGGAAGCGCAGCGGCAGGAACAGCAGGAACGGGAAGACGCTGGTCACCCGGGCCCGGGGGAAGAGGTAGAGGAACGCCCCGAGCACCGCCGAGATCGCCCCCGACGCGCCGACGAGCGTCTGGTCGGACGTGGCGTGCGCGGCGGCGTACGCGAGCAGCGCGAGGTAGCCGCAGCCCAGGTAGAACAGGGCGAACTCGGTGTGCCCCATGCGCTCCTCGGCCATCGCGCCGAACACGTACAGGAACAGCATGTTGCCCAGCAGGTGCAGCCAGCTGCCGTGCACGAACAGTGCGGTGAACGGGGTGAGCAGGGCGTGCGCCGAGCCGTCCCACAGCTCGCTCGGGATCACGCCCCACCGTTCGAAGTAGCCCGCCTGGGCGGCGAGCAGCGCGTCCGCCCCGCCGCGCACCGGGACGAAGCCGGAGAGCGGGCTGATCACGAAGACCGCGCAGCACAGGGCGATGAGGGCGTACGTCACCGGTGGCCCGCCCGAAGTGGCCGCTCGCAGGAGCCTGCCCGCGGCGGCCCGCCGATCGATCATGAACAGAGCATGACGCAAACGGAGCGAACGGGACAGACCGCCTCGCCGTGCCGGGCGCAAGCGCCGAGGCCGTAGGGTGACAGGTGGACATCCGCAGTTCGACGGCGCACCGCGAGACCCTTGTCCGGCAGCTCACGGCTCGACGAAAGAGGACGCACGATGACGACCGTTCCCCAGCCGACCGACACGACCCGCTGGCGCTGCACGCTCTGCGGGAACCTCACGCGCTTCGACGTGACGCGGTCCTCCAAGGTCGTGGAGTACGTGCACCTCGACCTGGCCGGGAAGTCGAGCGTCGAGGAACGCGAGGTGGTCAGTGAGACCATCGAGTCGGTCCGTTGTCGTTGGTGCAACGCGGTGGACCAGATCGAGCTGGTGGACAGGCCGGGTGCCGACTCCTGAGGGGGCCGGGCCAAGACAACACAATGGGGTGACGGATGGTGGAGCAGCCCGAGGGCGGCGCCGCGTCGGCCGACCGGGCCGACGACGCCGTGGAGGCGCTCGACCGCCCGCTGCCCGAAGGGGTACGGCGCCGGGTCGTCGCGCTGGTGTCCGACGCGTTCGGCGGTCTCACGGTCGCCGAACTGCCCGCCCAGCTGAGGCAGTACGCCCGCTTCACGGCGTCGCGGCGCGCCAAGTTCGCCGGGAACGCCATGGCCGCCGCCGTGGCGAACGACGACCGGTTCCGCCGCCGCATCGGTGACCGGCTCCGGGAGGCCCAGCCGGAGCTGGCGGACGCCGTGGAGTCCGGCGCGCCGCCCGCCGCCGCCGACCCGGTGGACGTGGCGGCGGCGGCGTACGTGCTGCGCCCCGACGGCTGGGTGAAGCTGGTCGCGGCGGCCGGCGAGGAGGTCCAGCGCGCCGACGCCGAGCGGGCCGGCGAGGAGAGCCGGCGCGAAGTGGCGCGGCTGCGCGAGGAGCTGGCCGAGGCCAGGGCGCACACGAAGAGCGAGACCGAACGGCTCCGCGCCGAGCTGGACGCCGCCCGCAAGGAGGCGGACTCCCTCCAGCGCAAGCTGCGCAGCGCGCTCAACGAGGTCAAGCGCGGTGAGGCGGCGCTGCGCCGGGGCCGTGCCGAGACCGAGGCCGTGCGCGCCGAGGCGGCCGCCCAGGTGTCCGCCGCCGAGAGCGAGACCCGGCGGCTGAGGGCGCGGCTCGGGGAGGCGGAGGCGTCGGCCGAGGCGAGTCGCCGGGCGGCCCGGGAGGGGCGCTCGGTCGAGGACATGCGGCTGCGGCTGCTGCTGGACACGGTGCTGGAGGCGGCCGGCGGGCTGCGGCGCGAACTGGCGCTGCCGCCCTCCTCGATGCGGCCGGCGGACGGTGTGGACGCGGTGGAGCCCGGCCGGATGTCGCCCAAGGACATCGCGGCCAGGGCCCTGTCGGAGACCGACCCGGCGCTGCTCGACCAGCTCCTGGCGCTGCCGCAGGCCCATCTGATCGTGGACGGCTACAACGT
Organism: Streptomyces sp. 130; assembly: GCF_007096885.1. Taxonomy (GTDB): domain Bacteria; phylum Actinomycetota; class Actinomycetes; order Streptomycetales; family Streptomycetaceae; genus Streptomyces. The sequence continues at coordinate 70,545 of NZ_VJNO01000023.1, read as the reverse complement.
CACCAAGACGGGTTATCCGCAGATGCCGTTGGAGAAGCAGCGGCTGCGGCTGCTCGGCGGGCTCTCCGTCCTCGCGGCGCGCACCGGCGCGGAGATGACGTGTGTGTTCGACGGGGCGGAGCTGGCCGCCCCGGTGCTGCTGGCGCCGCCGCGCGGGGTGCGGGTGCTGTTCAGCAAGCCGGGGGTCACCGCCGACGAGCTGATCCGTCAACTGGCGCGCGCGGAGCCGCCGGGGCGGCCCGTGGTGGTGGTCTCCACCGACCGCGAGGTGGCCGACGGAGTGGCGAAGGCGGGGGCCAGGCCCGTTGCGTCCGCCTTGCTCCTGAAGCGGCTTTCGCGGGTTTAGCGTTCCTTGCGGGGAGTTCGGCCGAGATCAGGGAACGGTCCGTCAAGTCGCCGCTACGCGCCGTGGGGTGTGGGTAAAGAAGTGCCGTGTGTGACGAGTTTTTTCCTGTGAGGATTTGAACTGATCACAAGATGGTCACTAGGGTCGGGCCTCGAACCTTCGCGCGGTCGATCACCCACCCGGGGTGGCGGCGAAGGAACCGCCGAGTCCGTGACGTGCACGGAGCCGGGGACCCTCCTCCCCCCACAGATCCGGTAGGCGGCTCGAGGAAGAAGGAGCTCGCCTTCGTGGCGTCCCACCGTCGTCCCAAGCAGCCGAGCCGCACTCGTGTGACCGTGCTCACCGCGACCGCAGCCGCGGCCGTCGCCCTGTCCTCCCAGGCCGCTCACGCCGACCCCAAGCCGACCAAGAACGAGGTCAAGGCGAAGGTCGACAAGCTCTACCACGAGGCCGGAGCGGCCACCGAGCAGTACAACGGGGCCAAGGAGAAGCAGGAGAAGCTCGAGAAGCAGATCGATGCGATCCAGGACAAGGTGGCCCGCGGCCAGGAGGAGCTCAACCAGCTCCGTTCCGGCCTCGGCTCCCTCGCCGCCGCGCAGTACCGCTCCGGAGGCATCGACCCCTCCGTCCAGCTCTTCCTCTCGTCCGACCCGGACAGCTTCCTGGACCAGGCGTCCGCGCTCGACCAGCTGACGGCCAAGCAGGCCGAGGCGCTGTCCAAGGTCCAGGAGAAGCAGCGGGCCCTCGCGCAGCAGCGCAAGGAGGCCCAGGACAAGCTGAGCGACCTCGCCTCCGTCCGCAAGACGCTCGGCGAGAAGAAGAAGAAGCAGCAGGCGAAGCTGGCCGAGGCGCGCCGCCTGCTCAACACCCTGACCGAGGCCGAGCGGGCGAAGATCCGCCAGGACGAGGCCCGCGCGAGCCGCGACGCCGGCACCCGGGTCGAGCTCGGCAACGAGGTCCCCGCCTCCGGGCTCGGCGCCGCCGCCCTCAACGCCGCCGCCACCCGCCTGGGCAAGCCGTACGTGCCCGCGGCCACCGGCCCCAACTCCTTCGACTGCTCTGGCCTCACCATGTGGGCCTACGCCCAGGCCGGCGTCAACATCACCCGCACCACGTACACCCAGGTCAACCAGGGCCACCGGATCGGCGTCAGCCAGCTGGCCCCCGGCGACCTGGTCTTCTTCAACGGGAACGAGCACGTCGGCCTCTACGCGGGCAACGGCCAGGTCCTGCACGCCCCGTACCCCGGCGCCTACGTGCGCTACGAGTCGATGAGCACCATCGGCAGCATCTACGCCGCCGTGCGCATCTGAACCGCGCCCGAACGGGCGAATTCCCGCGCCCCGTACTGACGCCCGCCCCGCCGGAGACCACAGGTCACCGGCGGGGCGTCACTGTGTGTGGCCCCCACCGGTCCGGCGCGTCTTTGTCCGCTCCGTGATCACGCGGCTACTGTCTGCCTGCTGCCGCGGCTCCCGTACGTCGGTCCGCCCGCCCGGGCGGCAGGGGCCGCGCGCGTCTGCGCACAGCGGAAGGGAGCGCGGCGTCCTGTGGGATCCCATCGCCGTTCCACACCACCCGGTACCGGCCGCGCTGCCCGGGCCACCGTCCTGACGGCGGCAGCCGCGACCGCGGCCGCGACACTCGGCGCCGCCACCGCTAACGCCGAGCCGCACGACACCCCGAGGTCCGCCGGGGCCCGCGTCGACCGCCTCTACGCCGAGGCCGAGCGCGCCACCGAGCGGTACAACAGGGCCGGCGAGGACGTGACCCGGCTGCGCGGCGAGTTCAGCCGGGCCCAGGACCGGGCCGCCCGCGGCCAGGAACGCATCAACCGGATGCGCGAGGAGCTGGGCTCGGCGGCCCGGGCGGAGTACCGCGCGGGCGGCATCGACCCCTCGCTGGCCCTGCTGCTCACCTCCGACCCCGACAGCTACCTCGACCGGGCCGCCGCCGTCACCCTGGCCGACGCCCACCGGACCTCCGCCCTCGCCGAACTGCGCGAGGCCCAGCGGGCACTCGCCCAGACCCGGGCCGAGGCCGCCCGCTCGCTGGCCGGCCTGGAGCGCCGCCGGGAAGCCGTCGGCCGCCACAAGCGGACCGTCGAACGCAAGCTCGCCCGCGCCAGGCAGCTGCTGCAGTCGCTGCCGGCCTCCGAGCGGGCCGGCCTGGCCCGCGCCTCGCGCGACGGGCGGGACCCGGCCGCCGGGCTCCCGGCCGGGCTCCCGGCGGGCTCGTCCCGCGCCGCCGCGGCCGTCCTGGCCGCACAGCAGGCGCTCGGCCGGCCGTATGTGTGGGGCGCCAACGGGCCCTCCGGGTTCGACTGCTCCGGGCTGATGCAGTGGGCCTGGGCCCAGGCCGGGGTGAGCCTGCCCCGGACCTCGCAGGCCCAGCGGTACGCCGGGCACATGGTGCCGCTGTCCGAGGCCCGCCCCGGCGACCTCGTCGCCTACCGGGCGGACGCCAGCCACATCGGGATGTACGTCGGGAACGGCCAGGTCATCCACGCCCCGTACCCGGGCGCCCCGGTCCGCTACGACCCGGTCGGCATGATGCCCGTCTCCTCGGTCACCCGGGTCTGACCCCGGGCAGAGCCCGTACGCTCGTGATGTGGTCGAACGGGTGCGCATACGTGGCGGGCGGCGGCGGGCGGCGGGTGCCGTCCTCGCCGCGCTGCTGTGCGCCGCCGGCTGCTCCGCCCCGGCCGACCGGGCGCCCGACAGCACCTCCCGGGGCGTCCGCGCCGCCCTGGACCGGCGCGCCGCCGCCGTGCTGGACCACGATCCGGCCGCCTACGCCGCCGTCGTCGACCCGGACGCCACCGCGCTGCGCGCCGCCCAGCGCCGGGAGATCGCCCGGCTGGCGGACGTGCCGCTCGGCTCCTGGGCGTACCGGCTGACCCACCTCACCCCGCACGGGGCGGACCGGGTCACCGCCGACGTCACGCTCGGCTACCGGATCGCGGGCTACGACAGCGCCCCGGTCTCCGTCGACCGGGTCGTGGACCTGGCCCGCGACCCGGCGGACGGCCGCTGGTACGTCACCGCGGACCGGGCCGCCGACGGTGGCGCCGGGCAGCTGTGGGAGCAGGGCGACGTCGAGGTGGTGCGCGGCAAGCACAGCCTGGTCCTGGGCGTCGGGCGCTCCCGGGACGAGCTGGACGCGATCGCGGCGACGGCGGACGAGGCGGTGCCCGCGGTCTCCGCCGCCTGGCCGGAGCGGTGGGCGGGGCGCGTGGTGGTGCTGGTGCCGGACAGCGTGACGGAGATGGGCCGGCTGCTCGGGTCGCCCGCCTCCAACTACAAGGGCATAGCGGCCGTCACCACCGGCGAGACCGGCTCCACCGGGAAGGCCCCCGCCGACCGGGTGATCGTCAACCCGGAGGCGTACGCCCTGCTCGGCGGGTTCGGGCAGCGCGTCGTCCTCACCCACGAGACCGCGCACGTGGCCACCCGCGCGCGGACCTCGTCGGCCACCCCGACCTGGCTCTCCGAGGGCTTCGCGGACTGGGCGGCCTACCGGGACCAGGACCGCACCGCCGAGGAGATCGCCCCCGAGCTGGCCGACGCGGTCCGGGCCGGTGATCCGCCGGCCGCTCTGCCCGAGGACGAGGACTTCGCCTTCGCGGGGGACGCGGACCTGCTGGCGAAGGCGTACGAGGGCGGCTGGCTGGCCTGCGAGCTGATCGCCGACCGCTGGGGCGAGGAGAAGCTGTTGGCCTTCTACCGGGCCGTCGGCGCCCACCACGGGCGCGACGGGGCGGTCGAGGACGCCCTGCACGAGGTGCTGGGCACCACCCCCCAGGACTTCACGGCGCGCTGGCGGGTGTATCTGCGCGACCGGCTGGACTGAGCGCCGGCTCCGCCGCCTCGCGCCCCGGAGTCCGTACCGTGTCCCGCCACAGCCGCAGGGCCGCCAGCACGCACGCGGCGACCAGCAGCCCGTTGCGCAGGAACATCAGCGCCAGGCCCTGCGCGTCGCTCGACACCACATGGACGAATCCGATCGGGAACTCCAGCTGCGTCACCCCCGTGGCCGCCACCACCAGCACGGCGGGCCACCCCATCCGGCTCTCCCGCAGCACCAGGCACACCGCCGCGAGACCGACCAGCCACAGCATGTACTGCGGGCTGATCACCCGGCTCGTCGTGGTGAACAGCAGCACCGCCGTGAACGCCGCGTCCGCCGGCGTACTCACCCCGAACGTCCGTGCCCGCAGCCGCCACACCAGCAGCCAGCCGAACGCGGCCACGCTCAGCCCCAGCGCCAGCGTGCTCACCAGCGGTACGTGCGGCCCCAGGAACTCCAGGGAGCCGTAGTGCAGCTCCACCCGGCCCTCCCAGCCGAACTGCCGCCACACATGGAAGACCAGCGCCCCCAGCGACTCGACCTCGGTGCCCCGGTCCCGCTGGAAGCCGAGGAACGCCAGCGCGCCCGGCGCCGCCGCCACGCACACCAGCAGCAGCCCGGCCGCGACCGCCGCCGCCGTCGCCCAGGCCAGCCGGGTCGCGCGCCCCCGGGCCGTCCCGGCCAGCAGCAGCGCCGGCCACACCTTCAGCAGCGCCCCGAAAGCGGCCAGCGCCCCCAGCACCCGGGGGTGCCGCAGCCCGGCCAGCAGCGCCGCCACCGCCACCGCCGTCACCATCACGTCGTACCGGGCGTACGCCGTCGTGCCGAGCAGCGGCACGCCCGCCACCCACACCCACACCCCGGCCGTCCGGCGGCCCGGGCCGTCGCTCGCCCGCAGCAGCATCCCCAGGACCAGCGCGTCGCACAGGAACGCCAGCACGAAGAAGGCGGTGGCATAGTCCAGGAACGGCAGCAGGGCGGGGGAGAGGACCGCCAGGGCGGCCACCGGCGGGTACTGCCAGGTGACGTCGGACTCCGGGTAGGTGCCGGAGCGCAGCACCTCGGACCAGCCGTGGTAGATCACCGACACATCGCTCGTCACGTCGAGTCCGGGCGGGGTGAGCACCTTGGTCACCCAGAGCAGCAGCACCGCCCTGGTGAGCGCCCACACCGCGAAGGCCGCCGGACGCGTGCCGCTGGAACCCGTCATGACCTGCCCTCACCCGTCCTGTGCGCCGTACGAAAGAGCCATGATGCCCGTACGCCCTGTGCGCGGGCCATTAGGCACGGCCGCCGGGCCCGGTACTGTCGGCGGCGATGGACAAGACCTTGATCGTGACCAACGACTTCCCGCCCCGCCCGGGAGGCATCCAGGCGTTCCTGCACAACATGGCGCTGCGGCTCGACCCCGACCGGGTCGTCGTCTACGCCTCCACCTGGAAGCGCGGGGCCGAGGGCGTGGCCGCCACCGCCGCCTTCGACGCCGAACAGCCCTTCACCGTCGTCCGCGACCGTACGACGATGCTGCTGCCGACCCCGCGCGTGACCCGGCGCGCCACGGAGCTGCTGCGCGCGCACGGCTGCTCGTCCGTCTGGTTCGGCGCCGCCGCCCCGCTCGGCCTGATGGGCCCGGCGCTGCGCGCGGCGGGCGCCCGGCGGCTCGTCGCCACGACGCACGGCCACGAGGCGGCCTGGGCGCAGCTGCCCGCGTCCCGGCAGCTGCTGCGCCGGATCGGCGAGGGCACCGACACGCTGACCTACCTCGGCGAGTACACCCGCTCCCGGATCGCCGCCGCGCTGACCCCGGCCGCCGCCCGCCGCATGGTTCAGCTGCCGCCGGGCGTGGACGAGAAGGCGTTCCGCCCGGACTCCGGCGGCGACGAGGTCCGGGCCCGGCTCGGGCTCACCGAGCGGCCCGTCGTGGTCTGCGTGTCCCGGCTGGTGCCCCGCAAGGGCCAGGACACCCTCATCCTCGCGATGCCCGCGATCCTGGCCGCCCAGCCGGACGCGGTCCTGCTGATCGTGGGCGGCGGGCCCTACGAGGACGACCTGCGGGGGCTCGCCGCGCGCACCGGTGTGGCGGACTCCGTGCGGTTCACCGGGCCGGTGCCCTGGTCCGAGCTGCCCGCGCACTACGGGGCCGGGGACGTCTTCGCGATGCCCTGCCGGACCCGGCGCGGCGGCCTCGACGTGGAGGGCCTGGGCATCGTCTACCTGGAGGCGTCTGCGACCGGGCTGCCGGTGGTGGCCGGTGACTCCGGCGGCGCCCCGGACGCGGTGCTCGACGGCGAGACCGGCTGGGTCGTGCGCGGCGGGGAGCCCGGCGAGGCGGCGGAGCGGATCACCGCGCTGCTGGGCGACGCGGAGCTGCGGCGGCGCATGGGGGAGCGGGGCCGGGCCTGGGTCGAGGAGAGGTGGCGCTGGGACCTGCTCGCCGAGCGGCTGCGCGAACTGCTCTGACACGCGGACGAGGAGGGGGCCCGCACCGGTGTGGTGCGGGCCCCCTCCTCGTCCGCGTACGTCTCACGAGCGGTAGAGCGACTCCACCTCGTCCGCGAAGTCCTTCGCGACGACATTCCGCTTCAGCTTCAGCGAGGGCGTGATGTGGCCCGCCTCCTCGGTGAACTGGGCGCCCAGGATGCGGAACTTGCGTACGGACTCGGCCTTGGAGACCGCCGCGTTGCCGTCGTCCACCGCGCGCTGGACCTCGGCGATCAGCTCCGGGTCGTCGCGCAGCGACAGCGCGGTCGCGCCGGCCGGCTTGCCGTGCTCCTCGGCCCAGCGCCCCAGGAACTCCTCGTCCAGCGTCACCAGCGCGCCCACGAAGGGCCGCCCGTCGCCGACCACCATGCACTCCGCCACCAGCGCGTGGCCCCGGATGCGGTCCTCGATGACGGCGGGCGCGACGTTCTTGCCGCCGGCCGTGACGATGATCTCCTTCTTGCGGCCGGTGATCGCGAGGTAGCCGTCCTCGTCCAGCGTGCCGATGTCCCCGGTGTGGAACCAGCCGTCCGCCAGCGCCTCGGCCGTCGCCGCCTCGTTCTTCCAGTAGCCGGAGAACAGGTGCTCGCCGTGGAGCAGCACCTCGCCGTCGTCCGCGATGCGCACCACGGAACCGGGCAGCGGCTGGCCGACCGTGCCGATCTTCTGCCGGTCCCAGGGGTTGAAGGCGGTGGCCGCGCAGGACTCGGTCAGGCCGTAGCCCTCCAGGACGGTGAAGCCGATGCCCCGGTAGAAGTGGCCCAGGCGCTCGCCGAGCGGGGCGCCGCCGGAGATGGCGTGCTCGCCGCGCCCGCCGAGCACCGCGCGCAGCTTGCCGTAGACCAGGCGGTCGAAGACCTTGTGCCGGAACTTCAGGCCCAGCGAGGGGCCCTGCGGGGTGCCCAGCGCGCGGCTGTAGGCGATGGCGGTGTCGGCGGCCCTGTCGAAGATCTTGCCCTTGCCGTCGGCCTGCGCCTTGGCGCGCGCCGCGTTGTAGACCTTCTCGAAGACGCGCGGAACGCCGAGGACCAGCGTCGGGCGGAACGCGGCCAGTTCGTCGGTGAGGTTCTTGATGTCCGGGACGCAGCCGAGCTTGATCGGCGCCATCACCGACGCGACCTCGACCAGCCGTCCGAAGACGTGGGCCGCGGGCAGGAAGAGCAGAACGGAGCACTCGCCGGTACGGAAGAGGGGCTTGAGCCGCTCCACCACGTTGCCGCACTCCGCGAAGAAACTGCGGTGCGTCAGCACGCAGCCCTTGGGGCGGCCCGTGGTGCCCGAGGTGTAGACGATGGTGGCCGGGTCGTCGGCCCGGGCGCTCCTCATCCGGAGATCGAGTGCCTCGTCCGTGATCTCCCCGCCGGCCGCCGACAGCTGCCGGATCGCGTCGTCGTCGATCTGCCAGATGCCCTTCAGCTCAGGCAGAGCGTCCCGCACCGAGGCCACGGACGCCTGGTGGGCCGCGGACTCCACGATGCACAGGGTGGCGCCGGAGTCACCGAGGATCCACTGGATCTGCTCGGGGGAACTGGTCTCGTACACGGGCACGGTGACCGCGCCGGCGCTCCAGATCGCGAAGTCCAGGAGCACCCACTCGTAGCGGGTACGGGAGAGGAGCGCGACCCGGTCGCCGGGTTCCACACCGGCGGCCATCAGCCCTTTCGCGACGGCCCGGACCTCGGCCAGGAACCGCGTGGCGGTGACGTCCGTCCAGACGCCCGCCACTTTGCGGCTCATCACCGCGACGTCGGGATGCTGAGCGGCATTGCGGCGGATGAGATCCGTCAGGTTGCCGTCCGAGGGGACCTCGTACAGGGCCGGAAGGCTGAACTCGCGCAAGACTGCTGCTCCTCATCGGGCTCCGGTGCCACGGCTCTGTGTGACGCACCGGCGCGGTCCAAGATGGCGGGTGCTCAGTGGGGTGAGCACGACTGGACTGCCCGGACGTTACCCACCAGTACTCGGTTCCGGATAGGGGGTCCCGGTCAGATGTCTTATGCGTCACACATATCGGGACGTCCTTTTGCGCACAGTAGTCCACCCGTACACACACCAGGAAGTAACCGCAGGTCCGGGGCCTTGGCACAGGCCCTAGGGTGGTTCTCATGCGAGCAGGAGCGAACACCCGCGTCCATGTGGTCAGCGACGTGCACGGCAACACCGAGGCGCTGGCCCGCGCCGGGGACGGCGCGGACGCCCTGATCTGTCTCGGTGACCTGGTCCTCTTCCTCGACTACGCCGACCACTCGCGCGGCATCTTCCCCGACCTCTTCGGCGTCGAGAACGCCGACCGGATCGTCGCCCTGCGCACCGCCCGCCGCTTCGACGAGGCCCGCGCCTTCGGCCGGGAGCTGTGGCGGGGCATGGACCGCAACGCCGCGATCACCGAGGCGGTCCGCAGGCAGTACGCCGAGATGTTCGCCGCGCTGCCCAGCCCGACCTACGCCACCTATGGCAACGTCGACATCCCCGCCCTGTGGCCCGAGTACGCCGCCCCCGGCACCACCGTCCTGGACGGCGAGCGCGTCGAGATCGGCGGCCGTGTCTTCGGCTTCGTCGGCGGCGGCCTGCGTACGCCGATGCGCACCCCGTACGAGATCGACGACGAGGAGTACGCCGCCAAGATCGAGGCGGTCGGCGAGGTCGACGTGCTCTGCACCCACATCCCGCCCGAGGTGCCCGAGCTGGTCTACGACACCGTGGCACGCCGCTTCGAACGCGGCAGCCGGGCCCTGCTCGACGCCATCCGCCGCACCCGCCCCCGCTACTCCCTCTTCGGCCACGTCCACCAGCCGCTGGCCCGCCGGATGCGGATCGGCGCCACCGAGTGCGTGAACGTCGGCCACTTCGCCTCCACCGGCCGGCCCTGGGCGCTGGAGTGGTGAACCGCCCCACCCTGGGACGGCCCGCCGGGCGCACGCGATAGCCTTCTGGCGGCAGGCTCCTGCCGACGGACCGGTACACCGCACTGGAGGGCCACAGCGATGGCTGAACACACCAGCTCGAGCATCACGATCGAGGCGGCGCCGGCCGACGTCATGGGTGTGATCGCCGACTTCGAGCGCTATCCGGAGTGGACCGGCGAGGTCAAGGAGGCCGAGGTCCTCGGCACCGACGAGCAGGGCCGCGCCGAGAAGGTTCGCCTCGTCCTGGACGCCGGCGCGATCAAGGACGACCACACCCTCGCCTACACCTGGATCGGCGCCTACGAGGTCAGCTGGACCCTGGTCAAGTCCCAGATGCTGCGCGCCATCGACGGCTCCTACGCGCTCGCCCCCCTCGGCGACGGCGACCGCACCGAGGTCACCTACCGGCTGACCGTCGACGTCAAGATCCCCATGCTCGGCATGATCAAGCGCAAGGCGGAGAAGGTCATCATCGACCGCGCCCTGGCCGGCCTGAAGAAGCGCGTCGAGTCCGTTCCGAAGGGCTGAGCGCGTGCGTACGGTCCTGGTCACCGGACCCGGCGGAGCCGGCCGTACGACCGTCGCGGCGGCCACCGCGCTCGCCGCGGCCCGCGACGGCGCCCGCACCCTGCTCATCTCCGCCGACCCGATACCCGGCTTCCCCGACGCCGCGGACCCCACCCCGGTCACCGACGGGCTGCGGTCCGTGGCGATCGACCCCGCCGCCCACTTCCGCGCTGAACTCCTCGCCCTCCAGGGGCAGTTGTCGTCCGTCCTCGAACTGCTCGGCGGCAACCCGCTGGACGGCGAGGAGCTGACCGAACTCCCCGGCAGCGGCGAACTCGCCCTGCTCCACGCCCTGCGCCGCGCCGCACACGGCGACTGGTCCGCCGAGGCGTACGACCTCCTCGTCGTGGACCTCCCCCCGCTGCGCGACGCCCTGCGCCTGCTCGCCCTCCCCGAACAGCTGCGCCGCTACCTGCGCCGGCTGCTCCCCCCGGAACGCCAGGCCGCCCGCGCCCTGCGCCCGGTGCTCGCCCAGCTGGCCGGTGTGCCCATGCCCGCCCAGTGGCTGTACGAGGCCGCCGCCCGGCGCGACGCCGAGCTGGCCCAGGTCCAGGCGCTGATCGAGGACCGGACCACCACCCTCCGGCTCGTCGCCGCGCCCGGGCCCGCCGCCGACGAGGCCCTGCGCACCGCCCGCCCCGGCCTCGCCCTGCACGGGCTGCGCGCGCAGGCGCCGGTCGCCAACCGGATGCTGCCCGGCCACTCCCCGGACCCGTTCTTCGCCGCGCTCGCCGCCCAGCAGGAGAAGGCCCTCGGCCACTGGGCGGACGAGGGGCCGGCCCCGGTCCGGATCGCGCACCTCGGCCGCGACCCGCAGGGCCCCGACGACCTCCTGGCCCTGGCCGGGGACGACGGGGCGCTCGCCGTGCCCGGCACCGGCGAGGACAGCGGCCGGGCCCCGGACCCCTGGTGGACCGAGGAGGCCGGCGGGCCCGGCGGCGACGGGATACTCGTCTGGTGCCTGCGGCTCCCCGGCGCCGTCAAGAAGGACCTCCAGCTCGTCCGGCGCGGCGGCGAACTCCTCCTGACCGTCGGCCCGTTCCACCGCATCGTCCCCCTGGAACCCGCCCTGCGCCGCTGCACCGTCACCGGCGCGGCCCTCACCGACGGGGTGCTGCGGGTCCGCTTCACGCCCGATCCCGCGCTCTGGCCCCGGACGGGCTGAACGGCGTACCACCGTTCGGGTACCGTCGAAGGTACGTGTCCGGTATGCCGGGCCGCCGGCCACGATGCCCCCGGGAGTCCGCCATGAGCGAAGCCACCGATCGCCCCGCCGACGACGACGCCTGGGCCCAGGCCTGCGCCGAGGACCTGGCCGCCGAGCGGGCCCGCCGCCGCGCCGCCTACGGCCCGCCGCCCGGTTCCGCCGCCGAGGAGCTGCGCAAGCTGGTGGACGCGGTGGCCGGCAAGCTCGGCTCGTTGCAGGCGCCGCTCCTCGGGATGGCCGCGCAGGGCGCCGTGCAGCAGGTCATCCAGCAGGCCAAGGCGGCCGTGGAGCCCGTGATCGAGCGCAATCCAGACGTTTTCGATCACATCGCGGCGGCCGGTAACGAACTGCTCGCCGCCTACCGCTCGGCGGTCCAGGGCCAGGAGGGCCGCTGGACCCGGGGGGCGGGGGACCCCGCGGGCACCGAAAAGAAGGCGGAAGGCCCCGAAGGCCCCCGGGACGAAGGGTCCGGCGCCGGCGAACACATCGACCTGGACTGACCGGCGCCGACGGGACGGGGCCCGGCCTCGGGTACGGTTGCCTCAGCGGGGCTCGACCGGAACTGAGGGATTCATGGGACTCACCATCGGCGTCGATATCGGCGGCACGAAGATCGCGGCTGGAGTGGTCGACGAAGAGGGACAGATCCTCTCGACCTTCAAGGTGCCGACCCCGCCGACGGCCGAAGGCATCGTGGACGCGATCGCGGCGGCGGTGTCCGGCGCCAGCGAGGGCCACGCGGTCGAGGCCGTCGGCATCGGCGCGGCCGGATACGTGGACGACAAGCGGGCCACCGTGCTGTTCGCGCCGAACATCAACTGGCGCCACGAGCCGCTGAAGGACAAGGTCGAGCAGCGCGTCGGCCTCCCCGTCGTCGTGGAGAACGACGCCAACGCCGCCGCCTGGGGCGAATACCGCTTCGGGGCCGGCCAGGGCCACGACGACGTCATCTGCATCACGCTGGGCACCGGCCTCGGCGGCGGCATCATCATCGGCAACAAGCTGCGCCGCGGACGCTTCGGCGTGGCCGCCGAGTTCGGCCACATCCGGGTCGTCCCGGACGGTCTGCTCTGCGGCTGCGGCAGCCAGGGCTGCTGGGAGCAGTACGCCTCCGGCCGCGCCCTCGTGCGGTACGCGAAGCAGCGCGCCAACGCCACCCCGGAGAACGCCACGATCCTGCTGGCGCTCGGTGACGGCACCGTCGACGGCATCCAGGGCAAGCACATCAGCGAGGCCGCCCGCCAGGGCTGCCCGGTGGCCGTCGACTCGTTCCGCGAGCTGGCCCGCTGGGCCGGCGCCGGACTCGCCGACCTGGCCTCGCTGTTCGACCCGTCGGCCTTCATCGTCGGCGGCGGCGTCTCGGACGAGGGCGAGCTCGTCCTCGGCCCGATCCGCAAGTCGTTCCGGCGCTGGCTGATCGGCGGCGAATGGCGCCCGCACGCCCAGGTGCTCGCCGCCCAACTCGGCGGCAAGGCAGGGCTCGTGGGCGCCGCGGACCTGGCCCGCCAGGGCTGAGCCCACCCGCACCCGGAAACACCGGACGCCCGTCGCGCCCCGGGAGTGTCCGCGAAGTGGCGTCGTCCGCCCGAAGGGCGTCGCAGGCCAGACGACACTTCGCGGACACGACCTGGCGCGGCGGGCGTCCGCCGTATCGTGAGGGCATGGCCACGATGTCGCTGCCCGATTCGCGCACCGAGCCGGACGGCTCGGCCGTCATCCGCGTGCTCAGCTACAACATCCGCTCGATGCGCGACGACAACGCCGCACTCGCCCGGGTCATCCGCGCCTGCGCGCCCGACCTGGTCCTCGTCCAGGAGGCGCCGCGCCTCTTCCGCTGGCGCAAGTACGCCGCCCGGCTCGCCGCCGCCACCGACCTGGTGGTCCTGGGCGGCGGCGCCACCGCCGCCGGACCGCTGCTGCTGTGCTCGCTGCGCGCCACCGTCGAGCGCACCGAGGACATCCTGCTGCCGCGCACCCCGGGCCTGCACCGGCGGGGCTTCGCCACCGCCGTGGTCCGGTTCGCGGGCGCCCGGGTCGGGGTGGTCAGCTGCCACCTGAGCCTCCAGCGGCAGGAGCGGCTGGCCCAGGCCGAGCGGCTGGTGGAGACCGTGGACGCGCTGGGCGTGGCGCACGCCGTCGTCGCCGGCGACCTCAACGACGTACCGAGCGGGCGGGCCTTCCGGCGGCTCGCCGGGCGCTACCAGGACTGCTGGGAGACCAAGCCGCAGGGCGGCGCGTACACCTTCCCCGCGCACGAACCGCGCCGCCGGATCGACGCGGTCTTCGCCACCGACGGGGTCGAGGTCCTGGGCTGCGGGGTCCCGGACGGGCTGCCCGGGGTGCGGGAGGCCGACCTGCGGGCGGCGACCGACCACCGCCCGGTGCTGGCCGCGCTCCGGGTGCCCGCGGAAAGGCCCTGAGGCCTTTCCGCGGACCAGGGCCGGGCAGGCCGCGGCGTCTGCTGCGTGCACCGCAAGCCGCCGGAGCGTCCTCGTGGCGGAGCCGTCCGGGCGTTTCGGCATCACGGGCGAGGCGCCGTGCCAGGCGTCGCGACCCCGGCCATGATCCGCCGGACCGGCCCTAGACCACCGCGCCCCGCCCCGGGTCGTCGTCACCGTCGTCGTCGGAGTCCATCCGCGCCACCAGCGTCACGAAGCCGCCCAGGAAGCCGCCGACGCAGACCGTCGTCAGCCACCAGGTCATCTCCCAGGAGAGCAGCACCGCGAGCAGCATCAGCACCGGCCCGCCGACCACCGCGAGCCAGGCGAACTTCGCCGTGACGTCGGCCTCCGGCAGCGGCGGCGGCTCCGGCGGCACGAAGTGGCCCTCGTCGTCGTCCCCGCCGGCCGCGCCGGGCGCGTCCGGGTCGGCCGGCTCGTAGTCGCGCGGGCCCACGCCCGGCGCGAAGACCACGGAGCCGCCGAGCGGCCGGTCCTCCTCCGGCTTCGGCCTGGGCGGCCGCTTGCCGAGCCCCTTGTCCGCGGCCGGGGCGGTCAGCGGACCGTCGTCCGGCAGCGCCAGATCCTCGACCGACCGGAAGGGCCGCGCGCCCGGCGGGTCCGGCGGCTCCTCCCCGTAACCCGCCACGATGGCCCGCCAGACGGCCTCCTCGTCCAGCGGTCCCCCGGCCGCACCGGCCGGTGCGTCGGGCGGTGCGCCCTTGCCGTCGTCGTCGGCGACGGCCGCCCCCTCCACGGGGAACGGCTCGCGCTCCTCCTCGCTGCCCGCGCGCTCCGCGTCGTGCTCAGCCACCGGACGTGCTCCCCTTCTTCCCGCCCTGATCCATCTCGCTCGGAGCGAGGCGGCCGATGAACGCATGGCTCTCGTCGAAGATCCGCTTCGCATCATGGTCCAACGTCGCCACGTGGTAGCTCTGTTCCAGCAGGACCTCCCGGACGTCCGTCGAGGAGACGCGGCTCAGGATGCGGGCCGAGTCGGCGGGCGGCACCACATGGTCCCGCGGGCTGTGCAGCAGCAGGAGCGGCTGGGTGACCTGCGGCAGGTCGCCGTCGACCAGCCGGAAGAACCCGCGCACCGAGTGCGCCGCGTGCAGCGGCACCCGGTCGTAGCCCACCTCCGCGACGCCCTCCAGGGCGATGTCGCCGGCCAGGCCCTTCGTCGTCGGCACCAGATGGCGGACCACCGGCAGCGCGTGCGCGGCGAGACTGTGCACCTTGTTGGCCGGATTGACGAGCACCAGGCCGCTGACCGCGTCCCCGTGCTTCGCGGCCAGCCGCAGTGCCAGCGCGCCGCCCATCGAGAGCCCGAAGACGAAGACCCGCTCGCACCGCTCCAGCAGACCGCGGAGCTCCCGGTCCACCTCCGCGTACCAGTCCTGCCAGCCGGTCACCCGCATGTCCTGCCAGCGCGTGCCGTGCCCGGGCAGCAGCGGCAGCGAGACCGTGAGACCGCGGTCGGCCAGATATTCGGCCCAGGGGCGCAGCGACTGCGGGGAACCGGTGAATCCGTGACAGAGGAGGACGCCGACCGCTCCGCCCTCGTGGCGGAACGGCTCGGCTCCGGGAAGGACCGGCACCGGGGTCTCCTGTTCATGAGGCTCGCGGCCAGGCGAGCGGGGAGCGGAAGGGTTCGGAAGGATGTGCGGGACGCGCGGGATCACTTCACCGTACGCGACCGGACCGACACCGACCAGGGCCGTCACCGGCCCGGGCCGCGGACACCCGCCCGCGCGGGCGGGAGGAAGCGGGACACGGCGGGTTAAGGTCTGTCGGACAGCACACAGGAGGCATCCGAGTTGATCTACGGCGCTATGAAGTTCTCCATCGGCGGGTCGCTGAAGCTCGCCTTCCGGCCGTGGGTGGAGGGCCTGGAGAACATCCCCGCGCGCGGGCCCGCGATCCTCGCCAGCAACCACCTGTCGTTCTCCGACTCCTTCTTCCTGCCGGCCGTCCTGGACCGCAAGGTGACCTTCATCGCGAAGGCCGAGTACTTCACCGCGCCCGGGGTGAAGGGCAAGCTCACGGCCGCGTTCTTCAAGGGCGTCGGCCAGCTCCCCGTCGACCGCTCCGGCGCGCGCGGCGCCGGTGAGGCGGCGATCCGGGCGGGCATCCAGGTCGTCGAGAGCGGCGGCCTCTTCGGCATCTACCCCGAGGGCACCCGGTCGCCCGACGGCCGGCTCTACCGGGGCAAGCCCGGCGGTCTCGCCCGGGTGGCGCTGGCCACCGGGGCGCCGGTCATCCCCGTCGCGATGATCGACACGGAGAAGATCCAGCCGCCCGGCCAGGTGATCCCCAAGCTGATGCGCCCCGGCATCCGGATCGGCAGGCCGCTCGACTTCAGCCGCTACCACGGCATGGACGGCGACCGCTTCATCCTGCGCTCGGTCACCGACGAGGTGATGTACGAGATCATGAAGCTCTCGGGCCAGGAGTACGTCGACATCTATGCGACCGCCGCCAAGCGGCAGATCGCCGAGGAGGCGAAGCGCCGGTCCGAGGCCGCGAAGAAGACGGACGGCGACAGCGCCTAGCGGCGGTCCGCGGGGGGACGGGGGGAACAGCGTGGTCAAACGCGTACGCGTGGTCCGGATGTCGGTGGAGCAGCCGCTGTGGCGCGCCCTGACGGCTTACCGCGTGCTGACGATGGTCTACGCGGTCCTGATCGCCGCCTTCGCCCGGCACGACTACGAGCGGCCGTGGATCGCGGTCGCCTTCCTGTCGCTGATGGCCGTCTGGACGCTCGCCACCCTGCCGAAGGTGGCCGGCGCCGCCGCCTGCACCAGGCGCTTCCTGGGCGCGGACCTGGCCATCGCCCTCATCGGGATCGTCGTCACCCCGCTCGCCGACTTCCAGGCGCAGCACGTCGACGGGCCGACCCTGCCGTCCATCTGGACCGCCGGTTCGGTGCTGGCCTTCGCGGTCAAGGGCGGCTGGCGCTGGGCGGGCTTCGCCTCCAGCCTGGTCGCCGTCGCCAACCTCATCGAGCGCGCCGAGCCCAGCCGCGACACCCTGCACAACGTGATGCTGGTCTGGGTCGCCTCCATCGCCATCGGTTACGTCGTCGAGGTCGCCCGGGCCAGTGAGCGCACCCTCGCCCGCGCCCTGGAGATCGAGGCCGCCACCCGCGAACGCGAGCGCCTGGCCCGGGACATCCACGACGGCGTGCTCCAGGTCCTCGCCATGGTCCAGCGGCGCGGCGCCGCGATCGGCGGCGAGGCGGCGGAGCTCGGCCGGATGGCCGGGGAGCAGGAGGCCGCCCTGCGCACCCTGGTCTCCAGCGGGCTCGTGCCGCCCACCCGGCTCTCCGAGGACGCCTCCGAGGGCGCCGTCGTCCGGGCCGTCGAGACGGGCGACGACGAACCGGGCGCCGGGGACGGCGGCGAGACCGACCTGCGGACGCTGCTCGCCCCGCGCGCCGGCTCCCGGACCAGCTTCGCGGAGCCGGGCGCCCCGGTGCTGCTGCCCTCCGGCGCGGCAGCGGAGCTGGCGGCGGCGGTCGGCGCCGCCCTGGACAATGTCCGGGTGCACGCGGGCGAGGGCGCCCAGGCGTGGATTCTGCTGGAGGACTGGCCGGACGAGGTCGTCGTCACGGTCCGGGACGACGGGCCCGGCATCCCCGAGGGGCGGCTCGCGCAGGCCGAGGGGGAGGGGCGGCTCGGGGTCGCCCTGTCGATCCGCGGCCGGCTGCGCGATCTGGGCGGTACGGCGGAGGTGATCTCGGTGCCCGGCCAGGGCACCGAGGTCGAATTGAAGGTTCCTAAGGTTTCACGGGGGAAGGCGGGTTCGGTCCGATGAGCGCGACACATGACGAGGGCACCGGGCAGCGGGCGGTCAGGGTGATGGTGGTGGACGACCACCCGATGTGGCGCGACGCCGTGGCCCGCGACCTCACCGAGGCCGGGTTCGACGTGGTGGCCACCGCCGGCGACGGGCCGCAGGCCGTCCGCCGGGCCGCCGCCGTCACCCCGGACGTCCTGGTCCTCGACCTCAATCTGCCCGGCATGCCCGGGGTGCGGGTCTGCAAGGAACTCGTCGGTGCCCAGCCCGGGCTGCGGGTCCTCGTGCTCTCCGCCAGCGGCGAGCACGCCGACGTCCTGGAGGCGGTGAAGTCCGGTGCCACCGGCTACCTGATGAAGTCGGCGAGCACCCAGGAGCTGACCGAGGCCGTCCGCCGGACCGCCGCCGGCGACGCCGTGTTCACCCCGGGCCTGGCGGGCCTGGTGCTGGGCGAGTACCGCCGGCTGGCCTCGAAGCCCGCGCCGGCCGCCTCCGACGAGCCGAAGGCCCCGGAGCTGACCGACCGGGAGACCGAGGTGCTGCGGCTCGTGGCCAAGGGGCTCTCGTACAAGCAGATCGCGGAACGGCTCGTCATCTCGCACCGGACCGTGCAGAACCACGTCCAGAACACCCTGGGCAAGCTCCAGCTGCACAACCGGGTCGAGCTGGTGCGGTACGCCATCGAGCGCGGGCTCGACGACGCGTAGGGCTTGAGCGGCGCGGCGGTGCCCCCGGCCGTATATTCGCGATGACCGGCCGCGCCCAGCACGCAGACAGGGGAGACACCGTGGAGATCCTGGCCTTCGGAGTGCAGTCCGACGAACAGCCGCTGATCGAGAAGGCCTTCGCCGGGAAGCACGAAGTCCGCTGCCTGGACGTCTTCCTGAACCGGGACACCGCCCCCATCGCGGCGGGCTACGAGGTCATCTCCACCAGCGTCAACGCCGACCTGGGCGGCGCGGTCCTCCAGACCCTCGCGGCCGGCGGCACCCAGATGATCGCCCAGCGCTCCACCGGGTTCAACAACATCGACCTGGACGTCGCCGAGCGCCTGGCCCTGCGCGTCGCCCGGGTCTCGTACTACTCGCCGTACTCGGTCGCGGAGTTCGCCTGGACCCTGGCCATGGCGGTCAACCGACGGGTGATCCGGGCGGCCGGCCGCACCCGCGACTTCGACTTCCGGCTCGACGGGCTCCTCGGCCGCGACATGCACGGCCGCACCGCGGGCGTCATCGGCACCGGCAAGATCGGCGAGGCGTTCACCCGGATCGCCCACGGCTTCGGCATGAAGCTGCTCGGCTGGGACGTCGCCGAGAACCCGGCCTGCGCCGAGCTCGGCATGCGGTACGTCGACAAGGAACGGCTGCTCGCGGAGTCCGACCTGGTCAGCCTGCACGTGCCGCTGCTCCCGTCGACGCACCACCTCATCGACGAGGACGCCCTCGCCCTGATGAAGGACGACGCGATCCTCGTCAACTCCAGCCGGGGCGGCCTCATCGACACCTCGGCCCTGGTCGGCGAACTGCGCGCGGGCCGCTTCCTCGGCGTCGGACTCGACGTGTACGAGGCGGAGGCCGGGCTGTTCTTCCTGGACAAGTCCCTGGAGGGCGTGGACGACGACACCCTGGCCCGGCTCGTGACCTTCCCGAACGTCATCGTCACCTCCCACCAGGCGTACTACACCGAGGACGCGGTCGGCCAGATCATCGACGCCACCGTCGAGAACGTCGGCGACTACCTGGCCGGCCGCCACAGCGGCAACGTCCTGGTCCCGGCCCGCCCCGGGGCCTGACCCCCTCAGCCGCGCACCGGGAGCCCCGCCAGCAGCTCCGACACGATCGCCGCACCGCGCAGCGTCAGCACCGACTCCGGGTGGAACTGCACCGAGGCGAACCCGGCCCCGCGCAGCGCGTGCAGCTCCCCGGACACCTCGTCCCGGCTCGTCTCGATGCCGTGCGCCGCCAGTTCCGCCGCCCCGAAGTCGTCGCAGCGCGCGGTGAAGCTGTTGTAGAAGCCGACCGTCTCGGGCCGCCCGAACAGGTCGATCCTGGTCTGCGCCCCCTGGTACGGCACCGCCTTGCGGACGATCTCCAGGCCCAGTTCCGCCGCGATCAGCTCATGGCCCAGGCACACCCCGAGCAGCCCGTGCCGGTGCTCCCGCACCAGCTCGGCGGCCGTCGCGCGCAGCAGCCGCATCTTCGGGTCCGCCGCGTCCCCCGGATTCCCCGGGCCGGGGCCGAGCACCACGGGCCCCCGGTGCGCCCGGACCGCCTCGCGCAGCCCCGGCTCGTCGTAGCGGCGGACGGTGACGTCGAGCCCCGAGGCGCGCAGCAGGTGGCCGAGCATCGCGGTGAACGTGTCCTCGCCGTCCACCACCAGGGCGTGGCCGGTGCGGTCGGCGGTGCGCTCCTGCATCCGCAGCCAGAACGGGGCGAGGCCGTCCCGCCGGGCGTCCAGGGCCGCCCGCACCCGGGGGTCGGCGGCCAGCCGGGGCCGCTCCCGCTCCGCCTCCGGGCGGGCCGGGCGGACGCCGAGGGCGGCGAGGACCCCGGCCGCCTTGGCGTGGGTCTCGGCGACCTCGCTCGCCGGGTCCGAGTGGCGCACCAAGGTCGCCCCGACCGGCACCCGCAGCGTGCCGTCCGCGTCGATGTCGGCGGTCCGGATCAGGATCGGCGAGTCCAGGGTCTGGGTGCCGTCGGCCTCCCGGCGCAGCAGGGCCAGCGCCCCCGCGTAGTAGCCGCGCCCGCCGTCCTCGTGCCGCTCGATGACCCGGCAGGCGTTCTGCACGGGGGAGCCGGTGACCGTCGCCGCGAACATGGTCTCCCTCAGCACCTCCCGTACGTCCAGCGAGGAGCGTCCGCGCAACTCGTACTCGGTGTGCGCGAGATGGGCCATCTCCTTCAGGCGCGGGCCGATCACCACCCCGCCCATGTCGCCGACCGTGCACATCATCTTCAGCTCCTCGTCCACCACCATGGAGAGTTCCTCGGTCTCCTTGCGGTCCCCGAGGAAGGCGAGCAGGCCCTCGGGGGTGGGCCCCTCGGCGGGGTAGCGGTAGGTGCCGCTGATCGGGTTCATCACGACGGTCCCGCCGGACATCCGCACGTGCACCTCGGGACTGGCACCAACGAGCACCCTGTCCCCCGTGTGCACCACGAACGTCCAGTACGCCCCCCGCTCGCCGGCCAGCAGCCGCCGGAACAGGGCCAGCGCGTCCGCCCGGCCGAAGCCGCCGATCCGGCCCCGGAACGTCCGCCGGATCACGAAGTTCGCGCCCTCGCCCCGGCCGATCTCGTCCTCGATCACCCGCCGCACGGTGGCGGCGTACTCCTCGTCGCTGACGTCGAACGCCCCGTCCTCCACGCGGACTTCGTGGCGGGGGAGCGCCGCCAGCGCCTCGTCCAGGGACAGCGTGTACGTCTCGTCCGCGACCAGGACCGACAGCGGTGTGCCGTCGTCCGTCACGTCGAAGCCGCGCTCCGCGATCTGCCGGAACGGCACCAGCGCCAGCGACGGCCGCTCGCCGACGGGGATGCCGGCGAGGCGGTCCGCCTCGTGCACCCGGCCGATCATGACCTCGACGGTGTCGTGGTCGTGGCCGGGGGTGCGGCGGCGCAGCAGGGCGAACGGCGGGCAGTCGTCGCGCAGGAGTCGGTCGAAGAGTCGGTCGAAGCTCATGGGTCGGTTCCTTCCAGGGAATCAGCTGGGAGGAACGGCCCGTGGACACGGAAAAGGCCGCCCCTCGGGCGGCCTCTGCGTCAGTGTGTACGCGCGATCAGCGGGCCGCCGGATGAGCGGTCCACCACCAGTTGCGGGTCGAGTGCGCGAACATGCCCCGTACCCTAACCCACGCCGGACGGCGACGGGGCCCCTTCCCACCCGGACGGATGGGAAAGGGCCCCGCGCGCACGAGACGTCCGGTCGGCTAGAACAGGATGTCGTAGATCTGCCAGCCGTCCCCGACCTGCGACTTCGTCGCGAACGGGGCCGTCACCTCACCGGTGGAGTGGTAGAACCAGAAGTCTCCGGCCGAGTCCACCCCGACCAGGTCGCCCCGGCCGTCGCGGTCGAGGTCGCTCGGGCCGAGCAGCAGCTTGTACTTGCCCCAGCCCGAACCGATCTTGACCCGCTTGTCGTACGGCTTGGCGGCCGAGCCGGTGCCGGTGTAGATCCACAGCACCCCCGACTTGTCCCGGGCCACGAAGTCCGCCTTGCCGTCGCCGTTCAGGTCGCCGGTGGAGACGATCGCGTCGTAGATCTGCCAGCCGTAGCCGATCTTCGCCTTGGGCTCGAAGGGCTTCGACGGCTCGCCGGTGCCCTTGTAGAAATAGATGTCGCCGGCGCTGTTGCGGGCGATCAGGTCGGCCTTGCCGTCACCGTCGAGATCGCGCATGCCGTTGAGGCTGCTGTACTGGTTCCAGCCGCTGCCGACCTTGAGCCGGGCCATGTACGGCTTGTCCGGATTGCCGCTGCCCCGGTAGTACCAGAGCACGCCGTCCTTGTCGCGGGCCACGAAGTCGCCCGTACCGTCGGCGCGCAGCGCGGTCATCGCGGTGATCGCCGTGTAGCTGCCCCAGCCGTAGCCCGCCTGGTAGCGGCGGTAGTACGGGGAGGAGGCGCTGCCGGTGCCCTGGTACTGCCAGATGCGGCCGGCGCTGTCGCGGCCGATCATGTTGTAGCGGTCGGTCGCGGAGACCGGGGCCACGCTCGTGGAGGTCTGGACGTCGCTCGCCTTGACCCACGCCAGCCGGTGGTTGTAGCGGATCGGCAGGTAGGAGGTGTCACCGATGACGTCCGTCTGGGCGGAGCCGAACCAGTCGTCGCCCTTCACCTCGGCGCCCGCCAGCGCGTACGACTGGCCCGCGGGCAGCGTGTACTTCGTCAGGTAGTCCGGGCTGTCCGTCGGGGCCTCCAGGCCCGCCGCGTCATAGGCGGCGGTCTCCGGGTAGGCCCGCCCGTAGATCCGGACGGTC
Organism: Streptomyces sp. 130; assembly: GCF_007096885.1. Lineage (GTDB taxonomy): Bacteria > Actinomycetota > Actinomycetes > Streptomycetales > Streptomycetaceae > Streptomyces. The sequence goes on along the minus strand of NZ_VJNO01000023.1, from coordinate 47,980 downwards.
ACCCCGGCCTTGGCCTTCACCACGCGCGGGGCCGCGGCGAGCGGCACGGTGTACTGGCCGCCCGGGTTGTAGAACCACGCCTTCTTCCCGGCGAACCAGATCGCCGTCCAGTCGGCCTTCACCTCGGCGACGACATAGGTGCCGCCGGCACGGACCTTGTTGCCCCAGTTGGAGCCCTCGCTCCACAGCGCCGAGAAGTAGGGGTCGGTCAGCGTGGACGCGCTGGTGGACGCCGAGGTGTACAGGTAGCCGAAGTTCGCCGGCCGCTTGGTGACCGCCTTGGCGCCGTACGTCAGCGTCGGCTGGTTGGCCGTGGTGAACGGCGGTACCACGCGCACCAGCTGGCCCGTCTTGACCGGGCCGCCGGCGCCGCCCGCGCCCGTCGGGGCGTCCATCAGGCTCATGAAGTGGTTCCAGTCCCAGAACGGGCCCGGGTCCCAGTGGGTGTCCCTGGACTTCCCGTCCAGGAAGACGGGCACCTCGTCGTGGCCGATGATGTGCTCACGGTCCACCGGGATGCCGTACTCGCCGGCCAGGAACTTCACCAGGGCCGCGGTCGACTCGTACTGCGGCTCGCTGTACCAGCTGCCCTCCTTGATCGCGTAGCCCTCGTGCTCCACGCCGATCGAGTGCATGTTGAGCGACCAGTTGCCCGCGTGCCACGCCAGGTCCTTGTTCTCGACCATCTGCGTGACCAGCCCGTCCGAGGCGCGGACCAGGTAGTGCGCGCTCGCGGCCGCACTCGGGCTGGTGAGCGTGGCGAGCGAGCCCGCGTAGTCGCCCTCGGTGTCGTGGATCACGATCTGCCGGATGTCGACGCCCTTGTCGGGGCGCGCGGCCGGGGTGTAGCTGCGCTGGCCCGAGCTCGACGTCTTGGCCGGCACGAAGTTGCAGTTCAGTCCGGACGGGCACTCCGGGGCCGGGGTCGCGGCGGTGCTCGCGAACGACGCGGCCAGCGGCACCTTCGCCGGCTTGACCGGCTCGACCGACGGGTCGGCGGGCAGCGAGACCCGCTGGCCGTCCTGGGTGACCGCGCTCTCGCCCGTACGGATCGAGTCGAAGACGCGCTTCGCGAAGAGGTCGGCCCCCTTCTTGTCCGGCGACTGGCTGAACCGCGCCACCGCCGGATACCACTGCGCGGGATCGTCGGACAGGGAGCCCTTCGCGTCGCGCTGGTACTCGGCGAGCAGGGCCGCGCCCGCCCGGATGCTGTCCTCGGTGTCGTCGCGCACCGATGCCGTGTCCGTGTCGATCAGCTCGGCGGCCTCGTCCAGCGTGTGCAGCCGGGGGTCGGAGGTGTCGACCGTCTTCTTCGGCAGGTCGCGCAGCGCCTTCGCGGCGTCGAAGGTCTTCTCGATGTCCGGCCGGCCGCTCATGTTCATGTGCGCCAGACGTTCCTTGTCGTCCGGCTGCTCCACGTCCCCGGCCGCCACGCTGGTCAGTCCCATGACGTTGTACGCACCGGTCGTGCTCGGCTCGCCGTCGTGGCTCTCCCAGCGCGTCTGCCGGTACGAGACCGCCATCAGCACGCTCTGGGGCACGTCGAACTCACGGGCCGCGTCCGCGAACTGGGCCTGGAGCACGGCGGACGGCGAGGCGGCCTCGGCGCTCCCGGCGGCCGGGTCCTGCGCGGCCATGGCCAGGGTGCCGATCGTCGCGGTCGCGACCACGGCGGCGCCGGCGCCGATCAGCAGCCGTCTCTTCTTGAGGTCCCTACGGTGATTCCGCTTCAAGTCCCCACCCTCGGTGTCCACTCGTCCAGCGTTGTTCAACGCTGAAAGACCGGAGGCTAGCAGGCCGTCCGGACAGCCCGTGCACCGACCGTGCCGAGACGTCCGTCTCAGTGACTGGGCAACCGGGAAACCGACGGGGCACGACCCCGTAATGTGGAGGCCGTGACCGTGAACGCCAATACCTCCGTCGCCGGTGGCAACACCTGGCGAGACCTTCCCGCGGCGCAGCAGCCCGAGTACCCCGACTCCGAGGCGCTGCGCGATGTACTCGCGGACCTCGCGTCGTATCCGCCGCTCGTCTTCGCGGGCGAGTGCGACCAGCTGCGTGCCCGTATGGGAGCCGTCGCCAAGGGCGAGGCGTTCCTGTTGCAGGGCGGAGACTGCGCCGAGGCATTCGACGCCGTGTCGGCCGAGCACATCCGCGCCAAGCTGAAGACGCTGCTCCAGATGAGCGCCGTCCTCACGTACGCGGCCTCCGTGCCCGTCGTCAAGGTCGGCCGGATCGCCGGCCAGTACTCCAAGCCGCGCTCCAAGCCGACCGAGACCCGCGACGGCGTGACCCTGCCGACCTACCGGGGCGACTCCGTCAACGGCTTCGCCTTCACCGAGGCCGACCGCGTCCCCGACCCGGAGCGCCTGAAGCGGATGTACCACGCGTCCGCCTCCACGCTGAACCTGGTCCGCGCCTTCACCACCGGCGGCTACGCCGACCTGCGCCAGGTGCACGCGTGGAACCAGGACTTCGTGAAGTCGTCCCCGTCCGGCCAGCGCTACGAGGCCCTGGCCCGCGAGATCGACAACGCGCTGAACTTCATGAAGGCGTGCGGCACCGACCCCGCCGAATTCAAGGCCGTCGAGTTCTACGCCTCGCACGAGGCCCTGCTCCTCGACTACGAGACGGCGCTGACCCGCACCGACTCGCGCACCGGCCACCTGTACGACACCTCGGGCCACATGGTGTGGATCGGTGAGCGGACCCGCCAGATGGACGGGGCGCACATCGAGTTCGCCTCCAAGGTCCGCAACCCGATCGGGATCAAGCTCGGCCCGACGACCACCGTCGACGAGGCCCTGGGCTACATCGAGCGCCTCGACCCCGAGCGCGAGCCCGGCCGGCTGACGTTCATCGTCCGGATGGGCGCCGACAAGGTCCGCGACAAGCTGCCGGAGCTGGTCGAGAAGGTCACCGCCTCCGGTGCCACCGTCGCCTGGGTGACCGACCCGATGCACGGCAACACCTTCGAGGCGGCCTCCGGCCACAAGACGCGCCGCTTCGACGACGTCCTGGACGAGGTCAAGGGCTTCTTCGAGGTGCACAAGGGCCTCGGCACGCACCCCGGCGGCATCCACGTCGAGCTGACCGGCGACGACGTCACCGAGTGCGTCGGCGGCGGCCACGAGATCTTCGTGGACGACCTCCACCAGCGCTACGAGACGGCCTGCGACCCCCGGCTCAACCGCAGCCAGTCGCTCGACCTGGCCTTCCTCGTCGCCGAGATGTACCGCGACCAGTAAGGCTCCGGGCCGGCGGCACCGTACGACCGTGGGGCACGGATCGATGTGATCCGTGCCCCACGGGGCGTTCCGGGGCTTCTGCCGCCCCCGGGCGGCGGGTAAGGTTAGGTTAGCCTCACCGACCTTCGGGGTGGCGTCCACGACCCGTTCCCGCCCGGGAGGTGAACCGCATGTACGTCTGCTCGTGCTTCGGCGTTACGGAGCAGCAGGTCAAGGACCATGCGGCGGCCGGGGCCTGCACGCCCCGCCAGATCGCCTCCGCCTGCAAGGCGGGCACGGACTGCGGCAGCTGTGTCCGCACCATCCAGGCGATGCTCGGCCGGGGCGCCTGCCCCCGCCGCGAGCTCCTGGACCGGAAGCGGACGCCCGCGGAAGGGCTTCCCGAGGCCGCCTGAGCGCGGTCAGCTCTCCGGCTGCTCGATGAGCTGCGCGATGTACAGCGGCTCGCCCAGCTTCTCGACGAGATCGAGCTGGGTGTCGAGGTAGTCGATGTGGTGCTCCTCGTCCGCGAGGATCGACTCGAAGATGTTCGCCGACGTGATGTCGCTCTTGGCGCGCATCAGCTCGATCCCGCGCTTGAGGCGGTCGATCGCCTCGACCTCGATCTGCCGGTCCGCCTGGAACATCTCGGTGACCGTCTGGCCGACCCGCACGTGGAACAGCCGCTGGTAGTTCGGCAGGCCGTCGAGGAAGAGAATGCGGTCGGTCAGGATCTCCGCGTGCTTCATCTCGTCGAAGGACTCGGCGCGCGTGTATTTCGCGAGCTTGGTCCAGCCGAAGTTGTCCTGCATCTTCGCGTGCAGGAAGTACTGGTTGATGGCCGTCAATTCGGCGGTCAGCTGTTCATTCAGGAACTCGATGACCTCGGGGTCGCCCTGCATCGCCAAGGCTCCTTCCAACGGTGGACCGGGCACGTAGGCGGCATCCTCGCACCGGACCAGATGACCGTCCAGTAAGTACAGGCTTAGTGCGACTTGCCCGAATCGTCTCCGCCCTGGTCACGATCACCCCCGCCTGTCTGTCACCATGGAGTCATGGGTCAGCCGGAAAGCCGGGAACACCGCGCGTCAGAGCAGTCCGAGCTTCCGCCGGGCCAGCGGCTGCAGCGCGGCTGGCCGGTGACCCATTACGGGCCCGTCCCCAAGTTCAAACCGGAGCGCTGGGAATTCCGCGTCTTCGGCGCGACCGCCGATGCCGAGAAGCACTGCTGGAACCACCAGGAATTCTCGGCACTGCCGTTCTCGTCGGTCGTCGCCGATCTCCACTGCGTCACCAAATTCAGCATGCTGGGCGCCGAGTGGGGCGGGGTGCTCGCCCGCGATGTGGTCGCCCTCGCGCCGCCCGCCCCTCAGGTCACGCACGTGATGGTGTGGGCCGAATACGGCTTCAGCTCCAACCTCCGGCTGGACGACTTCCTCTCCGACCGGACCCTGTTCGCCACCCACAAGGGCGGCGAGCTGCTCACCGCCGAGCACGGCTTCCCGCTCCGGCTCGTCGTCCCCCACCTCTACGCGTGGAAGGGCCCCAAGTGGGTCCGGGGCATCGAGTACATGACCGCCGACCGCCGCGGCTTCTGGGAGGAGCGCGGCTACCACAACATCGGCGACCCCTGGAGGGAACAGCGCTACTCCTACCAGGAGGAGCCCGGGGACGGCCCCGAACTCTGACCGGGCAGCGCCCCGGACGGGCCCCGGGGGGTCATCCCCCGTCGCGCAGCGCCTGGAGCCGGGCCACGTCCGCCGCGTGGCCCTCCTTGCCGCCCGGCGTCTCGATGACCAGCGGCACGCCCTCGGTGGCCGGGTGCGCGAACAGCTCGCGGAACGGCTCCTCGCCGATGTGGCCCGCGCCGATGTTCTCGTGCCGGTCCTTGTGGGCGCCGGAGACGTCCTTGGAGTCATTGGCGTGGATGAGCTTCAGCCGGCCCTCGCCGACCGTCTCCACCAGCAGGTCGAGCGTCTCCTTCATCCCGCCGGGCCCGGCCAGGTCGTGCCCCGCCGCGAAGATGTGGCAGGTGTCCAGGCAGACCCCGAGCTTCGGGTGGGCGTCCAGCGCCTCGAAGTACGGACCGAAGTCCCAGGTCCGCGAGCAGAGCGAGGAACCCTGCCCGGCGGTGGACTCCAGCAGCAGGAACGGGTCGTCGTCGTGCGTCAGCTCGTCCAGCAGCGGCCGCATGTGCGTCCGCACCTGCGCCAGCGCCTCCTCGCGGGGCCGCCCGCCGGTCGCCGACCCCGTGTGCACCACGACGCCCAGCGCCCCGATCGCCCGCGCCCGCCGCAGCGAGTGGCGCAGCGACTCCACGGACCGCTCCACCGTCGCCGGGGTGTGCGAGCCGAAGTTGATCAGGTACGGGGCGTGCACGTACGTCGGCAGGGACCCGGCGGCGCACTGCTCGCGGAACAGGGCGTCCTGCGTCGGATTCCCGGCCGGGGTGGCCCAGCCGCGCGGGTTGGCGACGAAGACCTGGACGGCCTCGGCGCCCATCTCGCGGGCGTAGGACAGGCCGGCCTTGGCGAGGCCGCCGGCCACGGGGACATGGCCGCCGACGGGGTTGCGCATACGGATCTCTACAGTCCCTTGGTCTTGATGGTGATGGTGCTGCCCTCGGGGGCCCGGTCGCCGCCGTCCACGGACTGGCTGGAGACCTTGTCGCTGAAGGAGAGGAACCCCCGGTCGACGTGGACCTCGAAGCCCGCCGCCTCCAGCTTGTCCCTGGCGTCGTCCACGTCCTCGCCGACCACGTCCGGCACGTCGATCATGCGCGGCCCGTCCGAGACCGTCACCGTCACGGTGTCGCCCTCGGCCAGCTCGGCGCCCTCCTGCGGTGACTGGACGGCGACATCGCCCTCGTCCTCCGGCGAGTGCACCCGGCCGGGCTTCACCTTCAGCTTCAGGCCCTCATCGGCCAGCGCGTCGGTGGCGTCCTCGACGGAGAGCCCGGTGACGTCCGGGACGTCGACGGCACTGCCCCTGGAGACGACGATCGCGACCGCCGAGTCCGGGTGGCGGTCGGTGCCCGCCTCGGGGTCCGTGCGCACCACCTCGCCGGCCGCCACCTCGTCGTCGAACTCCTTGGTGACCATGCCCGGGAGCAGGCCCGCCTTGGTCAGCCGCTGCTTGGCGACGGCGAGCCGGTCGCCCGTGACGTCGGGCACCTGGATGATCTCGGGGCCGCGCGAGACGACGAGCGAGACCGAGCCGTTGCCCCTGATCCGCGCGCCGGAGTCGGGGTCGCTGCTGATCACCTTGCCCCGGTCGACGGTGTCGCTGAAGGCCCGCTCCACGCCCTTCAGCTCCAGGCCGGCGTCGGAGAGCCGCTCCCTGGCCGCCTTCTCGGTCTGGCCCAGCAACGAGGGGACCTTCGTGAACTGCCCGGAGTTGATGTACCAGACGCCGCCGCCGACGCCGAGGACGATGAGCACCGCCAGGACCGCCGCGATCAGCCCGCGCCGGGGTCCCCCGAGCGGCCCGGTCCGGCGCGGCGGCAGCGGGCGCCCCGGGGGAGCGGGCGGGGGCATCTCCAGCCGGCTGGTGTGGTGGGCGGTGCCCAGGTCCTCCGGCAGGACCCGGGGGATCACCGTCGTCCGCGCGTCGCTCCCCGCCGCCTCACCGTCCGGACCGGGCTCCGGCCGGGCCTGCGGCGGTACGGCGTCGAGCTGCGCGTCCGTGAGTGCGGCGCGGGCCCGGCGGGCCCCGGCGAGCAGCGCCACGGCGTCGAACGGGCGGGCCTCCGGGTCCCGGGCCGTCGCGCCGGCCACCAGTTCGTCCAGCTCGGGCGCCAGCCCGGGGACGACGGAGGACGGGGGCGGCACGTCCTCGTGCAGATGCTGGTAGATGACCTGGGCGGGGGACTCCCCGTCACGCGGCTTGTCGCCGGTCAGCATCTCGTACAGCACGACCCCGCAGGCGTACACGTCGGCGCGGGTGTCCGCGGTGCCGTGCTCGATCTGCTCCGGGGCGAGGTAGGAGACGGTGCCGAGGATCGTCCCGGTGGTGTTCGTCACCGCGTCCACGGCCCGGACCAGGCCGAAGTCGGCGACCTTGACCCGGCCGTCGTCCCCGATCAGCACGTTCTCCGGCTTCATGTCGCGGTGCACGAAGCCCGCCCGGTGGGCCGCGCCGAGGGCGGCGAGCACCGAGTCCAGGATGTCCAGCGCGGCCCGCGGCCGGAGCGCGCCGCGCTCGCTCAGCACGTCGCGCAGCGTGCACCCCGCGACGTACTCCATGGCGAGGTAGACGTACTGACCCTGGGCGCCCTGGTCGAAGACCCCGACCACGTTGGGGTGGGCGAGATGCGCCACCGACTTGGCCTCGCGGATGAAGCGCTCGACGAACGAGGCGTCGGTCGCCAGCGCCGGGTGCATCACCTTGAGGGCGAGCACCCGGTCGAGCCGCATGTCCATGGCCCGGTAGACCGTGGCCATGCCGCCCACGGCGATGCGGGCATCGACGCGGTAGCGGCCGTCGAGCAGCTGCCCGACGAGGGGGTCCTGGAGGGTCGTATCCACCATGCGAGTCTACGAGCCGCCGCGGACAGGCCCGCCGCGGTGGAGCGAACCCGGCGCAGTACTGAAGCCGAGCCGTGACAGGCGCGGGCCGCCGGAGGCCGGAATCCCGGCCTCCGAGGCCCCCAGGCTCCGGAACTGTGGATTCCGGCACGTTTGCCCGGGACCGGGGCAGGGCGGGGCCGGGGCCGGGGGCGGGGCGCGCGGCGGTCAGAACGCCGGCCGCTCCGGATCGAGCACCGCCTGCCCGGCCACCGGCGACGACGCCTGCGCGAAGTGGCGGCGCGGGATGCGCCCGGCCCGGTACGCGAGCCGCCCGCCCTCCACCGCGTGCCGCATCGCGGCGGCCATCAGCTCGGGCTCCTGGGCCCGGGTCACCGCCGAGGCGAGCATCACCGCCGAGCACCCCAGTTCCATCGCGAGCGCCGCGTCCGACGCGGTCCCGGCACCGGCGTCCAGGATCACCGGCACCCCGGCCCGCTCGGCGATCAGCTGGAAGTTGTGCGGGTTGCGGATGCCCAGGCCCGAGCCGATGGGGGAGCCGAGCGGCATGACCGCCGCGCACCCCACGTCCTCCAGCTTCCGGGCCAGGACCGGGTCGTCGCTGGTGTACGGCAGCACGGTGAACCCGTCGTCCACCAGGATCTCGGCGGCGTCCAGCAGCTCGACCGGATCGGGCAGCAGCGTCCGCTCGTCGGCCACCACCTCCAGCTTCACCCAGTCCGTGCCCAGCGCCTCACGGGCCAGCCGGGCGGTGAGCACGGCCTCCCCGGCGGTGTAGCAGCCGGCGGTGTTCGGCAGCACCCGGATGGACAGCTTCCGCAGCACGGAGAGCACCGAGCCCTGCACGGTCGGGTCGAGGCGGCGCATCGCGACGGTGGTCAGCTCGGTGCCGGACGCGATCAGCGACCGCTCCAGCACGTCCAGGCTGGGCGCCCCGCCGGTGCCCATGATCAGCCGGGAGGTGAAGTCGCTGCCGCCGAGGGTGAACAGGTCGTCGGACATCTCAGCCTCCCTGGACCGCGGTCAGGACCTCGACCCGGTCGCCGTCGGTGAGCGCGGCGGCGGGCCACTGGCCGCGCGGCACCACGGTCTCGTTGAGCGCGGCGGCCACCCCCGTCGGCGCGTCGGTCAGCGTCGCGACGAGGGCGTCCAGGGTCGTGCCGGGCGCGACGACGGCCGGGGCGCCGTTCACGGACACGGTGAGCGCGGTGGGCTCGGTCATGCGGGCTGCTCCTGAGGTGCGGGGGCCGGGGCGAACCGGCCGGGGGAGAAGGGGCGGGCCGCCTCGGGTAGCTCGCCGCCGGCCAGCAGCGACGCCATGGCGTCCCCGGTGACGGGGGTGAGCAGCACGCCGTTGCGGCCGTGGCCGGTGGCGAGGTGGAGGCCGGGCAGCGCGGTGCGGCCGAGCAGCGGGGCGTTGTCGGGGGAGGCGGGGCGCAGGCCGGCGCGGGTCTCGATGAGCGGCAGCTCGGTGATGCCGGGGACCAGCTCGTGGGCGTCGCGCAGCAGCTCGTAGACCCCGCCCGCGGTGACGGTGGTGTCCCAGCCCATCTCCTCGGTGGTGGCGCCGACGACCAGCTCACCGTTCTCGCGCGGCACGAGATAGACCTGGCTGCCCCGGACCACCGCGCGCACGGTGCGCGAGAGGAAGGGGGCGTGCGCCGGGGGCACGGTGAGGCGCAGCACCTGGCCCTTGACCGGGCGCACCGGCGGCAGGACGTGGGCGGGGACCCCGGCGAGCCGGCCGCTGAGGCTGCCGGCGGCGAGCACGACCTGGCCGGCGGCCACCTCCGTGCCGTCGTCGAGCACGGCGCCCGCGGCCCGGTCCGCGACCACGGACAGGCGGTCGGCGCGGCGGCGGTGGAAGACCACGCCCGCCCGTTCGCACGCGGTGAGCAGCGCGGCGGCGAGGCGGCGCGGGTCGACCTGGTGGTCGCCGTCCACCCGGAGCCCGCCGCGCACGCCCGGGGCGAGCATCGGTTCCAGGCGGCGGCACTCGCGCCCGGTCAGCCACTCCGACTCCAGGCCCGAGCGGCGTTGCAGCTCGTGGAGTTCGCGCAGATGGGCGCGGTCGTCGGCGTCGAGCGCGACGGCCAGGGTGCCGCAGGCGCGGAAGCCGATGTCCTGCCCGCTCGCCTCCTCCAGCTCGGCCGTGAACGACGGATAGCGCCGGGCGGAGGCGAGGTTCAGCCCGAGCAGCGTCTCCTCGCCGTAGTGCAGTTCGGTGACGGCGGCCAGCATCCCGGCCGCCACCCGGGCCGCTCCGCCGCCCGGCTCGGGGTCGGCGAGCGCGGTGGAAAGGCCGCACCGCGCGGCCCGCCAGGCGGTCACCAGGCCGATGACCCCGCCCCCGATGACGAGGACGTCGGCCCCCTCGGTCGGATGGGTGAGCATGGGCGTCCAGCCCCTCCCTTCGCCGGCATGACCCGGATCAGGTTCGTACGGTCGGAGGCCGCCAGCCTCCCTCTCAGCCCGGTGCGCCCGGGCTCCCGCGTGTCTTACGGTGCCACCCTAAACCCCGCCCGGCGGACCGGGTAGGGAGACCGGGCAGGGAGGCCGGGGAGGGGCCATGGGCGGGGCCCACCTTTCCTGACGGCCCGTCAGTTACGTAAGGTGGACAGGTGAGCGAGCAGCAGCGGGCAGAGCGGACGGAACGCCGGGTCGTCGTCGCGGGTGCGGGCATGGCGGGTGTGCAGACCGCCGTCGCCCTGCGGGAACAGGGCTTCACCGGCCCCGTCACGCTGATCGGCGCCGAACCCCACCAGCCCTACGACCGGCCCCCGCTGTCCAAGGCGGTGCTGCTCGGGAAGGCCGAGGAGTCCGCCTTCGACATCGACTTCGAGGGGCTGGACATCGCCCTGCGCCTGGGCTGCGAGGTCACCGGGGTGCGCGCCGGCGACCACGAACTCGACACCTCCGACGGCCCGGTCCCCTACGACGTCCTGGTCCTCGCCACCGGCGCCGAACCCGTCGCCCTGCCCGGCTCCGACGGCGTCCCCGGCGTCCACCTGCTGCGCACCCTCGACGACGCGGCCCGGCTGCGCCCGGTCCTCGAAGCGGGCCGCCCCGTCGTGGTCGTCGGGGCGGGCTGGATCGGCGCCGAGTTCGCCACCGCCGCCCGCGCCGCCGGCTGCGAGGTCACCGTCGTGGAGGCCGCCGACCGCCCCCTGGCCGGCGCCCTGCCCGCCGAGGTCGCCGCCCCGATGGCCGCCTGGTACGCGCAGAGCGGCGCCCGGCTCCTCACCGGCGCCCGGGTCGCCCGCGTCGAGCCCGGCTCCGTGGTCCTCGACGACGGGCGCACCCTCCCGGCCGGCGCGGTCGTCGTCGGCATCGGCGCCCGCCCCGCCACCGGCTGGCTCGCCGGCTCCGGCATCGCGCTCGGGCCCGAGGGCTCGGTGCGGGCCGACGCGGCGCTGCGCACCTCGCTGCCCGACGTGTACGCGGTCGGCGACTGCGCCTCCTTCCCCTCGGCCCGCTACGGCACCCGCCTGGTCGTCCACCACTGGGACAACGCCCTCCAGGGGCCCAGGACCGCCGCCGCCCACATCGCCGCCGGCCGCGGCGCGGCGGGTATCCCGCCCTACGACCCGGTGCCCTACTTCTGGTCCGAGCAGTTCGGCCGCTTCGTGCAGTACGCCGGGCACCACGCGGACGCGGACCTGCTGCTGTGGCGCGGCGACCCGGCCGAGCCCGCCTGGTCGGTGTGCTGGCTGCGCGACGGGGCGCTGGTCGCGGTGCTCGCGGTCGGCCGCCCGCGCGACGTGGCCCAGGGGCGCCGGCTCATCGAGGCGGGGGCCCGGCTCGACGCGGACCGGGCCGCGGACCCCTCCGTGCCGCTGAAGTCGGCGGTTCTGCCGTAACGGCCCGGGACCTGAAGGGCCGAGTCCGGGTTTCGGCTGTCAGTCCGGGATGGCAGGCTTGTCCCCGTGACCGAGATTGACGCAAAGATCGATGCTCTCGTCCCTGCCTGGCTCCACCTGCCCGACATCGCGGAAATGCTCGATGTCGAGGTGACGCGTGTGCGGCAGCTGGTCAAGGAGGGCCAGCTCATCGCCGTACGCCGGGGGGAGAACCGGGCGCTTCAGGTGCCGGCCGCCTTCATCGACGGCAACAAGGTGGTCAAGGGCCTCTCCGGGACCCTGACACTCCTGAAGGACGACGGCTTCTCCGACGAGGAGATGCTCGAATGGCTCTTCACCCCCGACCCGACCCTGCCCGGCACCCCCGCGCAGGCACTGAGTGAGAATCGCGGCACGGAGGTGAAGCGCCGCGCCCAGGCGCTCGCCGTCTGAGCCTCTGAGCCGACCGGGGAAGCGGGCCGCACCGCGCGCGCGGGCGGCCCGCTCTCCCGCGCCGCACCATCGATCCGCCGTATCCGTCTTCCCGGGGGGAACCGCACCATGTCCACGCCTCGCGCGCAGCTGTCCGACGCCCGGCTCTACCTGTGCACGGACGCCCGCAGGCGCCAGGGGGACCTGCCCGGCTTCCTCGACGCGGTCCTCGCCGGCGGGGTGGACATCGTCCAGCTCCGCGACAAGGGCATGGAGGCGGGCGAGGAGCTGGACCACCTCGCCGTCTTCGCGGACGCCTGCAAGCGGCACGGCAAGCTGCTCGCCGTCAACGACCGGGCGGACGTCGCCCACGCCATCGGCTCCGACGTGCTGCACCTGGGCCAGGGCGACCTGCCGGTGCCGGCCGCCCGCGCGATCATCGGCGCCGAGCCGGTCATCGGCCGCTCCACGCACGCCGAGGCCGAGGTCGACGCGGCCCTCACCGAGCCCGGCGTGGACTACTTCTGCACCGGCCCCTGCTGGCCCACCCCCACCAAGCCCGGGCGCCACGCACCCGGCCTGGACCTCGTCCGCTACGCCGCCTCGCTCGCCCCCGCCCGCCCCTGGTTCGCCATCGGGGGCATCGATGCGGACAACCTCGACCAGGTGCTGGACGCCGGGGCCCGCCGGATCGTCGTCGTACGGGCCCTCACCGAGGCGTCCGACCCGGGCACCGCCGCCGCTGAGCTGGCACGACGGGTCCGCGAGCGCGCCGGGGCCTGACCCGGGGCGGCGCCCGCGAGGCGGGTGCCCGGGGCCGGTCCGGGGCGGACCTGGGACGCGTCTGTCCGAAGTATGGACAAGAATCAGTCAATTCCGGCAAATGACTCCGGTTCGGTTGGGAGCCCGCCCCGCCCTGGTTAACCTGCCCGTATGGCCCTTGGCACACCCTCCACCAGGACAGATCACGCGCGCACCGTGCGTGAGATGCTCGCGACCGGCGAGACCTCGTACTCGTTCGAGTTCTGGGCGCCCAAGACCGAGAAGGGCGAGCGCAACCTGTGGAACGCGCTGCGCCGGGTCGAGGCCGTCGCCCCGAGCTTCGTCTCGGTGACGTACGGAGCCGGCGGGTCCACCCGCGCCGGCACGGTGAAGGCCACCCAGGACATCGCCGCCGAGTCCACGCTCACCCCGGTCGCGCACCTCACGGCCGTCGACCACTCGGTCGCCGAACTGCGCAACATGGTCGGCCAGTACGCGGACGCCGGCATCCGGAACATCCTCGCCGTGCGCGGAGACCCGCCGGGCGACCCGATGGGCCCCTGGATCGAGCACCCGCAGGGCGTGAAGTACGCGGCGGACCTGGTCCGGCTGATCAAGGAGGCCGGCGACTTCTGCGTGGGCGTCGCGGCCTTCCCCGAGCGGCACCCGCGCTCCGACGACTGGGACACCGACGTCCGGCACTTCGTGGACAAGTGCCGGGCGGGCGCCGACTACGCGATCACGCAGATGTTCTTCGATCCGGAGGCCTATCTCCGGATGCGTGACCGGGTGGTCGCGGCGGGTTGCGACACGCCGATCATCCCGGAGGTCATGCCGGTCACCAGCGTCCGGCAGTTGGAGCGATTCCCGCAGCTCAGCAACGCGACGATGCCCGAGGACCTGAAAGACGCCATCCTCGCCGCCAAGGACGACCCCGCCGCTGTACGCTCCATTGGCATCGACTTCGCAACGCGGTTCTGCGCGAAGCTGCTCTCCGAGGGCGTGCCCGGACTGCACTTCATCACGCTGAACAACTCGACTGCGACGCTCGAGATCTACGAGAATCTCGGACTGCACAAGCAGTCGTGACCGGCCGTACCCGCCACCATCCGGGGCGGCGGCCGTAGAAGGGGGCGGGCATGGGCTGGACGGTCCTCTACATCGCGTTCGGCGTCGTCGCGCTGTGGCTGCTCGGCGAGGTACTGCTGCAGTACAAGGCGCGGCTGCGCTGGCGCCTCCTCGCCTTCACCGGCTTCCTCGGCGTGGTGATCGGCGTCCTGATGCCGTCCGTGCCCGTCATCGCCCTCGGCGCGGTCGCCTTCGCCACCGGCCAGACCTATGTCACGCTCTCGTTCCGCAGGGGGTTCTCCACCGGCTGGGCGCTCGGGGGCAAGCCCGGCGAGAGCCGCCGCCGGCGCGGCACGGCCGAACGCGGGCCCGCGCTGGAGGTCTCGGACCTGGAGGTGGCGTACGAGGGCGGCGCCCCGGCGGCCCCGCCCGCCCCGCCGTCCGAAGCCCCCGTCCACGCCACCGAACCGGTGCCCGAGGACACCGGCCAGTACGGCGTCTACACCGACCCCGTGCCGCCCCGCCCGGCCCAGGAGCCCCTGGCCGCGCGGAGCCACGACGCGTACGACCCCTACGGCTACCCGGCCCCCCAGCCCCAGCCCCAGGACACCTACGCCGGGGCCGGGCAGTACGACTACGGCACCGCCCCGCAGAGCTACGGCGCCTACTCGGACCCGTACACCGGCACCGCCGAAAGCACGCCGCAGTACGGCACGTACGACGGCTACGGGAACTACGACGGCTACGGTGACCACCGGCAGTACCCCGACCCGTACGCGCAGGGCGACGGCTACGGCCCGGAGACCCCGCCGGGCGGAGTCTGGGTGCCGCAGCAGCGCGAGGGCGAGCAGTACCCGCAGCAGCCCGCCGCCCAGGGCCCGTACCCGAACGGCTACGACACCGGCTACAACGAACAGCACCGCTACTGAGGCGCGCCCCGGTTCACCGCGAGCCGCGGAAGCCGTCGCCCTCCACCACGGTCCCCGCGACCAGCGCCCCGGACATGCCCGCGTGCGCGAGCCCGCCGCCCGGATGGGCCCAGCCGCCGGCCAGCAGCAGACCCGGCAGCCGGGTCCGGTTGGCGGCGTGCAGGAACGCGCCCCCCGCACCGCCCAGCGCCGGCGGCGGCACGGCACCGCCCTCGGCGCCGGTGTCCGCGGCGGTCTCGGCGGGCGTCCGCACCCGCGTCCGCAGCACCCGCTCCCGCAGGCCCGGCACCGCGGCGCCCGCCGCCTCGGTCAGCGTCCGCGCGAACCGGGCCCGCAGCGCCTCGTCCGTCCAGTCCACCGGGCCGTGCGGGGCCACCGTCGCCACCAGCGTCACCGCCTCGTGCTCCGCGTCGGGGCGGGTCGACGGGTCGTCGGGGCGCAGCACGGTCACCGTGGGGTGCGCGGCGATCCGGCCCCCGAACACCGCCTCGCGCTCGGCCGCCCCGTCCGCCGGGTGCACCACGGTCCGGTGCACGGCGTCCGCCGGCCGCCCGCCGCGCAGCGACAGCATGACCACGAACCGGCCGCTCGCCCCCGCCCCGCCCGCACGCACCCTCACATCCCCGTCGGCCCACAGCTCCTGACCCGGCACCAGTCCCGGCCACGGCCGGGCCCCGAGCACCACATGGGCGGCCTCCACGACCGTCCCGTCCGCCAGCTCCACACCCGCCGCGCGGCCGTCCTTCTCCACGACCCGGGCCACCTCGGCGCCGAAGACGAACTCCACCTTCCGGGCCAGGCACCGCTCGTACACCGCCCGGGCCAGCTCCCGGATGCCGCCGCGCACGTACCAGGTGCCGAACGTCTCCTCCATGTACGGCAGGAGGGCCGCGCCCGCCGGGGCGCGCGACGGGTCCAGGCCGTACGCGAGGGCGTATCCGTCGAGGAGGGCCGCCAGCCGGGGATCGGCCAGCTCCCAGGCGCCGATCTCCGCCACCGTCCCGGCCCGCCGCGCCGGGCGCAGCAGCCGCCGGCGCTCCTCGGCCGGATAGGGGTCGCGGCCCAGGACCTGCCAGTCGGTGCGCAGGGGCTCCTCCAGGAGCGGCCGGCGCGAGCGGTCCCAGGCGTCCCGGGCCCGGTCGAGGAACGCCCCCCACTTCGCGCCCGCCCCACCGCCGAGCGCGGTGTCCAGGGCGGCGACGGTCCCGGCGCGCGAGGCGTTCGGCAGGGACACGGAGGTGCCGTCCGCGAAGAGGTGACGGCTCGCCGGGTCCACCTGGGTGAGCGTGACGCACCGCTCCAGCGGCTCCTTGCCGGTCTTCACGAACAGGTCGCGCTGGACCGCGGGGAGGTGCAGGAGCCCGGGGCCGGTGTCGAACGTGAAGCCGTCGTCGGCGCATCGGCCGAGCGAGCCGCCGTACGTCTGCGACCGCTCGTACACCGTCACCCGGTGGCCTGCCACGGCCAGCCGGGCCGCCGCCGCCATCGCGCCCATCCCGGCGCCGATCACCGCAATTCGTGCCATGGAGGCGACCTTAACGGCCGCCACCGACAGTCCGGCCGTCAGGTCGGCGGAGCGCCGGGCGACGGGAAGGCGGGCTGCCGGGTCCGGCGCTTCTCCTCGCGGCGCTGCGCCCTGCGGCGCCAGAACCGGCGGATGCGGGAGGCCAGGAAGACCACGAGCGCGAGCCCCAGGACGAGGAGCGTGCCGGCGAGGGTGGCGGCGATCCACGGATGGAAGATCGCGAAGGTGATGATCGCCGCGACGCCCAGGTCCTCGGCGGCACTCAGCGCGATGTTGCTGAACGGTTCGGGAGAGGTGTTGACCGCCATCCGCGTCCCGGCCTTCACCAGATGGCTCACCAGGGCGGTCGAGCCCCCGACGGCACCGGCCGCGATCTCCGGGAGCGAACCGCTCTCGCCGGCCAGCAGCGCCGCCACGACCGCGCCCGCCACCGGCCTGACGACCGTGTGCACCGCGTCCCACACGGTGTCGACGTACGGGATCTTGTCGGCGACCACCTCGCAGAGGAAGAGGACCGCGACGACCACGAGCACGTCGGTGCGCTGGAGCGAGGCGGGCACCTCGTCGCTGACACCGGTCGCGCCGAATATGCCGAGCAGGAGGACCACCGCGTACGCGTTGATCCCGCTCGCCCAGCCGCTTGTGAACACCAGAGGGAGTACCGACACGCAGGCGATCGTAGCCAGCGGGTCCGGCGTTGCGGCAGGGCGCGTGGGAGCCGCCCCTGAGTACCCGTACTCAGCGCACGGGTTGAGTAGCCGCACGGATGGGCCGTGAGCTGCCGGAACGGCAGAGTGGGGGCCCACGGAAGGGGCGCCGCCCCGCCACCGCCGGCACGGGGCGGCGGTAGCGGGACGGCACCTCCTTGCGAACGGGGGTGCGCGACGGAGGACTTCGGGACCGCGGGGGACACCGGGTCACGGGGGACGGTCCTCCGGCAGCACGGAAGGCGCCGGCCGGGCGGGCTCGGGGGACGGGCCACGCGCGACCGGCGCCGTCGTGCGTACCGGCGGGGGCGCGCCCTCCGTGTCCGCGCCCTCAGTGTCCGCTGACCCGGCCGCGCAGCAGCAGGGACAGCGCCGAGTGCACGTCGTCGATCGAGCGCTCCGGCTGGAAGGCCTGCCAGTCCAGCGCCGCCACCAGCACCATTCCGACGAGCGCCGCCGCCGTCAGCGGCACGTCGATCTCCTCGCTCAGCTCCCCGCGCGTCACGCCTTCCGCGATGACGCCCTCCACCACGGCGACCGCCTCGCGGCGCACCACCAGCAGCGTGGACTGCCAGGCGCGGTTGGTGCGCCACAGCTCGGCCACGTACAGCTGGGTGAAGGCCGGATAGCGGTCGATGAAGACCAGACCGGCCCGGATCATGGCGTCCAGCGCCTCGACCCGGCTGCCGCCGCGGGCGCCGGTCTCCTCGGCCGCCGCGCGCAGCGAGGAGGTGAGCAGCCCGACGCCGTGGCGCAGCAGCTCCTCGAAGAGCTCGGTCTTGCTCTTGAAGTTGTAGTAGACCGTGCCCTTGGCGACCCCGGCCCGGTCGGCGATCTCGTCCACCGTGGTCGCCGAGAAGCCCTTCTCGGCGATGAGGGTGACGGCCGCTTCGTAGAGCTTCTGCCGGGTGGCCTGGCGGCGCGCGCTGCTACTGCTTTCCATGGACCTGATTCTCACAGGTCCCGGCACGGTCACAGGCTCAGCTCCGGATGCAGCCGCTCAAGGGTCCACATCTGCTTGCGGCGGGCCGACAGGGCGGTCAGCGCGAGCGCACCGGCGGTGAAGGCCGCGAGCACCGCGCAGCCCTGCCAGACCGGTCCGAGCCCGCCGCCCGTGATGAGCCGGCGCAGCCCCTCCACGACGTAGCTCATCGGCAGGTACGGGTGGATCGCGTTGAAGAAGCCCGGACTGGTCTGTACGGGGTAGGTGCCGCCGGCCGAGGTCAGCTGGAGCATCAGCAGCGCGAGGACGAGGATGCGCCCGGCCGCGCCGAAGCAGGCGTTCAGCCACTGCACGATCGCCGCGAAGCAGCAGGTGACCAGCGCCAGGAAACCGAGCGTCCCGGCGGGGTGCGCCATGTCCAGGCCGGGGCCCCAGTGCAGCACGGACATCAGCGCGGCCGTCTGGAGCAGCCCGACCCCGGCCACCGGGAGCCAGCCCGCGAGGGCGATCCGCCAGGACGGCGCCCCGGCGGCCAGCGCGCGTCCGCCGAGCGGCCGGATCAGCATGTACGCCACCATCGCGCCGACCCAGAGGGAGAGCGGGATGAAGTAGGGCGCGAAGCCCGTGCCGTAGTTCGGCGCGGAGTGCAGCGACCGCGATGCCAGGCGTACGGGGTCGGCCATGACCTCCGTACGGGCGTCGCGGTCCTTCTTCCCGTAGTCGGGGATCTTGTCGACGCCGTCGCCGAGCCCCTGGGCGAGCGTGGCGGAGCCGTCCTTGAGGCGGACCAGCCCCTCGTCGAGGCTCGTGGCGCCCTTCCTGAGCTTGCCGACGCCCGTGTCCAGGTCGGCCGAGCCGGTCTTCGCCGTGCCGAGCCCGGTGTGCAGCCGGCCCGCGCCGGTGGCGACCTCGTGCGCGCCGGTGTTCAGCGCGTTGATCTTCTTGACCGCGGCTTCCAGCTCCTCGTCCAGGTGCGGGGAGCGCGCGGCGAGTGCCTTGGCCTGCTTCTCCAGCGTGGCCAGCCGGGTGCGGAGCTTGCCCAGGTCCCCGTTCTGGTTCGTGGCCAGGGCGTTCACGTCGTCGGCCACGGCGGCGACGTCGGCCGCCGCCGTCACGGCCCGCTTCAGCGGAGCGCAGACGGCGGGGTCGGGGGCCGGCTGCTCCTCGCACCGGGTGCGGTGGACGTCGGTGAGCTCGTCGGCGGCGGTGTGCGCGGCGGTGGCGGCGGTGGGCGCCGCCCGCACGAGCAGGTCCAGGTTGTCCCGTACGGTCTTCGACGCGTCGGCGACCAGCCGGGCGGTGTCGCCGATGGCCTTCCCGTTGTCCTTCAGGAACGGGCGCACGTCGGCGGCGACCCCGTTGACCTTGTCGGCGAGGAGCTGGGTGCCGTCGGCGACCTGGCGCGAGCCGGTCTCCAGGTCGCCCGCGCCCTTGTCCAGCTTCACGATCCCGCCGGCCAGCCTGCCGCTGCCGGCCTTCGCGTCCTTCAGCCCGTCCGCGAGGTCCTTGGAGCCCTTCTTGGCCCTGCCGGCCCCGTCCCTGAGGTCGCCCGCGCCCTTCGCCGCCTCCGCCGTCCGGTCGTGCAGGTCGGAGAAGCCGATGAAGATGCGGTCGAGGAACCCGCGCGAGGCGTCGGCCGACGCGGCCGTGCGGACCTCGGAGAACACGGTCCGCGATATCTGCCCGACGATGTAGTTGTTGGCGTCGTTGGTACGCACCTGGAGCGCGCCGGTCTCGGGGGAGTCACCGGCGCTGGAGGCGATGCGCGCGCTGAAGTCGGCGGGCATGCGCAGCGAGAGGTAGTACGTGCCGTCCTCGACGCCCCGGTCGGCCTCCTCGGCGCTCACCTCGTGCCAGGCGAAGACCTTGGACTTGAGCAGCCTGTCCGCGATCTCGTCCCCCGCCGCGATCCGCCTGCCGTCGGCGCTGGCCCCCTTGTCGTCGTTGACCAGGGCGACCGGGATGCGGTCGAGCCGGCCGTACGGGTCCCAGAAGGACCACAGGTACAGGGCGCCGTAGAGCAGGGGGAGCAGCAGGAGCGCGGCGAGGGCCGCGCGCGGCAGCCGCCCCCTGCCGAAGCGCCTCAGCTCAAGCGCGGCCAGTCTCGGCGAAGGCATCGGCCGGTTCCTCCTCGTGCGTGGTGGCGTCGGTGGTCTTCGGGGCGGTGGCCGTGCGTACGGTGACGGCGTCCTCGGGGGCCTCGCTGCAGACGGCCAGGACGGTGGTGCCGGCGGCGGCCACGGAGCGCAGCAGCCCCCAGACCCCGGCCCGCTCGGCGTCGGACAGCTTCAGATCGGTGTCGTCCACCGCGAGCAGCCGGGGCCGGCCCATCAGCGCGAGGGCCACGGACAGCCGCAGCGCCTCGGTCCGCTCCAGATCCCTCACGGCGGTGCGCTCGGCCTTGGGCAGCGCGGCGGGGTCCAGCCCGGCGGCGTCCAGGGCGGCATCGATCCGGGACCGGGCCGCGGCGGCCCGCTCCCGGGGCCGGCGCAGCAGGGTGCGCGGGGAGCCGTCGTAGCGGCGCAGGAGCAGGGCCCGTTCGCGCAGGTGCTCGGCGACCGTGAACGCCGGGTCGAGCTCGCTGACCCCGGGCACCGGGCCCAGTGCCGCGAGGCGGCGGACGGCGGCGGCCCGGCGCGGCAGGGCGAGGCCGGCGGTCGCGGCCTCGCCCTCGGTGGGGCGCATCCGGCCGGTGAGGGTCAGCAGGAGGCAGGTGCGGCCGGAGCCGGACGGGCCCTCGACGGCGATCAGGGCGCCGGGCTCCGCGCGGAAGCCGATGCCCCGGAAGGCCCAGCCGCGCGGCCCTTCCAGCCCCAGGCCCTCGGCGGTGACGGCCGCCCCGTGCGGACTCTCCACGTACCCTGCCCCTCATTGGAACCTCAATTGAACTGACTGGTCAGTTCAAAAAGTAGCTCGAACTCGCGGTCGAAGCAAAAGCCCAGGTCAGGGCTGTTTTGGGGTCGATTGTCAGTGGGGGCCGTCACGATGGATACAGACGGCCACGGAGCCGTCACCGAGACAGGAGGTTCTGTCATGGCCCACTCGTCCGCAGCCGCCGCTCCGCGACGCCGCGCAGACGGCCCTGCTCCCTCACCGACCGGTCCGGCCCGCGATGTCCACCCCGTCGTCCGGCGCACCACCGCGCCGCCCGCCGCCCTCGATCTCCTCACCCAGGCCCGCGCCGGCCTGGACGAGGCAGCTGTCCTCTCCGTGCCCAACGAGCGGTACGCCACCGCACACCTCGCCGCCCTGCGCACCGCGGCGGCCGTCCTCGCCGCGCGGGCCCGCCCCGAGCCCGCGCGGCGGCGCCGGGAGCCGATCCGCAGCGCCTGGGAGATCCTTCCGGAGCTGGCCCCCGAGCTCGCCGAGTGGAGCGCCCTCTTCGCCTCCGGCGCCGCCCGGCGGGCCCGCGCCGAGGCGGGCATCCCCGGCGCGGCCAGCCGGCGGCAGGCCGACGACCTGCTGCGCGACGCCGCCATGTTCCTCCGCCTCGTGGAGCGGCTGCTCGTGCTCCAGCCGGTGCTGCCGCAGCCGCGCGGGGAGCGGCCCGACGCGGGGTGACCGCGGGCACGGCGCCAGGCCATAGGGTGGGCGGTACCTGTTACCTGCGCTGTTCACGCTCCGCCCCCGGGCGGCCCGTGCCGAGGAGTCAACTGCCGTGTCGGACCCGCTGCGCCCCCGTGCCTCCCTCCGTACCGCCGTGGTCTGGGAGGTCCTGAAGGACGCCCTCGACCGCCGGGTCAAGGCGACCGGCCGGGACGCCCTTGACGTGCTGGACACCGGCGGCGGCACGGGCAACTTCGCGGTGCCCGCCGCGCGTCTCGGCCACCGGGTCACCGTGGTCGACCCCAGCCCCAACGCGCTCTTCGCGCTGGAGCGCCGCGCCGCCGAGGCCGGGGTCGCCGACCGGGTGCACGGGGTGCAGGGCGACATCCTCGGCCTGTTCGACGTCGTGGAGCGCGGGGGGTACGACGCGGTGCTCTGCCACGGCGTCCTGGAGTACGTGGACGACCCGGCCGAGGGCGTACGGCACGCCGTGGAGGCCCTCCGTCCGGAGGGGGCGCTGAGCCTGCTCGCCGCCGGTCTCGGCGGCGCGGTCCTGGCCCGCGCCCTGGCCGGCCACTTCAACGAGGCGCGGCACGCGCTGGGCGACCCGGAGGGCCGCTGGGGCGACGGGGACCCGATGCCCCGGCGGTACACCGCGGAGCAGCTGACCGAGCTGGTCACGGCCGCCGGCATCGAGGTGGGCGCCGTGCACGGGGTCCGGGTCTTCGCCGACCTCGTCCCCGGGGTCCTGGTGGACACCGAGCCGGGCGCGATGGAGGCCCTGCTCCGGCTGGAGGCCGCCGCCGCCGAACTGCCCGCGTTCCACTCGGTGGCCACCCAGCTGCACGTCCTGGGCGCCAGGCGGGGCTGAACCCCCGGAGGGTTACCGCCGGGAGCGCGGCTGATCAGCGACGCAGCGGCAGACGGAGTACGCACCGACCGCCCCGTTCGGCGCTCCGGCCCCGTATGATCGGGGGACACCATCCGGCATGACGGATCGGAGGTTGGGGAATCAACTCAGCAGCTGAGCCGTCGTGGCGGCCCGGACTGGCTGTTTGGCAATGAGGGCGGGTTTCACGGGGGCGATTCCCTGCCTATCCTGGAAGGGCCGCATACCGGCCGCCCCCCGCGGCCGACGACGAGGAGGACTCCGTGCCGCTCTCGGAGCACGAGCAGCGAATGCTCGAGCAGATGGAGCGAGCGCTGTACGCCGAAGATCCCAAGTTCGCGACAGCGCTCGAGGGAAGTGGGCTGCGTACGTACACCCGGCGACGGGTCTACCAGGCGGTCGCTGGCTTTCTGGTGGGTATCGCGCTCCTCATGGCCGGAATGGTCGCTCAGCAGATCTGGATCAGCGTGGTGGGCTTCCTCGTCATGCTGGGCTGCGCGGTGCTCGCGGTCACGGGATGGCGCAAGGCGCCCAAGCCGGGCGAACAGCAGTCGGTACGCACGGGTGGCGCGGCTGACCGCAGGCAGTCCCGCCAGCGCCGGTCCGTGATGAACCGGATCGAACAACGGTGGCAGCGCCGCCGCGACGAGCAGGGACAGTAGGCACAGAACGCTTCGTACGAAGGGGCGGCCGCCGCGAAGCGCGGCGTCCGCCCCTTCACGCGTGGGCCTTGAGCGGTCGGCGTCGGTGCGCCGGTGCGGGCCAGGCGTGGCCTCGGCCCGCCTCGCGCGCCCCCCGCGACCCACCCTGCCGCCCCTCCGGCCGGAGGGAACACTCTCTGCCTGCCCCGGGCGCCTCGCACGACTTGGGCGCCCCGTCCACCCCGGGGTCCCCCGCCTGCCACCGGCGCTTCGCCCGCCCCAGAGCGCCCCGTCCGCCTCATACGACCTGGGCGCTTCGCTCGCTCCAGGGGGCTGGGTTTGCCCCGGGCGCCGCGCTCGCCCCAGGCGGCTGCGTCTGCCCCAGGTGCCTCGTACGCCCTGGGTGTTCGTCCGCCCCGGGGAGCTGCGCATGCCTCTGGGGCCCCGTTGCCTCGGGCGCCTCGCACATCCCAGGTGGCGGCGTCTGCACTGGGTGCCTCGTACGTCCGGGGTGCTCAGCTCGTCCCAGGTGCCCCGCCTGCCCTGGGCGCCTCGTACGACCTGGGCGCTCCGCCCACCCCGGGGTGCTCCGCCTGCCCCCGGCGCCCCGTCCGCCCCAGGGCGCCCCGTCCGCCTCGGGGGCCCGTCCGACCCGGGCGTGGCTGCGGGGCGCCGGTGCGCCGGGCGCCGGTGCGTGCCGGGCCCGCCGCGCCGTACGCGGGTGCGCGGCGCCCGGCCCAGCCGCGAAGCTCCCGGTCCAGTCGGGACCGCGGGCGGCCCGTCTCAGCCCTCCTGGCGGGTCGGGCGGCGGGTCCACGCCGGGCGGGGCGGCAGGCGGAAGCGGGCGAACAGGGCCGCGCGGCGCCTCGACAGGGCCCAGGCCACCCGTACGGACGAGCGGGGGGCGAAGAGCGCGCGGAGGCGGGCCGGGCGGCCGGCCGACAGGCCCAGACCGGTCCGTACCGCGCGCGCGTCCTCGGCGAGGCCCGACGCCGGGCGCGGCTCCCTGGCGTAGAGCACCTGCTCCACCGATCCCGCGACCCGGTGCACCGCGTCCGCCGCCTCCGTGTCCAGCCGGCCCAGGCGCACCAGCCGCTCGGCGGCCCGGCGCGGGGTCAGCGCCTCGTCCGGGGGAATGCCGTGGTCCCACGCCGTGTCCGTGACTTCCCGCCACACCGCCAGCGTCCGCGCGGTCGCGTCGGCCGGGGAGCGGCCGGCCGAGGAAGCCAGGCGGCGGGCCCGCGCCCGCAGCCGCCAGAACATCGGCAGCAGGGGCAGCACCAGGAGGAGCACCACCGCGGCGGCCACGCCGAACACGGTGCCCGCGGGTGTCCCCGGGTCCGTCGGCGCTGCGGCCTCGGGCGCCGCCGACTGCCCGCACTCGCCCTGCCTGCGCATCTGCGCCGGGCAGCTCTCGGACGCGGACGGCGTCGCCGCCACCGGCGCCGACGCGTCGGCCTCCGGCCGGGCCGGGTCCGCCGTGTCACCGGACGGCGTGTCGGGCAGGGTGTACGACGGGACGGAGCCCCGGGTCGGCGTCGGCTCGAAGCGCGTCCAGCCGATCCCCTCGAAGTACAGCTCGGGCCAGGCGTGGGCGTCGCGCAGGCCGACCGAGTACGAACCGTCCGCCTGCGCGCTGCCCGGAGTGAAACCGACCGCGACCCGGGCCGGGATGCCCAGTGTCCGGGCCATCGCGGCCATCGTGAACGAGAAGTGGACGCAGAAGCCCTGCTTGTCCTTCAGGAAGCGGGCGATCGCCGCGCTGCCCGTACCGGAGTCGACCGAGGTGTCGTAGGTGAACCCGCCGTTGGTCGCGAAGTAGTCCTGGAGCTTCACCGCCCGCTCGTAGGAGTTGGCGGCCCCCCGGGTGACCTCGTCGGCCGTCCGCGCGACCACCGCCGGCAGCGAATCGGGCACCTGCGTGTACTCGCGCAACAGCTCCGGCGGCACCGCGCCCGCGCGGGCGAGCTGGTCGGCCGTCGGCTGCACGGCGAGGCTGGTCACCGTGTACTGCGCGCCGCCGGTGGTCTCCCCGTCGTCACCGACGAGGGTGCGCCCCTCCGGCTCGAAGCGCCACCGGCCGCCGACCCGCACCTCGGACGCCGGGTAGGGCATCGGCAGATACGTCTGCTTGTAGGAGGGCGACGCCGAGACGGTCGACCTGACCTCCGTGACCGCGACGGACGGGGAGAGACCGGCCGGGTCCGGAAACCGCTTGGGCACGTCCTGGAGCCGGCGCGTCGAGGCACGCCACTCGTTCCCGGTGAACTGGTCCAGGGCCAGGATGCGCAGATAGAAGTCGCTCGGGCTGCTCGCGTTGGTGCGGTACGACATCACCTGCCGGTTCTCCGGCTGGTTGAGGTTGTCCTGGAGCGAGACCAGCGGGTTCACCGCGGAGATCGTGCCGCCCCCGCCCCCTCTGCCGCCCCCGCCACCCGCACCGTCCAGCAGGCCGCCGTCGAGCGCCGGCAGCGCCGCGGGCACGACCAGCGCGATCCCGAGGGCCACCGCCCCGATCCGGCGCCCCGTGCGCACCGGGGCGAGCGCCCGGCCGCCGCCCGTGGTGTCGAGCCCGGCGGACGAACCGCCCCCGGGCCGCGCGGCCCCGGCGAAGACCCGGCCCCACTGGGAGATCCGGTCGCGCCCCTCGGCCAGCAGAAGCAGCAGGTAGCCGCAGGCGGCCAGGAGGAACCACAGCCAGCCCGCGCCGCCCTCCGCCAGCCCGGCGGCCACCGAATACAGCGCCAGCAGGGGCAGCCCGGCGGGCGCCGCACTGCGGAACGTCACCGCCAGCGTGTCCACCAGGAGGCCGACCAGCAGCACACCGCCCACCAGCATCAGCCGGATGCCCGGGGTCGCCGGTGCGGGAATCGCGTACTGCCCGACGTCGTCCCCGCCGGCCGAGAGCAGGTCCGCGAGCTGCCGCACGGCCTGCGGACCGGGCAGCACGCCCGCCACCGCCTGCTCCCGGGCGAACGCCACGGTCAGCAG
Source organism: Streptomyces sp. 130 (assembly GCF_007096885.1). Taxonomy (GTDB): domain Bacteria; phylum Actinomycetota; class Actinomycetes; order Streptomycetales; family Streptomycetaceae; genus Streptomyces. The sequence goes on along the minus strand of NZ_VJNO01000023.1, from coordinate 21,955 downwards.
CACCACCATGACGAGCGCCTGGGCGGTGGCCGTCAGCAGCCGGGGCAACGGCACCCGGCGGCCCAGCACCCCCACCCCGCACTGCACGGCCAGCAGGAACGCCGCCTGCACGATCCAGCCGAACGGGTCCACCAGCGGCAGCATCGAACAGGACGCCATCAGCGTCGCCGCGAAGGCGGCCAGCGCCAGCCGGCTCCGACCGCTCATGACCGCTTCCTCAAGACCAGCCCCCGAATCCCGCCGGACCGGCCGCTGTGCCGGCCCCGGCCACCGCACCGTCCCGGCCCGCCAGCTGCCACAGCTCGGCCAGCCGCGCGCCGGGCTCCACCGGCACCACCGTCCACCCCGCCTCGCGCAGCAGCCGGGACCGCCGCTCCGCCGCCTCCCGGCCGGCGGGCGACTCGCCGTTCACCCAGGCGGCGCTGTCCAGGACGAAGGCCACCGCGCCGCCGCTGCGCTGCCGCATCCGGGCGGCCATGCCGGTCTGCTCCTCGTCCAGGTCGCCGAGGAAGGCGATCAGCAGTCCCTCGCCGCCCCCGCGCAGCACGTCGTGGGCGCGGGACAGGCCCCCGCCGTCGGACTGCCCGATCTCGGCGAGGGTGTCCATCATCAGCCCCGCCGCGTCCGCGGCGGCCTGGGCGGCGCCGGCGAAACCGCCCTCGCCCTCGCCCGGCACCGCGTCCCCCGCGTCCGTCAGCAGCCGCACCGCGAAACCGCGCTCCAGCATGTGCACCAGCGCGGACGCCGCCCCGGAGACGGCCCACTCGAAAGCGGAGTCCGGCCCCGACCCCCGGTAGGCGGTCCGCCGGGTGTCCAGCAGGACCGTGCACCGGGCGCGCTGCGGCTGCTCCTCGCGGCGCACCATCAGCTCGCCGTAGCGCGCGGTGGAACGCCAGTGGACCCGGCGCAGATCGTCCCCGTAGCGGTAACCGCGCGGGATCACGTCGTCGTCACCGGCCAGCGCCAGGGACCGCTGACGCCCCTCGCCGTATCCGGAGGACTCGCCGGCCAGTGGAACGGGGGGCAGCGGTTCGGTGCGGGGGACCACGACCAGGGTGTCGTAGGCGCTGAACGAGCGGGTCAGCTCGCACATGCCGAAGGGGTCGCTCAGCCGCAGCTGCAACGGGCCGAGCGGGTAGCGCCCGCGCAGGTCGGACCGGACCCGGTAGGACACCTCGCGGCGACCGCCCGCCTCCACCCGGTCCAGCACGAATCGGGGCCGCGGCCCGAGCACGTACGGCACCCGGTCCTGGAGCATCAGCAGACCCGTGGGCAGCCGGGAGACGTTGTCCACGCGCAGGTGGACGCGGGCCTCCGAGCCGGCCGGGACGCGCGAGGGCGAGAGCCTGCGGGTGCCGGTGACCCGGTAGCGGGTGCGGTAGAGCACCGTCACGGAGACCAGCGGCAGCACGGCGAGCAGCAGCCCGACCCGCAGCAGGTCGCCCTGGCCCAGCACATAGGCGCAGACCGCCGCCGCGACCCCGGCCGCGAGGAAGGACCGCCCACGGGTCGTCAGGCCGCCGAGCGCGGCCCGCACCCCGCCCTTGTCGTCGCCGCCGTCCACCGCGACGGCCCCCGACGCGGCCATCACGGACGCCGGGCGCCGGGCTGCCGCGCTCCGCCGTACGCCGGCCCCGCCGGATACGCGGGCGCGTGGCCGGCAAAGCCGCCGGAGGCCGTCGGCACCGGGGTCTGCTGAAGGATCTCCAGCACCACCTGCTCGGCGGTGCGGCGGTTGAGCTGGGCCTGCGCGGTGGGCAGCAGCCGGTGGGCGAGCACCGCGACGGCCAGGGCCTGCACATCGTCCGGCAGGCAGTAGTCCCGGCCGGCCAGCGCGGCGGACGCCTTGGCGGCGCGCAGCAGGTGCAGCGTGGCGCGCGGCGAGGCACCGAGCCGGAGGTCGGGGTGGGTGCGGGTGGCACCGACGAGCTGGACGGCGTATCCGCGGACGGCCTCGGCGACATGGACCGCGCGCACCGTCTCGATCAGCTTCACGATGTCGTGCGCGTGCGCCACGGGCTGGAGGTCGTCGAGCGGCGAGAGGCCGCCGTGCACGTCGAGCATCCGGAGCTCGGCCTCCGCGCTGGGATAGCCGATCGACACCCGGGCCATGAACCGGTCGCGCTGGGCCTCGGGCAGCGGATACGTGCCCTCCATCTCCACCGGGTTCTGCGTCGCCACGACCATGAAGGGGTCGGGCAGCTCGTAGGTGTGCCCGTCGATGGTGACCTGGCGCTCCTCCATGGACTCCAGGAGCGCGGACTGGGTCTTCGGGGAGGCGCGGTTGATCTCGTCGCCGATCACGACCTGCGCGAAGATCGCGCCGGGCTTGAACTCGAAGTCCCGGCGCTGCTGGTCGTATATGGACACACCGGTGATGTCCGAGGGCAGCAGGTCGGGCGTGAACTGGATGCGCCGCACCGAGCAGTCGACCGACCGGGCCAGCGCCTTGGCCAGCATGGTCTTGCCCACGCCCGGCACGTCCTCGATCAGGAGGTGCCCCTCCGCGAGCAGCACGGTCAGCGAGAGCCGCACGACCTCGGGCTTGCCCTCGATCACGGCCTCCATGGACCTGCGCACCCGATCGATGGTGGTGGTCAGATCCGTGAGGCTCGCTCGATCGTCATAGGTCGTCACCCCGGCCCTCCTCGGCCCCGCCCCACGCTCACCAGGAGCACGGGATTTCCCCAGTCACGGGCCGGCGCCGCCGTGCGGCCCGGCCCACCCCGAATTGCGGACACCGTGCCGGACGGCGTCCGGCGGGGTGTCACTCACGCATTCTTGTTGCCGTTACCGCTTCGTGTCACTCGCCTGTGGACAACCCGGGGCGATATGTCGGATTGGGTGATGATTTCGTCACCGGAACGTGGTGATCCGGTGGCTCCCGGCCCCTCGGTCGGGGGCCACCGGACCTCGGGTCAGGAGACGGGAAGGACCTCGCGCAGCTTGCCGGTGGTCACGTCGAAGACAAAACCGCGCACGTCGTCGGTGTGCTTGAGGAACGGCGAGGTCCGGACCCGCTGCATCGACTGCCGCACGTCCTGGTCGGCGTCGGTGTACGCCTCGACGGCCCAGGACGGCCGCTGTCCGACCTCGTGCTCCAGCTCCTGGCGGAAGTCCTCCGTGATCGACTCCATGCCGCAGCCCGTGTGGTGGATCAGCACGACGCTCCGGGTGCCCAGCGCCCGCTGACTGATCGACAGCGACCGGATGACGTCGTCGGTGACCACACCGCCGGCGTTGCGGATGGTGTGGCAGTCGCCCAGCGAGAGGCCGAGGGCCTTGTGCAGGTCGAGGCGGGCGTCCATGCAGGCGACCACGGCGACCTGGAGCACCGGCTTGGCGTCCATGCCGGGGTCCTTGAAGTCTGCTGCGTAACGGTCGTTCGCCTCGACCAGGCGGTCGGTGACGGTGGGGGCGGGGGAGTGCGCGGAAGTCGACATGCCCAAGACGTTAGTCCTCACCACCCGCCCCCCGGCGAGAGGGAAGTGGACAAAAAACGTCAACAGTGCTTGTTGTGAGGTAATCCACAAGCCCCCTCCGGCCACCCGCGCGGGTGAACGGGCGACGGCCGACGCGCTGCCGGGTTGATTGATCGGGAATCGATCGAGTGGCAGGGTGGACTAAAGTGACGGGAAGTTACCGACACCCTGCACATTTCGAACTTTTACCCGTGTGCGCGGCGTACGTACGGCCCGGCCCTCTCCCGCTCGCCGGTCGGCTGACGCCCCTTCCCCGGCGCCGGCGGACCTCCCCTTCGCGAGCGGGCGGGGACCAGGCCGTACGTCCCGCCACCCGGGAGCTGAGCCTGAGAGGGCGCATGAGCCAGACCCGACACGTCCCGGTGATGCTCCAGCGATGCCTGGACCTGTTGGCACCGGCTCTGGAGGCCTCCGACCGGCAGCCCCCCGTGGTCGTCGACTGCACCCTCGGCCTCGGCGGCCACAGCGAGGCGCTGCTCTCCGCCTTCCCCACCACCCGGCTGATCGCCCTCGACCGGGACAAGGAGGCCCTCCGGCTCTCCGGCGAGCGGCTCGCCCCCTACGGCGACCGCGCGACCCTGGTGCACGCCGTCTACGACGAACTGCCCGAGGTGCTCGACCGGCTCGGCATCCCCAAGGTGCAGGGCGTCCTGTTCGACCTCGGCGTCTCCTCGATGCAGCTCGACGAGTCCGACCGCGGCTTCGCCTACGCCCGCGACGCACCGCTCGACATGCGCATGGACCAGACGACCGGCATGAGCGCCGCCGAGGTCCTCAACACCTACCCGCCGGGCGAACTGGTGCGCATCCTGCGCGCGTACGGCGAGGAGAAGCAGGCCAAGCGCATCGTCTCCGCCGTCGTACGCGAGCGCGAGAAGGAGCCCTTCACCAACAGCGCCCGGCTCGTCGAACTCATCCGCGAGGCCCTGCCGCAGGCCGCCATGCGCACCGGAGGCAACCCCGCCAAGCGCACCTTCCAGGCCCTGCGCATCGAGGTCAACGGGGAGCTCGCCGTCCTGGAGCGGGCCATCCCCGCCGCCGTCGCCGCCCTCGCCGTCGGCGGACGCATCGCGGTCCTCTCGTACCAGTCCCTGGAGGACCGGCTCGTGAAGCAGGTCCTCGCGGCGGGCGCCGCCAACACCGCCCCGCCCGGCCTGCCCGTCGTCCCCGAGCGCTACCAGCCCCGGCTGAAGCTCCTCACCCGGGGCGCCGAGCTCCCCACCGAGGAGGAGGTCGCCGAGAACCGCCGCGCCGCCCCCGCCCGGCTGCGCGGCGCCCAGCGCATCCGCGAGGACGAGCGGTGAGCCGGCGGACGGCCGCGCGCGCCGGGGACGGAGCGGCGCGGTGAGCAAACCGGCCGGGCAGCCCGAGGGACGCGTCGCACGGCTCACCCGGCTGATGCCCGCCGGGCCGAGCACCGCGGCCCGGACCCCGTTCGTCCTGCTGGTCGTGGTGCTCCTCGGCGGCGGCCTGATCACGCTGCTGCTGCTCAACTCCGCACTCAACGAAGGCTCCTTCGAGCTGAGCGAGCTGAAGAAGCGGACCACCGAACTGACCGACGAGCAGCAGGCCCTCCAGCACGACGTCGACGCCTCCTTCGAGCCCGACGCCCTGGCCCGCCGCGCCCGTGAGCTGGGCATGGTCCCCGGCGGCAGCCCCGCCTTCCTCGACCCGGACGGCAAGGTCCGGGGCGTCCCGTCCAAGGCCGCGCCGGCCCCGCTCGCACCCCCGCCGAGCACGCCGGCCCCGACGCCGACGCCCAGCGGCACGGTCGCCGGCACCCCGGCGCCCACGCCCTCCGGCACACCGGCAGCCCAGCCCTCCACGAGCCCCGGCAGGTGACGCAGTGCCCTCCAAGGAACCGCCGCGCCGCCGGGTACCCGGCCCCGCGCGCCCCCGTAACGCCTCCGCGGCGTCCGGCCGCCCCCGGCCGCAGCAGCAGCGACGACGGCCCCCGTCCGCCGCTCGGCGCGCCCCCGCCCGGCGGCCGTTGCGGCTGGGCAGCCCGCGCCCCCGGCTGCGGCTGGTCAGCCTCGCCCTGACGCTCGTCATGCTCGCGTTCGTCGTACGGCTCCTCCAGGTCCAGGCCGTCGACGCACACGCGTACGCCGCGAAGGCCGAGACCAACCGCTACCTGAGCTACACGGTCGCCGCCGAGCGCGGTGAGATCACCGACCGCAACGGCATCGCGCTGGCCACCAGCGTGGACGCGTACGACATCACGGCCGACCCCAAGATGTTCACGCCGGCCGACAGCAAGGCGCCCGACGCCCCCCAGCAGGCCGCCGCCCTGCTCGCGCCGATCCTCGGCGTCGACGTGGAGGGACTGGTCAAGAAGCTCTCCGAGCCCAAGAGCCGGTACACGGTCCTGGCGCGCAGGCAGACCCCGCAGGTCTGGAAGCAGATCAAGGACCTCAAGTCCGTCTTCGCCGAGAAGGCCGCGAAGGACAAGGCGGCCGGCGGGCCCGGCGCCAACGTGCTGGCGGGCGTCTTCCAGGAGGCCACCACCAAGCGGGTCTACCCCAACGGCACCCTGGCCGCCGGGATACTGGGTTACGTCAACGCCGGCGGCGAGGGCGCGGGCGGCCTGGAGTTCCAGCTGGACAAGGAGCTGGCGGGCGAGGACGGCACCATCAAGTACGCCCAGTCCGGCGGCCGGCGGGTGCCCACCGCGGGCACCAAGGAGATCCCCGCGGTCCCCGGCTCCGACATCGAGCTGACCATCGACCGCGACATCCAGTGGGCGGCCCAGAAGGCCATCTCCGACCAGGTGGCGAAGTCCGAGGCCGACCGCGGCTACGTCATCGTGCAGAACACCCGCACCGGCGAGGTCCTCGCCATGGCCAACGCCCCCGGCTTCGACCCCAACGACCTCTCGCAGGCCGACGGCGCCTCGCTCGGCAACGCGGCCCTCCAGGACGTCTACGAGCCCGGCTCCACCAGCAAGGTGATGTCCATGGCCGCGGTGCTCGAAGAGGGCGCCGCCACGCCCCTCACGCACGTCACGGTGCCCAACCGGCTGCACCGGGGCGACCGCCTCTTCAAGGACGACATCGACCACCCCACCTGGCAGCTGACCCTCAACGGCGTCCTCGCCAAGTCCAGCAACATCGGCACCATCATGGCCACCGGCGAACTGGGGAAGACGCAGGCCCAGGCGAACAAGGTGCTGTACTCCTACCTGAGGAAATTCGGCATCGGGTCGCCCACCGGGCTGGGCTACCCCGGCGAGACGCCCGGCCTCCTCGCCAAGCCCGAGGACTGGTCCACCTCGCAGCAGTACACGATCCCGTTCGGCCAGGGCCTCTCCCTCAACGCCATGCAGGCCGCCTCGATCTACTCGACCATCGCCAACGGCGGCGTACGCATCCAGCCGACCCTCGTACGCGGCACCAGGGGCCCGGACGGCCGCTTCACCCCGGCCGAAGCCCCCGAACAGACGCGCGTGGTCAGCGAGAAGACCGCGAAGACGCTCGCCACCATGCTCGAATCGGTGGTCGCCGACCAGGAGGGCACCGGAACCAAGGCCCAGATCCCCGGCTACCGGGTCGCGGGCAAGACCGGCACCGCCAACCGCGTCGACCCGGTGCGCGGCGGCTACCACGGCTACACCGCCTCCTTCGCCGGCTTCGCGCCCGCCGACGACCCCCAGATCACCGTCTACTGCGCGATCCAGAACCCCACCAAGGGCAGCCACTTCGGCGGCCAGACCTGCGGCCCCATCTACAAGCAGGTCATGGAATTCGCCCTCAAGACGCTCCAGACACCCCCGTCCGGCCGCGCGCCGGCCAAGCTGCCGGTGTTCTTCGGAACCGGCGAGTGAACTCGCGGAGACCACCAGTGACAACCACCACCCCCGATCCCGGGAACCGGAACGAGAACGTCCGCTCGCCGGGCACCTCACTTCGCGAGAGGCCGGGTGAGCCCGGTACGCTCACCGCCGTGCCCCACGCCGAACAGCCCCGAACCACCCAGAAGGACGCGCCTGTGAACTACCCGGGAGCGCCTCGCCCGGACCGCCTGCGGCCCACCTCCCTGGTCACGCTGGCAGAGCGGCTCGGACTTGAACCGCCGGGCACCGGCGACATCACCGGCATCACCCACGACTCCCGGGCGGTGCGCCCCGGAGACCTGTACGCGGCCCTGCCGGGCGCCCGGCTGCACGGCGCCGACTTCGCCACCCAGGCGGCCGGCCTCGGCGCGGCGGCCATCCTCACCGACCCCTCCGGCGCCGACCGCGCCCGGGCCACCGGCCTGCCGGTCCTGGTCGCCGAGGACCCGCGGGGCCGGATGGGCGAACTCGCCGCCGAGATCTACGGCCACCCCGGCACCGGCCTGCTCCAGGTCGGCATCACCGGCACCTCGGGCAAGACCACCACCGCCTACCTGGTCGAGGGCGGCCTGCGCGGCGCCGGACGCGCCACCGGGCTCATCGGCACGGTGGAGATGCGGATCGGCGACGAGCGCATCAAGTCCGAGCGCACCACGCCCGAAGCCACCGATCTCCAGGCCCTGTTCGCCGTCATGCGCGAACGCGGCGCCGAAGCCGTCACCATGGAGGTCTCCAGCCACGCGCTGGTCCTCGGCCGCGTCGACGGCTGCGTCTTCGACGTCGCCGTCTTCAACAACCTCAGCCCGGAGCACATGGAGTTCCACTCCGGCATGGAGGACTACTTCCAGGCCAAGGCGCAGCTGTTCACCCCGCGCCGCAGCAGGCAGGGGGTCGTCAACTACGACGACGAGTACGGCCGCAGGCTCGTCACCGAGGCGACGGTGCCCATCACGACCTTCTCCGCCGAGGGCCACCCGGACGCCGACTGGCGCGCCGAGGACGTCGTCGTCGGCCGGCTCGGCTCCACCTTCACCGTCGTCGGGCCCAAGGGCGAGCGGGCCACCGCCAAGGCCCCGCTGCCCGGCCCGTTCAACGTCGCCAACACCCTGGCGGCGATCGTCGCCCTCGCCGTCGTCGGCGTCGACCCCCAGACCGCGGCGGACGGCATCGCGACCGTGCCCGGGGTGCCCGGCCGGCTGGAGCGGGTCGACGCCGGACAGCCCTACCTCGCGCTGGTCGACTACGCGCACAAGACGGACGCCGTCGAGTCGGTGCTGCGGTCCCTGCGCAAGGTGACCAAGGGCCGGCTGCACATCGTCCTCGGCTGCGGCGGCGACCGCGACACCACCAAGCGCGGCCCGATGGGCGCGGCGGCGGCCCGGCTCGCCGACACCGCCGTGCTGACCTCCGACAACCCCCGCTCCGAGGACCCCCTCGGTATCCTCGCGGCCATGCTCGCGGGCGCCGCCGAGGTGCCCGTCCACGAGCGCGGCGACGTCCTGGTCGACGCCGACCGCGCCGCGGCCGTCGCCGCCGCCGTGGCCCGGGCCGAGCCCGGCGACACCGTGCTCGTCGCCGGTAAGGGCCACGAGCAGGGCCAGGACGTCCACGGCGTCGTCCGCCCCTTCGACGACCGGGTCGTCCTGCGCGAGGCCATCGAGCGCTCCCTGGGGCACGAAGGCGCCGGACCCCGTGCCTCCCACCACGAGAACAACAGTCAGGGATGACCAAGTGATCGCCCTTTCCCTCGCCGAGATCGCCGAAATCGTCGGCGGGCAGACGCACGACATACCGGATCCGGCGGTAAACGTCAGCGGACCGGTCGTCATCGACTCCCGCAAGGTGACCCCCGGCAGCCTCTTCGTCGCCTTCGCCGGCGAACGGGCCGACGGCCACGACTACGCCGAGCGCGCCGTTGAGGCGGGCGCGGCCCTCGTCCTGGCCACCCGCCCCGTCGGAGTGCCCGCGATCGTCGTGGACGACGTCGTGGCCGCCCTCGGCGCGCTCTCCCGCGCCGTCGTCGGCCGCCTCGGCGCCACCGTCGTCGCCCTCACCGGCTCCGCCGGCAAGACCTCCACCAAGGACCTCATCGCGCAACTCCTGGAGCGCAAGGGGCCCACCGTCTACCCGGAGGGCAACCTCAACAACGAGATCGGCCTGCCGCTCACCGCGCTGCGCGCCACCGACGAGACCAGACACCTGGTCCTCGAGATGGGCGCCCGCTACATCGGGGACATCCGCTACCTCACCGGACTCGTCCCGCCCCGCATCGGCCTCGTACTCAACGTCGGCAGCGCGCACATCGGCGAGTTCGGCGGCAAGGAGCAGATCGCCCAGGCCAAGGGCGAGATGGTCGAGTCGCTGCCCGAGGACGGCGTCGCCGTGCTCAACGCCGACGACCCCCTCGTACGCGCCATGTCCTCCCGCACCAAGGCCCGCGTCGTCCTCTTCGGCGAAGGCGCGGATGCGGACGTACGGGGCGAAGACGTGCACCTCACCGACGACGGACGCCCCGCGTTCCGCCTCCACACACCCACCGGGTGCAGCGAGGTGACCATGCGCCTGTACGGTGAGCACCACGTGTCGAACGCGCTCGCCGCGGCCGCCGTCGCCCATGAGCTGGGCCTGTCCGCAGACGAGATCGCCGAAGGGCTCTCCGAGGCGGGCACCCTCTCCCGTTGGCGCATGGAGGTCACCGAGCGTCCGGACGGCGTGACGTTCGTCAATGACGCCTACAACGCCAACCCCGAATCCATGAAGGCCGCGCTCCGCGCGCTGGTCGCCATGGGGAAGGGGCGTCGTACGTGGGCGGTGCTCGGCCTGATGGCCGAGCTCGGCGACGCCTCGCTCGCCGAGCACGACGCGGTCGGACGGCTCGCCGTCCGGCTCAACGTCAGCAAGCTCGTCGCGGTCGGGGGCAGAGAGGCCTCCTGGCTGCAACTGGGCGCATACAACGAGGGTTCGTGGGGTGAGGAGTCGGTGCACGTGTCCGACGCACAGGCTGCCGTCGACCTGTTGCGCAGGGAACTGCGCCCGGGAGACGTGGTGCTGGTGAAGGCGTCCCGGTCGGTCGGCCTTGAGCAGGTCGTCACAGCACTGCTGGAGAACGCGACCGAGGGCGAGGTCGCGGGCCGATGAGGCAGATCCTCTTCGCGGGAGCCATCGGGCTCTTCCTGACCCTGGTCGGCACGCCGTTGCTGATCAAGCTCCTGGCCCGCAAGGGATACGGGCAGTTCATCCGCGACGACGGCCCGCGCACCCACGGGTCCAAGAAGGGCACGCCCACGATGGGCGGCATCGCCTTCATCCTGGCGACGCTCATCGCGTACTTCCTGGCGAAGGTGATCACCGGCGAGGAGATGCGCTTCTCCGGTGTGCTGGTCCTCTTCCTGATGACCGGCATGGGACTCGTCGGCTTCCTGGACGACTACATCAAGATCGTCAAGCAGCGCTCGCTCGGTCTGCGGGCCAAGGCGAAGATGGCCGGCCAGCTGATAGTCGGGATCGCCTTCGCGGTGCTCTCGCTCCAGTTCGCCGACGCCCGCGGCAACACCCCGGCCTCCGACAAGCTCTCGTTCGTCGAGGACTTCGGCTGGTCGATCGGCCCGGTGCTCTTCGTCGTCTGGGCGCTGTTCATGATCCTCGCCATGTCCAACGGCGTGAACCTGACGGACGGTCTGGACGGCCTGGCCACCGGCGCGTCGGTGATGGTCTTCGGCGCGTACACCTTCATCGGGCTCTGGCAGTTCCAGGAGTCCTGCGCCAACGCCACCACCCTCACCAACCCGAGCGCCTGCTTCGAGGTGCGCGACCCGCTCGACCTCGCGGTCGTGGCCTCCGCGCTGATGGGCTCCTGCTTCGGCTTCCTGTGGTGGAACACCTCGCCGGCCAAGATCTTCATGGGGGACACCGGCTCGCTCGCCCTCGGCGGCGCGCTCGCCGGCCTGGCCATCTGCTCCCGCACCGAATTCCTGATGGCGATCCTCGGCGGCCTCTTCGTGATGATCACGATGTCCGTCGTCATCCAGGTCGGCTCGTTCAAGATGACCGGCAAGCGCGTCTTCCGCATGGCGCCGCTCCAGCACCACTTCGAACTCAAGGGGTGGTCCGAAGTCCTTGTCGTGGTCCGCTTCTGGATCATCCAGGGCATGTGCGTGATCGTCGGACTCGGCCTCTTCTACGCAGGATGGGCAGCCAAGAAGTGAGCAACGTGGACTGGCAGGGCAAGCACGTCACGGTCGCCGGGCTCGGGGTCTCCGGAATCCCGGCGGCCCGGGTGCTGCACGGCCTCGGTGCCGTCGTCACCGTGGTCAACGACGGCGACGACGAGCGCTCCCGCGCCCAGGCCGCCGAACTGGAGGCGCAGGGCATCACCGTGCGCCTCGGCGACGGCGACACCCTGCCCGAGTCCACCGAGCTGATCGTCACCGCCCCAGGCTGGAAGCCCGGCAAGCCGCTGTTCGCCGCGGCCGCCGAAGCGGGCGTCCCGGTCTGGGGCGACGTCGAACTCGCCTGGCGGCTGCGCGGCCAGGACGGCCGGGAACCGGTCCCCTGGCTCGCGGTCACCGGCACCAACGGCAAGACCACGACCGTACGGATGCTCGCCTCCATCCTGGAGGCCGCCGGGCTGCGCACCGCCGCCGTCGGCAACATCGGCGTCTCCCTGCTGGACGCCGTCCTCGGCGAGGAGACGTACGACGTGCTCGCCGTCGAACTCTCCAGCTACCAGCTGCACTGGGCGCCCTCGCTGCGCGCCCACTCCGCCGCCGTGCTCAACCTGGCCCCCGACCACCTCGACTGGCACGGCTCCATGGAGGCGTACGCCGCCGACAAGGGCCGGATCTACGAGGGCAACCGCGTCGCCTGCGTCTACAACGCGGCCGACCCGGCCACCGAGGACCTGGTGCGCGAGGCGGACGTCGAGGAGGGCTGCCGCGCCATCGGCTTCACCCTCGGCACACCGGGGCCCTCGCAACTCGGCGTGGTGGACGGCATCCTGGTCGACCGGGCGTTCGTGAAGAACCGCCAGAAGCAGGCCCAGGAGCTGGCCGAGGTCGCCGACGTCAACCCGCCGGCCCCGCACAACATCGCCAACGCCCTGGCCGCCGCCGCCCTGGCCCGCGCCTTCGGCGTCGAACCCGCCGCCGTCCGCGACGGACTGCGCAACTTCCGCCCCGACCCGCACCGCATCGAGCACGTCGCGGACGTGGCCGGGGTCGCGTACGTGGACGACTCCAAGGCCACCAACACCCACGCCGCCGAAGCCTCGCTCGCCGCCTACGACTCCATCGTCTGGATCGCCGGGGGCCTGGCCAAGGGCGCCACCTTCGACGAGCTGGTGACCGGCTGCGCCGAGCGGCTGCGGGGCGTCGTGCTCATGGGCGCGGACCGGGCCCTGATCCGCGAAGCCCTCGCGCGACACGCCCCCGAGGTACCCGTGGTCGACCTCGCCCGGACCGACACTGGGGCGATGTCCGAGGCGGTCGGCGAGGCCGCACGGCTCGCCCGGCCGGGAGACACCGTGCTGATGGCCCCGGCCTGCGCCTCCATGGACATGTTCGTCAACTACAACAAGCGGGGCGAGGCCTTCGCGGACGCCGTCCGCGCACGCGCCGCCGAGAGCGTCTGACGGGCCCGGCCGCCGCGCCCCGGGCACGAGCAGTGGAGGGGACAGGGACATGCCGGCCGAAGAGAGCGTGCGGGTACGGCCCGCTGCCAAGGCCCGGCGGCCCGCGGCGGTGCGGGCCCGGAGCACCGGTGGCACCCGCAGCCCGCGCGGCGGCGGAGTGCGGCGGCTGTACGAGCGGGCCCGGCGCGCCTGGGACCGTCCGCTGACGGCGTACTACGTGATCCTGGGCGCCGGGCTGCTGATCACCGTGCTGGGCCTGGTGATGGTCTACTCCGCCTCGATGATCAAGGCGCTGGAGCTCGGCAAGCCCGGCACCTACTTCTTCCGCAAGCAGTTCCTGGCCGCCGTGATCGGGGCCGGGCTGATGGCCGCCGCCGCGCGGATGCCGGTGAAGCTGCACCGCGCGCTGTCCTACCCGCTGCTCATGGGCGCCGTCTTCCTGATGGTCCTGGTCCAGGTGCCGGGGATAGGGATGTCGGTCAACGGCAACCGCAACTGGCTCTATCTGGGCGGGCCCTTCCAGCTCCAGCCCAGCGAGTTCGGCAAGCTGGCGCTCGTGCTGTGGGGGGCCGACCTGCTCGCCCGCAAGCAGGACAAGCGGCTGCTGACCCAGTGGAAGCACATGCTGGTGCCGCTGGTGCCGGTCGCCTTCATGCTGCTGGGGCTCATCATGCTCGGCGGCGACATGGGCACTGCGATCATTCTCACGGCCATCCTGTTCGGCCTGCTCTGGCTGGCCGGGGCGCCCACCCGGCTGTTCGCCGGAGTGCTCGCCACCGCCGGGCTCATCGGATTCCTGCTGATCAAGACCAGTCCCAACCGCATGTCCCGGCTGGACTGCATGGGGGCCAGCGAGCCCGGGCCCGGAGGCTCCTGCTGGCAGGCCGTGCACGGCATCTATGCTCTGGCATCGGGCGGATGGTTCGGTTCCGGCCTCGGTGCGAGTGTGGAAAAATGGGGCCAACTTCCCGAACCGCACACCGACTTCATCTTCGCCATCACCGGGGAGGAACTGGGGCTGGCGGGGACGCTGTCGGTGCTCGCCCTCTTCGCGGCTCTAGGCTATGCGGGTATCCGCGTGGCCGGACGCACGGAGGACCCCTTCGTGAGGTACGCAGCGGGAGGTGTGACCACCTGGATCACGGCGCAGGCCGTGATCAACATCGGTGCGGTGCTCGGCCTGCTGCCGATCGCCGGTGTCCCGCTCCCGCTGTTCTCCTACGGGGGTTCGGCCCTGCTGCCGACCATGTTCGCCGTCGGGCTGCTGATCGCGTTCGCGCGGGACGAGCCCGCCGCGAAGGCGGCCCTGGCCGTGCGGAGGCCCGGGGTCAGATGGAAGACGATGAGACGGCGCGTCAAGAAGCGTCCGTCCGGAGAGCGGTGAAATTCGGTGCATGTCGTACTCGCCGGCGGGGGGACCGCCGGCCACATCGAGCCCGCGCTCGCCCTCGCGGACGCCCTGCGCAGGCAGGACCCGAGCGTGGGGATCACCGCTCTCGGCACGGAGCGCGGGCTCGAGACCAGACTCGTACCCGAGCGGGGGTACGAACTGGCCCTGATCCCGGCCGTACCGCTGCCGCGCAAGCCCACCCCCGAACTCATCACCGTCCCGGGCCGGCTGCGCGGCACCATCAAGGCCGCCGAGCAGGTCCTGGAACGCACCAGGGCCGACTGCGTGGTCGGCTTCGGCGGTTACGTGGCCCTGCCGGGCTATCTCGCCGCCAAGCGCGCCGGTGTCCCGATCGTGGTCCACGAGGCCAACGCCCGCCCCGGCCTGGCCAACAAGATCGGCTCGCGGTACGCCCACGGCGTCGCCGTCTCCACGCCCGACAGCAAGCTGCGCGGCGCCCGCTACATCGGCATCCCGCTCCGCCGCACCATCGCCACCCTCGACCGGGCCCGCGTCCGCCCCGAGGCGCGCGCGGCGTTCGGCCTCGACCCCAACCTGCCGACGCTGCTGGTCTCCGGCGGCTCGCAGGGCGCCCGCCACCTCAACGAGGTGGTACAGCGCGTCGCTCCGCTGCTCCAGCGCTCCGGCATCCAGATCCTGCACGTGGTCGGGCCGAAGAACGAATTGCCGCGCGTGGACAACATGCCCGGGATGCCCCCCTACATCCCGGTACCGTACGTGGACCGGATGGATCTCGCGTACGCCGCGGCCGACATGATGCTCTGCCGCGCGGGCGCGATGACCGTCGCCGAACTCTCCGCCGTCGGACTGCCCGCCGCCTACGTCCCGTTGCCCATCGGCAACGGCGAACAGCGGCTCAACGCCCAGCCGGTGGTCAACGCCGGCGGCGGACTGCTGGTGGACGACGCCGCGCTCACCCCCGAGTGGGTGCAGGGCAACGTCCTGCCGGTGCTGTCCGATCCGCACCGGCTGTATGAGATGTCCCGGGCCGCCGCGGAGTTCGGCCGCCGGGACGCCGACGATCTGCTGGTCGGCATGGTGTACGAGGCGATTGCCGCACGCCGTAACGCGTGAGGCGGGCGGGTCCGGGAGCGGTGGCCCCCGGACCCGGCATAAGGAGCGAGCGTGGCCGGACCGACGACCGCCCAGCGCGGTGCAGGGAAGCAGGAGAACGCCCCGGACCGGCCGTCGCGCCCGCGCCGTGAGGGGCGACGCCTCTCCCGGCGCCGGCTGCTGCTCCTGATCGCCGGAGCCGTGCTGCTGCTCGGCTCCGGCGTCGTCTGGGCGCTCTACGGCTCCTCCTGGCTGCGGGTCGAGCAGGTCAGGATCACCGGGGTGCGGGTGCTGACACCGGCCGAGGTGGAGCGTGCCGCGGCGGTGCCGATGGGCGCCCCGCTCGTTTCCGTGGACACCGGCGCCATCGAGAAGAGGTTGCGCCAGAAGTTGCCTCGTATCGACGAGGTGGATGTCGTTCGGTCATGGCCGCACGGCATCGGACTTAAGGTGACCGAGCGAAAGCCGGTCCTTCTGGTCGAAAAGGGTGCGAAGTTCATCGAAGTGGACGACGAGGGCGTGCGCTTCGCGACGGTGGACAAGGCGCCCGGCCATGTGCCTCTGCTGGAGGTGGCCACGGGCCGGTCCGCGAGCCTGCGCCGCTTCGGCGGCGACCGGCTGGTACGGGAAGCGGTCCGGGTCGCGGGTGACCTCCCGGACGGGGTCGCCGAGGACACCCGGGTCGTCCGGGTCGACTCGTACGACGCCATCTCCTTGGAACTCAGCGGGGATCGCACGGTGATGTGGGGAAGTGGTGGAGCGGGTGCGGCGAAGGCGAAAGTCCTCACCGCTCTCATGAAGGCCGCGCCCAAAGCGGGGCACTTCGACGTGAGTGCCCCCACCGCCCCCGCCGTGTCGGGTGGTTGACGCACATTTGGCCTGGCCAACACCCTGGTTGGTCAGCGCTACGGGTGATCACATAGGGTGAAAAGAAAAACGGGAGGTTCGGCGTGTTCGTTGAACGTGCGCCACTTGTCGACTTAGTGTCCTGTTCGGAAGAGTCCATGAAGCAGACACACTGGTAACCCTAAACTTGAACGTTAGGGTTTGGGTCGGCGTTCGGACCGTCCCAATCGGCATCCGTCGTCGCGGCGGGATCACCGCGAAGCGACGACACGTAACTCGAGGCGAGAGGCCTTCGACGTGGCAGCACCGCAGAACTACCTCGCAGTCATCAAGGTCATCGGTGTCGGCGGCGGTGGTGTCAATGCCATCAACCGAATGATCGAGGTCGGTCTCAAAGGCGTCGAGTTCATCGCGATCAACACGGATGCGCAAGCCCTGTTGATGAGCGACGCCGACGTCAAGCTCGACGTCGGCCGCGAACTCACCCGCGGCCTCGGCGCCGGGGCGAACCCGGCCGTCGGTCGTAAGGCGGCAGAGGACCACCGTGAGGAGATCGAGGAGGTCCTCAAGGGGGCCGACATGGTCTTCGTCACCGCAGGCGAAGGCGGCGGCACCGGCACCGGTGGCGCACCCGTCGTCGCCAACATCGCGCGCTCGCTCGGCGCCCTGACGATCGGTGTGGTCACCCGCCCGTTCACCTTCGAGGGCCGGCGCCGCGCCAACCAGGCGGAGGACGGCATCGCCGAGCTCCGCGAAGAGGTCGACACCCTCATCGTCATCCCCAACGACCGGCTGCTGTCCATCTCGGACCGCCAGGTCAGCGTGCTCGACGCGTTCAAGTCGGCCGACCAGGTCCTGCTCTCCGGTGTCCAGGGCATCACCGACCTCATCACCACCCCGGGCCTGATCAACCTCGACTTCGCCGACGTCAAGTCGGTCATGTCCGAGGCCGGTTCCGCGCTCATGGGCATCGGCTCCGCCCGCGGCGACGACCGCGCGGTGGCCGCGGCGGAGATGGCGATCTCCTCGCCGCTCCTGGAGGCGTCCATCGACGGCGCCCGCGGTGTCCTGCTCTCCATCTCCGGCGGCAGCGACCTCGGTCTCTTCGAGATCAACGAGGCCGCCCAGCTGGTGAGCGAGGCGGCCCACCCGGAGGCGAACATCATCTTCGGCGCGGTCATCGACGACGCCCTCGGCGACGAGGTGCGGGTCACCGTCATCGCGGCGGGCTTCGACGGCGGACAGCCGCCGGCCCGCCGGGCGGACTTCGCCCTGGAGGGCACCAAGTCCAAGCGCGAGGAGCCGGCGCCGACGCCGGTCCGGGCCGCGCCCGAGCCGGTGCGCCAGTCCGGCGGTCTCGGTTCCGTGCCGCCGCGCGAGGAGCCGGCGGTGCAGGCCGAGCCGGTGCCGGTGTCGGGTGAGACCCACCTCCCGCCGGTCGTCCCGCCGCCGCACGTCCCGCCGGCCCGTCCCTACTCGGACTCCCAGGCCGAAGAGCTGGACGTACCGGACTTCTTGAAGTGATAGGTCCGCATGACGCAGTGAGCCCTACGGTCTCTGTCTTCTCTCGGGGCGGCGCTCACTTCTCCTTCACCGACAGGTGGGGCGGAGTGAGCGCCGCCCCGTACGCGGAGCTGAATCTCGGCGGCGCGGTCGGTGACGACCCCGCCGCCGTTCTCGCCAACCGCGAGCGGGCCGCGCGGGCCCGGGGGCTCGATCCGGCGCGGGTCGTCTGGATGAACCAGGTCCACGGCCGGGACGTGGCCGTGGTCGACGGGCCCTGGGGCGAAGCGGCGGAGATCCCCGCCGTGGACGCGGTGGTCACCGCGCGGCGCGGGCTCGCGCTCGCCGTGCTGACCGCCGACTGCACCCCCGTCCTGCTCGCCGACCCGGAGGCCGGCGTCGTCGCGGCGGCGCACGCCGGGCGGCCGGGGCTGGTCGCCGGGATCGTGCCGGCCGCGGTCGAGGCCATGGTCGGGCTGGGCGCGGAGGTCTCCCGGATCACCGCGCGGACCGGGCCTGCCGTCTGCGGGCGGTGCTACGAGGTGCCGGCCGCGATGCGGGACGAGGTCGCCGCGCACGTGCCCGGCTCGTGGTCCGAGACCAGCTGGGGCACCCCGGCGGTGGACGTCACGGGCGGGGTGCACGCCCAGCTCGCCGGGCTCGGCGTCACCGACCGGCAGGCGTCGCCCTTCTGCACCCTGGAATCGGGCGACCACTTCTCGTACCGACGCGACCGCACCACCGGGCGGCTCGCCGGATATGTCTGGCTGGACTGATAGGGCATGACGGAACGCAAGGATCAACTCGCCGCGAATCTGGCGCGGGTGGAGGAACGGATCGCTTCGGCCTGTGTCGCGGCCGGGCGCGAGCGGGAGGAGGTGACCCTGCTCGTGGTCACCAAGACCTACCCCGCGAGCGATGTGCGGATTCTGCATGGACTCGGTGTGCGTCAGGTCGCGGAGAACCGCGACCAGGACGCCGCTCCGAAGGCCGCCGAGTGCGCGGATCTGTCCCTCTCCTGGCATTTTGTCGGCCAGTTGCAGACCAATAAGGTCCGTTCTGTGGCCGGTTATGCCGATGTCGTGCAGTCCGTGGACCGTACGAAGCTGGTGACCGCCCTCTCGGCGGCGGCCGGGCGCCGCGAGCGCGAACTCGGCTGCCTCATCCAGGTCGCCCTCGACGCGGAGAGCGGGGAGCGGGGGGCCCGCGGAGGCGTCGCGCCCGACGGGATCGAGGAGTTGGCGGACGCGATCGCCGCCGCGCCCGGGCTCCGGCTGGACGGGCTGATGACCGTCGCGCCGCTCGCCGGCCCCTTCGCCGGGCGGCAACGGGCCGCGTTCGACCGGCTGATGGAATTCTCATCCCGGCTGCGCGGGAACCATCCGGCTGCGAACATGGTCTCTGCGGGGATGAGTGCGGACCTCGAGGACGCGATCGCGGCCGGAGCGACACATGTGCGCGTCGGTACTGCGGTACTCGGAGTCCGCCCCGGGCTCGGGTAACGTCGCGAAGAAGTCGGACCACAGCAGAAAATATGGTCATTACCGCCCAGGGCGGGTAGGCCGGAGTGGATCGCGGGCACTTGGTGACAGATGCCGATCCACCACAGAGCGGAGGACTCAGAGCATGGCCGGCGCGATGCGCAAGATGGCGGTCTACCTCGGCCTCGTGGAGGACGATGGGTACGACGGCCCGGGGTTCGACCCCGACGACGAATTCGAACCCGAGCCGGAGCCCGAGCGCGACCGGCGCCGGCACCAGCCCGCGCATCAGGTGGAGCGGGACCGGGAGCGCGACGAACCGGTACGCGCGGTCCAGCCGCCGGCGCAGCGGGAGCCGGTCCAGATCCCGGCGGAGCGCGAGCGACCCGCCCGGATCGCACCCGTGGCATCCATCACACCTGAACGTCCGAACATGGAGAAGAACGCACCGGTGATCATGCCCAAGGTCGTGTCCGAGCGTGAGCCCTACCGGATCACGACGCTGCACCCCAGGACGTACAACGAGGCCCGTACCATCGGGGAACACTTCCGTGAGGGCACTCCGGTGATCATGAATCTCACGGAGATGGACGATACGGACGCGAAGCGACTTGTCGACTTTGCCGCGGGACTCGTCTTCGGTCTCCATGGCAGCATTGAGCGAGTGACACAGAAGGTGTTCCTGTTGTCGCCTGCTAACGTCGATGTCACGGCGGAGGACAAGGCCCGCATCGCAGAGGGCGGATTCTTCAACCAGAGCTGAGAACACGACACCGGGAACAACCCGGCCGAGAGGCCGGTGCTACGAGAGCCAGGGGAGAGGGAAGCGCGAGAGATGGGCGTCGCACAAAGTGTTGTCTACATCGCGTTGATGTGTTTCCTCATCGTGCTGATCTTCCGGCTCGTCATGGACTACGTCTTCCAGTTCGCACGTTCATGGCAGCCGGGCAAGCCGATGGTGGTCGTCCTGGAGACGACCTACACGGTCACCGATCCACCGCTCAAGCTCCTGCGGCGGTTCATCCCGCCGCTGCGTCTCGGGGGCGTGGCACTCGACCTGTCCTTCTTCGTTCTGATGATCATCGTTTCCATCCTGATCAGCATCGTGACCAGGCTGTGAGCGATACGGTCTTGCCGACTGCCGACGACTACGTAGAGGTGAAGAAGAGATGCCGCTGACTCCCGAGGATGTGCGGAACAAGCAGTTCACGACAGTCCGCCTCCGAGAGGGCTACGACGAGGACGAGGTCGACGCCTTCCTCGACGAGGTCGAGTCGGAGCTGACCCGCCTGCTCCGTGAGAACGAGGACCTGCGCGCCAAGCTGGCCGCCGCCACGCGTGCCGCCGCGCAGAACCAGCAGCAGGGGATGCGCAAGCCGCCGGAGCAGCAGGACCGGCCGGGTGCCCCGGTGCCCGCCGCCATATCGGGCCCGCCGGTCCAGCAGCAGCCCCCGCAGATGGGTCCCCCCCAGCTGCCCGGTGGTGCTCCGCAGCTGCCCGCCGGTCCCAGCGGCCACGGCCCCCAGGGCCCGCACGGCCCCGGTCCGCAGGGCCCGCACGGCCCCGGCCCGATGCAGGGTGGTCCCATGGGTGGCCCGATGGGCGGCCCCATGGGCGGTCACAACCCGCAGCAGCAGATGCAGCAGATGCAGCCCCCGCCGCAGATGCAGCAGCAGGGCCCCGGTGGCGACAGCGCCGCCCGTGTCCTGTCCCTGGCCCAGCAGACCGCCGACCAGGCGATCGCGGAGGCCCGTTCCGAGGCCAACAAGATCGTCGGCGAGGCGCGCAGCCGCGCCGAGGGCCTGGAGCGGGACGCCCGCGCCAAGGCGGACGCGCTGGAGCGGGACGCGCAGGAGAAGCACCGCGTGGCGATGGGCTCGCTGGAGTCGGCCCGCGCGACGCTGGAGCGCAAGGTCGAGGACCTGCGGGGCTTCGAGCGCGAGTACCGGACGCGTCTGAAGTCCTACCTGGAGAGCCAGCTGCGTCAGCTGGAGACCCAGGCGGACGACTCGCTGGCCCCGCCGCGCACCCCGGCCGCCGCGTCGCTGCCGCCGTCGCCCTCGCTGGCTCCGGCCGGTGCGGGTGCCATGGGGCACACGATGGGCGGCAACCACGGCGGTCAGCCGATGGGCGGCGGCAACCCGTCCATGGGCAGCGGCCCGTCGTACGGCGGTCAGCAGCAGATGTCGCCGGCGATGACGCAGCCGATGGCGCCGGTGCGGCCGCAGGCGCCGCAGCCGATGCAGCAGGCGCCGTCGCCGATGCGCGGGTTCCTGATCGACGAGGACGACAACTGACCGGCTCGCGCGCGGTGCGCGCGTAGCCGTCGGCAGGCAAAGGGCCGGGCCCCGGGGGTTCCCCGGGGCCCGGCCCTTTGCGCGTACGAGTGCGGGGGGCGCTGCGCGCGGCTGTCCCCTACCCGCCCCTTCCCGAAACCGGGGCTCCGCCCCGGACCCCGCTCCTCAATCGCCGGAGGGGCTGAAGTACAGCCCCTCCGGCTACGGCCCCGCTACGCCTTGCGGAGGCGGAACGTCAGGCTCAGGCCCTCGTCCTCGATGGCGGCGCCATACGCGCCGTCCGCCTCGCCCTGCGCGTAGTCCGTGGCCAGCACCTCGTCCGCGATCAGCGTCGCGTGTTCGGTGAGGGCTTCGGTGGTCGCGGGGTCTGTGGAGGTCCAGCGGACGGTGATGCGGTCCGCGACGTCCAGGCCGCTGTTCT
>NZ_VJNO01000143.1 GCF_007096885.1 Streptomyces sp. 130 | reverse complement strand
CTCCGGAATCGACGCCACCCGCGCCACCCCACCCGTGGCATTCCACTCCTCCAACGCAGCACACTCACCCGGCAACAGCACATCCAGCCCGGACAAGGGCCGGTCGGGTTCGGAGACCACGGCGTCGAGCAGCTGCGTGAAGCGCTGCTGGAGCCGCTGCACCGTGCTCCGGTCGAACAGGTCCGCGCTGTATTCGAAGGCACCGCTCAGCTCCGCGGTGCCGCCCGACTCACCGGGAGTGAGGTGGAGGGTGAGGTCGAACTTGGTGGCCCCGGTGCTCACCGGCACGCCGGCCACCTCGAG